>JACRPF010000007.1 GCA_016214035.1 Spirochaetota bacterium | reverse complement strand
ACTTATTCGCGCTGAAGAGTCCTATACGCTTGCACGACACCGGCGGATTCATGGTCATCGCCAACGGTGTTATTCAGTCTTTTATCTGATATTTATGTTGGTTAAGGATGATGCCATTGCGGTACATTTCCATCGAGGTAAGGTAAAAGCAGAAATATACGTCTAATTACAGCAAGTGGGAATTATTCAGGTCTATAAACAGTTCAAAACGCCGTAATTCGCTTGCTATATTCCCGCATAGCGATATACTAGTGGTGCGTGTTGCGCTTCGTGTGCAAACCTATTTCTGCGGTCTTCCGTGTAGCTTCGCAATGATCCCAGCGCGTACAAACCGGCGATCATCTATGCGGATTGCGTAGCATATTTCCGGTAATACAATATACTCCGAGGTACTATGAACTTCTCTGATCTGAAACTCGACCCGAGACTTATGAAAGCTATCGCCGGTGCGCGATACACTGATCCTACGCCGATACAGGCGAAAGCGATACCCATCTGCCTGGAAGGGCACGATATGATAGGCACCGCGGCAACCGGAACCGGAAAGACCGCCGCGTTCGTGCTGCCGCTCCTGCACCGCCTGCTCACCAATCCGGCGCCGTTCCGCTCAACACGCGCACTCATCATCACGCCCACGCGTGAACTCGCCGAACAGATTTGGACCGTGATACGCGATTTCTCGCACGGCATACACATTCGTTCAGCTGTCGTCTACGGCGGCGTGGGATTTGAAGAACAGCGCCGCGCATTATCCAACGGCACGGAGATAATCGTCGCCTGCCCGGGACGTCTGCTCGATCACATGGAGCGCGGCAGAGTTGACATGTCGCACGTAGAGACTATCGTGCTCGACGAAGCGGACCGCATGCTCGACATGGGTTTTCTGCCCGATATCAAACGCATACTCGATGTGCTTCCCCGCAGACGGCAGACGCTCCTGTTCTCGGCGACATTCGCCAAAGAATTGATGGACCTTATCAAACAGTATCTGATACAGCCCAAACGCGTGAGCATCGACCATGAGAAACCGGCTGAGACCGTGGACCATTGTTTCTATCCGGTGCCGCAGCACTTGAAATCGCAGCTCCTTATCGCGCTTCTGGGCAAGATGGAACATCGTTCAATATTGATATTCACGAGGACAAAGCACCGCGCGAACCGGCTGAAAGACAATCTCGATCATGCCGGATTCAAGGTAGGGGTGCTTCATTCGAATAAATCCCAGAACCAGCGTAAACAGGCGCTTGACGGTTTCCGCAGCGGAAAAATCGCCATGCTTGTGGCAACGGACATTGTCGCACGCGGCATCGATATCGATACCATTTCGCATGTTGTCAACTTCGATATACCGGACACCGCGGTGAATTATATCCACCGTATCGGCAGGACAGGACGCGCCGCCCGTGAAGGCGACGCGATAACGTTCATTACGGCGGAAGACAACGCCGAGGTCCGTGAGATAGAACGTCGGCTCGGCAAAGCTGTTGAACGCAAGAAACTTGAGGGTTTTGATTATAACTCACAGCCGCCGCCCGCGGCTCCGGCACAGCGTCATAGCGGCGGACGTTCCGGCGGAAGCGGACACAGTCGCCCGAGCGGACATGGCGGATATAACAGACCTGAAGGTCATGGCGGCGGATATGGACGTTCCGGCGGAAGCGGCGGCGGTGGTGGACACAATCGCCCGAGCCGTCCGGGCGGCGGTCATAGCCGGCCGGGTGGACATGGCGGCGGTTCGAGCCGGCCGGGGGGCGGGCACAATCGTCCCGGAAGCGGCGGCGGGCAGCATCGTTCGGGCGGTTACGGCGGCGGACGCAGATAATATTTTCCTGACGGAAAATAATTATATGAACGTAAGGAGTTGAGTCTATGAAGACAGCGATTATGTACGTTACGTTTGCCTTGAGTATCGCTTTTTTCTGTGCAGCCGCACAGCCTGCTGCAAAACCGCCGGCATTGACACCCGAAGATAAGCAGCTTTTCGCCGAACTGAAGAAACCGGATGCGAACAAGGATCGTGTAAGCTATATCGTAAAAAGCGGGGCCAGCCTCACTGCCGTTGATAAAGACGGGAAGACACCGCTTATCGTCGCGGCTGAGATGGGGCACGCGCTCGTGGTTGATGCCTGGCTGAGAACGAAAGCAAAGCCGGATGTGAACATACAGGATAAGACCGGTATGACGGCGATGATGTACGCCGCGAAGAACGGGTTTCGCGAAGTGGTTGCCATGCTGCTTTCGAATAACGCCGATGCGTGGCTCAAAGACGTCGACGGAAAGACGGCGTTTATCTATGCGACTGAACGCGGCGATGAGGAAACGATTACAATGCTTGCCTCAATCCCGAAGCCCGCGGAGAAAAAAGAGGCGGCTCCGGTCACATCAAAAACAAACAAGACAGCAACGACGAAGAAAAAGTAGGGCCGCACGCCGGTGATGTGATAGCGGTGACGGGGTTACGAACGTCCATTATTCCAGTTCTTCAACACAATTATCGATCCGCCGATAATACTTGCGATGCATCCGGAGATGAACGGGATGACAAGCATGGCCGCCATCCAGCCCATTTCCAGATGCGGTTCATGATCCCGTTTCAGATACATAACGGCGATGATGACGAGTACCGACGCAACTGCGATTATGAAAAAAATGATCAGCGCCGCAAGCATGGCGATGCCTACCACAATGGCGCGATACAGCGATATATTTTGAACAATGTGGGCCGGCAGCACGCGTGCAATCACCGGTGTTTTATGGACGTTCAGGGACATCTGACGCGCGCGGCGTTACCCCGCGATTTTGAGCAGTGCGCGTATCTTTTCAGCCGTGTCGGGCTTTACCCGGACCAGCGGAAGGCGCAATGCCGCCGATGAGATGAGCCCCTGCATATACATCGCTTCCTTGATGGGGGCAGGATTCGTTTCAAGGAACATTCCGGCCATACAATTGAAATACCGGTTATGTATATCACGTGCGGCGGTATAGTCACCGGCAAGCGCGGTGCTGACGAGTTTCTTGACCATGCCGGGCAGCAGATTCGAGATGACCGATATGACACCGACAGCGCCGATGGCTATCATCGGGAGCGTAAGGGCATCGTCACCGGAGAGCATGGTGAATCCCTTTTTTCCGGTGGCGTTGACGGCGATGAGCGTTTCACTCGCCTGCGCGAGCGAACCTGTCGCTTCCTTTAGACCCACAATCATCGGTGCATCCTTGGCGATGCGTGCCATCGTTTCGGCTGTAATGTTGATGCTGGTGCGTCCGGGGATATTATAGACGATGACCGGTATTCCGACCGAGGCAACTTCCATGAAATGACGATAAAGCCCTTCCTGTGTGGGCTTATTGTAGTATGGTGCAACATGCAGTACGCCGTCGGCACCCGCGTCCTTCGCGTGTTTGGTAAGGCGGAGCGCTTCCGCAGTAGAGTTCGATCCGGCGCCGGCAACGACCTTGGCGCGCTTTGCGGCGAACTTGATGACCGCTTCAACGACCTCGTCATGTTCCGCGTGCGAAAGCGTCGCGGATTCACCGGTGGTTCCGCAGGGGACGAGGACGTCCGTTCCGCCGGCTATCTGGTGCTCCACGAGCTTTTTAAGATCGTCCCATGCTATATCGCCATTATCGGTGAACGGTGTGACAAGCGCGGTCATGGAGCCATGGAACATTCGAATCCTCCGGCGTACGTGTTTGCGGGGAGTATATCATAATGAAGAAAAATGTCAAAAAGGGCTTGACAGAATAAATATAATATGTTAACATGAGGGTACCGACTGCCCGTAGTGTGTACTCATACTGCATGTCTCTTTTCTGGGAGGAAGAGAAGTGCGAAACCGAAACCTGCGAACCATACTTATTATCTCTGTCATCCTCATAGCCGTTCCTTTTGCGGCGGCATTCGCGCAGAGCCTGCCGATACCGTTCGTTGATATCCGGATGAAGGAAGCGCAATCACCGAAAGAAGTGTCGCTCGGACTGCAGGTATTGTTCCTGCTTTCCATTTTATCACTGGCGCCGTCCATCATCATCATGGTCACCAGCTTTCTGCGTGTGTCCATCGTGCTGAGCTTTCTGCAGCGCGCACTGTCACTTCAGGAAACTCCGCCGCGTGCCATCATCATGGGACTCTCGCTGTTCCTGACGTTCTTCATCATGCAGCCTACTATCAATGAGATGAACACCAAAGCACTGCAGCCGTATCTGTCAGGAAAGATCGGTGTGAATGAATTCTTCTCACAGTCGGAAAAACCGCTCAGGACATTCATGCTTACCACGCTCAACTCGCGTAACGGCATGTCGAATCTCGACCTATTTATTTATCTGTCGAAAAAAGGTTCATTGAAAGACCCCGCAAGCATCCCCACGTCGGTTGTTATCCCTGCATTCATCATCAATGAGCTGACGGTCGCGTTTAAAATGGGGATATGGCTGTTCATCCCGTTCATCGTCATCGATCTTATTGTGGCGGCGGCGCTGATGGCAATGGGAATGATAATGCTCCCTCCCGTCATGATCTCACTGCCGCTGAAATTGATTCTGTTCATCGCCGTGGACGGCTGGAAACTCATTTCATATCAGCTTGTCCAGAGTTATCGGTGAGGTGACGTATGTCGCAGGCTGAGATCATGAGACTGGTGAGCGATACCCTGTGGGTGTTTCTGTATGTTTCGGCACCCATACTCGGCGTGAGCGTGGTCGTGGGTCTTGTGGTCTCCGTTATCCAGGCAACCACGAGTATTCAGGAGCAGACGCTTACCTTCGTGCCGAAGATAATCGCCATTGCGGCGGTGCTCATCGGCATGGGTGGCTGGATGTTCTCGATGCTCACCCAGTTCACCATCAATCTGTTCAATAAACTGCCGTCACTGGCAAGGTAGGACGCGTGGAATATTTCACACAATATACACAGCTCTTCCTGCTCATCCTGGTGCGCATGCTTGCACTCCTTACGGTAGCCCCGATGTATTCGACAACCGTCATTCCGTTTCAGGTTCGTGCCGGGGCGTCGTTCGTGATCACCGCGCTTCTTTTTCCGCTGGTCGCCGATATGCGGCTTACCGTTCCCAATGAGTTCATCCCGTATGTGCTTACCGTCGCCAACGAGGTGATGATAGGACTTCTCATCGGATTTTTACTTTCGATTATCTTCGCCGCATTCCAGACAGCGGCCCGCTTTTTCGAAGTGCAGATGGGTTTCGGCGTCACTGATACACTCGACCCCTTGTCGCAGATATCCATTCCCATCATCGGGCAGTTCCAGAACCTCATCGCCACGCTGGTGTTCATCTCGGTGAAGGGGCATCATCTGGTGATACTTGCGCTCTATGAAAGCTATAAAAAACTGCCCGTGCTCGGTAATGCGTCGAAAACGGTGTTCACCGCGAAGTCGGGTACCGTCATCGATGTCATCCTCACATTTTCCGCGTCAATGTTCTCCATTGCGCTCAAGCTCGCATTCCCGATGATCGCGACACTGTTCCTGCTCTCGCTCTCGCTGGGGCTTCTTGCCAAGGCCGCCCCGCAGATGAACATACTCATGCTCGGTTTCCCCGTGCAGGTGGGGCTCGGTATTATCACCTATATGGTCATAACACCCATGCTGGTGGGAACTATCGCTACCGTCATACAGACAACGTTCATCGATATCACCCGCGTGCTCGGCGGACTCGGGGCGGTGTCGCCATGACGCTTCGTCACATCACCGCCCGCGGCCCGTCATGCGGCGCACGTGTCTGCGATGACGAGTTTCTGCGTTATGATCTTTCGCTTTTCGCCGCCGAGGATGAAGGGCGTACCGAGCAGCCGTCCGAACGGAAGAAAAAGCGCGCGCGCGAGGAAGAAGGGCGCGTTGTCAACTCGGTGGAAGTGAACCAGACGCTCGTGCTTGCCGCATGCATCGCCATCATCACGCTTTTACTGCCGTATTATGTGACCATTATCAAAGATTATATGCTTACCACAATCGGTTCGCTCAGCAAGGTAGATACGAATCTGTCACCGCACAGCTTCGGCACGCTGTTCAGCGGCATGGGGACTATCATTTTCAAGATGCTCCTGCCGATTATGGTTGCGGCGTTCGTTGTCGCGGTGCTTTCGAATCTCGCGCAGACGCGGTTCCTCTTCACCACGAAGAACATCAAGATCGATTTCGGCCGTATCGCCCCGAACTGGAAGAATTTCAAACAGCGCGTTTTCTTTTCACGGCAGAGCATGATGAATTTCGTCAAGATACTTTTCAAGGTGGCGGTGCTTTCGGTCATTACCACCACCACGATCGTTGAAAATTACCGCGCGCTTATCAGTACGCTCTCGCTGCCCCCCGCGCAGTCGATGCTGCTGCTCGGACATATCGTGCTCGCCATGCTCGTCAAGGTGATGATATTTCTGCTCATCATCGCCGTTGCCGATTACATCTTTCAGTACCGCGAGTATATGCAGAATCTGAAGATGACCAAGTCTGAGGTCAAGCAGGAAATGAAGGAGCTCGACGGCGATCCGCACGTCAAGGGCCGCATCCGCGAGATGATGCAGCGCATGGCGTACCGCAATATGTACAAGTCCATTCCCGAGGCGGATGTGGTGGTCACCAACCCCACGCACTTCGCCGTGGCGCTCAAGTATGAAGCCTCGGCGATGCAGGCCCCGCAGGTTGTTGCAAAGGGCGCCGACCATGTGGCGCAAAGAATCAAGGATATAGCCCGCGCCAACGGTATTGAGGTCGTGGAGAACCGTGAACTTGCGCGGCATCTGTTCTATCATGTGGAGATTAACGAGTATATTCCCGAACAGCTTTATAACGTCGTATCGTTCATTCTTGCCAAAGTATACCGCATGCGCGAGGAGCGCGTCGGTATGCGGCGGGTGAGTTAGGGAGGGATGAATGGCTGACGCGACAACCACAGCGAACAATCCGTTCGGATTCCTGCCGAAGAACTGGCTGAAAAACTCCGACATGCTTTTCGCCGTCGGTGCTATCCTTGTCATCGTCATGCTCATCATTCCGCTCCCGGCGATACTGCTCGACATGCTGTTGATCGTAGATATCGTGGTCAGCCTCCTCATTCTGCTCATGGTGCTCAATCTGAAAAGTGCGAGTGAGTTTTCCGTCTTTCCGCAGCTTCTGCTCGTGATGACGGCGTTCCGTCTCGCGCTCAACGTATCGGCCACGCGGCTTATCCTCACGCAGGGCATCAACTTCAAAGGACGCATCATCGGCGCGTTCGGTGATTTCGTCATCGGCGGCAACATCGTCGTCGGCGTGCTTATTTTTGTCATACTTATCATCGTGCAGTTCATGGTCATCACCAAAGGCGCGACACGCGTTGCCGAAGTCGCCGCACGGTTCGCGTTGGACAGCATGCCGCCGAAAATGCTTGCGGTGGATTCCGAACTTAATGCCGGCGCCATCACCGAAAAAGAGGCAAATGAACGGCGTTTGAAGATACGCCAGGAATCGGATTTTTACGGTACCATGGACGGTGCTTCGAAATTCGTGCAGGGCGACGTCATCGCCGGCATTATCATCACGATAATCAATATTCTCGGCGGTTTCATCATCGGCATGGCGATGCGCGGCGAGTCGCTCGAGGTTGCCGCAAAGGCGTATACGCGTTTCACCGTCGGCGACGGTATCGTGACGCAGATACCGGCGTTCTTCATGAGTTTTGCCACCGGTCTTCTCGTAACGCGTTCCGCAAGCGAGGATAATCTCGGGAAGCAGGTCATCAAACAGCTGCTCATTGACCCGCGCAATCTGTTCATCGCGGCGGGATTCGCGTTCATTATGGCATGGCTGCCCGGATTTCCTACCCTGATACTTCTGTTCTTTTCGATCGCGCTCGGTTTTCTCGCGTGGAATATTCAGCGGCAGGGCGAGGAGCTCGGCATCACCGAGAAAAAGGAAAGCGAGACCGCGGCCCGCAAAGGCCCGGTGGACGTATCCTCGCTGCTCAAAACGGAACCCATTGAACTTTCCATCGGCGCCAATCTCATACCGCTGGTGGATGAAACGCAGGGCGGCGATTTGCTCAACCGTGTCACCAATACACGGCGCGAGCTTGCGCTTGAAATGGGTATGGTTGTTCCTCCGGTGCGCATCACCGATAACGCCGGCATTGAGCCGGAAGAATATGTGGTGAGCATCAACGGCACCGAGATGGCGAAAGGCTCGGTGCGCTCAAGCATGCTCCTCGCCATCAACCAGCGCGGCGAAGGGGAGAAGCTTGAGGGTGAAGTGACGCGCGAACCGGCGTTCGGTCTGCCGGCGTACTGGATATCATACGAAGACCGCGATATCGCCGAGAAGAAGGGATTCATGATATTCTCGCCCACGGCGGTTATCGCCACGCATCTGACCGAGATTATCAAACGCAATGCCATGCTTCTCCTGGGACGTCAGGAAGTGCAGAAGATCGTCGACGTGCTCAAGGAAACGCATCCGGCGCTCGTACAGGAAGTTATGGGCAAGCCGAATGCGCTCGGGTATGTGCAGAAGGTCATGCAGCAGCTCCTGGGTGAAGGCATATCGATTCGCAATACGGTGGTGCTGCTCGAATCGGTGGCTGACGCCATTGACGCGAAGATACTCCCCGAACAGGCGGCTGAGGTTGTACGGCAGCGTATGTCGCATCAGATATCGAAGCAGGTCGCATCGCCCGACGGCATCATCCGCGTCATCACGCTTTCACAGGCGCATCAGGAAGAAATCGGCAACAATGTGGTCGACGCCGGAGACGGCCGCGGCCAGACGATAGCGATGGAGCTTACCGCCGTGCAGGACCTGGTGAAAAAGATACGCGAAGCATCGAAGATAGTCTCTGAAAAGGGATATGACTCCGTACTGCTCGTATCACCGCTCATACGCCGCGCCATGTTCAACCTGGTTTCGAAGAATATAGGAAAAATATCGGTTATAGCGTCATCCGAGATCGCAACGGGCTACAAAGTCGAGTCCCTGGTATTGATACGGTAGGAGGAGTGCATATGACTACAGCGGTACATGTCTTCCCCTTGAACGGCTGGCGCGGTTTTTTTGACGTACAAAACGAGGTTAACCAAAAGCGTATTGTTCCGATAATGCAGTATATCAAAGGAGGAAACACCATGCGCGAGAAAAAGTACTTTGGTAAGAGCCGGACGGACGTTCTGGCGAAGGTTCGCAAGGAGTGCGGTGAGAACTTTTACATCATCCAGGTGAAAAAGGTCACCCGCAAGCATTTTCTGGGGTTTGCCGACGAATCCTTCGAGGTCGTCGTCGCCATCCCCGAGTTTTTTCTCACCCCGGATGTTCATTAAACGATTCTGAAAAGGATGGGCGGCTATGCTCGATATCAAAACGTACCGTGGTAAAACCCGCGCTGCGGCGCTCGGTCTGGCTAAGATCAAGCACGGCAATAATTTCACCATTCTTACCGAGCGTGAAGTGTCGCAGAAAAGCCTTGTGGGCATGGTGACCGGCAAGAAAGAACACGAAGTGCGTATTATGCTCCAGAGCGCGAGCTATGAAATACTCAAGAACGCCGAACGGGATAAGGATAACGCCGCGCAGAAAGAACTGCGTTCCCCCGAGATAACCAAGCATAAACCCATCAACGGCGAAGAGATAGGCAAGCGTATACTGCAAATCAATAAAAATATTAAAGCGGCACAGCGGCGCACCGCCGACGATGATGCTGCAGCACGTGAGCGTCAGCAGAATATCGACGATGAAATGGAAGTGCTTCCGCCGCCGCGTGTACGGCCCGAAGCATCCTCCTCGGGCGAGAGCGAACGCGTAAACGCGCTTGAGAAGAAGATCGATATGCTGATGGGGCTCATCGCACAGCAGCGCACGCAATCTTCCGCGCAGCCCGCACCGGCGGCGGAGGAAGCGCGTTTCGAAGAAGATGAATCGGATGAAACGGAAGAACCGCTGCCGCCCCCCGTGACACCGCGCAGACGCGAGCCACGTACAGCGAAAAGCACCGATGACGATACGACATTGTTCCGCAAAAATATGCGGATATTAAATGATAATACGGCGCCTGCTGCCGCAGCACCTTCACGGACACCGAAAGACGATACCTATACCGATGAGCCGCTGTTCCGTGCGCCCATGCCCAAGCAGCAGTCCGTGCCTGCCGCGCCCGCCGCGGAAGTGTTTTTTACCCGCGCCGAGGCCGCGCCGAAACGTTCGGCGGCCTTCGAAAGCGCCGGCGGCGATGATGTGATTGCCAAACATCTTTCACTGCTCCGCAGACGCGACTTTCCCGAGGACGCCATCGACGAGCTTCGCGAATATCTGTATCATCAGTCCGATGCGCGTTTCTATCAGGATAACAATACGGTCAAGACCGCCATAGAGAACTACTTCGACAAGAACCTGTTTCTGGCGAACGGCATACCGCTCACACAGCGGAAGAAAATAATCATGCTGGTAGGCCCCACGGGTGTGGGAAAGACGACGACGATACCGAAACTCGCGTCGCTCTTCCGCAATGTGCGCCAGGAGATGAAGTTCATCACGCTCGACTGCTACCGCATCGCCGCCGAGGAACAGCTCCGCCGGTATGCGGAGATCATGAAGGTGCCGTTCGCGATGTGCAAGAACCCGGAGTCGTTCCGCGAGGAAGTGCTGTCGTTCAAGGGCAGCGGACTCATCTTCGTCGATTCCATCGGACGTTCGCCGAAGAACACCGAGGAGATCATGCAGGTGGGGAAATTTCTCAAGAACACCGCGCGCATCGATCTCGACGTGCAGCTGGTGATAAGCGCCACCACAAAATATTACGACGCGCTCGATATCATCGATAATTTCAAGATGCTCAATTACAGCGGCGCTATCATCACCAAGCTCGATGAAACGAGCTATATCGGTGCCGCACTTTCGGCTGTCATCAAGAACCGTCTTTCGCTGTCCTATCTCTGCTTCGGACAAAGCGTGCCGCGCGATGTCATCGAGGCGGCGAAGGGGAAGCAGCATATCATCGAACGAATCTACGGAGAATGAATGCATGGCTGACCAGGCAGACGAATTGAGAAAAATGATGAGCGGCCCCGTGCAGTATCAGCAGCGGGTCATTGCGGTGACGAGCGGCAAGGGCGGTGTGGGAAAGACCAACGTCGCCATCAATCTCGGTATTGCGCTCGGGCGCTACAACAAAAAGGTCATCGTCATGGACGCGGACCTGGGCCTTGCGAACGTGAATGTGATACTCGGCAAGATCCCCGAGTTCAATCTGTTCCACGTCATGAAGGGCCTCAAGAAGATGCGTGATATCGTCATCAACACGAACTACGGCATACGCTTTATCGCCGGCGCGTCGGGTTTTTCACAGCTGGCGAATCTTTCCGAGGAGAGCAGGAATAATCTGGTGAACGGTCTCGAAGAGCTCAACGACGCCGATATCATCATCATCGATACGGGCGCGGGCGTTTCCAACAATGTGCTGTCATTTGTGCTTGCCGCAGACGAAGTGGTCATTGTCACCACGCCGGAGCCGACCGCCATCACCGACGCATACGGCATCATCAAGGCTATATCGAGCGAGGCGACGAGTCCGGATCTCAAGCTCATCATCAACCGCGTGAAATCGGTCACCGAGGCGCGGAAGGTCAGTGAGCGCGTGGTCAACATCGCAAGCCAGTTCCTCAACATGAAGGTGAACAATCTCGGTTTCGTGTTCGAGGACGAGATAGTATCCCAGGCGGTTATCCGTCAGCTCCCGTTCATGGAGCTCGATCCGAAGTCGCGCGCGGCGATGTGTCTCGACCATCTGGCGCAGCGGCTGCTCAAAATCACCGATAAAGAGTTCAAGGAACCCAAAGGGCTTAAAGGATTTTTCAAAAATATCGCCGCATTTTACGCCGAGTAGCGGGGGCATCACGTGGCCGGATCGAATGACATGGTTTCTCAGCTGAAAGACAGCCTGAAAAAGAATGCCGATCTGCAGCTCTATATCACCGGCTTTATCCTCGGTTTCATCATATCGTTCATTGTTTCACTGGCAAACCGTCACGGGATAGGCGTCGGTTTCATCCGTGCCGTCATCGCGGGTGCGGTTATCGGCGGGATATTCTATCTGGTCAAATTTGCGGTCATGCGCATCGTACCGCAGGCCGGCGAACGTGAAACGTCCGCAGAGGGCGATGTTGTATATGTGCCGTCGGCAGAACAGGTTAAACCGGCGGATAGTTTATCGGGAACACCGGGGGCAACAGCGGCCGAAATGCCTGAAGCCGCCGCCGGTGCGTACAAAGCTGCTGCCGCTGCGCTTCGAACGGCATCTGCGGGACGGCCGGTTGATGACGAGGAAATGACACGGCGGCAGAATCTCAAACGTTCGAATGTAGACGGACTTGAGGATGATGTCGTGTCGATAAAAAGAAGTGCGCCCGAGTCTGTCCGCACGCAGGGCGCGCCGGCGTCGGCAACGGCACAGGCCTCCACGCCGCGGGAAATGCCGAAAAGCGCTTCCGCAGAGGTTGATAAAAATTCGAATTTAGGGCATAATAGCGCTGAGGCGAAGACTGAACGGATGGCTGTATCGGCAGTACCTTCCGCCGACACCATTGATGATATCATTTCGCCGGATGTCTCAAAAGTGCTCATCGACGATTTTGCGCTCGATAAGGCAAAAGAGAACATGCGCATTGAGGCTAGCAGAGATGATACGGCAGCAGCCGGTATTCCGGAACACGGTCCGGCGGCCGCGGCTTCAGGACGCAAGGGTGTCGTAATCGACAAGAGTCCCGAAGTGATGGCGCGTGCGGTTCGGACCATGATGAAGCGCGATGCGGGGAAATAACGAACGCCACGCCGGCAAAGGAGAAGGCGAGCGGTGAAGATCACTGACGAGAACGAACAGGAGTTCTGGCACAAGTACCAGAAGAAGCACGACCCCAAGATACGTGAAGGCCTTATAAAAAAATATGCTCCGCTCGTAAAATATGTCGCTGGTAAGATTGCCGTCGGCATGCCGGATAATATCGACTTCAACGACCTCGTGAGCGACGGTTCTTTCGGACTGATTGATGCGGTTGAAAAATATGATCCCGATCGTGATATAAAGTTCAAGACCTATGCGGTTACCCGTATACGCGGCGCGATATTCGATGCGCTCCGGCAGCGTGACTGGGTGCCGCGCTCCATGCGCAAAAAAGCGAAAGAGATAGAGCGCGCGGTGCAGATACTCGAGGCGAAGTTCGGCCGCGATGTCACCGATGACGAGGTGGCCAAAGAAGTCGGCATGGACATGGACGAGTATCAGAAGATTATGAAGCGCATCACGGAATCGTCCGTGGTGTCGCTCAATGACGTGTATTATACCGGTGACGACGCCGACGAGATATCGTTCGCGGATACGCTTGCGGGACCCGAGGGCCTCAACCCCGACGCCATCGCCGAACGTGATGAAATACGGAAAACGATTGTCGAATCGCTCAAGACGCTCCCTGAAAAAGAAAAGCAGGTGCTCATCCTCTACTATTATGAAGATTTGACACTCAAGGAAATCGGCGCGGTGCTCAATGTCACCGAGAGCCGCGTATCACAGCTTCACACCAAGGCGATTCAGGCGCTCCGGTATAAGCTCAACGAGATAAAAAAGAGTCTTGTATAGTTCATGAATGAACTGAAGAAACTCATCATCACCAGTGACTTCTATCAGACGCTGAAAGACGCGCCCCGGCGTGTTGAGCTCGCTGCCCCCTCGCTTGAGGCAGGCATGGAGCGGGCCGCTGAGTATTTCAAATGCCCCCTTGAAGATATTGAATATGCAGTTATCGAGAACGGTGCCGACGGCCTTTTCGGTGTCGGCGCGAAACCCTATCGCATCGCATTTACCTATACGCCGCGTGAGCAGACGTTCGCGGTTGCCGCACGCGCCGAGGAACAGTTCATATTCGGACCGATGGGTAAGGCTGCGGCGAACATCCCGGAGCCCAAAGACCGTGACGGTGCCGCGGTGGTCCGTGTTACACGCGGCGGCGTGATGCTGAAAGTAACGCCCGCGAAAGGCAAGGGCGTACCGGTGAACGATCCGGTGGTGGTGCAGCAGATGCTGCTCGGCAAAGAGATATTCGAATACGACATAAATATGGTGAACAAACTCGTCAAGCAGGCGAAGAGCCAGTGGGTGAAAATAGCCGAATGGCAGCCGAACATATATAATGACGGCCGCGCGACAATTGATGTGTCCGAAGACGAGATGAAGGTGTTCGTCAATGTAACGGCGCCGCAGAAGAACGGACGCGAAGTGGACGAACAGGATATCATCGATCTGCTCGGCGGCAGCGGCATTGTGCACGGGCTTGATGAGGGTTCGATTAAGGAAGTGGTGGAGAAGAGCATCACCGGAAGACCGTTCCTTATCGCGAACGGGACGCCGCCGGTCAACGGCGAGAATGCGCGCATTGAATACAAAGTGGATATCGAAAAAAAGAGCGTGCCGAAGAATATCGACGAGAATTCGAATGTAGACTACAAAGACCTGAATATCATCGAGAACGTGACGGTAGGACAGGTGCTCGCGCAGAAGATAGAGGCGAGCGACGGTGTTCCGGGGAAGACCGTCAAAGGCAAGTTCATCGAGGCGAAAAAAGGGAAGGACATCGATTTCGGCGACATCGCCGGGACTAATGTTGAGATATCAGCCGACCGTACCAAGGTCATATCGAAGATTAACGGCCAGGTGGTATATAAGTTCAACAAGCTCTATGTGGAGCCCGTGTTCAATGTGAAAGGCGACGTGGGTCCGGAAACGGGCAATATTACGTTCCTCGGCAATGTGTTCGTCGGCGGTAACGTGCTTGATAATTATAAGATACAGGCCGCCGGCAATATCGATGTGAAAGGCTCCGTGGGTAAAGCGGAACTCATGTCCGAGGGCGATATCATGGTCAAGCTCGGCGTGCAGGGCAAGGGCGGCGCGAAGCTGAAAGCAGGCAATGACGTTATCGCGAAGTTCATCGAGAACGCGAACGTAGAAGCCGGAAGAGATGTGGTGGTCACCGAGGCGGTCATGCATTCGAATCTGGATGCAGGCAGGCGTGTGGTCATCGTGGGGCGGCGTTCGGTCATCACCGGCGGCCGTGTCCGTGCGATGGAAGAAATCAACGCTAAAGTTTTCGGTTCGGCCACTTCGGCGAAGACCATTGTGGCAGCGGGAATACCGCCGCGCGTACGGCAGAAACTCACCGATCTTACCGAAGAACGCGAAATGATACAGGAAGGCGATCTTCGCGGTTATTATGAGGCGCAGTGGAAGGCGGGCATCGCGTCGCTCGAGAATGAACGCGCGGGGACAATCAAGCTCAGCGAGGAAAAGGAACGTTTCATCACATCATTCCATGAGAAGAATGCCGGAAAGGAGCTTACCGAAGAAGAGCAGACATCGCTGCAGCGGCATATGCAGGAGATGGGCGGATACAAAAAACGGCTCAATGAAATAGGCGATGAGATTGACAAACTCAAGGAACTCATCGCGCGCTGGCAGGTGGGCGGACGGAATCTGCCCGACCTTGAAGCGACAGTGAAAAACCTTGAGATGCAGACGCGGGGGAAAAAGCACGACGATGAGAAAATGCAGCTGCTTGAGGATCAGAAACAACGGCTTGCGGAAGTACAGGAACGTCTGAAAGCGATTACAAAAGAAATAGAAGAGATTAACACCTATCTGCTCGGTGTCCAGGTGAACGCGAAAATATCGGCGGCAAAGACGGTATTCCCCGGCGTGATTGTTGCGGTGAAAAGCGCCGAGCTTGAGGTGCGTGACACGTTCAAGGCGGTCACCTTCTACGAAGAGAACGGCGTGATTCAGATAGAAGCATATAAGGGCGCGCCACAGCAGGTGAAGCGGGCGGCGCTCTAGCGGAGGCATGTGTGAGCATACTCCCCATCGATATGCAGCTCATCTACGCGCAGCAGGCCACGGTGAGCCGAAGCGAGCATGCGCGCATGGCAGAACGCGCGCTTACGATGCAGGCCGAAGACCTTGATATAGACCGTGATTCATACCAGAAGGATGCGACGGTGGTTGCAACCGATGAATCAACACCAAGCCAGCTGATCCGGCGCAGGCGCGAGGGTCGGCGCGGTTTTCTCTACATGCATTACCGGAAAAAAAAAGGCCGTAAAGGCGAGGAAGTAATCGCTGAACTAGAGGACGATCTTTCTCCCGGCAAGGGCCGTATCATCAATATATTGCAGTAGCGTACGGAATATCATCCGCAATTAACTCATATTTTCCAGCGCGATGCAAGACGCGCGAGTCTCGGTGCGAATTCCTTAGCGGCGTCATACCCGCGGTGTATTATCGCGGTACCCTTGGTGAAATCGAACATGTTGAACCCCCGCACGTCCGGTTCGATGAGCAGATATCGTCCCCAGGACCTGCGCTCGCGTATAAGCTCACGCGAGAATATCCATACCATGTTCGAGATAACGTCGAAAATCCCCGGCGACCGGTCCTCGATGTTTTTAACCATACGCGCAGCCATGCTGCCGGGGATGCCCTTTGCGGTGCCGGTGTGCTGCATGGCGGTAAGTGCCGACATGATGTTCGGGAACGGCGGCATCGCTTTCGGCGTCTTTTCCACCGGCTCTTTGAGTACGGCAAGTCGTTCCGTCGCGTTCATGCGTTTTTCGGCGGGATGTACCCGCGGGAGCACGTTGACAGCTATGGAAAAGTTGCCGAGTTTCCGGGCGATATCCATCGGGAGCGGATTGGTGAGGCCTCCGTCGACAAGCTGACGCCCCGCGAATCTGCAGGGCGCGAAAATGCCGGGCATGGAGAGCGAGGCTATCACCGCGTCAAGCAGCGGGCCTTTGTTGAAGATAACTTCTTCGCCGGTGATGATATCGGTGGCGACGCAGACGAACGGTATCGGAAGGCATTCGATGTTCCTGTCGCCGACGACATGGAACAGAAACTCGCGTATACGGTCGGTAGACACGATGCCTCCGTGCGGAAACGACGGCATGAACAGGTTCGCAATTTTCGGCGCGTTGAACCGCTCGACGATGGCGGCAATTTCTTTTGATGAAAGACCCGCGGCATACATGCAGCCGAGAAATGCCCCCATTGACGATCCGACGATGGCAGACGGCTTGATGCGCATCGCCTCCAGGAACTGAAGCACCCCGACGTGAGCTATGCCGAATGCGGCGCCGGAACCGAGGACATACACTATCTTTTTTCTGCCGAACATAACGTACTCCTGCCGTGTATTATATATAGTATACATATACATGCGGTAAAAAGGAATAGCAGTGAAGCATCCTGACATCGTCTTTTTCCTTGCAAATATGCTTGAATATCCTATAATACCCCCACGTATTTCTCCTGGAGCAGTTCATGATCAGCAAGAAAGAGCGCATCATCTGGGTCGCTGTAGTCGTATTCGTTATTGCCATTTCATTCATCAATATTTACCGCCCCTCGCGCGCGGGGGCACAGGAGCGCGGCGGCGACAACGATTTCTACCGCTATATGACATTGTTTCAGAACGTGTACAATTCACTGCAGGAAAACTTCGTCGATTCCGACAAGGTGTCGGCAAAAAAGCTCATCACCGGCGCCATCAAGGGCATGCTTGAAGCGGTGGATGATCCGTTCACGATGCTGATGGACGATAAACTTACCGCGGAACTGAACTCGGAGATGGCGGGTGAATTCGGGGGGTTAGGGATTGTGCTCGGCATGAATGACGACAGCTGGCTTACGGTTACCGCGCCTATTGAAGACACGCCGGCCGAGCGCATCGGTGTGCATGGCGGGGATATAATCTCCGAGATTGACGGAAAGACCACCAAGGGGATGTCGATAGAGCAGGCGGTTAAAATACTTCGCGGAAAACCGGGAACCAAGGTGACGATAACCGTTGTGCGCGAGGGTGAGGATGAACCGCTGCGTTTCACGATAACACGCGCCATCATCAATATCAAGAGCGTTAAATATCAGATGCTTCCGGGGCCGGAAAAGACCGGATATGTGCGCATCACAACCTTCGGTGACAAGACGCTCAATGAACTGAAAGCGGCGCTTGCCGATTTGAACCAGAACGGCATGAAACGCATCATCGTCGATCTGCGGAACAATCCGGGCGGCAGACTTGATACCGCGTTTCGCACGGTGGATCTGTTCGTTTCGCAGGGCAAGATAGTCTATACACGCGGACGCAATCCGCAGCAGAATTCCGACTTTTACGCGCAGCCCAACGACGACCTGTGCATCGATATACCGATGATCGTGCTGGTGAACAAGTACAGCGCTTCGGCATCCGAGATATTCGCCGGCGCAATACGCGACAATAAACGCGGCGTACTGGTAGGTGAGAAGACATTCGGAAAGTTCTCCGTGCAGCAGGTGCTCCCGCTCGACCCCAAGAACAATGTGACCTACAAGATGACGATAGCAAAATACTATACGCCGCTCGGCCGCAGTCTGCACAAAGAAGGGCTGCCGCCCGATTATACCGCTGACGAGGAACAGTTCTCAAAAGAGGACATGACGGCGGTACGGAAGATACGTGAAGGGAAATTCATATCCGAATACATGAAGCAGCATCCGAAAGCGGACGCTGATGCAGTCGCGATTCCGAAACTCGCGGCAACGCTCAGCACGAGCTGCATCAAGGTGCGCCAGGAACTCCTTGAACGCATGATAGCAATCGAGCGCGGGCGTGCGGAAAGCTATAAGCGCGTGGTGGACCTGAAATACGACCGGCAGCTCCAGTATTCCATGGAGCTCATCGGCAAGCCGGCTACATTCGACTATAAAAAGCTCGATGATGCGCAGGCGGCCGCTGCTAAAACGAACGCGCAGCCGGACAAGACTGCTAAATAGTCGAACTGTTCCCCTATGGCTTCAATATGCCCGTACAAGATGCACGACGGGCATATCTGTGCGCGCACATCGCTTCCTGACGATGAGTACTGCATACTGCATTCATCACTTCCCACGAAAGAGATTACCGCGTTCAATGCAGAGATCAACGCGCTGGTACGTGCCGGACATTATGATTTTTCCGGCTGCGTATTCATGCGCGATGTCAACCTGGATGACATGCGGTTCGACCGGGGTAAAACGATAATATTTTCCGGCGCGCGTTTTCACTACGGCTTTTCATTGTCGCTCGGAAGAACACTGAATACGTTCGACTTCAGCAACGTCGTTTTTTATAAGGACGTGGACCTCCGCAACACGAAATTCTTCGGTGACATCACGTTCAGTCAGTCAGAGTTCAAGGGTAAACTTGATTTGTCGCTGTCGGTCATACTCGGGCACGCGCACTTTGACCACTGCGTGTTCTATGAGGCGGCGCGCTTTTCACATCTCGATATTCAGAAGGAGACGCGCTTTACCGGTGTCAAATTCATCAAGCAGGCGGATTTCACGGGCGTTCTGTTCGGTGCGGAGACGACGTTTGATAAAACCGCGTTCAATGAGGATGTGATCTTCGCAACGGCTACCTTTATCGCAAAGACGTCGTTCAATAACTGCTCGTTTCAGGGTAAGACCAATTTTGCCAATGCTCAATTCATAGGTCCGACGGCGTTTAAAAAGACGGATTTTTACAAGGAGTCGAACTTTTCAAACGCGGTGTTCATCACGTATCCGGACATGCGCGAGGCGCGGTTCGATGTCCGGCTTGATTTCATGACAAAGATCAAGCGCCGCAGATGATTGACGTAACGTATATTTTTGATAAGGTAGTGTAATGGAAGAAACAAAACTCAAACTGTACGGCATGCATTGCGCCAACTGTGCGCTCACGGTGGAGCGCGGCGTGCGCGGCGAACGCGGTGTTGATGAGGCGAATGTCAACTACGCCGCCGAAGAACTGTATCTGAAATTCGATCCCGCAAAGACCAATCTTGCCCGCATCATAGAACGGATATCAAAAAGCGGTTATCGGGCCGAACCTTCGGAAAATATCGACCGCATTGAGCTCCTGTCCGCGGCTGAGATGCGTACGCTCGTGACACGGCTTATCACGGCGGCGGCGCTCACCGTGCCGCTCATGCTGATAACCATGATCGCCGATCTTCTGGATATGGCGGGTGTGTCGGCGCTGGTAATGATACCGAACCGTGAACTTTTCGCGATGCTTCTCGCAACGCCGGTGCAGTGGTATGCCGGTTTCGGCTTCATATCACGCGCGGTCAAGGGTATTCGCCGCGGCGAACTCACCATGGACACGCTCATCGCCATAGGCACGCTCGCGGCATATCTGTCGTCAACCGTGTCGCTGATACTGAAATTCGCCGGTGTGGCGCACAGCAGCATGCTACATTACGAATCATCCGCGGTGGTGATTACGCTGGTACTCCTCGGTAATTTCATCGAGCGCCGGGCGCGGATGAAGACGCGTGATGCGCTCAAGAAAATGTTCGCGCTTCAGGCGAGGACCGCGATGGTCGAGATCAAGCGGGCGCTCGTGGAAGTGCCCGTCGCGCAGATAAAAAAAGGGGACATCGTCGTCTGCAGAAACGGCGAACGCATCGCCGTTGACGGCACGGTGGTTGAAGGCGAGGGGAGCGTTGATGAGTCCACGCTTACCGGCGAAAGCATGCCGGTGGTCAAGCGGAAGAACGATAATGTATTCGCCGCCACGGTGAATCAGCGCGGCATCATAAAATACCGCGCGACGAATGTGGGCGAGGCTACGGTGTTCGGCGGCATCATACGCGCGGTGGACCGTGCCCAGGGCAAGAAGGCCCGCATTCAGGCGCTGACGGACCGCATCGCTACGTTTTTTGTCCCCGGTGTCATTTTCATCGCGATTGTCACCGGTATCGCATGGTCTATTGACGGAAGTTTTTCCGACGGCATCATGAACGCGGTCGCCGTGCTTGTCATCGCCTGTCCATGCGCGCTCGGGCTTGCAACGCCTACCGCCCTTATGGTCGGCGGCGTCATCGCAGCGGAACACGGCCTGCTTGTTAAGGATATGGACGCATTGTTCATCGCGCCGCGTGTGAAGTCTGTGATATTCGATAAGACCGGTACACTGACGGAAGGAAAGATGAAGGTTTCGACTTTCGAGGTTGTCACCGGGACGAAGAGCCTTGTCATCGGCGTAATACTCGCGCTTGAGCGGCATTCGTCGCATCCATTGGCCGCGGCCATACGCGAATACGGTGAACGTCAGAACGCACGGCACCGGAATGTGAGGCATTTCAGCGAAGCGAGCGGGAAAGGTGTTGAAGGCGTCATCGACGGAAAACGGTATCGTCTCGGCAATTTCAATTTTGTGAAAAAGCTGATGGGCAAAACAGAAAAAGCAATACGCACAAAAATAGCGGCTTTTGAGGAACGCGGTGAAAGCATCATCATCCTTGCCGGGGCGCGCGGTGTCATGGCTATCATCGGCATACGGGATGCGCTGAAACCATCAAGCGCTCCCACGATTCAGGCGCTTAAGGACCGGGACCTGCGTACCGTCATGCTGTCGGGCGATAATGAACGGGCCACGCAGCTTGCGGGTGAGGCTGTCGGCGTGCATGAAATAATATCCGGCGTACTGCCCGAGGAAAAAGGTGAGGCTGTCAGACGTATGCGTGACGGGAAAAACGCTGTCGCGTTCGTCGGCGACGGCATCAACGACGCCATTGCGCTCTCGATTGCGGATGTCGGTATCGGCCTTTCAACGGGAACGGATATCGCCAAATCGGCGGCTATGGTGACGATTATGGGCAGCAGTGTGGCAAAACTGCCGTTTCTGTTCGATCTCGGCCGGGCATCGGTTTTCACCGTGCGTACGAATCTGCTCTGGGCATTTCTGTACAATATTGTCGGTATACCTCTCGCGGCATTCGGTATTCTGCCGGCGATGTTTGCCGGAGCCGCAATGGCGGCATCGAGCATATGCGTAGTGGTCAATTCTCTGCTCCTCAGGCGACGAGTTGGCGGGAAAAAGAAATAGCATATACCACTTGACTCTTTATATAAAAGTGATATATTAGTGATATCATTATTATATAAGGAGCCATTTATGAAAGAGTATGTTCGGCGCAGTATTAACGGCTGGCTGATGTTATTATTGACAATCGCCGTTTTCTTAGCATCCGGTGCGATTGCGGGCTATGCCGCCGTAAAAGTTCTTCCTGTCAGTGAGACGCAGTTCGGAGCACATATAGCGGCAAGCGCATGCCTGTTGGTGCTCTTTATCTTTCTCTGTACCGGATTTTTCACCTTGCAGCCGAATGAGGCGCTTGTGACGATATTATTCGGTGATTATAAAGGGACGGTAAGATCAGCCGGTTTCCACTGGATCAATCCATTCGCCATACCGCGGGGAACGTTTGACGGTAAGTCATTCATGCCTAATAAAAACCGCATATCGCTGCGTATCAGGAATTTCACGACGGAAAAAATTAAGGTCAACGATCTTCGCGGTAATCCCATTGAACTTGCCGCGGTCATCGTATGGCGGGTGACGAATACGGCGCAGGCGGTGTTCGATGTGGCCGATTTCGAGCACTATGTCACCATTCAGAGTGAAACGGCGCTGCGTCACACCGCGAGCCGCTACGCATATGACCACATCGAGAACGACGACACGATGCCTACGCTCCGTCAGAGCGGCGATATCATCAATGCGGCTATTCAGGGAGAATTGAATGAGCGGCTCATGAAGGCCGGCGTGACCGTTGACGAGGCGCGTATTACTCATCTTGCCTACGCGCCGGAAATCGCCCAGGCCATGCTCCGTCGTCAGCAGGCGGAGGCGGTGATCGCAGCGAGACAGAAAATCGTGCAGGGTGCCGTGAGCATGGTTGAGATGGCGCTGTCGGCACTGTCCGAACGGAAGATTGTTACGCTCGATGAGGAACGGAAGGCGGCAATGGTCGGCAATCTGCTGGTCGTTCTCTGCGGCGAATCCGAGGCGCAGCCGATCGTCAATGCCGGCACGCTGTATCATTGATCTATGGCGAAAGAAGAACCTTCTGCCGACGGGAAGAAGTCGCTTTTACTCAGGATCGACTCGGCCCTGCACGACGCGCTTCGTGCATGGGCCGATGCCGAGCTTCGCAGCGTCAACGGACAGATTGAATATATTCTCCGCGAAGCGGTGCGCAAACATCTCGGTAAAGAATGACCGTATATTTGCGCACAAGGCGCGATGCATGTGATTGCCGGAGATGGAATACTCAGGAGTATGTGATGCTTCGTTTTTTTCTACATCGGATATACGGCATGCTGATGCTGTCGCTGTCGAACATATTCGATGCTTATATACACGTGTAACACCGGACCGGCTAGATTACTTCGAGAAAATCACGATCCGGCAGTGCGGCGAACGGCGCTGTTGGCAGTGTCTGATACCAGAACGCCGTGGATGCGATGTCGTCCTGCAGCGGGAGATACCGCCCGTCTTTGCGCCAGCCGAGTGCCTGTATCGTCACGCGGAGATTCTCATCGAAGCGTATCGGATCCATGATGTGCCAGCGATACAATGAAAAGCGCTGCTGTGACCGGTAGAGACCGTCCGGCCGCAGTACCTGATGCATGCCGGCATACGGCGTTGAGAACTCGCGATACCCGCCGTTGTCTTTGCCCACGTCGAAATTGTACGAACCGCAGAAATAATCCTCGGTTCCTGTTCCGCATATCGTGGGGAATTCCTTGTCGCCGTCCATGAAAAATTTAATCTCGCCTTCGCCCCACCAGCCATTGTTGTTCACACCCCATGCCATATAGGTGCCGACATAGTGTCCTTTGCCTTTCACGCCGTCGAGGAGCGTGTGCACCGACTTGAACGGGAGGGGATTTGACCGGCGCCACTGTGCGTGAAAATATGCGGCGTCGTCGGGGACATCGGTGAGTGTATAATTTATCTGATAGTATATCGTCATGCCGCCTTTGTTCGGATCGACGGCGTCCTTCGGCTGAATATTCTCGATGGTGATGCGGCAGTGTTTTCTGAACGGCATTTCCCAATAACAGTTGAACGCACTCCCGGGGTTTACGCACACCGCAAGCGATGAGAGCTGACGGAAGTTTGCTCCTTTGTGATTGCCGCCGTCATCGGTGCCCCAGCCGCAGCAGAAGAAATCGCCGATGGACGCCTCCACCGACGGCGCTGTCTGGTTGTCCCAGTAGATGCGGATGATGGTGTAGCGCCAGTTGCCGGTGGGCGTCATCCATATCTGCTGTATCGCACCGGGTCCGTCGATATCGGCTATCGTGAGCGTCTCACCGGCTTTGATGCCGACACACGGTCGGACTTTCCACCCCTGTCCGAGCCCCTGTGACGGACGATGATCGGGATTAACCGCCATCGCGCCTTTGCCTTTTTCACCGGTGGGGTTTTCAGGGCTGAGTGAACGTGTTTTTGCCGATGAAAGCCGTGAAAGATTACCGAGATTCATGCCGAGTCCGTTGAACATAATGAGCTCCTTATTCAGTGTGAAAATTTATTTTTTCTGCAGCGTTCTGAGGTCGACATCGGCGGCACGGCTGTAAACGGGGATGTAAAATCCGACGCAGTCCACGCCGAGATAATATCCTTTCGATGCCGGTGACCTGCCTGTGCATTCGAACCGCACGGTGTGTTTTCCCGCGGTGAGTGTGCGGTTCCCGAATTTATGCAACACCGGCGGCAGAAGCTTCGGGTCGAAGCCGTCTGCGATGCCGAGGTCCTGTCCGTCGAGTTTGATCCGCCAGAGGCCGTAATCGTACGAATGCGTCAGCCGGATGAAGAATTCACCGGATACTTCCTTAAGGACGGTGAAGGGGAACTCGATCCAGGCTTTTTCGTCACGCGCAAGGAAGAAGAGCTGTTTGCCACCGGTTGCTGCGGCTATCGGCTGTGCCTGTACCTGCGCCTCGGAATGCTGTGCGGTTTCCGCGGCTTTCCACGCGGCATAGACCACGTTCTCGCGGAACGGCAGGCGGTCGGGACCCAGCGGAAGTGCAGTCCACTGCTTGTGCGGCTCGGTTTGATACCATAATGCAACTGACGACATAAGGTCATCACGCTCGATGAAATATGTTTTTGTACCGTCGGGAAATGTCTGCGCCCCCTTGTGCTCAATCTCCGCGCGCAGCGACTTCGTGAATACCACCGGGTCGGGGATATGGAACCGATACGCGGTGCCGCGGCTGCCCGTGCGGCCCCCCTCCCAGAGCGGCGTTCCGTAGAACGGACCCGACTGCTCGCGGAATCCCCATGCGTCACAGAAATAATCCTCGGTGCCGGTGCCGCGGAGCTGCGGTTCAGAGGCCCCGTCGATGAAGAAAAAGTCGTCGCCCTCGCCGTACCAGCCGTCCGAGACGTGGAATACACTCTGTATGGTGCCCACATAGTGACCGCGGCCCTCGATGTCGGCGAGGAGATAGTTGCGCCCCATTACACAGGGGAATTCCTGCCGGTACATCGCATGGAAATAAAGCGCGTCGTCGGGGATCGACGTGTGCTTCTGCCAGTCGACGTAATAATAGAACGCATTGCACCGTTTGTCGCTTTCATTGCTGATCACGATGCGCGCCGACTTCCGGAACGGCATGGGCCAGTAGCAGTTGCGCGCCCGGCCGTCGGCTGAGACGCGCAACGGGAGCGAAGTGAACGCCTGGTCCACGCCATGCCCGATACCGAAGAAGTCACCTAGGGGTGATTCAACGCTCGGATTCGTCTCGCCGTCCCAGTATATCCTGATCGTCAGAAGCCGCGGATAGTACTTGTCCTCATGCATCACGGTGTTCCAGATATGCGTGATCATGCCCGGCCCCTCGAGCTCGGCGATGACGAGCGACCCGCCCGGCGCGATACCACGCGCGTCGCCGTTGCCGTTTTTCCAATCGGCGGCCGATGACGAGGCGCGCATCGATTCGAAATTCTTCGTGCGTTCTATACCGGCAAGCGGATTGGCCGTCGTATCCTGCGCGGCGAGCATCGCGAACGATACCAGCAGTAACAGCTGTAATCTCATACCTGCCACCGTTCCCTTATTTCCGACGCGAACGCGGCGTTACGGGTGACGGATGATTTTTAGCCCATTGCGCCTTATTCTTTTTCATCTCGGCATTGAGCGGCACTGTCCGAGAGGTGAGGCGGCTTGCTTTTTCCACAAGCCAGTTGCCTTTGTCGTCGCGGAGTACCGGCATGCGCTTAGCGAGCGGCGGCGGTGTGGCTGCTTTCGACGGTTTGTCGGCGTACCAATACGCCACGCTCGACATCTCGTTCGCCAGATGATTGCCGTGGCCATGCTCTATCGTGACTTTGATCTCTTTCTGGAAGCGTACCGGGTTCTCGATGTGATGCACATAACTCGTCTGATAGCCGCCGAGCGGTTTGTTCCAAGGAAGCGGTTTGGTGAGCGGGAACAGGTTTTTCGTGTGATGTTCGAATATCGACGAGCCGTTCCTGAGGAATGCGTTTGCCTGCATGCCCCATGCCTGATTAAGATAATCTTCGCTGCCCGTGCCGTGAAGGTCCGGCGGCCATTTGTAGCCGTCCACCCATATCATATCGTCACCTTCACCCCACCAGGTGCCCTGGAAATTCGTCACGCTGAGATTGCAGCCGATGTAATGTCCGCGTCCTTTGGTTTCGAGGATGACGTAGTTGTTATCCCACGCAAGACGCTCCTTGTTCGCGATATTCGCTTCCGGCGTATTCACCGTGATCTCATGTCCCCAGCCGCCGAACGGGTTCTCGCGCCGGAACTCGGCATGGAAATAACCGATGTCCTCATGCGGCGGACGGTCGTAGGTCTCATAATCCACATAGAAATACTGGCCGTGGTCTTCATCGCTTTCATTGATGAGTTCCACCACCGCGCGTTTTGCGAACGGCATGGGCGCGTAGCAGTTGAGCGCGCATCCCTGGTTGAACTGATTGTTCCAGTTCGTCGAAGCGCTGAAAAGGAGCGACTGATATGAATTGACGATGGAATTGCCGAGTCCGAAGAAGTCGCCGAGCGGGCAGAGAACACTCGGAGATGCTGCATCGTCGAAGGTTATGCTGATGAGGCACTCGCGGTAATGCTCGCGCTGCGTCATCCAGATGTGTTTGATGCATCCGGGACCGGCGATATCGGCAAGCACCGCGCGTTTGCCGGCGCGTATGGTCCAGGCGTCGTGATTTCTGCCGTCAACCGCCCATGACGAGCATCGGCCCGATTTTGCCTTGGTTATGGCGGCGAGTGAATCAAGCATAGTGTTCATCATTGCAAACTCCTGAATTTGTTATATTCTATGATTCGTGGATATAATACGCATTGAAATATCGATAAAAAATGTATAATATATATAAATATTTGTAGTATTATTCGGTGTATAAAAATGCGTGTAATTAAGTATTTCAGGCACTATCCGTCGGGAAACGAACGCTGTTATATACGTGCGCTCGGACTCAACGAGCGGATGCCGCCGGCGCTCATCGACAGGCCGAAAGGCAAAGATGATTATCTTTTCATGTATTTTTATGATCCGGTGACCGTACAGGCGGGCGGAGAAATAAAGCACGATACGAAAGGATTTCTCATCATCTGGCCGCCGGGTGAACGGCATTATTACGGTAATCCAACGGCGCGCTGGCTCCATTCGTGGATGCATTGCGACGGCAGTGTAATAGGACATTATCTCAGTGAAAGTGCGGTGGCTCTGAACAGTATGCTGCCGCTTCTACACCCCGCAGTATTTGAACGGTATATCGCGGCATTGTACCAGGAAATTACTGCGTATCGCACCGAGGATACGGTAATTACGGAGAACCTGTTTCATAACATGGTACGCGAGCTTTCAAGGGAATTACGCGGTTCCGCGGAGAGCGGCTTCATCCCGGAAAACGTTCAGCGTGTACGGGAGCATATTGAATCGCATTACACGCAGACTATGGCGATAGCCGATCTTTCGGCGATGGCTAATCTAACGCCGGCGCATTTCGGCACCGTGTATAAGCGTCATGTGGGGCTTGCTCCGGTAGAGCATATCATCGAACTTCGCATGCTTGAGGCGTCGACGCTGCTTGCGAACAGAAATATGAAGATCGGCGAAGTTGCGTCGGCTGTGGGGTATGACGATATTTATCATTTTTCAAAGCTTTTCAAGAAGCGGTTCGGCGTCAATCCCCGCGCATATCGGAATAAATGAGCGGTTTTTTCCTTGCATGATGACGCTATCTATGGTATACTGTCCAACTTGCCGGGTCACAAGCGGTCCGGCATCAAGAAGGAATACATGTTTCGCATAGCAATAGTCGGCAGGCCCAATACGGGCAAATCTACGATGTTCAATAAGCTCATCGGACGGCGGAAATCCATCGTCGAGCCCACGCCCGGTGTTACGCGCGATGTGAACGAAGAGCTCGTGATGCTCGAAGGCATTCCGGTGCTCGTCTACGATACCGGCGGTCTCATGGCGCATTCCACGGATGTGCTCAACGATCAGGTTCAGAAGCGCGCGATGGAAGCGGCGAAGAACGCCGACCTTATTCTGTTCGTCGTCGATGTCACGGTGCTGCATCCGGACGATGAGCACTATGCCCGCGGCCTTCGCAAGCTCGGGAAACCGGTCATACTGGTCATCAATAAGGTCGATCATGATTCGCGCCAGAACAGCGTGTTTGAATTCGACCGGCTCGGGTTTACCGAAAAAATCGCCGTGAGCGCCGAGCATAATATCGCGCTCAATGAGCTTATGGATATGGTGAACGCACGTGTGAAGGCGAGCGGCAAAAACGACGATCTGCGTCCGCGCTCGGAAGAGATGCGTATCGCCATAGTCGGGAAACCCAACGCGGGTAAATCGACGATGCTCAACACACTGCTCGGCGAAGACCGCACGCTGGTGAGCGAAATAGCCGGCACAACGCGCGACCCCATTGACGCGCTCATCACCTATAAAGATACCGTGGTGCGTCTTATCGACACCGCCGGCATCCGCAAGAAAAAACGTGTTTCCATCGACGTGGAATATTACAGTGTTAACCGCGCGATAAAGACCATTGAGGCGAGTGACGTCGTCATACTTCTCGTAGACATTACGCAGGGCTTCACCGATCAGGACAAAAAAATTGCGTCGCTCATTGTTGAACGCAATAAAGGGATAGTTGTTGCCGTCAATAAATGGGATGCACGCCCGAAAGGCGTCACGTGGGAAAATTATTCGGCAAATCTCAGGCACGAGCTTTCGGTGGCGTCGTATGCGATAATCACCAATATGAGCGGACTGAAAAAGAAGGATACGGAAAAGACACTCGGGCTTGCGGTCCGCATCGCTAAGGTGCGGCACACCGAGATTCCGACGCATGCGCTTACTGAGCTTCTGCATAACGCCACCAAGAATTACACGGTGAGCGCCGGGAAGACCACGTTCAAGGTTTTTTTCGCCACGCAGAAGAGCGTCAATCCGCCGACGTTTTTGCTTTTTTGCAATCATCCTGATAAGATTAAAGAATCATACCGCCGTTACCTTGAACGCGAACTGCGTCAGATGTTCGATTTTCAGGGGACGCCGGTGGTGATGTTCTATAAAAAACGTGAACGAGAATCCGCCGGTGAATGATTGTCATCGGCGGGCGAGGAGAGTGTTTTGGAAAAGCGTAATAAAGTAGGTATCATCGGCGCGGGCGGCTGGGGACTTGCGCTCGCCAACATCGCGTCGATCAATAATGAGGTGACCGTCTGGGTCTATGAACAGCCTGAGCTTGAAGCGCTGACGAAACACCGCGAATCGAAGACGTTTCTGCCAGGAATAAAATACGACAAGGCAATTCAGTTTACGGGTTCGTATGAGGAAGCGGCGAAAGACAAGGATATCATCATCATGGTAACGCCGTCATTCGCCTATCGTGCGGCGGCGGAAGGTATTGCGCCCTTCATTGATAAACGGACCATCATCGTTTCCGCGACAAAGGGCCTCGAAGTGGGGACCACACGGACGATGAGCGAGGTCGCGCGCGATGTGCTTCCGCGCGGCATCAAAGTGCTGACATTGTCCGGTCCTTCGCATGCCGAGGAAGTGGGGCGTCTCGTTCCCACCGCGGTTGTCATCGCGGGAAGTGATTTGAAACTCGCGCGCCGCGTGCGTGACATTCTCATGACGCCGCCGCATTTCCGTGTATATACATCAAACGATCAGAAGGGTGTTGAGTTCGGCGGGTCGCTCAAGAACATCATCGCCATCGCCGCGGGCGTGTGCGACGGGCTTAAGCTCGGCGACAATCCCCGGGCCGCGCTCATAACACGCGGTCTTGCTGAAATAGTGCGGTTCGGCCGTTCGCACGGCGCGAATCCCAAGACATTTTTCGGGCTTTCCGGCGTGGGCGATCTCATCGTCACATGCGCAAGCGTCCACAGCCGCAATCATCATGTGGGTGAGCTTATCGCTCAGGGCAAGGATTACGAAGATATCAAGAAAAGCATGAAACAGGTTGCCGAGGGCGTATACGCGGCGAAGGCAATTCATGAATATGCGAAGAAGCACAAGGTGGTCATGCCCATCACCGAAAGCGTGTACCGTGTGCTGTTTGAAAAGGCGAATGCGCGCGACGAAGTGATGGCGCTCATGAGCCGCGATGCGAAGGAAGAATGACGTTTCTTGAACTCGCGCAAAAGCGCGAAAGCGTCCGCGAGTATCGCCCCGATACGGTATCGCGGAAGGATATTGATCATTGTCTGGAGGCGGCGCGCATCGCACCGTCGGCGTGCAATTCGCAGCCATGGCGTTTTATCGTCATTGACGATCCTGAGTTTAAAACGCGTGTTGCACAGGCCGCGTTCTCAGGCGTTCACGCGGTCACCGGGCGGTTTGTAATTTCCGCACCCGTACTCATCGTCATGATAACCGAGCGTTCGAAATATATCGCCCGTGTGGGCGGTGCGTTGAAGAACGTGCAGTACAGCCTCATCGATATCGGTATTGCGGCGGAGCATATCTGTCTTGCCGCCCGCGAACGCGGCCTCGGCACCTGCATGCTCGGCTGGTTCAATGATACCGCATTGAAAAAGACTTTACAGCTTCCCCGGAGCGCATCGGTTGATCTGGTGATAACGCTCGGACTGCCGGCGACAGCAGGTACCCGCGAAAAAAAACGGAAGACACTCGATGAGATCCGTATCTACAACAAATAAAGGGATGACGCTCGATCCGCTTTTCGGTCTTTTTTCCATTCCCGGGAATGCCGCCACCATGCGTTTCTTCAGCGAATACATGGAGCGCACCGCCGATGGTATGCTGGTATTCAAAAAAAACACCGAATCCATAGGCATGTATCAGGTCTGGTATAATCCCGGCGTTACGAAGGAAGAGATACCGCATTCGCATCGTTTTCTTGAGATTGTCGTGGTCGTGAGCGGACGCGGAGGACATGAGACTGACACCGGCAGCACGCCGATATCCCGCGGCGACATCGTGTTCATCAATAACGCGTTCAAGCATCATTTCAAACCGGAGACGGACGATTTTTCCGTCGTGACGATATGTTTTCTCCCGTCGGTGATCGGCTACAGCGACGGGGTTCTGAAAAAATATGATCTGATCAGCTATTTCGCTTTGCTGGTACCGTTCCAGCGTTTCGAGCAGGGTGAACGTTTCGTACGCGTGCGCCCCGATGAACGGGTGTTTATGAAAGCTGCGTTCTATGCGTTCCATCTCGTCGAACTCTTTTTCGAGGACGCGGCCGGGAACCGCGAGACGATGCATGCGCTCTTCAAGTGCATGCTGTCGATACTGCGTACACATCACAAGGATGAGTTCGGCGACGGGGAACAGGCGGTATATATCAGCAATGTGCTTGATTATATACATAAACATTACCGTGAAAAGATAACGCTTGCCGGCGTTGCCGACGAGTTCTCATTGAGCAGAACCTATTTCTCGACATTGTTCAACCGTATTATGGGGAAAACCCTGCCGCAGTATGTGAACGAGGTGCGGGTAAACCGCGCCCGAGTACTGCTGCAGCAGACGACACTGCCGATACGGCGCATCGCCGCTGACGTGGGGTGCAGCGATATTTCACATTTTAACAGGATTTTCCAGTCAATCATGCGGTGTACGCCGCGGTCACTTCGCGGTAAAAAATAACGGCACACGTTTCACGGCCGTAAGAGACGCCGTATCACATTTGAAATGCAGGCGATACGGCATCCGCGCCGGCGGATGAATTGTATATGCAAATGTTGCATATAACAGTTGACAGTTGCATAACAATCGCTTATACTGAAATCCTATAAGGAGCGCCAGTATGACTATGTATCGCAATTCGGCTCTGTTTGTTGTCTCATGCGTTTTCAGCATTATGCGTCTTATGGCAGATCAATTACCGGTCACACAGGAGCAGTTGGAACGCAAAGGTTCTGCAGAGATATCATTGCAGGCAAATGATATCATGCTCAAAATCGATGACCCGGGATGGGATTCAGGCGTTCGAATCAAACCGCCCGCGGGGCAGCCTTCATGGGATCTTTCAAAGTTCAAGGTGCTTTCAGTCGATGTTGAAAATCTATCGCCGGATAAACAGCTACGCCTGACGATGCATATCGCAAGCGGCAGTAAGGAACAGAAGAATTTCCGTACTGTTAATACCGGTATCGGGCTCAACCCCGGAGAAAAACGCGCGATGCGCCTTTCGATACCGCATCGCACACTGTATGGAGCACCGCAGGGAGTTCCGGGACGTCGCGTACTCGATACCGATACGATACTGTGGATAGAGATCTATATGCAATGGCCGTTTGAGCCGAAGACCAGGGGGCTCGTGGATTGCAGATTGTCGAATCTTCGCGCGGAAGAACCGGTTGGCGATGAGAAGGGCGTATCAAAAGAGAACTATCTTCCGTTTGTCGATCAGTATGGTCAGTTCATGCATGCTGATTGGCCTGAGAAGATACGCTCAGACAGCGAGCTGCAGGCGAGACATGCCGCTGAGCTTAAGCAGTTAGCCGCCGTAAAACGTTGTGCTGAATGGAATGAATACGGCGGGTGGAAAAACGGACCGCAATTACAGGCTACCGGTTTTTTCCGGACAGAAAAATATCAGGGAAAATGGTATTTCGTGGACCCGTCAGGAAGGCTTTTCTTTTCACACGGTATCGACGTTCTCTATGCGCACACCGATGCGACAAAATCCACAGGCCATGAAACGTGGTTCAATTTCACGCTTCCCGCATCAGGGGAACTGCCGTTCACACACTTCAATCTGCAGAAAAAATACGGCAAGGAAGGATATGAGCCTGAATTCTTCGATACACTTTCACGGCGTCTCGAGGCGTGGGGAGTAAACTCTATCGGCAACTGGGGCTCCACGAATCTGATGTCGACCGGCCGTATTCCCTATACGCTTCAGATCAGCGATTACAACGCGAAGCTCCCGAGGATAGCCGGAAGCAAATTGAAATTCTACGATGTTTTCGATCCCGCATATATCGCCGCCATGAAAACGCTTGTAAGCGACCGGGCTGAAAAACATCCGCAGACACAGACATCGCTTACGGACAGGATGTGCATAGGCTATTTTATCGACAATGAGCTTGATTTCGGTAATCGCGGACGGCTCGTATTTATCGAAGATGTCATGAAAGCGCCTGCACGTCAGGCTGCCAAACAGCAGTTTGTCAGTGACTGCCGGCAGAAATACGGTTCCATCGACAGTCTCAATGCGTCGTGGAAAACCGGATATGCCGATTGGGATGCGCTGTTGAATGCAACCGATATGCCGAAAAGCGACGCGTTCAAGGATGACGGGAAGGCCTTCCATGCCGGCGCGGTGGATCAGTATTTCAGGCTCTGCCGTGATGCGATAAAGAGCGTGGCGCCGCATCGATTGTATCTCGGGACACGGTTCATCGGCACGGACGCGGTCCGCAAGGTGCTGTATGATGCGAGCGCAAAATACTGCGACGTACTCACGGTCAACTTATATTCGCACAGCGCCGCAAATCTTACGGCCCCGGATTTTCCCGATATGCCGGTGCTCATCGGTGAATTCCATTTCGGTACATATGACAGAGGCATGTTTTCCGCAAGTCTCTGTCCCGCCGGCATTACTCAAGACGAACGGGCGCTCGCGTATCTCCGCTATGCGCAGGGGGCGATCGCTCATCCGAATATCGTAGGCGTGCACTGGTTTCAGTTCCGCGATCAGCCGCTCACCGGACGATGGGACGGCGAAGGATATCAGCTCGGTTTTGTTGATGTGGCTGACACGCCGTATACCGGGATGACGAAGACCGCACGTGAGATTGGTGACAGGATGTACGCCGCCCGCGCGAATACGTCAAACCGGATCGGGTGGTAATATGGCCCGCGCAAAGAAACGCGGGAACACCGCGTCAGGGAATATGCTCTCGCAGGTGGCATCCCGCGCCGACGTATCGGCGGGAACGGTGAGCAGGGTTTTCAATAACAGTAAACTGATACCAGCCGAAACGCGCATGCGTGTCATCGCTGCGGCACGGGCGTTGGGGTTCCGGCCGCGCATCGGCGTGCGCCGGAAACAGATAGCGCTCATCACCGAACCGCCGTGGAAGACCGTCATGGGCGGCTATGTCAATACGCTTACGCAGTATATATGCTATGCCTTGTCGCGCGTCAACGCCGGCATAACCATAATCACCGAGGATCGCATCGATGATATCACCGACAGCTGGTTTGACGGTATTGTCGGGATAGCATGGGAGTCCGCGACGATAGGCCGTCTGCAGAAGATAAAAAAAATACCTATCGTCTGGTTCAGCGATAATTATGCCGATTCATTTCATGTCATCTATCCGGACGCCGTCGCCACGGGCCGTATGGCGGGTGAGTATCTGCTTGAAAAAGGGCATACAAAGATCGCCGTCATCCATGAAACCGATTATACGGGAACCGGACGTGTGAACGGGCTGAAGAAGGCGATGGAGAAACGGGGCATTGATGCGGCGCGCCGGTGCAGAACGTTTCCGGATACCATGCCGCTTCATCTTTCCGTAAAGCAGCTTATCGATGACGGATGCACCGCGGTGTGGGTGACGGGCGAAGATATGAACGTGCTTGAGGTGAACTGGCTTATCCAGGAATTAGCCGGAAAACGTGTGCCCGACGATATTTCGCTTTTAGGATTCGAGAACCCGGGTATATCGGAATTTATGCGTCCCTCGCTGACAACCATAGCGACGCCGTTGAAGGATATGGCGGAAAAGGCCGTTGAAGTTGTTTTACAGGATAATCACGAATCGCTTGTAAAAATCGAAATGCCGGTAACGATCATCGAGCGCACATCGGTAAAACGGCTCGGATCGACAAAGTGATTTAGCAGCCGTTTCTACGACTGTAGCAGCTTAAAAGGAGGGTAAGAAGATAAAAGCCCAAGAATCGAAATTAGACGGTAAGGCGTTACGGCGGGATTAAGTCCAGCCGGTAACGCCTTTTATATTTATTGGTTTGTAGTATAATTAGGTTCATAAAATAAGAATACAATTGAAAGGTCCAATATAATAAGGCAAGGTGAAGAAATGAAATCGCAAATCATACTAGTTTTATCAGTCTTTTGTGCGTTGACAAGTGTAATAATAGCCCAAGAGAAAGGTGAAATTATTTTTTCTAACAATAGTGCCTTTTTAAATGCTGATAAATTAATAAAAGGCGATTTATTTAGCCACAGCGATCAAATATCAAAGCTGTCCCTTGAGCTGACAGAATCGCAAAAGCTGCAAGCTGCAATTCGTAATAGAAAGGATATCGTCATCCCATTTGTTCTGAATTCATTTGTCGGTTTTGGTGTCGGTTCATTTGTTCAACAGGATAACTTCGGTGGTATTCTTGGTTTGACATGTGATGTTACCGGTATTGTTGGAATCGCATCCGGAGTATTTGTCTGGATATTGGGGACGTATTATTATAATATTGCAAGAATTCAATATACTTCATATGGTGATCAGACTAATATTTATAAATCATATGATTCTAACGGCATACATTTCAGCGATGACCATTTTATACGTGCTGTATCAAATGCGATGTATACATCGGCGGAATATAATCAATACAGTCTTTTAACATCATTTACCATGCCGCTTGTAATTACAGGAGCAGTGTTGCTGGTCGGGTCGAAAATATTTCAGATGATACGGCCTGTAGTCTTTGCTGAAGATTATAATAAGAAACTGGGGGAGTCGCTCGGTGTGTTAATCGCTTATGATATTGGTGTTAAGAAGAAATATGTGAATCATAATCTTGAGGATGTATATTCACTAAATATAAGTTTCAAATATTGAATGCGGGGAAATGTAAACAAAGTCAATAGTCGGTAGTATATGAAACAAAAATATCTCCCGATACACGTCAACTCCGAGTACAATTACTCGAAAAAACGCGAGCGTCTGCGGCAGGAGTATGCGAACGGCGAATATATCATTGCCGTTTCATTCGGTAATGATTTTCATATCATCGATATACGCATATCGGAAGTGAAGGAACGCGGATTTGTCGTTGTGCTCTGCGGCAACGGGAAGCTGGATAATTACTTCGGAGTGAATGAGGAAAGCTCATTGGGGTTGGTCGAGACATCGCGGCTGCGTACGTTATACAGGTCGGATGCGGATAAAGAACGGTTCAAAAAAGCGCTGGACGCCGTCATCGCCGATATAAAACCGAGTGTTTTGAAAGATGCTGTTACCAATTATCATGCCAAGGGCGTCGATGTGCTGTCGAAGGAATTCATCCTGCTGTATTTTCAGAATGCGCTGCGGTATTTTCAGGAAAAGCCGCTGGGACTTATCAATGACTGGGATAAGAACGGGAATTACAAAACAAGGTATATATACCGGAAAAAATCGATACCGATAACGAACGGGCAATTGAAGAAAATGATACGGATGAACGATTATCCGGGGATTGAGAAACGGATGGGCGCATTGAATCAGTCACCGGCTAACCTGATATCAGAAGATGCCGGGCTGGATGAAAAACCTGTACCGGAGAAGAAGGTAAAAAAGACCGATGTTCGCAAAATCGGCGGTGCAATAATACTTATCGTAGTGTTCTCATTGGTGGTTATTTTTTTTCAAGTTCTGGACATTATGCATATTATGTACAGGTGATTACGATGAAAAACACAGCAACAGTTCCAACGCCCAAGATTGAGAACGATTTCTACGACTGGTATGAACGGCATGAGGAAAAGAAAAGACTTGTGCGCGCTAACCGGTATGATCTCATGTTCATCGGGGATTCGATAACGCATCTCTTTGAAGGACATCCGGCGTTCAAGAGCCATGGTGCCGCGGTGTGGAAGGAATATTACGGCAAGCGTAATGCTATCAATCTCGGTTACGGCTGGGACCGCACGCAGAATGTGCTGTGGCGGTTGATGAACGGCGAGCTTGAGAATCAATCGCCGAAACTTGCGGTGCTGCTCATCGGTACGAATAATCAAAGCACAACGGCGAATGCGACAGCGAATACGCCGGCTGAGATCTGTGAAGGAATATCGGCTATTACCGGACTGATAAAGGAACGTTCCGCACAGACGCATATACTGGTGCTCGGTCTTTTACCGCGGGCAGCACGGGATAATCCATTCCGTATCTCGATTGCAGAAATCAATTCGCTGCTGCAAAGGCACTATAGCGGGAAAACGGGTTATGAATATTTGGATATCGGCGGGCATTTTGTTGACGACGCAAACGAAATAATCGTTGATCGCATGCCGGATCTTACGCATCCGTCGGAATCGGGTTACCGTGAGTGGGCGAAAGCGATAGAGCCGGTGGTTCAGGCGCATGTCCCGGTGCGTTGACGGGTCGGCTTTGCTGAGTGTCTAGTGCGGCGTGAACGGGACGATGAGGTAATCGTGCGAGCTTTTGCGTTTCACTTCATATAATGCTTCATCGGCCTGCTTGAAAAGCAGATTGTTGTCACCGCAGGGCGTTGCTTCGTCAAGCGTTACCGCGCCGAGGCTCAGATGAACACGAAGCTCGGGGTGCTGGTCGAACCGTATCTCCTCAACATGGCGTATCAGTCGGTCGCAGACGATGTGCGTTTCCTTGTCGCCGCAGAAGAGGAGTATTACCGCGAATTCGTCGCCGCCGTAGCGTGCAACGATATCGTAATTACGTACCGCGGGAGGGGCGAGGTCGAGCGGGATGACCGTGTCGGCGTTCTTCAGATGCGCTTTGATATCGTAGTCGCGCGATGCTATCTTGAGCACTTCGGCGACTGCCTTGATGACGGTGTCTCCGAACGCGTGCCCGTAGGTGTCGTTGTAGTTTTTGAAATCATCGATGTCCATGACAAGAACGGCGATGGGGAAACGATGACGCCGCGAGGCGTTGAGCATCGCTTTCAGCCGGGATTGAAATGCCGCGTGATTGTAGAGCCCCGTCATGCCGTCGCGTTCCACCATCTCCTGCAGGAGTTTGTTCTGGTCTTTGAGCTTTTCCACGAACAGGCGAATCTCCGACGTCCGTTCCTGCACCTGCCGCTCAAGCTTGTTCTGTATCGCGTCCTGTGTCTTTTCAAGTTCGCGGTAACGCACAAAGTGGGTGTGTGTCATGCCGAAGATGAGCGCGAGAAAACCATATTCAAGCACGTAGGGGAGATTTGTCCTGCCGAGCCCGGTGCCGATGTCGAATGCGCAGGTGATGAAGAATACTACAATGGAAAGTATGGTGGGGAGAAGCGTCAGCTTTTTATCGACAAACAGCGCGCGTGTCATGAGTACAACGCCGGTGCCGATGCCGATGATGTACACCGCGTAAAAGACGAAGATGAGCGCCTGCGGAGTTGCCTCGATAAAGGAATAGCCCAGTATATGATGATCGATATACATCGCCGGCGAGAACATCCAGGGCAGCGGTGCCAGCGGAAGTGCGGCAAGAACGATGTACGAGACGATGAGTATGTCGGAAAGACGCGAGCGGTGCTTGAGTATGTCGAAGATCCAGAGGGCGGTCATGAGTGATATGACGCCGATGCTGAAATACTGTCCGCGCTGTGCAAAGATGCTGGTGATCACATCGCCGGAATTGTAAAGGACGATGGAGAATATGTCGTAGAGCGTCACGCCGAATGCGAGCATGGCGAAATAGAGATAGGAATTTTCTTTCTGCCTGCCCTTGATGAAATGGAATATCAGATGGTAGATGCTGACATACGCCGTGATACCGGCCATCACCAGAACTGGTATGCTTAATCCAGACATGCTGTTATTGTATCATTGAGCATGATTTACGCAATCCGGTTTTTTATCGCCTCGTTGGTGGCGTTGCGGGCTATATCGGTGACGCGCATGCCCGCTTCAGCGGTGGTGAGGAGCCCCGGTTTTCCGGTATGCAGCGATTTCGCCCATTCGCGGTACATACCCTCGAAATTCTTTTCGTGATGAAAGCCGAGGTCGTATGTCCCTTTGGCGTTACGCATCGTGAATGTTCTGGCGTTGCGGTCATAGCGGATAACGCCTTCAGTGCCTATCAGTTCATACACGAATTCGTTTATCCGTTCCTTCGAGGTGAAGTGATAGGAATAACTTATCTCCACCGTGGTGTGAGCGCCGTTTTTATGGTCGAGGTGAAGCCACATGTGATCCGGCGCTTCATAGGAGTCAACCCAGGCGCCGTGCCCGTGGTAGGATACGATGTCGGAACCAAGCCAGAACGCGGCGAGATCTATCTGATGCGTACCGCAGTCCACCATGGGCCCGCCTTCGAGCATCCGGTCAGCGCGCCGTTTCTGGACTATTTTTCTGCCGCGACCGTCGTTCTCGTATTTTCCATGACAGTCCCAATTATAGATGAGTCGCAGCGACTTTACTCTGCCGATGGCCTTGCGCGCAACCAGTTCGCGTATCTTGAGCGAGCATGGGCTGAAGCGGTAGCAGAATCCGGTGTACAGCGGCATACGGGCTTTTTTCATGACGGCCACCATCGCCGCGGATTCTTTTCTGTCCATGGCAAGCGGCTTTTCGCATATGACCGGTAGTTTATGCCGCGCAGCATCGAATACATTCTGTTTGTGACACGGTGCGGGCGAGGTTATGCTCACCGCGTCTATGCCGGAACTGAAGAACTCATCGGCGTCAGTGAATGCCATGGGTATGCTGTATTTTTTCTGCAGACGATGCAGGTTCGCTTCGTTCGGGTCGAATAACGCCTGCAGCTTCAGGTTTTTAATATTCAGAATAGCGGGGATATGTCCGTAATCGGCAACCGCTCCGCAGCCCATAAGACCTATCTTCTTCATTGCAGTACTCCGTGACACAGTATTTTTCTCACCGATGTGCAAGGATATACTGACATCATATGAAATACAAGGTATCGGTATGAAGAAACACCGGGTTACGGTAGTACACGTATTCCCTGGATGCTTCCCGCGGTGGAAGTTTCAATGACATGCTGAATAGCATTCTCCCAGTAGCACACGGTTGCTCCATCATTGCCGGCCGCATACACGGAGCCGTTTTTACATGAGATGTCGTATGCAATGCAGTTGCTGCTGTATACGTGCGGTAATAATACCTGATTTACCATGCCGTTTGTCGTATTGATCATCCAGTAACAGGGCGCGGTATTTCCCGGCAGACAACCGCCGATGTACAGCATGCCCGCATAGTAACTCATGTTGCCGTTTTTGGCGGCAGGGATACTGCCGTTCGTCAATGTGATGGCGGAAAACGTTGTGCCTCCATTGGATGATATATAGAGATAGTTTGAATAGCCTGCAGAGGCCTGTGCGGTGAGATAGATCACTCCGTTCGTGATCAGTATCCCTGATGAATAACCGGAGTCAGCCAGCATTGACTGCATGCCATTCATGTAAAAATAACTGTTTGCACCGGAATGCAGCGTTGAATAGAAGGTGTTTGTAATAACCGTAAAAGTCCCTGGCGCTTCCCAGGAAAATCCCGGATGCATATACACTTTTACCCCGTTGGTCCAGTAGCATGCGGTATCGGTGCCGTCACAGCTGCCGACAACCCAGACCGTCGGCCCCGCATCGACGTATACATCGAATGCCCTGGTGTACGCGCCGTTGGCAAGGATATGCGGTGCAGCTGCGCCGCCGCTTAATGGCATGGTCCAATACAGGGAGTCGTGTGCCCCCGCGTGAGGACCGTTCTCGCCTGTGATGAACATGGTACTGTTAAACGGATGCATGCCATATGCGACACCCCCGGGCGTGGGTGACAGCACATTAGAACTGATAATGTTGCTGTTTATTATCCAGAGAGAGGCATGGCCATTGCGGTCCTGGCCGGTCAAATATATTAGATTTGTGGTGTATTTCATAATCGTGATATTGGTTGGCGGACTTATTTTTCCATCGCTGCCATAACTTCGAATATATATTGTATTAACTCCATCCGCCAGGACGATATTCGACATCCATGTGGATGTCCCGTTTGCGGTGATGACGGGGATGAATGATGCATTGGTGCTGAGTTCTACTTTGGTGATCGTATACGGTGGCGCTATACCGGACATGCCGCTCACCATAATGTTCGAGGCATTTGTGATGGTGCCGTTCATCGGTATTATTGATGCAAGCGCCGGTATCGGTAATGTGCAGGTGACGGTGATGTTCGATACCGCGCTGATCTTTCCGTCGCTGCCGTAGCTTCTGACGTATATCGTGTTTACGCCTTCGGCGATAATTATATTGGACATCCATGATGACGTTCCCGTTGCGGTGACAAGGGTGCTGAAGCCGGCATTCGTACTCAATTCGACTTTTGTTATCGTGTATGGTGTTGCAATGGATGCTGTGCCGTATACCTGAATATTCGTTACATTGGTGTTTATCCCGTTCGACGGTGTCGCAATGACAATATCGGGTATCGGCAGCGAAACGGCGATGGTGATCGGCGTTGATATCGTGTCCTTATTGTCGTCTGCGTATGCACGCGCATAGAGCGTGTTGAGCCCTTCCGCAAGAATCACATTGGTGCTCCAGCTTGCGCTCACCGAACCGATGCTCTGATACGATGCGCCGTTGTCGATGCTGAGCGATATATTGGTGATGGAATATCCGCCGGAGACGCTCGCCGTCCCCGCTATCGTAAGATTGGTGATGTTCGTCGTGATCGAGCCCGTGTTTGTCGGAAGTGTGAACGCAATCGACGGCAGCGGGAGTGCCGCGCTGTTCGCGGTGATCGCCACCGGTGCTGAATATCCGTATCTGCCGCTGCTGCCGAGCGCACGCGCGATGAGCGTATATGACTGCGTATCGATGAGCGATACATTCGTACTCCAGGTGATATTGCCGACATCGGAAAAACTCACGCCGTTGTTCAGGCTGAGCTCAATACTGGTGATCGTGAAGCCGGCGGCAATGCTTGCGCTGCCGAGCACGGTGAGATTGGTCATGACCACGCCCGCTGCCGGTGATGTGATGGACACCACGGGTGTGGGCTCTGCATCAAACGGTATGTTTGTCGTGCCGGTTTTTCCGCTGACAAACTCAAGCGTAATTCTCAGCGTTCCCGGTCCCCATCCGGTGTTTGAGACACTGAACGTCTGGGCGAAGGGCTGCCATCCGTTACTGAGGATCCCGTTGACGATGAGCATCTGTTTCACGATGCCGGCGGTGACGCCCGTGATAGTGACCGAAAGATTCGTCTGCCGTGCGTTGATGACGGCGCTGAAAACGGCAACGCCGTCCGCGCCCACGGTGACAATCTTCTGGTCGTCGGGGAGTATGGATTTCCTGTCGGAGGGGTTGTCGCGCCTGTTTATTTCGTTTTTGTTTTTCTGCAGAAAGAATGATCCGAACGATGCTGCGGCTAATACGGTGAGCATTGAAGCGATGATTATCTTACGCATACGTAAATTCCTCCGTATTCATTGGAAAGATGCCGTGAAGTACACGCCGCAGTTCTGCCGTACCGGATTGATGACCGGCAGCAGCATGAATGCCGATTTTTTCTCAGTTTTTCTGGTAAGCTCCGCATATGAATAATAATTGAAAAAGTCGAATCCGCCCCAGATGAGAAATACCGCACCAAGCACGATGCCGGTTTCCGCCACCATGAACATCGCGTCGGCGGTGTTGTACGTTGACGAATACAGATCACCCTTTGCGGTGGAGGATTCGGTTATCGGATCGCTCTTGTAGCTGTCGTATTGCTGGTCTCCCTGATTGTTGAGGATGCTGCCGAGAACGATCCCTGCCGCGGTAACGCCCAGACATCCGCCGGCGATGAGCCCGTTACGGACGGCGCCGCTGAGCGCAGCGTCGCGTTTCATAGTTGCTTCCTCGGTGCCGATGCCGCGTATGAGCGCGACCGATATGTCATTGGCGGTGCCTATCACGGTTACGGGAATCTCTTTCGGCAGATAGCCTTCCCGATACACCTTGACGCGATATGTCCCGTTTGTCAGCGTCATGGAAAACGGCGTGCTTCCCGATTCCCTGCCGTCGATATACACCGCGGCGCGTACTGATGCATCCGCAAGGGTTACCGATAGCACACCGCTCCTGCGAACCGCGGTACGTGCCGCAATGAGAACGTTTGTTTTGAATGACGGGGCATTCGGTACCGCGGGCGGCTGCATGAGTCCGGCTACCGCAAGAACATTGGCGGCGGCATTCGTATTCGATACGGCAGATTCCAGCGTCTTACGGTATTCTGCCGGACTTTTGCCTCCCGTGAGGCTTCTGATGAGCGCTGCCGATTGTTCGGGCGCCTGTATTTTGGCCTGGGCAAGATTGCTCACCGCACCGGCGGTGTCTCCGGTGAAAGCGGCTGCAAACGAACGGGTGACCACAAGCGCGGCGCGGTCGGAATCCTCGAGCTTTGTCTCATCGATGCCGGAGAGTGTGTCGATTGCGTCGTTGGCGCGTCCCTCGGTAAGGGCGATGAGCGCCCGCGACACGGCAAACTCGGGGACATTCTGATTACTGCAGAGTTCCGCGGCCTCTTTCCGCTCACCTTTGAGCACCAGGAGCTGCGATAGCTGGGCGCGTGACTTTGTGTTTTCCGGGAAGTGCGTCTTTGATTTCCGCAGATACAGCAGTTTGAGCTTCGGGTCGCTTTCCTGCATCGCGGCGAGATAATACTTGTCGATGTCGATGTCGAGCTCAAGCTTTTTCAACTTTGATTTATCGAGCTGCTTCTGAACGCCGTTCTGCGCGTAGGTGAGCATGTCATTCGTCTGGCTGACGATGGAACACTCGATTATATCACCGTTGTCCAGTGTAATGCGGTCCTTCGCAAGCAGGGGAAGGGAGATTATAAGGACAAAAAGTATGCTTTTTAACATCCGTGTAAAGAGAAAACGATAGATTTTGCTATTCCATGCTGCTCCTATAACAAAACAGAACGCCGGGAGTGAACTTGAATCGAGAGGTAAATGGTGCAGGATTGTTTTTTTCATTAATAACGATATAGTCAGCATAGAACGCTTCAAACGAATTCCTGCTCATGCCGGAACGTCAACGGCAGAAGGATTATCATGCGGCTCATCGAACGTCTTCATAAGATACTCAAGGCAGCCGTCATGCCGGCCGCAGCGGCCGCGCTCATCATCGCCATACTCTGGACACTTGGTGCGGTTACACGCCCGTCAAAACGCACGGCGCTGGGTGTGCATACGCCCCGGGAGATTGCCGAAGCGAAATCACTCCGCGATATCAAACTCGATACGAAGCATCCTCCTGTCGTCTATCGTGCAGTCAATTATGGAGAGGGAAGGAGCGGGACATGGTATCCGAAGAACGAAGCGCCGATACTCAATGATTTAGTTAAAGAAGGAAAACTGCCCCCGGTCGCCGAGCGCGTAGGCAGTGAACCGCTCGTGCTTGAAGGCGTTGAAGGTGTCGGGCAGTACGGCGGAACATTTGTGCGTCTCGGCAACAGCCTTTCCGACATCAAAGGAGTGCATGATACGCGCTTCTCGTGTCCCACACTGGTGCGCTGGTCGCCTATCGGTTATCCCATCGTGCCGCATATCGCAAAGTCTTGGACGATATCGCCGGATAACCGTGTATTCACCTTCACGCTGCGTAAAGGCATGCGCTGGTCAGACGGTACACCATATACCGCAGACGACATACTGTACTGGTGGGAGAAAGAGATCAACGATGCCGGCGTGAACCCTGCGAAAAACATTCCCGACATTATGAAGGCTGGACGCGATGCCGGTACGGTGAAGAAGATAGATGCATACACGGTGCAGTTCATCTTCCCGCGGCCGAACGGAATATTCCTTTCACTGCTCGGCGGTCCCGCAGGTATACCGCTCTCCGGTTCCCCACGCCATTACATGCAGCAGTTCCATCCTTCACTCGGTGACCAGGAACTTATCAAAAAGGTCATTGCGGCAAAAAGAGTCGGCAGTAAGACTACCGCGTATTTTGCCATGAAGGACACCCTGAACCCGGATTTTCCCGTGCTCACACCGTGGATATACCGTACGTATAAATCAAATCCTCCGCAGATATATGTGCGTAATCCTTATTTTTTCGCCGTCGACACAAAGGGGAATCAGCTTCCGTATATCGACCGGATGCTCTATGAAGTGAAGGATACGAAGATGATATCCATCGCGTCCGCCAACGGTGAGGCGACGATGCAGGACAGGCATATCTCGTTTGAGGATTACACGCATCTCATGTCGTCACGGGCAAGCGGCGGATACGAGCTCTACCACTGGTACAACGCCGATTCATCCGTCTATCTCATCTACCCGAACATCAACCGCCGCATCGATCCCGCGCGTCCCGAAACGAAATACAAACACGATCTGCTTGCCGACAAACGGTTCCGGCAGGCGCTCTCGCTTGCCATCGACCGGGTGAAGATAATCAAGACGCTGTATAACGGCTACGGTGAGCCGGCGCAGTGCGCACCGCGGCCCGAGTCGTTCTTCTACGAACCGGCGGCGTTTAAAAGCTACACCGAGTTTCAGCCCGATCGCGCGAACAGGATGCTCGATGAACTCGGTCTTGCGAAACGCGATGCCGAGGGTTATCGTACATTCTCCGACGGTATGCGCATGACGTTCTTCCTTGAGGTCCCGCTTGTTGAGAACTTTTCGCAGCTTGTCGTCAATGAATGGGCGAAGATCGGCATACGCGTCATCTTCCGCACGAGAAGCCGGACGATACACAACATCGAACAGATGACGCTCGAACACGACTTCGATGTGTGGTGGAGCAATAACGAATATATCCCGGTGATGGCGCCGCGGTTCTGCGTGCCGCACAGCGATCAGGCATTCTACGCTATAGGATTTTCCCGCTGGTATAAACTCGGCGGCCTTTACGGCGACCCGAAGGCGAAACAGTCACCCGGTGCGATAGAGCCTGCCGCTGATCATCCGCTCCGGCGTGCACTTGAGATTTTCGAGCGCACTAAAGAAGAGTCCGATATCGTAAAACAACGCGCCGTGTTCCGTGAGGCGATAATGCTTGCCGCGGAAAATGTCTGGACGATAAACATATCAACGCCGCCGCCGCTTCTTGCCGTGGTTAAGAAGGGTCTTCGCAATGTGCCGCGTACTGTCGTCTGCACCTGGGAATTCCTCACGCCGGTGAACACCGGGGTGGAGACCTATTATTTCGATAAACCGGACAATTCACCGGGCGCCATCGCGCAGATGAAACGGGAGATCATAGAACCCACACAGCCGCCGGATGCGGTCTCGTCGGCAGTAATGGCAGCATCGACAGTTGCGAAACCGGCTGCGAAAAAGAAATCGCTGCTCGGTGGATTCATACAGGCGGCGATACTGATAACAATACTCCTGTGCATCATACTCATATCGGTGCGTCATCCCTACATCGGTAAACGGCTGCTCATCATGATACCGACGCTGCTCATCATATCGGTGGTGGTGTTCTGGATCATTCAGCTTCCGCCGGGGGATTTCATATCGTCGCGCATCGCTCAGCTTGAGATGAGCGGCGAGAAGGTCGATCAGGACCAGGTAACGCAGCTCCGGAAGATGTTCAATCTTGATGACCCCGTGCCTGTGCAGTATATCAAATGGCTCGGGCTGCCGTGGTTCGTCACATTCAAGCCGGCTGATGCGGGACTGCTGCAGGGCAATATGGGCCGCTCGATGCAGAACCAGAAACCGGTGAACGATCTTGTGGGCGACAGGATACTGCTGACGATACTTATCTCGCTCGGTACGATACTGCTGACCTGGGCACTCGCCATACCCATCGGTATTTTCTCCGCGGTGAAACAGTATTCAGTTGCGGATTATGTGCTTTCATTCATAGGCTTCATCGGCATGTGTGTGCCGTCGTTCCTGCTCGCACTCCTTGTCATCTATGCAAGCGATGCATGGTTCGGTGTCAAGGTGTCCGGTCTTTTCTCCACCGAGTTTGCGGTACGTCCCGAGTGGAGCTGGGGAAAGGTAATCGACCTTCTCAAACACATCTGGGTTCCCATCGTCGTGCTCGGCGTTGAAGGTACCGCCGGAATGATTCGCGTCATGCGCGGCAATCTGCTCGATGAACTCAAAAAACCGTATGTGACCACCGCCCGTGCAAAGGGCGTACGGCCGCTGCAGCTGCTCCTGAAATATCCGGTGCGTCTTGCGCTCAATCCGTTCATATCGAATATCGGTCACATCTTTCCTGCACTCGTTTCCGGCAGTGCCATCGTGGCAATCGTCCTCTCACTCCCGACGGTTGGTCCGCTCATGCTTGAATCGCTTATGAATGAGGATATGTATCTCGCAGGCTCCATGCTCATGGTGCTGAGTCTTCTCGGTGTCATCGGAACGCTCGTGAGCGATGTGCTTCTCCTCGCACTCGACCCGCGCATCCGGTATGGAGGCAGCCGATGAGTACGACAGCTACCGCACCCGTGCGAGACGCGGCGTATGCCTCGCAGTGGCAGCTCACCGTGCGGCGTTTTTCGAAGCACCGCATTGCCGTGCTCACTCTTTGGATGCTCATCATCCTCTACGGTATTGCTCTGTTCTCGGAATTCTTTGCTCCGTATTCGTCGGAATGGAACGATGTGGAACGCAGTTATGCACCGCCGCAGATGGTGCGCTGGGATATCGCTACAGGTTTTTACACACGTGCCGTCGTCAAACGTGTCGATGAGGTCACGTTCCGTCAGGGCTATGTTGAGGATTCATCAGTCGTCATCCCGCTCGGTTTTTTCGTGAAAGGCGAGGCGTACAAGCTCTGGGGACTTATCCCCGCCGACCGGCATTTTTTCAGTATCGATAAAAAACGCTTTGATAAGCTCAATTATACTACGAATGTACAGCCGGTGTGCTATCTGCTCGGTGCTGACAAACTCGGCCGCGATGTGCTCTCGCGCATTCTGCACGGAGCGCGCATATCGCTTTCCGTCGGACTTGTCGGTATTTTTCTGAGTTTCGTGCTCGGGCTTGTCATCGGCGGTATTTCGGGCTATCTCGGCGGCGCGGTGGACAATGTGATACAGCGGTTCATCGAAGTGCTCAACTCGTTCCCGAAACTGCCGCTCTGGCTGGCGCTCGGTGCGGCGTTCCCGCCGGACTGGTCACCGCTGCGTATCTATTTCATGATAACCATCGTGCTGAGCATTTTCGGCTGGACGGGTCTTGCTCGCGTGGTGCGCGGAAAGATACTGTCGCTCCGTGAAGAGGACTATGCGACGGCGGCGCGTCTCATGGGCGCAAGTCATCCGCGCATCATCTTCAAGCATCTGCTGCCCGGCTTCACGAGCCATATTATCGTATCGCTGACGCTCAGTTTTCCGGGCATGATACTCGGCGAAACGTCGCTGAGCTTTCTCGGACTCGGTTTGCGCCCGCCCATCGTGAGCTGGGGCGTAATGCTCCAGGACTGCATGAACATTCAGGCGGTGGTGAACTATCCGTGGCTGCTTCTGCCGTCGGTGTTCATCATCATCACGGTATTGTGCTACAATTATCTCGGTGACGGCCTCCGTGACGCGGCCGACCCGTATGCGGAGCGTTAGCATGAACGGCGACGATATCGTGCTCGACGTGAAGGACCTTAAGGTCTATTTTCATTCCGATGCGGGTGATGCGCGCGCGGTTGACGGCGCCAGCTTCACGATACGGCGGGGTAAGACGCTCGCCATCGTGGGTGAGAGCGGGTGCGGGAAAAGCGTCACATCGTATTCGATACTGCGGCTTACGCAGAAGCCCGGACGCATCGCAGGCGGCAGTATATTGTTCCGTCCGTCAAAAGGCGAACCGGTCGACATAGCGTCGCTCGATGAAAAGTCTGAAGTGCTGTTCAAAATACGCGGCGGGCTTATCAGCATGATATTTCAGGAGCCGATGACGGCGCTGAGTCCGGTGCATACCGTTGGCGACCAGATCGCCGAAGCGGTGATGCTCCATCAGAATGCCACCAAAGAAGATGCGATGCGCCGTGCCGTTGAGATGCTCTCAAAAGTGGGTATTCCCGGTCCCGAGAAACGGATAAAGCTTTATCCGCATGAGATGAGCGGCGGTATGCGGCAGCGCGTGGTCATCGCCATGGCGCTTGCCTGTACACCGGAACTCATCATCGCCGACGAACCCACAACGGCGCTCGATGTCACGATTCAGGCGCAGATACTGTCGCTCATTAAAGAGATACAGAAGGACGTGGGTGTATCGGTACTCCTTATCACACATGACCTCGGCGTTGTGGCGCAGGAGGCTGACGACGTTGCGGTGATGTATCTCGGACGCATCGTGGAATATTCGTCCGTGCGTTCGGTGCTCAAGGATGCGCGTCATCCGTATACGATGGGGCTCCTCAAGTCACTGCCCAGTCTCGCGAAACAGGGCGAACGCCTTCCGTCGATAGCCGGCACCGTTCCCTCGCTCACCGAAATACCGCCGGGCTGTCCGTTTCATCCGCGATGCCCGTACATGAAAGCCGGGGTCTGCGATATCGGCGGTGCGCCGGCGCTTGATGCGGTTGCCGACGGACATACGGCTGCATGTGTCCGCGCCGGGGAGATTTATAATGAACGCTGAAACACCGCTCATATCGGTACGCAATCTGAAAAAATATTATCCGGTCTTCAGCAAAGGATTCATCCGCAAGGAAATAGCCTCGGTTCGCGCCGTTGACGACGTGAGCTTCGACGTCAAACGCGGCGAGACGCTCGGGCTTGTGGGGGAAAGCGGCTGCGGTAAAACGACGACAGCACGGTCGATACTGCGCGCATTGACGCCCACGGCAGGTGAAGTGATATTCAACGGGAAAAACGGCGTCACCGATCTCGCGGCATTGACCGACGCGGAGCTTAAGCCGCTGCGCGTTGAGATGCAGATGATATTTCAGGACCCGTTCTCGTCATTGAACCCGCGCATGACCGTGGGTACGCTCGTAGCAGAGCCGATGGTGATACACCGTATGGGAACGCCGGCGGAGCGTTCGGAACGCGTGGCTGCTATGCTTGTGAAAGTGGGGCTCAAACCTGAGCATATGACGCGGTATCCGCATGCCTTCAGCGGCGGGCAACGCCAGCGTATCGGCATTGCGCGCGCGCTCATCATGCATCCATCATTCGTCATCGCCGATGAGGCGGTGTCCGCGCTCGATGTGTCCGTGCAGGCGCAGGTCATCAATCTGCTCGCGGACCTTCAGGAAGAGATGGGGCTTACCTATATTTTTGTAGCTCACGATCTTTCGGTGGTACGATATATCTGCGATCGTGTCGCGGTGATGTATGCGGGTAAGATCGTCGAACTCGGACCCGTGGAGGAGATTTTCAATCGTCCGCGGCATCCCTACACGAAAACGCTCATCGGGTCCGTACCGAACCCCGACCCCGATATGCATATCGCCGTACCGCCGCGCGGAGAGGCCGCCGATGTGGCGAATCTGCCGTCGGGCTGCAGCTTTCATCCGCGATGCGCGGAATGCGATGCTCGTTGTAAAAATGAGGCGCCCAAACTTCAGGAATATGATTCCGGTATTTTCGTCTCCTGTCATCACCCCGGCGTCTAAGCCGTAATTCCTATTCAAAATACAGCCAGCCCATGGGCGATATCCTCGAGGCTGTTGAGCATGAGGCTGTGGTGGCGAAAATAGTTCCTGTACGATAGTTGAATCGCGGTGAATACGGATCATATTATCGTTTGTGATGATCCCGCAGAAAGGCTGAGCGTGATTGCCGTGTTGTCCGGCAGCGTCAGCGATCCTGAGTAATCAACACGCGCGTGAAGTGTTAACGACTGTAGAACGCCGTTCTTGAACGCAGCTTCGACCGACACACCGCCGACGGCCGGGAGCTTGAATGCGCAATCGCCTGTTTGCGGCAGGATCTGTATCGTGCCGATGGCTGACTGCAGCAGCGTTTCATTGACGAGCTGTACATAGGAGCCTTCCGCGGTTGTGAACCACGGGTGATGGACAGGATTGCGTATTTCAAATATTTCAGAAAAACAGTTCGCTTCGTTCGCGGCCTGAGCAATGCAGGTCCGGGCTGCATCCAGTTTACCCAGACGGGCGAACACCAGTCCCTTCCAGGCTGCATACCAGACGCAGACCGAATTGCCCACGGGATACATATTGCCGAATTCTTTTTCATTTGCAAGAAAGTCATCGATAGCGCTTGTCTGCCGTACGTCATCCGCCTGCAGGCATTGATAGGGAAATGTGCCGGCAAGAACAGCGATACTTTTTTTATCGCATCCGGGGTAGGGTATATATCGTCCCGCATCGCCGGGGAGACTCTCGCGCAGACCCGCCGCTGTTCTGTCCCAACGATCCGCCTTCGTTTGATCCCTGTCGAGGATACGTGCCGCTTTGGCCGCCGCCTCGAATGTGGCGATGACGCCGCAGCTTGTCATGAATGCGTTTTCCCTTCCCGCGCCGAGACGTTCAAGGTCGGTGCATTTGCCGACGATCAGACGGCCGTCACCGAGCGAATAGACGCACTGGCTGAGATAGAAGTCGGCGCAGCGCAGCATCACTTCGTAGCCCTTCTCTGCGAGGTAGATGATATCCCCGCTGTACAGGTATTGATTCCATGCGCTCAGCGCGATATTCGCCATATTGAAGATATGCTCAAGCCAGAATCCGGGAGGTGTGCATTCGTCGCCGTTCTCGTCGGTCTCCCAGAAGTAACGCGCACCGGTGTCCGCATTGCTTTCGCCGAAATATGAGAAGGAGCGCTGTATCGCCTTGTTCAGGATACGGTGTCTGAATTCGGTGACGCGTCTGGCGATATCGATATGGCCGCTCGTTAACAGTCCCATGTGGCAGAAATGTTCGTCGAATCCGAAGTAGCGTCCATGCCAGTGCGTGTCGAATATGCCGACCGGAATCGACCATTTGGTTGCGGAAATACGGAGGTGATACAATGATGTCTCGTATACCTCCTGCTGCAGGCGGTCCGGCAATGCGACATGTCCCGCTGTCCAGAATTCGGCCCATGATGTGCCATGTGATTTGATCAGTCCGTCGAAACCGTTTTTCTGCACCGCATCAACGGTTTTCCGGTTGAAGCCACGTACATCTTCATCGTCACGTGTGTCCGAGAAGACGATGAAAAAGCTTGCCGGTCCATCCGCAACCGTCATCCGGAATATGTTGCCTTCAACATCAATTTTCGCGGGACGGTCGCAATGCAGTGAAATGATTCCGTTATACGGCTCCAGTCCGGCAATAGTATAACTGATATCAATCCCGTGGCCGGTGATGGCGGATGTTATCTGCATGCGTTTTGGCAGCAGTTGCGTAGACTCGGGTGATGCAAGTATATAGCTGAACGTATATGGCCCTTTGAATGTTTTACGCAATGCAATGACCGGCATATCAAGATGGGCGAATACCTCGCTCCTGATCTCATTGCCGTTGCGGTATGTGCAATCTGTAGTGATAAGTGCCCGGGCCGTATCGAGTTCCTGCGTCCATAATACTGGTTCCCCGGTTGACTGTTCGATGAAACCAAAGGGTATCAATTCCCGCAGCGGTGTATCATAACGGCGTCCCGCGCGTCGTATGCCGGGGATCATGCCGCAATGTCTGGTCTGCCGCTGTATTCCCTGCATGTCGATCATGGCGGAGATGTCGCCGTTACCGACAGGCGGCGGAACATAATTCCTGCCTCTGGCCGATTCATGTGTGCAGTGTAATCTCATTTTAAGCCCGCTCCTGAGTCTATCCTATAAATACCGCCCACGCGAACGGTTCAGCCTTAAACCCGATGGCGTTGCCGCTGATGTTTATCGACGCAGCCGCATCCGATGTGCCGAGCAGTGTGAACGCCGGCTTATTTCTCTGTGCCATCGTGAGCGTTATATCATTTTTATCCGCGCTGAAATTGACGACGGTGAGCATCGTTCGGCCGTCCGGGAGCGTGCGGTATAAAACGCTGGTCGCTTCGTTCTTTGCGCTGTCAGCACATGTGAGTTTGTGTCGCGGGTGCACATCAGCAGCTGCAAGATACGCGATGAGGCGATTGCGCAGTGCACAACCGCCGCTCCATGAATAGCGCGCGGAGACTATTGAATTGAACATCACCGCGCGTCCTTTGCCGTAGCTGCTGGAGATGATAGCCGGGGCGCCGTCAGAGTACGTTGCATCAACTGAACAGCCGCCCGTCCGCATGACAGCTTTGAAGTCGAACCCGGGGATATCGCCGCAATTATCCTCCAGCAGCTTTTCAAGATCGTAGACCTGCGCGCCGAAAACGTCGGCCAGACCCGCCCCGGGAGTTTTCTGCCAGTGAATGGCGGCCATGTTCTTGGTTGCGAACGGCGCTTCGACAATGAGCAGCCCTCCGGCAGCAGTGAAATCGGCAAGCTGTTTTGCCATTTCACTGCCGACATACGGACGCATCGGTATTATCAGCGCTTTGAGTCCGGCAAGCGCGCCTTCAAACACCTGCCGGTCGTTGAGCGTTCGTGCGGGGATTCCGGTATGTGCGAGCGCCGTGTACCAGGATTCGGCAAGTCCGGAGTATTTGTGGCCGGCTTCCTCGGCGTCGAAAAGCATTTTGACGGAGTCATCAGGAGCGAGAATCCCAACGTCAGTTTTCGCCGGCAGATTCGTTAGAAACAGTTCCGCGTTCGCGTTGAGGAATTTCGATAATTTTCCGAACTCATCGGCACGCTGTGTCACCGAGCCGTCCCAGCCAACGAGATTGAATTCGCCGGCCTGTGCGTCGGATATTCTGCTGCGGTACAGCCAGCGGAGCAGACACCGCGCTCCGTGCCCTACAAAAATCATGTCGCGTGCGTTCATCTTTCGGCCGGAATAGGTGCGCGGCATGAGGTTATGCACCCAGCTCACCGGGCCGGCCTCGGTCTCCATGACCCAGAAACTTTCCGGCTCCATCCTGTTCTTACGGTACCCCGTTGTCATGAGCGCCGCGTTCCAGTTCAGCGTTCTGCCAAGTTCGTTGTCCGTAAGCTCGATACGCTCGCCGCCTCTCCTGAAATAGGTATAGATAGATGTTCCTCCGATGTCCTCGCTGTCGAATATGTCGGCGTCATGCGGTCCGCAGAGATGCGACAGTACCGGATGCGATGCGTCCGCGCGTTTTATGGTTTCGGCGATGATGCGGAATTTATCCGAACGGTTCTGATAACAGAAGTGTTTCCAATCGAGCCATGCGGCATAACCGCCGTGTTCGAAACCTGTCTTTATCTGCGGATATATCTCATCCCAGGAATCATAGTGCAGCGGGAACTCGGTGCTCCATGCGGTAATGAGCGCATCGAGACTGCCGTATTTTTTTGTCAGCCAGATGCGGAACAGCGCGAGCGTATGCGGGCAGAAACACACAGGCACCCGCGGTTCATTCCATCCCGACCATGCGAGCAGCGACGGATGATCTTTATACCGCGCTACCGCCTCGGTGATGAATGCAAGGGCTTCACGCTGATATACGGGGTCGTCGTAACAGAGCTTGATGCGGGGCGGCGTGTTTGTCCTGTCGTTAGCATCAGGTGTTTCGACAAGCGGCTGGCATCCGCATTCGGTGAGCAGCCACCGCGGGGGATATATCGCCTGCAGGTTGGCAAACGTTCCGCCGGCATTGGCGATGACGTTCACGCCGTATGTTGCGGCAAGTTCAAAGGCGCGATCCACCCGGGAAAAATCGCGTATGCCGTGCTTTTTTTCAATTCTGTCCCAGGCGATAAAAAGCCTGAAGGTGTTGAGCCCGATCTTTGCGAGTGTTTTTATATCACTGTCCCATTCGGAAATGTCAACCTCCGTTGCCTTGGCGAGCGGGGCATAGGTGGCACCGACGGGGAATCGTTTGTTCATTTTTCCGGCTCCTGTGATTACATGATCATTTCGTATGTGATGACCATGGTACCGTATATAATAGGATTGTCGAGCCGCGCATTCTTTGCGTATTTTCCGCGGCAGTTGGCGTATTTACCGCCCGTACAGCGATGCCGTATCGTCGTCGCTGTTTTCATTGACTTTACGGTTTACTTGGTTTACGATGGATATATCGGCGTAATGCTGTTGATCAGCATGCCGTAGGAGCGGTTTATCAATGGCATTGAATTTCAAACAAATGTTTATGCTGGTCTTTTTCTTTATATTTCTCAACGTTATCGCCTGCGTTCCTCCCGCGATAATCAATGATTATCAGTTGAAAGGCGATGCCGGAAAAGCGTGGCTGATGATTCATGAAACATGGTTTCGCGGCGAATACCGGGATATACTCCGCAAGCACGGCCTGGAAATGTCCTGCGCCGGATGTTCATATATTTATATCGACGTCATATTCACCATCGATTGCCGGGGGAGGATCTCCGGGTATGAGATTGTGCGTGAAAATGTCTGCGGCGGTAGAGCGAGCGAGGAGCTTCGGGATGAAATGGTAAGGTATTTTAAATCGATAACGTATCCGGCGCCGTTACGGAATATGCGTATCAAAACAAAACTCGGTACCGGACTGTCGTGCTGATGATCGATACAAGAACACAGGACGTCCGCTGATGCGCATTGCCTATATCGATTTCAGCCGCTCGAACGGTCATGCGAGCGTGAGCCACCGGGAGATAAATACCGTATACGCCGCGATGCACGGGGTGAACGCGCGTGCGAAGCTGCTATCCTGCATGTGCGACAGTTATTTCGTAGCCGTTGGTATGAAACCGCCGTCCGCAGCCGATCTGAACCGTCGTTATGACGGCATCATCCTTTCACCGCTTGATAAAAAATATCCCTGGGCGCGGGATGCGCTTTCCGTTCCGTGCGTGAGCATCATGGGTGATATCGTAACACCCGGGATGAACACGATACAGCTTGATAATGCCGCAGCGGTACGGATGCTCATCGATCACCTTGTCGGTTCGGGATTCAGACGCATCGTGTATATCGATCCGTTCAACGCGTACTGGTCGAGGGAACGGGACGCTGCTTTCCGTTCATATGCCGCGATGAAGACGTCCGCTGTCATCGAATCGCGGTATTATGACCATGGCCGCTGTGCCGAGGCATTTTCTGCCGCTCAGGCCAATCTGCTGCGGCATGGCTGGAATGCGCTCCCGTCGCCGGCACGACGCAAACTGCTCGCCAGCGTGTTTGCCCGAGTGATGGAGCAGGGGCAGCCGGAAGTATTTCTCTGCGTCAATGACTCTGTTGCCGGGGCACTCATCCATTTTCTCAAGGAACGCGGGATTACGGTTCCCGACGATGTCGCTGTCACCGGTATCGACGACTTCGGACTTGAGTTCGAGCCCTACGGTGTTTCATTTCTCACCACGATACGTCAGGACTTTTCTCAGGCGGGAGAGATTGCCGCGCAGATGCTCATCGAGATGATCACGGGGCTGCGGCCGAAGCGCGGGCAGGTGATACGTATTGTGCCGCGGCTGATGACGCGACTGTCCGCAGTGCACGGCCCGCTTACACCGGCGGCGGCCGGGGATGCTCTTTTCAGAAACCGCGTACTCGATCTGCTCGATGATAAATATGCGGAGGCCGATCTTCTCCCGGTGCTCGCGCGGATTACGGGCTTTCATCCGGCGTACTTTTCGGCGAAGTTCAAAAACGTGTTCGGGATTACGTTCAAGCGATATGTCAGCGATCAGCGGCTCCAGAAAGCGGCGTTTTTTCTGGAGAACACACGACGGCCGGTACTCGATATACTTTTCGATGTCGGTTATCGTGATCACGGTTCGTTCAATAAACTGTTCCGCATCAAATACGGATGTTCGCCGACGATGTATCGTATGCGAAGCGGCAAAAAATCTTAAGCCCTGCCCGCAGTGAGACATTAACTCATGCCCGTCGTTTATGCCGTATTTGTCGTATACTGTCGATGATATTTTGATCGCAGGAGCTTTAGTATGTGTTCTATGTATCGTCGACGGGTCACGATTACCGGCATGTTCTTTGCCGCCGTGCTGTCAGTGATTACCGCCGCGGATGACACGGTCGCATCGTGGAATTTCGATGACGGATCGTTCGACGGCAGACGAAACGGCGGCGTGTCATTTGTCGACGGGGTGAGCGGCAAGGCGCTCGCTTTTGACGGCAGTTCCTCCGCCGAAGCATCTGTGGCGTCCACGCCGGGTAACGCAGTGACGCTTGAGACATGGGTAAAGCTTGATACGACGCAGCAGGAGTGGTCGGGTATCGTCACCCGATGGAATACAGCAGGCGGTACGGGATACAGTATCGTGTTCCGTTCCGCCGGAGCCGGTTTCCGGTTCATCGTGAACGGCGATGACAAAAAAAACGCTCTTGTCCAGACGGAAAAAGAACAAATACTGCCCGACGTCTGGTATCATGTGGCCGGTACGTATGACGGAAAAAACCTCATGCTGTATCTGAACGGCGTGCCTTTCGTGAAGGCTGCAGGTCTTGCTGTGCCCGCTGTCGACGGCCCGGTGCTGCTGGGGAAGGCGGGGTCGTGGGCGAAGGACGGACTCCGCGGCTCCGTTGACGAAGTTCGCGTCTATTCCCGCGTGCTCACGGCGGCTGAGATCAACGCACGATACCGCGCCTATGTCAAAGGCGTCTCCGTCAAACGCGTGGTCTGCGATTTCGAGGATGTGGGCACCTGGCGGCATCAGGGCGGTGAGGGCGTGAAAGGGAAATGGTTTGCGGGACACATCTATCTTTCATCGACGAAAAAGGAGACGTGCGGCGGCGACTACGCCGGCGTGATACGCTATTCGTTCACCGAGCCTGCGGGGCCATACCGTCATCGATTCATACGGGCAAAGATCATGGAGCAGAAGATGCAGTCGCTCAGCGAGCTTTCGTTCTTCGCGAACCCGAAGGGTCACGACGGCAGGATATCTATCGAACTGTCCGACATAAAAGGAAAAAAGGTCACGACGGAAGCGGTGACGCTTGAAAAGGATCAATGGAAGGAGTACTCGATACCGTTCGATGAAACGCATGCGAAAGGCGCGTCATCGCTGGATTATCCGGTATATGTATCCGCGGTCAATTTCATCTCCAGATCAAAGGGCGATGGTGAAATATATCTTGATGACATCGCACTGTCGGGCGAGACCACCGACGGAAAGCAGATGATATCCGTTTCACCGGTCTATCGCGGTATCGGCTATATGCCGGACGAACCGGTGCTTCTCGATTATCGTGTCCGCAATGGCATGAACAAGCCGACGAACGTGTCGATAGCACTATCCATCGCGGATTTCTTCGGCAAACCGGTGACCAAGGCTGTGCAGGCGGTTGATGTCGGCGCGAATGCGGAATCGGTAGTGCATTTCACGTTCCCCGCGATGGCTGTGGGGCATTATCGCGTCGTGCTGTCGGTCTCCGGCGCGGCGGCGTACGGGCTTGAGGATATGTTCGGCGTGTTCACGCCCAACGGCAAACGCATCAACAGATCGGCGATGTTTTTCGGCTGCGAAGACCAGGAGATGTGGAAAGGCGATGAGGAGAATGCGCTCCATAAAACGTGGATGGCCGCGCTCGGCATAGACATTGAGCGGTTCGGCATAACCGGCGGTCGTTTCGAATTCGAGGCGGGGAATACGAACATGGCGGACGGATTCACGCCGAAGCTTCAGGAACTTGCCAAATACGATATCGATTCTTTCGTAAGCTACGGTGTGGTTCCCGAATTCACCGGCGGCGCTTATCGTAAGCCTCCCACGGATTATGCCGCATTTGCCGCGCACGTGAGAAATCTCGGGTCATATCTGTCGCAGTTTCCCGGTGTGAAGTACATCGAGTTCTGGAACGAGCCCGATCTCGATTTCTTCCAGGGCACCATCGACGACTATCTTGCCATGCTGAAGACGTTCTATACCGAGTTCAAGAAGACCGCGCCGAACATACGCGTGACCACCGGCGGCGTTACCGTGAAGCATCCGAAGGAAAAGAAAAACTTCACCCGGGACGTTTATGTGCTCGGTAAGGGATATTACGATGTGGCCGCATTCCACGCGCACGGACCGCATGAAAATTATATGGCGCGGCAGGAGATGGTCGAGGCGTATCTCAAGGAAGCCGGCGTTACTGTTCCCATCTGCAATACGGAAGCCGGCGACCGATCGCTTTATGATTACGGCGGCTATCGCTCGCAGGCGGTGACGCTCGTGAAGAAGATCACCTATGCGAAGTCGCGCCCGATGACGGAGTTCTATTCGTGGTTCACGCTTAAGGATTATTGGGATATGGACCCCGGCGCCGACGATTCGTTCGGTCTTGTAAACACGGATAATCGCGTGAAGCCGGCGTTTGTGGCGTACAACGAACTTATCCGTGAGCTTGCGAATACTTCTCCCGATGGTGCGGCCGATCTTGATGCACGCCTCGACTGCTATCGGTTCACACGCGCGTCGGGCGGGACGGTATACGTGCTCTGGCCGAAAACTGCCGGCGCGAACGTCGTGTTCACGCTCAACGCTTCTGCTGCGGTCACCCGGACTGACATGTTCGGGAAAAGTGAAACGCTGATGCCTGATGACGGGAAAGTATCGATAACCGTTTCGGGATATCCGATCTACCTTGCCGTCGGTGGGAAAACGCTGGTCGCCGGCGCAAAAAGCGATGTCAATTTTCTTTCAGCTCCGTCAGCCGTATACGCGGTCCCGGGAGGAACGGCGGTGTTCTCCGCGACCGTGACGAATATCTGGAATGATGCCGTATCCGTGGATGTTGCGCTCAATAACGACGGAGGATCAAAGATTGCCGGAGGGATTTGCACCTTGGCAAAAGATGCTGCCGCGCGCGTGCTGCCGTTTTCGGTGACTATCGACAGCGCCGAGACATTCGGGCAGAAGAATTTTTTCTTTTCCGTCAACGCCGCACAGGTCAAAGTCCGTAACGCGGTGAAGCCGCTTGCGCTTTGCGTATCGTATCCGATGTCATTTGTGCCCGGCGGTTTCGTCGTAAACGGTTCACTATCCGCCGCAGCCGGACTCAAACCTATCGTCGTGGATTCCATGCAGTCGGTGGTTGAGCTTACGTTCGATCCAACGATTCCGCAATGGAAGAACGCGAAAGACCTTTCGGTGAAGACATACGCCGCGCATGACGGCAAGGGATTCTATTTTGCATGCGATGTCGCCGATGACGTACATGTGCAGCAGGGGGGCGGGGCTGACATCGTGAACGGCGACAGCGTGGAAATTGGCATCATGAGCGACGACGGGACGACAAGTTCGTTCGCGCTTGCGCTTACCTCGTCGGGCCCGATCGCCTGGGGACGATCCTCCGCGGGCGGAACGGCGGAAGGCCGATGGGATATTCCGCGGGCGGTACAGCGTGCAGGTGCAAGAACGGTATATGAAGTATATATCCCTTTTGACAGGATAGGGTTTTCGATTCGATCGGATGCAACACCCGTGCGATTCAATTTTCTCGTCAACGAAGACGACGGCAAAGGCCGGGTCCGTTTCATGGAATGGTTCGGCGGTCTCGGCAGAAAGCGGGACGCCAATCTCTACGGATTCGGATTATTATCGCCGGCACGATAACCCGCACTGAAATGTATCGAAAAAATTCGCTGAGTCATCATCGGTTGCGGTGCTTCTGCTGTCCGGTATGATGAAATGAGCCCGGATTTCCACGGATTGATTTCCATGTTGACAAAAAAAGTATCTTTTATACCATAGCAAAACAAGCCTCTGCACGCAAGGAGTTTTCACGATGCGCATGGTTTTCATCGCGATCTCTGTTGCGGCCGTTGCATTTCAGCTGATGAGCGACGATGTGAAAAAGGTATATGATATGTCCGCGGTCAGGACTTCGAAAGAAGCGGCGGCATTCATCAGCACCTATCTGCTCACCTGGATTAACAGCGATCTGATCGTTACCGCGGTGCAACAGGTGAATGCCGAATTCGCCAGGCGCACGATCGATGAAGTGAAAGCGGTCGATAAGGAATGGATGTCGTCACGGGACCTTACGCCATTGCAGCGCCGTTTCATCGAGAACCCGGTATCGGATCTGCTCAGAAAAAAGATGAAAGACACCTCGGGGCTTATCGCCGAGGCGTTCATCATGGACTTCCAGGGCTGTATCGTTGCCGCGGCAAAGAAGACATCGGACTACTGGCAGGGTGATGAAGATAAATTCATCAAGTCATACGGTACCGGCGGCAGCATATTCATCGATAAGGTGCGATATGATGAAAGTACGGGAACCGCATCAATGCAGGTGTCACTGCCCATTTTTGACGCGAAAGCGAAGCGGGTCATCGGCGCCATCACCATCGGTATCGATATGCATAAGCGGGCGCTTCTGAAAAACTACGTACAGTGATACGGCGGCAGAAGCAGCGAACTGATGCCGATACATTCTGACATCCGAGGGATTGCACTATGAGTATTCGTCAGCATTTTATGATTTTCGGCGTCGTCATTATCGTATTCTGGATGATGCTGAACACCTATATCGGTTATCGGCAATTCGACAGGGAACTCGACCGCGTCTCGAATGCGTCGTATGCAAAAGACGTTGAATATCTGCTCAGGCTCATTCAGTCGGAGGATGATCGGTATCATGAAGGGGGGTACTCGAATCAAACAGAAGCGCAGCGGGCGGTACGCGGCAGGATAAAAGGAATGTTCCCGGGCGTGACGAACAGCGATGTTGAACATGCCTTTGTGCTCGATGCCGACGGGATGCTTGCGGCACATCCGTATTATGATGCCGGGAGCGATAGTGTCAGGAAGGAATCGTTTGCCGGACGCATGATCGCTGAAAAGCAGGGCGTGACGGAGTATGCGCATGCCGGGAAGCGTATGGTCGGCGTTTATAAGACCTATGACCCGTGGAAGTGGACGGTTGTCTACGCCGTCCCGTACGCACAGCGTGAGAAGCCTGTTGGCAATTATCTGTTCTGGCAGATGCTGTTGACGGTGGTATTCTCCCTTTTCGGAGTCCTCTCACTCGGCTTTCTTGTGGTAAGAAATATGCAGCCGCTTTATGAGATGAATAAGGTACTCGGCACCATCGCAGCCGGCGAGGCCGATCTCACCCGGCGGCTGGAGGTAAAGAGCAAAAATGAATTCGGTCTTTTAACAAGGTCGTTCAACCAGTTCACCGACAGGATACAAAAGCTCCTCATACATGTGCAGAAGGGCATCCGGCATTCGAACGAACAGGCCGAGCGTCTGGCCTCATCCATGAACGAGAGCGCCGCGGCGATAAACCAGATGACGGCGAACATCAAATCGATTGAGTCGAATACGATGAAGCAGTTTTCGTCGGTGGAGAAGTCGGAGCTTGAGAACATAGAGCTTAAGGAGCGTTCGTACACGATATCGCGGAGTATCAAGAAACTTACCGCGCAGACGACTGAGCTGACCGGACGCATACAGTCGAACGCATCAAGCGTGAACCAGATGGCCTCGTCGGTGGAGGAGATGTCGGCGACAATGGCAAGCGTGGTTACGGTTGCCGGTAACGCGAACGAGAATGCAGAGGGGCTCACCCGGGTGGCCGATACGAGTAAAACGCTTGTGGAGCGTACCGCGGAGAACATGGATGAGGTGCTGCGTTCGGTGAGCATCATCAATGATTTCGTTTCGGCTATCGTGAATATCGCATCGCAGACGAATCTGCTCGCGATGAACGCCGCCATCGAGGCCGCGCATGCCGGAGAACACGGCAGGGGATTCGCGGTGGTCGCCGAGGAGATACGCAAACTCTCCGAACTCGCCAACCGGCAGGCGGATGACGCGAAGCAGTCGCTGAAGGATATCGAGAAGAGCGTGAAAGTGACCGCGCAGGATCTTGAGGAGACGCAGTCGAATTTCGGCGTGGTGACGGACGAGGCTCAGAAAATACGCGGTATAATCGCACAGGTGAAGAACGCCGCGGCAGAGCAGAGCGCCGGAGCAAAGGAAATGCTATCCGCCGTTGCGTCGATCTCCGAAGTGACCAATGCTATCAAGGGTTCGTATGAGTCCATCACCGGGGCACTAACGGGTATGCAGACCGATTTTGAGGAATTCAACCGGTATACCACCGATACCGCGGTGTCGGTGCGTGATCTGAAACAGATATCGCTTGAGGTCAAGAACAGCATCCTTGAAATGGGTACGGGGACCGAACAGATATCCGCGGCGATAGCGGATATTCTACATATGACATCGGCGAACGCCGAGACCATGGCCGCGCTTGAGCACGAGCTCGCGCGTTACCGTCTTGAGGAAGCGCCAAAAAAGCCCGAACTTCTGCCCTGAGCGTCAGCGTCCTTCCATCATCGCGGCGACATCTCCCGCGGGAGTGCCGATACGCTGCAGATGATACGCGTCGATGATTTTCTGCTGTATGTTCGGCGACAGGAATGCAGGGAACGACGGGCCGAGCCGGACGTTTTTCACACCCAGATAGAGCAGCGCCAGCAGTACGCCGACAGCCTTTTGGTCATACCAGGGTATGTCGAACGATACGGGAAGTTCGTTGATGTGCGATTTTCCGAACACCTTCTGCAGTTCCAGCGCTATCGACAAAAGCGAGAATGAATCGTTGCACTGTCCCGCTTCGATGATGCGCGGTATGCCTTCGATGTTTCCGAGGTCGAGTTTGAAGAAACGGTATTTTGCGCAGCCGGCAGTGAGTATCATCGTGTCGTGCGGCAGCGCTTTCGCCACTTCGGTATAATAATCGCGGCGGGCATCGCGTCCGTCGCATCCGGCGATGACGATGAACCGGCGAATCTTTCCTTCTTTAATAAGGCCAACGATCTTTTCCGCGTATTGCGGCAGCGCCGCATGTGCATATCCGCCCGGAACTGTTCCCGTGTTGATGGGGGAGGGCGGCGGACATGTCTTTGCAAGGGCGATGACGGCGCTGAAATCCGGAGTATCCGTGCCCGTTTTATTCGGAACCCGCTCTACGCCGGGATATCCCGCCGGGCCGGTGGTGAATATCCGTTTGAGGTATGAATCCTGTACCGGTGTGATGCAGTTCGAGGTGACGATGACGGGGCCGTTGAACGATTTGAATTCGATGTCCTGATTCCACCACGCACCGCCGTAATTACCCGCGAGATGCGGATATTTCCGGAGCGCCGGATAGTAGTGTGCCGATATCATTTCCGAATGCGTGTATACATCCACGCCGCTCTCGGCGGTCTGTTCGAGGAGCGCTGCGATATCCTTGAGGTCATGCCCCGAGATGAGAATGCCCGGATTGCCGCGCACACCGATGGGGATATCGTTCGGGAGCGGAGTGCCGAATGCCGAGCCGTGGGCCTTGTTGAGAATGGTCATCGCGTCCACCATGGTTTTGCCGGTGGCGAGTACCAGTGCCATGAGTTCATCAATTGAATGCTCGTTTACCGTTGCCGCAAGCGCCTGCATCATATGGTCGAATATTGCCGTATCGTAAAAACCAAGCACATTCGCGTGGTTCACATATGCGGCGATGCCCTTAAGTCCGTAAATTATCGTCTCACGCAGTGAGCGGATGTCCTCATCCTTGGTGGTAAGTACGCCCACAAGATATGATTTACGCAGACAATCGTCGTCGGTTTTCGCGTCCCAGAGCGCCGCTTCCCCGGCAATGGTGATTGATGCCGCTTTGGCTTTGTCGAGGAGCGTTCGCTTGAAACGAAGTCCTTCATGTACCAGCGCCAGATGACGTTCGGGGACAAAGTTCACATTGGTCACCGTTGCATAGAGTGCGTGGGTGACGTACACGCTCAGTTCGCGGCTGAACGCATCGACATTGTTCGCCCGGAGTGTTTCGTATACTGAAGCAATCCCTTTCAGATTATAAATAACAAGGTCTATGAGATTTGCGACTTCGTCGGATTTCCCGCAGGCGCCGAGGATTGTGCATCCTTTGCCTTCCTCGGTTTCCTGGCATTGAAAACAGAACATATTCATAGCGCGGTCCTTTGGGTATGATGTGGAACGATGCAACGATAATTTATATATCATACCGAATAAGTCAAATAGCGATTGCGGCAGGGCGGGACGCCGGAAGATAAAAAAGCTAAGGGAGTTTATGCGAATGCCGATATTGCTAACGATAACCAGGTTCAATTTTCCCTGAAGGAGCGCCGTACGCATGGCCATCATCCGTTCACGAATACTCGGCACGGTAGAGATTGACGAGAGCAGGCATATCCGCTTCTCGCAGGGACCGTTCGGGTTTGAGGAATACCACGAGTTTTATCTGCTTGATATGGACAAGGACGGCATCTTTCACGTGCTGCAGTCGGTGGATGATGAAAACCTGTCGTTCATCGTCATACCGCCGGGGCTGCTGTTTTCCTGGTATCAGCTGGACATACACTCGAACGACCTCGCGGAACTCGGCATCCGTACGCTTGATGACGTCCTCGTTTTTCTCATCGTCACCGTTCCCGAACGCATGGCCGATATGACCGCCAATCTGCAGGGGCCTATTGTCATCAATAAGGTGACTATGACGGCGAAGCAGTGTATCGCGCTCAATGACAACTATTCAACGCGGCATCCGGTAGTCGCGAAAGCATCGGCGTGAGGACAGCGAATGCTGGTATTGTCACGCAAAATTAATCAAAGCATCGTTATCGGCGATAATATCGAGATTGTCATCATCGATATCAAAGGTGAAAACATCAAGGTGGGGATTCACGCGCCGAAAGATGTGAAGGTGTTCCGCAAGGAAATATATGAAGAGATAGAACGTGCCAATAAAGAGGCCGCCGCGCGCATGGATACCGAAGCGATAAAGAATCTCGGCGGATTTTTGAAGGCGGGCGAGATACAGAAAGCGGGTGCGGCAGGCGAGGGCGGCACGGTGCCGAAGAACGAACCGGATAAATAACAAAAAGTGTAACGTTAAAGCAAGGAGAGTCGTATGCAGGAACTTATCACCGAAGGTATCATTACGAGGGATTGTCTGGAACGCGCAAAGCTGATCCAGAAAAAACGCGGCGGCACGCTCGGCGAAATACTCGTTGAGATGGGCGCCGTTGATGTGAATAAATTTGTTTCGTTCGTGAAGAAGTATACGGGACAATAAGACCGCGTATAAAAAAAGAAGCAGGACTATAAGCCGCATTCTGTCGCGAATAAACATTTATCTTTGCGGTCTACCTGAGCGTGTAAGAAAGGGTACCAAAGCTCTGTTTGACCTTGCCTCGGGCGGGGTTTGCACTGCCGCAGCGGATCACTCCGTGCGCGGTGCGCTCTTACCGCACCATTTCACCCTTACCGTTTCCGGCGGTATATTTTCTGCTGCACTTTCCATCGGTTCACACCGTCAGGCCGTTAGCCTGCGCCCTTCCCTTTAGAGGTACGGACTTTCCTCAGAAACTTGCGTTTCCGCGTTTATTCATCCTGCTTCATTTTTTCAATGATCATCATGTGCCCGGATGTTCACCCGGACGTACCAAAAGAAAAACCCGATCCCGCTTTCACGGAACCGGGTTTCAGTGCGCCATGTATCAGGCGATGCCGAGGCGGCGTTCTTTCTTCATCTTGCGCTTCAAGCGCTTGAGGGCCTTCTCGTGCTTAAGCTTGCGCTCAAGAGACGGCTTTTTGTAGAACTGCTTTTCTTTCAGGTCCTGCAGAATACCTTCGTTCTCGCATTGTCTGCGGAAACGCTTCACTGCCGACTCGATTGATTCGCCTTCGTTGACTACGACCTTTGCCAAAAATCATCACCTACTTTTGGTTTATTACTTAGCGGAGAAGGGACTCGAACCCTTGACACTCGCCTTATGAGAGCGATGCTCTACCGACTGAGCTACCCCGCCGTCGCGAGCGGACTCCCGCACAAATCCGTTGCCGGATCGTGCGCGGGAGCCATGTAGCGGGGGTAGGACTTGAACCTACGACCTTTGGGTTATGAGCCCAACGAGCTACCAACTGCTCCACCCCGCGGTGTTTGAGGTACGGAACTATATCATAAGAAGGATTGAATGTCAAGCGGGGATGATGGAATTTTTACGTATGCGGCCCGCGTCACTCGGATTGCCATTCTCAGGCGCATGGGGTATAATAATCGTCATAGTAGTACCGGTGGAGTGTTCATATGGCAAAAAAGAGACGGGCTGCAAAAAAAGCGATAAAAAATACGAACGATGCATTATCCGGTGAATTGCGATTGACCGATGCATACTGGCGCGCGGCTAATTATCTGTCCGTCGGTCAGATCTATCTGCTTGATAATCCGCTCCTCAGAGAACCGCTCGTTCAGAAACACATTAAACCACGCCTTCTCGGTCACTGGGGAACGACGCCGGGATTGAATTTCATCTATGCGCATCTGAACCGCATGATAAAGAAACATGACCTCGATATGCTTTACATCATCGGTCCCGGACACGGCGGACCGGCGCTGGTAGCGAATACGTATCTTGAAGGCACCTACAGCGATGTGTATCCGCAGATAACCCGGGACGAGGCCGGTATACAGAAACTTTTCAAACAGTTCTCATTCCCGGGCGGCATACCGAGCCACGTCGCTCCGGAAACTCCGGGTTCCATCCATGAAGGCGGTGAACTCGGCTATGCTGTATCGCATGCGTTCGGAACGGTATTCGATAACCCCGATCTCATCACCGCCTGCATCGTCGGTGACGGCGAGGCCGAAACCGGACCGCTTGCCGCGAGCTGGCATTCTAATAAATTTCTCAACCCGAAAACCGACGGCGCCGTGCTGCCGATACTGCATCTGAACGGATATAAGATCGCCAATCCGGCGGTACTTGCACGCATCGGCCGTGATGAACTGACCGCTCTTTTTACAGGATACGGTTATACACCGTACTACGTTGAGGGCAGTGATCCGGCGAAGATGCACACACTCATGGCGGCAACGCTTGAGAAGGTCATCGGCGAGATACGTTCCATTCAAAAGAAAGCGCGCGCGGGTAAAAAGGCGCCGGTGCGTCCGAAATGGCCGATGATCATTTTCATCACACCCAAGGGCTGGACGGGCCCGAAGTCCGTTGACGGCAAGAAAACCGAAGACTATTGGCGTTCGCATCAGGTGCCGCTGTCCGAGATGGCGGACAACCCGGCACACATAAAGATACTCGAAGACTGGATGAAAAGCTATAAGCCGGAGGAGCTCTTCGACGCGAAGGGCTCGCTCATCCCCGAGCTTGCGGCACTTGCGCCGAAGAAGGATAGCCGCATGGGCGCCAATCCGCGAGCGAACGGCGGACTTGTGCTCCGCGATCTTGCTATGCCCGATTTTAAAAAATATGCGGTGAAGATAGATAAGCCCGGTACTGTTGAAGCTGAATCCACTCGCGTAATGGGAACATTCCTCCGCGATGTGATGAAAGCAAATATGCAGGCGAAGAATTTCCGCGTGTTCGGTCCCGACGAAACGGCGTCAAACCGGCTCGGTAATGTGCTCGATGTGACCGCCCGCACCTGGCTTGCGAAGACATTGCCCGAAGATGACAAACTCGCACCCGACGGACGTGTGATGGAAATATTGAGCGAGCATACCTGTCAGGGATGGCTCGAGGGGTATCTTCTCACCGGACGTCACGGATTCTTTTCATGCTATGAAGCGTTCATCCATATCATCGACTCGATGTTCAATCAGCATGCAAAGTGGCTCAAAACGACGCGGCATATACCGTGGCGACGGCCCATAGCCTCGCTCAATTATCTGCTCACCTCGCATGTGTGGCGGCAGGACCACAACGGTTTTTCGCATCAGGACCCCGGCTTCATCGATCATGTGGTCAACAAAAAAGCGGAAGTGATTCGCGTGTATCTGCCGCCGGATGCGAACACGCTCCTCTCGGTGACCGATCACTGCCTCAGAAGCCGAAACTACGTGAATGTCATCGTTGCGGGCAAACAGCCGGCGCTGCAGTATCTCGATATGGATGCGGCTATCACGCACTGCACGAAAGGCGCCGGCATCTGGAACTGGGCAAGTAACGACCGCGGAGAACCTGATGTAGTCATGGCATGTGCGGGCGATGTGCCAACGCTTGAAACGCTTGCCGCAGTAGATCTTCTGCGTCGTGAGATACCGTCACTCAAGGTGCGCGTGGTCAATGTCGTCGATCTTATGTCGCTTGAACCGGCAAACGAACATCCGCACGGGCTGACGGACGATGATTTCGACAGCCTTTTCACAAAGGATAAACCCGTCATCTTCGCGTTCCACGGTTATCCATGGCTTATTCACCGGTTGGTCTATCGCCGGACGAATCACGGGAATTTTCATGTGCGCGGCTATAAGGAAGAAGGAACCACGACGACGCCGTTCGATATGGTGGTGATGAACGAGCTTGACCGTTTCAATCTTGTCGACGATGTCATCGACCGCGTGCCGGATTTGCCGAACGCGGCGCTGGTGAAACAGAAGATGCACGACAAGCTCATCGAGCACAAGAGGTATATTAACGAGCATGGTGAGGATATGCCTGAGATCCGTGATTGGAAATGGCCGTATTGATGGTATAAATCACCGTATGATTTTCAGAATACAATGAATTGTGTAATTGTTGCATGTATTAGCTGATGCATTCCTGCATCATATGTTTGACAAAATATTCGCTTGCACTATAATACAATCATTACGGTACTGCCCGTATAGGTCGGGCAACCGTTTTGTATATATCGCCTTTTTTATGCGGATAATGCGGATGAAAAAATCAATTCTCATAATACTGCTGAGTATGTGCTGCATATATGCAGCAGGTCTGTCAACGGTAAAGCCGGAAGCCGTGCAGAAAGAAAACGTTGTGCTGTTCGATCTGCGATGTGCTGCGGATAATGCGGATGAGGTGTATCGTGTATTCCGCGGCGACCTGTATCGCGCCTTTCTGAAATCAGACAGATATAGACGTGTCAGCGAAAGTGACCGCGACAATGCTTTGGCCGGGTTCCCGGAAGAAACGCGGAAAAAGATAACAGCAGCGGATGCGGCAAAAGTTGCTGTTTCATGCGGCGCCGCGTATGCCATTATCGGATCGGTGACAAAACAGGACGGTACATATCGTGTCACCGTTCAGCTTCTGAAAGCCATCGACGGAGAGATGGTCAGAGAGTATTCGGAATCGGCGGTGACAATATCGCTCCTTATCGAGAAAATTCGGCCGATGGTGGCCATGATTGCCGGAGTCGCGGAAAATGATGTGCGCCCACCGTATGCCCCTCCGAAATCGGATGACACGAATGCGCAGGCACTGTCAGGGAATTATTCGGGACTATTAACGGGTTTTTTTTCACTGAAAAACTTCATCAGTAATTACTCGCCGCTGGCCGGTGCCGAATATTGGTACTTGTTCGGTCCCCCATCTAAGGCGGCACAAACAAGTTATTTATCAGTCGAATATGGGATGGCTTTTGGAAAAGCCGGTGTTATGTTGGCAACAAGCTCGTTTACATACTATGCGTTAGTCTGCTGGGCTCCAGCAACATCGTTCTCGTTCCGTATAGAAAATTTCATCATCACTGCGGGAGTTGATATTTCCGCCGGCTGGTTGACCGAGATGGCTTCATATGAGGAGAACAATGCTACCAATGATATGAACAGCACCACCTATTTATTTGCTACCGGAGGCGCGTTTGTCGGCAGATATTTGATACAATCGGGATTATCGCTCTATATGAAAATTAAATGCGATTATTTATTCTATAATAATGCATACAGTGTACTGGCCTATGACGCCCCGCTACTTCTCCGTATATCACTTGGTATCTCATTCTGAGGATGCTATTATGAAGCGTACTGTACACTATTTTCTTTTTGCTGTTGCCGCTGCTGTCTGCGGGACCATGATCTCATGTTATCCCTCGCTGGCAAATCCGTTCGGACTGTCCGCCTCTGAACGATATGGAAAAAGCAATGTCGCATATTTCGCCGGTACGGTTTTTGACGCATATTCGGGGGATACCATTGCCGGTGCTGACCTGATACTTGGCACCACTTCGTGGCTTAGTTCAAGTGTACGCTATTCGACTACAAGTGACGCGAATGGCAGATATTCTTTCGGCACGATCCGGGATTATATGCTTTTCTCCGACAAGTACGTCCAGTGTGTCTCGGTATCAAAAGCGGGGTATGCACCGAGCGGGATCACTCCTTATTCATCCGGTATTACCAACTTCTTTTATGTCGATCTTTTCACGAACGGGAAAACCAATAGCTATAATGCATATCTCGCCCGCATCCAAAGCGCTACCGTTATTTTATTTAACAATGTTTATGCGAGCAATTATCCCGTGTATGATATAGCCGCTTCCGGCGGCATATTCTGGCTGACAATACGCCCGACAGCAGCGGAACCGTGTCTGATACGATGCGGTGGCGGATTGACAAGCGCGGCTACGATCAGCAGCAATCTGTTCACCGGGACATATTATGATCGTCTTGCTACCGCGTCATGCGGAAGTGACATTGTTCTTGCATATGCGGATTCGTGGGGCTCAAGTTCCGTGATACGTTATTTTAACAGTACAACAGGCGCATACCTTTCAAACCGGACAGTGCCGTATGTGATCACGGCGTTAGATTATGAAGGCGGATATTTCTGGGCGGTGGTCACCAACAACATCATGCAGTTCTCGCCTTCATGGGAGCTGCTGGCGGTATTGCATTCAAACCATGGAACATTAAAAGGGGTATGCAAAACCGGAAATTATATTTATTGCCCGGCGGAAAATGCCACCTATTACAGCAATACATATTGCATACTGCAGTATAACTGGACTTACAGAACACTGTCAGGGAAAGCCGATGTCGGCGGATTTACATCTATCAGCGGAATAATCACCAACGGTTCAGGCGGCTTTTATATTGCAGACAATCTACCGTCATCAAGCAGGATATTCAATGTCACACTGCAGTAGAAGTACTGGCATAATGCCGATGATGAAACAGATCGTAATAATCACGTGTATCGGTGCGGTGTGTATCCAGGGGGCGTACGCACTTGAGAGCGTTTTTAAAAACGATGACACCTCAACGACAGTTAACCATGCAGTAGTCGGCATCTACGCGCTTGTGACGAACAGCAACAAAGAGGTGAACGCATATTACGCACAAAAACAGCGCGAGTCTTCGAGCGGCAGCGGCGTCATCATGTCCGCAAAAGGCGGCATCGTGACAGCGTATCATGTGGTCCGCGGTGCGGATGTGATCACCGTCACCACCTATGACAAGAAGGAATATGAAGCGGTAGTGACCGGATTCGATGAGTTCTGCGACATAGCGACACTCAAGGTGAAATCCGGGATGCCGGTCGAAAGTTTTCTTTCATTTGAATCATCGGAGAACATACGCCCGGGGCATCGGGTTATCCTTGCCGGGAGTCCGCTGGGGCTCGCCGGTTCGTTTACCGCCGGCATCGTGAGCGCGGTAAACCGTGTGGGCGTAGGGAACGGCGCGGTGAACTTCATTCAGTTCGACGCCGCCGCCAACGGGGGGAACTCGGGCGGGCCGCTGCTTGACGAGCGCGGGAATGTGCTTGGTATCATAACGGCGAAATACCGGTATAGTGCAGGCATTGCACTCGCGATACCGTCTGATCTCGTAAAACAGACTATCGACCAGATTGTGAAACGTACTCCCAACCGGCATGCGTCCTGCGGCATGTATGTGACCGAAATGAATCAGGAGCTTCGGATGCTGTATCCGGGACTTCCCGCGCAGGGTGTGTTCGTTTCCGGTGTTGCCAAAGGTTCACCCGCTCAGAAAAACGGCATAGAATTCGGCTGTGTCGTTGATGCAGCCGATGCTGTTCCGGTACGTACGTTTTACGATCTGTTTTCGGTGATGAGGAATAAGTCCGCAGGTGATACCGTTACCATAGGGTACCGTAACCGGCGCGGAGAACCCGTGCAGGCATCCGTTGTGGCCGCTGAACGAAGCATCCGTGAGCGGTTCGACCCGTGGAATTTTTTCCGCATTCATCTTGGGGTTGATGTATCTGAACGTGAGATTGCGGGAACCAACCGTTTTGTGGTGCGTCAGATCCTTGCCCCTGAGATGACGAAATATGCGTACCGTTTTCAGGAAGGCGATGTTCTCTATCGCATCAGACCGGGCGGCGTGTATGCGGTGTATGAGTCTCCGGTGGACACGGAGCAGTTGTCCTATCTGCTCAATTCCAGTATTATTTTTGACGACAGCCTGCTGTATCTCGATGCCGTCATCGGACGGCCTGATGATACGCCCCGGTTTCATAAACGGGTTACCTTTGAGGTCCCGATGCGAAGTATCTCATTTTAACGGAGCGAGTGATGCCGAACCGATATGCATGGTGTGCCGCAATGCTGTTAATGCTTGCCGCATGCAGTACCGCGCCGAAAAAATCAGGGCCGCCGACGAAACTGGATATTCAGGCGGCATTTGACCGCGGGCAGTACACCAACGCGCTTATGCTCTGCCAGAACGCCGAGGCGGACGAACCGTTTCTGCAGCAGATGCGCATAAAATCGTATCTGAAAATCAATGAATTCGAACGCGCACGCGCCGTCGCCGCCACGCTCAGTGATGCCGGTGAGCGTGAGTTATCGTACGGGCGTGTTTTTGCGCAGATGCGCAGGAATAACCAGAGCCTTGCGTGTTATATGAACGCAGCGGCTGCCGGTACCAATTCGAAAACGATATTTGAATATGTTTCCCATGACTTTCAATTCGGAACGGTACAGGTTCCTGAGTATTGGATACGTGACGGTACGTCGCAGCGGACGGCACGCCTCGGCGGTGCCGAATATAACCTGCCCGAGGAACAGTTTGTAAGCGTGTACGGCAGTGAGGTCTCGGTGGTGTATCTGGTGTTCAGTAATCCGAATGTGTCCGATTTGCTGGAGGCCTGGTCCGGCGTCGTGTATGCTGATATGCTCGAATATAACAATCTGGCCGGCCGCGGAGTTCTGAAAAACCGTGCTGAGATATGCGCGGGGATGTTCGCCCGGACTAATGCGTATGAGATCAATGACCGCAGTGTCATCGTCAGCTGGATGTCATTTCACAGCCGGAAAAGCAAAACTAAGACGCTGGTGGCATCGGCACACCCCGTATCCAGAAAGACCGGTGCGGTATACCGCGGTGCGGTGCTGTGTGTGATCGCCGACGGGTATTCGGAAAAATATGATTTCATCAGAAACGACGTCGAGCATTTCATCGTCAGTGCGATGAGTAATTTCTGATGCGCGGGCCAAACGGGCCGGTATATCTATTGCCAACGAGCGCGGATACGTATTGCTGACGGGATGGCATTAATACTATCCGGTTATATATTAATATATGCAAAGCATTTATTTCCACAACATGATATATTATCGGCAATGTTACCGGACGATAATACTATAAAGATAATGCATGGCCGGATTGTGCCGTTCGTGTTTCTGGCGGTTTTTATCGTACTGGAGGTCAGTGCCATGGATGTTAAGTCTTCCGCATATCACAAGCTGACGATACACGGCCCGCTGACACATGAACCGTGTATCGATGTTACGGTAAGCGGTGATCGGTTGTATACCATCGGCTCCGGTAATCTCCGTGTATTCGATATCACCGATGCGGCTCGCCCGCGTGAGATCGGATCGCTTTCCGGCCTCGGCAATACCCGTCAGATTGAGATCGCGGGGACAACGGCGTATATCGTATCGCGCGAGGACGGGTTTTTCATCGTTGATATCTCGGACCCGGCGCACATGCGCCTCATCTACCATTATGACACGCTTGAAAAAGCAACCGGTCTTGCCGTTTCTCCGCCCCTTGCAGCGGTGGCGTCACGCTTTCACGGTGTTGAGCTTATCGATATTTCCGACCCGTCGCATCCGCGGTATCTGTCAACATCGATTCCGACGAAAGAAGTGCAGTCCGTCGATATCCGTAACGGGTATCTCTATGCCGGCGCATGGGCCGACCGCGAACTGGTGATCGTCGATATACACGATCCGTACCGGCCGTTCGTGACGAATATGACACTGCTGTCCGGTTACGGCGACGGTGTGCGTGCCGCCGGCGGGTTTGCGTATGCCGCCACCGGTCATCACGCGCCGGAATTCAAAAAGGAACACTATCTGGCTCCCGCGCCGAATGACAGCGGGCATGGGAAAGGGCACGGCTTCGAGATATTTGATCTCGGTGATCCGGTGAAGCCGAAGCGGCTGTCGCGCATTGATTTTCCGCCGTTCTATAACGGCTACCCCGATATGTGGAGCGTCGACGTATCCGGTGATTTTGCGGCCGTCAACGACGTTTATAACGGCGTATTTTTCATCGATATCGCCGATAAGTCGAAGCCATCGGTGATCGGGCAGGCGGTATTGCCGCATCTCGAAGATAAAAAATCAATCGAGCCCGCCGCTGCAGTTGCGATAGGTGACGGCGTATTGTACGTTGCCGGATATTTTTCCGGATTGTATGTCGTCGACGCGCCGGGCGCGAAACGAATACCGCGGGAACGCGGGATGCCGGTACAGGCGCCGTCATTGAAGCAGGAAACGATTTTTTCCGAGAACGGATGGAACGTCTATCGTCCCGATGGCCAGGTGCATGCAGCGGTGATGATCGATACGGCAACGGCCGCTGTCGCCGCGGGGAACGGCGGTATCCATATTATTGATATCGACCCGATTGCCGTAAGGCATGTGATACCAACTGAAGGTTTTGTGCTCGATGTCGCATACGCGAACGGCATGTTGTACGCAGCCGAAGCGGTGGGCGGGCTTTCACTATGGAAGTTAGGAAATGATATGAAGCCGGTTCTGGCCGGACGCTATCGGCCGGAAAAAGGCTCCGTTCAACAGGCAGTTGCGGCTGGAAACAATCGCGTGCTCATCGAGAACGGCCAATATCTGTTTGAGATAATTGACGTGAAAGATCCGGCAAAACCCGTCTGCGTCGTAAGCGACCGTGGTCCCGGAATATTTTACGGCAAGTGCATAACGCCGTCGCTCATCGACGGACGATACGCTTCGGTATACTGGCACATGGGCGGTCCGGTGTGGTATGACATTGCCGGCGATGTACCCAAACGCCTCACCGATATTCAGACGACGGTGGGGAATATCATCAGCGGGATGTCGGTGTGCGGCGATGAACTGCTGGTGGTCAATTCCGGCGGGTATACGCTGATAAAGCCGGACGATAAACGCGCATTGAAATCCCTGCCGCTCAATAAGCTCACCGGCGGTGAACCGATCAACGGCATGGCGTCGGTAAACCGGAATGTTCTTATTACTTCGGCCGGGGCTTGGAAGGTCATCAAGGCGATTGATATCAGCGACGCGGCAAAGCCGAAAGTCATCGAGAAACAGTATAATTCCGGCAATCCCGAGCGTGCGGTATTTTCCGGTGACACGGTGATGATACCCGACGGACATGGCGGTCTTCGCATCGCGAAAAAAAGCGCGTGGTTTTCCGTGCAGACCGCCGATGCGCTCGCGGTGAACGATATACCTCTGGCGCAGCATGCTGCAACCGGTTTATTATCGAAGACGACACAACGCTGTGCGGGAAGGTTCGACTTTGACGAACTGCCGGAATCACTTATCGGTTTACGGTATGTGGCAATTGAGCGCGGTGAGCAGACGAAGCCGGGCAGCGGCTATACGTTCAATGTGAACAAACCGGTGACGGCGTATCTTTTCGTAATGGACGCGGGCGGATATATTCCCGAGGGCTGGGAAAAGACGACACTCCGGTCGAAATGGAATTTTCAGAAATTGTATGCGTTCACCGATGTGGTGTATGCCAAAGATTTCGCCGCAGGAAGCATTATCATTCCGCCGCATGCGGGAAAGAGCGGTGCGAATTACGGCGTGCCGCACCTCGTCGTGGTCAGGGAAAAATAGATGTCCGCATCTATAATTATATCGAAGGAGGATGCTATGAAACGCATCGCAATGATTCTCTCGCTATCACTTGTACTTGCATCACTGGCTATGGCGGAAACGCTTGCCGAATGGACATTCGCCGGCCGCACATCGCCGCATGAGACGGTGAACAATTATGTGTCTCCGAAGTCCGGTGCGAAAGCAGCGTTCTCGGTTGACGGAGAAGCGGTATTTCCGGAAGGTACCGGCGTGTTCAAGGCGGTGGTCATGGCGCCGTCGTCGCGGAAAAATGACAGCGATATTCAGCTGTGGTGTTTCACGAAAAAGGCGATTTCGCAGGGCGGCAAGTACCGTATATCGTTCTGGGCAAAATCGACGCAGGCCGTGAAGGCGAAAGCGGTATTCATCCTTTCTGAAGCACCATATTCGCAGTACGCGAAACCGGGTGAATCAGAATTCGAGATCGGCAGTGAGTGGAAACTCATCGCATTCAATCTGGAATGTGTGAAAGGCACTGAAGGAAAAATGTCGCGGACACCGGGATTCTTTCTCGGTAATGTTCCCGCCGATACGACGATATTGCTCGCGAATATAAAGATCGAGTCGGCAGAGTAACCGTACCGGTCAGCGTACCACGCCGATCGTCACCAGTATATTAGCGAATATCGCCTGTTCAGCCGTTGCAATGACAAGGCAGAGATTGGCGTCATTGACGCGCATGTTGAATTCCGGTTTCTGAAGTCCGGTGAATTCTCCGGTGAATCCTGCATGCTGCTTGAGAATATTCCGGTACTCAGCCCATATCGGCGGATCGTCGTGCATCGCATAAGAGCCGGTGCGTTCAGGTTCCATAACGGTGACGGATTCCACGGGGACGAGTGAAGCGACCATGGTGAGCGCGTCCGCACCGCCGATGACGCCTTTCATGAAGTTGGCCCATACCACCGGAGCGCGCGGATCGGGCTTGGTGCTGTGCGGATAATTGCCGTCGCTGATGAGCACGGTAGCCAGATGTCCGGCGCGGGCAAGCACGGAAAGTATATCGGGATGGAATACCTTCGCTTTCAGCATTAGTCCTCCGCCATGTTCTTGATATAAGACAGCTTGGGCAGACGGGAGAATCCGTAGAATCGTTTTGCATTGCCGCCGAGGAACGCCCGTTTTTCGGCGGCGGATAACAGCGGTGTGCCTGTGAAAAAATCGAGCGACATGCAATATGTTATCGCCGTCATGGTGCGCGGATAATCGGAACCCCACATGAGTTTCTCTATGCCCACGAGGTCTGCGGCAGTTTTCACCGCACGCACGGCGCCTTTGTAGGGGTAGAATTCTTTGTGAAAAAGCCAGGTGATTCCGCCGGATTCTATCATCACGTTTTTGTGACGCGCAAGCAGGATCTGATGTTTCCAGCCCGGTCTCGTCACCATCCCGAAATGACCGATGGAGATTTTCAGCATCGGGCATTCCGCCGCTATTTCGGCAAGTTCGCCCGTCTGTGCGTTGCCTGCGGCAAGATCGATGGATAGGAATTTGCCGAGCATTTCCATGGTTTTATACAGCGCCATGGATTCGGGTGAGGTGAGGATACTTTGGTGTCGCTTCCGCGATGCATCCGGCATCGCTTGCGCTCGGCGTGGCGCAGATGTCCGGTTTTTCGACGCACATCCTTGTGCGAGCTCCAGATGCGGTTCAGCAGTGCCGCCGTCTGATGGTTTTGCAATGCGTTCCGCGCCGTGCCATTGCGCCGGCACCTTCACCCCGTCAAATGCATGGAGTTTCCCGATAAGCTTTTTTGAAAAGCCTTTTTCACGCAGGTCGGCAAGCGCGCAAATCATGAAACGGTTCGGGAATTTCCGCTTCACCGAGAGCAGATAATCGTCCTGATTTCCGTCGATATATTCCTGCGTTATCACCGAACCGGCGACTCCCGTGTAATCCATATTGGCGATGAATGCCTCGGCGGTGTTCCGCCCGTCGTGAAGATACGGCGGCATCATCTGTCGGATACCGTCAATGAATGTCGAACGTCCGTTACCGATATGGCGTATCTTTGTGGTGCCGATGCGCCCGTCCAGCTTGTCCCACAGATGTGCGTGTGCGTCGATGACAGGATATAACATAATCATCCCTCGAACGATACGAGCACTTTGGCGCTTGTTCCGTCGTTTGCCGTAACTTTCCTGAATGCTTCGATGACCGACGTGAACGGGAATACATCGGTGATAAGCGGTTTGATATCCACAGCGCCGCGTGCAACAAGTTCGATGAGCGGTTCGAAGTCGTTTCTGCTGTTGCGTGAACCGAATACGTCAAGCTCTTTTTTCAGGAGCAGTGAGTGATTGAACGTCGTCTCCTTCTTCCCGTTGCCGATGAGTATTATCTGTCCGCCGAAGCACGCCTGTTCTATGCAGGCAAGGAATGTCTGCGGGAGCCCCGCCGCTTCGATGCACACATCCATACCGCCGCCCGCCGTTATTTCCTTAACACTGGCGGACATGTCCTCTTTTCCGGTGTTGATAGTCCCGTCGGCGCCCAGACGTTTCGCCAGTTCCAGACGCCCTTCCACGAGATCGGCGATGTAGACGCGCGCGCCTTTTTCTTTCGCCGCGAGCATGGCGAACATGCCGATGGGGCCCGCGCCGATGACAAGCACATTATCGCCTTTCTGAATGCGGCCGCGGGTGACCGCATGACGGCTTATCGAAAACGGTTCGATGAGCGCGAGTATGTCGGCGGGCAGTCCTTTGCCGTCGACAATCTTATTGACGGGCATGACGATGTATTCCGCGAACGATCCGTCGCGCTGCACGCCCATGGTCTCATTCTGTTCGCAGCAGTTGGTCCTGCCGCGCCGGCATGCGTAGCAGACGCCGCAGTTGAAATACGGCACCGCGGTGACGAGCATTCCCTGTTTCAGGTCGCGGTCGTTTGCGCCTATCTCGACTATCTCGGCGGAAAACTCATGGCCGGGAATGCGCGGATAGGTGGTGAACGGCTGATTTCCGGTGAATGTGGCTGCGTCCGATCCGCAGATGCCGCAGTATTTTATTTTCAAGAGCGCTTCACCGGTCTTCGGCTTCGGCACCGGCATATTGACAAGCGCAATCGTTCCCGGTTTTTCGATGTGTACAGCTTTCATAAAAACTCCTGTTACGTTTTCCCAATAATAAGATCGGCTTTCACTTCAGAAAGCGTCAAACGTGTATCGCCTGACCGTGCAGCAATGACTGCCTTCATCGAGCTGACGCCCATGAGCTCCCAATGCTGATCGACGGTGGTGAGCGGAAAATACGACGTCGCGCGGTCGAGAAAATTACCGTATCCGACTACGGCGCAGTCGCGTCCGGCCGCACGGCCGACCTCGGTGAGCGCCCCGATGACACCGATTGCCTCATAATCGTTCCCGCAGAATACTGCGTCGAAGGTATTTTTGACGAACAGCTCTTTCGCGGCATTGTAGGCGCTCTCAGCGTCGAAGTCCGTGTCGCGATAGGTGACATCGATACCGGCGGTCTCCGCGGCATGCCGTATGCCGTTCGTCTTGTGTATCGCGTTGTATTGCCGCATTCTTCCGGTGAATGCGAGCATGCGCCGTACATTGCGCTTTTTCACGAGATAGGCAACGGTGTCAGCCGTGGATTGCTCATAATTATTCACCACGGCGATACCGTTTTCCGGCATCCATTCAACACCGGCGAACGGAACCAGAGCCGCGGCCCGTGTACATGCGTCGCGAACGTCGCCGAACGCCTCACCCACGAAGACTACCGGCGCTCGCTCGATGACCGCGCTGTGCAGATGGCGAATCGTCTCTTTGTCCCAGGTGAGTTTGTCAGTGCCGAGACTGTGCAGCAGTACCGAGAACTTGTGTTCGGATGCGATACGATAAAGTCCGGAGAGGAACATGGTGTAGAGCGCAAGATATTCCGAGGGGAGGAACACATGTACGGTTTCGGCGATGCCGGTTCTCGGCACTGCAACGAAATATCCCGCGCCGCGCCGCGAATAGATGACTCCCTCGCTTTTCAGTTCGGCGAATGCCCGCTGCACGGTGGCGATGGACGTTTTCGCGTCGCGGAGTACATCGCGTACCGACGGCACCGCGTCATTGGGCTTGAGCGCACCGGTGGCTATCAGTCCTTTGATATGCGCTTTTATCTGCTGGAACGGATGCCCGTGTCCGCCGCGCTCTATGGTTAACCGCTTTTTCATCCTGCGTACGGATATGCCTTGTCGATGAGGCCGCCGTCTTTCATCGCACGCCAGAATTCATTTGGAAGCTTCGTGCCTACCGCACGCACGTTATCCGGTGTCTTTGCGGGATTACTCGTGTTGAGCGCCAGCGCCGCGATGCCGGGGAGCGACATGCCGAACTGCATGCATGCGTGTGACGGTTCAACCGCATGCGCTTTACATATCGACATGAACTTCTCACGCCAGACGAATAGTTTCCTGTCGTCGGCATTATTCGGGTTTGGCTTCCGGTAGTCGAAGTATTCTCCGCCGGTGAGAAAGCCCGCATGGAACACCGCCGAGTTGATGATGCCCACACCACGCTTCACCAGCGATTCGAGGAACGATACAAGTTCTTTATCATGCTGCATGATGGTGAAACTGCAGGCAAGCATCACCCAGTCAAGAGCGACATCGTCGGAAAGCCGTCGGATTATCTTCCAGTCTTTTGAACCCACACCGACAGCTTTCGCTTTTCCGCTGCGTTTTATTTCGTGAAGGGCTTTGTATGCGCCGAGGATATCGGCATAACGTTTTACGCGGTCCTTGTCGTCCGTACCGGCGGAGAGATATTCGTCGGGGTCATGAACGGATATGAGCGCGGGTCGATAGGTGCCGAGCAGTGAACAGCCCTGTTCAAAACATGCAACGATGCCGTCATAGCTGATCTTCTGTACCGCATCGTACTTGAGATTTGCCCACGCTCCGGGTTCGAATGTCGGTTCTGCGCCTTTGAGCGGCACACGATACCAGCCGAGTTTATTGCTGATGACGATATCGTCCTGTGCGATGCCCATCTTTGCAAGCATACTGCCCATGACCTCAAGCGCAAGTCCTGCTCCGTATTTACCGGCTGAATCGGCCGCGACAGGCGCCTCGACATTGTCAAACCAGCTTTTCACGATGCCGGCTTTCTGTTCCGCGGTAAGCTCTTTGTAGAGATTGCCGAGATAACTGGTGCCGAATATAACCGGCGGTACCATGATGCCGGACTTCCCGAGGGGTGAACGTTGTGCAAGTTTCATCGATATTGCCTCGTTTTAGAACTCAACCTTGATGCATGGTGCGTAGTCGCAAGCTTTCTCCGCCGGCAGTTCGACGAAGAGACAGTCTTCGTTCTGGCGGAAACGTACTGCACCGCCGAAACCGAGGAGCGATACTTTCTTCACCGTACCTGCGTTTTTCCCGAGGCTGCGTATATATGTTTCCCGATTGTCGGGATATTTCATCTGAAATGCGTAGACGGTGCTGCCTTTTGCCGTGAAACGGAAATCCGCCGTGGTCCACTCAACCGCTTTTTCTTCAAATCGCGCTTTCTGGACGAACTTTGCCGGACCTTCGGCGGCGATCTTCCACGGGCGGGAACCGTGAATGCCTTCGGTGTTCACGGCATTCCATTTTGCTATCGATTTCAGTATGTAGTTACATTCTTCATCGAGCGTGCCGTCGGGGCGCTGGGTGAAGTTCAGAAGCAGATTCCCGTTCTTGCTGACGATATCGACCAGTGTTTCGACGATCTGTTTCGGTGTCTTGTATGCGGCGCGGATATCGTAGAACCAGCCGGCAACGCAGGTGTCCGTCTGCCACGGGGTGGGGGCCGCTTCCTCCATCTGCCCGCGTTCGATGTCGAACACACCGGTGTTGGCGAACTTCGGGTCTTTGTTCTTCTGGTTATACACAGCGATATTCTTGCCGTTCTTTTTCGCGCTCATGTTGTAGAGATGCGCCACGGCCGCAAGACCCACATCTCCGAACGGAAGCTCGCCGTCTGAGTAGAGAAGCTCGGGTTCGTATTGATCGATCATATCTTTCACACGCAGATACCACTTTTCGTGCCAGTACGGATTATCGGTATACCAGGGGAGGCGCTTGCCTTCTTTCTGGAGCTGCCTGCCTTCTTCTATTTCGTTTTTCGTGTGCGGCAGATACAGGTCTTCACATGACGTATCAAAACCGTCATATTGTGTGTTCTCAAATGCGCCGTGCTGGTCAAGCAGCTTGTTCGTAATCCACCAGGTATAGGTGGCTCCGAGATGTTCGGTGAGCCCGAACGGCAGATTGTATTTCTTTGCGGCATCGCGCCATAGTTTGACGATGTCTTTTTTCGGTCCCATGTTCACCGAGTTCCAGCGATGATGCTTCGAATTGAAGTTGTCAAAGTTGTCGTGATGCGCCGCCTGTGCGACGAAGTACTTCGCTCCGGCTTCGATATACTGCTTCATCAGTCCGTCCGGATCGAACCGTTCCGCTTTCCATGACTGAACGACATCCTTCCAGCCGTGCTTGGACGGATGCCCGTAGGTGCGCAGATGATGGTTGTACTGCGGATGATCCTGAACATACATGTGGCGCGCATACCAGTCGCCGGCCATCGGTACGCTCTGCGGGCCCCAATGGCTCCAGATGCCGAATTTAGCGTCGCGGAACCAGTCCGGACACTCGAATTTGCCCAGTGATTCCCAGGTAGCCTCGAACGGCCCTTTTTCGATCGGGTTTGCTGTGATGAATGATTGCATGGTCAACTCCAGTATAGTGTACTAGTATAGTAATACAAGGGGCGGTTTTGGAAATAGACGATGTTGACATTTAGGTGGAGTATATTGACATCGTCAAGTCATGAATATCAAAGCATCAGTGATGACGTAATTGCCACAGAAGTTGTGTTGCTTGACGGATGTATATTGTGGAATATACTGATTCACAAAAATACTGGTAAAGAGGCAGTGGCTGCAGTATGAAAGAAATGATGTCAATATTTGGAATCGGTGATTTCAATAATACTCAGGATAATCGTGGAAAGAATAAAAAAAGGGGAGACTGCGGTCGCCGTGGTACCTTTGCTATTGTCTTTATACTGTTCGCAATTCTTCTCAGCGGACAGACTAATAAACCCGTGGCAGGCAGCGGCAGTCTGAAACCGACGTCGTCATCGAATGTGCGCGCATCGTCCGCTGGCGGAAGTACTAATATGGTGTCAGCGAAAAAGCCGGTCACCGCGAACGTACGTTCATCGGTGCAGAAAAACCCTCATGTCGGCATCATCGAATTCGAAGGTAAAGGGATGCCCGCGGCAGATATTGCCGGACTTACCGATCTTGTCAGAATTCATCTGGTGAACGCAAAGTATTTTGTCGTTCTCGACCGGAACAATATGGACAAGATACTCAAGGAACAGGAGTTCCAGCAGACCGGCTGTACCGAAGCCTCATGCGCCGTACAGATAGGGAAATTGCTTTCGATGCAGTATATGGTAGTGGGGAAACTGAGCCGCATACAGAATATGTTCGTACTCACGGTGTCACTTCTGAATGTCGAAACAAGCGCCGTTTACATCTCGCAGAAAGCGGAGTTCGTATCGATGGTGAATGCGGAAAGCGCCGTGAGCGACCTTGTTGATAAAATAGTTTTTTCGTTCAAAGGACGTGAAGGCATGACGATGAGCAATCCCTGGGTGCCGGTGCTCTATTCGGCGGCGGGCGTGAGCCTTGCTGCAGCGGTATCGTTCAACGCATGGGGCGGTATATCGGCGAACGATGCGAACGGGTATTATAACGACACTTACAAGACGATTACGAATGAGACTGCATCGAATGCATGGGTACAGTATTCTGGTATGGTCACCGCAAGTCAGGTCCGGTATATCGTGGGCTATTCTCTGTATGCGGTAAGCGCCGGTCTTTTCATCTGGGCGTTCTTCTCACCCGCGGAAGTGGTCCGGGACGTGCCGCTGGCAATCGTGCCGACTATCGGTCCAGATACTACGGGTATCACGGTCAGTTACAGGTTTTAGGGAGCATTGTATATGAAAGCAGTCGTTTTGTTCGCACTAACGTCTCTCGCAGCCGTGATCATCACCGGTTGTTTTCCGCAGCCCAGTGCGCGGAATAACCCGTTCGATCCCGGAGCAGGCAATTATTCGGGCGGCGATAAACCGCCGACGCTCGTACTCTCGCTCGATACGAATGCGTCATACGAAGAGCATATGTTTCAGTTCGACCTGCGCGGTTCCTCGGACGATTTCACCGACAATTCCCAATTGCAGGTGCAGATAGACTGGCAGAACGACGGCATGTGGGATGTCGCCTGGACCAATGGGCTGGTGCATACGCATAGTTTCTCTACTCCGGCAGCATATACGGTCCGTATCCAGATGCGTGACAGCAGGACTAACATTGCCACAAAGAATGTGAGTGTCACTGTTTCGGCGCTTCCTGCGCAGTACGGAGATGGATCGGACAGCAATATTACCGTCGTAAGCGGCAACACCGTCAGTGTTGACGACATATACAATCTTGACAGCGTCATCGGCGTGATAACGTATCGCGGCACCAACAAGGGCCTCAATCACGGCGCCGGCACCTATCAGCCGAAGACCGGTGTGTTCATCCAGGCGAAGACGTTCATCGTCGAGTCCGGAGCGACACTGACTGCAAAGAAGCACAAGACCGACGGCGGCGCCACGAATGAAGCATACGGCATCGTATGGATCGCGGCCCGCGCCATGTTTTCAAATGCCGGCCTGCTCGATCTTAACGGCAAAGGGTTTAACGGCGGCAGCATGAGATTTTCCGGAGGCTTTTTTGCGACAGGCCCGGGGAATGGCGGCTCAGGCACACCACAACCAACCGGGGACCACATGAATACTGCAGGTGGTACTGCGGGTGCTAGCTGCGGAAGTACGGGCATCCCCTGCACAAATGCGGCATGGGATGCGATCTTCGGTTCGGGCGGCGGCGGCGGCGGCAACTTCTATGACGGCAGCGACGGTGCGCGCGGCGGTGACGGCGGCGGTGCGGTGCGCATCTATGCCGTCGCATTCGATACGGCGACGGGTCTGATACAATGCGGCGGTCTTGATGGTGCGAAAGGGGTGAGTTATGACAATAGCGGCTACATCGCGACGGGATGCGGCGGCGGCGGTGCCGGCGGTACGATATATATTGAAAGTATGAATGCGAGGCTCGGGACAAGCAAGATGTCATGTGCCGGCGGTATTGGATCGAATTACGGCGATCCGATAATACAATCCGATTACACGACCGGCTGCGGCGGCGGGGCCGGCGGCGGGAATCGCAGCGCGGGCGGTGCCGGTTATGCCGGCGGCAAGCTTGGTGACAGCACCGGTCCCGGAAGCAAGGGCGGCAACGGCAGTCTGGGGCGTATCCATGTTGTCGGCACCTACACCGGTTCAACCGGTGCGCCGCCGATCGAATGATCGGGCATGCAATGCATCATCCGGTCATGCTGTTGAATCGTATTATATACAAACAATATCTGAATGAAGAATAGTTCTCCGTATACGGCATTTCACGTAGTAAACAGGTCGGGGAATACCGAATCGAGTTACTGTGTCGGCCGTCATAAATACGCGCATGTCTATCCGTACTGCACGGTAATCGAGCTTAAGCATCCCGAACCGCCGCATATCTCCCACGCGCATGATTCCTGCGAGATGCATTTCATAGCACGGGGCCGTATGGTATTTCACACAGAACGAGGCGTTGAATTCCTTTCAGCGAATGACGCGCTCATCGCCATGCCGGGTGAACGGCATGGGAACGGGTACTGCACACATGCCCGCACGGTTGCATGCATGCTGATGCTCGGGTTTGAAAAAGACGGTTCGCTTACCGGGTTAGAGCCTGAGAGCGCACGAATACTCGGCCGCGGGATACGTACGATGAAGCGCCGGCGTTTCTATGCGGGGCCGCGTGTGCTTGAATGCTTCAACCGTATACGGCGCATCGATCGTGGCGACCCTTATGCGGTGCTGCGCTATCGGATGTGCATCACCGACATGCTCATCGCGCTGTTCGACGCTGAGGCATCGCCGCAGCAGCGGCCGCTGTCACGGGAGATTCGCTTAAGCAGCAGCTATATTGAAAAACACGCGTGCGAGCGGTTCGACGTGGATGCGCTTTCGGCACGGACGAATCTGACGCCGTCAGGGTTCCGGCATCGTTTCCTGCGCGAGACGGGCATGGCGCCGAAGGAATATCTCATGCGCGAGCGTGTGCGTATCGCCGCCGAAAGGATACGGCGCGGCGGGAGCGATCTTACCTCAGTCGCCTACGCATCGGGGTTTTCATCGAGTCAATATTTCACAAGGATTTTCAAGCGGTATACGGGCCAATCGCCGCGGGATTATCAATCATCGCCGGGTACATTCGCCTGACCGCCGCTTGATACGTTACAGCTATTTTGGCAGATGCCGGAATGTGCAAGACATATATTGAAAAGCGGATTATACTGATAACGAATGATGAATGAAGCTGAGGTCATACCATGAGCAGACAACGAATTCTCACAACGATACTCTGTGCGGCAATCATGGTCGCTGCCGCATCAACACGGTCCGTATCCGGCGCGACTATAATTTCTGCCGATGCGCTCACCGGCGCGATCACGATCAAGGCGGTAGGTTCGCCGGAGACATCCTTTGAAATTGCAATCAAGGAGTCGAAGGAGCATGCGATAGAAGGCGATGCCGCTGTGGGATTGAAGTTCAGGCATACCGATGTGAAGAACACCGGTGATTATGTCCGGCTTGATATGTATATTCCCCGCGGTGTGCTCAATCTCATCAAAGGCACGGCCTATATCCATTTCAAGGCGCCCCAGCTCCCGGCGTCGGGAAGTTTTTATCTGCTCATTGAATCTCCGGGCGCGAACGCAGTGATGCAGCTGAAGGATTTCCGTAAAGCGGCCGACGGTTATGTCGCCGTGGCGCTCAATGCGGGTGATATACTTTCCCTGCCGGGAACGAAAACGAAGATAGATCCTTCAGTCATCACGCGCATATTCCTCGGCATCGCGAGTGTGAAACTCGATGACGGCGGCGTTGTCTATATGGACGCCGTCACGGACAAACCGCTTGCGCCGGTGCTGAATCCTGATGCCGCTGAAAAAGCGTTGCCGGCGTCTCTGTCAGCACCGGTTCAAACATCGGTACAGGCATCTGTATCAATGCCGGCCGCATCGACTGCGTATACGACCGAGCTTCGCATCGTAACGAATGCGCCGTATAAACATTCCCGGAATTACGACGACCTTGAAGACAGAACGTCAGCCGATATACGATCATACCCGGCACCGCAGGGTTCGCCGGTGTTCGAGGGAAGAAAAGCGGTTCTTATGAAAGGCGGGAAGTCATACGATATTCCGCTCTACACAACACCGGTATGGGGCGGTGCGGCGTATCACGGCGGTATCGATTGCAATATGCCTGCGACGATATCGGTTGCCGTTTCCGATATATCGGTAACGTCTGTTATAGTGCGTCCGTTGTCCAAAAAGATAACTCCGAAATTATCGGACGGCAGGATACAATTTGATATTACCGGGCCGGGGAAATATATCGTTGAACTGAATGGCGGCATCGACGATGCGATCATCATCTTCGTCAATCCCCTCGAGAAAAATCCGCCGGTCGGCAGCAACGACAGCGTGATCTATTTCGCGCCCGGATATTACGAAAACATCGCCATTGCCCCGACGAACAGGCAGACGGTGTATATCGCAGGCGGTGCGTATCTCTATCGTTCACGCATCAGCATCCGGGACAGCGATAATGTCACCGTGCGCGGCCGCGGCATTGTGGATACCGCGGCACGGTTCAATAATTATCAGAAGGACCCCACGACGGGGCACTGCCTCTCCGCATGGAATGCGAACAATCTCACCGTCGAGGGCGTCACCTTTCTCGACTCCGATACGTTCTGCACCGTCTATCGCAAGTCGCATGATGTACGCATCCGCAATGTTAAGGTTATCGCCAAGGACGGCAACACCGACCAGAACGACATCGTAGGCTGCCAGCGCGTGCATGTGTCCGATGTGTTCTATCGCGGCTATGACGACGGCATCGTGCTCAAACTCGCCATCGAGGTGAAGGATCAGCACTGTCACGACATTCTCGCAGAGAACGCCGTCATCTGGACCGACCTCGCGCATCCGCTCACCATTGGCACCGAAGTGCTCAATAATATATACAATGTAATGTTCACGAACATCGACATCCTGCATGTTCGTCAGCCCGCGCACAAATCACGCGCGCTCGCGATACACGTGGGCGATAACGGCACCGTACATGACGTCACCTTCACCGACATACGCATCGAGTCGCTGTCGAAGGCACTCGTGAACGGCAATGTCGATTTCATCCAGCTCGAGGTGAAGCCCAACGTTTATTCAAAGACGAAACTACCCGGCTATATGCGGAACATCACGTTCAGGAATATACAGTTGTTCGATGCGCCGCATTTCCCGATAACGACGATTCGCGGTGCCGACGCGGAACATACCATCGAGAATATCACCTTCGATAACGTAACGGTTCTGGGAACGAACATGAAGACGTTTGAGAATATGATGATCAGTACGAATGGTTTTGTGAGGAATATTAAGATCGTCGAAGCATCGGGAAAAACAAACTCTTATTGATTGCAGGAAAAATAAGAAACCCGGGCGGGATATAATATTCCGTCCGGGATGACGTGATTCGATGCTCATGCTACGCAATCTTTGTATCGGTCATAGATCCGTCTGCCGTTGTTGTCTTCAGCGGATTCCGTGAGAGCTCTTTTCTGAGCTTTCTCAGTCTCCGGGAAAGTGCATGGTTTCTGCCGACCGTTCCGGCGATGATATCAAGCACGCCCGATGCGGCCGCATACGCTTCATCCGCGGTGGTGCGCGAGAGCTCGGTGGCATTCCGGCAGTCGGCGGTTATTCTGATCTGCGCATCTTCGGCTGTAAACGCTGCATCCACAAGCGTCCTGAGCATCGCTGTTTTTACCACGGCATCCACTCCCGCTGCTTTCACGACATCGTTGCTGGACGCGAGGATGTTGAGCATTCTGAGCGCGAATTCACGTTTCGTCGGTTCGTTGAGTTTAGGCATATAGTGCCTCCTTTTTGTTTTATTGTAAGCCGGACGGATACACTTCCGTGCGCGCCGCGTCAGTTTCTTCATCGGGCTTACAATGTTGTATACGAAAAGGTGTTGCATTGCGAAAAAGATCGTTATATTACGCGAACCCCTATCATTAAGAATGACCACCCCACGGGGATGCGTGACCACCCCACGGGGATGCGTGACCGCCCCACGGGGATGCATGACCGCCCCACGAGGATGCGTGACCGCCCCACGGGGATGCGTGACCGCCCCACGGGGATGCGTGACTGCCCCACGGGGATGCGTGACTGCCCCACGGGGATGCGTGACCGCCCCACGGGGATGCGTGACCGCCCCACGGGGATGCGTGACCGCCCCACGGGGATGCGTGACCGCCCCACGGGGATGTGTGACTGGTTGAGTGCCGGATTCGACTGCGACGGTGCTGATACGGTTATGATTGCGCCCCTATTCTCCAGCTCCTTTCCCCGCTGTGCAGGGAAAGGAGTGCGCCTATTGAATGATGAAAGCCGATACTCTTTTTAATCATTCACATTCAAGTAATTGTAAACCAGAAGACAAAACGGCGTTCGAGCGTTGGAATGTCAATAACATGGAATTACAATACCACCATCTATTTCACCAGCACGTAATGTGAGGGGAGAGATGTGTTTCTTCGCACCGCGTTAATTATCAATATAACCTCGCATTGCGGCAGTAATAGTTTGCGATAAAAATGAGCGAGCGCCACGATGGCGCGATCGCGGCGAATCCGTCCACGGAAGGACGGCTGAGCCGCATACGCGGTGCGAAGAAATATATCTCTCCCCGAACGATAAGCGCGTCCCGCGCTCGCCGCCTACCACTCCGTCCTGAACCCGCCCAGCACCATGAACCCGAAATCCTTCGTCGCTGTCCGTGTAAGGTCGCCGCTCTTGTTCACGTAGTAGTAATAGTCCACGATGTTCTCGTGATTGTATACGTTCAGAAGCGATATGTACGACGAGTTCTTGAGATTGATGCCGAACAGCGACAGGAACGAGAACGGCGAATACGGCATGGTGATCTTGAGGTCAAGCTTCTGTGTCCACGGTGTGCGTTCGGAAAGATATTCTCCGTTGATGAAGCGGTAATTGGTGCCGAAGCCGGGGACATAGAGCGCGATGTAATTGGTCACCGGCGTGTAGGGTTTGCCCGAGAGCATGCGGAAGTCGAACGATATCTTCCAGCCTTCAAGCCAGTTGAAATACGGCGTGACGGTGTTGCTCCTGTAGGTGAGTTCAAGAATCGCCGAGACGGTGTGTTCGCGCACATACGACGGCGTAAACCAGAACCCGTCGGCAACTTCGTAGGTCGCTGTGGGCGTCTCCGGTGAACGGTTGGTGACGCGCTCGCGGCCGTTGATGTAGGTGTATGAAACCCAACCGTTGATCCAGTCGTTCGATGCGGATTTTTTCTGGAGATAGATGTCGCCGCCGTAGATGTTGCGCTCGCCGTTATTGCGGAAATGATCGACGGTATCGCTCTCGGCGATGTCGTAGTAATGTTTGTAAAATCCCTCTACACGTGCCGTAAATATATCGTTGGCGAAATCCACACCGGTGATGCCGTGTATCGCTTTGTCCGCTTTGAGCTCCGGGTTGCCGGTATTACCTTCGAGCATCTGCATGGAGAAAGGATAGAACGCATAGAGACCGCCGCGAAGGAATATGTCAAGATCACTCGTCGCTTCTATCTTGAGCCCGCCGCGCGGTTCGGCTATCCATTCTTTCGTGCGCAGGAAATATTCGCCCCGTGCCCCGAGCTGCATGATGAGGCCGGGGACCACGGTGATATCGTCCATGGCATATGCGGCGCCGTACAGCCAGTCGTTGATTTTGTCAAAGGTGGTTTTTGTTCCGTTGTTCGTCCACTGGCCGAGCTCGTTGATCCAGTAATTCGTCATGGCGATGCTGCCGAAGGCGTTGAACCAGTACGACGCAAGACCGCTCGAGAACCGGTGCCCGGTAAGTTCACCGAAGTGCCAGTCAACGCCCGTTTCAAGCACATACTGGGTGAATGACAGGTCATTGAGCCAGGTGACGCCGCTGCCGGTGGTGCGGAGATCGGTGATCTGCGGGGTGAACGCGGCAATCGCTTTTATCGTGTTGCTGTCGGAGAACCGGTGTTCATAGCCCGCGCTGGCGATGACGTTGATGGTGCGGTAGAAAAAATTACCGCTCATGCCCGCGGGCGGTCCGCCGTTGTCGCCGGCGTTAATCCCGAGGTCCCATTTCATTCCTTCGAGCGAACCCATGCCGAGCAGCGTTATCGTATCGCGCGGTGTGACGTCGAAGATAAGTTTCAGCATTCCGTCCCAGAGATACGGGAACTGGATGCCGCTGCCGTTTTTAACGAACAACGGTGCTACCCAGTCATAGAACGTGCCGCGAACGCTTGCCACCATGCGGACATTCGACGAGAACGCCCCGCGGAGCACTCCTTCCATGGTAGCCGAGGATAGATCGAATATGCCGTGCCAGCCTTCACTCGCGGGATTGAGCGTTTTCACATCGAGTACGCCCGAGAGGCATTGCGCATACGATGCCGGATATCCGGCAGTATACAGATCGATTGATTCTATCGTGTTCGGGTTGAACATCGACGTGTTGCCGCCCCAGCGGTACGGATTGATTACATACGTGCCGTCTATCGTCGGCAGCCATTCATAGACGCCGCCGCCCTGTATGTACATCCTGCTGTCGAACGTGGAACCCGATGTGGAGACACCGGGCATCGCCTGCACCGCCTTGAGCGCGTCGTTCATGAACGACTGCGTGGTACGCGAAAGGTCTTCTTTTCGTATTGTCGTCTGCGAGGTTACGCTTCCTTTATTGCGCTTGGCTCGCACGGTAACGTCGCGGGCCTGCATCACGACAGGGATCAGTGTGATCGATACATTGGTGTTGTTGCTCACGGCGAGTGACAGTTCTTTCTTTTCAAATCCGCCGAGTACTGCGGTTATCGAGTATACTCCCGGCTTTACGTCCTTGAAGACAGCTTTTCCCTGGGCGTCTGAATAGTTCTCAATGCCCGTTTCTTTGATGAGCACCGCAGCATCCGGCACCTGTTTTATGCCGTCGTTTACGTTGACGGTCACCGATAACGGCAGAAGCGCTGCTGTGAAAATAATAATCAGTGCGCACACGTGTCCTAGAGGCCTTTTCAATCCGTTCATTTTTAAACTCCGATACTAAATTTTTTCTATTCTAGTGTAAACCTTACGTTAATCCTCATCCGTACATTCCTCGTTTCGCCGTTGATGCGTGCGGGTGAGAACGGTGTCGCGCGTAATGCGTTCTCGGCTGCGGTTGAAAGTGTTTCATGCGGCGACCGTATGATGTTCACTTTCCGCACCGTGCCGGCGGCGTCTATGAAAAGCTCCGCGGTTACCGTTCCTTCAAGCCCGGTGCGTCGCGCGTAGTCGGGATAGGCGGGCCGTATCGGCGCAAGGGCGACAGGCACTTCCTGCATGATGCCCGCCGGTGAATATTCTCCCTCGGCGGATACGGAACGTTTCTGTTCCACCGGAGCGATGTTTGTTATTTTCAACGTGCGTTCGATAGGTTCTTCATCATCCCCGTCGCTTTTCGAGCCCACACTGATGAACGGCACCGAGTTCGCCGCCGATATCGGTACGTAGCTGCTGAGCTGCACCTGCGTGACGATGGCGGTGATGCCGAATACCACCGCGTGCAGTATAGCCGATAAAATTAGAAAACGTTTTCTCATGTCAGTTCGTTTTCTCCGTCGCGACCGGTATTGCCGGTTTTGCGGCATTTGCCGCTTTCGTTTCAAGGAGTACGCGCTTTATCTTTTCCTGTTTGGCGATGTCAACGAGCGTAACGATGTAGTCATACCGCGTGTCCTTATCGCCCTTGATGATGAGGCTTGATTCCGTTGTGCCCGCAACGAGCCCGTGTACGAGGTTCTGCATCACCTCGATGCCGTCCTCGTTGGTGATGGCATACGGCTTATTGTTCACATATGCCACGCCGTCCTTGTCGAGCATGACGGTGATCTTGCGCGGGCGTTCATCGACCTCGCGCGTTTTCGACGCGGGAAGATTGATCTTTATCGTGTTCTGATAGATGAGCGGTGTCGCGACCATGAAGATGATGAGGAGCACCAGCACCACGTCGGTGAACGGCGTGATGTTGATATCCACGAGAAGTTTTTTATTTCCGTTTGACGGCATTCCCATGATTTATCCCGTCCTATTTTCGGAGCAGCGAGAGCGTTTCGTTCGCCGTAAGTTCCATCTCAAGACGCTGTTTTTCGATATGCTTTACGATGATGTTGTAGGCGATGACCGAATACACTGCCACCGCAATGCCGCTTGCCGTGCAGACAAGCGCTTCGGCGATGCCGGTGATGACCATGCTCATGCCTCCCGCTCCCGATGCGGTGAGCGCTATGTCCTTGAATGCGCGGATGATGCCTATCACCGTGCCGAAAAGACCGATATATACCACCGTACCGCCGAACGTCCCGAGTATGTTCGTCCAACGTTCAAGATCGGCGGTTTCCGCGCTTACCTGCCGCGCCATCGCATCCTCGATGTTCTTTTCATTCTCACCGGCGCCGAGTCCCTGGTGGACGACGCGTGCGAAGGGCGATTTTGTAGTTACACAGTATTCAGATGCGCCGCTCCGGTCGTTCGCGGCAAGCTTTTCACGTACCGTTTTCATGCACATGGCGCGGGATACCTTGCCTGCCTTACGGTAATGCCATACCCGTTCCAGTGTTATGCTTACCGCTATAATGGAACAGGCGAGGAGAATGTACATTGTAAATCCCCCCATAGAGAGGATATCGAAAACCGTCTTTCCTTCAAACATGCGATAACTCCTTGATATTATGAGGCACCATTATAAACACCGGAAACACAAAAAAGTGTTACCGCTGCTGCGCTTTTTTTATCTGTACCAAATGTACTGCTTTCTCTCAAAAATACAATCATACCAATGTATGATTTTCGCCGGAAAGGCCGGACCTATACTTTAGTATGAGACAATATCTTCAGGAGATCGACCTTGCTGCGGACACCGGTTTTTTGGTACACATTGCCAACGTGCGTCTTTACGGTTACGAGTGATATGCCGAGCATATCGGCAATGGCGTGATACCGTTCTCCGTTGACCAGGAATGCTATTATCTGTGTCTCACGATCGGTAAGCTTGAATCTTGTACGGAATGCATCGGTGACGACTGCCGCGGGGAACAGCACTGTTTCCTTCCGGCCGGTGATCAATACGAGGAACGATATGGATATGAGTATGAAAAATCCCGGCAGAATACCCAGGCCGTGCGTTGATTCAATGCCGGCTATGGTGTAGAACCAGAAATCCACCGCGATGAACAACGGCAGCGACGCCAGCGATATGAATGAGACGGCAATGCCGATGCGGTCGTGAAAGCGGTTTGCGGTTTTCGGCTGATTCCGGCGCAGCACGGTGAGCACAACGCCGCTTCCTGCCGCATAGATGATGGCAAGCACGAGCGCGATGAATACCGGTCGCAGGAACAGCATGGCAAGACCTGGCGCGGCAATACATCCGATGATATATTGAACGGCTAATGCGATGGAGATGAACAATGTAATCCTGGTTATCAGGGCATGATTCGGAACATCCTCAAAGGCATTGCGGAAACGGACGGTGGTGTATGGTACAAACGCGGTGAAAAGCGCGGTGAAGCGGTTCAGCCAGCCGTATCCATCACCGGGGCTGACGTCATTGATGACACAGTAATAATAGATTCCCAGCAGGATGACAAGCGGGAACAGCGATATGAACAGCAGCAGAAAACATTTCAGTATATTGTTGCGCGTATTGCGGTAGAGGAACAATCCTACCGAGATTGCCGCAGTCCCGCTGATGATGGCGGTGAGCCAGTAAAGAAGGATGATGTGCTTCATACGGCAACTGTACTATGCATATGCAAAAAAGGGAATAGAATACGGCGCGGCGGGATATGACCTGCGGTCAGCGTGCGGCTCCTGTTTCATGGCGCTTTCTGAACTCGACCGGTGTACAGCCGGTGTGCTTTTTGAAAAGCTTTGAAAAATGGAATCGGTCGAAGAAGCCGAGCACTTCGGAAATGGATGGTATTTCATCGTCCGTTTCCAGCAGCATTGCCTTTGCTGCGCGAAGCTTTTCCATGAGCGCGTATGCCTTTGCCGGCATTCCGAACTGCCGCTTGAACTCCTGCGAAAAGTAATTCCGGTGCAGTCCGTATTCTGCGGCTACATCCGGGAGCGATATCGACCGGAGCGGTGTGCGGCGCACATACTCAAAGTACCGTTCAAAACGTTTATAGGGTGCGCGTTTGCGTTTTGCGATGGCGGTAAGTTCAGCTTCAGCGCAGGCGAGAGCGTCATACAGAAGCGCATATACCGATAATCTGTTGGCGCTGTCTATGGCCCGCACGGCACGGTCCCACCACGTATCGGTATTTTCAGTAAGCGGGAGGAACAGCGGCGATTCATTGAGAAGGATATCAACACCGCTGTAGCGTATGTTGCATTGGAAGAAGACTTTCATGAGCTTCGCATGATTCTCAATCGTTACCGGATCGCTTAACGGCAGGAATGAGACAAGCGGCGCGTCGAGACGGAAACGCTTTCTGCCGCGTATCACATGTCCGGTGCCGCCGATGATGAGCTGTATCTCGTTATAGGGACCGCGGCGCTCGATGGTCTCGTCCCGGAGATAGGATACATACCCGTATTCTTTCAGGTCGATGGAAAGATTATTGAAGAACTCGTCTTCAAACGACGATATGCAATGCGACCCGGCATGGTCGAAGAGCGGCGCTGCGGCGTGTTTCATGGATACAGTATACCGTATTTACGGTATACCCGCAATAATCTTAGTTTTGTACATAGCTGAATTTATGCTGTCCATTGACGATGAAGGCACTTCCGTATAGACTATCATTATGACCGGATTTTGGAGGAACATCGATGAAAACTGTTTTACTCGTGCTGATCACGGTATCGGCGATGATGCTTCAGGCACAGGATATTGAAGCAATCATCTATGAGGCGTATGCGTCCGGCAAAAAAGAAGTGACGATAGCGCCGGGGACCTATCGCCTGAAACCGCCGTCGACGCACGGCAATGTGCATGTACAGCTGTCCAATATGACTGATTTCACGGTGAATGCCGCCGGTGTGACGATAGTCTGTACCGAGGTAAGTACATCGTTTTCGCTTCGTAACTGCACCAACGTCACCGTCCGCGGACTCACCGTGGATTACGACCCGCTGCCGTTTACGCAGGGCGAGGTGACCGATATAGACAAGGATGACAAGTGGTTCGACCTTGCGCTTCACGAAGGCTATCCGCTCCCGCCGGAAGGCTCTGCGGGTTTGTATGTGTATGATCGGACAACGCGTCATTGGAAAAAGAACATGATGACGTCAGGAACGAGCGCTTCGCTGAAATTGAACGGAAGAACGGTGCACGGAACGACTGACGGCGTCAATGCCCGTCTCGGTATCGAAAAGGGTGACCTTATCGTCATAAAATGCAGACAGAAAGCCGCGCATGTGACCATACTGGGTAATTCGTTCAATTGTACATTGGATGGAGTTACGTTATTTACCGGACCCACGTTCGCTGTGCTCGACTACAACGGCGGCGGCAACCGGTATCTCAACTGCCGCATCACTCCCGGCCCGGTGCCGCCGGGTGCTGCCGAAGCCAGATTGAAAGCGAACACCGCCGACGGTATACATGTCATATCATCCATGCCGGGGCCGCGTATCGAGAACTGTCTCATCGAGGGTCACAGTGACGACGGCATCGCCATTCATGGCCATTACGCGATGGTGATGACCGGCGAGGGTGACCGTATTGTCGTTTCACCCAAAGGCGATACGCTGCCGTTTACGACGAACAGCACGGTACGGCTGACGCGTGCTTCCGACGGCACGGTCTATGCCGAGGCGAACGTCCTGTCGATAGCTCCGGTGTCCGGTGCGGATAAAAGCAGATGCGAAGCGATCAAAAGCGGTATTAGAATTGACAATAAGAACATTGCAGCCTCGATAAAAAATTATTATGACGTAATACTCGACAGATCAGTATCGGTAACATCGGGTGACGGCATCGACTGTCCTGCAAAGAACGGCGACGGCTTCATCGTCCGCGGGAATACGATACGCAATCACCGCGCACGCGGTATTCTCATCAAGGCGTCAGACGGCATTATCGAGAACAATGTCATCGACGGAAGCTCCATTGCCGGTATCATCATCGCCCCCGAACTCGGATACTGGATGGAAGCGGGGAACTCATGGAACGTGGTCATCAGGAGCAATACGATACGCAATTGCGGTTATGAACGCGCATCGACGGATAGTTCGCAGGCCGGCATGATATCCGTCATCGCGAACGGTGCGAACGGCTATGCAGCTCCCGGTTCGCAGCGCAATATCGATATCGTCGGCAATACCGTTGAGAAATGTTTCGGCGTGAATCTAGTCATCGCCGCGGCGAGTAATGTGACGGTGAACGGCAATATCTTCCGGGATACGCATTCGGCGGAGTGGCGCAGGGGCGAAGGCCGCGGGGTTGATACGAAGGCCGTTGTATGGCTTGACCGCGTCAGCGATGTCAGTTTCTCAGGCAACAAACTTGAACGCATGGGGCCGTTCGGGGACACGTTCATCGGTGCGAGTGAGGACGTTTCCGGCGTGAGCGGAGCTGATATCAAACATAAAAAACGTATACTCGCATCGAAGGGCTTTTCGGGCGAAGCGGGCAGGAATGACTGGCGATATCTTTCCTGGGACGGCAGTTCATATTCGGCGATGACCTACAATGCCTCAAAAAATATGTGGGAGGGAGGCGAGCAGTACTGCCATGTGTATGCCGGCGCACAGCATCCGGGAAATAAAACCGATTCGGTACGAAGCTGGACGTCTTCAGGAACGGCAACGCTGCGGATCACCGGCAGGCCGTCAAGTTCCGGCAGCGATGGCGTGGTGTGCCGGATAATGAAAAATACTGAAACGATATGGACATCGCCGGTTAAGAACCGCGCCGGTGTTCCGCACGAGGTGACGGTGCGTGTCGGTACGGGCGATGTACTGTTCTTTATCGTTAATTGCGGACAGAACAACAGCGGTGATTACACCTCATGGGATCCGATCATAGAAGTGGGTCAATAATAGTATGGCATCAATAAGCCGTTATCACATAGCTCTGTTCGTTTCGATAATGCTTGCGTTGCCGCTTGCCGCCGATGTACGTCTGCCGGCTCTCTTCAGCGACAACATGATGCTGCAGCATGAGATGCCGCTTCGTGTCTGGGGCTGGGCCGAGCCCGGCGAAGCAGTGACGGTGAGTATCGCCGATCAGACGGTGACGGCAACTGCCGATGCCGACGGGACATGGCGGTTGAAACTTAAACCGATGAAAGCCGGCGGTCCGTTCGAGATGACCGTAAAGGGAAAGAATACGATTACGATAAAGAACATACTTATCGGCGAAGTGTGGCTGGCGTCCGGGCAGTCGAATATGGAAATGAGCGTAGGCGGATGCGACAATCTTGATTACGAGACGAATCACGCCGACTATCCGGGAATACGATATTTTTCATTCAATAATAAGATACGCTATCAGCCAACGAACGATGTGAAGGGGAACTGGATTGTCTGCCGATCGGACACGGTGCGCGGATTTTCAGCTACGGCATATTTCTATGCACGCACGCTGCATACGAATCTCGGCGTGCCTGTGGGTATACTCCGGAGTACCTGGGGCGGAACTCCGGCGGAAGCGTGGATGCCCATCGAAACACTTGCCGCGTCGTCCGAGTTTTATGAACTTACCAACGGGCTTACATCCGCCATGGCGAAATATCCGAACCCCGATGCGGTGACAAACACAAAAGAGATCATACAGCTCCGCATGACCACCACGACGCTTTTCAACGGCATGATAGCGCCGCTCACCAATTATGTCATGCGCGGGGCGATTTGGTATCAGGGTGAGAACAATGCCGGCCCGCGTAGCCGTGCGAAACAATACCGGCGTTTGCTGCCGCTACTCATCACGTCATGGCGAGAGCGATGGGATATCGGCGATTTTCCATTTTATCTGGTGCAGCTGGCCAACTATCAGGCGAAGAGCACCGAGCCGGGCGAAAGCGGCTGGGCCGATCTCCGTGAATCGCAGACGGCGGTGCTCGCGGTCACCAACACCGGGATGGCGGTCATCATCGACATCGGCAATACGACGAATATCCATCCAAAGGACAAACAGACGGTGGGCTATCGGCTTGCGCTTCCCGCGCTCGCGAAGACTTACGGCGTGAGCGGTATCGTATATTCCGGTCCGCAGTATCGTTCGATGAAGGTAGATGGCTCTACTGTCCGTCTCTCGTTCGATCATATCGACGGCGGACTTATCGCTTCGAACGCGATTGCCGGCAGTATGCCGGGTTTTGCCATTGCGGGAAAGGATAAAAAGTTCGTCTGGGCGAAAGCGGTGATAGACGGTGCGCGTGTCGTCGTTTCAAGTGAAAAAGTTCCGGTTCCCGCTGCCGTCCGGTACGCATGGGCGAGTAATCCTGACGTCGGCCTTTACAACAGAGCGGGGCTACCCGCGACACCATTCCGCACCGACGATTGGGCTTCCTATCAGGCTTCAGACGGCTATGCCGACAGACAGGGCAGGAAGGGATGGCATTTTCTGTCGTTTGACGGGACGAATTACAGCGAGATGAAATATACCAATGGACGCTGGGAAGGCACGGAGCCTTATTGCCACGTTTATCAGAATGCGCAGCATCCCGGCAACACCGCGGGCTCGGTGCGGAAATGGACGGCGCCGAAAAACGGAACGCTCCGCATTATGGGTAGCGCCAGGTCTACCGGAACGGTGAAAGGGATATCGCTTACTATAATGAAGAACGCTGAAAAAATATGGACCGACGATATTCTGCCTGATAAGAAGAGCGAAGCGGTCGTTCATGAGGTCACTGCGGCGGTCGCGGCCGGTGATGCGGTCTGCTTTATCGTTCAGGCTATCGACAATAATAATTCGAACGATTATACTATGTGGGATCCGTCGATCGAATATGTCGAGTAAGGATATTCATATGCCCGGAATACGCTGCGGTACTGTTCATTTGCTGCTAATGGCATCGTTTTTCATAGCGATACTTTTCCCGCTCGATCGACCGCCGCCGTACACGAACCTGATAACGGTAAAGAGCATTGCCGTAGCATCATTCGGCGCCAAACCGGATGACGCGGTGAACGATCTGCCTGCGGTTGAAGCGGCGATAACAGCTGCGCGAAACGCCGGAGTACCGGTGGAAATCCGCTTTGAGCCGGGGCGGTATATCTTCGACTGCGAACCGACGAACCGCGCTGCGCTAGAGCTGAGTAATATGAATAATCTTGTGGTCAGCGGCAACGGTGCTGAAATAATCATGAAGCATCCGGAAGTATCGTTTCTCAAGATACGATATGCTACGAATATCATCGTGAAGCATTTTGTCGTCGATTGGGATCCGCTGCCGTTCACGCAGGGTATTGTCGAAGCGGTAGATGCGGTAAACAGCACATTCGATCTGCATCTTGACGCGGGATTTCCTTCACTCAAAGAGCCGTATTTCGCGCGGCCGTCATTCGGTATGCTGAAGGATAAAAACATTCCCGGACGCATGAAAGCGGCGGTGGATGATTTCTTTCAGAACGAAGGTTTCAGTAACGTGGCGCCGGATATTTATCGCTTTCGTCTCAAACGCAAGGACGTCATACGCGCCTTCGCCGTCGGTGATCGCTTTGTTCAGTATGCGCGCATCGCTTCGCTGTCGGGGACTTACTCAAGCGAAAATGTAAGTTTCATCGGCATCACCAATTATTCATCACCGGGTGCAAACTATGTGGCAAGCCAGAGTTCACGGCTGAGCTTTCTCTCATGCGCGGTGCTGCTTAAACCCGGACGCTGGGCATCGTCCGCCGCCGACGGCGTTCACGTGCAGCAGAACCGCATCGGTCCGTGGGTTGAGGACTGCGTGTTTGAGGGGATAGCCGATGACGGAGTTAATTTCTATACGATACCGTCGTATCCCGTATCGAACGAGAACGGCACGCTTTCAGTGACACGCCAGCAATCCATGGTCGTAGGCGACGTGCTCCGCATATTTAATCCGCGTCAGGGGCTCTTGGTGCATGAGGCAAAGATAGTTACGCTGGTCAATTCGAACGGGCTGTTCGCGCTTGTGCTCGACCCCGTCGTAACATCATCGCTGACGTTCGGCAGATCGAAAGACGCCGACCACGTTTACAATATGAACGCGATGAGTTCGCACTTCGTCATACGCAACAATATTTTCAGGAACTCGCGGCGCTACGGCAATTATATCAAGACGCATGACGGCATCATCGAGGGCAATGTGTATGAAGGTCTCGGCAGCACCGCTATCATCATGGCGAATGAACCGGACTGGCCGGAGGGTTTTGTGGCGGAACGCATCGTCGTGCGCAATAATGTGATACGCGACTGCGGCATCGACGGCAATACGCCTCGGCGCGGCGGCGGTATTTGGATCGATACACATATGCTCGGCGGGAAGACCGGCGCATGGCGCGGCATGCGCGACATCATTATCGCGAGCAATGCGATCATACGGCCGCTGTCGATGGCCATCAATATTCACTCGGCGTCGAACGTGACGATAGAGAACAACATTATCGAGATGGCGGCGAAATGGCCGGAGGCGCGCGGATCGACCAATGTCGCCGTGCGCATCACCAACACATCCGCCGTAACGTTCATCGGAAATACCATTCGCGAGACGCGCGGCGATATACCGTGGCTTGCGACGAATGATTGCGATGTCTTTGTCGAACGCAATAACCGAATTGAAAAGTAATGGGATGTGGTGATATGGAATCGGAAAAAGGCACATTCGGTATCCGGCAATTCTATACATCGACGGAACGATTCATAGCATTGTTCAGGAAGGAGGCGCGGCAGTATCCCGTGGCGACAGGGAGCCTGGAGGCGTATGCGGCATGGAAGCAGAAGGTCCGTGCACGATTATGGGAGATCACCGGTCTTAACCGCATGGAAAAGAGCGATCTTAAGCCGGAGCATATTGAAAGCATCGCATGTGACGGATATCGCCGTGATACATTCCTGATATGGACAGAGCCGGACGTAGCAATGCCCTTCGATGTGCTTGTTCCGGACGGCTGCGGTCCATCTGACAGGCGCATTCCCATTATTGCGCCACACGGTCACAGCAGCGGCGGACGGCTGAGCACAACGGGGCGGGCGGACATAGACCCGATTCGCGAGCGCCTCGCGGTGACGCACCATGATTACGGCAGACGTTTTGCTGAGGCCGGTTATATCGTTTTCTGTCCGGACGCCCGCGGTTTCGGTGACCGCCGTGAATGGATGCATCAGGATGAAAAGTTCCTGATGTCGAGTTCCTGCATGGCGCTGAATCATATGGCCATATCGCTGGGGCGGTCGCTCACCGGACTCTGGGCATGGGACAATATGAGGCTGATCGATTACATACAGTCGCGCGATGACTGCCGGAGCGAACGTCTTGCCTGTGCCGGTCTGTCGGGCGGCGGGCTTCAGACGCTGTGGCTTGCGGCGCTCGACGATCGCGTGAAGCTTGCGGTGACCAGCGGTTATTTTTACGGCTATGAAGATGCGCTGCTCCGCTTATCGAATAACTGCAGCTGTAATTATGTGCCGCATCTGTGGGAGACTGTCGATATGGGCGACATCGGCGCCCTCATCGCACCGCGTCCGTTCCTGATAGAAACGGGAAACATCGATCCGCTCAACGGCGCGACTAAGGGGCTGAAAAATGTGGAAGAGCAGGTTGCCATAACACGGGAAGCGTATCAGCTTTTCAATGCGGAGGAACATCTGCTTCATCATGTATTTGCCGGGCCGCATCGCTGGGACGGCGAGAAGACCCGGACTTTCATCAAGAAGTATCTCTGATAATAAGGAGCCGTACCATGAGTATTGAAATAAATGTCCGTGACTTCGGCGCAAAGCCCGACAGAAGCGATGCAACACTTGCTGTTTTGTCGGCGCTTGCCGCGTGCCGTGCTTCGGTCGATGCCGTCCTGGTGTTTCCCAAAGGTGATTATCATTTCTATCCCGAGACCGCGCATGAGATGTATGCCGCCATTTCGAATAACAGTCACGGGCTTAAACGATGCGCGCTCCCGCTCCTCGGGTTGAACGGGCTTACGGTGAAAGGCAACGGCAGCCGGTTGGTGATGCATGGCATCATGATGGGTGTCATCATCTCGGCTTCGTCAGATGTTACAATAGAAGATATTTCTATCGATTGGGAACATCCGTTCTATGCACAGGGTGATGTCGTCGACGCATCTGAGAAACACTTTGATATGAAAATTCCATCGGCGTTTCCCTATGCGATCAAAAAAGATGTATTAGTATTTCCAGGTGAAGGATGCGAATTTCCGCTCACGCACTTTCTCGAATTCGATCCGGCTACACGCGCTGTCGCTTATATGGCTCTTGATAATGCCGGTTCTCCGTGGCATATCGAACGCAGGGCTGAAGCGCTTGCCGGCGGCGCTGTACGCATCTTCGCCGATATGAAAACACCGCCGAAAAAGAACAACGTGATGGTGCTCCGTACCGGTACGCGCCATTCGCCGGGAATATTCATCGATGAAAGCAGAGATGTCCGTTTCACGAACGTTACGGTCAATCACTGCGGCGGTATGGGATTCATCGGACAGAATACGGAAAATATCACGCTCTCGCATTGCTCGGTGACGCCGTCCGGAGATCGCATGTTCAGCGCATCGGCTGACGCCACGCATTTTGTATACTGCCGCGGAATGATACGCATCGAGAATTGTCTGTTCGAGAACCAGCTTGACGATCCGGGAAACGTGCATGGCATTTACGGACGGCTGGATGAACGCATCGATGAAAAGACAGCGCTGGTGCGGCTGGTGCATCATGAACAGGTGGGGATAAATATTGCAAAGGCCGGAGAACGGATGCGGTTTGTCAGCAACAGGACGCTTCTGCCGTTCGCTGAAAGTACCGTGACCGGTGTGCGCATTCTGAACGTCGACCGCATGCTCGTGACGTTTGATGCGCTGCCGCAATTTTCGCCGGGAGATGTCATCGAAAACATGAACCGTGTTCCTGATCTCATCATCACCGGGACCACGGCACGGCGTAATCGTGCGCGCGGTTTTCTGATCACGACGGCGGGAAAAGTTATTGTTGAGAACAACACACTGTCAACGCCGGGTTCTGCGCTCAAAATATCCGGTGACGCGAACTCATGGTATGAATCAGGCGCCGTGAGTGATGTGACGATACGTAATAACAAATTCATCGACTGCAATTACGGCGTCTGGGGCCGCGCGGTCATCGATATCGATCCTGAGATGCCGGAATTTTCAGACAAGTGTTACCATAGAAATATCCGCATAGAGCAAAATCTGTTCAGGACATTCGACACAGGACTCGTGTATGCCCGTTCGGTCGACGGATTATCGTTTACCGGTAATATCATGGAAAAGACAGTGTCTTATAAACCGCGTGAACGGATGAAGCAGGCGCTGACAGCGGAACATTGCGCGAATGTGAACTCAGACAGATAGTTGTGGTGTTTCTTTATTGCGCCGCATAGAATTGTCATTGTGAATCGAATATGACGCTTTCCTGATAAATTGCATAATTACTAAGTGCAATAGCTTAATACAATAAAATTTCATTTTTTCCTTGACATTTACTCTCAAATGTCGTATATTATAGATGTACTAATATCCATCATAACGGAACGTTTATGGCATATAATGAGATGGTTCAATCATTGCAGCGAGGGCTGATGATCCTTGAGATCGTGGCGGATGCCCCCGATGGAATGACGCTGGCTCAGTTGATGGAACGGACCGGTATGAAAAAGACTACGCTGCATAATCTTGCGCGTACGCTTATCGCGGAGGGTTTTCTGGATCAGCGTCAGGACCCGATCCGCTATGCCGTCGGTGAGAAATTCATTTCCATTGCCCGCCGTCAGCAGCAGTCGGGATTGCGTCAAAAGCTCATGCCTTTCATGCGCGAAATGCATGATGCATTCCCTTCAGCCACCGTGAGCATCGCGGAGCAGTCGGGTTTTGATATTGTCATGACGATGCGTCTGTCCCCGGAGCGGCCGGGTATCATACAGCAGCCGTTCGAGAAAATATCGCATCCATATGGAATGGCATCGTCGCTGTTGTTTCAGGCTTTCTGGACCGACGAGCAGCGCCGCAATTACCGCATCGTGTACCCGTTTAACGTATTCGGCGCGCATTTCTGGAATACACCTGAAGCGCTGGAATCATATCTTGCGAAGATACGCAGTGAGGGATATTCGGCTCCCGATATCATTCCGGATTCATATCCGGTTGCCGCACCGATATTCGGCGCTTCGGGGGAGATCATCGCAACGCTGGGCATCCGTGACAGTGAAGCAAACCGCAGCAAACTGATATCACTTGCCGTATCGTGCGCGAAGCGGATTGAAAACGAAAATATGGTGCAGGGTTGATCATGGGGAAAAAGTATCGTTCGATAAAAACATTTTCCGGAGGATTTATGAAACACGCACGGGTTTATGCAGCAGGTATGGTCTGCTTCGTTGTTTTTGTGACCCAGTCGCTATTTTCAGGCGGCACCGGTCAATCGATCGATGCGCGTACATCCGGGATAGGCGGGACCGACGATAATGCCGCGTTCAAAACACTGATTGATGCGGCCGCAGATGATTCCGTAATCGATTTTCATGGAATTACGGTTGCACTGGATAATGCGGTTGTCGGAAAGCCGGTTCATTTGAAAAACGCTGCGATCAAACAGATGCATCAGGACAGACCTGCGCTGACGATCAACGGCGATTCATATCGTGAAAAAGAAGTAGTTATCAGCGATATTACTACTCTGTCACCCACAACACCGTACACGCCGAAGTCAACGCCGCGCGAAACGGGTGTCATCATCGTTTTGAGCGGTGACAATACGATCACGCTCAACAATGTGAAAGTTCCGGACGCACCGAAGCAGGGTATCTATATCAAACTTTCCGGAGCAAATGCTGTTCTCATCATGAGCAATTGCGAGGTCATCGGCAGCGGTGCCTATCAGCGTGCGAAATTATCAGCACCTGTAGACGCGAATACGCCGGTGATACCGCTGGCGGAGATACCGTCGCAATTCGTCGTCTGGACCGCTGAGAATCCGGTCAATCCGCGCATCTGGTTCGGTGACGCTCGATATAAAATAGAAAGCATCGACTATGATAAAAAGACGATCACATTTCCTTCTGACACCGGCGTCAGGAAACCGGAGAACGGTGTGAACCAGTCGAAGATATCCGGTGCGCCGGTTGCGATGTCGAAAGACCCGTACAACGGAGTGTATATCGAGGGGAGCGGTAAAGCGTTCACGGTTATCGGCGGGAATTACAGCTCGAACTCCCATTTCGGGATATTCAACCGTGCGACAGCGAAGACGCTCTATGCGAATGTCATCGCGAACGAGAATAACTACATCGGATTGGGGAACTCGGACAAGCCCAATGGTCTTATCGCGAGCAACTGCACCACCGACGGGAACATCAATAATGGCATCGACATCAACCGGGGACGCGACATCACGGTGCAATATCATACGGCGCGGTATAACGGCGTTGACGGCATTTTCATCGGGTGGGGCGTCGGCGCAAAGATACAGGACAATACCGCGATGTCGAATTTCAGAATAGGCATTCTGCTCAACGGCGCCGGCAAAGGCTCCACCGGACTTCGCGGCGCGGTTGTGGCCAAGAACAGGTGCACCGACAATGCGATGGCCGGATTGATATGTACGACTGTGTATGATTCGACGATACAATCGAACACCTTTTTGCGGAATCCGTACGGCATCAAGATCGACGGCACCATGAACTTTTCCAACTCGAGCGGATGCGTGCTGACTCGAAATCTATATGCCGGAAATTCAAAAAGAGATATTTACATAAATGCCAGGAACTACATCCCGGGAACGCCGCATGGGGTATTCTCCATACTCGATGAGAAATTCGAGAACGGAGCTAAGCCGAATATCGAAACATATATGAATGATGCATCGGTGGTTAAGCTCGGAAAATAGCCGCCATCTCGTTTTTCTTTCACTGAACGGCAATCTATCATGCCCGTGTGGAGCAGTTATGGATACACTTAGGCATAGCGCGGGACGTATCCCGCAATCTCAATGGCTTGAAAGATGGTATGCCAAGAAAAATTCGCACATGGATGTGCGGAATCATGATGAACTCCCGCGCTTCGCTAGCGCCAGCGGTGCTGGATGCACCGCGAGAGCGGCAATATGTTTTGAGTATCATTGCGCACTATGTGCATAATATGAGAAGGAATAATATATCATCAGCGGTCATCGCCATTATGACCTGGGCCTTGTATGCCGGATTATTATCCGCAGCCGATGAATCAAAAAAATTGACGGCACGAATCGGGACAATCAGCGTGAAAGCGAGCTCGGTGTATCCCGGCGGTAAGGGCGATGCGGGATGTCTGATCGATGGGAATACCAACACAACCTGGGCCGGTGACCCGGCGGCAAATACATGGGCGCTTTTATTTGACCTAGATTCGGTAATGATGATACCCGGAATACGTGTCGAATATTTTTCAGATGTATTCATGGCCCGATCGGCGGTAGTGCATATCGGTGATGATGTCGAGCACATGAATGAAGCCGGTACCCTGCCGAATGTTACACCGGCCGTTCTGACACTGAATAAATCAGCAAGGTTTATAAAGTTTGTATTTACGGACAAAGCGCACAATAAACAGCCGGCAATTCGGGAGGTCACATTCGGTACGATCACGGACGGCGAGGTACGTGGAGGGGCAATTGTCCCTGAAGTCCCCGGATGGCCGGCAGGGGTGAAAAAGATCGTCTATCACAGTGATGCTGATGCTACGGAGCAGCCGGCGCTGTTCTATAGACCCGATGCCACGGAACCGGTACCGCTTTTAGTTGCGCTTCACACGTGGGGCGGTAATTATATGCAGGCAGAACCGGAATATGCGAAATGGTGTATAGCGCATGGCTGGGCGATGCTGCATCCGAATTTTCGCGGACCGAATAACAATCCTGAGGCATGCGGTTCAGAACACGCGGTAAAGGATATTCTGAGTGCAGTGACCTACGCAAAGACACTGGCGAATATCGATCAAACTCGTGTATATCTTGTCGGTGCCTCCGGCGGCGGGCATATGGCCATGCTCATGGCGGGCAGAAGTCCGGAGACATGGGCTGCGGTGTCGGCCTGGTGCGGAATATCCGATCTGAAGGAATGGTATGTGCAGACACGCGCCGCAAAACTGAATTATGCCGACATGCTGAAAAAGGTCTGTTCGGGTACTCCCGGGGAATCGTCGTCTGTTGATGATGAGTATGCGCGGCGTTCGCCCATAATATATATTGCTTCTGCGAAAAAACTGCCGCTGGACATCAATGCCGGAATTCATGACGGTCATACGGGGAGCGTGCCGGTAAGTCATTCATTGCTTGCGTATAATATGGCGGCGGCTGAGGCGGATAGAATTCCTGCCGATGATATCGACTTCATGACGGCGAACAGGTCGGTGCCCACAAAATATCAAAAGCCGGAAAATGATCCCTATTACGGTAAAGCGCCGGTGTTATTCCGGAAGATATCGGGGAATACACGCATATCGGTATTTGATGGAGGACACGTGATAATACACGCAGCCGCGCTTGCATGGCTGGAACAGCAGCGCAAAGATGAACCGGCACGGTGGCAATTGCCCGTCACAAAAATTGAACCGGTGATAGCACCGTCAGGAAAGTAGAGGTCGTGATAATTATGGTAACTCGATTCGCTCGTGACAGTTTTGGGGAAAAGGTGCAATGATATGAAGCAGATGCGCAATGGATTTCACTCAAGTATGATGGCATTAGCGTGCATATGCTGTTTCGCCGGTGTTCTCAATGCAGAGAATGCTTTCCCCGCAGATATGAGATCAGTCTCGGATATTACCGCATACGGTGCAAATCCCGACGGGACGAGTGATGCAACGGCAGCGTTTCAAAAGGCATTCGCCGCATCGTCATCGGTCACGATCCCGAACGGAACGTTTGCCGTAAAAGAACTCGTCGTGCCGGCGGGGAAATCCATACGAGGCGAGGGCGGCGCGTGTATAGTTCCGACGGAAGAGGCGGGAAAGAACTTTTTCAAGATCAGCAGCGGTTGTTCTCTTTCAGGTATTCGAATCGATTGTCGGGGTAAAGCCGTCAACGGCATTTATGCGTTCAAATCGAGTAATGTTTCACTTTCAAATGTGACGATTATAAATTCAAAAGGCATGGGCATAGGGCTTGATAATAGTTCCGCTATTATCATTCAAGCGTGTTTCATATCAAATGTCCGTCGGGCTACAGACCTGAATTTCTGCGGAGATATGCTCATTGTCAGTAATAACGTGTATGATTGCACGGAACACGGCATACAGTTCTGGGGTAACTGGAAGTTCGAGCAGCAGAAGTCATCGAACATAACCATTATCGGGAATACGGTGCGCAATGGCGGGGGAGGCGCTATCTGGGGGACCGGCGCAAGCAATGTGCTCATGGCATATAATCATGTCGACGGGGCGAAAGATGTCGGACTTGATCTGGAATGGTGCAGCGATTCCGCGATCATCAGCAATACGGCGCGCAATACCAGGAATGCATGCGCATCATTGTTTTTCCGCTGCAGCAATGTGAGCATTGCCTATAACGATCTGACCAACGATTATCCGATCAGCGAAAAAGAAGCCGCAAAGACATGGTGGGTGCGTGCCGGGATATGGCTTACCTATCCGAACACGCAGAAGTTCAAAAATGACACCGGACATGATAATATCAGAATATACAGTAACAGGATTATCGTTGCAGAAGGAGTGCGGCGCGGTATGTGGCTCGGTAATACGAGTAAACGTATTTTCCTTCAGGGAAATACAATCAACAACGAAGCGATGAAGTACGGCGACGCTCATGGAGGACCGGTGACCATCCCGGAAACGACAAATGATACAACAATTGACTGATATTTCACCCTTTTTTTATAATAAAAGTGCATATATGTACCTACATAAATGTCGATCTGGGGAATAGGGTATCCGAATGAATTTACAAGATATGCAAACAGCGTGTTCTATGTCAGCACGAATGCAGTATAGCCGAAGCGGTGCCGGTTCTTCATACAGGTCGGTATTTGCCGTATGTCTATTCGTGATCATATTTACATTCCCGCGTATAGCCTCAGCAGACAATGCGATGATATATAAAGATCTCGGAACAACATCGTCCACGTTCGGATATATTGAATATCTTCCGCCGGGTTATGACATGAATACAACAAAACGTTATCCGCTCATCGTGGCGCTGCATGGTGTCGGCAGCGGCGGTGACGGTATCTATGGCGCAACGGCGACGGGACATCTGCAGAGTGCCGCTATCGGACCTATGCTGATCATCAAAAATGATCTGGCTGCGGGACGGACGCCCTATTTCGGGACGAATGAAGTCGTTGTAATAACACCGCAGGCGCACAGCAACGCCTGGTTCGATCCCTGGGAGATGAACGGGTTTTTAACGTACCTTGAGTCTGCATACCGTCTCGATGCATCGCGTCTGTATCTGACCGGTCTCAGTATGGGCGGCGGACGTACGTGGGATTATGTGCGCGATTATTCGGGGCGATTGGCCGCGGTCATACCGATATGCGGCGCGTCGTGGAATCCGACCAATGCCGATCATTTCATCGGCGTATCAGTCTGGGCATTTCATAACTGGGATGATGCAACCGTAAGCCGTACGCTCACCATCGACTGGGCGCGTGCGATCTCCGGTGCGCTTGCGGATTACACCGCCGATCCGCTTGCGTTGTACCCGCATCTGTCGAACAACGTAAACCTGCCTGCGGCAAATACCATGACCGGCCTCTTTTCATCAGGCACGCCGGGGTGGACATGGGAACCGAATGTCGTGACGAATGGAGACTATCCGCTGCGGGTTACCCTGTATCCGAGCGGCGGTCACGGCGCATGGACTAAGGTGTACAGCAACTACAATGTGTGGGACTGGCTGCTCAGCCAATCGCAGACGCCGAAGGTCACCGGTGCACCGAAAGCATTCACGACGAATAAGACGTTTCAGATTACGCTTCATGTCGACAGGAATTACGGCTTCTGGTCGACCAACGGCTCTGTGTTTTATCAATTCACGACGAGCGGTGCTGTTATTACGATAAGCCGGAGTACCGTACTGCGTTACTATGGCAAAGACCTACTGCACGTGTCGGGCGCAACGAATTCCATTTCATACGGTTTTGATACAAACGCGCCCATCGTCACCGGCGCTCCGTCAGCGTTTTCGACGAACGCTCCGTTTACTGTCACGCTTGATGTGAATGAGACCTATGGATACTGGTCGACCAACGCTTCGACAGGCTCAGCGCAAGCGGTATGGAATCAATTCACCACGAACGGTACATCGATCGATATTGAAAATACCACATCGCTTTCCGTGTACGGCCGCGATTCGCTGGGCAACAATAGCGCAACCAACACATACCTGTATACGCTTGTCGTCACACCGCCCGCGGCACCGACAAATCTGACATTGCAGGATACGGGAGCGATGGCGCTGCGGCTGACGTGGACGGACAAGTCGGCGAACGAAAACGCATTCAGGATTTACCGCAGCACGAACGGTTCATCATTTGCGTATATCGCAAGTGCGGGTGCAAACACCGCCGTATACACCGATTCGTCTCTGTCCGCCGGAGTGACCTATTGGTACAAGGTGTCGGCGACCAACAGCGGCGGTGAGTCGGCACGTACCGCAGGTGTATCCAAGCAGCCGGCCGTAATTCTCAGTCTCAGTAATTCCGCAGTAATACCACGGTCGGATACACGGACACTGTCACTGTCCTATTCGATGATGAAGAACTGCACGAATGCCGCTATGCTGTCAATTGCATATGCGGCTGTGTCGAATGCCGGAGTGTGGATTGCTGTTTTATCTCATGATTTGACCGGTCCGATCACTCTGAATACCGGCGGCAGTTTTACCAATGATTGGCATTACCCTTTGTCGATGGACATACTGCAGCGCTATACGATCAGAATAACAGCTGTTGTCGGAACGAACACCGTATCGACATTTATCACCAACGTCAGTTTGTCTGCACCGGTTAAGAAGTTGACAGGAGCGGTGATGCTCAATAATCCGTGTCGTCTCAGCGGAGATGCGGTGATCACACAGGTGCCTGAGAATGTTGTAGCCGTGGTATATTCCGTTTCCGGCAAACGTGTTGCTGTTGTAACACCCACCGATGCTGACCGTTCGGCGGGGCGTGTCACCTGGGATCTCACCACGACGAATGGGCAAAAGGTAGTTCCGGGTGTTTATCTTTGTCATCTGACATCAAATTCTGAAACGATCATTGTGAAGATCATGGTGCACCCATGAGAATATACGAAACGCTGTTGGGTACTAAAGATGTACGATAGGTGAGGCAGTATGAAAAGAATACAGGGCGCAACGTATATCCTCTGTGTGGTCCTCATGGGATTCGGCGGAATACGTCCGGCAAGCGGCTATACGGAATACCATGGAACGATGTCGGATTTTATCGGAGCGAATCAGAATGTCGATATTGATGACGGGCAGTATTATGCGCAATTCAAAACGACGTTCAAATGGCTGCGCGACTACCTGCTCTGGAGCTGGATACAGACGGATACAACATCGTATAACTGGACGGCAAGCTGGCCGCGCATCCATAACTTCTACCGGATATGCAATTCGAACGGCATCAATATACTTTCGGCTTTGATGAACGGCAACAGGAACGGCGCGCTCAATACCTATCAGGATTGGTGGCCGTACGACAGCACCAACGGAAACACCGGGTATAACACGAAAAGTTATCTGGAGCGTGCGGCATGTTTCGGTCAGTTGACGGCGCGGTTCGGAAGGACTGCGCAGCCGTCAGGAAAGACGTTCGGCGATCATCTCACGGCGCTCGATTACTGCCGCTACTTTGAAGACTGTAACGAGCCTGATCTCGGCTGGCCCGGCGTCTGGCCGCTTGCCGCATATGCCGCGCATGTGAGCGCCGTGCACGACGGTATTGATATTTCAACGAATGCATCACATCCGCTATTGGGCATAAAGAACGGCGACCCGCTGGCGGTGCATGTTCAGGGCGGTATGGCGGGTGCGAACATCAAAACGCTCAACGCCGTATACTCGAATCTCGGCGCAGCCCGATTTAAAGAGGCTGTTGAGATAATCAATTTCCATCACTATTGCTGTTATTATGATACGCTGGACGGCGACGGGCTGGTGGATGAGAACATGGGATTCGGCGGTACGGCTCCGGAGCATGCGGCCAAAGGTCTTAAAGCGGTCACTGAACCCATTGTAAACTGGCGTAACACCTATTCGCCGGGAACGCCGATATGGTGCACCGAATTCGGATGGGATACTACTTTGTCCAACGGAAAGCATTCAGATACGTTCGCCCGTAACTCGTATGGTGATCCGAACCGGGCGCAGGCGAACTATCTTATGAGAAGTTATGCCATCCTGTGCGGACTCGGCATACAAAAGGCTTTCATGTTCATGTATCGGGATCCGGGTACCGGACCGGGACGGTTCTCCACATCCGGCGTCGTCCAAAAGTCCGGCTCACCGCCGACGCCGCGGACATCATATTACTATCTTGCGGCCATGCAGCATGTCATCGGCCCGATGTATTTTGATAGAGTAGATAGTTATGCGTTGGGAAGTCCCTGGGTATTCTCGTATTCATTCAAAGACAGCGGAAATATCGTCCGGACTTCGATGCTCTGGTGTACTAAAGCGAACACAGTCTATGATGAAGGGATTACGACAAATTATACATTGATCGTCCCGTATATGACCGTGGCTACGCAGACGATGTGTATAAACGGCAGTGTAACGGGAACTGATTCCGCCCTGACGGTGATAAATCCCGGTACTGCCAATGCGCGTGTAATTGTCATGCTCGGTGAGACGCCCATCTTTGTCACCTATCGTACGGGAACAGCTGCTCCGGTCGTCACAGGCGCTGCGGGGAATATTATAACGAACAAATCATTTACCGTCATGCTTGATGTCGATAAGAACTACGGTTACTGGTCGACCAACGGTACGGGAGGATTCCATCAATTCACGACGAATGGTGTTTCTATAACAATTGCGCGGACTACAACGCTTCTCTATTACGGTGATGACGGAACCGGGAACTGCGGTCCCACAAACACACGGACGTATACCTTCGACACCGTTGCTCCGAGTATTACGGGTGTGATGAGCAATCTGACAACGAATGCGCTGTTTACACTAACGCTGGATGTGAATGAAAATTACGGGTACTGGTCGACGAACGGTGCCGCAGGTCCGTATCAGCAGTATACGACCGCCGGGACTTCAGTGAGTGTGCAGCGGTCAACATCGTTCCATTCATATGCGAAAGATGTTCTCGGTAACTGCACGGCGACCAACTCAAATTATTACACTATTACGGTTTCCAAACCATCGGTGCCGACTGGAATATCCGTTGTGAAAACCGGTGATAATATGCTTCAGGTCCGGTGGACGGATACCTCGGTCAATGAAGATTGTTTCCGTGTCTATCGAAGCACCAATAATACTCAGTATTCGTTTCTCGGCACAGCAGCTGCAAACGCCACATCGTACGATAATACCGGATTAGTTGCAGGCATTATATATTACTATAAAGTATCGGCCACGAACGAAGCCGGTGAATCGGCTGCCGGCGGGCCTGCGTCGAATATGATACCGCTGCGTATCGCGGTTTCCAACGGCGCAGCCCTCGTGATGCCGTTGTCAAATATGATCCAGCTCCGGTATTCGCTTTCAAAAAATTTCAGTGCCCCTGTTTCAATCCGTTTTTCATATGCCGAAACCGCATCGGCGTTGTGGAAAGATATACCGTCGGCGCAGGTGTCCGGTATATTGCTGTGTGCGACAAACAGTGACCAGGTCAATGCATGGATTTCCCCGTCGATCGATACGGCAAAGAAGTACGATATCCGCATTGTCGCATCGAATGGTTACGCCGAAGGTGTTTTTATAATATCTTCCGTCACGGTACATACGCTGTTTTCCACAGCCGCGGATCTTGGCAATGTATGCATCGTGAATAATCCCTACCATGGGGAAGCCGGCGGTGTTGTCTTTGTCAATCTTACCAAAGACACATCGGCTAAGATATATTCGATCTCCGGCTCATTGCTGTCGGAGGAGTTATATGCATCGAATGGACGAATCGTCTGGGATGCAAAGAAGAATGGCGGCTCATCACTAAGTCCCGGCGTATATCTCTGTATATTGCGATCATCACTCGGGTCAAGAACGATGAAGGTGATCGTGGCAAAATAGAGCACGATGACCGTGTTCCAGCCGAATATCCATGTCGTTTTGCGCTTTGTCCATGTCAAATTCCGCATAAAATGCGATGATATATCCATCATTTAGTGCAAGGACAGCGTATGAGCGATATAACGATACTTCGTGAACTTGCGAAACGATACCGTGAAATATGCGCCATGCCGGTGCAGCAGGAACGGCGCGATCTCTGGCGGCGGCATAATGCCTTGAAGCCCACACGGCCGCTCATCTATGTCCGTGAGGGTGAGGCGTGGAAGGAAATCCCGGAACTTGTGAACCTATCCTGTACCGACCCGTTATTCAGGAGACACGAGCGTTTTTTCCGGGCCATGCTGTTTCAGGAAACCATCGGCGACGATTATATATTTGAGCCGTATCTGGTGCAGCAGGCGTCGTATATTCTTCCGGGAAAAGGGGTGTGGGGATTAGAGGTTCATGTAGAGCAGAGCGGGAACGAAGAAGGCGGACGTAATTTTTACCACGATGCGCCGATAAAAAGCCATGACGATGCAAAAAAGATGACCGTACCTGCGCACCGCATCGATGAAAAAAAGACGGCAGAAGACTTTGCGCGTATACGCGAAGCGGTAGGCGATATAATCCCCGTGGTGCTGTCGCGGGCACCGGTCTGGCGCCACTGGAACGCCGATATTTCCACCGAGCTCACCAAGCTTCGCGGCATGGAAACGCTCATGATGGATATGTATGACGATCCTGCTTGGCTTCACGGCGTACTTGCATTCATGCGCGACGGTATACTCAAAGCGCAGGCGGAGGCCGAAACGGCCGGTGATTGGCACCGGTACGACAATAATAATCAGGCTATGTGTTACGCGGATGATCTGTCCGACCCGTCTGCGGATAATACCCCGGTGACACGCAAAAGCCTTTGGGCACATGTTGCCGCGCAGGAATTGACGCTCATATCACCGGAGATGCATGACGAGTTCATGCTGCGGTATCAGATGCCTATCATGGCGAATTTCGGTCTTATATCATACGGCTGCTGTGAAGACCTGACACGGAAAATCGACATCCTTCGAAAAGTAAAGAATCTCAGACGAATTGCCGTCGCGCCGCGGGCGAATGTGCGTGCATGCGCAGAACAGATCGGCGCATCGTATGTGTTTTCATGGCGTCCGAACCCGGCCGAGATGGTATGCTGCGGCTTTGAACCCGATAACGTCAAGCGCATCGTGCGTCAGGCGCTTGGCGATGCGAAGGGATGTCATACAGATATTACACTGAAGGATATTCAGACGGTAGAACGTGACCCGTCACGGCTCAGGCGATGGGTTTCCGCCGTACGTGAGGCGATAGACGCTTAAAGAGCACCGGGAATGCCAATTCCCCGGAAATATTAAAAAAGATTGACAAAATCGCATTTTTGCATACAATAGCGTTTAATGATGAGTAATAGAAATGCGGTTGTCAGATTACCGTTCAAGGTATCTGCGCATATCATTCGCTATATAGTCTGTTTCATGCTTCTTGCAGCGCCGTTCGCATCGGCGGAATTCGAATGGGTGCATTTTTCTGCATATGCCGAAGTCGGCGGGGCAAAATGGCTCGGAGCCGGCGGTGAGATGTATGCATTCGATCGGCTACTATCCCTGACTGTGGGTACGGGTTATACCGAAGGCTATGACCCGGCGGTATTAAACGGGTATGCACGATATCTGCTTATAGATTGGGCTGTGCGATTTTATATCAGTGAGACAAATGCACCTTTCCGGCTGAGTGCGGGGGCGCGTGCATACACTACAATACAACTCGGGAATGATACCGGTCACCGCAATAGCATAAGAACAGGCCTTATCCTGCAACTTGATGTTCCCATGTTCGGTGTTGTACCGTACGCGGCTATGTATTTCATTCCCGGTCAAAGCAGGATATTCCGCTGGGATAATATGAGCGGTATATTCGGATATGATTTCGACAGTGATTCCGATTACGACTGGAGACTATCATTCACACTCGGCGTGAAGCTCTCATAAATTTACTACGTTAAGGAAAAGCCAGCCATGTTCAAGAAAAAAGCATATGTCGTCTACCCGATGTACGGAGTATGTCAGGTCACCGCAATGGAGAAGCATAAATTCGACGGCAAGACGATTGAATTCTACGTGCTCGAATGCGAGATGGAAAACATTACGCTGAAAGTACCCGTTGACGGCGTCAAAAATATGGGGATTCGCAAAATCATCAGCCGCACTGAAGCCGATGAGTTTCTTAAGATGCTCCAGCGGAAACCCGCCGACATTGAAGATAACTGGAAGATCCGGTATCAGGAGAACGTCGATAAGCTCAAGACCGGGCGCATCAAAGAGGCCATCGAGGTCGCGCGGGGATTGTTCATACGCAACCGTTTCAAGGAGCTTTCGTCGTCGGAAAAGCGTTTGTATGAGAAGGCATACCAGTTCATCGTAGACGAAATAAGCATTGCACTGAAGAAAGACAAGGAATCTATCGAAGATATCGTTTCTGGTGCGCTCGAAAAATCCGCAAAGAAATTCGAGCATAAATAAGTAAAGTAAGTAAGGAAGTCCATTATGTGGCGTTTGATCATGTTGGCGGCCGTTGCCGCCGTTGTTTTCTGCATCGACCAGTTCACCGTTGTCCCCGCGCATGCAATAGCGCTCGGCGCGACCGCGGCGGTGCTGTTCGCAGTCGAGTTTTTCGTGTTTAAGCGTACGTCAGCCCGGGGTATCATCTTCGCGCTCGCCGGTGTGCTCTTCACGTTCATCATCTATCTGCTCATTACCGCGGCACTCGCCCCGGTGCTGACGGAACCGGCTGTGTGGCTGCGTTCATTCATCTTTTTCGGAACGGCATATCTCGTGCTCGGCGCGGTGTTCGCGCTTGCGCCGCAGACAAACCGGCTCATGCTGTCGTTCAAGCAGAATGATGCCGCCAAGGACAGCAAGATCATCGACACGAGCGTCATCATCGATGGACGTCTTGCGCTCATCGCCGAGACGGGTTTCATCGACGGTATGTTCATCATTCCGCAGTTCGTTCTGAAAGAGATCCAATATCTGAGCGATTCCGCCGACCCGCAGAAACGCATCCGTGGACGGCGTGCACTTGATATCCTCAATAAGATGAAAGCGTCAAAAAAAATACCGGTTTCCATATCGGATATCGATTTTCCGAATGTGCCTGAAGTTGATCTCAAGCTCATCGAACTTGCCAAGGCGCTCAACGGCAAGGTCATCACGAACGATTATAATCTCAATAAAGTCGCTTCCATTCACGATGTCGAAGTGCTCAATATCAACGACCTCGCGGCGACGCTCCGTTCCGATGTTCTTGCCGGCGATGTGATCAAGATTGAACTGATACGCGGCGGCACCGATAAACACCAGGCGGTGGGACACCTCGAGGACGGCACCATGGTCGTCGTTGAGAACGCTGATCGCAGCATCGGAAAGACCGTTGATGTGAAGGTGCTCACGGTGCGTCAGACTTCGGCGGGCAGAATGATATTCGGCGAACTGTCACGTATGGGCGGCGGCGGACGCGCTCCCCGTGGTACACATACCGCCTGACCGGACTTCGCACTACGATGTCTGCTTCCACGTTGCTGCCCACTAAAAAAGAACTCGACGGTATGCTCGCTGTAGCTCAGCGGGCCGCCGTTTCCGCGGGTGAATATTCTGTCAAAAACTTCGGCAAACCGCGTTCGGTGCGCCGTAAAGGCGCCATCGATCTTGTCACCGAGGTGGATAAAAAATCCGAGGATATCATCCGTAAGGCGATCCATACACGCTATCCATCACATGGCTTTTTCGGCGAAGAGACCGGGAATGACGGCAATACGGAGGGCTATCAATGGATAGTCGATCCGGTCGACGGGACGACGAATTTCGTGCACGGCTATCCCTGCTACGGCGTATCGCTCGGGCTCAGGTTCCGCGGTGCCATCGTGCTCGGCTGTATCTATGAGCCGCTGACGAAGAACCTCTATTGCGCGCATACCTACATGCATTCCGAGAAGAACGGCAGGTCCATACATGTTTCGCCGGTGAAAAAGCTCATCAATGCCCTCATGATAACCGGGTTTTACTACACGGCGCGCGACAGGGGCGTACATGACAATATGCCCGAGTTCAAACGCATGGTCAAGGCGACGCAGGGTGTACGACGCGACGGCGCGGCGGTCATCGATTTCTGCCGCGTGGCTGAAGGCGTCTGTGAAGGTTTTTGGGAGCTCGGCCTCGCGCCGTGGGATATCTGCGCCGGCGCCATCATCGTGGTGCAGGCCGGCGGTACGGTGAGCGGTCTTGACGGCAAGCCCTATGTGCTTGAAAGCCGCGGGTATGTTGCCGCAAGCAATGGTTATCTGCATAAACCGTTTATCAAAACGCTCAGGGGGAAATGACCGCGATGGAATCGCTCACGATTGATGACCTTGCGTCCGGCGGCATCATCACGAATTACTACTGCTCATCGAAATGCGCGCATTGTCTCTACGCTTCGTCGCCGCAGTGGGAGAAGCGTTATATGAATCCGGCATCTGCCGCGCGCATATTCCGCACGATACGGTCGCTCGGCTGCGATGCGGTGCACATCGGCGGGGGAGAGCCGTTTCTCAATATCCCCGCGCTCGAAGAGATACTGAAGACCGCGCATGAGGAAAAGGTCGCCATAGAATACGTTGAGACGAATTCCTCATGGTTTCATGATGAAGAGAGCGCAACGCGCACGCTGCTCGCACTCAAAAAACACGGCCTTACCACGCTCCTCATCTCCATCAGTCCATTCCATAATGAATATATTCCGTTCAGGAAAGTTCGCGGTGTCATCGGCGCCTGCGAGCGTGCCGATATCATGGTATTTCCGTGGACGAGGGATTTCTATAAGGACCTGAGCGCGCTTGATGACGATAAGGTGCACAGCCTGAGTGAATATGCCGCGAAGTTCGGGAAGAACTATCTGCGCGATATTCCCGTGCGCTATCCGCTTAATCTGCGCGGACGGGCGATTGAGACGTACCGCACCGTGTTTACGCTGAAGCCGCTTGCTGAGATACTCGAGAACAGGGGATGCCGTGAGCTTGCAAGTACATCGCATTTTCATATCGATCTGTTCGAGCGGTATATACCCGGCCTCTGCAGCGGTTTTACGATAGCGCTCGACGACCTTGACGAAGAGCTCGATTTCCGTGAATATCCCATTATCACGATGATGCATACCGACGGCATCGGCGCATTTCTTGACTATGCAAAGCGGGAGTATGGTTTTATTCCGGAAGAGGCATATCTCTCAAAATGCCATCTGTGTCTTGCAATACGAAAATTCATGGTGCTTGAAAAAAATCTGAGGCCTGCGGAATTATCGCCGCACGATTATTATCGATTTTTGTAGCGGCTGCGGAAAATGTTCCGCGCTATGAAACTATCGTTCCGATAACTTCACCGGCCAGCGCTTTCGCAATATTGCCCGGTTGCTGCATATCAAATACGCAAATCGGCATGTTATGGTCGCGCGCGAGCGTGAATGCGCTTGTATCCATAACCATGAGGCGTTTTTCTATAGCTTCATTATAGGACAGCTTTTCATATCGCACGGCGTCTGCATGTTTTTTCGGATCGGCGCTGTAAACGCCGTCAACTTTGGTTCCCTTGAACACGATATCACATTCCGTTTCAAGCGCGCGAAGCACCGCGGCGGTGTCTGTTGTAAAGAACGGATTCGACGTCCCGCCGGGAATGAGCACCACGTTTTTTTCCGAAAGCAGCCGCATGGCATGGCCGCGTTCGAACGCCGGCACAAGGTTGCCGATGGCTACGGCTGATAATACAACAGACGGGATGCCGTTTTTCGAAAATCCGTCGGCGAGGGTGAGCGCGTTCATAACAGTGGCGAGCATGCCTACTGCATCTGCGGTGGCGCGTTTGAGCGTATCGCCGGCAATCTCCGCGCCGCGGAAAATGTTTCCGCCGCCCATGATAAGGGCTATTTCCACGCCGTGTGTCCGCGCCTCGGATATCTCAGCCGCGATACGGTTAACTACGGCGCTGTCGATGCCGAACTCCTGCGAACCGAGCAGTGCTTCGCCGGATATTTTAAGTAAAACGCGCCTGCGGGGCATTTTTTATGCGCCCATCTGCACCCGGTAGAATTTGCCAATCGTGATATTTTCGCCGGTTTTCTGGATGGCTTCGTTGACCATCTCGGTGATAGTCTGTTTGCCTTCAACGAAGAACGGCTGATCGAGCAGACATACCTCGGAATACCATTTGTTAAGGCGTCCTTCGGCGATCTTTTCAATCATATTTTCCGGTTTGCCCGATTCGCGGGTGAGCTTTATAAAAATCTCTTTCTGATCTTTCACCACGGCCGGATCGAGGTCTTCTTTTTTTGTCGCAAGCGGTGTCTGCGCCGCAATGTGCATGGCGATGTCGGTCGCGAGTTTTATGAAGATCTCGTTTTTTGCGACGAAATCGGTTTCGCAGAACACTTCGACGAAAACGCCGAGTTTTTTGTCGTGATGGAGATAGGTCCCGAGCATGCCTTCCTTGGCGGAGCGGCCCGCTTTCTTGGCGGCGGTTATCATCCCTTTTTCTTTGAGGATGCGTATGGCGTTTTCCATGTCGCCGTTGGATTCCGCGAGGGCTTTTTTGCAGTCCATGATGCCCACATTAGTGCGCTCGCGCAGTTCTTTTACCATTTCATTCGTGACTTCCATTGTAATGCTTCTCCTTAGATTGATCGGCTCAATGCGTATTGTGCAGAGCCGTTATGCTTCTACCTTTGCGTCGCCTTCAGGTGCCGCTGCAACCGGTGCGCTTTCCGCGGGAGCGGTTGTGTTCTCTGCCGCGGCGTTTTCAGGTGCGCTTTCGGCTGCTTCAGCCGTTGCGGTTGTGAGCGTTTCCTTGCCTGCTTCGTTCTGGCCGTCGATGATCGCGTCTGCGATGACGTTCGTGAAGAGGTTGATCGCGCGTATTGCATCGTCGTTGCCCGGGATGATGACGTCGATGAGGTCCGGGTTGCAGTTGGTATCGACGACGGAGACGATGGGTATATGGCTGCGGCGGGCTTCTTCGACCGCGATGGCTTCCTCAACCGGGTCGATGATGAAAATCATGTCCGGGAGCTTTTCCATGTCCTTGATGCCGATGAGGTTCTTCTCGAGCTTTACTTTTTCCTTGAGAAGATATACGACTTCGCGTTTCGGGAGGCTTTCGAACGTACCGTCAACTTCCATGCGCTCGATGCGTTTATAACGGCCGATGCTGTTCTTGATGGTCGAGAAATTGGTAAGCATGCCGCCGAGCCAGCGGTTGGAGATATAGAATGCGCCGCATTTCTTTGCCGCGTCTTCGATGCTCTTTGATGCCTGTTTCTTCGTGCCGACGAAAAGGAATTCGCCGCCGGCGCGTGCCACTTCCTTCACTTTTTCATATGCCGATTTGACATAGTTGATCGTCTTCATCAGGTCGATGATGTAGATGTTATTACGTTCCTGGAAGATATAGGGCTTCATCTTCGGGTTCCATTTGCGTGTCTGGTGTCCGAAATGAACGCCCGCTTCGAGAAGTTCCTTCATGCTTGGTAACGGCATATATGCTCCTTAAAAATAAAAAAGAGTACAACCCATGGGCGTACTCTCATTGCTTCAGACAATTATTACACCGTTCGGCCAGTGGCGTCCCGGGAGATTTACACCTTGGGAGTGTTGCCGAGAATAATACAATATCGTGATGATTTGTCAAGCGGCAAACAGTGATTTTTTCGACATCGGCATGCGCGGTGAACATTGCGACATTAATCAAAAACGTACATCGTATTGCGGGTTTGACTGCGTTATGATAGTATTGCCGGAGCATTTTACAAGGCGGACGCAATGAGAAAAGATATTTCGTTCTATTCCGAAGGGAAAAAACTGGCGGGTCATCTGTATATCCCCGATAATGCGGCCGGTCCGTGCAAGACGGTCGTACTCTGTCACGGATTTGCCGGAATCAAGGAAATACTTCTGCCCGGATACGCCGAGGCGTATGCAAAAGAAGGTTATGCATCGCTCGTCTTCGATTATCGCGGATTCGGTGAAAGTGAAGGCGATCGCGGGCGGCTGGTTCCCGCGGAGCAGGTGGCTGATATACGCAATGCAATCACCTATATCCGGACATGTCCCGAGGTGAGCCGGGATCACATCGCGCTTTGGGGTTCAAGTTTCGGGGCGGCGAACGCTATTCATGCAGCCGCTGTCGACGAACGCGTTCAATGCGTGGTTGCTCAAATAACCTACGCGAGCGGGGAGCGCATGGTGCTCGGCGGACAGGACGCAGCGGGACGCGCGAAGGTACTCTCGACGATAGAAAAAGTATGGGAGCGTGCGGTCACGACGAATAAGGTCATGGCGCTTACGCCGGACCAGATACTAACTGATGATGACTCAAAAACGTTTTACGGCAATGCGATGAAGCAGTATCCATTGCTTGCGGTGAAAATTCCGCTGTTCACGCTTAAGCATATCATCGAGTACAAACCCGAAGATGCTATACGCAGGGTACGTGTACCGGTGTGCATCATCGGCGCGGAGAATGATATCGTCTGCCCGGTATCCGAAACGCATGCGTTATTTGCGGCTGCGAACGAACCGAAAGAGATGTCAATAATTCCGAAGGCGCGGCATTTCAGCGTCTATGAAGGCGAGCATCTTGCTGCATCGTCGGGAACAGCGCTTGCATGGTTCAATAGGTATTGCTGAATGTTGACAAAATAGCATCATCTTCTATAATCAAACAATCAAAGCGGAGGCGGATTATGAAACATTTAAGAACAATCATTCTATTCTCGTTCACGGCAATGCTTGCTGTTGCACTGGTGTCATGCGGCGGCCCGCAGAAAAAGGACGATCCGAAAGTCGTCAATGGCCCTGTAAAGGAAATGCATAAGAACGGTAAAGTGAAGTTAACAGGTATGATGACTAACGCGCAGAAGACCGGAACGTGGACATCATATTACGAGAACGGAGCTGTTGAGTCGAAAGGCGATTATGAAGCCGATGCGCAGACGGGCACCTGGACATTCTATTATGACACCGGTTCGGCAAAGATGAAAGGCGCCTATGAAAAGGGCGCAATGTCGGGGACGTGGCTCGTGTATCATCCGAACGGGAAAACGGAACGGACGGTAAGTTATACCGCCGGTAAACTGGAAGGTTCCAGCACCCGCTATTACGATACCGGAGAAAAATCGCTTGAGGGGCAGTATGGCGCCGATGAGCGTCAGGGGCTCTGGAAAGAATACTACAAGAACGGCAAGATCAAGTCACTGACAAGCTATAAAGACGGCAAACAGACCGGCGAATACAAATCGTATTTTGAAAGCGGCGGCATCGAGTATGTCGGCACGTATGAGAACGGTGTCACGAACGGTGCTTGGAGCAGATATGAGAACGACATGCTCCGTGAGAAGATTATGTTCGTCAATAATATCACCAATGGCGAATGCGAATTCTATTTTGAGAACGGGAAGATACAGAAAAAATCGACCTATGTGAGCAATGTGCTTGAGGGGCCGGAAGTGTCGTATTTCTCGAACGCGGGTATGGCCGCCGAGGGGAGCTACGCGGCTGGAAAACGCGACGGCGCATGGAAGATGTACAACCCGAAAGGGTTCATGTCCATGGCGGGCGGATATAAAGGCGGCCGGCGCGAAGGCGAGTGGAAGGAATATTATCCCGGATTGAAAATAAAGGGCATAGGCGTTTACGAGAACGGTTCGAAGCGCAATATGTGGAAATACTATCTCGAGACCGGCGCACCAGACCGCGATTTGACGCAGCGCGGCGAGTTCGCGAACGGACGCTGCGTGTTCTACAAGGACGGCAAGAAGGACTTCGAAGTTGATGTCTCCATGAAAGAGATCGATCAGATAACCCCCAAGGATTATAACGGCACCTACATCAAGTACTTCGACGACGGTGTTACCAAAAAGACCACCGGCGTGTACAAGATGGGCAGCAAGCACGGCACATGGACCGACTATAATGCGCAGGGCGGCGTCATCAAGACGGAGCAATGGCTGCTTGGCGAGAATAAAGCCGATATGATGAAATAGCACAGTCATTCCGGTATTGCAGTATATAGAAAATCAATCCGTAGGACAATTATAATGCGCACTGATGAACATCTGCTTGGTCTTTTGAAAAAATCCGAGGCGCTGCTTGAAGGGCATTTTCTGCTCTCAAGCGGGCTGCACTCGAATCAATACGTGCAGTGCGCAAAGCTTACCATGTATCCCGAACATGCCGCATATGTGGCTGAAAAGCTGGCGGCACTGTATAAAAATGAGAACGTTGACGTCGTCATCGGAGGGGCGTTCGGCGGTATTCTCATTGCATATGAAATAGCGCGTGTGCTGGGTGTGCGTAACATTTTCGCTGAGCGTGTTGATAACGTATTCGCGCTCAGACGCGGATTTTTCATTGCCAAGGGCGAGCGCGTGCTTATCGCCGAAGACGTGTGTACCACCGGCAAGAGCATCCTTGAGGTGAAGACACTTGTCGATTCATACGGCGGCATTGTGGCCGGCGCGGCATCCATCATCGACCGTTCGCAGCCGGAAGGTGCAGCCCTCGGTATGCGCAAAGAATGGCTGCATTCGGTGGCCGCAACCTCGTGGAAGGCCGACGAGTGTCCGCTCTGCAAGGCCGGCGGAAAACCGGTGAAGCCCGGCAGCAGAAAGTAACGGACAACGGCGTGATACTCACCGTCTGCCTTAATCCGGTACTGCAGAAGACCATCGTACTCACGGGGCTGGAAGAGGGAGAGGTGAACCGCAGCGGTGATTACCATTTACATGTCGCCGGCAAGGGTATACACGTTTCACGTGTGCTGGCACAGCTCGGTGAACGGGTTACGCATATCACAATAAAAGACGGCATGTTCGAACCCATTTTCGATACACTCGCATTACGCGAACCATATCACATCATTGCGGTGCCGTCGGGCGCTGAATTGCGTTTCTGCTATACGCTCATCAATAAAAAAAAGCATACCGCCACGGAAATTGTTGAAGAAGGTGCGCGCGTAAATGCCGGTACTGAACGCCGCATTTTGGCGGTGTTTCGCCGTGAACTGAAACGATGCCGTGCGGTGGTCATCAGCGGGTCGAAGGCGCCCGGTTTCAGCAGGAACCTTTTCCCCATCATGGTGAAAGAATCGAAAGCCGCCGGTAAAAAAGTGCTGCTCGATTACCGCGGAGATGATCTTCTCTCGTCGCTCACGCATCGCCCCGATGCGGTGAAGCCCAATTACCGCGAATTTATTGATACGTTCTTCCCGGGAAAACGTTCTGCAGTAACCTCGGACGATGTAAAAAAGAAAATGCTCGATATTGCGGAACAATACGATACCGTTGTCATTGTGACGCGCGGTGCGCAGGCGATATTGTATACCGACAGGGGTTCAGTGCGAGTGTTTGTTCCGACGCGAATCGTTCCGGTGAACCCTATCGGGTCGGGCGATTCGTTTGCGGCCGGTTTTTTTGCCGCCTTTCTTGGGGGGGAATCCCTTCGGCTTGCGGTTGGAATGGGGGAACGGTGCGCTCGGCTCAACGCGCTTCGTCTCATGCCGGGGACCATCAGATAACATCGCGATAAGCTGTTTGAAATCCGCGGGATATTCCACTTCAAACGTCATTTCCTTTTTTGTACGCGGATGTTCGAATTTTATCCGCTTTGCCAGGAGCGCGAATCCCTCAAGCGGATAATCGCGTGCATTGCGGGAATATACGCGGTCTCCCGCGATGGGATGCCCGATGTAGCTCATATGGACGCGCAGCTGATGCGTGCGTCCGGTTTTCGGATACAGTTTGACGAGTGTGTGTCCGCGCAGTTTCCGTTCCACTTGGTAATGCGTGACTGCGGGGCGTCCGCTGCTTACAACGGCGAATTTTTTCGGTTCACGCGGATCCCTTTCTATAGGTCTGATGATGCTGTTGCGCGGTATGCGCACGGTTCCGGTGACAATGGCGTGGTAGGCCTTTTCCACTTTTCTTTTACGGAACTGTTCTTCCAGTGCGGCCGCGTCCTCTTTCGTTTTTGCGAGCACGACGATGCCGCTCGTGAATTTATCGATGCGGTGCACCGGTATGAGTGTCTTTCCCTTCAAAAACGGGAAATGATCCGGCAGTATGGTGACGATGTTGTTCGGTTCTGTGCCGCCGCGCGGTGTGTCCACTTCAATGCCGGGGCCCTTGTTGACGACCAGAATGGCGTCGTCTTCATAGATAATGGCGATGCGGTGGGTATACATTACGATAGGATATTCCCGGAAAGATGATTGGCGAAATTTTGATGTCGCTTTCGCGTGGTCGCCGAGTACGGCTCCGCAACGGCATCCAGCATCGCTTGCGCTAGCGGTTGACACGGATGAAGTCCGTTTTTCATTACTGTCGCGCATCCGGCGCGGTTTGAGTGTTCATCAATGATTCAATATCGGCTTGGAGAACCGTGTCATGACTGCGCCCTCGCCCGATATTTCTCAAGCAGACGTGCCGAAAGATCGGCCGGCAATAAACTCAGCAGATATGAGGTTATCGACTGTGCGCCCTCGGCCGCGGCCTGTTTGTCCATCTCAAGCAGTACGTCGAGTATGAGCTGATCTTCGCCGTTTTTCGCATGCTCCTGAATGATGAGCACCGTTTTTTCGGGCGGCATTTCCTTCCACTTGACGGCGAGGTCTTTCGTAATGGCGACATAGGTGAGATCGGTCTTCTGTTTGTTCGTATAGCTCTGCCACGCGACTGCAAGCTGCTTTTTGCCGTCATTGAGCGAATCCTCGCGGCTGACGATGTCCTTTTCTTTTTCAATAAGCTGCGTTTCTTTCGCCTTGAGGTCTTTCTCACGCTCGAGGAATATCATACGCATCTTCGCGATCTCTTCTTTTTCGAGGAGGTAGGTGTCCTGCAGTCTTTTTTTCTGCGGCACGAACGGCATGCTTGAAAACAGATAGCGCTGCATCAGTGAATAATAGTTGACGATACCGAACACGTCGAGCACATAGGACAGCACGATTATCGCGACGAGATTCGCGAGCAGTAATGTCATGATTCGCGTACGCATACAATTACCTCGGTACCGATATTTTGCAATAGTACGGCAAATCGGCTAAAATGCAAGAGCCGCTGCGGAGTCGTTGCGGACTATATGTCATTGACAAAGTTGATAAGTGTTAGTATATTAAAAATGCCTCTGTTGTGTTCGTGATGTAATGTCGTCGTGCACCTTTATTCCCTTACAATAGGGATCCCAAATCCGGTGTCGGCTGTCAGGCTCGCCCGCTTGCGGGTATAGAGAAGGCAAAAGCATCGTGCGGGAACCCACCTGACATTAGTCAGGTGCATAAACAATTACACACGGCATGAATGGAGGCTTTTTTTATATCCGCTCTTTTCGTTCGTCAAGCGTGATGCCGCAGTCGTCATGGCCGGGATAGAAGAGCGTTGCGCCCGGAAGCGAGTAGATGCGTTCCTTGATCGACCGCATGAGCGCCTCATGGTCACCGCCGGGAAAATCGGTGCGGCCCACACCGGCTGCGAAGAGCGTGTCGCCGGAGAACAGATGGCCGTCAGTATACAGGCAAATGGAGCCTGCGGTATGGCCCGGCGTGTGAATAACCTTCAATGAAAATGTCTCGCAGTTTATGATATCTCCGTCGGTAAGGATGCGCTCGGCCGCGCTGAACTGTACCGGTGTGCCGAAAAACGAGGATAAATTCCTTCCCGCGTCCGTCACCATATCCGCGTCCGCCTGATGAATAGAGACATCGGCTTTGTACTGTTCACGTACCGCGCCGAGTCCGGCAAGGTGATCGAAATGTCCGTGGGTGAGCACTATCGCCCGCACGGTGCGCCCGTTGACGAATGAGATGATCGTATCCGTGTCCGGTTCCCATGCGGGATCGATGATGACCGCATTCGTCTCATCGCCGGCTACATAGCAGTTTGTGATCAACGGTCCTATGGTCGCGATTGCTATTTCAAACGGCATGGAGATATCCTTGATGGTAATGTTCAGCGCTGAATGGAATATTCGGCAAGTTCAAGCTCGCTTTCTTTCGCACCGGGCATCAGTGCGCCGCGGAATTTGACGAACGACCGCTGGGGGTCGTTGCGGAAATAGTAATACGACTTCGGAATGAACGCCGAAAAAAGCGGAATATCGACCCCGAGTTCGAGCTCATAGGCATCGCAGGCATCGAATCCTTTCAGGGTGACGCGCTTAAGTCCGTTATTCCTTATGGTAAAATTGAATCCGTTCTCTCTGCTGCCGAACATACGTATGGTTATCTCTTTGGTGGATGAGGTGAACGGGAATGCCCTGAGAACATACATGACAAGCTGCGGCGAGGCGATAAAGAACACTTTCGGGTTGTCGTTCGGCACCGATTCATTGGTGAGCAGGAACGTTTCGGCGTATCCGCCCTCTTTGAAGAATCGCGCATTGGTTGCGCGAAACGGCTGCATATCGGAAAGACGCACGGAAAGACGGTTATCGGAGCTGATCCCGGGGAAGTGCTGCAATGAAGTAATGTTCCACGTTCTGGTTTTTGATCGCGCGTCCACGGCGGCAGCCGTATCCATCATGATGCGCAATGTGCTGCCGTCGGTATCCGTTCCGGTAAGCAGGCAGTGCTCTGATGCGAACGATGCGATATTTGCGGCGCTTATTCCATGCTGCGCGGAGAGGAGCGCGGTGAACATGCACACGGTGATAATGAAACGTACCGGCATGCGCTATACCGCCTTCGATCGGATGTATGCTTCGATACCCGCAATCTGGTGCTTAAGGAAATCTGCCGTGTCTCCCGCAGCCATACCGTGCTGTATACTCTTCCGCGCAACGGCGATGATCTTCAGAGCGCAGGGGATGAGCTCGTTGCCGCCGCGCGAGAACCACTCAGTGAAGAAGCTGCAGAATTCCTGAGTGATGTCGGCGAATACCGGTTTACCGCGTCTGCCGTTCACTTTGTTGTAGAGCATCGGCAAAGGTTCGGCAAGGGTTGCGGCCTGAGCCGGTGTCAGATCATGGCCGGAGAGCCGGCGGAGATACCGCGCAATTGTCTCGGGGACGTCCGTCGCGGTATTCGCATGGATGAACGCATGAAGCGCGGTAAGCGTATTTCTGTCGGCGCCTGCGACCGCTTGCATAATCTCTTTACTGTTCTTTGCGTGAAGCCCGAACGCCAGTTCGATGGTGAGCGAAAGCGCTTTTGAGGTGAAAACCAGCGTGTCGCTGTCACAGCAGAATGTCCGATGAAGCGCGAGGCGTATGTTCTCACGGAGCGTATCCGTCATGAACGACGCTGTGGAGTTTGCGGTCGAATGTTTCTTTGTGTCGACGATGAACAGGTACTCGATGTTCTTCGTCCGGTTGACGATGGATTGTTTTGCCCCGCGGTAGCGCGTGTACTGTTCGCTCTCGATTGAGACTTCTCCGCGTGCATTGAGTATATCCATCATACTGTCGACCGGAATGATGCCGTCCGTTGAATAACTCACCATGATATAGCGGGCGTTTAATGATGTGATGAGCTGGCTGAACAGCGCTTCGGCACTTGACCGTGAGCAGTATCCCGATCTCGTTTTTATCCAATCGTGACGGATGGCGCTCTTGTTCGTTTTTTTACCGTTCACATAGATGTCCCGGTTCACCGTCGGCTTGTCCCAGAGCGCAATGGTGTTGAGTAGGTGATAGTTGCTGCCGTACTGATGCTGATTATACGGCGGGTCAATGTAGGCTATATCGGTGCGTCCGCCGGCATGTTCCCGTACGAGCATGTTCGCATCCATCTGGCTGACGTTTCCCCGCGGTCCGTCATGCAGCGTGAGCGGTGTGAGCGCCACGTCGCCGAAGATGCGCCCGAGTGCGTCCTTGCCCCTGCCGCCGAAGCCGTTATGGAATCCCTTGAACACACCCGAGGTGTTCGCATGCGTTGCCGCTTCATATATGAGCGATGCGAGCAGATACAGATATCCGTCACGGTCGATGAGGCCGCGGGTGCGCCATCGTTCAATCTCCGTGCGTATGGCGTCGATGCGGCGCGCGTTATGATTGGTGTAGAACATCCGCTCGTTGCGCGTGTCGGGATTCTCATCGTCAGCGGGTGCATAAAAACCGGCGATATACCAATCATCATGAGGAAGGTCGGGAGTTGTGTTCAGCCGCTCAAGCGCGCGGATGAGGCCGCCGCAGTTCGCGAACAGTTTTTCCTCATCGCCGGGGACAAGCGAGAGATGCGGATGATTCATGACGTACGAATAATATTCCCAGTCATTTGCATGAACGGAAAACCCGAGGTGCCGTGCCAGACGGGAGACGCTGCCGCTGCCTGCGAACAGGTCGAGGAATGTCGTCATTCCGGAGGTCTGTTCCATAAGCGTCCCGATAGTCCGCCCGATGAACGGCAGGAGGCGGCGCTTGTTGCCGATATAGGCGATGAGTTTTTCTTTGAGGTAGGGCGACCGGATTTTTTCTGTTGTTTCAATCATGATACACTGCCATAATATTATGTTAACATGGTATCATGCGGTATGCTTTTCTGCAATACCCGGATATGGAACGGACTATTTTTTGATTTCGGAGTTTTTCGCCCTGACACTTGAGTCCCGCTGCATGGAGCAGAACTCGCCGCACATGGTGCATTCCTCAACGCCGTCGGCGGTGGCGGAACTGCGGTATCGTTCGCATTTTTCCCTGTCCATGGCGAGCTCGAACTGTCCTTTCCAGTCAAGCGCTTTACGGCGCTTCGACATGGCGATATCCCAGTCGATGGCGCCGGGTATGCCTTTCGCGATGTCGGCTGCGTGCGCGGCTATTTTGAATGCCACCACACCTTCTTTGACATCTTCAAGGTCCGGAAGCTTGAGGTGTTCGGCAGGAGTGACATAGCAGAGGAAATCGGCACCCGCGGTTGCGGCGATAGCCCCGCCGATGGCGCCGGTAATATGATCGTAGCCGGGGGCGACATCGGTGACGAGCGGACCGAGCACATAGAACGGGACATTATTGCAGAGCTTTTTCTGCAGCAGGATGTTCGCTTCAATTTCATTGAGCGGTACATGTCCGGGGCCTTCGATGATGACCTGAACGCCTTTGGCAAGCGCGCGTTCGGCAAGCTCGCCGAGTACGATAAGCTCGCTTACCTGCGTGCGGTCGGTGGCATCGTGAAGTGAGCCGGGGCGCATGCCGTCGCCGAGCGAAATGGTCACATCGTAGTCGTGGAGTATCGCGAGCACATCGTCATAGTGTTCGAAGAGCGGATTTTCTTTGCCGTTGACCGCCATCCATTCGAGGAGTATGGCGCCGCCGCGCGAGACACATCCGGTGATGCGGTCGCTTTTTTCGTAGCGCGCGACCGTATCCCGGTTGATGCCGCTGTGGATGGTCATGAAATCAACGCCCTCGGCGGCCTGCTGAGCGATGACGGCGAGCATGTCGTCAAGCGTCATGTCGAACATGCGTCTGCCCGATTTGAGCACGTCGTGTCCCACCTGATAGAGCGGCACGGTACCGAGCGGTTTGCCGCAGCCGGCGAGTATCGCCTTGCGTATCGCGTTCACATCGCCGCCCGTGGAAAGATCCATGATGGCGTCGGCGCCGTGACGGAGCGCGACTTCCATCTTTTGGAGTTCGAAGTCGATATTGGACGCGAGTTTCGAGGTGCCGAGGTTCGCGTTCACCTTTGTCGACAGGCCTTTACCCACACCGACAGGCTGTATGGCGTGCGTACGGTTCTTTACGATCGCGATCTCGCCGGAACGTACTCGTCCGGCCAGCGTGTCGACGGACATTTTTTCGGTATCACACACCGCGCGCATTTCGGCGGTGATGGTGCCTTTCAGTGCGTATTCACGCTGTGTCATGATCTCGGATTATCGGGGAGCTGGTGTAGGAATAGCCGCATTCGGGTCCTGCGTTGAGAACTCGATATTCGGTTCGCCGATTGCTTCTTTATTGCGTTTGATGACCGCGGATGATTTGAGGTCGTCGGTGACCTGCGCGAGTTTTTTCTGAACGCGCTGCATCTTTATGAGATTGGCGAGCTGCGCGCGCACTTTGTCGTCAAGTGTGCGGATGCCGTATTGTTTTTCAAGTGCGGCTTTCTGCTGCTGATAGTAAAAATCTATTTCCTGCGTGGTCGCTTCGGGTATATATTCGAGCATTTTTTTTCTGATATAATATTCGAATTTGATGTTCTGCATCGCGAGCGCCATGAACTCTTTTGCGTCGCGTGTGTCGAAGAATTTATCCGCTTCAGCCTTCCGCACGATGAGGAATTTGCTGATATAATCATCAAGCACTTTCTGCTTGATGCTGGCGTTGTTCTTATACATCGCGATCTGGTCGCGGGGAACACCCGAGCTTTCAAGTGTCACTGCCAGAAAAGCGTCGAAATCTTTCTCAAAAACGGTGCTGTTGTCGATCTTGGCTATCCATTTGCCTTTATCGGCGGCGGCTGTTTTGTCGCAGCCGGAAACAAGCATAAGAACTGCGGCAAGCGCGATGAAAATACTGAAACGCATAAAATATCTCCTTGGCGATTGGTCGAAAGATTGTATCACGCATTGATGATTTTGCAAGCAGAACACGAATTTCTGCACTCGGGGCATTCTTTACCAAAAAAAATATCCATGATATACTGCGGGAAAGAGCGCGGGAGACGGCATGCCGGTAACAAGATCCATCAGCCGCAACGCGGATGAAGCGCCGCTCATCATGGGCATTGTCAATGTGACCGGCGATTCGTTTTACGGCGCGAGCAGGACGCCGGCAATGGACGAAGCGCTCGCAGCCGTTGCACGTTTTGTTGCTGACGGCGCCGGCATCATCGATATCGGCGGCGAGTCCACACGGCCCGGAGCGGAGACGGTCGACGAAGCGGCTGAACGTGACCGTGTGCTGCCGCTGGTGCGCGAGGTGCGGCGTGTGTTTCCGCACATAGGCATCTCGCTCGACACACGGAAGGCATCCGTGGCACGGGCCGGGATTGCAGCGGGGGCTGATATCATCAATGATGTGAGCGCCGGGACATACGACAATGCAATGCTTGCCGTTGTGGGTGCCTCAGACGCGCATTTGATACTTATGCACATGAAAGGAACACCGAAAGACATGCAGGCCAGTCCTCACTACGATGATGTCACTTCCGAAGTGACGCGCTACTTTGATGAGCGCATAGCGGCGGCGAACACAGCCGGCATCGGCAGGGAGCGTCTTTTACTTGACCCCGGCGTCGGTTTCGGGAAAACGCTTGAACATAATCGTACGCTCATCGGGGCGATACCGCATTTCAAAAAAACATTCGGACTTCCGCTTGTGGCGGGGCTTTCACGCAAACGTTTTATCGGCGATATCACCGGACGCGCTGTTGAGGACCGGCTTGCCGGTTCGCTCGGTGCCGCTGTTGCCGCAATGACGCTCGGCGCCGATATACTGCGCGTGCATGACGTGCGCGAGACGGTTGATGCGGTCAAAGTAGCCTGGGCTGTAAGCTCCGCTGTATGCGGTACGGGCGCTGCAGGGGAGGGCTGCCGCTGATGTTCAGCTTTCTTGCCGACTTTTTAGGTATTCCCGCCGTCAGGGGCGTGATGCTTGTTCTTGATATACTCATCGTCGCCTTTGCGTTCTACCAGATATACCGTCTGCTCGCCGATACGCGCGGTATCATCGTCCTTCAGGGGATTGCGTTAATCTTTTTAGTCACGTTTGTCGCCCGTCTGCTCAATCTTCAGACGCTCTACTGGCTTCTGGATAAAGTCCTTGCGGTGAGTCTCCTCGGCATCATCGTCATATTTCAGGCGGAGATAAAACGCGCGCTGGTCATGCTCGGTGAACGGACATTTTTCAAAAATCTTTTCGCATTCGATACATCGGACCTGTATACCATCATCAACGCGGTGTATACGATATCCAAAAAGGGATACGGCGCGCTCATCGTGCTGCAGCGGCGTGTCGACCTCAAGGGGCTCCTCGACCGGGCCATCACGCTTGATGCCGCGATATCGAGCGAACTTATCGAAACGATATTTTATCATCACAATCCGCTGCATGACGGCGCGGTAATCATCGACCGCAACCGTGTTGTCGCCGCATCGGCGTATCTGCCGCTTTCCGAATACGACGCGAAGAACAGCTCCCGCAGGCTCGGTACGCGCCACCGCGCGGCGCTCGGGTTGTCGGAGCAGTCGGATGCCGTTGTCATCGTTGTTTCCGAAGAGACCGGCTCGGTATCGATAGCGCACAGCGGGCGTCTTGATTACAACATCGAACGCGACGCCATCGGCGCCAAGCTTGAAACATTCCTGGGGGTTGACCGTGAGCGGCGCAAACGCAAGCATGCGTAGGAAGAACATATTTACCGACAATATCGTCGCAAAAGTGATATCGCTGGTGCTTGCGGTGCTTGTCTCGCTCTATGTCGCATCGCAGGAAGATGAGAATCGGGAATACGAGATACCGCTGCGCATCATGAACGTGCCGCAGGACCTCATGATAGCCGCCCCCACGCCGAAAGAAGTGACCGTCATCGTGAAAGGCAAGAAGAACAAAATAACCATGGTGAACCCGAAAGTGCTTGAGGCGAACCTTGACCTTACGAAAAGCGCCGAAGGCAAGGCGATGTATAAACTCACGCTCAATCAGGAGCCGCAGGATATCAAATGGTCGCTCAAGCCGTCCGTGGTTGAAGTGGTCCTTGAACGCCCGGCGACAAAAATGGTCCGTGTTGCACCGGTAATAAGCGGCTCGCCCGTTCCCGGGTATACCGCGGTATCCAATGCGGCTGAACCGGCGCTCGTGGAAGTCACCGGACCGGTATCCATCGTCGGCGATATGGATTCGGTTGCCACGGAGACGATATCGCTTGACAAGATGAAGGATACGGTGGTCACGGAGACGGCGCTTGTGGGGCGCGAGAATGTGCTCCTCACGGTGCAGAAAGTACGCGTCCGCGTGTTCATCACCGCCGATATGGGAACCAATGAATTCCGCGATATCATTCCCGCAATTGATATCGGCAAAAGGCTGACGCTCGCAAACCGGAACGCCATTGTGGTCAAGCGCCTCGTGGTGCAGGGGCCGAAGGACAGGCTTGCTGAACTCACCGCGAAACAGTGCGTGGTGTCGCTGAACGTGAAGGACGTCACCAAAGCCGGAACATTCAAGGCGAATGTCGATGTGCTTCTGCCGCAGGGTTTTGAGCTTGTACTCGTTGAGCCCGCATCGTTCGAGCTTCATGTAAACGCTGTGGTAAAGAAGTAACAAATGTCGCATATCGTTTTCACCAAAGAGGAAACGCTTCTCGTTATGTGCTTTTATATGGCGCAGATAAACGGTGCGTCGGATCAGGAGCGGAGCTATATCACCGAGGTTGTTGTGCCGATGGAGCAGCTTTCCGCGGATGTACTCGCAAAAACACTTGCCAAATGGGAAGTGCTGGTGAAGAACAACGCGCAGAATGTTGATGATATCATCATCGCATCGCTGCTGCCGTTATCGGCGGCGGACCGTGTGCGTATACTCGCCTGGGCGCTTATTGTTGCCGGGGGAGAGGTTGATGCTGCCGGCGCGGAAAAGATAGAGACCGATGTGCTGGTGGATTTTGCGCTCCGGCTTCATGTGGATACGGCGCTGATCATCATCAAGGCGCGCGCGATAGCCCTGGAAGTCAGGACACGGCGGCTGAAATAGTCTCCGACGTAATCGCCCCGGTGGGACACGATGACGCGCAGCGGAGCATTACCGTTTTATTCTCGAACACGTCGCCGAACGGCAGGTCAACACGGATGTCGAAACCGCGCCGCATGAAGGTAAATCCATCGGGTATTTCTTCTGACTCGCAGATACGCACGCATATGCCGCATTTGATGCATTTGCCCTGTTCGAACACAACGCCGTGTTTGAGAGCCCGGAACATATGCGCGGCGCGTTCACCGCTGAACGTGTTCTGCGACGCCTGATGACTTTCCGACAGATCGCGGAGACGGCAGCTGTCCTTTTTCCTGCAGTCGCAGTGCAGACATCGTGCGGCTTCCTTCATGGCGTCCGGTTCAGTGAGTCCTCCGTCAAGTGCGGCGGTGTGCGGTTTGTCGTTGCGCTCGACGGGCGATGCATGCGTTTTTATTGCCGCGATATCCTCCGCCCGTAATTTCCCCAGCGACGAATTGAACCGCCGTTTCATATGCAGTGCCGTTCCGGTTTTCAGCCAATGGTCCACGCTCACCGCGGTCTCATATCCCTCCGCAGCCGACCGTATCGCCATGCGCGATGTGCTTACCGCGTTCCCGCAGGCGAATATGCCCTGTGCCGAGGTCTCATATGCCGCGGTTACACTGATGTCGCTGTCCTTCATCGCCAATCCGAAATTAGCGTTCATGCTTCCCGACGCGATGACGACGGCGTCCGACTGCTCGCGGACCGCACTGAGCGATATGTCTTTACCCACCTCGGTGTTCATGATGAACTGAGCGCCGAGTGCGCGTATGACATCTACTTCTTTTTCGAGTATGTCGTGGGGAAGTATTTCCGGCGATACGGAATGATACAGCGCACCGCCGGTACGCGATGTTGTTTCATAGACGGTGCATGCATGTCCGTTCAAAAGAAGATAGTATGCGGCGGATAATCCCGCGGGGCCGGCGCCGACAACGGCAATACGCTTACCGGTGGGCGGTTTCGGCGCGGGGATGATGTTGGTCTTAAGATAATCGTTATCTCCGGCAAAACGTTTCAGAAGACAGATGCTCACCGGAGCGTCGATATTCTTCCTGCGGCATACCTTTTCGCACGGTGCCGGACATATGCGCCCGAGCGTTGACGGCAGCGCGATGCGTTCGCGGACGATGCGTATCGCCTCCCGGTCATCCCCGTCGGCGATGGCGCGAATCATGGCGGGAATATCCATATGCGCGGGACATGCGCGCTGGCATGGTGCTTCGCAGTCGCCTGCATGTTCACTCAGGAGCAGTTCAAGTGCCGCTTTGCGTGCGGCGATGACGGATTCCGTGGCGGTCTCTATCCGCATGCCGTCCGCTGCCGGTGCGGTGCATGAGGGTATCAACTTGTTCGCAGTTGCGTCGTTCACCACGCATACCATGCACGAGGTGTGATGGGGGAGGCCGTCCTTGTGGCACATCGTGGGGATGTTTATCCCTGCCGACCGCGCGGCGGCGAGTACGGTGTCGCCGGGATTGACGGTGACGGGGGTGTTGTCGATTACTATCGTCATGCTGTTATCCGATTTCCACCGCATATGCCGGACACGCCGCTTTGCAGGCGTTGCATTTCGTGCATTTTGTCTGGTCAATCTCATGCCGGTGATACGGATTCGGTGTGATTGCGTCAACGGGACACGCCTGTGCACATCGCGTACAGCCGATGCATTTTTCGTTGATGAAATAGCGGATGAGCGCCTTGCATTTCATCGCGGGGCATGTGCCGTTGACATGTGCCTCATATTCGTCGTGAAAATACCGCAGTGTCGATAATACCGGATTGGGCGCGGTGCGTCCGAGTCCGCAGAGGCTGCCCGTCCGTATCGATTCGCTCAGCGTTTTCAGCGTTTCGAGATCTTCTTTCCGCGCGCGGCCTTCGGTGAGCGCGTCGAGTATCTCAAGCATGCGTTTCGTTCCCACGCGGCAGAACGTGCATTTGCCGCACGATTCGCGCTGGGTGAACGACATGAAATACCGGGCTACGTCAACCATGCAGTCGTCGTCGTTGAGGACCACCATACCGCCGGAGCCCATGATGGCGCCGAGCGAGGTGAGGGCCTCGTAATCCACGGGAGTATCACCGAGTGACGCCGGTATACAGCCGCCCGAAGGACCGCCTATCTGCACCGCCTTGAAATGTCCCGACGAAACGCCGCCGCCGATCTTCATCACGATATCGCTGATGGATGTTCCCATGGGTACTTCGATGAGGCCGCCGCGGTTGATCTTGCCCGTGAGCGAAAAAACCTTGGTGCCTTTGCTGGTACTCGTACCTATCGCCGCGTATGACGATGCGCCGTTAGTCATTATCCAGGGGACGGCAGCATATGTCTCCACATTGTTGATGAGCGTCGGCTTTCCGTAGAGCCCGTGTTCGGCGGGGAACGGCGGACGGAATACCGGTGAACCGCGATGGCCCTCAACGGCCTGCATGAGTGCCGTCTCTTCGCCGCAGACGAACGCCCCCGCGCCCTGGACTATCTCGGCGTGGAATGAAAAATCGCTGCCGAGAATATTATTGCCGATAAGATTGTTGTCAGCAAGTACGCGCAGCGCCTCACGCATGTGATGGAGCGCCAATGGATATTCCGCGCGTATGTAGAGCACACCGTGACCTGCGCCCACTGCATACGCCGCGATGAGAATGCCTTCGAGCACGCGGTATGGATAGCTTTCAAGCAGCATGCGGTCCATGAATGCGCCGGGGTCGCCCTCGTCGCCGTTCATGATGAGATGTTTATCGCCGGAAGCTGCACGCACCAGCGCCCATTTTTTACCCGTGTGAAACCCAGCACCGCCGCGTCCGCGGAGCAGCGATTCGGATATTGCGGTGACAACGGCATCCGGGTCTTTACGCGAAAGTACTGTGCCTAGTGCGGAGAATCCGCCGTGTGATTGATATTCGTCAAGCGAGAGCGGGTCGATGATACCGGAATGTTCGGTGGCGATATGCCGCTGCGGTCCGAGGAACTCGCAGGCGGGCGTGTCGCGTACGTCGAGCGCATATCGTTCAACGGTTTCGTCGGTATCCGGGTCGTACAGCCGCGAAACGGTATCGATGACGGAATAGGACATGCGCTCAAGTGTACTTTGCGGCGGGAAATGACGAAGGAGTATTTCCGGAGCTTCGGCCGCCGATACCTTGGCGTAATGGGCGCTTACGCCGTCGGCGCTGACCACTTCCATGAGCGGCGTCTGATGGCACATGCCCACGCAGCCTACGCGTTTTACCGATACCGGCAGATGATAGCGGCGTATCGTGTTCTCAAGCGCGTCTTTGACATGGGCGCTCCCGCCCGCGGTGCAGCATGAACCGAGTCCGATGCGCACTTCCGCGGCATGTGCACCGTGCGCGTGCCGGCGCTGCTTTGCGGCATGCGTTTTCTCTGTTCCGAGCGACAGAAAATTCGTTATCATCGCGGCCACGGTTTTCGGCGCCACATGGCCGTACGTGACATCGTCAATCTGCATCGCCGGAGCGAGCGTGCAGCAGCCGAGGCAGGCAACCTGTTCCACGGTGAAGAGTTTCTGCGCGTCGGTTGATGCATCGGCGGGAATGTTCAGGTGTTTTTTTACCTCGTCGTATACGGCGACGGACCCTTTGATGTAACATGCGGTTCCCACGCAGACACGTATGGTGTGTTTGCCGCAGGGCTCATGCTTGAACTGATTGAAGAATGTCGATACCCCGGCGATGTCGTGCGGTGTGATATCCGTAAGCTCGCAGACAACCTTGAGTACATCGGGAGGGAGATAGTGATACTTTTTCTGTATCGCCTGAAGTATCGGGATGATGTGCCCGCGCGTACGGCCGATGGATTCGACCAGAGAAACTACGGCGGAGCGGTGGTCGCTCATTGCGCCTCCATGCAGTAGAGATGCGCCGATGTGCGTATATAAATACGATTGTTGACGAACGCCGGTGTTGCGAATACCGCTTCACCCATGGGAATACCCGCATTGGGTGTGAATACATTTGCCGGTGTAAAAACAAACATCTTTCCTTTTGTTGAGGCGAGATAGATGTTGCCGCCGGCGATAACCGGCGATGAGTAGAACGTGTCATCGGTCTCATGGAACCACAGGCGCTTGCCGGAGACGATATCATAGCATGATACGACGCCTGACGGACTTGCGGTGAACACATGCGTCTCGGTTGCAAGCGGACTTGCGGTGTTCGGAAGATCGTCCTCTCCTTTCCATATCTCTTTACCCGACGTGAGCGAAAATGCGGTGATAGACGCGTATTCATTCGCCACGACGATCGTGCCGCGGGCGAATGCAGGGGACGGAGCAACTTCGCCGGAAAGGCACTCTGCGCTGAAAACGGCCGCGCCGGAGGTGACATCATACGCGACGACTCTGGGATTTGCCGCAAGAGCCACCAGCGGGCGCACCGCCGGATTCACGATGACCGGAGAAGCCCATGACGGCTCAACCTTACGCGGTTTCTGCCAGACAATGGCGCCCGTTTCGGGGTTGATTGCGTAGACCGTGCCGCCGTTGTCGGTGTCCATCTGCACGAAAAGATATTTGTAGACGATGAGCGATGAAGCGTAGCCGTAATTATTGCCCGGTTCACCGAACGCTTTTGTCCAGCGCAATTTGCCGTCGATGTCAAAGCAGGCGAGATCCCCGGTGGCGAATACGGCGAATACATGTTTGCCGTCGGTGGCTGCGGACGATGCCGCGAAACCGGTGTCTTCGGACACTTTCGGTGATATGCCTTTCGCATTCCTAACCGATTTTCTCCATACTATCTTGCCGGTGTCGGCATCGATGCAGAAAACGTCCAGCGATTTTTCATCGGCGGCGGTAAGAAATACACGCGAGCCCCAGACCACCGGCGAGTTGAATCCCGCGAGCGGTATGGCGGTTTTCCATTTGATGTTTTTTCCGGAAGCGACATCCCATGTCGTCGGCGGTTTCTGGCCGTAGGCGATGCCGAGTCCGTACGGGCCGCGGAGATTTGGCCATTGTTTCATGATCTCGCGGTTATCTACCGGCGGAAGAGCGGCTGATGCTGCCGTCTGCGCAGATGCGACAGGTTCGGCGGGCTTGTTCTGATCGACGGCGGTTTTTACCGGTTCATTCTTTTGTGCAGGCGTCACCGCTGCCTCCGGTATGGGCTTTTCTGCGAGCACGGTCTTTTTTGATGAAGGGACTATGATGCGCGGTGCCGCGAGTGCGGCGATGACGATGACGACACCCGCACCGGCGATGGCCCAATTAACGAGCGAACGATCCGGCGCCGTTCCCGGACCCGCAGAAGGGACAGCAGGGCGAAGCTCTTTCATAAGATGCAGCATGAGAAGCAGTGTGCCGATACCTGCGGCAAGGAGCAGCGCGCCGCGGTCGGTGAATGACAGTGACGTAAAGAACGCTTTCCGCGCGAGAAGATCGAGCTCGCGTACGCTCGATTTTATCGTTTCGTTCGCGGGATTGTTCTTAAGCTCGCTGATGACCGATTCAGTCGCCGGGAGCGAAAGCGGGTTGAGGACAATACGCTGAAAAAAACCGATCAGAAGCATGGCGGCTACTATCGCGGAGAAGATACCGGCGATGAACGCTGTGGTCCGTGCGCTTGCGTACAGGAGCGGTGCTTTTGACGCCCAGAAATGATCGCGCTTATGTTCATCCATGGTGGCTATTTCCTCCCGAAGTCCTGCTGCCGACGACATCATTTCACCGTCTTGAGGTATTCAGTGAGATCGTTCTCCCCGTCACTATACGCCTGGCGGGGAATACCGTGACCTGAATCGATATAATGCAGCATCTTTTTCGGCGCCGTGATGCTGTTATACATCGCATAGACGCTTGCCGGCGCGCAGGTGGTGTCAATGAAGCCCACGTTGCAGAATGTTTTCGCCTTGATGCGTGCGGCGAAGTTGCACATGTCATAGTATTGCGCCGCGTCTGATTGCGCTGTATTCGTCGTTGCGCCGTTCGAGAACGGCACCCAGCGCGGCCAGCCCGCTTTCGTTCCGCCCAACGGACCGTTATGATTGCACATCGCGGTCACGTATGCGTAGCAGGCGGTGATATCGGGGTCGAGTGCTGCCCCCATGATGGATTGAGCGCCGCCCTGGCTGCCGCCCGTGATGATGAGCGTTCTGCCGTCCCATTCCGGCTGTGTTTTGAGGAATTCGAGTGCACGGAGCACGCGGAGGAACATGCCGTTGAAGTATGTCGTGTTCCGGTTGTCATTGCTGAAGCCGCTGTAGCCTTTCAGTCTGCCGTCGGCTATTTCCTTATAGTAGTCGGCGGACTTGCCGTTATCGATGCCGTGCGCGTTGATATCCATGGCGATAAGGCCGTTGAGCGCGCGGTTGTCCATGCGCGATGAACTTCGCACACCCGCGCCCTGTACCGAGAGGAGCGCCGGACACGACTTCGGTGCCGCATTCGACGGACGCGAGTAATATCCCGAAACGGGAAGATTATCAACGCAATCGATGCGTACGTCGAAGGTCTCCACTTTGTCGTTGAACGATGCGTTGAGGAGGGCCACCGGCGTCAGCGTTGATTTAAGCGGTATCATTGCCAGCCGCGCCTTCTGCGATTTCCAGAATTCGTCGAAGTCCGGAGGACATGCGCGGCCAGGTTTTATGTTCGTCACATCCACACCGGCTCCCGCATATGCATTGGGGAGTTTTTTACCCGGTTCATATTCATAGGAATAGATGACGCAGAGCGCAAAACCGGGTCGGTCAAGCGTGGTGGTTATCGTCAGCGGCTCATCCGCGGTCACGATATCGAATACCTGCGCCGGCAGTGTCTCTCGTTCGATATAGGCGCGCATCTTTTTGCCGGGGATCTGAGCTCCGTTCGTGTCGGCAAAGGATATCGTAAAGGTTATCGTCTCATTGATGGCGTATATGGCGTCCGGCTTGTCGGCGGTTATTTTCAGGGTACAGGGCGCCCCGTTCGTCTTTTCCTGGGCGGTAAGTATGCATGCGGTTAGCAGCAGAGCGGCAATGATCGGAAATGCTTTCATGATAGGCTCCCGGAATTATATTATATGACGCCCGCGATTACATACGGACCTTTCGGAATTACCGCGATAGATGCCGATGGACCGTATTCTTTCAGGCATCGTGCAATACCGTCCTCAACCGACGATACCGGCGTGACGCCGTACCTGCTGATATCATCAGGCGATATGCCTTCAGTATATAACATTATCTTCGCTTTGTTCAAGGCCATGCAGAGTTCTTCCACTTCCCACTGTTCCGAAGCGAAGAACCCGGGCTTATGAATCATGTCCAGAAATGCCTTCGGTGTGGTGAAGCCGTCGAGGAGTTTCTTGAAATCGTCGCTGCCGATACCGGCGTGACAGCGGCTTGCGATGATGATGGTCCCGCCTTCGCGTACAACGTCGAGTGCGCACACCATACCTTTTACGGTCTGATAAAAATTCAGATCGAGCGGATATCCCGAGTTCGTGGTGATGACAACATCAGCGGGGGCATCGATATAGTCTTTCGCATGCGACTGTACGAATGCCACACCGGCCTGGTGGGCAGCGGTCATGTCGCCGGCGAATATATTCGTGATGCGCTTTTCCTCGTCTATGGTCACGTTGACGATAAAGTCAGCACCGCCCGCCATGCGCGCCACTTCGCTTATCTCCATATGAAAGGGATTGCCGCCGAGATTGCCGTTCTTGGAACGCGCGTCCTCAAGGAATATCGGTGAATGCATCGCATGCACCGTTTCTGCTGCCGCTATGCCGGGACATATCAGCTTTCTGCCGCCGGAGAAGCCCGCCATGAAATGCGGTTCGATAAGCCCGGTGGTTATTTTCAAGTCGGCGTTCACATAGTGTTTATTGATACGTACCGGCGAACCTGCCGGTGTGGTGCCGAGGTCGACCATATCCTTCTTTTCTTTTGACCTATGATTGATGATGCGGTAGTTCTTGAAGACAAAATCGCCCACCATGCCGCGAAGTGTTTCGCCTTCGTTGGGTTCGTGCGTGCCGGTGGCGACGAGTATCGTGATGTCGCTCCGGTGAAGCCCCGCGTCCTCGAGCGCAGTGAGAAGCGGCGGGAGTATGATGCTGTTGGGTGTGGGGCGCGTCACGTCGGTGATGACGACACAGGCGTTTTTTCTGCCTTTGGCTATCGTGTTGAGCGGCTCACATCCGATGGGATTTCTCAATACCTGGCTCATGAGCGTATCGACATCGGCCACCGGTTTCGCCTCTTTCATGCGAAGCACTTTTTTGAGATTAGCGTCGGGAACATCGACGTCAATCCCGTCCTTGCCGTAGGCGAGATGTATTTTCATCGTACCGGCTCCGTTTCACGTTTTTTACGCAGCGATTCGGCGAGGAGTTCAATGACGAATGTCGTCTGCTGGGGGAGATTGTTCTGAATGAGATTGTCCTGCATATGCATGACGCAGATGGGGCATCCGGTGGCGACAAGTTCGGTATCCGCGTTTTTAATATCAGTCGTCTTCTGCCGGTTGATGGCAACCGAGTTGGTGTAATGCGTCACCGAATAACTGCCCGCGCCGCCGCAGCATACGTCCGGGTTTTTCATCTCGACGAAGTTCACGCCGGGTATTTTTTTAAGAATCGCGCGCGGTTCTTTGGTGACGCCCTGCCCGCGGCCCAGATGACACGGATCGTGATAGGTGACGCTTTTGTTCAGCGGCGCGAGGTCTTTCGGGGCAAGCGTTATATGCTTCTCGATGAACTCGTGGATATCGTATACTTTACCGGTGAACTCACGGCGCTGTGCCGTATCAGGTATGAAGTGTGCTATTTCTTTTTTCAGCGACAATCCGCATGACGAACATGCGACGACGATGGCGTCGAGTTTGTATCTGTCGAAGAGCGCGAAATTATGCTCCATGAACTTTTTCGCGCCGTCGTAATCGCCGTTGGCGAACACCGGCGTGCCGTTGCATTTCTGCGCTTTGGGTATGACCACCTCATAGCCGTAATGAGTGAGCACGTCGATGACGGCGTCAGCTGTTTTGGTGTAGATGAAATTCGCCGCGCAGCCTACGAAATAGCCCACGCGCATTTTCGGTTTCCCGACAGCGGGTACTACTTCCGGATATTTGCCGAGCGTCGACCGGAGCGCGAACTTCGGGAAATTGCGGCGATGTGAAATACCGAAGAGCGGGAAGAGTAGCCGTACGGGATTTTTCGGCCCGATGCCGAAGAATATCCGCTGTGCAAGACCTATGCATTTTGCGCCGATGGTGAGCGGCCAGCGCTGCCAGAGTATGAAGCGAAAAATGATCGCTTTGACGAAATGAAGCCCTTTCATCGTAGTGATGTACCAGCGCAGGCGCAGAACGACCTCTTCTGTTCTCACGCCCGACGGACAGTTCGCCGTACAGGTCTTGCAGATGAGGCATTCGTCAAGCGCCTCGCGGACTCGTTTGGTGATAGGCAGCGTGCCGTCGGCCACCATCTGCGCAATTTTCAGCTTGCCGCGGGCGACGAAGAGTTCGTTGGCCATGACACGGAATACCGGACATACCGAACGGCATTTGCCGCATTTGATGCACCGGTCGAATTCCTTTGCGGCGATGAGGAGATGTTCGCGGGCCTGTTCGTGCGCGTTCATTAAAACATCTTTCCTGGATTCAAGATTCCGTTCGGGTCAAGCGTCTTCTTGATGTCCCGCAGAAGTTTTACGCCCGCATCGCCGAGCTGGTCCTTGAGGAACGGTTTTTTTTCGATGCCGATGCCGTGTTCGCCGGATATCGTTCCTTCCATGGCGATAGTCGCGGCGAAAAGTTCTTTTACAGCCATCTCGCAGCGGTGCATCATGTCCTTGTCATTCTTGTCTACGAGAAATGTGGGGTGCAGATTGCCGTCACCGGCATGGCCGAAGGTGCCAACCATAAGGTCGTACTTTTTCGCGATGGACTGTATTGCGCGGACGAGGTCGGGTACGCGGCTGCGCATGACGGTGGCGTCCTCGAGAATCGTTGTCGGCTTAACGCGGGCGAGCGCCGAGAGCGACACGCGCCGGCCCTCGAAGAGCATTTCCCGTTCAGCGGCGTCCTTGGCGCGGACAAACCGGGTGACTGCGTGTTTCGCGGCGACCGTCTGCACTTTCTCCATTTCGCGTATGGCGGATTCGCGATAACCGTCGGTCTCGATGATGAGCACCGCTTCGGCGTCGCGCGGCAGTCCGCACGGTTTGTAATCCTCGATGGCGTTTATCGTGAACCGGTCCATGATCTCAAGTGTTGACGGTGTTACACCGGCTTCGATGATGGCAGCCACGGTCTTTGCCGCATCGTCAAGCGACGCATAGACGGCAAGCGCCGATTCACGGTGTTCCGGCAGCGGCAGGAGCGACAGTGTGAACTCGGTAAAAATACCCAGAAGTCCTTCGCTGCCGACGAAGAGCTGTTCAACATTGAAACCGGCAACATGTTTGACCGTTTTTGCGCCGAGTGTTACCGCTTCTCCCGAGGGAAGCACCACGCGTATGGTCTTTACATAGTCTTTGGTTACTCCGTATTTGAGCCCGCGCAGTCCGCCGGCGTTTTCGGCAACATTACCGCCGATGGTTGAAAAGAGCGTGCTGCCTGGGTCAGGCGGAAAGAAAAGCCCTTTCGGGTTCACCGCAGCATCGATATCCGATGTGATGACGCCCGCTTCAAGCGTGATGAGGCGGTTCACGGTATCGATGGACTTTATCGCTTTCATCTTGTCGAGGCATACGACGATGCCTTTCGACAATGGCACCGAGCCGCCGGAAAGTCCGCTGCCGGCACCGCGCGGTGTCACTGGTATCCGTTCTTCGTTGGCGAGTTTCATAAGCGCCGATATCTGCGCTTCGTTTTTCGCGAACACGATGACTTCGGGCAGCATTTCTGTATGCGCGGCGTCATAGCTGTAAGCGGTAAGCGTTTCACGATCGGTGAACGTCTCCTCGCTGCCGAATATGCTTTGCAGTTTTTTCAGAATTGTGTCGGTCATGCAGGGTCTCCTCGCAGTTCGATCGCATCGTATGAGAACATGTTGTCGCGTCTCGGCTGATGTGTTATATGATATAAAACTTTACGGAAAAGCACTATTCATATAGTTCAGACGCGGTGAGTATAAACCTTTTCGGTATTTTTTCCAGCGGGAGTGGAGGAGAGGTGCGCTTTATGCTCGGGGAAAAATATGTATCTTGAAGTCGGCAAAGAACTCGCAAAAGCTCGTTTCACGATATTGTCTGCACGCTGATAATTGATTTGACACGATATTGCCGGCTTTGCTCGCACAGCTTTGCCGACTTCTCGAAACATATTTCTCCCCTTCGCGATTTGCGCGATTAAAAAGTGAAGATGTAAACTATCTCAATACGGTGGTTCTTTCAACGCTCGAACGCCGTTGTGTCTTTTGTTGTGCGCATGTGTGAATGTAAATGAATAAAATCTATCTCCGAGAAAACTTTTTCTCTGAAATAGAATCCAATAGGTCTCTCCCTGATATAAAAATGTATCCCGACAGGCAGTAAAAGGTCTCGCCGGAAAACCTTTTACTGCCAAAAAGTATTTAAAAGGTACCTCGATAGATAGTAAAAGCTGTCCCGGAGATACCTTTTTCTTTCAAAAAGATACAAAAATGTATCTCCACAGGTATTAAAAGCTTACTCCGAGATACAAAAAGGTCTGTCAGGGATACTACTAACGTTCGATCCTGAATGCTATCCGATTTTCGTGACCAATACCGGTTCCCCGGCGACGGGAGCAAGCTCCGCGTTTATATCCCTGAGACGCATGCTTTTGTCACTGTAGTTAAGTGTTACCGTGAGAACGGTGCCATCGCCGGCTGCTGAATAATCTGCGATGCGGCCGGTTTTTTCAGTGAGTGCATCTTTTGCTTCGAGAAGCGCAAGCGCTTGTGCGGCGTTTTCCGCATTGTTATAGTTCAGCTGGAATACAGCGGTTTTCGTGTGCGTTGCCAACCGTTTTTCATGGATACCGATGCGTTCGATGGAAAGTATACGGGTGCCTGGCGGCAGTATCGCGTTCAGGCGTTCAAGGAGTGTATCGGGTTCGCACATACTCCGGAGTGACGCTTCGCAATATTCAGCTTCGCTTGCCACGCCGAAGGGCAAGGGGTCATTGAACGTGACGAGCGGCTTCGGTGAAAAGCCTTTCGAGTAGGCGAGCCGAGCACCTGAGATGACCAGCGCGTTGATGAGCATCTTTTTTATGTCGAAATGACCGAGGAAGCGGAGCATATCGCGCTTGGCGAAACGGATGAAGATACGGTCCACCGCGTCGGCACGTATGTCGCCGTCGACAGCGGGGAGCGCCGGGAGTGTGAACGGCAATTCTTTCACGTCGGCGCATTCGCGTTCAAGACCGCAGCGGTTGCACGGCCCCGTGCGGCAGTCTTTGGTGATGACACCCAGCTTCGCGTTCTCATATTCCCTGATGAGATATTCCCTGCTCACGCCCATGTCGATGATGTCCCACGGCAGCGGTGCAGTCGTTGAACGTTCGGCGAGATAATCGTCCGGGTTGATGCCGGTTTCGGAGAACGCCAGCATCCAGCGTTCGAGTTTGAAATGTTCGATCCATGCGTCGCATCGCGCGCCGAGTAATACCACGCGTTCAAGCGCATCGGCAACGCGCTCATCGCCGCGTGCGAGTACGCCTTCGATGAAGCTCATGTCGTACGAGTTCGTTTTTAGGAATATGTTCGTGTGGCGGTACCGGTCGCGCAGTCCTTCAAGTGCGGTGCGTACCGCGTTGTGATCGGCCTGTTTCCGGTACTGCAGCGGGGTGTGCGGCTTGGGTATGAACGTATTCACGCTTACATTGATGCTCACGCTTTTACCGAGTGTCGTGCGCAGCGTCTGCAGAAAGCGGTCTATCGCTTCGGCTTCGGCGGTGATATCGTCGGTGAATCCTATCATGAAGTACATCTTCACCGTTTTCCAGCCGAGTTCCTTGACGCCGCGCGCTATTGTCAGTACCTGTTCTTCCGACGCTTCCTTGTTGATCATGTTGCGTACGGTCTGATCGCCCGCCTCAAGCGCGAAGGTGAGGCCGGTCTTTCTGAACGAGGCGATATCTTTCGCGACGGAAAGATCGAAACTGTCCACGCGCAGTGACGGCAGCGAGATGGAAAATCCCGCCGTCTGTCCCCACTGGTTCAGATGACTCACGAACTCGCGTATATGCGGATAATCGTCGGCGGAAAGTGCGGAGAGATTCACCTCGTCATAACCGCTCGCGGCCGTCATCGTGCGTATCATGTTGATGACTTTTTCAGGTGACCGGTGACGCAGCGGGCGGAATATCGTTCCGGCAGCGCAGAACCGGCAGTTGTGCGTGCAGCCGCGCGATATCTCGACGACACAGCGTTCCTGGACGGTGCGTATGTTCGGCACTATCGGCTGTTCGGGATACGGCGCGTTCTCGAAATCCTGTTCGATGCATCGCCGTACGCGTGATGTCTTCTCATTTCGTGAATGGAATTGCGGCGCATAAGCGTAAGGGAATTCGGCGAGTGCTGCGATGATATTGGTGCGGGGAATCTTTTGCTGTTTCAGCTCGCGGTATCGTGTAACGAAATTGCATAGCTCGCTGTCGAATTCGCCAACGAGGAAAAGGTCGATGAACGGTGCAAGCGGCATCGGGTTTCCCGCACACGGTCCCCCGGCGATGATTATCGGATGTCCTTCCGTCCGGTCCGTGGAACGCATCGGTATGTTCGCCATCGTGAGCATGGCGAGTACGTTCGTGTAGAGCATCTCGTATTGCAGCGAAAATCCGACGAAGTCGAAACTGCCGAGCGGAGTATATGTCTCAAGCGAGAACAGCGGGATGTTCTTTTCACGAAGCGCGGTCTCAAGCTCGTGTGATATCATGAATGCGCGTTCGCAGTACACCTGTTCCATGCGGTTGAGCGCGGTGTACAGCACCGCAATGCCTAGATTGCTCATGCCGATGGTGTAACGGTCCGGGAATGCAAGCGCAAAGCGGACGTCGAATTCCCGTTTTACGATACTGCCGATCTCGCCGCCGAGATATTCCTGTGGATGTTCTATGCGCGGAAGTATCTCTGCAAGCGCACGGCGTATCTCTGTCTCATCCATTAAAGGTATCGACGAGTGAACGTACTGAAATCTTTTTCGCAAGTGCCGCAGCGGTGATTCCGCTTATTTCTTCTATATAAACGCGTTTCACCGCGCCGGGAGCGAGGTCGAAGTAATTGTCGGAGAGCTGTATATCGCCCGCCGGAACATCTATCTCGACGAATTTGGCGAACGCTTTCGCGCGGACGTCGATGGCAATGCGGCCGGTCTCGTCTTTTTTCATGGTGAACGAAAGCGAAGGCTCCGGCAGCGTGAGCGTTTTGTACGGAACGAACGCGACCGTGCCGTCAAACACATCTTTCGATTCCGCATCGGTGAATGAATAGGCGAGTATCGTGTCGCGGTCACGGTTTCCGGCAAGTTCCTTGCTGAAGTCGAGTTTTACGATCTCTTTCGACGAGAGCGCATTTGCCGACGCCGCTTTCTTTCCGGCGCGTATGGTCTTGCCGTTCATCGTGACGAGTTTCCATGCGACAGTACCGGTTAATTTGTCACGGCTTTCGTTGGATAGTGTGAGCGTTGCGGTGTGGCCTTTCTCCTCACAGGATATGAGCGTGGGGCAGTAAAAGCGTTTCGCGGCATAGTGGAGCGCCTTCCATCTGCCGAAATAATCGATGGACGCCCATGACGCCACCGGCCAGTTGTCGTTCAGCTGCCAGTACACGGCACCCATGCAGCGTCCGCGGTTGCGCCGCCAATGCTCAACGCCGAAGCGCATAGCCTCGGCCTGTGAAAGCTGGGATACATACACGAGCGAATCGAAGTCTTTCGGGTAGCGGAAATACTGTGCCACATAATTAAGTATCTTACCGTTGCCGCTTCCGCAGCGCTGATGATCTTCCATCACCGGCGAGAAAATGTTCATATCCTCAGGTAACGCGAATGTCTTTATCGTCTTCATCGATGGAAACGATTCGAAGCCGAACTCGGACATGAAACGGAAATATTTGTTGCGGTAATCGGAGAACGGTTTGTTGCCGTGCCAGACTTCCCAATAATGCGCATCTCCTTTGTTCTCGCCGTTGGGGTCGTCGAAGTCGCCGCCGGACGATGGTGATGCCGGCCAGTAGAACACATATGGACAGACTTCTTCGATGATGGATGGGAACAGCATTTGATACTGTTTGAGATATTCTGTCTTTGACACCGGCGGTTTCGGGAATCCCCACGCGACGAATCCCCATTCCATCTCATTATTGCCGCATACGAGTCCGAGCGATGCATGGTGACGTATGCGTGTGAGATTGTACCGGGCCTCGAGCGCGATACTGTCGTAGAACGCTTTGTTGCTTACGTCATACGTTGCGCAGGCGAACATAAGGTCCTGCCAGATGACAAGTCCGTATTCATCGCAAAGGTCGTAGAAATCATCCGACGGATAGATGCCGCCGCCCCAGACGCGTATGCAGTTATAGTTCGCTTTGGCGCAGTCACGGACAAGGCGTTCGGTGCGCTCGCGCGTAACGCGGGTGAGAAATACATCTTCGGGAATATAATCGCCGCCCATGGCGAATATCGACACGCCGTTGACGTGGAATTCGAAGCTTTCGCCCCATTTATCTTTCTTGCGGCGTACGGTCATCGTACGGAGTCCGATGCGCTGTGATATTTCATTGATCGATTCTTCGTTACGCAGCAGTTCGGCGGTTACCGTGTACAGCGGCTGATCGCCGTAGCCGTTGGGCCACCATATTTCGGGATCCTTCACCTCGATTGTGATGGTGTCTCCTGCCGAATGATATGTCGTCGACCGTTCGCCGTCGGGAGTGATGAAGGTGAGTTTCAGTTTGTAGTCGTCCTGAGCCCAGATGTCCATCTTTGTATCGATGGTAAGCGTTACCGCAGTGCGCGTATGTTTCTGTGTCACGTGGACTTCATCAAGACGCGCGCCGTCGTATGCCGCAAGGCGTATGTTCCGCCAGATGCCGACATCGGGTATCTGCGGACCCCAGTCCCAGCCGTAGCTGCAGTGACTTTTGCGTATATGCGCATAGCCCTTGAGCGCATCATTGACGCCCCAAAGCTCGCGTTTCTTCTGCCGTTCGGTGATGAACTCAACCGTGTCGTCGAATACGATACGAAGCTTGTTGTCGCCGGTCTTCAGAAAGGTGGTGACATCAAAGCGCCAGCCCACATGCATGTTGTCAGCGTAACCGGCTTTCTTGCCGTTCACAAAAATAGTAGCGAGCGTATCGAGTCCGTCGCATTCAAGGAAGACGCGGCGGTTGTTGCCGGTGAGAAAACCCGCCGGTATGGTGACGGATCGTTCGAATATGAAATCGCGATGCGCTATGTCCGGACATTTACGGTTCTCTTCGCGGTGGAATATGCCGCCTTTGCCGAAAACGCCCTGTTTTTCAAGCGCTTGGAAAACCGTGCCGGGCACGGGAAGTGATCCTTTGTAGATATTGTCCGCAGAATGGAAATCCCAGGTGCCGTGCAGGTCGATGATGTTCATAGTTTTACCTCAGCTCAAATGTCCGTGAATTATAGGGGGGAGGAGTGTTCATGTCAAGGGCGACTCGGCTGTGTGTCTCCTGTATTTTGTCGTGTGTGATTGGTATTGCGATGCTGTATGTTTACCTGTATATTAATCGCGGGAGAAAACGTGGACGCATTCCTTGAACGATATCATCGAGCAGCGGCTTATTGTGTATTTTGCATAGCGGCTGCGATAGTCGGATTGCCGATACTAACAAATATCAACAGCGTGATTCCCGGCAGCGGTGATTCATTGTTCAATTTATATGTTCTCGAACAGGTGTTTCAGAACATCCTCAAAGGCATGCCGCTCTATTACGGCCAAATGCTGTTTCCGTCGTCGAATACACTTGCTTTCAGCTCAAATTTATTTATATACCAGATAATCTATGCCCCGCTCAGGCTGCTGGGGTTACATCCACAGGCTGCATTCAATATGCTTTTCGTTTTAATGCTCGCACTCCTTTCCTGCGTTGTGTATGAGTGGATGTATCGAAAGCTCAAACATTTCGGATATGCGCTGTTTGGAACACTGATGGCCGTGTTTGCGTCTATGCCGCTGTATTATCTTACGGGGCATTTTCAACTCTTCAGCGGATACTGGTATCTCATTGTTCTTGTCATGATTGATAACTATTTCGAACGATATGCCGCACGGTATGTTTTCGGCGCTGTCATCGTGGTGGTTGTTATGGCCGCGGCTGATCCCGCTGTTGCAGTTATGGGTGTGCTGTTTGTCGCCGTATACCTCGGCGCACGATGGCGCAGTGTAGTCGATGTTGTCCGCCGGGATTTCATCATTCCCCGTCGTGTTGTTGCGATAGCAGCCACGGCAGCAGTAGCCGGCGTTTTTCTATATCTGATTCTTGCGCCCTACCTGCATGTGGTTACGCAATTCGGTTATTATTCCCGGAAACTCATACTCGCCTGCCGCACACGGCCGGAGTCATTTTTAACAGCGTCGCCGTTTTCACTGTTTCATAAACCGGTCCGCATGTATTGGGGTCTTCATGAGGCGATACATTTTACCGGTTTTGTCTATCTTTTCATGCTCGCGTTAGGCGTATATCATTCGTTTCGCGCGAACGTATCAATGCGGGCATTGCTGATTGCCTGCGCAGTGCTGTATCTCGCGTCTTTCGGTCCAATCTATATCGGCAATACAGATATTCCCGCAAATCCATTCTATGCGATACCGATGTACCTGTTCCCGGGATTCAACACGTATGTTGCGATCGTCGGTATCCGTGAGACGGTCAAATTGATTCCTGTTCGTACCTTTGCGATCACGTTTGTCTTTGCCGCAGTTGTTTTTATCGGAGCTGAATCTATCGCCCGACTTGATACAATGCCGTTTTCATACTCGCAGATCAGACAGAAATATGACGGCCTTTCGTCATATTTTAAACGTGGCGACAGCGTGATACGGTTTCCCTATGCGACATGGGCTTCGACAGATGTTCTTGAGGAAATGATCGGAATGCTCCAAACGGATGCACGTACGGTTAATGGATACAGCGGGCAGGATCCGGTTGTGCGCAGACATTTTGAAGGGGCGTATACTGTTGCTGATCTTACGAATTCAAGCCGTATTTCAGCGTTATTTGATGATTGCAGATCGAACAGGATTAACTGGCTTATGTTTGATAAAACGGCCATTCCTGCTACGATAATGAATAATATGTATTCGGCGGAAATTCCAATGCGCTGTGCACCGATTGATACGGGTCTTTTTCTTTTATTACAAATCGTTGAATGATAATACAAGGATTCGACTATGCTGCGATTAACTAAAATGGTTGATGATTTCCGTACGAAGATTGCGCCGTATGATCTGTTCGATAAATTGAGCGGTATGCTGCTGTCGGTATTGGTGTTACTGTCGTTGTGCACATTCTGGCACTACGGCATTTCATATGATGAACCAATTCAGCGTATCTACGGAAAATCGGTGTTTAATTATTATGTCAGCGGATTGCAGGACCGTTCATATGAGAAAATGGACGGCAATATGCGGTATTATGGCGCAGCGTATGATGCAACCGTTGAAACGGTCATCAATCTCATACCGATGGACAGATATATGTCGCGCAAACTCATCGGTGCACTGTGCGGAATTTTCGGTATTTTCGGCGTCTGCAAATTGGCACGGCATATCGGCGGACCGAAAGCGGGATTTTTTGCCGCGCTTCTGCTTGCGATTACCCCGCCGTATTACGGGCATATGTTCATCAACTCGAAGGATATTCCATTCGCCGTGGCTTATCTGTGGACGGTGTATTTCACTATCCGTATGTTATATGAGCTGCCGAAACTGAATCGGAATACAATCATCAAACTCGGCGTAAGTATGGGTCTAGCACTCGGTATACGCATCGGCGGACTCCTGCTTCTCTGTTATATCCCGCTCATGCTTGCGTTGTGGTATGGTGCATCGTTTGCCGGACTGATACCGGGATTGCATGAGCGATTGAAAACATTTTTTCGCCTTGGGCTTGCAGCGGCGGCATCATGGGGCATTGCCTGGGTGGTGATGCTGGTGTTCTGGCCGTGGGCGCAGCAGTCACCGTTTCTGCGGCCGATAGAGTCGATCGGTATGTTTTCGAGTTATCCATGGATTGGGCCGGTTCTATTTCAAGGTCGTACACTGATGAGCTCGAATCTGCCATCGTCATATATTCCGGTACATCTTTTCTACAAGCTTCCGGAAATATTCCATGTACTGGCGCTTGCCTCGGTCGGCGTGCTGCTGCACATTATCTCACGAGCCATTCGAAATACAGGAAATAGGGTTGTACTTCCGGTAATATCGCTTGTTGTGATAGTCACCGCGATTGTTCTTCCCGTAGGATATTTGATAGTCCGGCATGCTATCGTTTATGACGAGATCCGGCACATTATTTTTGTATATCCATTATTGGCGGTACTTGCTGGTCTGACTGCCGCATATATTGCGGATCATATGCCGCAGTTCCTAGTTAAAATAGGTGCTGTTGCAGCGATACTGATACTCCTTATGCCGTTGATAACCATGATAATGCTGCATCCCTATCAATATGCCTATTATAATACATTCGCCGGCGGTATGAAAAAAGCGGCAACACAGTTTGAAACGGATTATTGGGGGCTGTCATATAAAGAAACCGTAGAAAAATTCAAACGATATATGAACGTTTCGGGAGAAACAAATGCCAAATCTGTATTCATTCATGGTCCGATAGAATCTGCAAAGTATTATCTGCGGAATCGATATCCAATCGCCGATGAAGGCCATGCGGATTATCTGTTCGTTCATTATAGATTAGACGGATTCAACAAGTTTTCCGGACGCGATATAGTGACGGTAGGACGATGCGGCGCGACATTTGCTGTTGTTCGTGATCGGATGGATAGCAATAGAACATACCCTGGGCGTACTGACAAGGCGCGCTGAATTATAACCCCTTCCAATCGATTTCCACCGACGAACGCTGTTTCGCCGCGGCGAACATCGAATCGATGACCGTATCCACTGCGAAACCGTCGATGACGTCCGGTCCACGCTGAACACGCGCTTCGATGCATGAACAGAAATGCTTCATCTCAACATCGAACGGGTTGACAATATCGAAGCGATATTCCGTTGTCGCGCCGGTGCGGTTGTCGTAATGCGTGAGTATCGGTGCATGCCGTTCCGGTTTGTCCCATACAACGGTCGCAAATGTGAGGCGCCCATCTGTGCCATTCACTTCTATGTATTCGTCCCACCCGAGACGCTCAAGCCCTATTTTCGACAGCGGATGTCCTGCGGTTTCGAATATCGCCGACGTGCCATCGGCGTATGAGAACATAGCCGTCGCCTGCCGGTCGATGTTTGATGATGGTATGAAATCGATATTCGCGGATACGCATTCCGGCCGGCCGAGCAGCCAGAGCATCATATCGAGCATGTGACTTCCGGCGCATTTGATGATGGCGCCGCCGTAGTTTTTCAGTATCCATTCATGATTGGCGCCAGATGCAAGATTGAACAGGTCGCCCCACGGCTGATACGACCGCACATGGGCGCTGAATACACGGCCGATTGACGGCATGAGCTCCTTTGCCTTCTGCGCAGCGGGAAAAAAACGCTTCATGAATGCGGTGAAGAACAACTGTTTTGACGCTTTTACTTTTGCCGCAACCTCTGCCGCTTCCGCCGCATTGTCCATCATCGTCTTTTCGCAGACGATATCTTTTCCCGCATTGAGGGCCGCCAGCGCGATCTCCCGATGGAATCTGCTGTGCACGAGTATCGCAACCGCATCGACGTTTTTATCGTCGATAAGCGCGCGGTAATCCTTCGAATACTTCGCGCCGAATTTATCGGCCCACGGTTTTGCCGCAGTCTCATTGATATCCACGACGTGCGTTATCGCGGCACCCGCTTTTTCAAGTCCGTTGAAATGGAAGCGCGAGATGTTACCCGCACCGATAATGCCGAATCTGACCGCCATGTTGTTCTCCTTATATGCAGGCGCAGTCACCCCTCGACTACGCTCGGGGACGATGTGACTGTGCCTGTGTGATGTTGGTATGTTGTTCGCAAAACTCATGATATACATCAAGCATATATTCATAGTTCGCGAGCGGCATGCCGGGGAATATCGTGTTCGATGTGCCGAATATGTAACCGCCGCCATGGGATGCATGCTCGAGACAATATCGTGCTGATGTGCGGATGGCATCGTTTGGTCCGTCCTGCAGGAGGCTGCACTGCACATTGCCCATAAGCGCCATCTTCCCGTGGCAGCGCTTTTTTACTTCAGCGATATCCATGCCTGCCATCGGGTCGACGGATTGAAAGCATGCGGCTCCGAGCGCGATGTAATCATCGAGTACGGACATGATGTTTCCGTCGGTGTGTACGAACGGCAGCACGCCGCGTTTCTTTACATGCGCTACTTCCTCGGCGAGATACTGGAAAACGAATTCGCGCATCTGTGCAGGAGAGATGAATGTGCCGGCGTTGAAGGCGACGTCGTTGACGATATGGATGAAGTCCGCACCCGCATCGGCAAGCAGATCGAACTGGTGTATCGCGCGGTCGCGTTTTCGTTTTGCTTCTTCGTGTATGCGCTCCGGATGGTCCATAACGTCGATGGAAAACTGCGTCCAGTCATGCGTGTTCTCTATCGAGTGTACCGTATCGCCGACAATACTGCCGATAAGTATCGACTCGCCGAAGAGGCGTTTTGCAGCGCGCACTCCGGCGGGGTCACTCCACGGCCAAAACACGGCAAGTGCGTCCCACTGATAGCGTTCGATTATCTTTGCGTATATTTCCATGCATCGGTCGATGAGCTGTTCACGATCCTTGCCTGTCGCCGTTGCCCAGACACTCCTGTCGGGGAATTGCATCCCGAAGGCTTCCTGTTCAAGCTCGAACATTATCTCAAAATGCGGCGGCCGATCCGGCTCCTCAAAGCGCAGTGTTTTCAGAATACGTTCTTTTCCCGTCATGACATCATTCCTGTACGATGACAACTTTAACTGATGCTGCAGTATCCGCAGCGGTCTTCATCGCCTGGGCGATATCTTTCAGCGGGAAGCGATGCGAGATGAGCGCCGCACCGTCCACGACGCCTTCGGAAAGATACTGCAGTGCAAGCGGTGTATACAGCGCCGGTGACGCGAATGATGCTTTAAGCTGCAGTTTCTTGAAATGAAATACATTTGCATCGAATCTGCAGAACGCGTCATCTCCGTGGCCGATGCCTATATATGAGACGACTGCTCCTTTTGCCGCGACAGCGAATGCGTCATTGAGAACCGGCGGCGGTGCTGTAACCAGAATGCGGTCGATAGCGCAGCCGTACGGATACGATGTTACCTTGTCCGGCGCTACGATTGCGTCAACGCCGAAACGTTCCGCAACGGCAAGCCGCGCTTTGTTCGTTGAACGTCCGCTTATGAACACTTTCCGTGCGCCCATGCGTTTGACAAGCGCAAGCGCCATAAGTCCAATCGGCCCCGGCCCCATGATGAGTACGTTGGAATCGCATCTGATGTCGGCAAGACGGACCATATCCACAGCAACCGCAAGCGGTTCGCTCAGCGTGGCGATATCGGGCGACAGCGATGTTCTTATCGCCGAGATCGCCGGAGCGTTCATCTCTTCAGCCATGCCGAATGAGGTTGGTTTATTGAAGAAACTCTGTATGTCGGTGCACAGTTCCTGCCTGCCGTTCCTGCAGTTGTCGCACATGCCGCAGGCGCTGGCGCTTTCTAGCACTACGTTGTCACCCGCTTTCACCCGCGTGACGCTTGTCCCGGTCTCAAGCACTGTGCCGGCTACTTCATGGCCGAACGGCTGATATGCGCTCAATCCCTGATGCGCGTTCGCCACATCGGTGCCGCAGATGCCTGATGCGGTGACTTTGATGCGGATGCCGTTGGCCGAAACATGAAGCGGTTCGGTATCCGAGATGATGATATCGCTAATGTTTTTTATAAGTGCAGTTTTCATGGCTTTGTCCTTGGTGAATCGAGTCATCCATAATATATAGCGGGATGCCGGTGTGGGGAATGGATGGTTTTCAGTGGATGGACAAAACTCAGATATTAGCGCGGAACATTTTCTACAGACCCAATGGCTTAAATGGTGGCACATATAGGGAAATATGCGCAAGGATGCGCGGAGTATGTACTTACTCTGCGCTAACGCCGAGCGCAAGCGGTGCCGGATGCACCGCGAGAGCGACGGTAAATGAGACAAGACAATCTATGCGAGTGAAGCAAAAGATTCAGGTAAATATCATTTTGTTCAATGGTTTGATTTTTTTGCAGGGACACCATCTTTGAACTTCTGCGGCGGGACACCGGTGATCTTTTTGAAAAGTCGTGAGAAATAATACGGGTCCTGACATCCGACGGCAACCGCCGTTTCCTGAACACTTTCGCCGCTCATGAGCAGACGCTGTGCAACATCGATGCGCAATTCGTTGAGGAATTTCACCGGCGAGCGCCCGGTTTTTTCGCGGAACTTCGTGGTGAAATAGTTTTTGTTCAGGCTGTAACGCCGGGAGATATCGGCTATATCGAATTCCTTTGCGAAATTCTTTTTCATGAAATCGATGGAGTCGTCGATGTATGATGTATTTGTATCAGCCGGTTTTTCATTGAGAATCCGGTCTAATTTCATCGCCGCGATACTTACATAGTGCTGGATAATGGCGGTATTCTTTGCATGCATCTCTTCGAGAATCGAACGGAAGAGATAGACAAGCGCGAATGCAGGATCGGTGATTACAGCGGGTATCAGGATTATCTTATCATCCTTAATGATGATGCCGGTGAACAATACCGTCAGTCCGGTCTTGCCGGCCAACTCGCGGTGATGCGTGGTGCGCGGGATGACGATGATGGAATCCGGCATAACCGCATATGACTTGCTATGAAGTTCAACCGTCCCCGCACCTTTGATGATGTACGCTATCTCATGATAATCATGGATCGATGCATTGTTGTCGTGTTTTGGGGGATATTCAAGCGCAAGTGTGTACAGCGTTTCAATAGGCATTGTCTGTCATTCCGGCGGCGCTGGAGATGTTCATCCGCAGATGGCGCGAATCGATTTTATTGCGACATCGGTCATGAACTTTATTTCATCTTTGGTGATGGTATACGGCGGCATGAAGTAGATGACATCGCCGATGTTCCTGAGGAGCACGCCCTCGGATTCGGCATAGCGGTATATCTGATAACCGATGCGGTCATTCACCGGAAGCGATGTCCTAGTCTCTTTGTCCGCCACAAGCTCGATTGCCGTAACCATGCCGATGCTCCGTATCTCTCCGACACGCGGATGTTCTGCGATAGTGTCGGCGCATTCACGGATATGCGCGCCGCTCTTTCGTATCTCCGCAAGCACATTGCTTTCGCCGAATATATCGAATACCGCGCATGCCGCGGCGCAGGCTATGGCGTTGCCTGTATATGAATGAGAGTGCATGAACGACCGCTGCTCGCTGAACGGCGCGTAGAACGCCTTGTATATCGTTTCCGATGTGAGCACCGCCGAGAGCGGCAGAAACCCGCCGGTAAGCCCTTTCGATACGCAGACGAAGTCGGGGAGTATACCGGCATGATGCGTTGCCATCATCGTTCCGGTGCGGCCGAACCCCGCGGCTATTTCGTCGCAGATGAGATGTATGCCAAGATCAGCGGTAAGTGCACGGAGTTTTTTGAGGAATACCGCTGAATATATCTTCATGCCGTCGGCAGCCTGAAGCATCGGTTCAATGATGACGGCCGATATTTGATCCGCCTGTTCGTTGAGCACGCGCTCGATGCCGGTGAAACATTCCGCGTGACAGAGGTCGCGGTTCAGTCCGAGCGGGCAGCGGTAGCAGTCCGGCCCCGGCGCTTCAACGGTGTCCATCAGCATCGGTTCATATACTTTTTTGAAAAGACCGAGCGCCCCGACCGACAATGCGCCGGTTGTCTCTCCGTGATATGCTCCGCTGACGTAGACGAATTTCTTGCGAAGCGGTGTGCCGGTGTTAACCCGGTAATGGTATGACATCTTCAATGCGACCTCAACAGCCGCCGAGCCATTATCCGCATAAAATACTTTCGGCAGTCTATCATCGAACAGTGCTGACAGATGCGCCGCAAGTTTCGCAGCCGGTGCATGTGTGTAATTCGCAAAAATTACCTGCTCAAGTTCAGCGGTCTGTTTCTGTATGGCGTGTACGATGCGGTCGTTGCAGTGGCCGAAGATGTTCACCCACCATGACGATATCGCGTCAAGTATCTTTCTGCCGTCTTCGAGGTGGAGCCATACGCCCTTCGCATGTGTCACGGGAAGCGCGGGGTGCTCCTCATAATCATGCATGTGCGAGCAGGGGTGCCAGATGTGCTTTTTATCGAGTTCCTGTGTGCTCATAGTAATAGTATATACACAAACGAGCGGAGGTCAATAAAAAAAAAGTGATGCGTCGATACAGCTCTTACGGTAATCCCTGCATTATATGTTCACGTAATAGTCGTGTCGCCTCAGCCAGATTACGTCTTCGTATCGCTCCGATGATAAGCCTTCGTTCCGATGCCGCCGCTGCCGAGTCTTTCGTCGCCTGACGGAGCGCGCGGTATGCTTTAGTCATGCGGAGCGCATCGTCGAGAAATCGTGCCAGTGTTTTATTGCCGCTTGCTCGTGCTATGAGGATATGTAGAGCTTCATCGGCGGCCAGCGCGCATTCACCGGACGCATCGCCAATGGCTTTGTCGAGTATTGATTCAACTGCGTCGAGGTCTTTGTCGCTGATGTTGGCGATACCGAGTGTAAGCGCGAGCACCTCAAGCTCCGCCCGGCAGATGAACACATCGCGCTGTTCGTCATGGTCGATGCGTTTTATCCTGCAGCCCTTCCGTGCTGTACGTTCGATGACACCGTCGGCCGCAAGCCTCATAAGCGCCTCGCGTGCCGGTGTGCGGCTGATGCCGAAATCCTTGACGATGGATTCCTCGCTGAGCCGTTCTCCCGCTTTGCGTCTGCCGCTGAGTATTTCATCGAGCAGATGTTCGTACGCCTGTCCGGCAAGCGGTGTGCGGGTGAGCGCCATTATTTCTCCTCGCTGTCCATGAGCGATTGTATCGCGCGCGGAGCGATGAAAAGAGCGTCGTCGGGCATGAGCAGATTCAATGCGCGTGCGATGTCGAGTCCGATCACCATGTTCCCGAAGTGATTGACATGCATGGCGTCGGTCATGAGCGGACGGTAGATGTCATAATGGCGTTCGCGTAGACGCTCCCAGCGCGCACAGTGATCGATGAGTGCTGTGTCCATCGAAGCGGCGGTCTCACGGACTATATTCATCCGCTCATTGAATGCCGACATAAAATCCGGCGTCATGTTGCGGTTGTCCGGCGCATAGTAGGTCTGCAAGATAACCGATGTGTTCATCGCTTTGAGCTTTTGTATGATAAGCACAAGATTCTTGCGGTACGCATCTGCCGAGAGCTTCCGGTCAGGGTTTGCATCGTTCCCGCCGATGGTGATGAACACAAAATCCGGCTTGTATGCGGCGCAGTCACGGTCGAATCGTGACAGCAGATCAACCGTTGTGTCCCCGCCGCGTCCGCTGTTGATGCAGGCACCGGCATGTCCGAAGGTATGCCTGAACCCGAGTTCAAAGACGTCGAACCAGTGCATGCCGGGAAGATGCCGCGCGGTGTTCGATGACCCGAAAGCGATGATATGGAGGAACTGTTTGTCGTGAATCGATGATTTTAAGTCAATTTTCATAGTTAAGTCCTATAATTTAGTGTACTGTATATTGTATACAATTTATAAAAAAGTCAAATTTATCCAACACTTTTCATTCAATTATGCTGTCAGTTTCCGGGCGTTACAGCGTCGGTTGCCTTTTTTTGCAGCAAAACCGGTGCCGGCGGCATGGTGTCAACAATTCGGCAGCGGGCAATATGAGCCAAGATTCCTGTAGTGTCTGTTACCCGAATTTCAAATGTGCTGCCCTTTTTCATTGATATTCCTGCGCTTACGGAGCAGGTGAAATTATCCCGTGAGAATGGGGCAGTGTCGTATGTGAATGTTGTTTTATCAGCGGTGACACCGTCGGGAATCGCTATCGTGATGACACCTTTCATCCGCTTTGAAAACGGATTGGCGATGCTTACAACAGCAGGCTGTGCCTTACCGGGGATGAAGTCATACACATCACTGCGCAGTTCGCTTTTAAGACTGCGGAAATACATCTTCGCTGAATATATCGGTGACGGGCTTTCCTTCGCCAGATATGAACGTGCAGCCTGCAGGTGATATTGCGCCGTGGAAAGCATCACCTGTCTGCCGGGTTCGTCGCCTTCAGCGGCAAGCGCCGTTGCGAACTGCAGATATTTTCTGGCGCGTGACAGCATCCGTTCGGCGTTCAGTAACGCGCCGTTCTGTTTTGTCTTTGCGGTGATGCCTTTCTCAATGAGTTCAGCCACCGGGTAAAGGTCGGCATTAACATTGGTGCGGTGTGCTTTATCCTGCCGTGCCCTGAGAACACGATACCCGTCAAGTATATCGAGCATGAAATTCGCATCATAAAGAGCATTCCCGTCCATCGATGCATTCGTGCGTCCGGCGGCAAGTTTCAATCTGAATGTTTCAAGTTCACCGGCATATGCCGCAGATGATGCTGCGCTGAACACGGGGATGTCGGAGGCGGTTATGGTTTTATTTCCCAAAGAAGCACGCGTGTTCAATTCAGAGGAGATGCACTCAAGTATGAACTCCGGAGCCGGATTGACGATATAGAGCGGCCGCTGTGCCGGTACCGTAGCGCTGCCGGTGTGTACCGTCCTATTGCCGAAGATATCGAGCTGATATGCGCCGCGTTTGGTGTCAGGCGGTATGGTAATTGAAGCATCGCCTTTGTCGGAGGCGATTGCGCATACGACAGCCGACCCTTTGTTGGCAAATAGATAGAGCAATGCGCCATCGCGCTCCATGCAACCGAGGAAAAGTCCGTCATCAAGGTTTCGCGCCATTGCGGAGAATGCCACAAGTTCTTCAGTGGGGCGCTTGTCCTCATCCGGGGTATAAAAGCGCGCGAACCGTTCGGCGATGTCGTCGCTGTCCTGATTATAGATGAATATCTTGTCCGCCCCGAACCGGCGATGATCGGCCATCGAGCGGGTTATCTTTACCGGAGTGAGGTATCGTCCGGTCTCGGTATCCCACAGCTGCATGTCCCTGCCGAAGTTCCACAGCCGCTGTTTTATAGTTTCAACGAATTTCTGAGAGGCCATGCCGTATGCGTGATAGGTGGCGATATCGGTGAAGCGCAGGAGCCCGAGGTCAAGCATGTCGTCAGCGAGCTTTGCGTATGAGAACAAGTCGCTGTCCGTTCTGCCGAGACGTGTGTCGGTGATGAATACCAGCGATGACGGGTCCCGCCGCTTTATCTCCTCATAGTTTATCCGGTTGAAATGCATGAGTTCGGCGGGCGTTCCGTACAATCCGCGCCAGCGATAATAGCTCCAGGTCTCATTCCATATTTCATAGGTGCGGTGCGGCAGTGATTTCGCGATGTCGACAAGCGGATACACATAATTAGTGAACCATGCGCCGAGGTCGGATGGCGGATAGTATCCGAGTATTCCCCATGAGTTCGTATCGGCATCGTATGCGGTTGAATATCGTTTCGGTGCGCCCTCCACAACGAGGACATTGGGGATATCCGACTGAATCGATTCCTGTATCGCATTTTTGAAAATCGACCAATCCTGTTTGCCGTCGTCATCCTCGATGCCGTTCCAATAATACAGCCGCATATCATGTGAGCGAAGCCACGGTATGCCGAGCTTGCGATATGATGCGGCGGATACGCCTTTCCAGTGCAATCCGAACGGCGATGATACAGGACTTTTCCATGCATTCGTCGGCGTGTAATAGACACCGGTCTTCATGGTCTTCGTATATCCGTCCGCAGTGCTCAGTGTTATCGTATACCGGTAAATGCCGTAGTGTTTCGGCAGCGGGAGTTTATACACGATGGCATTTGCGATATCGATGGTCTTTGCCGGTTCACGTGATGCGGAACCGACATCGGTGAGCGGGGTAATTTCCGCGTTGACGGTTATCGCCGCAGGTGTATCCGTTACATTGCTGATGGTCACCTGAGGAGCTTTGGTCGCGTCGATTATGCCGTCCTCCGCATTGAGCATGGTGCTGATATGAAGGCGCTCTTTTGTAATTTCACATTCATAGACACGCGCCATGCTGTCCGACGCGCCGCGGAGCTGTCTGAACCGTAGTTTCGATGCGGTAATGTTCGGCAGGAATATCTGACATTCTTCGGAAGCATTGCCGCGGACATTCCGTATCGTTTTCCAGGAGTTCTCGGCCCAGACATCGATATCAAAATCAGTGCTCGGGTATCCCTTGTAAAATGCAAACGTCACGCAGTTAAAGGTCATCTCTTTTCCAAGGTCGATAACGAACCACGGTGCGGTGTCGAAGGCTGCGCTTACCCATCTGCTGTTCTTGCCGTCCCATTTTTTGCCGTCAGTGAGGTTTTTTCCGTCCGTACCGGGATGTACTGAACTTACAGTCACTGCGGTGTTTGCGGCGATATTTTCCTGTGCGGCGAAGCATGGCATTAGTATCGCAAAAGCAAGTATGAAGATAGAACGCATGGCATTCCTCCGGTGAAATTATCTGTATCACTATACAGCATTATCCGCATTTTGCAGTAGGATTATGGTGACATTTTCCGGAAGCCGGGTGACCGCGCTATCTGCTGCGGCGGGATGATTTTTGGTTGATATTTCCCCGCCTTTCCTCTATAATATGCCGCACCCGAAACGCGGGTTTTTTATCTGAAAAATAAAACATGAAGACGAAAGTCTCTCAAAGAAGGTAGTATTATGGCCGGCGATTTCAGCAAAACGATAAATCTTCCGTCAACCGCTTTTCCGATGAAAGCGAACCTCGCGCAGAAAGAGCCGCTGCAGATAAAGACATGGCAGGAAAAGAACTACTATGCCGCCATGCGTCAGGCGCGGAACGGGAAACCCAAATTCATCCTGCACGACGGTCCCCCGTACGCCAACGGCGATATACACATGGGAACGGCGCTCAACAAAATACTCAAGGATATCATAGTCCGGTATAAGTCGCTCTGCGGTTTCGACACACCGTTCGTTCCCGGCTGGGACTGCCATGGTTTACCCATCGAACACCGCGTTGTGAAGGAACTCAAGGAAAAGAAAAAGACGGTACCGCTTGAAACGCTGCGCCGTATATGCCGCGAGACTGCGGGTAAATTCGTCAATGTGCAGCGCGAACAGTTCAAGCGTCTCGGCTGCATCGGAGACTGGGAGCATCCGTACATGACGATGAGCCCTGAATATGAAGCGGCCATCGTCGATGTGTTCTCGCGCCTTGTGGATGAAGGCTATGTGTACCGCGGTCTCAAGCCGATACACTGGTGTCCGGAATGCGAGACGGCACTTGCGGAAGCGGAGATGGAGTACAGCGACCATACCTCGCCGTCGATATTCGTGAAGTTCCCGCTTGTCAAACCCGCGAACGCAAAGACCGCGAACGCGAAAAATTATGTGATGATATGGACCACGACACCGTGGACGCTTGCGGCCAATACCGCCTGCGCGTTCAACGGCAACTTTGAATATGTCGCCGCTAAGATGGAAGGTGACTGGTGTGTGCTTGCAAAGGATCTGCTTGACAGCGTACTGAGTAAAAAAAGCATAGACAAAAACAGCGTGGAAACGGTTGCTCTTACGCTTAAGGAAGTAGAGGATTTAACGATCCGTCATCCGTTCCTTGACCGAGAATCGCGCGTGGTTTTCGCGGAATACGTCACACTCGATACAGGTTCGGGTGTGGTTCACACCGCTCCGGGACACGGACAGGATGACTATCAGACCGGATTGAAATACGGCCTGCCGGTGCTCTCGCCGGTGGATCATCAGGGTAAATATACGGATGAGTTTCCGCACATGGTAGGCGTAAGCGTCTGGGAAGCCAATCCGAAAGTGATAGAGCTCCTCAAAGAAAAGAACGTGCTTTATTTTACCGAAAAGATAACACATACGTATCCGCACTGCTGGCGGTGCAAATCGCCGCTCATATTCCGCGCAACCGAACAGTGGTTTTTCAAGAAAGACCACAATGACTTGCGCAACCGCACCGTAGAGGCGACAAAGGACGTCACCTGGGTGCCGTCATGGGGCGATGTGCGGATGAAAAATATGATAGCCAACGGTCCGGACTGGTGTCTGTCACGTCAGCGCGCGTGGGGCGTGCCGATACCTGCGTTCTACTGTAAAAAATGCGGCAAGAATCTGCTCACCAAAGAAAGTGTCGCACATTTTTCGCAGCTTGTAAAAAAGCACGGCGTCGAAGTGTGGTTCTCGCTTCCAGTGAGCGAACTCCTTCCTGCGGGAACAAAATGCTCCTGTGGCGGAACTGATTTTGAAAAAGAAGGAGACATCCTTGACGTGTGGTTCGATGCCGGCGTATCGAGCTTTGCGGTACTTGAGACACGGGAAGAACTTTCGGTGCCGGCGGATGTGTATATAGAAGGGAACGACCAGTACCGCGGCTGGTTTCAAGCGGCACTCTGGCCGGCGATGGCGCTCAGGAACGCACCGTCGTATAAAAATGTCATCACGGTCGGCTGGATGCTCGACGCGCAGGGTAAGGCGATGCACAAAAGCGCCGGCAATGCGGTGTCGCCCGACGAAGTAACCAAGGTATACGGCGCCGACATACTCAGGCTCTGGGTTGTCAGCGAGGATTTCAAAGAGGACCTTCGTCTTGGAAAGGAACTCCTCGACAAGACAGCCGAATCATACCGTAAGATACGCAATACGTTCCGGTATCTCCTCGGCAACATCGGCGACTTTGATCCGGCGAACGATACCGTGGCGGTGAAAGACCTCACTGAAGTGGACCGTCTGGAGCTTTCCCGATTGCATTCATTCCTGAAGGAAGCAGCGGATAAGCTGAACTCGTATGATTTTCATCTCTATTATCAGCGGTTGGTGAACTACTGCAATACGGAGCTATCCAGCACCTATTTCGATATACTCAAAGACAGGCTGTACTGTGACGGCAAGAAATCGGTGACACGGCGGAGCGCTCAGACGGTGCTCTATGCGATACTTGAAGCACTTGTCCGTGTGGTTGCCCCGGTGCTGCCGTTCACGTCCGAGGAAGTGTATCGCTCGTACAAAGGCGAGAATGCCGCACCGGTGCAGACACTGCTCTGGATACCGTCGGATGCATCGCTTATCGATAAAACGCTTGAGGCGAAGTGGGACACCGTGTTCAAACTTCGCGACGAGGCGCTTAAGGTGCTCGAAGTGGCGCGCGCTCAAGGCATTATCGGAAAATCGCTTGAGGGCGAGATTCTGATAATGCCCAAGGATGATGCGACCAAGGCATTGATAGCATCCATGGCTGATAAGCTCAACGAGGTATTCATCGTCAGCGCGGTAAAACTTACCGATACGCCGCCGGAGAACAGCGTTGACGGGGCATTGTGCGTGATGTCGGCGGTAGTTTCCCAAGCGCCGAAATGCTCACGCTGCTGGACACATCGCGTGAGCGTGGGTACCATAAAAGAACAGCCGGAACTCTGCGACCGCTGCGCTCAAGCGATATGATGCGGGCGTGTCCTGTGTTATGTTAACACAGGTAATTTGTTGACAATTTCGGCGTATGGTGCTATATTCATATAAGAAGGCACTCTGTTCATTCTAATGCACGTTAGATGTATTGTATCTGAGGCGAGGAGCGTTCCATGGCGATTAAAAAATCTCTTACCACACCCGCACCGAAAGTTGCGAAGAAAGCGGTAAAGAAGCCTTCTGTCAAAAAAACCACTGCGGTGAAAAAGGCAGCCCCGATGAAAGCGGTCATTAAAAAGGTCGCTGCGGTGAAAAAGGCTACCGTTGTCAAAACCGCCGTAAAAAAGCCGAAGATTACCGTTAAGAAGAAGGTTATTGCGATTGTCGGTTCATCGGTACCCATCGATACCCCGGTGCCGTTCAAGGAAGTTGATTTCGTAGACCGCGTCCGGGAATTGCCGGAGCGGTACAGCGATACCCGGCTGTCAATTGTCGTTCGTGACCCTCAGTGGTGTTTCGCCTATTGGGATATCTCCGATGACGATTATGCGAAACATACATTGGCTTCGCGCGCGCTGCATCTGAAGATCTTCCGCCTTCTGTCGCCGGACAATATCGAACATAAATTCCAGCATATGGATATCGAAGTCAACCGCCATTACGGCAGCTGGTATATCATGCTCGGTATGCCGGATAACTATTTCATGGGCGAGGTAGGCTATTACGACGAGAACGGTGTGTTCGTAACACTCGTGCGTTCACGTGTTGTCCGCGCCCCGCGCGACACCTTCTCGCCGGTGATCGACGAAGAGTGGATGCTCACCGATGAAATGGCGCGTGAACTTTACGGCGAACTGGACATTACCGGGCTCTCGTCGGCAAGCATGATAAATATCTTCAAAAAATATCTTGCCGGCGGGGCATCGTCATTCATGCTGAGCGGCGCATCATCATCCGATTCGCTTCTGAAGAAAAAATAGAGAAGGGCGTCTAAAAATCTTCTCATGGCGCTTGTCGATGCACATACACACGTATTCCCGCCTGATATAGCGGCAACGAATGTCGTTGACATGGCGCGTGAAGCGGATGTGACGCTTCACAGCGACGGGACCATCGATGGTCTTTGCGCGGCCATGCAGAAGAACGGGATTACCCATTCAGTGACGCTGCCGGTGGCGACGAAGGCGTCGCAGGTGAACAGCATCAACCGCTATGCGCTTGCCAACCGCCGCGAGGGCATCATCACCTTCGGGGCCATCCATCACGACTACAGTGATCTCGACGGCGAATTCCGTTTCCTGAAAGAGAACGGCTTTCCCGGCATAAAACTGCATCCGGATTATCAGGATTTTTATCCCAATGAGCGCAGACTCTATCCCGTCTATGAACGCGCCGAGGCGCTCGGACTTATCATCGCATTCCATACCGGCGACGATATCGGCCATCCGCGTCCGGGTCATTCACTGCCGCGTCTGTTCGCCCCTGTTATGAAGGATTTTCCGAGGCTTACCATCATCGCGGCGCACTTCGGTGGATTTATGATGTGGGAACAGGCATTTGAATTTTTCGCCGGGAAAAACGTTTATATCGATACGTCGTTCACGTTTGATTATATAGAAACGGATCGGCTGATGCGGATTTTAAAGAAGCATGACAGTAACCGGATACTCATGGGCAGCGATTCGCCGTGGGGGAGTGTAGCCCGCGAAATAGCATGGATACGGGACAGCGGCATGCCCGCGGATAACAAGGACCGTATTCTCGGCGGAAACGCGGCAAAGCTTTTCGGTCTTGGCGGTTGATGTGAAAGTGCTTATTTTCAGCCGACGTGGTTTGGTGCTCGGCATCACGGTTCTTGCGCTGCTCGTGCCGCTTGCATCGGCGTTTTTTCTCTTCAAACAATCAGTCATGTCGCTCAGGCGGCAGGCGGAGATTGAACAGCTGCGTATCGCCGGAATCGGACTTAAGACCATCATCGATGAACAGATAGCAAACGCAGTTGATGCCGCCATGGTGCTTGCCGCGCAGCAGAGCATCAACAACGCGGTGCGCGTGGGCGGGCATATCGGCGCCGCCAATGATGTTCTGGGTGCCGCGCGCGCCATCTACCGCGCATCACTGGTTTATGTAATGGATGCGAAGGGTACCGTTGTCGAGTCGGTAACCTATGAAGGCGGCCGTAATATCCTGGGTAATAACTATGCATTCAGGCCGTATTTCAGCAACGCGATGTGCGGTATGAGCATGGCGTATCCGGCTGTGGGTGTGACCACGATGGAACGCGGCATTTACTGCAGTGCGCCGATTAAGGATGCGGGCGGGACGCACGGAGTTGTTACGATAAAACTTCCGGTTGAAAGCATCGATAAACGATGTCAGCTGCATGATATTGACGCGCTCCTGGTGTCACCCGGCGGCATTGTGTTCGCGGCGGGACATACGGAGCATCTCTTCCGCGCAACAGGTGAGATATATGCTGATCAGAATCGCCAGTTTGCCGGGGTGCCGATCGTGCCGTTCGATGCAATGCTCACGTCACCGTTGGTAAAAATAGGCGGAGCCGTCCATCATGTGAAACGCCTTGCGGTGACCAGCATCAGCGAACGCGGCTGGGAGATTGTCCTTATTAAGCGCGTCGACCCCCGTTTCCCGATGCGTCCTACAGACAGCAGCCTTCTGATATCCGTTATGGTCTTTTTTGGATTGCTGTATCTCATTATTATCGGGCTTATTTTCAGCGTTCTGCGCGGCACGGTGCTTCGCCGGCGCATTGAAGAGCAGTCCAAAGAACTTGCGATGTCGCATGAGCGCATGAGTCAGTTTGCCTATATCGCGTCACACGATCTGAAGGAGCCCCTGCGGGTGGTGATTAATTATCTGCAGCTGCTTGAACGGCGCTACGGCCAGTCACTTGAGGAACAGGCGAAGACGTTCATAGCGGCGGCGGTGAGAAGCGGCGATAAGATGCAGCAGCTCATCAATAATCTTCTGGCGTATGCGCGTGTCGGCAGCGAGCCGCTCAAGATAAAGCCGGTAAACTGCATGCTTATACTCGGCGAGGCAAAGGCGAATATCCGCGTGCTCATCGATGAACACCACGCCGTCATACGTGCTGAAGGTCTTCCGGTGTTCAACGCCGATCCGATGCAGTTAGTGCAGCTGTTTCAGAACCTGCTTTCAAATGCGATTAAATTTCACGCGCCGGAGATCATTCCCGAGGTGACGGTCCGGGCGGAAAAGAAAGGCAATCTGTGGGAGTTTTCCGTGTCGGATAACGGCATCGGGATGCGGGCCGATGATGCCGACCGGGTCTTCGCCGGCTTTCAGCGGCTGCACGGGCATAAATACGGCGGGACCGGACTGGGACTCGCCATAGCAAAAAAAGTCACTGAGCGGCATGGCGGACGCATCTGGCTTACCACGGCCGAGGGGAAAGGGACAACGTTCTTTTTCACCATACCGGCAGTATGAGATTCGATACGCCGCTCATCGCAGGCGGGGTGGAAATACCCGGCCGCCTCATGTTCGCTCCGCTTGCCGGGTACAGCGATTATCCGCTCCGTCGCCGCGTCCGTGCCTGCGGTGCCGCACTCGTTTTCACTGAAATGGTAAGCGCTGCGGCGCTTGCACGGAGCAACCACGTCAAACGCTCATGGTTTCTCACAAGGCATACACCCGAGGAAAAACCGCTTGCCGTGCAGCTGTTCGGCGGTAATCCGGACGATTTTGCGGGCGCAGTATCGCGCAATGACTTTTCACCGTTCGCGTTCATCGACATCAATATGGGCTGTCCCGTGCGCAAGGTGATACGTTCGGGCGGCGGATCGGCACTTCTCACGGATACTGACAAGATGATGCGCATCATCCGGGCGGCCAGGGAAAATACGCCGGTGCCGGTATCCGTAAAGCTCAGGCTCGGTATGAAAAGTGACGGAGCCGAGGTGGCGCGCGTTCAGGCTGTGGAAGCCGCGGGTGCCGCGTTCATCACCGTGCATGCGCGGTATACGCCGGAGATGTTCTCGGGTGAGCCGCATTGGGATACTGCCGCAAGGATGCGCGAGGCGGTGCGGCATGTGCCGTTCGTCGCGAACGGGAATGTCAACTCACGTGCGGATGCGGAACGTATACGCGATCTTACCAACGCTGATGCGCTCATGATCGGCAGGGGTGGCATCGGCAATCCGTGGCTGTTCAGCGAGATATTATCCGATCCGGAACACTACACTCCGCCGACGGTCGAACAGATGCGTGCCGATATTCATCAGCATCTTAAGGATATGATTGATCTCTACGGCGAGAAAAGCGGTGTGAAGAATATCCGTAAGCATCTTGTCCGTTACTGCCGGCATTTCTCGGTCACCAAGGCTGAGAAGATCGCCATGGTGGTTATGACGGAACGCGGCGATATCGAACGGTTCATCGATAATTTACACCGTTAACGAAAGTCCGTCATATGCCGGCGCCATGCCCCGCGGGAGTTCCCGGACAAGTTCCCGGTGCATCACGTCATGCGTCATGTGCACGAAATAGGTGTGTTTCGCTTTCACCTGCTCGGCGATTGCGACAGCCTGCGCGATATTGAAATGCGTGGGATGTTTGCGGTAGCGCAGCGCATTGAGCACCAGTACCGAGCATCCCCGTATTTTTTTCAGTACCGTTTCAGGGATGAAGCTTGCGTCGGTGATATAGGCGGTGTCTTCAATCTGAAATCCGAGAATATCGAGAATGCCGTGCCTGACCGGCAGGGGAGTCACCGTGAGACCGCATACCTGCATGGGACGTTTCATCTCGATAAGATCGATGTCTGATACACCGCCGCCCCGCTGCGGCGGGTTGAAAAAGTATCCGAAACGCGTGTGTATCTCGCCGATCGTATACCGGTTCGCGTAGATGGGGATAGTGCCGGCGATGCGGTTGTACTGCCTGAGTTCATCAAGCCCGAAAACGTGGTCGGCGTGCGGATGGGTGAGCATGATGGCGTCGATGCGGTTGACGCGGTGCCTGAGCATCTGCGCCCTGAAATCGATGCCCGTATCGATGATGATGCGTTTGCCCTCGTGTTCAATCATCGCCGAAGTACGTGTGCGGTTGTCGCGACGGTCACGGCTTCTGCATACACGGCAGCCGCAGGCGACCATCGGTACGCCGTCGCTGGTGCCGGTTCCGAGAAACGTGATTTTCATCGTGAAACTATATGCACATCGCAAAAATTGTCAAGAATATGCTGCGTGCCGTCACTGCAGCGCGGGCTGCGTTTCCGTATTCATGACCATGGCGCGCGGCCGTTTGGTGTTGGTGTATACGAACACGGCGCTTACCTGGTCGCGCGGCAGTATGACGCGTATGCCGAGCATGGTCTTGGCGCCGCTGCTGCCTTCGTGCCATGCGAATGTGAACGGCACCTCAAGTGTTTCATTCGCGGCAAGGGATGGTATTTCCTTGCGCGAGAGGTAGATGCCTTTTAGCTCCGGACCGGCAAAGGTCTGTATCGAGATGTTCTCTACGGGAAGACCGGTGAGATTCGCCACCGTGAGCGTGCCGCGTCCGTTCTCTTCATCGAGTTCCAGTTTCGTGGATACCGGCGTCTCGTTGTATTTTTCCTTCACACGCGATGCGACCGCAGCGTTAATATACGACCATTCGTTGATATCCGCACCGCGGTAGCGCGACCAGAGCGCGCGGGAGATGTCGTGGAAGAAAATACCGCGCACGCGGTTGTTGCGGTTCATCTTCGCGGCGGCGTCGGTGGAACGTTTGTAGAATTCCATCTGCGCAAGTTCATCGCCGTCGAGCATGCGTTTATCGATCATGTTGCCGGCGAGCACGTTGTAATTGCCGTTCAGATATGCCGGCCAGTGCACCATCATCTGCTTGTACTGATAGTGGTTCGCCTCATAGAGCATTACCGCGTCCATATCGGCGCCCGCGTCGAAAAACATGTACGGGTCCTGGCCGTGCTCTAGACCGTGATTCCAGCCGAGCGTGAACACCCATATCGGTTTTGTGATGCCGGCGTCTCGAATCGAATGGATGATAGATGCCGTTTTATGCGCGCGGAACCAGCGCCATTTCATCATCATCGATTTACTGCGGCCCACTTCGCCGGAGAGCCATATCACTTTTGCTTCAATCGCCATGTTGTTCCAATCAGCCGGTGTGCGTACGCCGGTACGTGAGACCATCTCGTCGGCCATTTCAAATCCGTCGGTCTCGCCGGTACGGATGAAGTCGAGACCGAGATGGCTGATGTTCCTGTTGTCCTGAAAACGTCTGAGCAGGTCGATGATGTCGTTAAGCCGTTTTTTGCAGCTGAGCGAGATATGCCGTGAAATGGCGACTGACTGCGTTGCGCGGTCGTACCCGAGCGACACCGTATAGCCCGCGTTCTGATTGCCGTAGCCGGGTGTGAAATAGCTCATCAGATACGCGCCGAGTTTCACGTCGCGTTTATTGGGGCTTGCCGCGAGGAGTTCCACATTGCGGATAGGGATGCTGCCCCACGATTTCTGAGGTGATATCGTCGAATCCCAGCCGGTGGTCTGTCCTGCGAGTACCCAGAATGTGTCGGCGTTCATGATGCGGACCCAGTCGTAGAACGCGTGATAGTTCTCGGCGCCGCCGTTGGGGCTCGGTATCTTTTTTTCACTGATGGGGAGATTGTATTCCATGGAGACAACGGACATCGTCTTTTCAAGCGGCGTCACCGCGCGGCCCTTTACATAGAACGCTTTCGTGTATACCCGTTTCGCCTTTTTATCGTCAACGTATACGACGAATTCATATTCGCCGATGCTTCCGCCGAAAGGGTGCAGATACACCGCGCGGTATCCGTTGCCCGACGGCAGCATCGATATCACGTAGCGTTCGTCGCCGTTCGCGATGAGCTGTTTGTTGCCGCTGCGGCGTACATATATTTCAAGTTCGTCGGCGGCAGGTTTTATGCCGGTTGCGCCGATGTAGAGCGAAAGCGGTTCATACCGGTAGATGCTTTCTTTGTCGATGGTGAGCGAGAACGGTGGTTCGGTGACGGCTTCCGCGCGCGTGGCTATCTCCGCCTCTTTTATTTTGCTGTCGAGTTTCTGCGTGTCGGTGTTGTCCGCATTGCCGTAGAACAGATACGGTGTCTCGTCCTTGCGGATGAGTACGTCGTCTTCCGACATTGAGACTCGCTGTTTAATCTTCACATTGCCCGTTTCGATGAGGTCGTTGCGGTCGCGGAGCTGTATGCTTTTTCCCATGAAACGGCGCGATCCGCCGTATGACTGGCTGTACGGTTCGATGCGGTGGCGGATGAACACCTTATCCTCATCTTCCTCGATATCCGTGCTGCCGTTGGTGATGAACGGCATGGAGCTCGAGCCGTGTGCGTATGAGGGACGCCCGCTCAGGCTGAATGAAAACAGGATGATGGCGACTGATGCGAGAAAAAGAATGAGTGTTGCGACGATGCCTTTGCGCATGGGAAATCCTTGCGTTTGCTGATGATTCCCCTTGATTATCGGCTGTTTTTGAGAGCGCTCAACCATAAAATTATGTTACCCCGGCTCACTTGAAGATATCATGCGCTTCCTTATACCAGAGCACGAAATCGAGATGCGCGAGCGGTATTCGGATACGTTGTGCGAACCGGGCGATATTCTGCTCCAGTGCATAATAGCGTTTTTCGGTAATTGTGTTCGGCAGTTTCACGGCCACACCGAGCGGGATGAGATTTCTGAGCACATGCCGGTCGATGATGGCAAGCGTTTCGCCGAAGCCGATGTTCCTTAAAAAGTGGCTTGCTTCTTTTATGCCGATGCCTTTCGCCAGCCGGACGATAGTACGTCGTGTGCCGAAAACATCTTCCGGGTTGATATACTGCCGGATGTCGGGTTCTCCATCGCGCATAAGCATGGACCGTGTGGTTACGATGTAGCGTGCCTTGTTATGGTGAAAACGTACGCCGTGTATGCCCGATAGCACACGGGCAATGGCGGAAGCACTGCCGTTCATGACAAGGCCGCGGTTCTTCAATTCGGTAACAGCCTTCCAGCATTGATGCGCTCTCGACTGAGGCGTAAGGATGCAGAACGCAAGCTCGGTGAAAAGCGCTTCGTTGTCGGCGGTTTTGAATATCCGTTTGAATTCCTGTTCGCGTGCTATGATGCGCGGACGAAGCTCCCGGTACAGCGTCCGTAATTCGGTTATACGCTCCCTGCGTGCTGCCATGGTGCGGTGCTACACTCCTGCGAACGCGGCAATGCGTCCGGCGAGATGCCGCATTGCGTCTTCGATCGGTGCCGGAGTGGAAAGATCGACGCCCGCCGTTTTCAGTTCATCGAGGGGGAAGGCGCTCCCGCCGAGGCCGAGGAAATCGTGGTAGCGTTTACGGGCGTCCGGCGTGCCGTCGGCGAGCGCCCGTGAGATAGCGAGTGCCGCTGATATCCCGGTTGCGTATTTGTATACATAGAACGATGAGTAAAAATGCGGTATGCGCAGATATTCAAGCGTAAGTTCTTTATCGATGACCATCGACGTGCCGAAATAATCGTTGAGCAATTCCGTGTACAGCGCGGTAAGGCTCTCAAGTGTGAGCGGCTCGTTCGCCTCGCGCATGGCATGCGTGCGCATCTCGAACTCGGCGAACATGGTCTGGCGTACGAGCGTGGCGCGTATGTCCTCAATTTCACGGTTGAGGATATACCGCTTCATCCGTTCGTCGCCGCTGTAACGTTTCATCAGATGCTCGGTGAGCAGCGATTCGTTCACCGTCGACGCTACTTCGGCTACGAATATCGTGTAGTTGTGGTATACGTACGGCTGTTTTTTGCGCGAGTAAAGCGAGTGCATGGAATGGCCGGCCTCGTGTATGAGCGTATAGACGCTTCCGATGTTCTTCGGTTCATAGTTCATCAGAATGTACGGCGGTGAATCATAACAGCCGGACGAATATGCCCCGCTGCGTTTCCCGCGGTTCTCATAGCGGTCCACCCAGCCGGCGGTGAGGCCTTTTTTCAGCTCAGCACAATACTCACTGCCGAGCGGTGCGAGTGCTTCTATGCAGGTCTCGACTGCTTCATCATAGCTCATATGGAAGTCTATATCTTTTACCAGCGGCGCATACAGGTCATATGCGTGAAGCTCGCTCACGCCGAGAAACTTCTTTTTGGTGCCGTAGTAGCTGAACAGCGGAGCGAGGTTTTTCTTGACGGTGGCGATGAGATTGTCGTACACCGCATTGTTGATATTGTCCGAGTAGAGTGCCGACGACCGGACGCTGTCGTAATGCCGGGCTGTCGCATAAAAGTAGTCGCCTTTTACCGATGACGCATGCGCCGTGGCAAGCGCGTGTTTGTGCGCCTCGAATTGCGCGTAATACTGCTCAAATACGCGTTTGCGGAAATCGCGGTTTTCGCTCATGAGGAAGGTGATGAAATTGCCGTGTGTCAGTTCGCGTGCACTGCCGTTATCATCAACGATGGTGCCGAATTTCATGTCGGCGTTTTCAAGCTGGCTGAAAAACTCATGCGCGCCCGACAGCGTTTCCTGCGAAAGCGCCATGAGCCGCTCCTCGCTTTCTGAAAGCGTATGCGCCTTCATGCGGAGTATCTTTTCAAGGTAGAAGCGATACGGCGCCAGGAGTTTGTCGGAAGCGAGTTCATTCATACGCGCGGTATCGATTGCCATGATCTCGGGCATGATCCAGCTTGATGTTTCGGAGACGCGCTGGGCGAGGTTTGACATACGCTCCATGAAACCTAGATAACGCTGATTGGTTTTATCTTCATCGCTTTTAAGATGCGCGTACGTATAAATACGGTCGATGCGGCGCGATACATCGAGATCGAACTCGATGACCGACAGGAGCGCCTGTGCCGAAGCTGCGACGGTACCCTTAAAGCCGCTGTAGCGCGGCAGCATCGCCTCTACATCGCTGTATGCGGATTCCCAGGCGGATTCATCGTTGAAAAGCGGCGTGAGATTCCATTGGTCGGTAACGGGAATTTCGTTTCGTGCTCTGAGCGCGGACTGTTCCATGGTAAAACCTTTGCGGAAAATATCAGTAAGTGTAACCGGTTTAGAGTGAAAATGCAATTACCGGTGGCATTTGGTTGACATTATCATACCGGCGACATACAATGACGTATTATTACATATTTGATTCGGAGGCATTATGAGCGTTTTCACCATCAACGATATTTTAAAATTCCTTCCGCACCGCTATCCGTTCCTGCTCGTCGACAAAGTGGTCGAGCTTACTGAGAACGGCATCGTGGGCATCAAGAACGTCACCATGAATGAACCCCAATTTACCGGCCATTTCCCGGATAATCCCATACTGCCGGGCGTGCTGCAGCTTGAAGCGATGGCGCAGGTGGGCGGCATCTATTGCGGCGATAAATTGACCAAAAAAGGCATTGAAGTCAAGAATAAGGTGATCTTTTTCACCACGATCGACAATGTGAAGTTCAAAAAACCGGTCATCCCCGGCGATGTTATGCGCATGGAAATAACGATAACCCGTTTCATCGAGCGTTCGTCCACGACGATCGTTCAGATGCACGGTGAGACAAAGGTCGACGGCGAGCTTGCATCGTCAGCTGATCTCGGCGCATGGCTTGTCGACCGCGACAAGGCGCAGGCGAAGTAATGGCGGCAACGATACATCCGACGGCGATAATCGCGCCCACGGCGGTCATCGGTGACGGGACGGTCATCGGGCCGTATGCTATCGTCGAGGATGATGTTGTCATCGGCAAAGACAATATCATCGAATCGCATGTGGTCCTGAAGCGGTATCTCACCATCGGTGACGGCAATCATATACATTCGCATGCGGTCATCGGTGATCTGCCGCAGGATACTAGCTTTGACAAGAAGAAGGTCAGCCGCACACTCGTCGGCAACGGTAATGAATTCAGGGAGTTCGTGAACATACACCGCTCGAAGAACGAGAACGGGGTCACGATTGTCGGAAACAATAACTATTTCATGGAGAATGTACACATAGCCCACGACTGTATCGTGCATGACCGTGTGGTGTCCGCGAACAATCTGTCGTGCGGCGGCCATGTGGAGATTTTCAGCGACGTATTCATCTCGGCATGTGTCGGTGTCCACCAGTTCTGCCGTATCGGCGCGTACTGCATGCTGGGGTTCGGCGCAAAGGTGGCGCTTGATATTCCGCCGTATTCTCTCGCCGACCATAATCCGGCAAAGGTTTTCAAGCTCAATCTTGTAGGTCTTCGCCGTAAAGGTTTTAAAAGCGATGACATCAAAGCAGTCGAAGCGATACACGACGCATGGTATCATACCACGATGTCGAAAAAAGATTTTATCGAATTTCATGAGAAAAGCGGAACACTTAGCGAACATCAGAAGATATTCGTAGAATTCCTTAAGGCATCGCAGCGGGGCATCGCCGGTCACGTATGAACATCTTCATGTCCGCGGGAGAAATATCGGGCGATATGCTCGGCGCGGGGCTTGCGAAAGCGCTCAAACGGATCGCTCCCGGCGTCAAACTCACCGGTATCGGCGGGGATTATATGCGCGCCGCCGGAGTATCGCTCATTGATGATATTACCGCACTTTCGGCCGCAGGTATCGTAGAGCCGCTGGTCGCCATCATTCCGTCGCTGGCTGCATACGGCAGGATCAAGCGGTATTTTGCGGCACATCCGGTGGACCTCGTTGTTCTGATTGACAACCAGGGATTCAATCTTATTCTCTCGAGCTACTGCCGGAAAAACGGTATTCCCAATGTGTATTATTTCCCGCCGCATGTGGGCATCTGGGGCGAGGCGAATGCCGACAAGCTCAAGGCTACATGCGATCTGATAATCGCGCCGTTCAAGTTCGATTACGATGTGTATAAAAAACACGGCTGTACGGCAATATGTGAAGGCCATCCGTTCGCAGATATAGCCCCGGGAAAAGTGCGCAAGATTTCATCAAAAAAAATTACGATCGGAATCATGCCGGGAAGCAGAAATCAGGAGATACGGGAGTTGACCGGAGTATTCCTCGATGCCGCGGTAAAACTGCATCGCCTATTCGGGGAGAGGATTCAATTCCGGCTGCCGCTTGCTCATGCGCGGTACAGGAGGGCGATTGAAAAAGCCATACAATCCCGAAAGGACCGCAGCGCCCTCCCGCTGACAATCATCGAAGGGGAGAACGCCGCCGATGACGTATACGCCTCCGCCGATGCGATGATTCTTGCGAGCGGTACCGCATCGCTTCTCGCCGCGGTGCACGGCATTCCGATGGTGATATGCTATAGAACATCCGCGCTCACCTACATGATCGGGAAAATGGTGGTGCGCGGGCAGATGATAGGTATGCCGAACATCATGCTGGGAAGATTGGCGGTGCCTGAACTCATCCAGCGGGACTGTACGTCCGATGCCATAGCCGCGCATATTTCTTTCTGGCTGAACGATCCGGACGCATATCGTGCGGTACGCGATGAACTTGCCCGGGTGCGCGGGCTTCTCGGAAAGACGGGCGCTGTACTTCGCGCGGCGAAAGCTGTTATCACCTGTGCGAAGAAAAAATGACCGGTCCGCTTGACTTTATCTGAAAGAACAGTAGTATATCATCCATACAGACCAATATTAATGAACTATTCCGAAAAAGCAGACATCATACAATCCCGAATACCGGCATTTGAACAAACACTGGCCGCATGCATATGCTGCGGACATCGATGCGGTATTGACCGTACGCGCAATGAAAGCGGTGTTTGCGGCATTACAGGTGATTTTCGAAGCGCTTCAATTGCATCGCATACGCTGCATTTCGGCGAAGAGCCGCCCATTGTCGGCAAAGGCGGATCGGGTACCGTGTTCTTTGCGGGATGCAATCTCAGATGTGTGTTCTGCCAGAATTATCAAATAAGCCATGACGGTAAAGGCGATCTTCTCGATGAGCAGGAGATCGCATCGATATACCGGAAACTTGCCGATCAAGGCGCCTGCAATATCAATCTGGTGTCGCCGACGCAGTATATCTATCCCGCGGTGCTGGGGCTCATGCAATTCTATCGTGACGGCGGGGATATTCCGGTTGTCTACAATACGAACGGCTATGACAGCATGGAGCTGCTGACGCTGCTCGACGGTATCGTGGATGTGTATCTGCCGGATGCGAAATACAGCGACGGAGCACACGCCGAACGCTATTCACATGCCGGTGTGAATTATGTCGACGTGAACCGTCAGGCAATCCGGGAAATGTATCGTCAATGCGGTGCGCTGACGTTCAGCGATGATATCGCGGTCCGCGGTGTCATCATACGTCACCTGGTATTGCCGGACGACATTGCGGGCAGCTATGAGTTCCTGCTCTGGCTTAAGGATAACGGCATGACCGGCGTGACACTGTCTATCATGAGCCAGTATGCGCCGAAGTACCGCGCGAATGAATATCCCGCCGTCGCGCGCAGCATTACGCCGAAGGAATATAACGGTGTTGTGGATTATGCCGTTGAGCTCGGGTTTGAGAATCTGCTCATTCAGGAGATGGAAAGCAGTTCGGTGTATTTTCCCGATTTCGGAAAAGAACAGCCGTTCAGCAACACAGGTATGGAGAAACAAACGAAATAGAAGAAACATTCCGCGCAGTGATGCGCATGGTTATGAGAAGAGGATATTTTACTCGTGTTCGTTTTCGTTCGTTGTATTGTTTGACGAGATCGATTGAATGCGGAGAAAAAATTACGTACGTCTCCCGATTACGGTCGGGGAACAGATTTTAGATTTAAGAGAGTAATATGATTATCAAAGAATTACTGCAATTTGCACAGAAATATAAAATGGTCAAGAAACATCTGCTGATAAAGCATTTGGACCTGTCCGAGAAGGAATATAGGTCCGTGGAGCGTCTGGTCGACGAAGCCGTTGATCGGGGGCTTCTCATGCGCGCACGGAAAAAAGGCACGTTCCGGCTTACCCGTGACGGCGAAAAAATGATCGCACGCGGAACACCGGCGCCCGCACGGCGGAGTGTACGAGTTCCCGGCGGAAAAGATGGTGAACGCGAACGCAAACCGTTCATGCCGGTGCCGTACAACGCGAAGGACGATGTTGCCTATATCATCAGTAAACATCAGCTTCCGCGGTTTTTCTCCAAGAAGGTGGAACCAGAGCTTAAGGGAATTCCCGCGGAAGTACCTGAGTCGGCGTTTGCCGGCCGCGAAGACATCAGGGAATGGGATGTGGTGACCATAGACGGCGAGGATGCGAAGGATTTCGATGACGCCATCAATGTTGCAAAAACCGACGGCGGTTATACGGTGGGCGTTCACATCGCCGACGTGGGACATTTCATCCCCGAGGGCAGCGCACTCGACCGGGAGGCCGCTAAACGGGCGAACAGCTTTTACCTCATCGACACCGTCATACCGATGTTTCCGTTCGCGGTATCCAACGGCATCTGCTCGCTGAACCCCAACGTGCCGCGGCTTACCATGAGCGTTATCATGGACCTCGCAACAGACGGTACGGTCAGGAATTACCGTTTTGCGAACACGGTGATCCGCTCAAAAGCGCGGCTCACGTATAACTATGCGCAGGATGTCATCGACGGAAAAGCGGCCGGAGACGACTGGCTTAAGAAGCTTCTGCATGACGCCAATGAACTTATGGCGGTGCTCCGCGCTAAGCGTGTGTCCACCGGCAGTATCGATTTTGACTTTGATGAAAGAAAGATCGTTCTTGATGAACGCGGTGAGCCGGTGACGATAGGGCCCAAAAAGCGGCTCGATACACACCGCATTGTCGAAGAGCTCATGCTCCTTGCCAACCGTGTTGTGGCCGAATATCTTTCAAAGCATACCGAATCGCTCTACCGCGTGCACGGCCTGCCGGACGAGGATAAGCTTGCCAATTTTGAACGCATCGCCTTTAACCGCGGTTACAAGCTCACGCACGATGCGAAGACGAATGATATTGATTTCGCGCCGTTCATGGAATCGATTAAAGGAAAGCCGGATGAAAAACTCCTCCTGACGCTGCTCCTGCGTTCCATGAAACAGGCATATTACGATACGGACAATATCGGTCATTACGGCCTCGGGTTCGAGTTTTATACGCATTTCACCTCGCCGATACGGCGATATTCTGACCTCGTGGTACATCGGCTTCTGAAGAAGATCATGCGGGGTGCGAAGGATATCGGCGCGGGCGCTTTCCAGCAGCTGAAAGCCGTCGCTGAACACTGTTCCAAGCAGGAACGTATAGCGGTTGAGGCAGAGCGCGACATCGCGAAGATCAAGGGTGCCCGCTTTCTGAAGGATAAGGTGGGGCTTGAATATGACGCCATCATCACCGGCGTGACATCGTTCGGAGTGTTTGTGGAGATTTCCGAATACTCCGTTGAGGGGCTGGTTCGATTCGCCGACCTCGCGCAGGACAGCTACACGTTCAATGAGGACGATCACTCGCTAACCGGACGCGGCGGGAACATGTATATGCTCGGCGACCGCGTGCGCATCATGGTGCATCGCGTGAATGTTGAGCGTATGTTCGTCGATCTGATTATGCTCGGTAAACGGAAATAGCGTTCTCGTTTCGGTATGCGCTGCTAGAGCGGCTCGGCAAAACATCCGCCTGCAGTTGACGGAACATCGTGACGGTCATATACTCTGCTGTATGAGCTACACAAAAAATATAAATACCATCCGGTTTGCCATGCCGCGGTTTATGTCCTTGCTGCTTATGCTCGTATCTGTATCTTTGTGCGCTATCGATGACGACGCAAAACGCGTGCTCGACACGATACGCGAGGAGGTGCTTGCCGGGGCGCCATCGGCATCGTCCGTGGATAAATATCTTTCCGGTTTGCAGCCCGACGGCTCGTGGAAGGACGTGAACTACGCCGACCGTACCCGTTCCGGTTTCGATCCGTCCAAGCACATGGATCGCGTGAAGATGCTCGCACAGGACGGGGCGCGTGCCGGATGGGACAGTGAACGAGGCAAAACCATGGGCGACGCCGTGAAGCGTTGTCTGGAATATTGGTTTACGGTAAAACCCAAAAGCGATAACTGGTGGCATCAGACCATCGGTATTCCCCAGATACTCGGGCCGGCGTTATTGCTGTGTGCCGAGGTGCTTCCCGATGATCTGCGCAACACCGCATTCGAGTCGATGCGCGCCGCGGGTAAGGAGCAGGAGAAGTTCACCGGAGCGAACCGAACGTGGGTTGCGAACAACAATCTCATTCTCGGACTCATGACCGGCGATGATGACCTCGTCAAACTCGCGCTCACGGCGCTCACCGAAGAAGTCCGCATGACGACGGATGAGGGACTGCAGCCGGACTGGTCGTTTCATCAGCACGGGCCGATGCTGCAGACGGGCAATTACGGCAACGCGTGGCTCAGTACACAGATCAAACTGGCGCGCCAGCTGCAAGGCACACGATGGGCGTATCCGCCGGAGAAGATCGCGCTTCTCTCCGGGTACACTATCGAGCATTCGCAGTGGCCGCTCTGGGGACAATGGTTCGATCTTTCGGCGTGCGGCAGGCAGCTTGACGGACCGAGAAGCGCCTACTCGAAGGGGAGAGGCCTCGCCGGCAGTGCTCGGGCACTCTCGGCGGTAGATGCGGGCCGCAGCAATGAACTGAATGCCGTGTATCTCCGGTATGCGGCTACGAATACCGCGGCAGAGCCGTTCGGCGCACGGTATTTCTGGCGAAGCGAATATCTGGTGCAGCGAACGCAGTCATGGTTTGCATCGCTCAAGCTCATGAGTTCGCGCGTCATGAGGATCGAGACAACCGTGAACGACGAGAACAAAATGGGTCTGCATCTGTCCGACGGCGTCACCTGGTTCCGCATTCGCGGTGACGAGCAGGAGGATCTGCAGCCGCTCCTCGACTGGCGGAGACTTCCGGGCGTCACGGGACGCGATATCGCGGAGCCGGTGAAACAGAAATCAAAGGATGATTACAAGAACGGCGGCAACGGCTGGGTGGGCGGCGCGGTATATAAAACCGCGGCGGTGATTGCCATGGATTTTAAACGAGAGCCGGTCACCGCGCGCAAGGCATGGTTTTTCCGGCCCTGGGGCATGATAGCGCTCGGCGCCGGTATCGAGGACAGCGGAAATGGTCCGCTGTTTACCGGTGTCAATCAGATGTTTCTGCGCGGCGATGTGTCGATATGGAATCCCGGCCGTACAACGGCGTCGGGAGAAGTAACGGGCGATGTCCGTGCGGTGTGGCATGCCGGCATCGCATATCTTTTCGGCCCGGGCCAGGATATGCATCTGACGATCCGGCAGGTAACCGGAAAATGGACTGATCTCAAGACAACGGGAACGAAAGATACCGCAGCCGGTAGCGTAGTCCGCATGCATCTCGCTCATGATGCAGGAAAAACCGGTTCATACGAATACGCGGTACTGCCGCTGCCGGATGCCGTAAATGTAGAACAACGTGTGCAGGTCCCGTTATGGAAAACGCTTTCCAATGACCCCTCACTGCAGGCTGTTGTTGATGCCGTTGACGGATCGATATCAGCTGTGTTCTGGAAAAACGGTACGGTGACATCCGGCGAAATGGAAGTGCGTTCGGAAGAGCCGTGCGTTCTGATGCTGTCGAAGGAGAGTAATGGAATGCTTCTTTCAGCAGCGGATCCGGGACATACGCTTTCAGAGCTGCATATTTCGTTGCGCGGATTGTGGAAAGGCAGTGGCGCCGCAGCGGAAGGCGAATGGACTAAGATCACGGTCGGACTTCCGGGTGAAGGCATGGCCGGGAGTACTACGAATATACGGGTGGAGGGGAAGTAGTGTGCGGGATGTGGGGGATGCACGCTTGGTTCGGTGGAAAATGTGTTTTCCGAGCACCGCACGCGCACTCGGCTGTCCATCCTGGACAGACGGTGCTGAGTCCGCGACATCGTGTCGCGGCGCCGGTATTGTTGTTCTGAAGTGGATTCTACGATTCTATAAGTTATTGTTGTACAATGCGGTGCTCGGAAAACACATTTTTCACCTCACATCGCGCGCGCAATGTGTGAGATGGTTGTGTCGGCGGTCAGGGTGCTGGTTGTTGATCAATTGTACTTAATTCTAAATGTTGCATAGTTATTTCATGTTGCAGTGATGTCGTTTTGATATGCCACATAATTGCAATGATTTGCAGTCGTTTCTTCAAAAAAGATCTTTCGGCAAAAGCTTTTCAACCGCAGAGCAATCGGTATTGCCGCGGATGCATGATAGCGCTGCTTCGGTGACCGCGGTGAAACGATCTAAATTATCGATATAATCTCGCGGTATAGGGATGTCCTTGAGCGTATTGGTGACACAGAGCATCATGGCGCCTTTTCGTGAACCGTGTTCCGCAAACCAGTTCCGGGTATTTGCTGCGTTGAGCAGTGCCGCGAGGCATGCAAGACGTTCCACGGTATTTTCTTTTTTCAAGGTGATGAAATACACATCGGTTGCCGCATAACAGCCGTGTTCGGCGACCGCAAACACCGGTGTTTTTGCATGGTACGGGCAGACGATAGCCGGTTCGGTGAAGAGCATACGGGTTCGCGGCCAGTGAAGCGAGTACCAGGGGATGCGTCCCGTCCGGCATTCACGCCGGTGTATGAGTATTTCTTTGTAGCGTGAGAGATGGTTATGCAGCCGGGGGGCGGATGCTATATCGGTGTCGGGGGTGACATAAAGAACATAGCGCCGCGGCTTTTTCAGTGTGAATGCGGCGATATCGGAATTCTTGTGGAGCGCGACGAAGTGTTCGCGTTCATCCGGGGTGCAGGTTTCAATAAACGTTCGATACTGTTCTTCGGTGAAGGCAAAAATGGGTTCTCCGGCTTTTTCACACAACCCCGCTGCAACGTGCGCGCGTGCCGTCCGCTGCGGATTAGGCACCATGCCCTGATTGATATCGCAGATGGCGCCGAGCGGAATATGAGTGGACGCCGAAAAACCGGCGGTACGCTTTTCGGGATTGGTGAAATGCCACGGCCCGCCGCCGAGCATCGACTGCGTTTCAGCTGCGGTGTAAGAAGAAATACTCACGCCTGATGCTGTCTTTCCCGGCGGCAATCCGGCGGCACTGGCGATGGATTGCATTGCCGCTCCGGTATGGCTGTCAAGGCGTATGATGAACGGCCGGTGTTCAGCGCGTGCCGCCGCATCTGAGCAGTGCTCACATACCGAGACGGCGGTATGAACACCTTTGGCAAACCGGAACGGCATATTGCCGAGCGATGTGATCTCGCGGATGCGTACATGATTGAGCAGATACTGCCGCAATGTCGAGGCGGCATATGCCGTCTGCCAGTACGATGACGTGATGGCGCAGAGCATCCCGCCGTGTTTAAGCGACTCGACCCCGCGGATGATGAACCAGTATGCGTAGTCCATTTTGCCCTGATAGTGTTTACGCCAGCGCGGGGCCTCACGCATCGTGCGGTCGAAAAGCGCCTTGTGCCCCTTCTCTCCGATATACGGGGGGTTCATGATGACGATATCGGCAAATCCAGCATCGGTTCGGGTGAGCGCATCGGCGCAGACGAGATTGAGCCGAAGTTTCGGGGGAGTAATGTTTCGTTCCATGAGATGCCGTGCCGCGGGGGCGAGTGTTATGAGCAGGTTGACGAGCGCCGTCTGATGCGCGCGCGAATCGATTTCTACACCGTGGAGCGATTCAACGACAGTGCGGTAGCGTTCTGCCGTATCGTGTGTGCTGTCAGTGAAACCGGAAAGCCCGCGTCGTGCGGCCTCAAGCAGAAATACGCCGCAGCCCATGGCGGGGTCATAGATGATCTGTTCTGATGCGTTATGGATGCGCAGGCGTTCGAACATGAATGTCACGACTTCCGGCGGGGTATAATGGGTGCCGTCGGGCGTATCAGCCGCCAGTGCCGTTTCAAATGCGGCGGTGACGGTGTCCGTATCAATGCCGTGCGCGATTATCGATGCTGAAAGTTCGTCGGAGATTGAAGACGGCAGCGGCGGTTCATCCTGATATAAATTGATGACGGCGTGAAAGTGAGCAGGATCAAACCCGTAACGCGTAACGATAATAGTTTCGAATGACACCGCAGCACTGCTGCCGGTATCGACGATGCCTGTTCTTCGCCAGAGCGAGTGTAAAACGATGCGCGCGATCCTGAAGAAACTATCGGGATATTTTTTCGTGATGCGGCGGAGAACCGCTGCTGATGCAGGTAGCTGCGGTTCCGTTCTGTCAGTCACGCTTATTGTATTTGTTCATCGCTATTACCGGTGACTGGAACATACAGAGCTTGACCGCGTCGATGATGCCGTCGGAAATTGTGCGGAGATTCTCGCGTTCTGTTTTGGTGAACGGCGAGAGCACATAATCGGCGATATCGCCGCCTTTTTTCGGTCTGCCGATGCCGATGCGTATTCGGGTGAACTCCGGGCTTTTCAGCGATTCGGCGATGGATTTCACGCCGTTGTGTCCGCCGTCGCTGCCGCCGACACGCACTTTGAACTTTCCGAGCGGTATGTCCATATCGTCGTATATTACGATGACGTCTTTCACGGTGATCTTCATGAAACTGGCCATGTATAGTGCCGCTTCACCGGAGAGATTCATGAAGGTGAGCGGTTTCAAGAGGAGGAATTCGATGTTGTTCATCTTGCCGCGGGCGAAGATGGTCTTCTTTTTACGGATGTCCATCTTCATGCCGAGGTTCTTTGCCAGCCGTTCGATCATAATAAAACCGATATTATGCCGATGCATGGCATAGAAGTCGCCCGGGTTTCCGAGCCCCAACACCAATTTCATGCTGTTTCCTTCATGCTGCTGCAGGAATGTATCGCCCAACGTTCACCGCCACTACTTCTTGGCCTTGGCGTCCTTTGCCCCTTTTGCTTCGGGCTTTGCTTCTGCTTTGGCGTCTTTTGCGCCGGCCGCAGATGCCGCACCGGCTCCCGGAGCCGCGCCGGCCGCAGGTGCTGCGCCAGCCGCTGCCGCTTCGCCTTCCGCGGGAGCTGCGGCAGCTGCAGCCGCCGGTTTGACTTCTTCGAGTTTCGCCGGAGCAACGACCGCGCACAATGCTTTTTTCGGATCGTCGACGAGTTCAACGCCGGCGGGCATGACGAGGTCGGAGAGGTGAAGTGATTCGCCCATATTAAGCTGGGTGACATCGATGTCGATGTGTGAGGGGATGTTCGACGGGAGACACTGCACGTACACGGTATACTGCGAATGCTCGAGTACGCCGCCTTCGGTGATGCCGGCGGGTGTTCCGGTGAGGTGCACCGGGATGTTCGTGCGGATTTTGCGGTTCTCATCGACTTCGAGGAAATCGACGTGGATGATATGACGCTCGACCGGGTCGATGGCGTAATCTTTGATGAGCACGCGGCGCGCTTTGCCTTCGCCGTCGATGACGATGTCGATGAGCGAGTGTTCGCCGGATTTCGAAAACACCTTGTCGAATGCGGCGCGTTTTACCGCGATGAGCGTGTTTTCCTTGCCGTACATGATTGACGGGATATAGCCTTTCGTGCGCAGATCGTTATTCACGCTTTTCTGCGCGTTCGTGCGCTTGATAGCTTCGATTTTCATGGTTTCCATTTTCTACCTCGTATGTTGATATTCATCAGATCGGTCGTTTATTCTAAAAATAGCGAACTAACTGATTCCTCTTTATGGATGCGGCGTATGCCCTCGGCGAAGAGCGGCGCCAGCGATAATACTTCGATCTTCGGATACTGCTCGACGCCTTTCACCTGGATACTGTCGCCGACGAAGATCCGTTCGGCGCCGCTGTCGTTCAGACGCTTGAGCGCGTCGTTCGAAAATACGCCGTGTGTCGCGGCAACGTATATCTTTCCCATGCCGGCTTTCTTGAGCGCTTCAACCGCCTTCACGATGGTGCCGCCGGTGTCGATGATGTCGTCGATGATGACGCCGTCCTTGCCCGCGACATCGCCGATGATGTGCATCACTTCGCTGACGTTCGCCTTCGGCCGCCGTTTGTCGATGATGGCGATATCGAGGTTGAGATACGACGCGAATTTCCGCGCGCGTACCACGCCGCCGATATCCGGCGAAATGATCATTATCTTGGAAAGATCCAGTGCCTTGAAGCGCTTGATGAATACCGATACCGCCGTCAGATGATCGACCGGTATATCGAAGTAACCCTGGAGCTGCGCTGCGTGGAGATCCATCGCGAGCACGCGGTCGACGCCGGTTGTCGTGAGGAGATTCGCCACGAGCTTGGCGCTGATCGCCACACGCGGGATGTGTTTTCTGTCCTGACGTGAATAGCCGTAGTAGGGGATGACCGCCGTGATTCGTTTTGCGGAAGCGCGGCGGAGCGCGTCGATGATGAGGTACATTTCCATCCAGTGTTCGTTTCCCGGATTGGAGGTTGACTGTATGACGAAGGCGTCCTTGTTGCGGACGCTTTCCTTGACCTGAACGAAGCATTCATTGTCGGCAAAGCGCGACAGCTCCATCTCACCGAGGGTGAGATCGAGTTCTGATGCTATCTTTTCAGCAAGCGGTCTGTTCGACGAGCCGCTGAAAACACGGATGTCATAATTCAACATGGCCGTTCCCTGGCATTGCCTGAGATATAAAATAACAATCACCTCTTCGTCAAGAGGCAACCGCTTTTGGGGTGGTAGGATTCGAACCCACGAATAACAGGACCAAAACCTGCTGTCTTACCACTTGACGACACCCCAGCAATCTGGGTATCAAAAGGGTGCAGGCATTATACATGAAAATTACTTTTTGTCAAGTCAAAAATGTGCGAATTTTTGCTAAAAATAAAGGTTGTTACGGGCTATAATTTGCCGGCAAAAGCGGCAAGCAGACGGTCCTTTTCATCTTTCATGAGCGCCTCGATGATTTCATCGATAGCGCCGTCAAGGACGATGTCGAGATTATACAGTGTGAGGTTAACGCGGTGGTCGGTGAGTCTGTTCTGCGGAAAATTGTAGGTGCGGATCTTTTCCGAACGATCGCCGCTGCCGATCTGTGATTTCCGTTCCGACGCCTCTTTTGACTGGCGTTCGTTCTCCTCTTTTTCAAGGAGCCGCGCACGCATGACCTGAAGCGCCTTGGCGCGGTTTTTAATCTGGCTTTTCTGTTCCTGACAGACCACCACGATGCCGGTGGGAATATGTGTCATTCGCACTGCGGATTCGGTTTTGTTCACGTGCTGGCCGCCGGCGCCGCCGGAACGCATGACGTCGATGCGCAGATCCTCGTCGCGGATGACAACGTCGGTTTCCTCCGCCTCGGGAAGAACGGCCACCGTAGCCGCGGATGTGTGCACCCGGCCTGATGCTTCGGTCTTCGGCACGCGCTGCACACGGTGCGTACCGCTTTCATATTTAAGGTATTTATAAACGTTTTTTCCGCTGACCGAGAAGATGATCTCTTTGAAACCGCCGAGTTCCGTGGTGTTCGCGTCGATGATTTCGACGGTAAAGCCCTTGCGCTCGGCGAAACGGTTATACATACGGAAGAGATCGCTGCCGAAGAGCGCCGATTCCTCGCCGCCCGTTCCCGCGCGTATCTCGATGATGATGTTTTTACCTTCGTGCTTGTCCTTCGGTATGAGCAGAAACTGTATTGTTTCCATTGCCGCGGCGCGTTCTTTCTCAAGCTCCGCTTTTTCCGTTTCGGCCATGGCGATCATTTCTTTATCGGCGCCTTCGTTGATGATGTCCTGTGCTTCGATGATAGCCCGGTCTATCGCTTTGATGCGGCGATAGCGCTCGACGATCTCTTCGATCTCGGCCTTTTCCTTCATGTGGTTCTGAATGGCGCGGGAATCTTTCATGATCGCGCTGTCGGACAGCAAGGCGATGATGTGTTCGTACCGCTCTTCAAGTTCGGCAAGTTTCTGAAGCACGAGTTTCGCTCCGTAAATTTTGTGACAGGTACGGTATCATATCTTGGGGGAATACGCAAGATAGCGCGGACTTTTCCGCAACCCGATCTTAATAACTGATAGTACCCATGAACGCATGGATGCGGTACGATAACGCAGCATGTACAATATCCGCGCTATCGCCGAGCGCAAGCCGTAGGGCATGGATGCCTTAGGCGAGCGGCGGCATGGAAGCCGCATAGCGAGCAATCCAGGGATGGATTGCGAAAGCGACAGTAAAGTTAATAATCTAAGCTTTAAGAAAAAGTAAAAATAATCACGTATGATGCTGCGGGCTCGTGTAAAATGTCAGCGCTTGACCTAACTACGTTGTACCGCTATACTGTTCCATATAAAGCATTTCCAAAGGACGTTCCGTAATGTCAAAAATAAAACTCGACCTGCACGATATTTTCAATAAAGGCGACGAGATCGACAGCGAACTCAATCGCGTTGTAGAAGAGGCTGTCGAGCACCGGATACCGACGATCGAGATCATCTGCGGCAAGGGCAGCGGTCAGCTGAAAAAGCATGTGCAGCGTTTTCTTCTTTTACCGCGGATCAAGAACCAGTATCACCGTGTCGAGAACGACGGCAAGAACAACGGCCGGATATTCGTGCATTTCAAACACGACAACAGCAAGGCGTATCACTGACCGTTTGCTTTATCCAGCACTAAAACCCAATCCGTTTCGCGCCAGGTAGACGGCGGTGAGAACATCGGTTCTCCGCTGTTATCGATGACGCCCGCATCGCGATAGGTTCCGTTCCGCGGATCGTACCATCGGCAGCGTATTTTTTTCGACGCGATGACATTCGTACGGATGCCGACACTCGCCGGTGCCGCGAAATATGCCATGATATAGCTCGCATCGGATTTTCCTTTCGTGCCGTCACGCGTTGCCCGTACGTGGGGCAGGCCGGATGCTTTCTGGTTGTCGCCTATTATCGACTGGTCGGGTATGCGTTCAAAGAACGGATGTGACAGCATAAGCGATTTGAGATGCGCCATCTGCGAAGCGCCGGGGAAATCGAGCGCGTCATACCACGGCGTACGTACGCGGTTGATGGGCTTGTAACGTTTCGGGTCATAGAACTGCCAGATGTCGTGACAGCCGTAGGTATTGCCGAACGCGCCGCTGAACACCGACCAGTATGCGCCCATGCGCACGTAGTAATCGTCGATGTAGATTTCACCGCCGGCGCTCGGATGGTCTTCATAGCCGCATTCGCCCACGATGCACGGTTTTGCGGGAGTGCGGCTGTAGTCCACGGCGATGGGTGTGTAGGTGTTCGCATGTATCTGATGCGCCGTCTGCAGCATATTGAAATCGAGCCAGTCGGTGTTGTGGAACCACTCGGATGAAGACCGTCCGCCGCAGGGATGATAGGTCATAAGATGAGTGTCCTTATCGCCTTCCTTCAGTCCTTCAGCGAGCGCATTCCAGATATGCTCATTGCCGTCGGCGGGCCTGTCGCCGCCGTTCATCCATATCACCGGATAATCGCGATATCGTGCACCGATGAACTTCCCGTAATCACGGGCGTTCTGCTCGTTGATGAAATGCGTCGGCCCTTCACCCCAGAATCCCGTTCCCACCTTGTCGCCCCATACCGGTATCAGCGCCATGTAGAGGCCGAGTTTCGCGGCAGCATCCATGACGCGGTCGATATGTTTGAAATACGCGCTGTTCGGTTTCGAAACATCCATCGCGTCGAATATCACATCGCCGTTTACATTCGGTTTGAAACCGTCATATTCGCAGAGTATTACCGCCTGTATGACCGTGAATCCTTTTGCGGCGCGGTCGTTCAGGTAGCGGACCGCTTCATCAAAGGTGAGCCGGTGAAAGAGATGCCAGGCGGTGTCGCCGAGCCAGTAGAACGGTTTGCCGTCGATACTGAGATATCGCTGTGTGTGATGAACCTTGAGCATAGTGACTCCATGCGTTTACTTTTCAGCTGTGTATAATATACTTTCAATGTCTCCGGAATCTTCCGGACGATGGGCATCGAATCTCCGGTTTTCCGGTATCACGATGCAGGGAGTTTTTGTGCCGCGTTTCGCCTATGGTCTCAGTGCCGGAAGCACCGACTGCACGCCGATGAGTGACCCGGACAGTCATCAGGATATTGAGCTCAATCTGCTTGACGGCGAAAGTCTCACCTGGCTTATCGGCGGGAAACAGGTGGTGCTTGCCCGTGACCGGTTCACCATGTTCTGGGGTGCCGTTCCGCATCAGCGGCTCGCACGCAAACGCGTGAAGTCATTGTCGTTCATACATATTCCGCTCTCATGGTTTCTGTCATGGGAGCTTTCTCCGGCGTTTATAAAAGCGGTGTTGTCCGGCGGTATGCTCGTTGAACGTGACATGAAGCGTTCATCCATCGACCGGTTGTCATTCGCACAATGGTCGGACGATATCGCCTCGCGCGACAGCGTACGTCTCGGCGTAGCATTGATGGAAATACGGGCGCGGTTGATGCGGTTTCAGACGCAGTTCGCTTCGGCAGACGTATCACGCGCGGGCGGCGGGAAGCTGATTGCGGCGGCGCGCTATATCGCGGAACATTACACTGATGAGCTTTATGCCGAAAAGATAGCGGAAATCGCCGGAGTATCGGCGGATCATATCGCGGGGCTTTTCCGGACGAAGTTCGGGACGACGATACCGGAATTCATCAATCGTCACCGGGTCTGGCATGCGCAGCGGCTGCTCATGACCACACATCAGCAGGTGATAGATATCGCGCTGTCGTCGGGTTTCGGATCGATGAGTCAGTTCAACGAAATATTTAAAAAATACTGCAGCATGTCGCCGCGTGATTATAGAAAACGTTCCAACCAGGCTGGATGAACAGCGCTACCACGCAGCTTTAAATATCCCGCAGCCGAATGCCGGAAGCGATATCTTCCATGACGGACCGCTTTTTTCCGCCTTTGCACCATAACCGTCATTGATGACCGTAAGTGCGGTCGGCGATTTTTCGGCGGTAATAGACACACTGATGTCTTTGTCGGTATGATTGATAACGGTGAAATATCCTTCTTTATCTGAAACTGCATGATATGTCCGCTCGATAAATGGAGCATCGGCAAGTTCGATCTTTTCAGTGATGCCCGCCGTGGTTCGCAGGAAATCATAGACGCGCCACACGCTGTCATTCTCAAGCGCGTAATTCGTGCGGCCGCGCTGCGCCTCGATGCCTACGCCGAGGAATATCGCTTTGCCTTTGCCGAACGCGTGTTCCGTCATCGCCGGTGTTCCGTCGTTCCAGCGCATGAGCACCGTGCCGCTCGTGTCGCGGAGATTGAGATTCCATTCCTGTTTGACGGTGAGCGTAAGGTCTTTGAGCGATTTCGGCACTGATGATTCCGCTTTTGCCGTCATGCCCGGTTTCATCGGTTCACGGTCGGTGCGTGTAAGACCGAAGACCTCGGCAGAGCGCGTGAAATGGCCGCCGTCGTATGAGAGGAAAAGCGTGGCGCCGTTTGCCACCCGTTTCATGATGCGGTTCCAGCTTGTCGCAAAATAGTTCGAATGCCCCGCAATCGACGGGCAGATGATGAGGTCATAGTTGTCGAGCGAGTCGTGCGGATAGACGAAGTCCGCCTCGATGCCCGCCTGTTTGCAGAGCACATAGGCGTTATAAAAGAGCGTCCATTTTTCGCCGCCGCCTATCTCGCGGTCGCGGATGACGATGGCTGCGCGCTTTTTTGTATCGGGGAGTTTCGGCAGTTTCGCGGTAACGGCGGAGAACTTTTTGAATTCCTGCCCGGCCGGTTTTACCCGTTTATTCACGTCGATAAGACCGAGTCCGTCATTTTCCATCTGAACCCAGCGGTAGGGGAGTTTTTCGCCGCAGGAGAAATCAACGCCGCACCACCAGATGCAGCCGAGGTCGCCGTTGGCGAACAGACTGAATAGTCTCCGTCGAATGAAATCCGCCGACGAGAGTTCCGAGAGATTCGTGTCGCCGAGCGTGCCGGTCTCTTCGCAGAGGCAGGGCTTTTTACCGAGCGACGCGTAGAAACGGCTTTCCGCCGTGGCGTGCAGATTGGGGCGCATGGAATTGAGTGAGTCCATGAAGGTGCCGGGAGTGAACGGCGGGTAGGGGTGAACTGTGAAGACGTCGGCGCTGTCGGCGGTGGCATCGATGCCCCAGGGTGTTCCGTCGGTTGCGTAGGGTGTGAGCGAATGCATGCCGGAGACAACGGGATGATTGCGGTCGTTGACGCGTATTTCGTTCGCGATGGAGCGGAGCCACGTCCAAGCCGATTCACCGGTGGGGCAGTGCATGAAACAGTTGTGCTCGTTGCCGTATTCCCAGCCGATTATCGTCTTGCTGTCGGAATACCGTTTTGCGAAGGTGCCGCAGTAGAGGAGCTGCCACTTCATCATAAACGGGTCGGTGTAGATATTGCGGTTCTTCCGCCAGCTTACGTCAAAGAGCATACCGCTCATCCAGCCGGTCATGAGCGCCACGATGAGCTTAAGGCCGTGCTTGTCCGCGAGGGCGAGTACGGTGTCGAAATGCTTCATCATCTTCTCGTCTATCATGGCGGGGTTTTCAATTGAGCTTGTCATCTCGTCGTTCCGCATGACAATCTCGCGCCATTTATCGCCAACGCCTACTTCCTTGAGCGGCTGGAAATCGTCCCAGACGGGGAATATACGTACGGTGTTCATCCCCATGGCTTTTATCTCGGCAAACTCGCCGTCTATCTCATCGGCATTGAATTCGCTCCACATGCGCGGTCCGCGGTGCCGCGGCCAGTAATTGACGCCGAGCAGGAACGAATTGCCGAGAATATCGTTACTCATGGAAGCCCTCCGGGATGATGATGCGGGTATAATAATACGTATTATCGAATTGTAAATATCATTTTCAGCATAACAGATATCTAAAACAGCATAACGAGGGTCATATTTCGCAACCCATCTTGACTTCGTACGTATTGTAGATTATATTCCTATACGTATAGGAGAATTGAAATGCAGTCAAAATTGACGTTGCTTCTCGATAAAGAAGTCATTACTCATGCGAAGGAATACTCAAAGAAAAAACACACGAGCATATCTTCAATCGTTGAAAATTACCTGAAATCCTTAGATAATAAGAGAATGAATAATCACAAATCTGCGCCGATCACAAGACAATTAAAAGGGATGGTAAAGGGCGGCAATATCTCATCTGACTATAAGGATATTATTGCAGAAAGATTGTCAAAGAAATATCTATGAATAAAGTATTTCTTGACTCGGATGTGATTCTTGATCTTTTATTAAATCGAGAGCCGGATGTTCAATTCATCGAACAATTATTTACAAAGATCGAGGTCGGTGATATAGAGGGATATACTTCCAGCTTAGTATTCTCAAATGTGTATTACGTGCTACGAAAATATACAAATCACGAAAAAGCGATGAGCGGTATTAAGAAGCTGCAGCAGATCATACGGATATTGAATGTAGGGAAAAACGAGATATGCAGTGCTTCTGAATCAGATTTTAATGATTTCGAAGACGCAATTCAAATATATACGGCAAAAAACAATAAGATTAAAGTTATAATTACAAGAAACAAACAGGATTATAAAAAATCAGATTTAATTATAATGAATGCAGAAGAATACATAAAAAGCGCCGTTTAGCACTATGAAATTCGTCATTCAGCGCGTCAAAGAGGCTGCCGTCCATGTTGACGGCGCAACAGTGGCCGAAATACGGAAAGGCCTTCTCGTATTCGTAGGTCTTGAAAAGGGCGATACCGCCGCGCTGTTCCCGAAAGCCATCGATAAAATAGCGGGGATGCGGATATTCTCCGATGAAAACGACAAGATGAACCTCTCGGTGAACGACATCGGCGGTGAAGTGCTTCTTGTCTCGCAGTTCACACTTGCCGGAGATATATCGAAAGGGAAACGCCCTTCGTATGATAATGCCATGCCGGTTGAGGAAGCACGCACGCTCTATGCCTCGTTCGTAGACGCATTTACCGGTGTATTCCCGCGGACAAAGAACGGATGCTTTCAGGCGATGATGGATGTCCGGCTCGTGAATGACGGTCCGGTTACGATAATCTACGAATTGAATTAAAAGGAGATTCCGATGAGCGCTATCAAAAACAATGACACGATACTTTTTCAGGGCGACAGCATTACCGACTGCGGGCGCGTTTCCGCGGCTGACAATCTCGGCGGCGGTTACGTGGCGATGATCCGCGGCTATCTGCAGGTGCGGCATGCGGACAAAAAACTCACGATACTCAATCGCGGCGTCGGCGGGAACCGGACAACAGAACTGCTCGAACGCTGGGATGCGGACTGCGTGGCATTGAAGCCGGATGTGCTTTCGATATCCATCGGCGTGAACGATGTGTGGCGATTGCGCGGTATGTGGAACAATCAGACCTATGTGACCATCGACGAGTACAAGGCGAATTACCGGAAGCTCATCGACCGGGCGCTTGCCGGCGGCGTGCGTCAGCTCGTGCTCATGAGCCCCACGACGATTACCGAGGATAACGACACCGAACTCGCGCGTCTCCTTGATGAACGCACCGAGAGCGTTATCGCGTTTGCAAAGGAATACAAAGCGGTCTACGTTCCCGCCCGTGAAGCACAGAAAAAAGCCATACGCGAGGCGAAGGACGTACGCTGGACCAGTGACGGATGTCATCCCACAACGGCGGGACATGCGCTCCTCGCCGCGGCATGGCTTTCCGCGCTCGGTCTGTGACCGGTATGCGTATTTCGCGGGTAATATCACCATTTATTTTAGAAATGTGTTATAATGGTTCCAGCGGACGATGTGCTGAGCCGCTGCGAAAACGAGAACGCGAGTAGATATGAATATCGATTTTACGCAAAAAGGAACGATTCAGTTTATCCATATCAAAAGCGATATCGATCTGTATAATGCCGACCGGCTTAAAAAGACGGCGCTTGAGCTTATCGAGAAGAAACCGGAGATAACGCATGTCTGTCTCGATATGGGCGGCGTTACGTTCATCGATTCGAGCGGCATGGGAATACTCATCATGATGTTCAAGTCCATCAAAAAATGCGGCAAGATGTTCTCGTTCTGCAATATCATGCCGAATGTCGACAGGCTTTTCGAGATGGGGCAGGTGAAAGACCTGTTTCTGATATTCAATTCAATAGACGACGTTCACTAAGAAGGAAACCATATGAAATTCATGGATCTGCACGCAGGGTATCTGGCACGAAAAGAAAAAATGGACGCGAGAATAGCATCGGTCATCTCGCGGAGTCAGTTCATCTTCGGCCCCGAACTCACCGAGCTCGAGGAAACGCTCGCAAAGTATTCCGGCTCGCGGTATGCGGCCGGCGTATCGTCGGGTATGGACGGGCTTCTCATTGCGCTCATGGCGCTCGGTCTTTCACCCGAGAACGACAACCGCACTAAAGAAGTCATCGTTCCCGCGTTCACGTTCATCGCCACCGCCGAAGCCGTTGCGTTCCTCGGCGCGAAACCGGTCTTCGTGGATATTGACGAGAAGACCTATAATATCGATGCGTCAAAGATAGAAGCAAGCATCACCAAAAGTACCGTCGGCATCATCCCGGTAGACCTCTTCGGTCAATGTGCCGATTACGACAAAATAAGCGCTATCGCCAAGAAGCATAACCTCTTCGTCATCGAGGATGCGTGTCAGGCGTTCGGTGCGGCGCGGAACGGACGCAAAGCCTGCTCGTTCGGCGACATTGCCGTCACCTCGTTCTTTCCCGCAAAGCCGCTCGGCTGTTTCGGCGACGGCGGCATGGTGTTCACCGATAATGAAAAACTCATCAATGATATGAAGATGATACGCCATCACGGCGAACAGACGAAATATCATCACACGCGCATCGGTATGACGGGGCGGCTCGACAATCTTCAGGCCGCGGTACTCCTCGAGAAGTTCAACGGTTTCGACGCCGACATGAGCGAGCGGAGAAAACGCGCGGCGATATACAACGCCGGACTAGCGGGCAGTCTCACTGTTCCGGTCATCGACAAAGGCAATGAATCGGTGTATGCGCAGTACTGCATACGGTCGCCTAAACGCGCGGCCATCATCGAAGGGCTCGGGCGTAACGGCATACCCACGGCGATATATTATCCGAAGGCGCTGCACCTCATGGAATGCTTCGCGAATCTCGGCTATAAAAAAGGCGATATGCCGGTCTCGGAGAAGGTGAGCGAGGATATCTTCGCACTGCCGATCTATAACGAGATGCCGAAGGAAGATCAGGATACGGTGATAAAGGAATTGAAAGCGCTGGTGTAGGGCGGCGCGCTTCAAGCACGTAATAACATATACATCCGCGGAAGTTTGCGCGGGGATTGAACAGGTGAGTAACGGGAAATACAGAAACGGTTCTGCACGGCTTGCGGGATACGATTATTCACAGCCCGGCGCATATTTTGTTACCATCTGCACCGGACAGCGAATGCCGTATTTCGGCGAGATTGTCGATGGTAAAATGATTCCGTCGGATATCGGCAGTGTTACACGGGATGAATGGCATAAAACGCCGGCTATACGTCCCGACATGAATATCACGCTGGATGCATTCGTGTTGATGCCCGATCACATACACGGGATTATCATCATCGGTGAAAACAGCTATAATAATGTAGCCGTGGGTATCGGTAGGCGCGCGACGCATCGCGCGCCTACCGATACCCACGGCGTTGCGGTCAATTCATTTTCACCGCAATCGAAAAATCTCGCGTCGATCATCCGCGGATTCAAATCGGCGGTTACGCAATTCGCCCGGATACATGCAATAGAATTCTGCTGGCAACCGCGCTTTTACGATCATATCATCCGTGACGACGATGAATGTAATCGTGTGCGGCAATACATCGAAGATAACCCGCGGCGATGGTGTGAGCGCATGGGAACGCAAGATGGTGATGGGTATATACGATATGGAATCGAAGATCAGATTAAGTTATAATGGAATTGAAAGCGCTGGTGTAGTGTGGGGAGTGCATTATTTGTAGTACCATCTGCCGATAGCGTCTGAGCCTGAGTTCGGCAATCGTGCATTATTCGATGCCTTTTTCTTTATCAATCTTAATCTTCAGTTGAACAATTCCCAAATTCTCGGAAAATTTATATTCGACATTAGTCAAATTGTCATTTTCGTTAAAGTCTCCATATTTGTTTAGAAACTCAGTAAAATCACGCGTAAAATCTTGACTGTTAGTTAAATTCTTAATGGCGGACAAAATATTATGAAAAAGAAATCTTGCACTGTCATTTTGTAAAAACACTCCAATAATTACTTCTCCAATTCTACCACTTAAATAATCAGTAATAAATTCATATGTGTTATTGCAAAACGTTTTTGAAAATATTGAGGGTATATAGTGATAATATCTATGGTAGTCTGGATGTGCGTTTATTGAAGGGATGCTCTTAAAGTCATTGAGGTTTATTGTCTTTTTTCCGCCTATCAGTTGTTGTAAATTCCTTGCTGATAAATATATAAAGTTCTCTGTTGTCATTAATCCATAGGAGCCAAGACATCTAGAAAAATCTTCAATATTGAAATCAGTATTAGGAATCAATGAACCATTTGCTCCTGAAAATCTAGGAAAGTTTGTAAGTAAGAATAATTGTTCTTTATCTATCTCCCAACTCGAAGTTGTCCTTTTGATTGCTCCCCATTTTGCTTGATTAAAAGATATTTTCTCAAGTATCTTGTTATTATTTTCATAGAAGGAGGTTGTAAAAATAATATCAGCAAGCTCTCTTTTTTCTGTTAAGTTATTTAAGTAGTCAAACTCGACACCAGAAGGATAAGAGCCTTTATCTGAGTGATTAAAACCATGTATAAAAACAGAATTAAAACTGATTTCATACCCAGGGATGTTCAAATGTGGAGTCCTATTAAAAATATCAACCCATTGTTTAACGGATTCCACCTCATTTAAATCTCGCCCAAGAACTCCGTTTAACTGAAAAGAAAGTCTCTTGCAAAGTTTAATAAAATCGGCTTTCTGTAATAGCTCCTCATATTTTTCAAAGAATCGATGTGCCATTTCAATACTCATTATTTCGTAGGCCTTTTTGCATGTTGTCTAGCGTTTCCGGCGCATGCGACCGATAGGTGGCGCCGCGCACATTACGCCGTGTTAGGTGCAGAATGCAAACTAACTTCGGGTTTCGGAAATATGACAATTTCTCCTTTTGAATTTATAATTGCCTCTCTGCATTTCTTTTTAAAAATATCATCGTTATTATATTTTAGATATTTTATTACAGAAAACAGATCCATTGTTTGTATCAATATAACATTTAATCGTTTAGCGTTGGTTCTACATTTATCGGTAAATTGAGTTTCTCTTTTTTCTGGTGATAATAACCTATACCCATTGCCAAATAAAATTCCAATAGCATGTAATGTTACATTTTCTTTGGTAAAATCTTGTTGGATATTGTTTTCTAATTGTCTAAATTTATCAATATTAATTGCTGAATTATCTTTTCCTTCAGATTCGCCTAAAAATCTGTCACCTTCAGGAGAGGTTATTATCTGATCAAATTCGTCGATACCGTCATCGTAATTCTCTGCTGTATAGCCTAAAACTCTAAGGGAAGCTATAACTGAGAATTCTAAAGCCTTGCCTTTCTCATACAATAGCCCTTTAAATATTTGTTCGTTTGATAAACTTATATATTGTTGTGATCTATCGTTTATTAGAATGTCGATGCTTTTTTCAATTTCGATAATTTTTCTCTGAATTGTTCTTTCTGGTCCAGTTTGAAAATCATCAGAATTCACCCAATCAGGAGGAGGAGTAAATTCATTATTGGCTACCAAAGATTTATCAATTTCTAATAATGAATTAACTAAACGATTACCCCAAGCTAATCCTTTAGTATTCCAAATAATTTTCTTCCCATTCTTAGAAGTAAATTCTTTTTTATCATATTGTATTGACGGGAGAATTATTATATTTCCTTTATTTATTTTAAATAGACCACCGACTGGTTTGTTTCCATTTTTTGTGATAAAAAGTGGAACTGGTATATCACCATCAAAATAAGACTCATAAGATAAATAATCTTTAAATTCCGACCAAAATGTAGTGAAATATGGATTCCCACAACATTTGATTTCATTACCAGATTTGGGTATTATGGTAGGGACATTGATCGGAAAGATTGAGTAATTATTGATTTCACTAACAAGATTTGTTACTTTTTGATTTCTTCCAGTACCAGAATATTCTTTCCGGCCAGTATGAATAAATACTTCTTCATATCCAGAAAATACTATAAAAACTGTTTTGCCAACATCAAGTAAACTTTTCAATTCTCGTTTCCAATGATTTATATCTTCAACAAGTTCAAATGATGAATGTTCATTTAAGAATCTTTTATTTTGATAATAAGCATTCCATGAATCATTTTTATAATTTGAAATATCAGGTAAGAAAATAACAACATCAGCATCTAATAACGATGAGTCCGAACGAAAGTTGATATAACAGTCTGAATGCCCAGGTATTTCATAGCCAACAGAAAGTAACTTCTTCATATATTTTTCATATCCATGGTTTGTATTGTCAATTTGTGCCTAACGTTCTCGGTGTTTGCGATGTGCAGAAATGCCAAGAATCGGCGAGCTTCGCGAGCAGCGGCAGTGGGGCATGTCGCGAACCCGATGTTGTTCGAAGTGGCCAGCGATATCATAATTTAAACTCTTCAAAGAACGAATAATCAACTGCATATGTTTTTATTTCTTTTAATCCAAATAACAGTTTTTCAAATAGATTTATCATACTTTCACCATCGACTAACTCTATTGGAATTGCACCTTCCCTTTGTGCTTCTTTTTTTGCTTCACTTGTAAATGTACCCGTTGTTATTATAATTCCTTTATCAGCTCTACCATCCATTGAGCCACGGAAATCCCTAACAATTGAAGGGCTTACACTGCCTTTATATCGTTTGCATTGAAAAACAACTTTAAAATTAACAAATGCATTAACCTTAACAATTCCATGACCATCAATACCGCCATCATTTGATCGACCTGTTACATTTACATTTTCAAAACCAGCTGCTCTTAATAATTTTTGACAAAGTCTTTCAAATCCATTTGGGCTAATTGTTTGAATAATGTTAAATAATTCTTCACGATAATTTTTTACTGATACTTCTTCTGGTGAATCATCTTCAGAATCTTCTTCATGAGCATCTTCTTGTTCACTATTTCCTTTTCGTAATTTATGATACTCTTTATGAAATTGTTTAAATCGAATTAAAAGGTCTTCATTTGTAAAATCTGTTGTCAAATATTTTTTATCAATTGACCATATTCCATAGGAGTCACTTTCTAATATCCCAAACTTAACCAAATAAAACCTTGCCCAAGCAATTTGGTTTTTAACCTTTGAACCACCATTTTTATTTGTTACTGCTTGATCTTCATCTGAGATATTGCATCTTTCAATAACCAAATCAGTGACTTCTGATGGATTACCAGACCCGCCAAGATCTTTTAATATATTGATTATAGGTAAGCAATACTGCATGAATTTAGGGCCTTTATATGTCATTTATTACTCCGCATAATATTTGATATCGTTATGCACTTCGCACAACTACAAATAGACGCAATTCGTTAATAGGGCTTAATGGCGGAATAGACGACATTCGTACAAGCTCGGATTCCGGTTTGATATAAGAAGATTGAATAGCCTGTGTTATTACCGATACACCCGATTCATTCAGTATAGCAACGTTCATATTATCAGATATCCCCTGAGATTGATTTCATAATTATAATGCTCCGGATATAATTGTCAATTTAATATTGTAAAGTTCCGGCAAACCGCAGATGATTACCCCAATCATACATTTGTGCCAATATTCTTCCGGATAGCGCATATACAATACCCCGGCATCGTATTTTTATTCAATTTTGCGTGTTTTCCAGGAATTCCCACCGGACATTTAAAATCCCCGATCATCCAGAACATACGGGCAACCGCCCGGGACTTCCGGACGATCGCCCGGTCTTCTCCCCGGTCGTCCGGAGTCTCCGGGCAATCGCCCGGCGCTTCCGGGCAACCGTCCGGAAATCCCGGACGACCGCCCGAATCAATTGGATTTGTTCGGGATACCGGTTTTAGAGGACAGCGGGGCTGTTGGTGAGCCTGTCGAACCATGCCCCGCTGTCCTCTAAAACCGCCAACAAATAGAAACACCCCGTAACTTGTTAACCCGGTGCACCGGTGTATATCGAATTACGGGGCGTTTTGTTCGGTAAGATGCACCGCACGTTATACGGCTTTCTTTGCCGGTTCAGCTGCGGGTGCTGTTCCCACGGGTTTCCGTACAGAGTGAGCAATGCGGCTCCGCAGGCGGGCGGTCCGGCAATCACGAAAAACACCGCTTGACGATAGAGCGGCGACGGATATACTGCATGTATGCGGCGGTTATATCGTTATTTCGCAAATGAGCATGCCGGAGCAGTGAACGCATGCGCCGTGTCCTCGCTCGGGCATTTCAAACGGGAGAACTTTTTCCGTCTTGCGGAAGGACGCGATGCATGGCTGGTCATCTATTTCGAAACGCCCGTGACCGTTCTGCTGCGCGGCGGGCGCAAAAAGATCAGCGCGCATTCGGTGCTGGTGTTCCCGCCGGGGACACCCCTTTACTACGGGCACGAACGCGGGTTCAGGCAGTATTGGATATTCATACGCGGGAAAAAGATCGCGCACTGGATGAAGCGGCACGCGGTGCCCGTTGAGACCCCTGTCGCCTGCCGTTCGGCAGCGTTTTTCGCCGAGGCGCTCCATCGCATCGATGAAGAGTTGACGTCACGCGACACGCCGCATCCTGTCCTGCTGCAGAATATGATCGAAAATCTGCTGATCGAAATCGCCCGGCTATCGGAACCGGAAACGATACGCGCGGTTGACCAGCGGCTGCTCGCCGCGCGGCGGTTTATCGAAACGCATTTTCCCGAGCCGCTGCGCCTGAAGGACATTGCCGCTGTCGCCGGGTTTTCCCCCTTCCGTTTTTCACGCGCGTTTCACGCGGCGTTCGGCGCCGCTCCTGTGGAAATGCTCATACGCGTCCGGCTCGGGGCGGCCCGGGAGAAATTGCTGACCACCACGAATCGTATCGGCGATATCGCCTTCGACGTCGGGTTCCGTGACCCGGGATATTTTTCGAAGCTTTTTATGCGTCACGTGGGGCAGAGCCCGCAGGATTTCCGGCGGAGCAAGAAAGTACCATCACGGGCATGATTTTCCATTTACCCGGCAGCATGTTCGCAGTACTAGTATACCATGTGTAATAGCTTAAGCGGTAATGCCTGCGTTATTCTCCGGAGAATAGAGTGGGGAAACATCGTATGAAAAATAATCCCGTACTGGTAATGCATGTCGCAATAATCACGTTATGTACAGCCCTCTTTTTATCCGCCGGCGGGATCATACTGGACACAGAAGATTCCGTTCACGTGAGCTTTCAGGGTAAATGGACCATGAGCGAATATAGCGGTAAATTTATAACCGGCAAAAATTGTATGCACGATGCCAATTCCGATAAAGGTCAAAAAAGCGTCACCTTTAAGCTCCCGCCTGAAATAGAAGGAATACGTGACCTGTATATCATGTATTCTCCGCATGCGAACAGGGCATCAAATGTTCCGGTAATCATTGAATGCAAGGACGGGATAAAAACGGTAATCGTTACTATGAAAGAGAACAAGCACGAAAACGGCTGGCGCAAGCTGGGCACATTTACTTTTTTAAAAGGGCAGGGCGGCATTACTATATTGAACAAAGACACGGACGGATTTGTCATGGCTGACGCTATAAGAATTGTTAATCCTGCTGAGGGAAATACGATGAAAGAAGAAAAAAAACAGGAAAGCATTACTGTCGTTCCGGCAAACTACGGCGCTAAATTGGAGCCCGTGGCAACACTGGACATGAGCGGTGCAATGGATGTATGCGCGAAAGGAACGTACGCCTATGTCGCAGCGCAGTACAATTTATTTATAGTCGATATCGCTGACCCGGAGAAGCCTGTGGTGGTTTCCAAGGTGATATTTGGCGGCAAGGGCAGACAAATTGCTGTTGAAAACAACATTGCCTATGTGACGGCAAGGAATGACGGGCTGTTTATCTTTGACGTGAAGGACCCCAAAAATCCGAAGTTCATTTGCCAGTATGATACCATTGAGCTTGCCACCGGAGTGCAGGTCAACGGCAGCATCCTTGCCGTTGCACAGCGTCAGTACGGCGTTGAGTTCATAGATGTTTCAAACCCGGCCAAGCCGGTTTTTATAAGCAAGATCAAAACGCATGAAGCACAATCCGTTGATATACGAAACGGTTATGCCTATGCGGGGGACTGGGGCGCCGGGCGTTTGACGACGATCGATATCAGCAATCCCGGGATCCCGAAAACGGTATCAGAGCGGGAGCTTCAGGGCTACGGTGACGGAGTATATGTCCTCGGCGGCCTGATCTTCGTGTCAACCGGCCATCATCGAAGGGGCGTGCCCGCGCCGAAGGCGGAAGGCGACGAGGGTTATGGTATGGGGCACGGTCTTGAAATATATTCGCTGAAGGATCCTTCACAGCCCGAGTTTATTTCTCGGGTGCAGTTCCCCGCGTTTTTTGACGGGGGCGGTTTTGACATGTGGAGCGCGGAAGCATCAGGGGATTTGATGTACTGCGCTGACACGTTCAACGGCGCTTTTATTGTCAATATCAAAGACCCCAAGAAGCCTGTTGTGATCAATCACTATAATCCCGGTATGGTCGTCGGTATTACTGCGGTCAAAGACTATGTCCTCATGGCCTGCGGTAAAAGCGGGTTTCATATCGCAAAAGTGGCAGGCGCGCTGCCCTGTGAAAGAGAATCGGAGAAGCCCATACAAATCCCGGCGTACCGTGCAATGCCTGAAAAAGACCATCGGGTTTACAGACCGGGAGGACAGGTCCGGAATGTCGCGTTTCTTGACGGATACGCGCTGGTTGCCGCGGGAATGTCCGGATTGAAGGTGGTCAAACTATGGCCTGAGATTGAAGAGGTCACTACGATCAGATCAACAGCAAATATATTCTATGTAAGTGTGTATAAAGACAAGGCCTATATCAGCGAGGGTTTGAATGGAATGTCCATCTATCAGTATGAAGGTAAGGGACAGCTCAGGAAAATAGGTGCATTCCGGCAGGAAAACATGGGCCAGGTACGTCAGTCGGTTGCCTGCGAGGGAGGCAACTATGTACTCGTTGAACATATGAATGTCTTTGATATTGTGGATGTCAGCAATCCGGAAAGCCCCGTTACCGCCGCGAGTTACAGGGCCGGTATAATTTATTATGATCAGATCGGTCTGGGTATGATAGACAACCGGTATGCCTGCGTGCACTGCCACATCAAGGGTATACGCTGGCTTGATCTTCTGCGTAATAAAAAGGAAATTGACACAGGACTCACTGTCAACAGCAGATTCACCATTGAGGGCGGAGTTGCTGCGCTGGGAAAAAATATGCTGGTAATGGATCGGGGCGGCTACAGGCTGGCTGGACCGCTTGAGACAGGCATTGAAAAAAAGCCGAAGATCACCTTTGGAGGAAAACTATTGGGCAAGCCGTCCGTGTACGGTACATACCTGTTCGTAAGCGACAGGATAACATCACGCGTCGGCATCGTAAATATATCGGATCTGCAGAAACCGGTACTCATAAAAGAAATCGGGACGAAGGGCAATCCGGGCAGGGCGGTAGTGCATGAAGGGTCCTTGCTGATACCTGATGCGCATAACGGACTTATTATTTATGACGATTTTGTGAGAACATTGGGTCTTGAGTGAAGAGAAGAGGCATCCCTTCTACAACCTCACCCGCACGAACACATACCCCACAACATCCACATCCCCGAACGGCAGAACCCCGTTCACCAGCACCCCGCAGCCGAACATCGAGTACTCGGCCATCACGCCGAACCCCGCCGATGTCGTCACACCTTCCGCCGTTATCCGGAGACGTCCCGATACGACCGGCGCCAGATACAGCGCCGGCACTTCGTTGAGCTTATACCCGAGCGCATACTCGTTCGACCGTATCGCAAACCTGATCTCCGCCGGTGTCACCGAAAGCAGGCGAGGCGGCGTGCTGATAAAGCCGGTATAGTCGGCAAGTATGGCGTTGCGTTCATCCCAGCAGTCGCCGGTATTCGTCACCGGCTTCCACGCGGGCGTTTCCTGTTTCGCGATCTTTCCCTTCGATGCAACGACGAGCTTCTGTCCGCTGATATTCATCCTGCCGAGGATATATCCGCTCGCAAAGGCGCAGAGGAGCATGACGAGCGCCGCCGATGCGGGGAGTGTGAGGTTTATCACTATCTTTTTCATAGCGCCCTCGGAATCTGATGCATTACGACAATCATGTTCTCATGAGTATGTATAAGTGAATGTGTTGCATCTGGATATGCCTCCAGTCGGAACTATCCGGTATATAAGTTCTGCGATAGTGTACCGGGTTCGTACGTTCATGCAGCAAGCATGTAAGATATCTTGCCGGGTCCATAAGCTGTCTTACAACCCCGGTAAGAAGGTGCACAGGCGCCGTACGGTATCTTACATCGCTGATAACTGATTATAGCGGCTGTACGCTTGCGTAGAACGGCCGTAAGAAGGAGTACGGAGGCGGTACGATACTGCGGCAACCCGGTGCGATATCGTGAAAGTCCTGTAAGATGGATTAGAAGTGTTGTATTTTTGAGAAAAGTGATCAATAAAAAAAAAACGGGCGGGATTATCATCCCGTCCGGGTCAACGTGCGTTTCCGTCACGTTATGCGGTCTTCTGTTCGGTGGTATCCGGGGCGGCATCTTCCGGAGATACCCCCGCAGTCACCATCATCCGCAAACTGCTGTCCTGTTTCGGTGCAGTGTATAAGCGACCACACAGCCATAAACCGGATTGTGCATGACCGTATCCATTTTGTACATTCCGTTTTTTGATAATTACTGCTATACTGTAGCGACACAACGGAGGAATGAACACTATGGTACTGCAACATGCCGCACTAGCGCTGTTTCGAATCGGATGCATTTCTTTCCTTATATTCGGGGCCGGTCTTTTCGCAGAGACCACGCTGATGGAATGGAACTTTTCCGCGATGGCCGATATACCCGAATCGGCGCGGCATTACTTCAATGATAAATCCGGTGTCAAAACAGCGGTGTCCATAGACCGTGAAGCAGCAGCACCTGACGGCAAAGGCGCATTGCGTATCGACGTGCTTGCCGCGTCGCAGAAAGAGGAGGGCGGCGATATTCAGCAGATATTCTCATACGCGAACGGACTGCAGGCGAAGAAAAAATACCGCGTGACCATCACGATGAAGGCGAATCATACCATGATGATGCCGGTGAAGCTCGTGTCCATCACCGACGGTTCACCCTGGAGTGGTGTAGCCAATCCCGACGGAATGTATGTGACGCTCAACCGCGAATGGAAGACGATAAAATATACGTTCACGTCGACGGGTGATTTTTCAGGCAAAGCGGTGCGCACGCCCGGTATATTCATGGGCGAATTCGATACCGGCACGACGATATGGATTGCGCGGGTCATTTTCACGGAGGTGCAGTGATGAAAAACATTATAGCGCTGACATGCTGCTGCATCGCATTATCAGCCCAGATACCGCTTTCGGTTACGGTGGATGAATCGGTTATCATCAAGAAGGCTGATAATAAACTCATCGGCCATAATCTTGAATGGACGGCGATGTATCTGAACCCGTCCAACGGCGTTCTCATTCCCGGGACTACTGAGTTGCATCCGGACGTGATGAAGCTTCTTTTAGGCATTCCGCTGCCGGTATCGCGCATATCCGGGACCACGTCGCAGGAGATACATTGGAAAAAGGCCGTCGGACCGCTTGCCGACAGGGCGGAGCAGAAACTTGCTGATTGGGAACGCGGCGGCATTAAACGCGCGTTCGGTCCGGTGGAGTGGGTGCGGTTCAGCCGTACAATGGACCCGTCGGTGCAGCTTGTCTGGTGCATCAACATGTTTGAAAGCCCCGAAGACGCCGCGGATCTCGCCGAGTTCTTCACCGGTGACGGCACGTCGAACCCCAACGGCGGTGAGAACTGGGCGGCGAAGCGCATTGCATACGGACTCAGCGAGCCGGTGACCAATATGATATGGGAGCTCGGTAATGAACTGGACGGTATCGAGTATTACAAAAAATGGCCGTCGCCGAAAAAATATACCGACGCATGCAAAGCGGTCATCGCCGCGGTGCGAACGGCTGATCCGAAGGCGCGTTTTGCGGCGTTTGCGGCAACGCTCTCAACGCTTTCGCAGTATAAGCAGATCTACGGCGGTACCTGGGATATCTGGCATAAGGCGGTGCTCCGTGAATTCGGCGGCGACATCGACTATGTGGTGTTCCATCCGTATTACGGTTCGGCACCGTCGGTCTACATGTCCATTCACGAACGGCGGTATCTCGACACGATACGCAATGATATCAAGGCTGTCACCGGTTCGGATCGCATAAAGATATTTTTATCGGAGTATGCGTTCTGGCCGGAACAGGAAGACCCCGATAAGCCGTGGCAGCAGTCATGGTACCGCACCCATTCGCTTGAGGGATGCCTCGCGGACGCTGAATGGATAAACCGGATGGTTTCGCGGCCCGACGTGACACTCGGTTCGCGGCATTGTCTCGGCGGGAGCAGCGCCGGCCCGTGGGCGCTCATCTATTTCGATCGCGGCGCGCAGAAACATTATCTTACCGGCATCGCCGAGATATTCACCATGTTCAATGTGCCGCTGACGGCGAACGGCAATGTGGTGCAGTGTGTCGCGGAAGGCGAGAAGGCCGATCTGTCGAAGAAGAAATGTCTGGTAACCGCATCAGCGGTAACGGTTCCGCAGGGGCTGGCGCTTCTCATCGTGAACCGCGATCCAGAGAATGCGCGGGCGCTGTCGTTCGCCGCGAAACAGGAATACCGGCTTGTCAGCGAGACACTATTTACGTCCGACAGTGTCGACGATGTGAACAGCGCAACGGCACAGCCGCTCGTGAAAAAGACAAAGGCCGTCAGCGATAAAGGGACGTTCGCATCGTATGTGATACCGGCGAAATCGTTCATCATTCTGACGCTGGCAAGGAAGTAACACGCATGCGTACAACAATGGTGGTTCGGTGTTTTTTGTTATCAATCGTCTGTTCTGCAGCATATGTCATGGGGGCTTCGATGTATTCAACTGTTGCTGACGCCGTTGATGCGGCGCACCGGGCCATGTGGTCGCGGATGATAAAAGATGACGGCATCATGCTCGATTATACGGATCGTGACGGCAGCGCTGTCATCCCGTCACCCGAGGAATGCGGTCAGTCGAAACCGAACGCGATGGGCTGGTGGACGCCGATAGAGAACGGCGGATTTTTCAACGGGCTTTATCTTCCCGCCGTCATCGAGCGGTACCGCAGAACAAAAAATGAGACCGATAAAGCACACGCGAAAAAGCTTGCGTCGGGTCTCATGCTCCTCGCGTCGGTCTCCGATGTCCCCGGCTATATCGCCCGCGGTATTTCCACCGACGGTAAAACGCATTATCCCGCAGGTTCAGACGATCAGACACATCCGTGGTTCCTGGGTCTGTACCATTATGTGAAAAGCGATATTCCCGATGCGGCCGAGAAAGCGGCAATAATAAAAAAGATGACGGCTGTCGCGGATGCTTTGAAGCAGAACAGATGGATGAGCCCGTGTGACGGTGCGTTCAAAGGTCAGAACCGCGGGGCATTCTCGGGAAAAGGTTTCCGCGATGCGTCACGTCTGTTGTTCATACTGCGTGCACTGTATGAAGTCACCGGCGATGACGCATGGCTTACCGCATATAAAGCGGCCGCCGTTGAGAAGCCGTGGAAATCCGACCTTGACCGTCTCAGTATTTGCGCCGAGGGCTGCATGCGCGACAAAGAAATAGATATCAAGACGCAGCAATGGATATTCGCGGGTTCACAGGCGTCGCTCGTGGAACTTGTGCGGCTCGATAATGACGAATCGCGATGTGCCGCATATCGCGAGGGAATACGCAAGACCGCTCAGTTCTCAGCCGGTGTTATCAACATGTATCGCGATTTTGATAATGGCAGCGAACCGCCGTTCCGGCTGCTCGACTGGCGCACGGTGCTCAACGTGAACTGGAAACCGCAGGCATCGATGTCAGAGGCGACGACCATTGCGCTCAATCAGCTGCGTCAGGTGAATCTCATCGACCGGACCAATCAGATCGTGCCGCGCCGTGATCGTGAGAGCGCGCAGCTTCGTGACCCGCTTGCCGCGGCATATATCGTCGCCGTTTCAGGTGATGCCGATATCATCGCTCAAAACCGTCAGCAGATCGAAGCAGCGATTATGCACTATGATTATCCGAAAATATACGGGTCGCTGTTCTTCTTCGCGGAATGCGCATACTACGCGCTGCCGGAAAAATAGAGACAGCGATTTTGCTGTCCTGTACCGGTTTATCGCGCGGCGTCCTTCGGTAACCATCCCCGCAATCTGACATGCAGTGCGGCGGTACGGCCCATGAAATGCGGCATACTGAAATCGTTGGCCGCTTTGAGCATATGATATTGTGACTTTTCAGTGTCGCCGACGGCTTCGTAGTATAATCCGGTATACAGGTGCGCATAACAGAGTCTCCGCCTTCTGTCCTTTTCGGATACTCCGGGGACATCAGCTGCTGCGATGATGTTTGATGCATATCCGGTTCCGGCATAGAGCGTATATATTTCTTTCATGGGTATGCGGGTATCGTCAGTGACCGGAAGCAGTGCCGCACGCGCGGCGGCAACGGATTCGTTTCGGGCGACACAGAGAAAATGCCAGACAGCATTTTCCACATCATCAGGATTGACGGTACGGTGCAGTTCGAATTGCTTCCGTCCCGCAGCATAGTCGGCATTATAATAGTACGCGATGCCGCGCTGCCACACTTCAGGTGCTTTACCGGGTAACTCCGAGGCTTTCGTGAAGATGGTTATCGCTTCCGGCAGTTTGGCGGCAAAGAAAAGCTCAGTTCCCTGTTTGATGAGCGCCTTATATGCTTCATCATCAGCTTCATCCGCCGCGACGGTGACGATACTGATGAGGATGAAAAGTAAGGCTATAATGTATCGCATGATGTCAGTATATTCCCGCTGCTGTAAATCGTCAATGCATTGAGTACCATTTCGTGTGAAATAATCAAAAATACCACACTTCGCTTGACTATTACGGTAATTGTGCTTATATTAATCGTACAATAATACTGTTAGTTATACACTATTATTGTATAGGAACAAATGATACAAGTCATAGACCGGACATTCCGAATTCTTGAGCATATTCAGGTAAACAATGGTGTACAGCTGCGCGATATAGCGGCATCGGCCGATTTGCCCAAAAATACCACGGCAAACATACTGAAAACGCTTAAAGACCTGGGATATATCGCCAAAGACGAGGACGGCAGATATTCACTTGCATCAAAAATGCGGTCGTTCGGGGTATCGGCTGATGAACGTGAGGCGCTGAGAAAGGCGCTTACCGATGCGCTGCACGCACTTGCGGAAAACATTCAGGAATATGTTGTACTGACGTTTCTGAACGGCTATGACCGCTATATTTACGCCAAGGCCACGATAGAACAGGAAGTGACGATGAATACCGTCGTTCTGCCCGCACCCGCGCCTATTTACCAATTTGCCACCGGCCGTGTGCTTCTCGCGCATCTGAATGCGCAGGGGATTGAAAATGCCGTTGCGCATAACGGACTGCCGGGAAAGGAGTGGCCGGAAGCGATGACGCTCGAAAAACTTCAGAAGGAACTGCGTATGATACGTGAACAGCACTACTCAATCACTCTCGACGCCATGCACGGCATCGCCATACCGGTAATCAACGGAGATGACACAGCATACGCGCTTGGTGTTGCGATCCCCCGCTCGCGTTCGTCGGAAGCGCGCATCAGGGATGTGCACCGGGAAATGATAAAGACCGCGGAGAAGATGTCGGGCAGTATCGCGGTCCTGTGCGGCAGAGCAAAGCCGCCCGGATCAGATGATGGCGCAGTACGTTAATCGTTGCATGAACGACCGCAAAAAATAAAAATCAGGAGCAAAAAAATGGATCAGGCATTGACGCAGAAGGTGAAAGCATACGCGCGGGAGATAGGAAGCGATCTCGTGGGCATATCGAATATCGGACGCTGGGCGAAAGCGCCCATTATGATGAGCCCGCAGGGAATACTTCCCACGGCAAAAGCCATAGTCGTATGCGCGGTGCATCACCCCGACGCTGCGGTGGAACTCGGCGGAATGCCATCGCCGCAGGACATCGGACCGTACGCGGTGCAGTATACGATGAACAACCGGCTCGATCTCATATCGTTCAAGATCGGCCGCTATCTCGACGATCTCGGTTACAAGACCGTGCCTATAGCATCAAGCAATATATGGCGCTACCGCCCGTACAAGGAACTGACCGCGGTATTCGCGCCGGACATGTCGCACATCTATTCGCCGGTTACCGCCGGTCTTGCCGACCTCGGCTGGAACGGTCTTGCGCTCACGCCCGAGTTCGGCGCCCGCAACCGGTTCATATCAATCATCACCGAGGCTGAACTCGTGCCCGATCCGCTGCTCGAACCGGGCAGTGTCTGCGATAAGTGCATGGATTGCGTGCGCCATTGTCCCACCGACGCATACCGCAAGGAAGTGAACGGCGTCAACGTGCTTGAAATAGAAGATAAGAAATACAAGTTCTGCAACAAGAATCTCTGGCGCTGCGCCTGGGGCGAACACTTCGATCTCGATCTCGACCTCAAGATACCCGAGAAAGTCGACGAGGCGGCCATCATCGACAACGTGAAGAAGCACGGCATTCGCGGCGGTGAAATGGGAAGCTGTCTGCGCTGGTGTCTGCCGAAAAACCTGCGCGTGAGCGAACCGTCGTACACCGACACCTGGCGCCGCAAGCGTCACGTGACGCCGAACTACGACGTGCCCGTGCACCGTGATGTTATCGACAAGGTCATAGAGATAGGCTACAAGAGCCATTATGATTTCATCGGTTTCAATGACGAACAGAAGATAGTTGCGAGCGGCATCAACGTGAAGGAATTTCTCCCGGACGGCAGAAGCGCCATCGTTGTGGGTATGAAAATCCCGCTGCCCGCGGGTGTCGCAGACCGCGGTACGCTTGCCGGACGTTACGGCGAAAGCGCCGGGTTCTGGCTCAAGTTTGCGGCGTACGACATCACCCGCTATCTCGAGCGGCTCGGTTATTCCGCCGTCATGGACACGAAGATCGACAGTCAGAAACTCGCCGCCGCCAACGGATTCACCGCATCGGCTGATGATATCGCGCTTTACACGACGATAGTCACGAGCGCCAATTTCACGAACGAGACGTTTGATTATAGCCGTGAATCGGTATCCACCGAAAAGATGTCGCTCAACGATGTCATCACCTCCATCGCCAAAGACGCAGACGCGGATCTCGTCGGTTTCTCGTCGGCGAAACGGCTTGACGGTCTTGTTGAGCAGCTTCGCGGCGTGAAAGAGAACGAGGAAGTGCTCATCGCCAAGGATAAGAATACGCGTTTCATGACGTTCGAACCGGAGATCACCGCGGTCAAACGCAAGCTCAGAAGCACCGGTGATTATTTTTCCGGAGCGAAGAACGTCATCGTCCTCGGTATACACTTCCCCGAAGCGGTGGTGGAGCGCGCTGAAAAACCGCCGGCAGAGGCCGTGGGGCCCTATGTGTTCACCGCGTATCAGACCTACCGCATGCTCGGCATGGCGGGCGTTGCGGTTACCAAAAAACTTGCCAAGATGGGGTACAAGGCCGCGTGGTCGTATGACCTCATCGGCATCGCGTCGCAGGTGGGCAATCCCCGCGGTTATATCGCCGACGCAACGGCCGGCGCTTTTGAAGCGATGGCTGCGGGACTCGGCGAGCTTACGTACAACGGCACCGTGAATACCAAAGAGTTCGGCATCAATCAGCGTTTTGTGGCCATCGTAACGGATGCGCCGGTGGAAGAGACTCCGGTGAGCTACAAGGCTGCGGTTGAAAGTACCTGCGCGAAATGCGGCAAATGCCTGAGCGTATGTCCGGCAGCAGCACTCTACAAGAACAAGGCCGTGCAGCTATCGCTTGACGGAGGCAAGGTCACGTATGTCTACCGGAACACGAAGAAATGCGACTGGTCGTGCAAATATGCGCTCTGCGGCGAGGACGGCATGAAGTTCATCGGCGCGCAGACGAAGTATCAGAAACCGCCGGAAAATGTCGACGCAAATAACCTTGCCGAAGCGCTTCGCGGCACCGACCCCATTCAGAAGTACCGTCCGGTAACTGCTGAGAGCTGCATCATCCATTGTCCGCTCGCGAACGGTGATAAAATATAACAATCTGCAGAAAAACATCGGAGAGAAAAATGAAAATACGAAGTATATTCGGAACAACATGCATCATTATAGCTTCCTGCATGGCCATTGCGGCGGAAGACGCGGTGACTATAACACCGCCGAAGGGAGTCAAGAACGAGATCGGCGTGATGAAAATCGGCAGTCTTCGCTGTGTTGATGCACCGTATACGGTAACCGTATTCCCGGAGCTGTTCGCAAAGCAGCAGAGCATTACCATCGCGCGCGGCGACAGGTTGAAGCCGGGAAGTGAATACATGTTCGGCATCAGCAAAGCCGCAACGGTGTATCTCTGCGTGATGAAAAAAGGTGACGCGAAACTGCCCGAAGGCTGGAAAAAAACCGAGTACACGATAGAATGGACTACAGACGGCAAAACAAAATTCGTCGACGCCGTATTTGAACGATCGTTCGAGGCGGGCGAGGTAGCCGTGCCGAAACACATGGGCCTCGACGGCGGTACGTACGCCATACCGCATCTGTGTGTCGTCGTTCCGAAGTAACCTGTAAAGGAGCACCATCGCGTGTCAATCCACCTCAGTACTCATTCAGATAATCCGCGATATCTTTCACTCGGTGGAAAGACGTGGATACCGGTTGGTCTGAACATCGCGTTCGTTCGTGCATGGACTGACCCGGCGGAAGCGCTGGTTCGGCAGTGCATGTGGATTGACCGCATTGCCGAGAACGGCGGCAATTGCGGGCGAATATGGCTGAGCCAGCCCCTGCTCGACCCGGAAACAAAGACGGCGGGTGTTTTCGACCCTGAGGCGGGACGGAGGCTGCGTGTAATACTTGACCATGCGCGAAAGCGTGATGTGAAACTGAAACTGTGTATCGATCATGTCCGTACGATATTTCCGCAGAAGCAGAGCGAATCGTTCAGCGGAGCGGCGTCATTTCATAAACCGGTATGGGCGAAGTCCGCGGGCGGACCGGCAGAGACCATGGCCGAATATATCGACGGAGCGGCGGGACGCGAGCACTATCTCAAGCGCGTTGATTTCTTTGCGGCTATAGCGGGGAACGATACTGCTGTCATGGGGTGGGAGCTCTGGAACGAGGTCAATTGCGTTGAAGGTGATTGGCTCGCCTGGACGAACTACATGCTCCCCGAAGTGGCGCGGCGCGTATCGCAGCCGGTGATGCAGTCATACGGCGGCGACGACTATGAAGGCGGGCCGCAGATCTATCAGCGCGGCATTCCCATACCCGGTAATGCGATGGCGCAGATACACCGCTATATCAATATGGGCTCACGGACGAGCGCCGTTGCCCGGGGACCGATGGATATCATGGCGGGCGATGCCATCACTGCCGTACGCGCCATCTGCGGCGGTGATCGTCCTATGTTCATGAACGAGTGCAGTGCCGTCGAACCGCACTACGTTGCACCGTCACATCTGCTCGCAAAAGATATCGAAGGGACATTACTGCATGATATTCTGTTCGCTCCGTTCTTCGCGGGCGCCGCGGGTGCGGGACAGAGCTGGTATTGGGATCATCATTACATGGATCTCCACAATCTCTGGTGGCACCTGAAACGTTTTGTCACCGCGATTGACGGTATCGATCCTGTCGCTGAAAAACTTGAACCTGAACGGCGTGATATGCCCGGCATCCGCGCCTGGCAGCTGAGCGGACCGCGTACGGTGACGGCGTGGCTCCGTGATGCGGAAAGCGACTGGCAGCATGAACTCGAAGACGGCATTCCCGCACGTGTCATAAGCGATGCGCGATGGAGTCCCGGTTTCAGTGCGGTGCAATTATCGCGCGCCGAACTTCGCGCGTATGACCCATGGGCAGATGCCTGGCATACACTTTCAGCTGCCGGTGCCGATGTCGTTCTTCCCGGGTTTAAAAGATCTTTGATAGTGCGGGCAATAGTAAAAGAATAGTATTGGGGGAGTTTGATGAGAAAGTCATTCGTTTTCGCAGCGTTGATTCTTTCAGCGCTTTGGGTATCGGCGATCGATGAATTCAACAAGACCGAGGGTCTTATGCGCTATTATTGTCCCGGCGTCATACGCGCCGAGGAAGGTACCATCGAATTCACCGTCGCGATAGACAAGCCTATCAGCGAATTCGGCTGCGATTGGCAGTTCATGTTTCAGGTCGTGCCGTCGCGGAAGATCGGACAGGGTGCGAATACACTCATCGGCGTGTTCATGCCGCCGTCACCTGAAAAACCGGAACTTGCATTTCTTATCCGTAACGGGAAGGATTATTATCGCGTGAATGTCGCCAATTTCTCTTACACGCCGGGACAGAAGATGAACCTTGCTTTTTCATGGGGCAAGGCGCTTGTCGTATATATCAACGGCGTCAAACGCGGGAGCACACCGATGCCGCGTCCGCTTGATGACAATTATTTTCCGCATGAATTCAGCGTATCGCGCACGCACCCGTATCTCACCGACGCGATGAAAGTATCGACCAAAGCGCTCACCGAGCGTGATCTGTCCGCCAATCCGAGCGAGGAGTTCACCGCGGACAGCGACACATCGTTCCTCGCGGTGAAAGGACTTTCGGTGATGAAGAAGAACACGAGTTCATGGCATAAACAGGGTAGTTATGCTTCGCTTACACCGATGTACCGTCCGGAGCTTCAGTGCTTCATCGAAGGGGAGACGGTCTCACTGCCGTTCGTGTCAATCAACTATGAGCGCGCGCCGAAAACATACACGGTGAATATCGCAGCAAAGGATGTGAAATCGAATACGGTGTGCACGCGCACCGAGACGATATCCGTTCCCAATGACGGCACCTATCGCACGCATACGCTGGCGGTCCCCGAGCTTTCGAAATTAAATTTCTATATGCTCGAGACGACTACCGTGTCCGCCGCCGGGGAACAGCATGTTTATCCGAGCTCACTTTCGGTGATGCCGAAGGCGGATGCGGCAAAGGACGGGACGCTGGCACGTTATTATCAGCAGCATCAGGATTGGAAGCTCGATCCGGCGATGTATACGAAAATGGGTGTAACATCCACGCGGGCATGGGCCGGCGGAAATGTGTTCCTCTGGAATGTGATCGAACCGGAAAAAGGTCATTTCACCTGGGACAGGGCCGACGGCTATGTGGCGATGTGCCGTGCCGCGGGGCTCGATATACTCGGCGTGCTCGGCTATCCGTCGCGCTGGGCGTCCGAGGAACCGGATGAGGCGCACAAGAAAAAACACCCGCTGGCACAGAAGCCGGACCGCTGGAAGCCGAAGAACATCGACGACTGGGGCAGGTATGTATACGAAACCGTAAAACACTACAAGGATGTCGAGTACTGGGAGATATATAACGAGATCAATTTCTGTCCTCCGGGTCTGCCGGCGACATTTTCAGGTTCCACAGAAGAATATCTGGAACTGCTTAAGGTGGCCTACACGCAGGCGAAGAAAGCGAACCCTGCATGTAAAGTGCTCATCAGCGGATTTTCCGCGGACGTTAACAAGGAGATGCCGCTCGCGCTTCTGAAACTCGGTGCTGCCGACTACTGCGACATATTCAATGTGCACGGGTACAGCGGCGTCGAGGGCGGTGCGGCGTGGATAAGCGAACTGAAAAAGCGTAAACCTGCTATGCCGTACTGGATGACCGAACAGATGTGGTTTCAGCTCGATGATATGATCAAGCGTATGTTTCTCACGGTCGCATACTACGTGGAATTTATTGAGGCCGGTTACGCCCGCTATTACAACATGGGTACGGAAGAGGTGTTTTTCGACCGGTATACGTATTCGCCTACCCGGGATTATCATGTTACCGCGGTCTTCAACAGCGCGATACGTTCTTGTAATGCGCTGGGCGGAAAATATAAATTCCCGAAAAGCGACAGTATGTCGCTGAGACATTACTTCAAACGCACCGACGGGACGATACTGAGCATTATCGGTGCCGAGACGGGGGCGTATGAGATAGTCTTTTCCGGCGATGTATCGTCGGCGCGTGATGTGATGGGACAGCCGATACCCGTTACGGTGAAGGATGGTGCTAATAGTATGGTCATTCCCGATATCGCGTATATCGAGAGCAAAGCGCCCATCGTCATATCAGAAGCGACGGCAAAAACGAAGCTTGCGCTCTATGCGAACGGCAGTTTTGAGGATATTGAAGGCGATGTCGGTATGGGCGGATTGAAAGCCGGTAAGGCGCGTACGTGGATGTATCGTGATAAGACATTCGATCCCGAAGGCGTGGTGATGCTGAGCGATAATGCGCATACGGGAAAGTATGCCTATGCGGTGACATCCGGCGGCAAAGGACGCGTGTATGCGTTTCAATATACGAAAACATTTGCACCGGGAAAATATGTTGTTTCGGCGTATATCAAAAAGACCGCGGGCGACAGTTCGGTGAAGCCGTACTTTTTCTGGTATAATATCGATAACGGCAAGATTGAGAACAAAATGTTCGACGATGTAACCGACGATTACCGGCAGTACCGTTTCGAGTTCGAACTGGCGAAGGTCGATAAACTGGCCATCGGCGTTGGAATAAACGCCGGCGCCGGGTCTATTGTCATCGACGATGTAGTCTTCGAGAGCGTTGAATAGTTTTCCTTGCAAAAAGAGCTCCGGCGTGATATCGTACTTTTGAAAACGGAAGCGCACATTCGCGGCCGTTGCAGGAGTACATTATGCCGTATCGTTTCACCAATCCGTTCAGCGCCGCCGGGAACTGGTATAAGGGGGCGCTGCATGCGCATACGAAGGAATCGGACGGCGGTCTGACGCCGGTTGAAGCCGCGAATCATTATAAGACCGGCGGTTTTGATTTCCTGGCGATAACCGATCACAATAAACAGACGGTCATCGATTCGAGCGTTTTCAACGCAAAAGATTTTCTTCTCATTCCGGGGGAGGAAATAGACGTTACCTATAACGGTCTATATCATCTGGTGGCCATCAATGCGAAAGGCGTGAGCGGCTTTACGCCCGATGAACGGAAAGGAATGCATCCGCAAAAGGTCATCGACCGCATCAAGACGCTCGGCGGCGAGGTGATACTGGCGCATCCCTACTGGTCGAACAGTTCGATTGAGAACACGAAGCTCTGCGAGGGGCTCCTCGGCGTGGAGGTATACAACCACGGCTGCGAGGTCGAGACGGGCAACGGCCATTCGATGGTGCATTGGGACGATCTGCTCCGCATCGGAAAAACGTATTTTGGTTTCGCAGCAGACGACGCCCACATGTACGGCACCTTCGATTACCGTCCGAGTGATGCGCTCGGCGGGTGGACCATGGTGAAAGCAGAATCGCTTACCGTCGACGCCGTCATGCAGGCTATACGCGCCGGTAATTTCTATGCATCCGCGGGACCGGTGATAAAGAATATCGCGGTTAACGGGGATACGATCGTCGTCGAGACATCGCCGGTACGGTCAATATGCTTCAGGACACCGCACTGGGGCGGCTGGCGCATCGAACGGCCTTCCGGAGAACTTATCGAACGGGCGGAATTCACGCCGAAGAATACCGTCCGCTGCCTGCGCGTGGAATGCACCGACAACCGCGGCCGAATGGCATGGGCCAATCCGATGTGGGTATTATGAAAAAAGACATACGCAAAAAGCTTCTGCTCGCGTTTCAGAGAAACGAGATTACCGAACACACGGTGTACAGCGCCTTCGCCAGGCGGGCGAAAGGGAAGAACCGCGAGGTGCTCGAGCGTATCGCCGGTGATGAACTCAGGCATTACCACCAGTTCAAACGGTACACGGGTGTCGATGTTGCACCGGATAAACTCAAAGCGGCATTTTATATTTTCTGTGCATCAGTGTTCGGACTTACCTTCGGTATAAAAATTATGGAAAGCGGCGAGAAGCGGGCAGAGCAGGCGTACGAGCATTTTGAAAAGACCATGCCGGAGATAGTCCGCATTATCCGTGATGAATACAAGCACGAACACAATCTCATCGGTATGATCGATGAGGAACGGCTTGCGTACATGAGTTCGATGGTGCTCGCACTCAATAATTCGATACAGGAGTTCATCGGCATCGCCGTGGGGCTCACGTTCGCCATGCAGAACGGCGGCATGATAGGCATAACGGTGCTCATCAGCGGTCTTGCGGCGACGCTCGCGATGTCCGCGTCGGAGTATCTGTCGCAGAAAGCCGAGGGCCATCATGCGGGGACGAATCCGCTACGCGCCGTGTTCTATTCGGGCGGTATTTATCTTTTCATTGTACTCGTCATCGTCACGCCGTATTTTTATATGCAGAGCTGCTATCACGCGCTTATCATCGCCGTGGTAAGCGTGCTTTTCATCATCGTCGTATTCACCTTTTTCATGGCGGTAGTGAAGGGGCTGCGCTACCGTACCGTGCTTCTTGAAACACTCGCCGTAAGCGGCATTGTTGTCGGCGCGTCGTTTCTCATCGGTACGGGAGCGCGACTGCTTCTGAACACTCCGGGAGGACATTGATATGAGCGTTCCAAAATCACCGATACTCACCGACCTGTATCAGCTTACCATGATGCAGGGCTACCGCCGCGCGGGTCTGCACCGGCGCGAGGTGTGTTTCGATTATTTTTTCCGTCAGCATCCGTTCGGCGGCGGCTACACGGTGTTCGCCGGGCTTTCCGAAGCGCTGCAGTTCCTCGCCGGGCTCCGGTTCGCCGATGATGACATCAGCTATCTGTCCACGCTCGGCATGTTCGATAACGATTTCCTTTCTTATCTTTCCACGATGCGGTTTCACGGCAGCGTTCACGCCATGCCCGAGGGGAGCATCATATTCCCCCATGAGCCCGTCGTACGCATTGAAGGTCCGCTCGACGAAGCGCAGATGATAGAAACGGCGCTCCTTAACATACTGAACTTTCAGACGCTCATCGCCACCAAGGCTGCGCGCATCGTCGAAGAGGCGGGACACGACAACGTGCTCGAGTTCGGCGCACGGCGTGCGCAGGGCATCGACGGGGCGCTCACGGCGTCACGTGCGGCGTATATCGGCGGCTGCTATGCCACATCGAACGTTGAGGCGGGAAAGGTCTACGGCGTTCCGGTCCGCGGCACGCATGCGCACTCATGGGTGATGGCGTTCGATACCGAGCTGGAAGCATTCAGGACGTTTGCGGAATTGTATCCGAACAACGCGACATTCCTCGTTGATACCTACGACACGCTGAAGAGCGGTGTGCCGAACGCGGTCATCGTGGGCAAAGAAATGGCGGTGCGCGGGCAGAAGCTTGTCGGCATACGTCTTGACAGCGGCGATTTTGCGTATCTTTCCGTTGAAGCGCGGAAGATGCTCGACGCAGCGGGTTTGCCGCAGGTGAAGATAGTCTGTTCCGGCGATCTCGACGAATATATCATACATGACCTGAAAGCGCAGGGCGCGGCGATAGACATCTATGGTGTGGGCACACGGCTTGCGAGCGCTCACGGAGACCCGTCGCTTACCGGTGTCTATAAAATATCCGCCATGCGCGACGACGCCGGTACCTGGAACATGAAGCACAAGATAACCGAGGGAATGAAAAAAGCGACGCTTCCCGGTGTCAAACAGGTGTGGCGCCTCTATGACGCCGCGAATACCATGATGGGCGATGTCATCGAGCTTGACGGTGTCAATGTACGTCCGAACGCGCCGGTCACCGCGTATCATCCGGTCGTCGATTATAATAAAAAAGTATACACCGATGTCGCGCGTACCGAGCCGCTTCTCTCAGAAGTGTTCAAGGACGGTGCACTAACCGCGGCACAGCCGTCAATAAACGCGGTGCGGGAACGTGTGCGCAATGAGATGAAGCAGCTTCATCCGACGATCAAGCGGCTTATGAACCCGCATATCTACAAAGTGAGCCTCGGAGAAAAGCTCCATGCGCAGACTAGGCTGGTCAGGGGAGGGAGTGCGGGCGCGGAGGAATGACGCGCGCGGTCGCTCGGACGGAAATATCTTTCTCGAAATCGGCAAAAACTTCATTCCACCAAGTTCACGTTATTGCAATTCTCGCATAATTGTCTTTTACTTGGTTGTGCTTATTCCGTTCGAATATTTGCCGATTTCGAGAAAGACATTTCCGTCCTTCGCTACGCGCGCTGATAGAATGAAATAGTGGTTGGTATATATAAGAGATATGCCAAAGGTACTAAAAGGATCCTCAAAGATACCTTATTCAATCATAGCATCGAAGGTGCTAAACTGTCTCGCAGAGATACGTTTTTGTATCTTTCAGGCAGTAATCCCAAAACGGCAAATAATTATTCCTGAACCGACAACCAATTCATTTCTAATCCCAACGCGCGATAGCGAAGGCGCGAAATGTCTTTCGAGAAATCGCTGCATCTGTTTGAGCAAAGACGGCAATACCGGGAAGCGAAACATGATTATTAGAACTATGGCTCAATAATGGAACAAAAATAACATGCGAGTTATGCAGCGATTTCGAGAAAGATATTTCGCGCCGAGCATCAACGCGCGAACTACTTTCTCCGCTTATCCCACCGACACGATATCGTCGATATATTCCTGGTGCAGCGGTCCTCCGCCGGAAGTATTCGTCTCATGGAATGCGATAGATACTGTCGGGACGGTATCGCGCTTGAGGACCTTGATGACGATTTTATTTACACCCTGCTGAAGCACCGCATCCACCATGACCTGCGCGGGCTGCCAGCGTGCGTGATTCTGCTGCTTAATAATCTCAGTTCCATTGAGCATGACAGCCGCGGGGCTGCTGCTGCCGAAACGTATTTTAACCTTCCGCTCGATGGGTGAAAGGAATTCGCGCACCAAATAGAGGCATCCTTCACCCTGATATGACAGGAACGCATCTACAGGGACGAGATATTCATGCGCATCGATGATGTTCGTGCCGAATATCGCTTTGGTCCGCTCGGCGGCGGTTTTGACTGCTGCGTCGTCGTTCCAAGCGATGAAGTCGCGGTCGAGTGAGACAAGATAATTGCGCCACGACATGTCGTTACGCTGCGGGCGGTTGCGCGCGTCGTAGGGGTCCTGCGGCTGCTTCGCCCGGTCGTAGATGTCCCAGTAGGGGCCATAGACCTGCCAGCGTGCCGCACCGGCGATGCCGAAGGATTTTTCGACGAGTTTATTCTTTCCGCTCACGACGGACGCAATGAAGATGTTCTTTTCAGCTAGCGTCTTTCCTGCATGTGATACCGCGACACTGACCGACACTGTGCCGCCGTTCTTCAGGCTGACGCGGTTTTTGTGTTTAACCGTGAAACCTGTCGGTGTTTTAATCGACAGTGTTCCCGATACCGGTTTGCCGGCGGCGTTATGGATGTTCAGTGTAACGACCGCCGTACCGTTCATCGCTATGGTCGGCAGTACGTTATAATCAACGGTTATCGTAACGTTTTTCGGTTTGCCGATGAGCGCCGCATCAACGGATGCGATAGTCGTCGGCGTTTTCGTGATGCTCACCGCTTTGTTCACCGTGCCGGCATAGGCGACGCCGAGTACGCAGGTGTCCGCCGCAAGACGGGTAATTGTGTTCTCCGGGCGTTTGGTGTTGATGCCGATGACCAGCGTATCGTTGAGCTTGTCCTTCCAGAGCGCCGGTATCTTCGCCGCACCCGATATGATGCCGAGTATGGAGCCCGCGGTGGCCGCGGTACAGTCCGTATCGTAGCCCATGTTAAGTGCAAGAAGCATGGTCTCGGGAAAATCGCCTTTGCCGTAGAGAAGCGCCATGATGGTGAGCGGTACATTGACGATGGCGTCGCACGCCTCGGGATTTCCGTAACGTATGATGAATGTTTCCCAGACTTTCTGCCATGGTATCTTTTTCTTGTACGCGTCCACGATGAAATCGATGCCGCCGCGTATCGGATTCTCTCTGCCGAGATATTTCATGCCGATGGTGAGCAGTGTAAAAATATCGTCCTCAAAGTATGCCGCGGATTCCATCGCCGAGAACATCTGTTCGGCTTCAACCGATGTCGCATCGTGGTCAAGGCATCCGTCCTTATACGCATACGCCGCCGCGAGCTTTTCGTTGCCGGGGAATACCGCCGCCCAGATTTCGCTCCGTATCGGGCATCCCATGCCGGTGGACCAGAACGCGTTGTTGTATCGTCCGCTTGCAGGCGGTTTGATCCCTTTGCGGTAATTCCATTTGAAGATGCCGTATTCGTTGAACGGATACCAGCATTTCTCGAGCCATATGTCGGCGAGGTCATTTGAGGTAAAATGCGGTCCCTCTTTTTCCATCACCTCAAGCCAGAGAAGCTGCAGGTCAAGGTCGTCGTTGGGCGGGAGCTCGTCGGGGAATGCGTTGTCGAACGTATAGTTCATTATCTTGCGTATGCCTTCGGCCTGTGCGCCGATGGTGCCGCCGATGCTTTTCCCTATCCAGCATCCGAGTGTTTTGTCGTAGTATTCGGGATACGATATCTGTTTCATGGTGTGTACTCCTGTGACTTGGAGATAGTATAGCACATAGTGCCGGGGAAGGCTTTGTAACTATTAAGATTTTGTTACGCGTATATTAAGATTTCAAGTTGCCATTTTTATAGCCCGCGTTGCACAATATTTTGCCGCGCTATACAATACCGCCATGAATAGCCAGATGACAGACACCATTGCCGCGCTCGCAACACCGTTCGGGCGGAGCGCACTTGCGGTCATCCGCATCAGCGGGCCGGAGACATTCAGTATCGTGCGGTCATGCTGCAGGACATATAACGGAGAACCGATCGTTGACATAGCCGGCGGTATTGCACGCCGCGTCAGAGTGCACGACGACGGACGGCTGGTAGACGATGCCATGCTCATGACGATGGTGACACCACGTTCGTTCACCGGCGAGGATACCGCCGAGATCGTCTCGCACGGCGCCCCGGTTGTCATCGACGCCGTCATGCGTCTTCTCATCCGTCACGGTGCGCGCATGGCGGAGGGCGGTGAGTTCAGTTTTCGCGCGTACATGAACGGGAAGATAGACCTTGCCGAAGCCGAGGCGATACACGATCTTATCATGAGCGATAATGCGCTTGCGGCGCATCACAGTGTGATGAAGATGCAGGGGACGTTCTCCCGGGAGATTCAGACGCTGCGTACCGCCGTGAAGGAAGCGCGTATCATGATAGAAGGGGAGCTTGATTTCCCCGACGAGGATACCGGTTCATTTTCATACGACGGGCTTATGAAGGCCGTTGCCTCCGTGCGGGCGGATATCGTTCACATTCTCGATATATCCGTCACTGCTGCCAGACTCATGAAAGGCGTGTCCGCCGTCATTGCCGGTGCGGTGAATACCGGTAAATCGAGCATATTCAATGCGCTTGCGGGTTCGTCGCGCGCCATCGTCACCGACACCGCCGGCACTACGCGCGATGTGCTTCATGCTGAGATAGATATTGACGGCATACCTTTCCATCTGACGGATACTGCGGGACTTCGCGAAACGAGCGACACGGTGGAGACTATCGGTGTCGCGCGTGCAGAAGAGCAAATAGCAAAGGCCGACGTCGTCCTGTTCGTACTTGACGGCAGCCGTCCGATGAACGATGAAGATGCCCATGCGGCAAAGCTTGCTTCGGGTAAAGATGTTATCGTTATTCGCAATAAATCAGACCTTGAGCTTCGTGCCGATATGAACGCGGCGGAGTTGTTGTTCGGACGTGCACCTATCGCCGTGTCAGCGGTGACCGGCGCCGGTATGCAGGAACTTCGTGCTGCGATGGGAAACCGCATCAGCGCGTCGGAACATCATGCGCTCGATCAGTCGGTATATACGAACGAACGCGAACGTGCTGCATTGGCCCGCGGTATAACGCATCTTGACGCCAGTGAGAAAGCCATGCGCGAAAAGCGGACCATCGATGTCGTTTCGTATGAACTGACCGCTGCCGAACGGTCGCTTGCCGAAGTGCTCGGCGAGATTAGAAGTGATGAAATTGTCACCGAGATATTCTCGCGGTTCTGTATCGGAAAATGAGCTGCAAAAAAAAATTACTCTACCGTAACACTCTTTGCCAGATTCCGCGGCTGATCTATCTCGCATCCGCGGCGCACGGCGATGTAGTAGGACAGAAGCTGCAGCGGTATCACATTGACGATGGGCGAGAGCTCTTCGGCAACATCCGGCACATAGATGACATCCTCGGCGTATTCGGCGATGCGTTTGTCACCGGTACTTGCCACCGCGATGACGATGCCCTTGCGCGCCCGCACTTCCTGGATATTGCTGATCACTTTTTCCTGTATTGCCGACGATGTGGCTATAACGACCACCGGCATCTCCGCGTCGATGAGCGCGATGGGGCCGTGCTTCATCTCGGCGGCCGGGTAGCCCTCCGCATGAATGTATGAAATTTCCTTGAGTTTTAGCGCGCCCTCGAGCGCAACGGGGTAGTTGTACCCGCGGCCCAGATAGAGCGCATTTTCATATTTAAAATATTTATCGGCTATCGTTTTTACCTTGTCCGCCTGCGAGAGTACCATGCGTATGTGATCAGGCAGACTCTTCAATCCCTGAATGAGCTTCTGTGCCTGTTCTACCGAGACGTGACGCCGTCTGCCGAAATGTATCGCAAGAAGCGATAGGACCACGATCTGCGAGGTGAACGCCTTGGTGGATGCCACGCCGATCTCGGGGCCCGCGTGAATATAGACGCCGCCGTCGGTTTCACGCGCGATGGTGGAACCCACGATGTTGGTGATGCCGAGGACTTTCGCGCCCCGCCGCCGAGCCTCACGGAGCGCCGCGAGTGTGTCGGCTGTTTCACCCGACTGGCTTATCGAGAAGACCAGCGTACCGTCCTCGATGATGGGGTTACGGTAGCGGAATTCAGATGCGTATTCCACCGTCACCGGAATCTGCGCGATGTCTTCGATGAGGTATTTTCCTACAAGCCCCGCGTAAAAGCTGGTGCCGCAGGCCACGATGAGTATCCGTTTTACATTCTTATATTCTTCATCGGTCAGGTTGAGCCCGCCGAGTTTGACAAGACCTTCCGATTCGATGAGCCGTCCGCGATATGCGTTCTCGATGGTGATGGGCTGCTCGAATATCTCCTTGAGCATGAAATGGTCGAAGCCGCTCTTTTCAATTTTTTCAATATCCCAGTCTACGGTATGTATCGTTTTTTTTATTTCTTCCGAGGATATCGCCATGGTCTTGTACTGATCGTGTTTTATGGTGACCATTTCGTCGTCTTCAAGATAGATGACATTGCGTGTGTGCGCGATGACGGCTGAGACGTCGGATGCCACGAACATTTCATCCTCGCCCACGCCCACGATGAGCGGTGACCCTTTGCGCGCCGCCACGATGGTGTCCGGCTCGAACGATGAGATGACGGCGATACCGAACGTGCCTTCAACGTCGATGAGGGCTTTCTGCACCGCCTTCTCAAGACTGCCGTTATAATAATACGCGATGAGATTCGGCAGCACTTCGCTGTCCGTCTCGCTTTTGAACGTATAACCGCGCTCGCCCAGAAGCGTTTTCAGTTCGCGGTAATTCTCGATGATGCCGTTGTGGACCAGCGATATCTTCCCGTTCATGTCCAGATGCGGATGCGCATTGATAGCATTCGGAGCCCCGTGGGTTGCCCATCGCGTGTGGCAGATGCCGGCGGTGGCATTGTCCATCTCCTCGGGAATGATGCGCTCGAGGTTCGATATTTTTCCTTTCTCTTTCGCGGTGACGAGATTGCCGTTCAGTATGGTTGATATCCCCGCGGAGTCGTATCCCCGGTATTCAAGACGTTTGAGCCCTTCGATGAGCATTCTCCGGGCGTTCTTTTTTCCCACATATCCTACGATGCCGCACATGAATGGCTCTCCTTATTGATCATAACTGCGATGCCCGCTGTGTTTGTATCACCGGCATGCGCACATAATAACCTAAATACCGGTAAAAGGTGATATTATGTTATACGCTGTCACTCTCGCGTGTTCGCACCGGAGTGCTCACTGGCGGCATCCGGCACCGCTGGCGCTCGCGAAGCGCGGGAGCATGTTATGGTACCGCGCTTCCATGCGCGTATGGTGCTTTGGATACTGTCATTTTGTCCTCATTGTCAACGGGATAATCCCGCGCTATGCCGGAGGAGGGACTTGAACCCACACGGGAGGTGAATCCCATAAGATTTTGAGTCTTACGTGTCTGCCAGTTTCACCACTCCGGCGCGATTGAGGCATTATATGCGTCAGTCGAAAAATGTCAATTTTGCGGTTTTTTTCAGGTTTCAGCGGCGGATGTTATTTTGCCGCGAGTTTCTTTGCCACCGCGCTCATAAGCTGCGCCGATGCGTCTTCCATCGCTTTATTCACGTACGTGCCTTCGCCGGACGATGACGCGCTCCATATCACTTCGCCTGTTTCCACACTTACCATACGCACCGATATTCCCACATGTGCCGGTATCTTTTCAAGCTGCGCCACCGTCTGACTTGTCCATGAATAATTGTATCCGGTAATGATGTTCTGTGTTGTCTTCACCGAGGTATCACCTTTTTTCTCGCGCGTCTCAATCTGTCCGTAGATGGGGCTGCTCTGCTGCTGGGGAATGTCAACGAATACCGTCTGTTCACGCGGTGTGTTGTAATCGTTGAGGCTGCCGAATACCAGCGCATGTACGCCGAGAATCTTGCCGATCTTCTGAATCGTCGCCTGGTCATAGGTGCCGTTGGATTGGAGCATCCGTTCTTTCATAAGCTCGTTGATCTGACGGCGTTCCACGAGGCTGTAACCGCCCTGCAGCAGATATTTTTCAAATATGGTCGCCGAATTTTCACCCGAACCGGTGAGGCCGGGATAGTCTTCAAATCCGATGAGCGCAACACGCTTGATCTGGTTCTTATAATATTCCGGACTTACAACAACAAAGGCGGTTGAGGCTGCGGTGCATCCGATACACATCATAAGCAGGGAAAATGCCGCAACGATACGCAGCCGGACGATGTTGATCGTTTTCATCATTTTGAGCCTTCTTTTTTTACTGCCGCCCGTTTCATCGCTTCATCGATTTGTTGTTTAGTCATGAGCGTTTTCAGCCGATTCGTACCGTTCCGGGCGTCTTCCTCGCCGCGTTCCGCCGATACCCAATACCATCGATATGCCTCGACGAGATCTTTCGTAACGCCAAGTCCGCGTTCATAGAGCCGGCCGAGTTTATACTGGGCGCGCGTATTATTCTGCGCTGCCGCCTGGCCGTACCATTTCAGCGCTTCGTTATAATCAAGCATAACGCCGGTGCCGTTCTCATACATGACGCCGAGATTGTGCTCCGCGAACGGGAAACCCTGATCCGCCGCTTTGCGGTAGAGCTGCATCGCCATGTCATAATTCCGCGCAACACCTACGCCGTGTTCGTACAGATACGCGAGATTGTTCGCCGCGTTCGGGTTTCCCCTGTCGGCAGCCTTCCGGTAGTACTCCACCGCTTTGCCGATGTCTTTCTGTGTGCCGCGGCCTTCGAGATACATCGTACCCGCATTGCACCACGCGGTCGCGATATTCCATTCGTCTTTACCGGTATTCGTCACCGCCGCGATATACCACTGGAATGCGCGACTGTCGTCTTTCGTAACGCCGAGTCCGGTGTAATATAAATAGCCGAGATTATTCTGCGCCGGAGCACTGCCGAGCGCCGCCGCTTTCAGATACCACTCACGCGCTTTCTGAAGGTCCTGCGGCACGCCTCTGCCGTGTTCATACATGACGCCGAGCGCGTATTGCGCCTTCGCGTTGCTCTTTTCTGCCGCGACGTGATAGAGTTTTACCGCTTCATTATAGTTGCCCGAGTTATACGCCGCTTTCGCGTTTGACAGGAGCTCTCCATTGTTGGACTGCCCCGCGGCTACTGATGCCAGAAGCGCTGCGCATATCAGCCAGTGAATATATGTCATGTTCTTATCCTTGCCGTACTCGATGGAAGTGCCGGCGTCTGATAAATACACTATAGCATGACATGACGATGTATACAAGCGATATGCCCGGAGGCGAGTTGTCTATCCTGCTTTCTGCTTTCCTTTACTGATGTTCATGCCGCATCGGGTGCAGTCGAATTCCAGATTGAATGAGCGTCCATCCTCATCGATGAGCGTGAGCTGGTCGTTCTGTCCGTTCGTGCCGCTGCACATTCCCAGCTGAAATCTCAGGCAGTATCGTGTTTTCATGACGATGCGGCCTTCCATGTTCAGTCCCGTTTCAGCCGCGGGTGTTACGGCTGTCACACCGTGCCGCTGATAAAAGTCTTTTGCCTTGCTGTTGAAGATGTTGCCGAGATACGATAATTCTTTTATCGGATACGGTTCACTGTTATCTGTCCGTGTCCGTTCGATTTTGGGCCGATGCAGTTCTCTTTCCTTTATCAGAAGTTCCAGCGCATTGCGCCGTATTGCGTTCGTTGTTGATGCGGGCAGAAAATATACGGTCGGCGAAAGATCAATTGAAACCGATGTGCAGTGAAACATGCTGCCGCCGGTTTTCATAAGCTGCGTTCTGAGCTGCGTCAGCGCCTGCTCCTGTTTTTCTGCGGGCAGTAATGCTCCTTCCCATGTGTACGAAGCCGTTATCCCGTCTGCATCGATTACTTCAAGCGCGAGACCGCTGTCTGTACGGTAGAGGCGCATGCTGACGTCTACCGCTCGTATATTCCGGCTTTTACCGAGCTTTGTGATGAATGCATGGTCGCGATTGCGATAGATAATCGTGCCGCGCTTTATTTCTTCAGTATTCCCGACACGTATCAATTTCCCGTTTACGCCGTCAACCGTGGTGCCGCTGAGTTTTCCCGCGCTGTCGAAAAAGCTGATGCCGTCGCCGGTGTTCAGCGGGGATGCTGCTTCGATAACGATGGAATTCCGTATGATGTCGGTGACTGTCCCGATCTTTTCGCCCGCCATTTTCGGGGTCTGTATCGAACCGACGCGGCCGCGTTTCCCGTTGATATAATACTCGGAATATCCCCGGTTGAATGTCTTTGCTGTGTCGGGGATGAAATCGGTATGCGATATACCTGACGATGAGCGTGAAATCTTTTTCTCCGCGAGCACCCTGTCGATGGCGTTTCGATAATACGCGGTGACATTCGCTACGTAATTTTTGTCTTTCAGCCGGCCCTCTATCTTGAACGATGTGACACCGCAGTCGATCATTGGCCCGATGTGTTCAGACAGATTGAGATCGGCCAGGGATAGCAGATAGCCTTCGGCGACTTTTTTCCCGCCGGTGTCCTGTACGGTATACCACTTTCTGCACGGCTGGGCGCATTCGCCGCGATTGGCGCTCCGTCCGCCCATGCTGTAGCTCATGTAGCATTGGCCGCTGTAACATACGCAGAGCGCCCCGTGGATGAAACTTTCAAGTTCTATGCCGGGTGCGGCGGTGTGAATACCGCGGATATCGTTCAGGCTCAGCTCGCGCGCCAGTACCGCACGCTGAAATCCGGTTTTCTCCAGGAAGGCGACATGCTCCGGTGTAACGTTATTCATCTGCGTGCTGGCGATGAGCGGAATCGGCGGGATATCGCATGCAAGCAGTCCCATGTCCTGTATGATTACACCGTCAACGCCGATGCGGTGATACTCTCTGATAAGGTCAACTGCGGCCGGAAGTTCATCATCGCGAAGTATCGTATTCAGCGTCACGTATATTTTGACCCAATAGCGGTGCGCATATGCAATAAGTTTTTCAATATCTTCGATGGTGTTCGATGTCGCCGCACGGGCGCCGAACGAAGGTCCGCCGATGTATACCGCGTCAGCGCCGCAGTCAACCGCGGCCATACCGCATTCGAGGTCTTTTGCGGGTGAAAGCAATTCTATTTTATTTTTGTTCATGATGTACGGCGGATGCTTTCAGCGCTGCCACGGAAGCATGTTCCGCTTTTCAAGATCGGGTATTATCTTATTAATCATGATTGCCGTAAGTTCCCGCCGGTCAGCGTCTTTCCCGAACCAGACAAGCTCAACGATCTCTGACGACGCTGCAGGCTTTCCGGTAAGGTTGCCGGAAAACAGCTTGATCTCAAGTGTCTTTCTGATGGACGGATCATCGTTCGCCGCAATATCAGTATAGGTGCCGATGTGTTCCAGACCGGTGACTGACACCGAATCGCCGAGTTCCTCTTTCAATTCGCGATTGAGACACTCCGTCGCCGATTCTCCGGCTTCGATGCAGCCGCCGGGCAGTATAAGCTTCGAAGTCGTGTTGTTCTTTCGGCACATGAGTATCCCGTTGTTATTCGTAACGAGCAATGCCACTTTATTATAATCGGCCATGCGGACTCCGGTGTAACGTACGTACAGCCGGAAGTATATCGTATCCGGCGCGTCTTGGCAACGAGAAAAGATTGCGGATATCACTTGACTCATACGTATTTTGTATTATAATATAGATATACATATTATATTATAGGTAAAATATGATTCAGGTCCTTGAACGAGCCGATGTGATCATCGGACACGTAACGAAAAAGCGTGAGGCGTCCATCGCGGAACTTCAGTCGGTTACGGGGCTGAAATACATAACGCTGTATAAGATAGTGTCGACACTCGTCGCGCTCGGCTGGCTTGAACGGCACGAGAAGTCGTTTGTCATCGGACGGAGACTTAGTCTGTCAGGCCGTGAGGATCATAAAAAGAATACACTTGCCGCGATGGGAGAGGGGTATGTTCGTCCGCTTGCGGAAAAGCTCAGAGAAGGCATTTCCCTTGCGCATCTTTTCGGCGGCGAGGTATTTACCGCGATATTGATCACGGTTGAACGGGAACTGATGGTTAATACCGGTTCCTTCGACACCAATTCGATTTACGGCACGGCGAGCGGGAGGCTGCTGCTCGCGTATGCTTCCGATGAGGCACGCGCGGAGATCATCGGGCAGCATGGAACGTGGAAAGCGCAGTGGCCGGAAATACGTACAACGGCAGATATGACTGCGGCGTTGAATGCGATCCGGACGGACGGCATCGCTTTTCGCGGAACAGGTGAAACGGAGATACGGGCCATAGCCGTTCCTGTGTTCGGCCCCGACGGGATGTGGGCCGCGCTCGGGTCATTCGTACCGTCAGTGCGGTTCAAGGGCGAACATAAGAAGATCATACTGGCTGAATTAAAAAAGTCGGCGCGTGCAATGTCGATCGCGCTTGGGGGGCAAGATGACTGAAGCAAATGTAACCGAACCGACGCGGGCGATACCCGTTCGTGATGACGCCGATGTCGTTGTGTGCGGCGGCGGTCCCGCGGGATGTGCCGCCGCGATAGCATCTGCGCGTATGGGAATGAAAACCGTACTTCTTGAGTCGCACGGTTTTGCCGGCGGAGCAGCAACTGCCGCCGCGGTGAACGGTATCGGCGGCTGGCAGTATGACCTTGACGGGAGGCCGCTTGTCAGCGGAATACCGCTTGAGATAATGCGGGAGATCGCATTGCTCGGCGGTGCGGACGGGACGTATGTCAAAAAGCTTTCAACTCCGGTCGCAAAGCCCGATTATCATCCGGGCGGACTCGGGTGTTTCTGGATACAGACGCATCCGGAATATTTCAAAGCGGCGCTCGATGAACTGCTGTTGCGCACGGGAGTACGGGTGCTCTTTCACGTGAACGCAGTTATGCCGCTTATGGACGGGACATCGGTATGCGGCGTTTTTATCGAGAGCAAATCCGGCCGCGAATGCATCCGTGCGCGTATCGTCATCGACTGTACCGGTGACGGCGATATTGCTGCCCGTGCCGGAGCCCCGTTCGATATAGGCAGGCCGGGCGACGGTGCATGCCAGCCGATGAGCATGATATACGCTGCGGGAAATGCGGAGATAAACGATCTGTTTTCGCCGGAAGACGGAAAACCGGCATTGGAAAAAGCACGATACCTCGGAGCTATTGCACGCGCCCGTGAACGGGGCGAGATCACACTGAATCCGAACGATATATTCTGCGCGGCTACACCGATCGATGATGCTCATGCCGGGACGCGTCTTGTCAATTATACCCGAGTTCAGAGAAAGAGCGCTATTGATGCGGATGAATTAACCAGCGCGGAGATCATCGGGCGCAGACAGGTGCTCGAAGCGATACGGTTCATGCGCAACTATATGCGGGGCTGCGGAGACGCGTATCTCATCACCACACCGCCGTCGATAGGAATCCGTGAGAGCAGGCGCATACGGGGCGACTATACGCTTACCGGAGATGATATTCAGCATGCGCGCCGTTTTCCCGACGCGATAGCCCGCGGCATCTATTGCATCGACACCCATAATCCGACGGAAATAGGGAAACCGTCGCGTATCACCGTGCTCGATGCGCCGTACGATATTCCCTATCGGTCGCTTGTCCCGCAGCAGGTGGAAAACCTGCTCGTCGCCGGACGATGCATATCGGGTGATGTTACCGCACTTTCAAGTTACCGCATCATGTCGCACTGTATGGCGATGGGTGAAGCAGCTGGTACTGCTGCGGGTCTTGCCGTCAAAAAGTCCGTCATGCCGAGAAATCTCGATGCCGATGCACTGCGTCTGGAGCTCAGGCGAAATGGCGCGAATGTCGGACCGGAGTGAGGTTATTATGGGAAAGAAAAAATTGTGGATGGTCATTGCGGACAGTGCGCGCGGGGATATTCACTGCGCGATTCCGACGATAGCATGGATGGCGAAATATGCCGGTGCCGGCATAGAATGTTATCTTGAATGCGAGCGTGACGGGCAGCTCTTTGCGCGCAGCGGAAGTACCGTTCTCGGCGGGAATCATCATCAACAGTTCAATTACCTGAACGCGGCATTCGATGTGTCGTACATACTCATCGGCGCTACATCGGTTTTTCGTTCATCGATAGATGTGTTCGGCGCGTCTATCATCGCTGAGTCGGACTCCCTCATGGAAATATATAATGCGCTTATCGTATATGCCGGCATACCGCCGATACGCGACGTGATATGTACCGGACCTGAGACAATCACCTGCTCCGGTAAACAGCTTGAGATTAGCCCGTATCTGTTTCCCGAGATATATTTTCGTAATGCGCTTGCCTTCACGTTGGATGGTATGCGTGACGCGCTGCGGCGTTTTCCGGCTGACACTATTTCGATGATATTTTTATCAGCAGCAGAACAGGAAGCTATCACATCGGTTCGAAGCGATGCGGTACTCATTGATACCGCCGGTGACGGTGACGATTACGGCAGTAGTACCGTTCGCATTGCGGAACGCTGGAAGCACAAAGCGAAGGCGCTAGCATTCGCGGACCCTCCGGCAATACGGGCGCAGCTTGCGTCTTTATGCAGCGAAGACCGTGTCGCGGTATATGGTGAAAAGCGGCATATAGAAGCATGCGACATAGTGTATTCGGCCTATACGGAAGAAACGACAGCTATCGCCGACGACGTCATACGCCTTGCGAAGGAAATCGGTAATAATGTGCTTGTGGGCAGACAGACCGGCGACGGCGATCTTTTCGCCTGGTCGAAAGCCGGCGTTTGTCTGCAGATTATGGATCCGAACCGCCCTGCGTTTCCTGCGGTCACTGCAGTTCGACATCGCTGGCATGATGCTGACGGCGGCATGTATGACAACGAACCTGATGATGCTGCGTTATATAAATATGCCGAAGAGGGAAGGATACTCTCTACGTTGGTCTGGCATTCCGGCGAGATGGCACATAATGAAGCGATGCTCGCCTTGTTCGATCTCATCTCGTTCACCGGCGCCAAAATGGGTTTCGGTGTTCATGCGGCGCGATATGAAACATGTCCGCAGCTGTGGGAACTTCTCGCCATCGCAAAACAGAAAGGCGGTGTGCGCGGTTTTGCCGAACCGCTGCTTCATTCAGGCGGTATGGGCGTGCTTGCCGAAGTGAACTGTCCGCCTGATATTCTCAAAGCGCATTGCAGCAATGCGATGGATCGCATCCGGTCTGTTGCCGGACCGTATGTCCCGAAAGGCTATTACGCATTCATGGACAGCGATCTCTCTACATTATCGCATATCGATACGAAACTGTATTCGGCGGTGCTGTCAGCCGGTCTGGAGTATTTTATTTCATCGGTGACCCCGGGACGCAACCGCATCGTACATCGTGACGGCGATTTCACGGTTATCAATCAGTCATGCCGTGTTGTCGAGCCCGCATCGCCGTTCGTGCGCATCACCACCGCGGATGATCTCGGCACATCGCCGCATAACGCCCCCGGCTGGGTCATCGGCACGCTCGATGCGCCGGTCATCGCGTTCGCGCCGTATGTATGGCGGCACGGTTCGCGTTTCATGCAGCTTGTCGATGCGGTGAAAAATAAGTATATCAATGTGCTGCCGGGAACAATAGCACGATATGCGCGTATACTGAGTGAGAAAGGGTATTTACCTAAGGCGTGATGCGGGAATCGATGTTTCGGAATACGATGGCGGGGGGGGGCCATTTTGTTCGAATATTGTCTCCACACTGACGCCGGATGATTTTCAAAACGTGAAGAAACACTGTTCCTGCAGGAAGATGCGGGGATAACCCGTGAAGATAGCATCTTCCCGTGCTCCGGATACTTCGGAACGCGTGCCGGAACACCTCCTGTTTTTAAATGCAACATAATACAATACACGTCATCGTCAAGGGTAAAATGAACGCATTGCCGGGTTCGGCAGTAGATTGCAGCTATCCGATAAAAAGGATTTCTCGCAGAGACGCAATGACGCAGAGATGACCATCTACTGCATGAATTACGCGGAGCGAGGCTTGCGGTTGCATCGGAAGCAGTTACTGACATATCTGAAAATCACCGGGCTGAATTCGTCTACCGCAGCACCATCACCCGTATTGTTTTCGACCCGGCTGACGATGTCGCACGGCAGAGATACACACCGGGTGATACACGGCGTCCGTCATCCGAGGCGACGTTCCAGCTCACGATGCCGTTCCCGTTGCGGTACGCCGATGAAAGCTCGGCGATCTTTTTTCCCGAAACCGAATATATGGTCACCGTGGCGTCTTCGGTGAGATTGGCGAACGATATGACACCCGCACCGCGGCATGGACTGTTCAGCGCGAAAAAACCGTCGAGCGTAGTCCGCACAGTCACTACCCGCGTCACATCAACACCGGTGACGATATACGGTATGAGCGGAATGCCGCCCCGCGTGCCGCCGATCATCACATCATACTGTTTCGACAGATCGAGATCAGCGGGCAGCCGCCAGGTATTCCGATACATGCCGGTCACGGCATGCACCATGCTGCCGTCAAGATATGCTGAATCGATTTCGCGCCAGTCCGTCGTACCCGCCGGTGCAGAGAAGAACTGCATTTCAATATCGCAGGATGCCTCCTCCCCGTCATCGACCGCCGTTCCCGACGGAACGGACATCGTCAGTGCTGCCGCAGGTGATGCTGCCCCGCTGACCGTGTATGATAGACCGACATTCTTGACCAGTGGCTCTATCTGCGCAGATCCGCCGGCAACTTTCCCCGCCGGCATTGCGGCGAGTACCGTTGTCGTGCCGCCGGCAGCGGCAAGCGATGCGATCTCGCTACTGCCGAGCGCACGGCTATACACGCGCACATCGTCAAGCGTCATCGACGGTCCGGCCTGCTGCGGATCCCTGCCGATGAACACCGGTCCATTATTATTGATGACCGCCCCTCTGAGCTTCACCGATGAATTTTTCACGCCATTGAAATAGATCGAAAGCACATTCCCCTGTTTCACATATGCCACATGAACCCATACACCGAGCGGGATCTCGCTTGCGGTATCACCGCCCTCGCTGAAATTGCTCGTGGTGCTTATCCGATAGTGCAGGCGATTATTGTCCGGATTGAGAAACATGGAGAATGTCCTCTCCAGCAATGTATTCCCTTTATGCATGATATGCCGCCAGGAACCGTTCCAACCGCTTGACAGGCGCATGAGATAGGCGACACTGAGATCGGCGTTATTCGATCCGAGAGCCGATAATACGGAGGTGCTTTCCGCTTTTATATAATCATCGGTATTCCCGAACGACAGCGCATTACCCAATTTTCCCGCACTCCAGCATGCCGGAGATGCCATATTGCTGAGATAAGCGGTGTGCCCGTATCCGCTCGCGTCAGCAGCCGACAGGCCCGACGCTTCATCGAATTTCCAATGAGCGACAAGTCCGATCGTATAGGTACGTACGTTCGTGGCACCCGTATTGCCGAGCGCATCACGCCCGTAATATGAAAGCACCGTCGTCCGGCTGATGAAAATGTTCGTGCCGGCGGTGGTGAACGGGATATAGGCGCTTCCATTCGTCGAAAAATAACCGTAGTTCTCGTTCACATCGAGCGATATCGTGAACTGCTTATTCGTCGTCATGCCTGCCGGTGCGCCGCTGACGACCGGAGCCGTCGTGTCGAACGTATACGTTCTCGTGTTCGTCGCACTCGTGTTGCCGAGGGCATCGCGTCCATAATATGAGAGCGTCGTCGTGCCGTTTATCACGATGTTCGTTCCGGAAGTGCCGAATTGCACGTACGCGCTCCCGTTCGTGGAGAAATATCCGTTATGCTCATCTGCATCCAGCGATATCGTGAACTGTTTATTCGTCGTCACATTTGCCGGCGCACCGCTGACGGCAGGCGCAGTCGTGTCTATCGTATACGTGTAGGTGTTGGTTGCGCTGGACACGCCGTTGCTCGCTCCGTATACACGAAGCGTTGTCGTCTGAGGTATGACGATTGATGTCCCGCTCATGGTGAATTGATTCCATACCGCTTGCGCTGAGCCGGTTGGTGAGCCTGTCGAACCAGTCGAAGCGTTCGTCGACCAGTAACCGAAATTCCTATCGACATCGAGCGCGATCGAAAACGTCCTGTTGGTGGAAAACGAAGCGGGAGCACCGCTCACGGTCGCAACGGGATTGAACGCGCTCACGCTCACCGTGGTCGCAGCGTTTTTTACGATGTTCACTTTGACGAGCACCGCGGTTTTCGTTCCGCTCTGTCGTGTCCCGGTCCGGGATCTGATCGCATGTCCAGCCATTCGCGGTTTTTTTAAAGTTGAAAAAACCTGTAGTGCCGTATTTAAACGCCGGGCCGGATTCATAAATATAAAACGGCGCGGTACTGACGGTTTTCACCGTGTGTCCATGACCTACCAGTACCATATCGCATGGTTTTGTCGACGATGGAATATATGCGTTGCCGCTGTTCCAATGAACACCGAGCAGCCGGTATTTTATGGAAGAATCGCTCCACGAATTCTCGTACTCATTCGCCGTCCATATTTTTAACGCACTGTCAGAAAAGTCATGCATAAGGACATAAAACGAACCCATGCGAAAAGAATAGGAACGTTCACCGAAATATTTTTCATACATCTGTTCGGAAACCGTGTGCCACTTGATGCTCGTTCCGGCGAGTAATTTATCTTCCGGCGTGACATCATGATTTCCCGGCGTCATCACAAACGGCACGGTATACCCTCTATGAGAGTCCAGATACAAGTCGGTGAGCTTTTTTGCTATTGCGTAGGTCTCATTGCTGGAAAAATACCGTGTCCCTGACGGGGAATATCCCCAGTCATACCAATTGTTCCAACCGTCAAGCGCGCCGTTGAAATCGATATGATCTCCCGTAGCCATCACGAAGCGCGGGTTGATGAGATTGATCGGTCCCTGATTCCAGCCGCATTCGTCCGCGCTTCCGTAGCCGTAATGCGTGCCCGCGGGTTCATTCGCACCGCTGTTGACGATCTGCTCGTCGCCCAGATGAAGCATATAGAAATCGGCGTCGAACGAATTTACCACACTCACCGCACGCGGCGCGGCCCACGCCCCCGCGCTCGATGAGACGGCGAGGGTGAATAATTCCGGAGGGACATTTCCCGGCAGGGTGACGGTGAGCATCCAGCCGCTTTCAGTGCCGCGGTTGATGCTCCCATAGACGGCCGAAACGGCGCATGTCCATGATTGAATATCGTTGGAAACAACCGCTTTCCATTGAGTTGCCGATGACGATGCTTTCACTTCGGCGGTGAAAACCGGATTAATTTTTGCGACAATTGCCGGATTGACGAAACGCGGTTTCCAAATTCCCGTATCGACCGCGCAGAGTTGGAAAGCGACGGCTGCGAAAAATGCGGTAATCAGGATCGGACGGATAATGTTGCTCATGCGGCGCTCCGGAACGGAAAACATAATGAGAATACAATCCGCTGTATTCATATCACTATAATACGCCTGAAATCAGGAATAAACTGTATTTACCCGACATTAAAAAAACGGATATCCCGACCGCACGGATCACCGGCGATGACTTTTCCTGTAGGCGACCGGACTTTCCGCGAATCGTTTCCGGAATGAGATGAAAAAATTCTCGTACGTGCGGAATCCCGAGGTGAGCGCGATGTTCAGGAGTGAACGCGTTGTCCGTGCGATGAGCCCCGCCGCGTATGTCATGCGCCGCTCGTTAAGATGCGCATGAAACGAAACGCCGAACTCTTTTTTGAAGCGCTTAAGGAAATATTCATGCGACATTCCCGCATGGTCGGCAACGCGTTCCATGAGCGTCGAATCGGCGAAATTGCGGTCGATGTAGGCGCTGATGCGCGGCGCAAAACCGCCGTCGTCCGTCTTCGCGCCGATGCGCGATGAGCGTCGGGTAATAAGCGCCGGCATCACCAGGAGCCGTTCACCGGACCGCGGACGTTTCCCGCGAAGCATCTGCGACATGAGCCGCATGGATGCCGCCGCCGTTTCATACAAATTCTGATCGACACTGGTGAGCCTCCGGTGCTCGCGGGCGACATCCCTGTCGTCGTAATGGGCGACATGGCTAATATTGTCGAAACCGGTTATCGCGATGTCTTCGGGGATCCTGATCCGGTGCTTTCGCGCAGAGAGCATGAGTGCATAGGCCAGTTGGTCATGTTCGCATACGATTGCGCGCGGATGCGGATCAAGCGTAATGTAATATTTCGCGATTTCGTCGAAATGTTTTTTTGAACCGATGTGCGTCTTCGCCGTACGGGCGATTGTCGCGGGACGTAAACGGTCATGCGCGGTATCGTAAAACGGAATCCATGATTGCGGCAGCGTGAGGTTATGCTGTTTCATCGCCTTGACGAACGCGCGGGTCCGCCGCTCGGAATAGTTGCGATAATCGGAAACGGCGAACGCGATTGACCGATGCCCTTCACCGAAAAGATGATCGACCAGCATTCCTATACCTGCTTCATCGTCGACACCGACATAGGGTATTCGGGACGAGCGCGGCGGATATAACAGGGAGACGCATGGTTTCGTGCGGGCGTAGCGTTCCCAGGCGCGCTGGAGCGCTGCATTGTCGGGGGGGATGAGGCCGATTGCTCCGTCGTAGGACTTCAGGGCCTCAGCGGGAAAATGTTCATGGGAATCTATGAAGGAGGGTATGATCCGGAATAACGACGCGGACTCTTTGAGACCCGACTGCAATTTCCAGAAGAGTTCAATGGTGAGAAATTGGGTGAGCGGTACGTTCCCGATGAGTACGGCAATAGTATGAATGCGCATATGTCCGTCGCGATATGATTTAAAATGGATAGGAAATTGTATGTATTTCCGCCTCGCTTTTCCATTACCAACAGTATACGACATTACCCCGCTGTCGTCAATATTCTGCGCTTGCCCGTCACTGAAATAAAAAATGATCGCTTGACGCGGCGGATATGTGGAATTATACTATTGCGTATGCTCAGTTGTAAAAAAGGAAAGTCCTTTCCATCCATGAAACCAAACATACTTTTTTTCTTCACTGATGATCAGCGGTACAATACGATTCACGCGCTCGGTAACAATACGGTGAAAACGCCGCATCTTGACGAACTCGTCGGCAGGGGAACCGCGTTTACTCATGCGCATATTCCCGGCGGTACATGCGGCGCGATATGCATGCCGAGCCGCGCCATGCTGCACTCGGGACGGACGCTGTTCCATATACAAAAAGAGGGACAGGATATCCCCCGTGAACATACGACCATGGGCGAAGCGTTCCGGGCCGCAGGGTACAACACGTTCGCGACCGGCAAGTGGCACAACGGTAAAGACGCGTTCGCGCGGAGCTTCAGTTCCGGCGACGATATATTCTTCGGCGGTATGAACGATCATTGGAACGTGCCGCTCTTTGCATATGATACGACGGGCGCGTACAACGGCAGCCTGCCGCAGGTCCGCGATTGGGAGCACTCGAACGAGGTGGTCATGCGCAGCGGTGACCATGTCCATGCGGGGCAGCATTCGACGGACATATTCACCGACGCGGCAGTACGGTATCTTTCATCGTATAACGACGCCAAGCCTTTTTTCATGTACGTCCCGCTCATGTCGCCGCACGATCCCCGTACCATGCCGGCACGGTTCAGGGAACAGTATGCGGTCGGTGATATCCCGCTGCCGGGCAATTTCCTTCCTGAATACCGTTTTGACGCGGGCTCGCTCAAGATACGCGATGAGAAACTGGCGGATTATCCGCGCAAGCCCGGTGACGTGCAGCGGCATCTGCTCGAATATTATGCGATGATAAGCCACCTGGACGACGGTTTCGGACGCATCATCGATACGCTGAAACGGACCGGCAGATATGATTCGACCATCATCGTCTTCGCCGGTGACAACGGACTTGCGGTTGGCTGTCACGGGCTGATGGGCAAACAGTCGCTGTATGAACACAGCATCCGTGTGCCGCTGATATTCGCCGGACCGGGTATACCGGAGAACGAACGGCGTGAAGCATATGTGTATCTTTCTGATATTTTTCCCACACTCTGTGAAGCCGCCGGTATCGATATTCCGCGATCGGTAGAGGGTGTTTCGCTGTCTCATGTTCTTGCGGATGCGCAGGCTCAGCATCATAAAGTCCTGTATCATGCGTATGCGGACACGATGCGCGGCGTCAAGAACAAACAATATAAGCTTATAGAATATGCTGCGGAGGGCAGGATACATACGGAGCTGTTCGATTTCATCGCCGATCCCGACGAGATGACCGATCTTGCCGCCGATGCAGCTCACGCAGAGACGGTGCGGTCATTACGAAGAGAGATGCTCATATTACGCGACCGCCTTGACGATAAAGCGCATCCTACGGGAAAAGCGTTCTGGAGCGCGCGTACCGACATCGATGCTGCGGTTGCGTCGTAAGCCGAATCCTGCCACGCCGTTCGTGCCGTATGTGCGGCGGTACGGCGCGCGCTTCATGAAGCTTGTCGATGCGGTGAGATACCAGTATATCACCGCGATGCCGGGGATGATAGTCCGTTATGCACGTATCCTGAGTTAATCCGTTACGAAATGTAGAAAACAGCGATTCTAATCCATCTTACAGGACATTCACGATATCGCGCAGCATCGCTGCAGTATCGTACCGCCTTCGTAATCCTTCTTACAGCCGTTCTACACCAGCGTACAGCCGATATAATCAGTTATCAGCGGTGTAAGAGGCCGTACGGTGCCTGTACGCCTTCTTACCGGGGCTGTAAGATACCGTACAGACCCGGTAAGATATGTTGTCAACATGATGCATGAGCGTACGGACCTGGTACACTGGCGCAGAACTGTTGTTTACAACAGGATAATATATGGCTGGGAGTGGAAATCTATCGGCTATTTCAAAGGCTGGAATATGTGTTTCAGGCACGCCTTGATTACATTGATCTTCGTGTCCGATTTCAAGCCGCGATGGAACACACAGCTCACCGCGAGCGGCATATGCTCATCCGCAGTGACATCCACCGCCACCGCGCCGATGATGGTCTCGTATTCGCCTTCATCGATGGATATGCCGTCTTTGCGCACGCGATTGATAACCTGCTCGAATTTATCCCGCGACCCGAAGATGCGTTCGATCTCGGCGATGTTGCGTTTGACGTATGATTTAAACGCTGATTCGTCAAGCCGCGCGAGTATTATTTTTGATGCGCCGCCGGCATAGAGCGGAAATGAACGGCCGGGCGATGAATGCACCGGATATCCTTCGTCCGGTATAACGACATCAAGCACATAGGCGCTTTCGTCATGCAGCGTTGAAAGTTTTACCGTTTCTTTCAGCTCGTTCGCCGCGGTTACCATGAGTGCGCGTATCTTTGCGAGATGATCGGAACGGCTCGTGACCGCGTGTGCATATACGGCAAGTCCTTCGCCGAGTGTATAACCGCCGCGATGTTCCTCTTTGCGGACAATGCCGCGGGCGGCAAGTGTTTCAAGGATGTTATACGCCGTTGCCTTGGATATTTTCAGGGACTTGTGTATGTCCGTCAGCGGCAGCGGCTCTTTATGTGCGAGCAGATAGTTGAGGATGTCTATCGTTTTTTCAAGAACAGGAACGGGCATATGAACTCCTCCCGGTGATTACGATTGTCCGTACCATTTTTTCATCACCTCAGCCGCGGGCTTTCCGTCGATGATGAATCCTTTGTCGCCGCGCGGGTCGTCACGGAACCACGGGCGGTCATTCTGTTCGTCCCATTTCCACCAATAGAGCCCCATCCACCACGGCTCGTTCCAGAACGTATCGAACACTGCTTCGAGAAAGCGCGCCTGTTCATCGCCGTCGTAGCCGCCTTCGGTCTTCCAGAACGCGGGACGCATCGTGCTGCCGGCGGTGGAACAGCAGCCGCATTCGGCGAAATAGAACGGCTTCCCGTAGAGAGCGGCGACGTCGCGGAAATAGGCGAGGGATGGTTTCAGGTGTTCACGCATCTCGTCGAGCGTTGCTCCGGGCTTATCGGCTACCGCCGTGTAAAAACTCGTGCCGAGTGAATCGAGCTGATAGAACCAGTGGTCTTTGTTCTTGAGCTCGTCGAGGAATTTCACCACGCTCGTGTGGCCGCTCGTGACATGTCCTTTGTAGACGCTTCGTGCTGCGGTGATGACGTTTTTCCAATACTGATTCTGACCCACCGTGTAGTCGAGTTCGCTGTCAAGGCCATACGCTTCACAGCCCGCGCGCTCGGCGACAGACGCATAATGGAGCGTTCGTTCCGTCATGCTTTCAAACCACCGGCTCCAATGTGTTATCGGTTTGCCGGGTATGATGGTCTCTTCGCGCGGAAAACGTATCGCGAGACGCTGCGTGCCGTCCCAGCATTCGAGCATGGGCCGGAGCTGCACCTTCATGCCTTTTTTATGTATGTAGTCGATGATGTCGCGGAGTTCATCGTCAGCGGGCGTTATCTTGAAGTCGCGATACTGCTTCGTGCTCGCGAACGTATCCTGCATCACTATCGCCACCACGCATACCCAGCCGATATTGAGTGCGGCCATTTTATCCACATCCTCGCGCGCTTTCGCCGACGAGTAATACCCGTTGCGTGCATAATAGCCGAATGTCATGCCGCGATGTTTTTCAACTGTCATGAAATCTCCCGTTGTCCGTTTATTTCTGTGCGTCAGTTCTGACCACGATGAAACCGCCGGCCGGAACATTGGCTGCCGGAGTGTTTTCCCAAACCGGCATGGTGAGCGAATTGTTGGTAATGGCTTTATTCGTTTCAAACCAGGCGCTGCTGAAAACGATCATCGATGCCGCCGTGATGCCTTTGATATCAACAGCAATGTCACTCGAAGCCCTGTTATAGATCAAAGCTGTTATCGATGCGCCGTTTCGTGTTGCTATCACACCTGCGGCCGGGCTGCTGCTGTCAGCCGCTACGCGTTTTCTGCCGAGCAATGACGTGCATGCCCAGAAGGTGAAGTAGTTCGGGCGCACCAGCGTGTTGTCATAATTCATGAGGCCGAAAGGGTTTGAATTGAGGTCGAAATAATGCACCTGTGAGACACCGGCGCGCTGCAGATGATCATACAGATAGACAAGCCACGCCACAGAATCCCATCCGGCATTGTTCGATATCGCCGTAGCTTGATCCTTTGCAGTGGCATAACGCCAGTCGCGGTTCAGTTCGCTCAGTATCATCTCCGTCTGCGGGCTGTAGATATCCTTCACTGCTGCGGCCGTTCTCATGATAACGCTCGGTGCAGTGGCGTATACATGCCAGTCTATGAAATCGAGCGGCGTTTCTTTGTCTTTCAGATACCGTGATGAACTCGAGAATGAAAGTTTTTTACCGTCAGGCTGCTCCCATGTAGCATATCCGGTAACCGGACCGCCAACCTTAACTGACGGCGCCGCTTTCTGTATGGACGCTTTGGCAAGGTGCACAAGCTCGATATAGTCATCGATGGGGTATTTCACATTCTCAGGTTCATTGTCGACGGTGACGTACTGCACGGGGTATTGTCTGTCGACGACGAGATGACGAACGATATCCGCCATATATTCAGCATATTCAGAAAGCCGTTCGTGCGATGGACGTATCAGCCGTTCGGAACCGCCCGCATACAGCCACGGCGGTGCGCCGAAACCGAGCGCGACGTATGGTTTCGCGCCGCAGTCGATGATGCCCTGAACATGGTCTTCTATCTGCTTCCAGTTATAATCGCCTTTTTTCGGTGAGAGCACGAAATCTTCGCGCTTGGCTTTGCCGTCAATCCTGGTCCACAGTGTGAGCTTTTGTGTGAAAATGCGGATGACATCAGGCTTGAGGCGCCGAACAAGCTCCCGATTACGGAAAGCGAACGCCGCAGGCAGTATTGTCTGGTTCAATCCATAAAACAGCGGCGGGATAGTAAGCAGTTCTTTGTCCGGTTGAATGGTTATTGTGACGGGGGAGTCGGGTGCTGCCACCGTGTCATTGGCCTGTGCCGCAGGGTCGTAGAATGCGAGGTCCTGAGTAAATAGGGATGATGCAAGTGTAATGGCGATTGCAAGTATGCGGACACTTCGACTACGCTCAGTGTCCGGCTGGGGTGCGTTCGATGTGTTCGCCTGACGTGCAGGCTTTCTTCGGACACTGAGCGCAGTCGAAGTGTCCGGGGGTTGTTTTGGATTAATCCGGTCACTGAGCGCAGTCGAAGTGTCCGGTGTGCCTGATGCCGGCATGTAATTACATTCCCGGCGCATCTATCTCCGATCCGTCCGCGTATACCAGCGTTTCAGCGTTTGTGCCGCCGGCTTGCCGTCAACGGTAAAACCGAGATCGCCGGCGGGATCGGTGCGGTAATGTTTGCGCAGCTGCTGTTCATCCCATTTCCAGACGAACAGTCCCTGCCACCACGCTTCATCCCAGAATGCGCCGAGGACAGCGTCAAAGAATTTCGCCTGCTCTTCGCCGTCGTACTGTCCCGGAAGCTGCCAGTCCGCGGGATTGCCGCATGCACCGGCTCGTGAGCGGCATCCGCATTCGCCGAAGATAAGGGGTTTACCTACTTTATCGGAAAGCGTACGCATCTCGGCTACACGTCCGGCGAGATTCTTTTTCATCTCGTCGACGGTTTCAGGCGATCGTTCACTGCGGTTGAGCATCTTCGTTCCCTTGCCCGGCAGATGCGAGGTGTCGCCGAGGCAGGGATAAAAACTTACCTGCACATTATCAAGCTGGTCGAACCATTTCGGCGCGCCCTTGTCGAGCGACCAGAGTGTCGTGTCATAGCTTAATGCGCCTTTATACACATCGCGTACGGCGGATACGGTGTTCGTCCAATAGTGGTCAAGCTTTTCAACACCGTCAAGTTCACAGCCGAGACAGAACATTTCGCAGCCGAGTTCCGTTCCGAGCCGGCCTAAGTTCGTCAGTGACTGCGTGAGCGATTCGAACCACTGGCCGCGGTAATCCGTCTTTCTGCCTTCGATGAGTCCCGGTGCTTCCGGCATGATTATCGAGCCGCGCCAGGCACCGTCGAGTACTTCGATCATCGGTTTGAGCATCACATTGATCTTGCGTTTATGGAATTCGTTGATGATGAGTTCTAGCTCGCGGTCATCCGGAGAGAATTCATAGTCCTGATACATGCGTGTGTCGAATACGGTTTTCTGGATGACGGTGATGTTGAGCGCCACCCAATTGATGCCGAGTTCGGCCATCTTTGCGGGCTGCGCGAGCGCTTCTTTGCTTCTGAAATAATTGCGCTTTGCGAGAAAGCCGTAGCTCATGCCGCGCATGACTTGTTGTGACATATTATCTCCTGCTGAACTTTTATCGCGTCCGTTATTAAATTTCCCTGATCAATACCCGCGAACCAGCGTCAGTCCGCCGTCGACGGTGAGTACGCTTCCGGTGGTATATGATGCTCCATTCGATGCAAGAAAGACAACCGCGTCGGCAATTTCTTTCGGTGTGCCGAAACGGTGCATCGCGATGCCGTTGTTCACATGCGCAAGCCGTTTTTTGTCCTTGGTCACCGCACCCGTCATCGGTGTGTCTATGGCGCCGGGTGCGACGGCGTTGACGCGTATGCCTCTGTCAGCAAGCTCGAGTGCCGCATTGCGTACCAGATTAAGCTCGGCCGCTTTTGATGCACCGTAATGCGAGCGCATCGTTCCCGGATGATATCCGTCAACGGAGGCGATGAATACGATGGATGAACCTTTTTTCATTATTTTCGCGGCTTCCTGAGCGCAGATGAACGGCGCATAGAAGTTCACTTTCATGACACGGTCAAGTTCATCGTACGGAATGTCGAGGAATCCGTTTTTCGGGCAGTAGCCGGCGTTATTTACCAGTACGTCGAGTCTGCCGATTTTTTTTACCGCCGCAAAGAGAGCGGTGATGTCATCGCGTTTGCCGAGGTCGGCATACACGGCTATGTTGCCTTTCGAGATGCGGTTAAGTTTTGCCACGAGGCGTTTTGCCGCCGGTGCATCGCTCCGGTAATGGACGATGACACGTGCTCCGGCATGTGCGTATGCAATGCAGGTGGCTTCGCCGATGCCGCCGGTTGCGCCGGTGACAAGCACCGTTTTTCCGCTGAATTCCTTTGTCATTACATGCCTCCGATAACGGGCCGCCAGTCGGGGTTTCTGTCGTCGCGATGAAAGCGCGCATAGTAGTCGCCCATTTTTTCGTAGTATTTGCCGTAATGCTTCATCTTATCTTCATCGAGTTTTACGCCGAGGCCCGGTCCCTTGGGTACATCGATGGCGCCGTCTTTGTACTGCAGTTTACCGCCTTCGATGATGTCGTCTTCAAGATAATGATAGTGCGCGTCGCCCGCATAGTGCATCGCGGGGATGGTGCTTGCGGTGTGTATCATCGCGGCAAGTTCGATGCCGAACTCAGCACCCGAGTGCATCGCCACGCCGAGATTGAACGTGCTGCATATGGCTTCGAGCTTTTTCACGCCCATCGGTCCTTCCCAGTAGTGGAGGTCGGTGAGAATGATGTCGATGGTATTCATCTTTATCGCCGGTCCGAGGTCGTCGAATTTATTGGGATACATATTCGTCGCGAGGCATATCGATGTGCGTTCGCGTACCGCCTGCATACCGGTGAGGCCCCAGCACGGGTCTTCGAGATACTCGAGGTCGAGTTCTTCAAGACTCTTTGCCATGCGTACCGCGGTCTCGCGGCTCCACACACCGTTGGGGTCGATGCGGAGTCCGAAATCGTCGCCGAGGAGTTTGCGGCATTCACGCATTGCCTGCAGTTCCACCTTCGGTTCCATGACGCCAGCTTTGAGCTTCATCGATTTGAAACCGTACTGCTGCGACAGTTCCTGTGTGTGACGTGCGATATCCATCGGCGTTGTGTCGTCGCCGCCGCCCGGCCGGTCGTAGCGCCAGAAGAGATACGCGATGAACGGGACCTTGGGGCGTATGCTTCCGCCGAGGAGATCAGACATCGGGCGGTTGAGCACTTTGCCCTGAATGTCAAGACAGGCTATTTCGATGGCGGCGTAGATACGTGAGTTGGAGAGATAGTATATCGACCTGAGTGCGCGCAGTTTTATTTCTTCAAGATGGAACGGATCAAGCCCGATGACACGATGTTTTATTTTTTCAATGGCGCCGCGCTGATCGCCGCCGCCCACTTCGCCGAGACCGATGATGCCTTCGTCGGTGAAAACTTCAAGTATGGTTCTGAGAAAGTACCCCGGATGTACGCCGGTATTATGACGCAGCTTCGAGTTGAGCGGGATGGCGGCAACACGTGTCTTGATGTCCGTGATTTTCATGGAAAACTCCTCGTGAAATTATTGCGGGATATTGGCGATTGATGATCGACTATTCTTCGGGTACTATGGCGCAGGCGTTCGGTGTGCCGTATGTATTGCCGTCGGTGCCGTTATGCGGCGGTACGATGACCTTTTCACCTGCTTTTACGCTGCGTTTATAGATGATGTCATCGAACGCGGCGGTGTCGAACATGAATTGTGCGGTCATATCTGTTTTTGTCCATTCCGGGGGGACGCTGGCTTTGCCGCGCACCATGACGAAAAGATATATCGTTCCTGATTTAGCTGCGGTGAACGAAAAGCCCTGGCCGGCTTTCTCACGCTCACCGCGGGTGACGCACACATACGTTTTGCCTGTCAGAACGGCGGGTATCTTCGAGAATTTCAGCGCCACATCGGAAATGCGCGGTGCTTTTTCCTTGAGTGTGGATATGATGGCTTTCGGGTCGCTCACATCGGTGATGAGAGGGTCTGCGGCGAAACAAGCGGAAGCAATGGCGATTACGGACATGAACGGGATAATGCGGGTTCTCATGGGATACTCCTGGTTTTGTTTTAAAGCTTTCCGAGTTTTTTATAGATATCAAGCGGCGAGAGCGACGGGTCGCGATAGAGCTGGCGTGATTCACTTTCTTTCGCGAATTCATGCTCGCATTGTTCAAGCACCTTTTTCGTGATCTCGCGCGGTATGACGATGACGCCGTCCATATCGGCGAAGATATAATCCCACGGACGTACGGTGACACCGGTGGTGAGCGCGCCGCGCATGACGATATCGACGAGCACGCGGGTAACGACGCAGCGTCCAAGCGCTTCCACGGGATTCCGGTAACGGCAGAATACCGGGAAGTTCATCTCTTTGATGAAACGCGAATCACGAGAACCGCCGTCGACTACCGCACCCACGCAGCCTTTTGCGCGGATGATGTTTGCGTTGAGTTCCCCGAAATGCGCGGCCTGTTCATCGTGCGAGCAGTCGCGTATCTCCACCATGCCCGGATGCATATGGTCGAGCATGGTGAGCCGGTATTCGCGGAGCTTGGTATCAACATCGGGGCGGCTTTCCATTTTTACCGTATAGGCCGGACCGGCTAGCACCCACTTGTCATCGAGCGGTTTAACGTCGTTCGCAAGCGCCTGGTTGGGTATTTTCATCTCGTCGAGCACATCGTAGATAAGGCCGGAATACAGCTTGGAGTAGCGGTTTCTGAGCTCTTCGACCGGAATGCCGTAATTGAATGGTTCGTACATGATGACATCCTATGTTTTATATGGTGAACAAGTGTTTATAATATAATACCGGGATATTAAAAAGTCAAGCTGTCGTTACTTTTTTTCAGATAGCACGTTATAATTACCGAGTATGAAGAGGAGCATCGTATGAAAACCATCGGCAACGCATTTCGTGTCGCGGCATTGTGTCTTGGAGTGTTCTGTGCTGCAGGCGCGGCACCGAACAAGGAGTTGAAAATGAAAGAGACGGCATTGTTCAAGGCGGATTTTGAAAAGAAAACGATACTCGGAGTTCAGGAAAGCGTGAAGGACTATATGAAAGTCCAATTCGTTTCACTGACCACCGACCAGCCGCTGTATTGGCCCAATGAGGATGTGTTTCTGAAAACACTGATGCCGCTCACGCCCGGTGCGAAGTTCAGGCTGACGCTCCAGAAAAAAGGAGCCTCATCGAAAGACCTCGGCTTGTTCTCGGTCAATGATGCCGGAATTGCGGTGCAGACGATATTGAGCGGCAAAGAACGTAAAATAGAAGCCGGTGAATATACGGCAACCATAAAAGCCGTTGACGGCGACGCAACATCATATACGTCGTTTACCGTTGTCGAGGGTTCGCTTGGCGCGGTTTCATTCGCGCATGAGTTTAAACAGTTGACAAGCGCCGCGCAGCTTGAAAAAGAAAAAGGTGCATGGTTCTTCGGAAATGCTGCCGGTGTCGGCAAACGCTGGGGCAACGGTCTTAATGTGAAGAATGAGGTCCGCGTGCTCAATCAGCCGTTCAACGGTGAAGCAAAGATAAAAAGCCGTTGCTTTCTGTCGGGCTGTAACGGTGTCGAGGCAGGCACACAGCAGACGGTTGCGATAAAGGACGGTAAGCTTGAGCTCGTGCTTGAAGTTGGCGGTCATTCGGGGCCGTTCGGCATTGAAGTCATCACTGAAAAGGGCAGTGTTGAGTATGTGTTCGGTCGCTCGGGACATGTGGAGCGGCAGACGATACCGGTAAGCGGCGGCATGAAGAGCAGATACATCGCCACGCTTGCACCGTACGAAAAGACTATCCCTGTTCCCGGCCGTGACATATTCGTCGTCAAGGAAGGCGAAGATGGCTCGGCGGTTTTTGATATAGCATCACCGATCATCGCCGCGGGCGGGAATGCCGTTATCACCGCGCTGAAGGATATCGAGAATCCGCGCGTGTTCGTCTTAACGCCGGCAAAAGGCGGAGCGTATGCGTCCAAAGAAATTAAAACATCATCGATGAAAAATGGAGCGGTATTGCCGGTGCCGTGCTCGGCACCGTATTCGCTCATCGCTATCGCCGGATTCAGCGACGGGAAATATCGTGAAGCATGGGCGGTCTGTTTTCCGGCGTCATCCATCGACGCGGAGATACAATGCGCGGGGAACGGACTTCCGCTCAAGCAGTTTTCGCTTACCGTCAAAACATTCGAACGCGGTTCGCGCAAGGCCTTGCCCGCGTACGGCATCCTTGAAGTCTTCGATAATCGTGTGCAGTCGAAGAGCTCCAAGGAGCCGCTGGCGTCCGCTGTGGGCGACGGTGCGCGCTCACTCGGGAATTATCTCTCATCGTGGCGCGATTATACAGGTGTTGCCGAAGAGGATGAAGTTCAGGCAAAGGACGAGCCGATGCAGCGTAAGGAGATGAAGAAGATGTCCGCGCCGAGAGCGGCCGCCGGAGTGATGATGGATATGTCGGTTGCACCGTCCGTTGCACCGGCCCCCAAACCAGCATCAAGTTCTGCCAACGAACCTCAGGTGACCGCTGACCTGCCGCCGGACCAGGAGACGATACGCGAGGGTGAGAAAAAAGTGGTGTACTGTGCCGTTGTGAAAACAGGCGCCGACGGGAGCGTTGTGGTTCCCGTGACATTGCCGCCGCAGACCGGACGATGCACGATGCGTTTCACCGCCATCAGCGGATTCGATTATGCCGAGGCAGTTAAGGACGTTGATGTCGCCAAGGATAATTATCTCGAGGTGAGCATGCCCACGCTCATCATGCCGGATGCCGATATCGAGGCGCGGGTGACGGCGGTCATCTATGCCGAAGGTGCGCAGCTGACCGTAAGCAGAAATGGCGAAAAGGCGTCGGTATATAAACTTAAAAAAGGCGCGCAGGAATTGGCGGTGCCGCTGTCCGGAAAAAAAACAGGCGTAATGCTGTTCTCGCTGGTCGATGCGTCGGGCAAAACACTCGACAAGCGTGAGATGACTACGCGCAATATCGCGTCATTCCCCATAACCTTTTCCGATATAATGATATCGGACGGCAAACCGATGACAATTGCCGGCGGTACGGTAACAGCATACGCTCATCCGGGAAAGCTGCTGGAAAATATGGCGATGAACATGACCACCACGATGTATTCCTGGTTCGGACACGCCGAGGCGCTATCTGCATCATGTGCGATACGTGCGGTGCTCATCAGCGCCATCGACGGGAATATCATCGACGGCAACGGCATGCGCGACACGTTGAAGAGCGATCTCGTGAAGACCGTCAAGGACCTCCGGACGGCGTTTTATGACGACGCATCCCATCTGGTTCGGCCGTATCCCGGTGTCGATGTAAACGAGCGTTTCAGCATCTGGACGGTCAATAACCTTTCCGCGATGCTCACGCATCTTGACGGCAATCGCGCCGGGGAATTCGCCGATACGATAGCCCGCGCCAAAGAAATTATCGACGGTGTCCGTGGTGAATTGAAAAAACGGCAGGTCACTGAAGCCGGGCTGTTTGACATTGCCCGCGGCGTTCAGACGATACCGGTTGAAGTCGATGGAAAGGTGGTCTATACCGCCATTACCGACAAAGCTGCCGTTGACTGGTTCGTGGCAAAGGCGCTGCCGAAGTTCGCGCTGGACAAGGCAAAAGACGATGCGGCAGTGAACGCGAATTTCATATCGCTTTATGACACGTATCGGTTTCTCCGCTCGTTTGAACGCACCGGGGCCACATACTATCTGCTTTTAAATGCGAAAGGCATGTACACCCGGGGTGATGCGAAGTATCCGGAACTGTTCAACCGCATCGCAAAAAACATCCTGCTCACACAGGAACCGGGACTCATTCAGGGGCCGGCGCTGCTCGGCGGTGTGTATTCATCGTCCGGTACTGTCGCTCAGTTCCTCGACCTCATGCTCGCAATGGCGAAGGATAAAAAGGTAGTACAGACGCCTGAGATAACGGTGACGAAAGCGGGAAAGAAAGACCGTGTGAAGATCACCAGAGGATTTACTGCCATCGGTGGGGAGGGCGGCATCACCGTCGAGGCCCCGCAGTATGTGACGCTCCGTGTCGACACGCAGAAGGAAGTGAACATGATGTCGTACGTTCAGAACAAGCCGTTCCTCAAAGCGAACGTCGAACGCACATCGCTTAAGACCGGCGATGAGGTCACGGTATCCGTTGAACTCAATGCGGATATGGACCCCGCCGAATACTATGCGGTCATCGCGGTGCCCACGACGCTTTCAATACGCCAGACCGAGGACCTCCTGTCGGATTACAAAGGACAGCTTTTGTACGGTCAGCGCGCGAGCGGCGGCCAGAAGATACAGATGCTTACCGCTCCGTTCCGCGGTTCCCGGACGATGAATCTCATCTGCACGGCGTCGGTTGTGGGCGAGAGTGAAGGATATGTATTCGTCCGCCATGTGAGCAATCCGGCGAAATGCGCCACGGTGAAGATTCATAAGGTGACGGTCCGCTGATACTGCCATTCACGATACGATAATCGCAATACACGAAGGCGAGGATATATATCCTCGCCTTCGGTGTTAATCATCCAATCCTTTCCCCTTGAGTATCTGCGCCGTATATTTCTCAATCCTCGCTTCACGGGTTTGTGACTGTTTGGCAGATGAAAAATAAAGGATGTATGCCCTTTGCCGTCCCGGTGTCAAAGCGTTAAAAGCGGCTTTCAATGCTTTGTTTTTATCCAGCTTGTTTTTAAACTCTTCCGGCATATTGAATTCCGCCGTTTTTTTCAAATCCACTTTCAAACCGGCTTTTTCAATTTCTATGGCTTCAAGGATATAGGCGTTCAGGGTGTCTTCAATGCTTTCTATTCCCTTAACATCGGTAAACCGTATCTGGCGTCCCGCCTGCACATTTGCCGTCTGCTGGATAAGAACGCCTTTGGAGTCCTTTAACAAAGAACCCTTGATGAACAATATCGCGCAGTATTCTTTGAATACATGCAGCAGCACAACGTTGCTGTTCTGATACGTGTAACAGGGTACACCCCACTTCAATTCTTCGGTCAGCGGGCAGCCGCGGACTATCGTTCGCAGCTTTTTCAATTCTTCCTGCCACTTTTTAAGGTTGCGTATATATGCGTCAACCTTGGGGTTCATTTTGTCTGGCGGTGTTTTGACGGGTTTATTGTTTTTCATGGCTCAGTCTCCATAGTGCTGCTGACGTTACGGTATGCTATTAATATACGATTTATATTTTAGTATACAACACGGCAGTTCGTTCATCTGAAAAAAGCGAGCGTCCGCGGAAAACAGGAGTTGCGCCGCTGCAGCTATGAAACCTGTCGCTGCATTATAGATTCCTTCCGCTGCAGGATTGAATTCTCCCGCTGCGATTTCGAAATGGATCGCTTCGGGCATGAAACCTGCCGCTGCAATTATGAAATAGACCGCTGCAAAATAGAAACGAGCCGCTGCAATTATGCTACTCTTGTTTTGCACATTGTGTGTAAAAATTATCAAACCGTATTGTCGCTCTCGCGGTGCATCCGGCACCGCTGGCGCTCGGCGTTAGCGCGGGAGTCTGACAATACTCCGCACGTCCGTGTGCGTGTTTTACTTTTAATACTGCCATAATATCTTGTGAGGCTGCGGGATAAGTCCCGCGCTATCGCAATGCCGCCAGTATCTGCGCGACCCGTTCACGTTCCGGTTCATAAAAATGTTGGAACGGCTCTGCCATATAATCGCCGCAGATGCCCATAATCGACAGCGCACATTTGATCCCTTTGATGCCGCTCGATGCATAATGACCCACGCGGTAGATCTCACGGAGCCGCATGATATCCGCCTGTAGTTTTCGCATGCGCGGAGCGTCACCGCTCTCAGCCGCATGGTACATCGATACGTAGAGCGCCGGCAATATGTTCGCTCCGCCGTTGACACCGCCCTGCGCTCCCAGCAGCACCGATTCACCGAGCATTTCCTCGGGTCCGATGAGCACCGGAAAGTCGCGGTTTTTCATCGCGTCGATGAGCTCGTGGACATATATCATCGAACAGGAACTATCCTTGATGCCGATGACATTGGGGATATCCGCCGCGCGTTTCACCGTGTCCACATCGATATTCACTTTCGTCATGGCGGGCATGTTGTAGAGGAAGAGCGGCAGCGGGAGCTTGGGTGCAAGGTGTTTGATGTAGTCAAGCAGTTCCGGCTGCGACGGCGGCATATAATACGGCGGTGCAGCTACAACCGCATCCGCACCGTGCAGTGCCGCATGATTCGCAAGCGCTATGGATTCGGTGAACGACGTGTCGGTTATTCCCGCCAGAAGCGGCACGCGATGGTTGACTATTCTGCACGCTTCCTCCACAAGCCGATACTTGAGCTCGCGGCTGAGCGACGGCCCTTCACCGGTGGTGCCGAGCAGAAATATACCGTGTACACCGCCGGTGATGACATGGTTAACAAGCCGTTCAAGCGCCTCAATGTCGAGTGTGTCGTTGTCCTTGAGCGGTGTGACGAGCGGGGGAATGATACCGTGCCATTGTGTTTTATTCATACGATCAATATATGAACGTGCGCATGAAAAGGCAATATGCTATACTTGGAAATGATGGCGGATAGCGGACAGGTATGGGAATTATCGGACGTCATGTTGCATTGCAGTTTGACGCGGCATATAATGACGCCACTATGAAGCGGAATCAAAATGACAGCAAGGCGACGGAATGATAACTCCACATACGAAGCCGTGGTACGACATGATTGCGGAACGGCAGCAGCGCTATTTTTATCCATGGAAATCAAAACTTCCCGAAAATCACGGTGAAGATTCATATGTCACGATCGTAAAAAATGAAATGAAAAAAAGCGATGTAGTCCTCGATGTCGGATGCGGCAGCGGAGAGGTGACGAACAGATTGGCGCAGTATTGCGGAAAAATAATCGGTTATGACAGGGTCGGCACGTTTATCGAGCAGGCAAAAGCGGGCAGACATGAAAACGCCGAGTTTATTCTGCATGATTCGAAGACTGATGAAGGTATACGCTTGCCGGGCGACGGGCCTTATGTGGATATGTTCATTTCGTCGAAAGGTCCGCTGCATTGGATACCGGATGCGGCGCGTATAGCGAAACACGGTGCTCGTATCCTCATGCTGGTCCCGTATCAACCAGTCTGCTTTGTCTGGAACGATTTGCTGCCGATGGATGTTCGATGCACGGGTAATTCAAAGAGCGATATCATTCGTGCACTGCAGTCGAGACTTGATGCCGCGGGAATAAAGATCGACGACATCGCATATTATGAAGTCGATGAACAGTTCGATGAGCCTGAAGAGTTTTTCAAATTTATAGTCTGGGGAAAATCTGATGTTCAGTATTCATATACGGACTTGGAGCCGGTTATTGGCGAAATATTTGATAGGTATGGCAGATCCGGTATTCTAAATGTTGGATATGGCCGACTGATTTGGAAAAGTCATATCCCGTAATAGACAGCGCCATCTCAATGCTGTCTTATTTTACCTCGTCAAATTTCACATTGTCAAGATAGAAGTACGACTGCGCGCGCGTGTCGCTGACGAAACCCATCCAGGTAAGCGTTTTGAATTTATCCGAGAACGCCTGCTTTGTCGTTACAATGTTTTTACCGCCCTGCGTTATCGTGCAATCGTATGTTTTTGCCCCGGCGAAGTCAAACACTATCTCCACATGCGCCCATTCGCCGAGTGCGAGCTTGCCCGCTTCCTGCGAGTTCGCGAGCACGGTTCCATTCTGCCCGAACGAGAGGCTCGGTCCCTGGATGAAAGGATTGACTGTGTTATCCCGCAGTTCTACGTAGACCGCTGCGGGCTTTTCGCTGTCGTTGAGTATGTCGAACGCGAGCTTCCATTTTCCTGTTGTCTGTGAGAGCGATGTATACATATGAGGATTGAATGATTTTATCCCTTCAGCGTCGGTGAAAAGGATAGACTTCTTTCCACCGGCGGCTTTGGCGTCGGTGACACGTATGGTACCCGTACCCTCTTCGCTCACCGTGAAAAAGACCGGTTGATCGCCGATGTTTCTGTTTTCAAAATCGAAATCGATTTTCTGTTTCGGCGCCTGCGGCGGCAGCGTACCCTTGCCCGCAACCGACGGGTCCACATCGCCGATGATCATGACTGACCCGATGTACAGATTCTGTTCGCTGAACCGTGCGGGACTGTCGAACTTCTGTCCGCGCTGTTTAAAGATAGCCGCTTTGTCGATGGGGGAGGCGTCGATGGTGAATGTCACCGTATGCGGGCCGCTTGCGAGTTCCGGCATGAAGAAGAACTGCGGCCGGTGATACGTACAATAGTGGTCGAATCGAATGCGTCTGGCAGGTTCTCCGCCGTCTATGGAGACCAGCAATTGACCGGTGTCAGGTCCAACGATGTCGTTTATACCGATGACAGTTCCCGTGAACTTTACGGTAATTGCTGCGTTGTTCTCGCCGCTCTTGATGACGACCGGCATGATCCTTTTGAACGATGCCGCCACGCGGTCGGATGCCATGTCGGCAGAGTACCAGCCTTTACTCAGCTCTACATCGGTGAACGGTATCATCTTCGCGTTCTCCCAGTTCTTCGGGTCAATCGGCGCGGGAATGCTGTGTGCGCCCGCGGTGCCGGTCTCTTTCATGCTGGTGAGCGACCGCGTGATCACGGCTTTGTAGACGTTATGTCCTTCTTCAACGAGCGGATGTACACCGTCTGTGGAGAACAATATCTTTCCTTCAGGAGCGGGCGCTTTGCCTCTGAATATCAGCGTACCTTCTTTTTCAAGCCGCATGACCTCGGGGCCGTAATCCACGCTCGGTATGCCGTAGTAATTCGCCACCTGCTCGATGATCGCACCGAACGAGGTGTTCGAACCAGCACCAATCGTAGCCTTCATCGGTTCGGAAAGCGTATAGACGAAACAGATATCGGTTTTCGTATTTTTTTTCCAAATCTGACGGACAATACCTTCGATGGACGCAAGCGGAACCGCGCCTCCGCCGTTGACGCGGAATTCGACAAAGACGATGTCCGGATCGAACCGCAGTGCATGATTGTATACGCGGAATGCGCCGTAATCACTGCCGGTTCCGCCGATAGCGGCATTGATTTCAGTCACTTCCGCCGTCGGGAATTGTGTTTTGAACCAGGTGAGCGATTTGCCGCGCCAGCCGCCGCCCTTTTCCTCGGAACCGCCCGCAGCGGTGATGCTCCCGCCGAGATAGGCGATATTACACTTGCCGCCCGCTTTCAGTTTCGCAAAGATGTTCGGGAGCCCGTCGCGGACACGCAGTTCCTCGACCATGTTCGTGTCGTGGTTATACTTCGGCAGCGCGGGGACACCTTCGCCGCCATAGATGAGTGCGATGCTTGCAAGAAAAGGCAGGATGATCGTTTTCATAGGACATCTCCAATGTGGTGCTTCCATTATAGGCAATCATGACGATGCGGTCAATGTAGTTTTTGGACAATATTTGCAGTAATTGGAACTATTTCGCGGTTTTCATCAGTACTTCGGAATATTTTTATTGACAGAAAGAAGATTTGATATACTATTATATATGTAATCCTGTGAGGTGCCCAGACTTTGTCCGGTATGGAGATTTTAATGAAAACGTTTAAATTGCTCTTGGTCCTTTGCATCGTAACCGGTTCACTGATGGCAGTAGATTATGAAGCGATAATGAGCGAGGGTACGCGTCTTGCACGTGCGCAGAATTATCAGGCCGCCATTGATGAATGGAGCAAGATACCGGAAGATTCTCCTCTATTTGAAAAAGCCCAGAAAAACATCACGCGGGCTCGAAGCAAGCTTGACGCCGAACGCGCTGCCGCAGCCACGGTAACTCCGCCCCCGCCTCCGCCGCCACCGGTATTTACCGCTCCTAAACCCGAGATGAAAACAGCTGCGTCAACGCGGCCGCGAATTACCACAAAACGGGTCAATGTAGGTGTTATAGCGTTTACCGCTGAAAGCGGAGTGGCGGCATCGGACGCTGCTACTATTAACTCGATGTTCAATGGCGAACTCGTGCTTTCCAAAAAGTTCGAGCTCCTTGACCGCAGCCAGATGGACAATATGCTGAAGGAAGCCGAATTCCAGCAGACCGGCTGTACATCATCGGAATGCGCGGTGCAGGTTGGTAAAATGCTCAACATGCAGAAGATGTTCTTCGGTACGCTCAGCAAACTCGGCAATAAATACTTCATACTTATCAACCTCATCGATATCGAATCGTCAAAGGTAGATCATTATGTGAAATACCGCTTCGATTCGCTGGAAGAATCGGAGAGCGCGATGAAGAAGATTGTCGCGCAGTTCGACGAGGCAATCGCCGAGATGATGAAAGCCCCTGAGAAAGTACTCACCGTAGAGGAACTGGGGCAGCGCCGGGACGAGGCGTTCGGCGGCGTTATCCGTAATTCGATCATCGCGGGGTCGCTCATCGCCATCGGCGTGGGCTCATGGATCGGCGGCGACATGATGTACAACAGCGGTGTCAATCTCTATCCCTCATATAAAAACGCCTTTGCGTCATCGGAAGCGGAGCAGCTTCATGATTCCATCGTCTCTGCGGGTGACCTCGCGGACACGCTCTATCTTGTTTCCGAAAGCACGCTGATACTGAGCGCCGTATTTCTCGTCTGGGATGCGGTCGATTTCTTCATCTATTCAAGCTACGCGGGGCAGATACAGGAACGGAAAAAAGCGGCGATGACCACATCGTTCTATTTCGTCCCCGGCCGCGACACCACAAAATTCGGTCTTACCTACCGTTTCTGATAAAAATCCACAGAGGCATTCATCATGAAAAAAGCCACAGCAGCAATCGTCATTTTTTTGGTCGTACTCAGTGCAGTGAGTGCCTCACTGTTCAGAAAAAAACTGTACGAAGACCCGAAATATAAGCTCGATAACCCGGCAGACTCGAAATCTCCGGCGACGTATCAGGGGTATCGTACGGAGAGTAAGGCCCAGAGTTTCGTTATTTTGAATGAAAGTCAGGTGACGAACGTCATAAATAATACCAATTTAGTGATCATGAGTAACTACGGATGGAAGCCGCTGCAGTATAAGGTAGGTCTTTCTGTTCCCGCCGCGGAATCCGCGGGATGGGTCGACATGCCGGCAAGCAGGACGTTTTCCTACATGCTTCCCTATGCACCCGGTACGTACCCGATTACCGTGCTTTTCAAATTGCCGGATAATACGACAGCAACCGTCACCTCAAATGTATTGTATGTCGCGAATGATCCGGCTCCGTCGAATGTCGTGATGATAACACCGGGTGATGACAGCAGCTATTATTATGTAGGCTCGACGAATGCGATCTGGGCGCTGGCGCAGGATGACGGATCGATATCAAAGGTCGAGTTCTATACGAACGGAGGGCTTATCGGGCTCGGAACTGCTTTTGGCGATTATTATTCTTATAACTGGATTCCCAACATCATGGGCGCCTATTCACTGTACGCGCGTGCGTATGATAATTACAATGTTCCCAAGAATTCGCTGCCAAGGACAATCCGTGTCAGAGGATACAGCAACAGCAAACCGGTGGTGACGGTTCCCGTGGCCTATGTGACCACGTACGTTCCTCCGTTCATTACGAATACGGTATCCGTTATCGCAAGCGCAAGCGATAATGACACGCCGTTGTCTAACTTGACATACATCTGGTCGAAAAAGTCCGACGGCAACGCCACGTATGTCGCATTGAGCAGTACGAACACATCGAATACAACGGTTACTATGGCGTATGCAAATATCGCCACCGAAGGTATTAATAATGTTTTGCTGCAGCTTATCGTCAGCGACGGAATAGACGCCGTCACCAATGAAGTTCTCATGAGCATCAAGGGCACCCTGAATCTTCCGCCGGATGTAAAAGCCGATATCAGCAACGGTACGTATCGCGTGGTAAACGCTTCATCAGTTCCTGTGAGTAATGTCCAGCTGTACGGATATGCAAAGGATTACGAGTCAGCGACAACAACAGTGGTTTGGACAAATTTAAGCGGACCCGGTACCGTGACGTTCGTAAGCAATACGAATACCAACACCATGGTTCATTTTTCAGCGAATGGAGTATATGAACTGAGTCTGCTCGCAAGTGACGGAACGACGAATGCTTCGAATTCGGTTATCGTGACCGTGAACCTGCCGCCGTCGATAACAATTACAAACTCGATTTTAATGGCAATGCCGACATTGTCCACAAACCTGATCGCGATCGTTTCGGATGACGGATATCCGACCAATGCGGTGATGACCTATATATGGAAAAAAGAAACGGCGCCAAGCAACACGATGGTCACCTTTGCGCCCACGGCGTCGAACACGAACACAACGGTTACCTTCAGTGAGAACGGCTCGTATGTCATCAGTTTCGAAGCAAATGACGGCGCAACGAATGTGAAGAAGACGATTTCCGTAAACATCGGCTATATCCCAACCATCGCGGTGACACAGCCGGCGAACGGTTCTGCGGTCGGCGCCGGCACGAATATCACGGTTACCGCCGTCGCCGGCGACGGTGACGGATTGTCGACGATATCCACGGTTGAGTTCTATACCAACGGTGTGCTGTATGTCTCTACGAATGTCAACGGCACATCGAATTACAGCTGCGCCATCTCGAATCTTGAAGAGGCCAATCATCAGATATACGCGAGAGTGATAGACCAGAGCGGATTTTCATCATATTCACCGACAAACACCGTTTCAGTTGTCGGTATACCCGCTATCACCAATCTGGGCAGTAATCTATTAGGCGCGGTTTGGAATAACGAACGTTTCGATATCCTCTTCTCGCGGAATGTATATTGGCCGGATGCGGTCATCACCATGTCCATGCGCGGGACTTCGTTTATGGATTCCAATGTGTCTGCGGCATCGAATGTGACGATCACGACCAACAATAATATGATCCGTCTTTCGAATGCGTCATTGTTCGCAACGGTGGACGAGCATGGCAAATATTACAGCGTATCGATCTCCAATGTCAAGGTTGCATCGAACGGGCTGCCCATGCAGCCGGTCACGGTACATTTTGCGGCGTACAAGCAGGGGACATATAGCGGAGCATACCGCGATACTATGGGCGGCAACGCTCCGGGCGACATGCAGGTTACGGCATATTTCATTTTCAGTACGAACAGAAGTGATGGTTCACGCGATACGTATTTTGTCAACAGAAACATCGCCACGACGACCTCAAGTGCCTCGAATTTTACGTTCACAACTGTTCCGTCGAATTCCGATTTTATGATGTGTATCGTAGGACAGGCGTCGGTGAGCGGTTACGCAAGCACGTGGAGCATAGTGAGGCCGAATTCATTCGATTCTAACACGTACCTCTACGCCCGCAATAATGCGGCGTTCTTCTCGGGTGTCGCGTCTGACAGCGGTGTTGTATATGCGTCCGCATCCCGGCTTAATGTAAAGACGGTGCCTCTGGCGTCGCCCGCGACCGGTGTAACGTACAAATATTCCGGTCAGTTCTACGGATCGAGCGCGATCTATACCTCGCCCACGAACAGCCGCGAGTTCTATGCGTATAAATCCTCAACGGGTCTGGGCGATGCGGTGCGCTTCACCTACGGCGGCAATTATGTGCCGCAGACCGTATCAGGACATTTTTTTCCGAAGAGCAATGCGACGCCGTATAACTATTTTCTCGGAGGGTCGGATTTCTCGGGAATCAAGACCAATATCCCGAGTTCCACCATGTATGCGCACGTGCAGATAAGCAATGCAGTGCTTTCCGCGCCGCAGATATCCCGGCTTGAGGTATATTCGAACGGGGTTGATGTCACCACCTCGTATCCGATAGCAGTGGCGAACCTTGACAACGACAGCAACCGGAATCTCGTGTCCAATGGCGTGAATACCTATCATCTTGACAATATCACATTCGAAAAATATACGAATCTTGCGCTGCCCGGAGCACCGTATAAAGTCTATGCGGAATTGGAAGACAAGAATACGCACAGCATGTTCACGAATACGTTCGCGAACGTGTCCGCGCTCCTGCCGATGCAGCTGACGAACGGATGGGGAACGGTTGAGATGCCGATGGGAGTTTCGTCGACGAACATAGACGGATGGATGCCGGTGATCGGGACGCTGAATCTGTCGAATAACGACAAGTTCGGGTATTACGCCGCCGTGCTGATCTTCTTCGCCCCGACCAATTTTTCCGCCAACGGATCCGATCTGATAACCTACGGATTGGTCAATATTGCGGTCACGAATGCATCGGCCAGCGCGTTCAGCTGCTGGGTCGATCCGGCGTATGCGGTGACGAACGCATATGTAGGGTTTATCATAGACCGCGACGGAAGCATCACCGGTTTTGATAATTCGAACGACATATCCATGGGGACGAATTTCTTCGGACCGTTCACGGTAGCGAGCAACCTCGATATCGGTTCGCAGTGGCTGCCGTTCACGAATTATGCCCCGACGGCTACGCTTATTTCTCCGTCAAACGGCACGGCGTACTCCAACGGCGCCGCGATACCGCTCATCGCATCGGTGTATGATCCCAACGGTTTGCATGATATCACCAACGTCAAATTCTATACCAACGGCGCACTGCTGGCTTCGGTTAGCGGATCCCTGATCGCCGCGTATACGAACAACTGGACGGTCGCCGGTATTACGAATTATGCGATTTGCCACCAACACGGTAACGGTGTTTGATATCGCCGGTATCACCAACTGCGGCCCGGAGATGGTGCAGGCGACGCTCAGAACGAACGCGGTATCGCTTCTGTTCAATAGGAACATCTACTGGGCAGACGCGTCGGTGAGCGTGTTCTATCGTACGAATACGAATGGTGCAAGTCCGCTGGTAACAGCCTCCGGATATACGCTGGCGACGAACAACAATACGCTGACGGTGACGCCAACAACCGAGTTCATGACGCTCGGCGAGAGCAACGTATACTATGTGATCACGGTAAGCAATGTAAAGACCGCATCAAACGCGGGCGCAATGCCGGTGACGAGCGTGCCGTTCGCGGCATATACAGCTCGGTCGTACACAAGTTCATACCGCAGCGACTGGAATCTCAGCGGGATACCGGGAAATCTGACGGTGAGAAGCTACCTGGTCTTTGCAACGAATATAGGGACATACCGGAACCGCAGCTACTTCGTGGGCAGAGAGCTCAGTTCGACGACGGCGTCGGGGAGCAATTTCACGCTCACGGTGGCTTCGAACGCGTTGACGCTTGTCAAGGTCGAGGGAACATCGGGCGCGGACGGTTTTGCGAGCGCATGGACACTTGTGTCCGACAATGATTCGAAAGAGATCGGGCTCATGTACTACAATAATTTTGAAGGATTCGCACAGCCGGGTGTCGATCAGAATACCGGCATCGCACACTGCAAGGCCGACAGCGTGAATATCAAAAGCACTCCGGTTTCGACGATAGGCATGCAGTGGCTTTTCAATCGCGGCTACACGGGTCAGTACATGACGACGCCGACGAACAGCCAGATAGGGTTCGGGTACAGCACCAACAATGCCTACCGGACGGCGAGTCTTTCGTACGGCGGTAAATACACGCCGCAGGAGATGGAGGCGATACTGATCGCGCGCGGTCCGTCGATGCCGTACAATTATTTTAGTTCCGGATTCGAATATTCGTTCATGTCGAATGTCCCGGCGGTGTCGGGTCATATCATCATAACAAATGGTGATACGAACATGCGGCTGCAGAAGTTCGATATCTATTCGAACGGTGCGAATATCGACGCCGATTATCCGGTTGCTGTCGCCAACAACACCTGGTCGCAGTCGTTCTTCCTGAACGGGCAGACGAATGTAGAGATGACGAACGTGACGTTCCGGTATTATACCAACCTGCCGCCGTCCGCATCGCCGTATACGGTGTATGCGGAGGCAGGCCCCGGCGGACCGACCGCATGGTATACCGTGAAAAGCAACGTGTCGGCGGTGAACCCCATCGAACTGACGAACGGATGGGATATGCAGCAGATGTCGATGGGCGTGTCCCCGACGAACATCAGCGGATGGATGAAAGTGTCAGGTACGCTGAATCTGGTAAGCGGTGATAAGTTCGGCTATTATGGCGGTGCATATGTCTATGTCAGCAAAACGAACTATGCGAATGAAGGCGGCGGCATCATACTGCTCGGAACGATGACGATAGCCGACACCAATACGTCAACGAACACATTCGACTGCTGGGTCGACCCATATTATTCAAATACGAATGGATATTTCGGGTTCATTCTCGATCGTGACGGAAG
>JACRPF010000014.1 GCA_016214035.1 Spirochaetota bacterium | reverse complement strand
ATGTTATCCTTAATCGCGATAGGCACGCCGAGAAGGGGAAGTGTTTCACCTTTAGCCGCGCGTTCATCCATCCGTTTCGCTTGTGCAAGAGCGGATTCCTTGAAGAGCTCAAGATATGCGCCAACCGGCTCTTTCAATGTATTATCCGTCTCGATAGCGTTTATGACATCATTGAGCGCTTCGCTCGGTTTGGCTGTTTTTTTATGGAAAGCGTCTTTCAGCTGCGTTATGGTGAGTTCGTTGAGCCCCATGGCCGCTCCTTGGTTTTCTATCAATTATGCGGATTTTATCATACAAGTGTAAATTCGCAAGCGAAATCGGCATATCCTTATCTATCCACGATACACTCTCAGATATTCCTCAACCGCCGTATCTATCGAAAACCTTTCCCGCACTGTCCGTACACAAGCATCCGCAAATGACTTCCGCATCACGTCATCGGTCAGGAGTTCCACAGCACGTTTCGCCATCGCCGGGTCGTTTCCCGCCGGTACGATGAATCCCGTTTTCCCGTCCTCGATGACCTCACGTATGCCGCCCGAGTCCGTGGATACCGCTGGAACGCCCATCGCCATGGCTTCGAGCACTGCAAGGCCGAACGATTCCACTTTTGAGCTCAAAAGAAAAAGGTCAGCCGACGCTAGCAGTTCCGGCAGCGTTCCCTGCGAACCGAGGAAACGAACATGCTTTGATAGTCCGAGACTGTCGATGACGGTTTTCACCGCGGGGAGTTCCGGGCCTTCACCTACGAGCACAAGTTTCGCGTTAACCGACTCGCGTATTTTCCCGAAAGCCCGCACCAGCGTGCCGATGTCCTTTACAGGACGGAAATTGGATACATGGATGATGATCTTTTCATCGCCGTGCCGGAGAATATCAGTCTCTTTGCATTGCTCGCGCGAGAAGACACCGGTATCGATGAAGTTTTTGATGACATGTATCTGTTTGTCGATGCTGAAAACGCGTTTCGTCGTTTCGGCGAGGTAATCCGATACCGCGGTTACCGCGTCACTCTGCACGATGGCGTGCCGGGTGATGTCGAAATAACTTGCGTCCTGACCCACCAGCAGTATGTCCGTGCCGTGGAGCGTGGTGACCACTTTCACCGAACCGAGTATGTCGCGCGCGAGTATGGCGCTCACCGAATGCGGTATCGCGTAATGAACGTGCAGGATGTCGAGCTTGTATTCGCGGGCAACGGCAACCATCTTGTTGGCGAGGTTGAGCGTGTAGGGCGGATGTTCGAACAATGGATAGGGGAGTCCCGATACTTCGTGGAAAAATATGTTCTCTTCGTACACCGGAAGCCGTACCGGCAGCGCCGACGATATGAAATGGATCTCATGCCCGAGACGTGCCATGGCCACACCGAGCTCGGTGGCTATGATGCCGCTGCCGCCGTAGGTGGGATAACAGGTAACGCCTATTTTCATGACGTCAGAGACCGAGTCCGCCGAAGACGTCGTTGAGCGGTACGGGTGAGTCCATATAATACGGTTCGCCGTAGGCCGCGCCTATCATAGCTCCGTAATGACGCATCGACGCGCGTATGCGTTCCAGGAAATCTGCATGAGCGAGCGGCGTCTCGGTGCGCTTTTCATTATCACTGAATAACTGCGACCGGTATGCGGCGATGGCTTCCAGCTTCTTTTCAGCAACATCGCTTACGTTAACGATAAACGACACTTCAGTCTTCCGGTGCTGCGGAGTATATACAACAAGCTTCGGGCGGTGCGGCGGTACTTCGGAGATATATTTTGCGAGTCCCGCGTAGAACCACGCGTCATGTCCGATGCGGGCCACAACACCGTGGTCGGGATGCCGGAAATTCCTGTCGGGCAGTATGAGCAGTTTCGGCTTCAGCGTGCGAAGATGCTTGACAACGGTTTCCTTCATCGCTTCCGTATCGTATGACGATAAATGGCCGTCGGGAAATCCGAGATTGATGCGTACATCGAGTTCAAGTATTTTCGTGGCGGCATCGCATTCCGCCATGCGGTCCGCGGCAGTTCCGTTGGAGCCGAACTCTCCTTTGGTGAAGTCGATAGCGCCTGTCGTATGCCCGCGGTGTTTTAATGTAAGGAGCAGCCCTCCGGCGGTTATTTCAGTGTCGTCGGGATGCGCGGCAAGCGAGAGTACGTCGACGGTCATAAGCGTGCCGCCTTACGAAAGCGAGAGCATGGTGTCGCAGCGCCTGATGCGGTCCTTGATTCTGTTGAGCTTTTCATAATCGATGGGCGGTGTCAGCGCGGCCTGCTGTGTCTCAAGCTCCGCTTTTTCCGCGGCAACGGATTTTTTATCGATGCGCGACGGTTCGATGACGCGTTCCACCATAAGGCTGACCTTATTGCGAAGCACTTCAACATAGCCGTTCTCGATGAAATAGCGTTTGGTGTCAGCTCCGTTGACGATGCGCACTTCGCCGAATGACAGTTCACTTAACAGCGGCGCGTGATGAGCCAGGATGCCGATGACGCCGTTGCCGGTGGGCACGAACAGCGATTCACATTCGCCGCCGATGCTGTCCCCGTCGGGCGTTACAATGGTGTACTGGAAAGCGCTCATGCGTTCGCAAGCTCCCGTGCGCGCTCTACGGCTTCTTCGATGGTGCCGACGTACATGAACGCCTGTTCGGGAAGATTATCATGCTTTCCGTCCACGAGTTCCTTGAAACTCCGTATGGTGTCGGAGAGCTTCACGTAGCGGCCTTTTTTGCCGGTGAACGCCTCCGCAACGGAGAACGGCTGGCTCAGGAAGCGCTCAATCTTACGGGCGCGTGCCACCAGAATTTTGTCCTCTTCCGAAAGTTCATCAACGCCGAGAATGGCGATGATGTCCTGAAGGTCCTTGTAGCGTTGGAGTATCTCCTGCACTTTGCGGGCGACGTTATAATGCTCTTCGCCGATGTAATTCGGGTCGAGGATGCGGCTCGTGGAATTGAGCGGGTCTACCGCCGGGAAAATACCTTTTTCCGAAATCGAGCGGGAGAGCACCGTGGTTGAATCGAGGTGCGTGAACGCGGTGGCCGGAGCCGGGTCGGTGAGGTCATCAGCGGGGACGTAGATGGCCTGCACGGACGTGATGGACCCGTGTTTGGTGGAGGTGATGCGCTCCTGCAGTTCACCCATCTCGGTGGAGAGCGTGGGCTGATATCCCACGGCCGACGGCATTCGTCCGAGAAGCGCCGACACTTCGCTGCCCGCCTGCGTGAAGCGGAATATATTGTCGATGAAGAGAAGCACGTCCTGTCCGCCCACGTCACGGAAATGTTCAGCCATGGTGAGCGCGGTGAGACCAACGCGGAGACGTGCTCCCGGCGGCTCGTTCATCTGACCGAAGACGAGCGCCGTTTTATTGATGACGCCCGATTCCTTCATCTCAATCCAGAGGTCGTTGCCTTCGCGGGTGCGTTCGCCCACACCGGCAAATACTGAATAGCCGCCGTGTTCCGTGGCGATATTATGAATCAGTTCCTGTATGACAACCGTTTTACCCACACCGGCGCCGCCGAAAAGACCGGTCTTGCCGCCTTTGACATACGGCGCGAGGAGGTCGATGACCTTGATGCCAGTTTCGAAGATCTCCACTTTGGGCTCGAGGTCGTCAAACTGCGGAGGCGTCTGGTGAATCGGACGCATTTCCTTGGCGCTGACCTCGGGGCCGTCGTCCACCGTCTCGCCGAGTACGTTGAAGATACGGCCGAGTGTTTCAACACCCACGGGGACCTTGATGGCCTCGCCGGTGTCTATTATCTCACAGCCGCGGGGAATACCGTCGGTGGTGTCGAGTGCTATGGCGCGGACGCGATTGCCGCCCAGATGCTGCTGCACCTCGCTCACGAGCTTACGTTTTTCTCCGCCGATTATCGTGTCGATGATAAGCGCATTATGCATTGCGGGAAGATGTCCTTCCTCGAATTCAGCATCCAGTGTGGAACCGATGACCTGTGTCACCATGCCTTTTTTGCTCATGAGAGAAACTCCTTCAACTACGGTCTTATTTCAAACTTTCACTGCCGCTTAAGATCTCAAGGATTTCCTTGGTGATCTGCGACTGACGCGCACGATTGTAGAGCATCGTGAACGATTTTATCATCTTCTCCGCGCTGTCGGTGGCGTTCTTCATCGCCACGCCGCGCATGAGCTGTTCGGACAGGAACGAATCGAGCAGCACTTTATAGAAATAGGTCTTCAGCATGAGTGTGACGACGCGGTCGAGCACCTGTTCAACCGACGGTTCGATGATGTAATCCGGCGCTTTCTCGCGTTTTTCGCACACGAGAAGCGTATCGACGTCGACCGGCAGGAGCACGTCGTGTTTGGGCACCTGCTTGGAACGGCTGTGATAGTGTGTGTAGATTATCTCCACCATATCGACTTCATGGTTCGTGTATGCGTCAACCAGGGCACGTGAGATGCGCTCCGAGTCGTCGAAGGTAACTTTCTCGTCAACATTAAGGAATGATTTAGCCACAGGCTGTTTGACGAACCTGAAATAATTGTTTCCTTTTTTGCCGATGACATACAATACCGGCTCTTTGCCTTCTGCGGTGAGCTGCCGAATTCGTGTCATCGTCTCAGCAGTAATGTGCGTGTTGTAGCCGCCGCAGAGACCGCGGTTGGATGTGACGCATACTACCAGCACTTTTTTGATATTCTCGCGCCGTTCGAACATCGGATGCACCATGCCGCCGCCCTGGGCGAGATCGTGTATCAGCGCGGTGAGCTTCTGAAAATACGGCATTGTTTTATTGAGACGCGTCTGCAGCCGCGCGGATTTTGACTGCGCCACCATATCCATCGTCTTCGTGATCTTGTGCGTGTTTCGCACGCTTTTGATACGGTTTTTTATTTCACGGGTTTTCGCCATACGCGGGCCTAAAAGCCTTCCTTGAATTTCTTGATTACCGTTATCAGTTTTTCCGGATCGCTGATCTTACGCATGCCTTTGATGTCATCAAGGATATCCTTGTTGAACGCCTTGACCGATTCAAGCAGCCTCGTTTCGAACTCATGCACACGTTCCACGGGTACATCATCGAGAAAACCATTGACACCCGCGAAGAGCGCCAGAACCTGATCTTCCTCGGACATGGGTCGGTATTGCGGCTGTTTGAGCAGTTCCACCATGCGGCGTCCGCGGTCAAGCTGACGCTGTGTCGCCTTGTCGAGTTCGGTACCGAGCTGGGCGAACGCTTCAAGCTCACGGAATGATGCAAGATCGAGACGGAGCGACCCCGCAACCGTTTTCATAGCCTTGATCTGCGCATGGCCACCCACGCGCGAGACGGAGATACCCACGTCCACCGCTGGTCGTACACCGGCAAAGAAGAGTTCCGGCACGAGATATATCTGACCATCGGTGATCGAGATGACGTTCGTCGGGATGTAGGCCGATACTTCGCCTTCCTGCGTCTCGATTATGGGTAGCGACGTGAGCGAACCGCCGCCCATGGAGTCGGAAAGTTTCGCCGCGCGCTCGAGGAGACGTGAGTGCAGATAGAACACGTCGCCGGGAAACGCTTCGCGGCCCGGGGGACGTCTGAGAAGAAGCGAAAGCTGGCGGTATGCGTTCGCCTGTTTGGTGAGGTCGTCATACACGCAGAGCGTGTCCTTTTTTTCTTCATACATGAAATATTCGGCCATAGCGGTGCCGGCATACGGAGCGATATAGAGAAGCGGTGCCGGATCTGACGCGGTTGCCATGACGACGATGGTGTGTCCCATCGCGCCGTTCTTTTCAAGCGTGTTCACCACCTGCGACACGGTGGATGCTTTCTGCCCGATGGCCACATACACGCAGATGACGCCGGTGCCTTTCTGGTTGATGATGGTGTCTATTGCGATTGCCGTTTTTCCGGTGCCGCGGTCACCGATGATAAGTTCGCGCTGGCCGCGTCCGATGGGCGTCATCGAGTCTATCGATTTGATGCCCGTCTGCAGCGGTACGCGTACCGGCTGGCGTTTTGAGATGCCGGGGGCTTTGAACTCGACCGGACGCGCGCGCACGGTCTTGATCTCGCCTTTATTGTCGAGCGGTCTTCCGAGCGGATCCACCACGCGGCCGACGAGTGCGGGACCCACCGGGACTTCAAGCACGCGGTTGAGGCGTTTTACCCGGAAGCCTTCTTTGATCTCGAGGAAATCACCGAGGATGATGGCGCCGACGCTTTCTTCTTCAAGGTTGAACGCAAGGCCGAGTATGCCGTTCTCGAATTCGATCATTTCATTCGCCATGACATTGCGGAGTCCGTAGATGCGTGCGATGCCGTCTCCGACCTCTACAACGGTGCCAATCTCGCTCGTGGTGAGCTCTGCGGCATAGTTCTCAATTTCTTTTTTGATGACGGAGGCGATATCGCCGGTGTTAATCTTCATAATAATTCCCCAGTTCAAGGTTTTTCTTCAGAATGCGCTCTTTCATCGACGCGAGCTGTCCGGCAACGCTGTAGTCATACTGTGTGCCGTCCACTTCGATGACGATGCCGCCGATGAGTTCAGGCCGGACGATTATGACAGCATTAATGCCGCAGCTGAGACGTTTGCCCAGCGCGGCAACAATAGTGTCCCGTTCGGTATCACTGAGCGCGAATGCGGTGATGATGCGCGCCTCGCGGATATTGTTTTTCGCCTGGTAGAGACGGACGAACTCATCGCGTATCGACGGAAGGATCAGAAAGCGATGCGCATCCACAAGAAGCATGAGCATGTTGTAGAAGTACCGGTCGATTTTTCCGTCGAACAGTCTCGTGAGCATATTTTTTTTCTTTTCCTGCTCGATGGTGCGCGACAGGAAATACTCGCGGACGTCGTCGCCGAACGTACCGGCAACAACGGTGTCAAGCTCTTCGAGGAGCGTTTTCACGGTCTGCGCTTTCTCGGCAATCTCAAACAGCGCGATTGCGTAGTTTTTTGCGATAATCGATGCCATACTATCCCGTCAGTTCTTCAATTTGTTCACGAATCCGTCGATCAGTGTCCGGTTTTTATCAGGCGACAGTTCGCGCTCGAGAATCTTTCCCGCAATCATGGTTGATACGTCGGCGAGTTCGTTGCGCACGGCTATCACCGCGTCGGCTTTCGCCTTTTCGATCTCGATGAGCGCTTTCTTCCGGTGATCCTCAAGCTGCGCGGTGGTCTCGGAGAGCATCTGTTCACGCAGATGGTTCGCCTCGGTTCGCGCCTGCTCGATGATGATGCGCGCCTCATGACGGCCTTCCTCAAGCTTCTTCTTGTAATCCTCAAGCGACTGTTTCGCTTCCTCTTTTGCCTTTTCTGCAGCGGCTAGGTCGTCACGTATCTTGTCCGCACGTGCGTCGATACCGGCGATTATGGGCTTCCAGGCGGTAAGCCGCAACACCACGAGCACCGCGAGAAAGGTGATGATCGTGAGTATGAACAGCCCGGGGTCAACCTTGAACAGGTCCATGCCAGAGTCCTGTTATTTCAAGATGGCGAGAATACAGATGACAAGACCGAAGAGCCCGAGCCCTTCGATGAGCGCGGCCGCTATCATCATGTTGCTGAGTATCTTTCCGCCCGCTTCCGGCTGGCGTGCGACGCCTTCAACCGCTTTTGCTCCGATAAGTCCGATGCCGAGACCCACACCGATGACGGTGAGGCCCGCGCCGATGCTCGCTCCGAAATATGCTCCGAGTTTTGCGAGAACGCTGTAATCCATACGATCACTCCTTATTAAGATCTAATGTTCTTCGCTTTGTGAAAGCGATATAAAAACCGCGGTTAAAAAGGCGAATATATACGCCTGAATGAAAACGATAAGTATCTCAAGGCAATACACGAAGACGGATACCGCTATCGCCACGGGTGCGATAATTGCGTTCTTGAACATGATTACCATCAGGAGTACTACAATGATGACGATATGTCCGGCAATCATGTTGGCGAAAAGTCGGATGGTGAGCGCGAACGCCCTGATAAAAAGACCGAGTGCCTCAAGAAGCCAGATTAACGGAACGATGGGGAGCGGTGTGCCGTGGGGAACGAGGCTTTTGATATAGCCGAGCGGTCCCTTTTTGAACAAACCGGCGATGTTGTACGCGACGAATGATATCAACGCAAGCGCGCCGGTAACCATGACATTGCCGGAAGCCGCTCCGCCGAACCCGATGCTGTGACCGTCCATGGATTTAAGCCCGGTGATAAATCCGGGGATTTCAGGGATGAGGCCGAGAAAGTTCATGTACAGGACCATGAAAAAGATGGTGAGGCAGAAGAACAGATTGTTGGTGTTGTGATTGCCGAGTACGGGAACGAGTACTTCATCCTTCATGTATTCGATGATGATCTCAAAAAATCCCTGAGGCCGGGAAGGACGGGCGAGCGGTTTCTTAAGTTTATGCGCCAAATACCACATGGTGATGACCACGAGGACAGCCGCCAGCCACATGAGGATGAGGTGTTTGGTAAGATTGAAGTCGATATGCACCGGACCGAGATTGAGCGTGAACAGCCGCGCGAACGGATGCGCCGCATTGTCGGTGATCATCTCGAATATGATGTCGGCAATGGACAATTCCGCAGTATGTGCAGTCGCCGCGACATGTGTCGCCGCGTTCGTCATCGTTTCGTGTACGGCGTTTGTAACAAGGGCTTCATTCATCGTTTATGCCTATACGTGCTTGCAAAAAGGATACTATTGCATTCGCGGAAAAATGCAAGTGCGGCAATGCTGTTTTCATCACAGCACTTTCCGTTCGCGGTATGCCGACGGCGATACGCCGTACGTTTTTTTGAACACGGCGATGAAATAAGTAAGGTTTGCATAGCCCGCATCTCTCGCGATCTCGGTAATCCGCAATGATGAAGCGGTGAGCTGCTTTTTCGCGCGCTCGAGGCGCAGTTTCGAGATGAGCGCAAGCGGCGATATGCCGTAGATCTTCCGGTACATCCGCGAGAAATGGTCGCTCGAATATCCGGCATTCGCCGCAACGTCGGATACGCTGATGGCCCGCGTGTAGTTCTCCTCGATGAAACGCGTGGCGTCCTGCATTGCCGTCTTCATGAGATAGGTGACTTCGCCGGTGGGCGATTCCGTTTCTTCGGCAGCACCGAGGTGGCGGTGCACCGCGATACAGTAGTTGATGAACCGGTTGCGCTGATACAGCATCGTATAGCGGTCGTTTGAAAAAAGATCGCGGTAATCGATAAGGTAATTGTCAAGCGAGATAGGCGCTTTCAGGTGTGCGGCGGTTTTGTAACGAGGGTAGGGCAGGCGCGCATCCCGGTGTGATACCCAGATATCAGTATGCTCATGCATGGCTATCCAGAGCGCGCGGTATGCGGCGCCGTTTTTCAACGGCCGTTCGTGGTGACGCACGCCCGGCGGCATGATGATGAGGCACGGAGCCGTGAATCGCACCGGTCTCCCGTTGCAGGTGAGTATTAACGATCCTGCATCCACATAAATGAACTCGAACGTTTTTTCATGCGCGTGTTCGTATTCATTCGGGATTATCTCGCGTTTTTCAGCTCGCTGCGGTTTCGCAGCATCGATGATGGAAAGCTCCGGTGCGGTGAGTGTATCGATAAGCCGGGCGAGTGTATTGCGGACAAGCGGTGACGGCATGGCGCAACTAACGGAGATTAATGAAATTTTTATCGAGATACGTTCTTCGCTCAAGCGCCGCGCTGAACTGCGGGCCGGAGGGATACTGTGTGATGTATTCGCCATAGTATTTATGGGCAGCTGCGAGATCGCGTACTTCGCTGCCTCCTTTGTCATACAGCGAAGCAAGGAGGTATATGCTCTCGGCGCGTTTTTCAAATTGTTTGTAGCGTGATATCGAACGGCTGAGTGTGTCTACGGCGCCGTTTCTGTTCTTCATCGCGGTCATCGTCTGCGCGGCGAAGAACAGCGCATCGCCGGCATAAACGCTGTCGGGATAGAGACGTTCCAGTGAAAGGAATGATGCGAGTGCTTTGGAAAGATCTTTCATCTCTGCCTGGCAACGTCCCAAGGAGAGCAGCGAACGTTCGCGTTCGGCGCCGGTACCGGTCTCGGAACCGCGTTTGTAGTTTGCCAAGGCTTCACTGTAATTACTCTGCGCCATGGCAATATCGCCGAGCGCATTGATGCTTTTTCCGGAAAATTCCGTCCCGGTGAATTTCTGAACAACGCGGTTGAACATTTCCTTTGCTTCGGCATATGCCCTGGCTTTAAAAAGGTCCATGGCGATAAGGTAGTATCGCCTGTCTTCGGTGTCTTTATCTTTTTTTCCAACCACTGCCGTCTCGCGCTTCGTCGGCGGTGTGATCGTGACCCGGTATGTCGTCGCCGAGCGCACCGTGAGGTCTTCAATAAGTTCAACCGATACCTGCGCCGTACCCTCTTTGTGCGCTTTTAAGAGAAGCTGCGATCGCATTTTATCACGTGTCATCGATACGAATTCAAGATAATTGGTATCGATTTCCGTGAGTCTGACGTACGATGAGAAATTCGTAGTCACAATCTGAAGCATAATGTCATCGCCCATGGCGGTCGTGATCTCTTTCAGCTCTCCGGTGATGCCGCTTTCCACATACGTCATTTCCTGGAAAAGAGATTCGGCTGCGGCGTTTGTCACGCTGTTCGTATTTGTCTGGGCTGCCAAAACAGCCGCAGCAATAATTATCGCGGTAAGATTACGGAAGAACAGGTTCATCATAACGTGTATCCTTCATGTTCTTCGGCTGCCAGCTATGGTTCGATACGGTTCGTTTGCGGGTAAGGCCGTTATCCTCCGCCGTCCGGGATCGTATGCCGCGTGCGGTCTCTTTTATCGATGTGGTACCGTCTCCCGGCAGCGCGGCTGCGGGATCATCCTGAAAAAACGTTGTATCCACGGTGAGGTTTTTGCTGTCAACACGGTTATAGCGGCGTATTTTCTCGGGCGGCGTCATGTCTTTCGTGGAAAGAATGAGCCCGGCCGACAACAGCCGTTCCTCGTTCTTTTCCTTTACGGCGTGGGAATCGTTTACCGCCTGTTCCGGTATGGTCGCGTCACCGTTGCTTTTTTTTCTATTGAGCATGATTCCGAGTGTAAGCGTGATGATAAAAACAGTCAACGCGCCGGCGATAAATATCGGTCTGTAAGCGGTCACGAATGATTTGGCTTCATCCGTTATGTTTCGGATAAGTTCGGGAATATCCATAAGTACATGAAATTTATGTTGAATTCATGATTATGTCAAGGTTATGTTAACCGGGCGGGAACACATGTATCAGCGGTTATCTGTCCGGTTGCGCTCAAACGAAACCACCCAATCCTCATAACCCTTCCAGGGCAGCTCATCAGGCGATGCGTATTCAGGGAGCGCTGAGTACTTGCCTGAAAGATCTATCCAGACTGAGCCTCGCTGTCCCTGCAGCGGTGTGGTAACCATGCTTACGGCGTCCGGACCAAGCCGGTCCTCAAGCTGTGCGCGATACAGTGAACGCGGAGAGGCATATGCATTGCATGACTCACTAACGCCCAATTGCCCGAGTGTCGGTTTTTCATTTCCGTCCTGATTTACCCAATAACCTTTTCCTCCGCGGGAGAGATTCCCTACCGCATAATTCCACACCATCCCGGGGATGGCTGCAATATATATCTCGGCTTCCCACACACGTTTCTGATCGATATAGCAGTTCCATATCATGGTACTTGCCATTCGGAAACCATGGTCACCGCGTACCGCCGTAGCATTGATAGAAGTATCCGCATATACCGAGTCGTACAGAAATCCGTGCGACCAGCGCTGATGCCCTTCAGAACCAAGATGTCCTTTTTCAGATAAGCAGTCGAGATAGACGCCGCCGGTGCAGGTGCCGTTTGCGGCAAAACAGTGCCGGCTGTATCGTCCGTAACAGCGCTGCACAAGAACCTGACTGCCTGACAGGTCGAAGTAATATTTGCGCGCGCCGGAATGCGTCTTCGGGGTATCGGTTGATACGCCGTCGAGCATGGCGCAATCCTCCACGGTCAGGAAACTCGAGCCTCCGCAGCGGACCAGGCCGTAGGAGTAATAAAGGCCGACCACGCGGCGTATCCATCCATTGCGTGCATTGTAAAATCGGAAAAACTGATTGGGATGATTCTCATCAACATAAAATCCATCTTTATCGATTTTGGATCGGTCATAGTCGCTCGCGGCAAGCATATCTTCAATGCCGATGTTGCTGAGACGTGTTTCTTCAGTTACAAGATGCAGTTCACCTGATGCATGTCCTTGTGCGTTGTCGATGATTGATGTGAGCGGTACATTGAGTGTGATCTCATTTTTAACATTATCTATTGATGCTATAGACCGTTCCCACTTTAAACTGAACTCCTCCGGCTTTTTCCACCATTCAGAAAGACCGAGGTCATCGACCCATTTTTTAGTGTGCTGACATACAACGACAATAGACTGTCCCTGAGCAAGTTTTGATGTGTCGGATAGACGGAGAACACGTTCACCCGAACCTACTCGATTGCCAAGTATGTCGGCAAATTTGGCTGTGGTAAGTTTTCCACTTTCCGTTAGAAATGTCGGTACAACGCCTTTTTCCCTGATCGGAAAGTGCACGTATTGCGTTTTTGCGGGATCATTCACCAGGCGTTTGTGAAATATCCATGTGCCGCCGAATCCTGCTCCTTCACCGCGCAGCACCACGCCGCTCGCTTTGATGGTGATTGTGTCGTGAATCGTATATTTTCCTTTTTTGAGAAGGATTGCCCCGCGAAAACCGGCCTCCATGGGCAGCAGCGACAGTTCGTCAACTGCCTGCTGGATAGCTGCGGTATCGTCGTCACCGGAAGGCGTCAGCGTTTTTTTTACCGGCACATCGGGAATGGCAACGCCGCCGCCACGGTAACCTGCGAGTGAATAGTCGGGAATACGATCTCCGTCGGGGTCTTTGCCGTATACAAGCCTGCCGTCATTTCCAACGGCAACCAGTGCTGCCGTGCTTCCCGCTGCGGTCCACGCCGGACTTCGAACCAGTGCTGTCAATTCAGTCTTTATCGCAGATCGCGGAACGGACGAACTCGCGGGCGTTGCAGCAGCGGCCGCATCACCGCGTATCAGACGCATGTCGTCGAGGCGGAACACAAGGCCCGGCGGAATATCGCGGCGTGACGGCGCAATCATGAATCCGTTAATAGCATGCCATCCGATTGGCGCACGGTTTCTTTTCATGCCGGTAAACGGAATGATAACCTGCTTCCATCCCGTCCAGTCGTTTTTGAAAGTGTATAGAAAATAATTTCCTTTGACGGACTGTGTCGTCTCTGAATTGACGGTGATGCGGAATTCCTCGCCGCTCGCGGATGGCGCATACATCCAGAACGACAGGGTGTTATATGGCGACCAGTCTGACGGGCAATCAAGCAGCGTGAGCCACATGTTGACCGTAAGGTTCGTCCATGTGCCGGATTGCTTTCCTTCTTTTACAAATGAGGTGTCTGTCTCGGGGAATAATTTTGTATGCGGTCCGCCCCATGCTTTTGACAGATCACCTTCAAAACCGGAAAGTACGAACGCAGTGTGTTCATTGTTCTGTGCGCAGACAATGAACACAGAAAAAATACATACGGCTGTACTGAGCAGTGTCTTCATCTGATACCTCCGAAAATGCTGCTATGTGCTGTTATTTTCACCTTCAAAATATGGGTAATTGTTCTCATTGAATCGAGCCGCGCGGAGTGAGAAATATCGTCTCTGTCATATTGTTCCATCGGTTGAGATTGTTTCCGCTTCCGCGGATGCGGATATACCGCGCGTTGACGGTCCTGGCGAAGCTGATGGGTTCCACGGCATTCGTCCTGCCGCCGCTCGCTCCGTTGAATACCATGTTCCAGATTTTACCGTCCATGCCGGTCTCAATCGAAAAACGGTAGTATCTTTTATTGCCTGACCGCCAGGCGATTCCTATGCCGGTAAAGCCGTGCGGTGTGCCGAAATCATAGGATATCCACTGTTCACCCTCCGCAGACCATGATGTATCGAGGTCTTCATCGAGCGTGTTAATCGGAGGATTTGCGCCGAACATGCTGGCGGATACTGCATAAACGGCGCTCTTTTTGAGTGCGACGGTGTATTCATTCGTGATGCTATTGTCAGCGGCAATATACGTAATGACTGCCGCGCGGGTGACGGACGGCTGTGTGATGCGGACACTGTCTTTCGGGTCCGACGGTTCCGCTGTGATGCGCGGTATATGTGTGTCTCCGGCACATTGAACAATACTATAGCTGCGTTTTTCAAGCGTGTACTCCGCGAGACCATTCCCGTCGATCATAATTGCAGCGATACCGCGTTTCGAATTGCGCGTGATGTCGGCAGGGGAGAATGCCGGTCGTGCGCCGGAAACAAAATCGTATTCGGTTGACCAGCGCACCGATGCTTTGGATGCGCACGAGATATCAAAAAAGAATTCCGGGCATACGGCATTTGATACCGCAAATAAAAAAGGGCGTACAACCGGATAGTGCGGACGGATGATGATGCCCGCACCTGCCGATGAGTTATAGACATAGGCTGCAGTATTTGAATTATTCAAAAGTCCTGCCGGATACAAACTATAGATATCCGTTTTTTCGAACGGTCTCAAAAAGCGGATACTGTTCAGTCCCATCGCCGCAAGGTACTGCTGCCTGTTTCCCGTCATCATGTTGAAATTATATCCGGCCTCATACGCGCTGTCGATTGCTTTTCCGTCAATGAGAATGAAGTTATGTGCGTAATGGCTAGAAGCTAGCGCTGTAAAGCCGCTGTTGCTGAGCTCATGAGTTATGATGACCGTCGCATTCGATAACGACATGCGCCGCCGGTAATGATATTGATAAGGACCGGATGAAATATAATGTGAAAACGAAATCGATGAAGTGCCTATGTTCACCGCCCACCGTCCGCCGTCGGAAATGGCATATGCTCTGTTGAAGTCGTAGGGCTTTGTGTCCGGTTTTATAAGCACGCCCACGCCTATCTTGAGGAATGTGCCGCCGGGCGCGGCTGCATCATATCCGACAGGTGTTGAAAACTCTTCGGCAAAACCGCTGGCGCCTTCAGTCGCATCCGGTGAATGCGGCTGTATGAAATTACCGAAAAAATGATGCCCGTCGTATATCACCGATGCCGCCATCGACGAACGGTTGAAACGTGATGCCAGGTAATGCCCATTCGTTGGATCTGGGAGATACACCGTAGCGGTAATGCGTCCGTTCGATATGACAGCGATAGGATATGTGCTGTTGACGGCAGACAGAAAAGCGTAGCTGAACAACGAGATGAAAAATACCGAAATGAATACACGCATTACTTGAAGTCCTCTGTCGTCGCAAGCCGCCATGTCCCTCCCTGATCGCTGCTGACGATAGTAGCCACATCTCCGGCCAGCGGATTATACATATCGCCTCCGGTACGGCTGATGGGTTTGGGGAGCGGCATTACACGCCCGTGATTGGCTGCGGACGGCTTGCCCTGATTCACCGCGAGCAGACGCTCCTGGTCGGGGTGTTGGAAGACGAGGAATTCATACATATCCTGACTGAGCTGCTGCTGGCCGCCGCGGCTGTAATAGGTAAGAAAAAGACGGTCGCGCACACGGTCATAGCTCATGCGCTGATACCAGACCATATACATATATTTGAACGGGAACACCAGCAGACGCTCCGGTTCCCAATCAGCCCCGGACCGTTTCCGGTACAGCCCGAGACGGTTGTTATACGTCTTGTCGGAGGTGCTGCGGTGCACCGTGTAAAGGTTGTCGTGATTATCACAGGTGAGTGTAGCGTATGAAAGGCGTGCGGTTTCCGGGAAAACATAGGATGCCGGTGTCCATGCAGATGCGTCATACGGCCGGATGCTTCTGGTATACATCACCGGATCATGATGCCCGTTGATGACTACATGCAGATATCCTTTCGAGTCCAATGTTATCGCCGGCCAGTTATGTCCGTCAAGTGAAGGTCCGCCCATGCCTACGAACACCGGCGATGAAAAGCTCCGTGTACGCCGGTTGAAAACACTCACAAACGTCGGTACGCCGTTGCTCGAGTATTTTGTGGTGACGGTATGGCTGTAGGATATAGACGTCTGTAAGAGCGACGGATGCTCCGGCGGTATCGGGGGTAATGTGGCGCCGAGTGATGTGTTACGCAGCGTGTTCCACACCCATTGTCCTCCGCCCCAACGGCCAACCGTTCCTCCGCCGGCGCTGTTGGTTATCTCGGCGATGATGTTCGGATAACGTCCGGAGTCCGGACACCAGCCCCATGCGATGAAAATATTGTCTCCCGCAGATACCGCGACATTACCGTCTCCCGAGTGAAAGTTGCCGACGATGGCGTTCTCAGCATATTTATACGGGCCGTCAAAATGCAATGTTCCATCGGCATTTTTTTCCGGTAAAACAAGATATGCGCCGGTATCGGTGCCGGGAAAGTAGGAGATGTCGCCGTTCAATATTACCGGCGGATGCGCCAGACAATCGGTATTGTGTCCGTCGAGTTTTTCAAAATTTGCCAGACGACCACCCGGCAGTTTGTACACCTGCCACGTTCTCATGTTGTCACGCGTATGCAGCAGCAATGCGGTGCGGTTCGTCCAGCTGAGTTCTTTATCATTCTCATCGATCATGGTAACATTGGCAAGAACGTACACATCGCCCGAGCTGTCAAACCGGATCATGGGGTCACAGCCCTGAGAACCCCATCCGTTACGAATACCGGTCCAGCCCCTGGATTTTCCCCAGGCGGCTATCACCGGAGCGAGATCGCTGAATGTCCATTGTCCGTTACCGTCAATCCACTGAATTCTATCTCCGGCCCAAACATATGCTTTTCCTGATGGAGCGATGCTTACGTAGCCGGGTTGAAAGCGCGGATTATATCCGTACATCGCCCGTTCATAATTAAAATAATAACCGTGGGTGATCGCTTTGTTTTGCGATATTACAGGATTAATCCCCGGCGGTAATTCCGGGAACGAATGGTTAAGTATTGCAGATTTTTCATAGTTTTTCAGGCGATACATGAATGTGTCATTGGATTTGACGGATGCTGATACTGGTTTTTCGTACGAAAGTATTATGTCATCGAGCCAGAGTACGGTATTCGGGTCCGGCTGAAAACCGAATGCCTTGGTGAAAAATGCAATCGCTCCGATGTTCGACCAGCCAAGCGGCTGTTCATATGCGGAGAATGCGGTGAATGGTATGGCAAGACGTTTTTCTCCCGTCCAGTCAACGCTGAATCGGAAAAAGAACCAATCCTTCCAGGGTGTTGCCGGATTATCGCTGAGAATACCGAGTGTAATGATTTCTCCGGTTGCGACCGCTGAATTGATGGAGATTGAAAATGTGTTGCGGCTGCTCCAGTCCGAAGGCACGGCGGAACATATGATAGAAGGATAACGGCAGTGGTTGCCCCATTTTCCCGACAACTGTCCCTGACGTACAAACTCACGGGTGATATGAACACCTCCGGCAAGTTCACGGAGCGGTATGTTTGAAACGATACCGATGTCCCGGTAGTTCTGAGCGCGGGCGCAGGCGAGATCTGATTCTGTGTTGCCCGAGCGTTCCATTTGTGAGATAAGATCGGGCGGGATGGATACCCAGACGCCTTCACGTTCAAAGCCGAAGGCATCCTCGCTGGTGATATTTGCAGGTGTAGAAAATATAGATGCGGCATTACTGATTGGTGTACCGGGGTCATCAGCATCTGTCATCAGGACATCGTCGAGCCAGAATGCGCAGTCCTTCGTTCCATATCCGCCGAAATCCCATCGCGGGTTGATGAAATTCGACAGCGTGCCTTTTGGCATTCCGAGTGTGCCCAGAGTTTCACCATTGATAGAGACGATTGCGCTGTCGGACGGAATATCAAATTCCGCCTTGAAGCGAAACCATTTACCCACTGGATATGCGTTTTTTATTATCTGCAGTTCTGTTCTGCCGTCGGACGACATGCATACGACGGCGCCGTTGTTCTGAAAACGTATGCCTGCATACGTGACAGCGTGGAATGGTGATGACGTATCGTCTCCGTTTCGAATAGATGCCTCATAGCAATACTTTTTTCTGACACGCGGCATGGTTCCCATTATCTGAAGAACGCCGCCGGCTTTCAACTCTCCCGTCTTGCGATAGTGAAATGCCTTGGTTGTGTTTCCGGTGATTCCCGTGGTAACTGCTATCGCCATGACGTGCGGAGCTGTCGGTATCGCCCACCATCGCCCATCCTGCTGAAAGACACCGCCGCCGGATGACGGGAGTTTGGCGCCTGCAATGCCTTCCATGTACGATTCAAAATCATCGGAGCGTATGACGGCAGGCACGGCTGTTACGAACAACGCATGCAGCAGAATGAGGAAGAGATGAAATCTTGTCATCATTCACTCCTTTTGTTACTGGCTGGTATTTTCTGCGAATCGGCATCCATGAAGTATACGGCAAGCGGCAGGGATTCGATTATGGTTTCATTATGGTCAATCATAAAGCGCATGCGCTCAAGCGAGAGCCGGCCGATGTCATCGGCGCGGAACGACAGCGTCGGGTAATTGAAGACGCTCATATCGATTTCCGACGGTGTGATGCCGAAGAAATCGAGGAGCTCGGTGCGCAGCCATCCGTCCGACAGCAGTTTATAATTTTGTATTCCACTATCTGTCAGCGCACGCCATGCGGCATAGACATAAAGGTCATTTGCGCAGGAGAAACCGATGCGCATTCCCGGATGTGCATCGGCGATATGCAATGCCGATATTCTTTCACGTATCTCATCGATAACAATTTTCCAGTTATCGCGGCGTATCTCGGCCAGATCGATCCAGTAATGCAGCGGACTATCTCCATAGCGCATCTGAAAGTATCGTTTCCGAATCCGTTCAACTTCGTGATCGGCGAACGACAGATGAACAAAAACCTGCGCGCCGTATGACGCGAGCTTTGTGAAATGAGCCTCGATGAGGGACGCATTGTCGTAGTATATCGATGCGGCCGGCAGTTCACGTACATCGCGCATGAGAAAAACGGTCTTTACTCCGGTGCGGATGATTTTTTCGTACAGGTCGCGGTTTACCGGCCGGTCATGCTCTATGACGGGGAATGCGAATAATCCCTGCAGGTTATGGTCGAGTAATTTCTGAAGGCATGCCCGTTCTGATTCGGCGCTTCCCGTATATGTCTGCGTGAGCAGCGTATACGATTCCGGCAGTGTCCGGTGGATCTCGTCAACAGTTTCATGAAACAGCGCTGAAGGTGAGTTCATCTGCGGCCACAGCAGACCGACAATTGAGTATTTCGATCGTTTCTTTCTGATGATATTGCCGACACGAGATATCGTTTCAATGTCTCCTGATGCTCTCAGTTCGGCAATTGCTCGGTCTATCGATGTCTTACTGACATTATAACGTTCGGCGAGCAGACGGGTTGACGGCAGCTTGTCCCCGAAAACGCCGCGTTTTATGTCGCTTTGGAGGCGTTCTTCAACTTCTTCAAACTTTAATTTATCTGGCATGCTGGCATTCCAGATGACAGTATAATACAAAATTTATGAACCGTCAAGTTTTTTTTAATGTGTCAATATAAGATATGTTTGTCAATCACGGGTATTTACAAACCATCAAGGATTGCGTACACTTATGTATATTCAACCACTATACGTGGCGGAGGATTCTGTATGAAACATGGTATTATAAGGCTTTGTCTGTTGCCGATTATCGGTATGCTAATGTCACTATCCGTTGTTCTTGGACAAAGCGACCTGCTGCTGCATTGGAAATTTGATGAGGGCAGCGGCACGGCGGTAAAAGATAATTCCGGCAACAGTCTTGACGGAAATTACAAAGCGGGCTGGACTGATTCACCCTCGGGCAAAGCGGCTCAGTTCGACGGTACATCGGGTACCGTTGTCTCCACGGTGATTCCTGAGGATAAACGGTTCGGCACGAAGTCGTGGACATTCATGACGTGGGTGAAACCGGTGCATTTCGCAATCGAAGACAAACAGAATCAGCGGCGTATTTTCGCTTACGGCAAATATCCCGATGCATATCTCGTTATCGATATATTCGGGGTCGGCACGGTTGGTTATTACTTCGTTTTCAAGAATGATGCCGGGAAGAATATCTCAGCGGGCGGCGGCACATCGGTGAAACTTGCACTCAGCAACTGGTCGCATATAGCACTGGTGTGCGACAGGCCGGCAGGCAATGTGGTGATTTATATCAACGGCCAGCCGCAGGGCGAAGCGGCATTACCGCCGGCGTTCACCGGTGACTTTTCCATGAGCGGCGATCTTTCCATCGGTTCCGGTTGGCATAACTACTGGGGTGCGGCGGATGAAGTAAAGATATTCCGCAGCGCTTTATCCCGTGATGACGTACGCAAAGAGTTCAATGCGTTGAAGGAAACATTCGGCATTTCAGCGAATGCAGATGCGGCATCCATCGACGCCAGAGAAACGGTGAAAGAATATTTTGCCGCTGCGAATGCCGCATGGGCGGAGAAACGTTTTGCAGCTGTACGTGAGGCCTGCGGAAAAGCCATGGCGATTCCGAAACTCGCTGCGCATTTCCAGAGTTATGCACAGCTTCGCAGTGCGCAGAGTTATATGGCTGAGAAGAATTATGCCTCGGCAAAAGCCGAATACGAAAAGATAAAAGCGAATACCGGATATCCCGATGTGCACCGGTCTGAAGCGGATGAATGCATCAGAGAGATAGACCGCACGATAAAAGGACTCCCGGCGCATGATGCCGCTGCGTCACGGACCAGAATACCGCCGATACCATCGTTTGCCGCAAGCGTCTACGTTTCGCCGAACGGGAACGATGCAAATGACGGATCGGAGCGGAAGCCGTTCGCAACGCTTGCAAAGGCGCGTGATGCGGTACGGGCGATAAAGGCGAAAGGAGTATCGGGCGCGATAGGCGTAATACTCAAGTCCGGAGCATATGCGGTGAAGGATACGCTTGCGCTTACCGCAGAAGACAGCGGATCCGACAAAGCCCCGGTGGTATACCGCGCCGAGAAAAAAGGGGCGGCGGTGCTCTACGGCGGTGCGCGACTTTCAGGATTTAAACCCGTCAGCGACAGCGCTGTCCTTGATCGGCTTCCCTCCGAAGCGCGGGGTAAAGTGATGCAGTGCGACCTCAAGGCGCTCGGTATCACCGACTACGGCGAACACAAAGTCCGCGGATTCGGCCAGCCCCCGTCGCCGCCCACGCTTGAACTGTACTGTAACGGAAAGCCGATGACGCTTGCGCGCTGGCCCAACGAAGGATTTGTGCCGATAAAGAAACTCGTTGTCCCCGGTGACAAGGACAAGGGTATTCCGTCGGTCATTGAATATGATGACGAACGGCATGCGCGCTGGAGCAAGGCGAACGACCTGTGGCTCTTCGGTTATTTCAAATACCTCTGGGCTGACGCGACGATAAAGATAGCGGCAATCGACACGGCGGCGAAAACGCTTACCAGCGCCGAGTCGTATAAATACGGCGGCACCGGGATGGATACCAAGCAGGGCATCATCTATTATGCGTTCAATCTGCTGGAAGAGATTGATGCACCGGGCGAATGGTATCTCGATCGCGAAGCCGGCATGCTTTATTTCTATCCGCCGTCGGATATAGCGAAGGCAACCGTCGAGATAGGCATGCTCTCCGTGCCGATGATCACCATGGAAAATGTGAAGAACATCCGTGTTGAGGGGATAACGTTCGATCTGGCGCGGTTCAACTGCATGCTCATAAAAGACAGCGAGCGCTGCCTTGTAGCAGCGAGTACGGTCAAACGTTTCGCCGGTAACGGCATCACAATTCTCGGCGGAAAGGAAAGCGGTATACTCGGCTGCGATATTCATACGATTGGACGCCGCGCAACCGAGGTCATCGGCGGAGACAGAAAATCGTTGACGCCGGGGAAACACTTTGTGGAGAACTGCCAGATATACTTTTTCGGACGCATCGACCGCACATATACGCCGGCGGTGCAGCTTGAGGGCGTGGGCAACCGTGTGGCGCATAATCTCATGTATGACTGCCCGTCGAGCGTGATGCGCATCGAAGGCAATGACCATATTATGGAATATAATCAGGTGCACAGCGCGGTGCAGGAGTCCGACGACCAGGGCGCGATGGAACTCTTCCGTAATCCGACGTTCCGCGGCGTTGTTTTCAGATACAACCATTTTTACAACAACGGCAAGACAGGCAAGGAAGCCGCAATGCATGGGCAGGCGGCGATACGTTTTGACGACGCCATCAGCGGCATGCTTGTGTACGGCAATATATTTTATCGAAGCGCCAACGGAAATTTCGGCGGCGTACAGATGAACAGCGGGCGTGACAACATCATGGATAATAATATCTTTGCCGACTGTAAACAGGGCGTGAGCGGCGGATGGAATTCAGGCAATGCCGTCTGGAAATTGATTCGCGAGGGGAAGAAACCTGCTGATTTCTATAACGATGATCTGTATCTTTCACGATATCCTGCCATCAAATGGATGATGGACGAGCCCGGCATCAACAATGTCTGGCGCAATGTGTTCTATCAATGCGGGCGTGTGGTGACCGGCAATCGCGCGAATATTGATATGATGGAGAATGGTGTTTTCACCAACAGCGATCCGGGATTTGTGAATGCCGCACAGGGTGACTTCCGCCTGAAACCGGATGCGCCGCTGTTCGCGTCTGTGGGGTTCAAGCCGATACCTGTTGAAGCGATTGGTCTCTATCAGGATGAGTATCGGGCCACATGGCCGGTTGCCACGACTCCAGCGACACTGCGTGACTGGCGCGAGACCGTCGGCAAGATAAAGATAAATCCCAATCCAATGGCGCCTATCGGTGTAAAGAAAGTTGCAAGCGCGCCGGTAATCGACGGCAAACTGTCGCCGGGTGAGTGGACGGGGGCTACGCTCAAAATGAAGGAAACACCCACGCGTGAAGCGATAAAAGGCGAGCCGGTGTCGGCAAAGATATCGCATGACGGAAAGAACATCTATGTTGCCGTGCGCATTCCGCTTGCGGATAAAGCTAAGATGAAAACCGGTGCTACCTGGGGTCAGAGCGACGGCATGGAAGTATGTCTGCGCGATGAAAATAATCTCGCTGTCGGCAGACGGTCGCCAACGTTTGTGCTCCAGGGCTTCACCGGAGGTCAATCACAGGGCGCCGGCAATCCTGAAGAAGAATTCGAAAAGGAAACAAAAGCGCTTGGCAAGGCATCCCGATACAGCGCAACTATTGATGATACGTTCTGGATCGCCGAGTGGGCTATTCCGATAGACGGCATGGGGATAGCATATACGCCGAACATGCGGCTGCAGTTCAATATCGGTGTACGCCGATGCGATACCGATGACTGGATCGCACTTGCCGGGGCAATGGGAGCTAATTTCCTGCTCGATAATGCGGCGGTGATAATTCTGGAGTAAATGAGCAGCGCTTGCGATTCAGAATAAACTCCGTTATACTATAAACGTCAACGAGGAACGATTAACGGGCGGAGGACGCAATGTTTTTTCTGAAGATATTCACCACTATTCTCGATCTGCTCAAGAAAGACCAGAATCCCACACAGGTCGGTCTTGGTGTGGCGTTCGGTCTTGTCATGGCATTTCAGCCGATGACATTGCTGTGGGTGATCATTTTTATGATATTTTTCGTCATAAAAGTGAACAAAGCGTCAGGTTTTTTAAGTCTCTTTCTGTTCAAGATTATCGCCGTATGTGCAGAGCCGCTGGTTGTACAAGCCGGCGCGTTCGTTCTTGAAGGGATACCGGCGTTGCGTCCACTGTGGGCGCAGCTGAGAAGCACGCCGTTCATCCCGCTTACCAAATTCTATAATACCGCCGTCATGGGCGGGCTTGTCGTCGGCATCGTACTGTTCTTCCCCTCATTTCTGTTCGGGAAATGGGCATATGCGTTCTACAAGGATAATCTGAAAGAGAAGATCCCGTTTTTGAAAAAAAGCAAAAAGGATCTCGAGAAGGAAGAAAAGAAAAAAATGAAAGCGCAGGGCGCGGCAGGAGCGATACAATGAACTGGATAAACCTCATCATCCTTGTCATCGGCTCTGTCGGAACGATATCGCTTGAAATACTGCTCTCGCCGTGGCTGCTGAAAATAATAATCGAGAACGGCGGCACTGCGCTTGTAGGGGCGCGTGTAAATGTGGAGTCTGTTGAATCGAGCGTGCATACGCTCACGTTCGGTGTTAAAAAGCTTGAGATAACCGATGTGAACAACACCGGATACAATATCATGGAAGTCGGCCGCGTCCGTTTCATGATGGACGCGGGTGCGTTAGTGCAGTCGAAAACGGTCATCAACAAAGTAGCCGTGGAAGATATTCGCATGAATACGAAGCGCCGCTACGACGGCCGGGTTGCGCGGACGGTGAAAAAAGAAACGCCGGAAAAAAAGAACGCTGCAGCCGCAAAGGGTCCCGGTATTGTGGACAGCGCTGCGGAGGCCGCTAAGAAAAAACTTGAGATTGATACATATCTCAAAGGAGATCTGAAGACGATAGCTGCAGCCAAAGAACTTGAAAAGCGCGGAACGGAAATAGTGAAACAATGGACGGCAGCCGTAGCCGCAATGGATTATGACAAACAGGCGCTGCGCGCCGTCGAGAAAGTGAAGAATCTCGATACGAAGATAGACACCTCAAGCCCGATGAAGGCGCAGGAGGATGCACGAGTTAAGATTGCGGCGATAATGGATGCGAAGAAAAGCGTAGATACTATCGTGAGTGAAGTGACGCAGAAAAAACAGGCGCTTGAGCGCGATGTTGCAGCGATAGACGCACTGGCAAAGAACGTGGAAGCCGCTGCAAAAGACGAATATGCGGCGCTTGCGAAAAAACTCAACCTCGAAGCGGTATCGGTCAATAATGTCGCGGCCATGGTGCTCGGCGACAGTGTGATGAGCAGGGTAAATTCAGGACTCTATTGGTTCGATTTCATCAATAAAAAAACGCCGAAAGGAACGAAGGAATTCCTTACCGCGAAATATGTGCCGCCGGCGTTCGGCACCCGCGGATATGATGTACGGTATCCGGTGATGCCGGGCGGGCTTTATCCCGATTTTCATATCGGCAACGTACGTGTCACCGTCAATCAGAAACGGAAGACTGATGAGGTGATTACATCCCCGATGATCGTCGGCGAGGTGAACGATATCGTTTCCGATCAGGACGTCATCGGCCGGCCCACGAAAGCGCATTTCTCGGTCATCGTTCCGGCATACGGCAGCGCGGGAGGGACGGTGGATGCCGTCATCGACAGACGAAACAGCATGTCGGTTGACACCTACCGCATTGCGGTTGAACGGATGCCTATACGGGATATGGCGTTCGGTGACGGCAGCGGCGGTCTGCCCCGGATGCTGAAAAGCGCCGTGGCCGATGCGACCGTGTCGCTCCTCATGGCGACCAACGGCTACGCGGCGACTATGGACATGCGCATAAAGAACATCGCGTTTGAATACGGCGCTGAACCGTCCGACGAATTCTCGCGTATTGTGAAAAGCGTCATGAAGTCCATCGATACGCTGACGCTGACGGTGAAACAGAAGACCATCGGCGGACGTACGGAGACCGAACTCAAGTCGAATCTTGATGAAATCCTTGCGGCGCGGCTGAAGAAATTATTCGGTGAGAAGGTGGCGGAGCTTACGAAGTATCTGGAAACATCGTTCGCAAAAGCCGTTGCACCGGAAAAAGACCGGGTTCTCGGCGTAATCGCTGGTCAGAAAAAAGGTGTCGTCGCCGGATTTTCTGAACAGGAGAGCCGGGTAAATGCAGAAAAGAACCGGCTTGATGAGAAAAAACGCGAGATTGAGCGTCAGCTTAAGGCATATGAGGATCAGGCAAAAAGTAAGATGGACGCTGAGAAACGCAAGGCGGAAGAAGCCGCAAAATCCAAGGCGCAGGACCTCCTGAAAGGGAAAAAGCTTCCTTTTTAGGCCGGCTTCGCGTCATTTCGTCCATATCGATTTGCGCATTCTCCATATGCGCCGAACTCGGTCATGTGTACGTTATATTCATTCGTTACACATGGAGACACACATGAGCATCATGCAGCATGTCATGGCTGAACACCGGAAACTTGCGATACAGAGAACAATGTCTGTCCGGCGCGATGCATATCTGGATTATATGACGTTTCGTGCGGACGGACCGCTCATGTTCAGAGAGATTTTCGGTCCGCTGGTAGGGCTCAAAGAAGAATGGATGGCACAGGGCGCGACGGCATCCGAACTCGATCTGTCCGCGTTCCGCTACCGTGAGGCGTTCACGAGAGGCGTTGGTGCTGCAACCGGGTATGTCGGCGAAGACAGATCTGAGATGATCGAAGAAAACGACAACCATATTGTCTTTCGTGATGCACGCGGCACTAAGCAGAAACTCATCAAGGGCAGTTCAACGCTTCCGCTGCCGATGGAGCATCCGGTAAAGAATATGGATGACTGGCTCAGAGTAAAAAAGCATTATGAGTTCAATCCCGGACGTATGCCGGGTAATATACAAGAGCGTGCTGCAAAAAATATCGCTGACGGATGCGTTATAACCGCCGACATCCCCGGCGGGTTCGATGAAGTGCGCATACTGCTCGGTGATGAAGAGGCCGCTGTCGCCGGATATACGCAGCCGGAGCTTGTGCACGAGATACTTTCCACTATCGCAGATACCGCCTGCCGCGTGTTCGATGCGGTTACGAAAGATACAGTCATCGACATGCTGTGCGTGCATGAAGACATGGCGGGTAAAAGCGGGCCGATGTGGGGGCCGAAACAGGTGGATGAATTCATCAAACCGTACTACCGGAGGATATGGGACATGCTCCGCGACCGCGGTGCGCGTCTGTTCTTCATCGACAGCGACGGCGACTGCAATCCTATCCTCGACAATCTCATCGACGCCGGAATAAATCTCTTTTCACCGTGCGAGCCGGAAGCGGGTATGGATGTTGCCTCGATACGGCAGAAGTACGGGACACGGCTGGCGCTTGAGGGCGGCATCAATAAATATGTGCTTCGTGAAGGGAAAGCGGCAATCGATCGCGAACTTGAAGCGAAGATACCGCCGCTCATGAAGACCGGAGGCGCGATAATCGCTCTTGATCATCGCATTCCGAACGGGACACCGCTTGAGAATTATAGGTACTATGTCCGGAGAGCGGGAGAAATTATCGGGATAGGTTAACGGCATCAAACGGTTACGGTAGAAATATCAATGTTTCCGGGTTCGTGTCCTTTCATCGGGCTTCATATAATCCCCTTTGACTGCCGTAAGCGCGGCTGGTTCGAACATGATGTCCTTGCGTATACCGTCACGTTCGCGGGAACGCCATTTGCCCGGCGGTACTCCGGTGACCGCCTTGAAGATACGGTTGAAATGCTGCACGTTTTCAAAGCCGGTTTTCGCGGCTATATCCTCGAACGGGAGCTGTGTGGTACGTATGAGCTGTTTTGCCGCGGCGATGCGCATGTGTTTCACATAATCAAACACCGTCATGCCCGTGATGCGTTTGAAGTGTGCGCTCACATGACGCGTGGAATAACCTGTTGCCGATGCGGTAGCGGCAAGCGACAGGTGGCTTGTGATATTTTTATCCAAATAGTCAATGACGGCCTGTACGGTAGGGTCGAACGCGATATCGTTCACGTCGCCGGCAGGACGCTGGTCCTCTGTCGTGCTGCGCAACAGACGATACAACAGCGCCGAAAGCGTATGGACGGCAATCTCACGGTAAAACTCATTGCGGCGCATGCCTTCATCGTGCATCATGGTAAGCGGCTGCGCGGCAAACGATGTGGTGTCATGGAAATATCCCGATGAATGACGGAGCGCGGCGAGCAGCCGGTTTTCGTGTATATCGAATTTGGCTTCGATGGTCTGCACTGCGGCGGAGCCTTTCGGCATCAGGCCGTGTGCGATGCCGTTGCGGGCGATGAATAAATCGCCTGCGGTGAACGGATAGTGTTTTCCGCCGAGCGTAAAATAACCGCTGCCGGAAATTATGTAGAAGAGCTGATTGCATATCCGGTGACGATGCGTCTTAAGCACAGCTTTGTATTCGTAGCGCGATGCCCAGAGCAGCGTGAGGGGGGATACGGCTGTCTGCGTAGTGCGTTTCACTGCGCCGCTTTCAACGCTGCTTCAAGTTTCTGGCGGCTGCGGTCGAGATAACTGCGCGTGTCTTTAAATGTATCGTCGACCATAACCACTTTTTCGAAAAGTTCAATAGCCGATTCGAAGTCGCTTTCATTGTATTTGGCGATACCGCCCGCAAGCCACCCGTCAAGCGACGGCATCAGATTTCTGGTAAGCGCCTGCAGCTGCGTGTCGTAGGCGATGTTCTGCGGGTCGTTCGTTTTACAACGGCGATACATCCTGAGCGCATCCAGATAATTGCCCTTTGCGCGGTAATTTTCAGCCTCGGCCGAATATTTCCGGTTCATCTGAACGGTGCTGATGCGCGAGATGAGATCGGCCGTGGCAATATCCTTTTTTATCGCGTATGACTGTTTGAGCAGTCTCAGCGCACCGTCAAAGTTGCCGCGGTCGTATTCTTTGCGGCCGGAATCGGCGAGCTTTGCCGCTTCGGCATTACGCTGGTCCTCGCGCTGCGCCATTTTCTGCTGCGCTGTCGCGTTGCCGGGGTCCGCTCTGAGGACGCGGCGGTACATATCATACGCGGCAGATATGTCCTTGGCGGCAAGCTTTTTCTCCGCGCTTTTCAATTGCGCGTCGATTTCCTTCTGCAGCATGGGGCGGATCGAGTCAAGCGATGCGGTTACGCTTTTGTCGGTTGTGTCCTCCGGTTTGTCGGGGAACCGCAGTGCGCGCGCATTGTTGAGGCGGATGGCGGCGTCAAGATATGTTTTTCGTGCGATCAGCGTTTTGGCTGTATAGTGCTCGGAGCGTTTCCGCGCCACGATACTTGACTCGATGGCCGCAAGCGCATTTTTGACATCACTGTCCTGCGGGTCGAAGCTCATGGCGCGAAGGATATAGTCGCGCGATTCGATGAGGCGTGCCGGAGCGTCAGCCGCAAGCTCCGATGTGCGCGTACTTTTTTCCAGCAGAAAACTTACTTTGTCGTCAACGGTGAATCCGGCATCCCATGCGCAGGATATGCAGACGATAAACGCCCCGAGGGCAGCACCGAGTCTGATAGCGCTATTTGACTTTGAAGACATCGATAGCCTCGCTTTTATTTTTTACCGTGAGCGGTTCCGTTTTTATGAAATTTATGGTTTTTATTTTCGCGGGAACGGCTTCGCGCGCCGCGGCGGTCACTATTATCTCGCCTTTAGCCGCGGCGGAGCAGAGACGTGCCGCCGTGTTTACGGTATCGCCGATTGCGGTAAAATCCATCCGGTTGCTCGAGCCCATGGCGCCAACGACCGCTTCGCCGGTATTGATGCCGATGCCGACGGCTATGGCCGCTTTCGCTTCCTTGTTCTTTTTTATCTCAGCGCCCATGGCCTTTTGTATCTCGATTGCGGCTCGTATCGCATTGACACCCATGTTGTCGCCCTGAAACGTAGCCATGATCTCATCGCCGACGTATTTATCGATATCGCCGCCGTGTTTCTGGAGTATTTTTGTCTGCAGGTCAAGGTAGTGGTTGAGCATGATAACGACATCTTCCGGAGAGCGTTTTTCACTGAATGAAGTGAATCCCCTGATGTCTGAAAAGAATACCGTGATACGTTTACGCTCGCCCTTGCGTACGACTTCGGCGTGTTTTGAGCCCGCTTTCTTTATCATTTCAACCGTTGAACTCGAAACGAATTTCTGCATCTGCAGTTTTTCACGCAGATGCGCCGTCATTTCATTGAAGCTTTCCGAGAGTCGGCCGACCTCATCAACGGATTTAATATCGAGATGCACGGTGAGGTCGCCGTCTTTTACCGCGGAAACACCTTCTGAAAGAATGAGTATCGGCCGGACAATGAATGAACCGAGCATATACATGAGAAAGATACCCGCGGCAAGAACGATGAGCGTCACGATGATGACGACGTTGCGGGATTGATAAAACACGGCAAGCACTTCTTTCTCGACGAACTTGAGACGGATGGCGCCGAGCGTTGCGGTGCGATCCTTGCCCTTCAGGATTACTTTCCAATCGATGGGATAGGTATAGAGGTAATACCGCTCACCATCCTCCACCGCGATCTTTTTATCGAATTCCCTGATAAGCGTTATCTGGTTGAATATATTCTTAGGGACGGCCGCGTTCATGCGCTGCGGATCTGAATGGGCGATAATCGTGCCGCCGACAGCTTTCTTTTCATCACCGGATTTTTCTATCATATATTCGACGACGTAGACGGAATTCAGCCCGCTGATGCCGCTGCCTTTGAGGTTGTTCACGTAATCGCTCACGATGCCGCGTTTGTTCTGCGTGATACCTTCGATGGCGATGCTTGAAAGGCCGATGGCTGTCGCTTTGCAGGTTTCATCGGTTTTAACGATGAGTCCGTTGTATTGAATCATGAGCAGGAGCGAGCTTAACACCATGGTTACCACGAGTATGAGTCCGACAGCTGCGGTGATGAGCTTTGCTTTTATGCCGAGCAGCATACTGAAAAGCTTTTTCAGAAATGATACGCGGTCGACGATGCGAAGAATGGCGGTGGAAAACGAATACAGCGGGTCCTTATACGATGTCGACATGACATATCCTCCGGAAAGAGATGCCACTATACTATTGAAACGATGAAGAATGTCAATATGTTAACTGGAAAAAATACTTCAGAAATGACGGTGATATTTCTGTACGATGGGGAAATATCGTCCCGGCCGGAGTGATTTCTTGCTCGTTTTCAGTATCAGCGGAGCCTGCCGTCGCTTGTATTCGTTCTGGTGCAATGTCCTGATGACCCACGTCGCGGTGGTTTTATTGAACTTTTCGATGATATCATCGAAGGGGAGTCCTTCTTCCAGATACGCGCGCAGAATTCCATCGAGTATTTCGTATGGCGGCAGCGTGTCCTGGTCTTTCTGGTTCGGACGCAGTTCCGCCGACGGAGCTTTGGTAATGATGTTGTCGGGAATGCAGCGCCCATAGGAAGCATTGACGTATTCCGACAACGTGTACACATCAGTCTTGAAGACATCGCCGAGCGGCGCGAGCGCTCCGCAGAGGTCGCCGTAGAGCGTAGCATAGCCGGTGGACATTTCCGATTTGTTGCCCGTGGCAAGCATCAGATATCCGTATTTGTTGGATAATGCCATGAGGAGCATGCCGCGGACGCGCGACTGGATATTTTCCTCGGTTACATCATCTGCTGTTATCTTTTCTTTCATTGCGTCGGGAAGCGTGCTCGATGCAATCTGCGTACGCAGAAGCGCTTTCATCGATTCGAACGGTGATTGTATCGGCAGTACGAGCGTTTGTATGCCGAGATTGGCCGCGAGGAATTCGGCGTCGGATATAGAATGGCCGGATGAGAACTCACTCGGCATGAGGACGCCGAGGACGTTATCCTTGCCGAGCGCATGTACCGCGAGCACGGCGACCAGTGCGCTATCGATGCCGCCGGAAAGACCTATCACCGCTTTGGTGAATCCCTGTTTGGCAAAATAATCTTTGATGCCGAGTGTCAGCGCCAGAAACAGGTCGCCGGTTTTTGTAACATCAACCGGAGGCCGTTTCTTGTAATGCATGAGATCGAATGATTCAAGACAGGGTTCATAGTGCGGGCCGGCCCAGAGTATGCGGCCTTCACGGACTATCATCGAGCGGCCGTCGAATATCAGCGCGTCATTGGCGCCGGTCTGGTTGACATAGACAAGTGTCGTCTTCCATCGCTTTGTCGCGTGGACTATCATGTCTCGCCGATACAAGTGCTTCCCCGATTCCCACGGTGAGGCGCTGATATTTACCACAATCGTCGGTTTTTTTTTCATCAGTTCGGCAAGCGGATTCTTCTGGTATCGTCTCGTCTTTGCGAACAGTTCATCGTTCCAGATGTCTTCGCAGATGGTGATGCCGATCTTTTCCCTGCCGAGCGTGATGACACGCGGCGGTTCGTTGTTCGTGGTGAAATATCTGGCTTCATCGAATACGTCATACGTGGGCAGCAGCGTCTTTTTTATCACATCGACGATATGGCCGTTATGGAATACATATGCAGCGGAGAAAAGCCTTGTTTCGTTGTCGATGAGTTCCCGGAACGGCGCCCCGACAATGGTCATGCGGTCTTTCGGAAGCTCTTTTTTCAGATAACTGATGAAGGTGTCGGATGTGTCGAGAAAATCGGTGCGTTCAAGAAGATCGAGCGGGGGATAACCGGTGAGACACAGCTCCGGTGTGATGATGAGATCGGCCTGTTCCGCGTCTGCCGTCCGGGCGGCATGCATGATCTTTCCGAAATTGCCGTTAATGTCGCCGACGACAGGATTCAGCTGCGCAATGAATAATTTCATACGCCGGATTGTACAGTAATAGATGTTTTTTTCAACAATATGCATGGGGCAGGTATGCGCATTTGTTGACAAAACGTGTATGATATGTATAGTACAATATAAGAGAGACACATGTCGGTATTTCGAAAAAATGTTATAACCAATGACTGGGTCATATTCGCCCCCAATAGAGCGAAGCGTCCGCGCGATCTTAAGGCGGATGAACATGACAATGTGTCCATTCTGGCTGCACGTCCGGCGCATAAACCTGATTGTCCGTTCTGTCCGGGGAATGAAAAACCTGAAGACAGGGAACTGCTCAGACTTGACGGAGAGAACGGCTGGCGTGTGCGTATCCTCGAAAACCTCTTTTCAAGTGTTGATCGTACGGTTCTGCCGACGAAACGGACTTCACATCTGCGAAACGAGATAGAAGGCTTCGGAATCCACGATGTAGTCATCGATAATCCGAAACATAACATGATACTTGCGCTCATGTCGACCATTGAAATCACCTATCTGCTCACGGCATACCGGATGCGGTATCAGCAGATACAGCGCAATAATCTGGTCCGGCATATCGTTGTATTCAAAAATCAGGGAATTCGCGCCGGCGGGTCGCTTGAACATTCACACTCACAGTTGTACGGGCTGCCGGTAATTCCGTTCGAGGCGAACATCCGGCTCAGGGAGGGGGAACGCTATCACGACCTGAACGGCAGCTGCCTTATGTGCGATATCCTGAAAAAAGAGGATGATGAACAGGTGCGCGTGGTCTTTGAAAATGCGATGTTCATCTGTCTCATGCCGTATGCTGACCTGTCTCCGTATCATTTCTGGATCGTGCCGAAATCGCACAGCCCGTCGTTCGCGCTGATAACCGATGGAGAGATAGCCGCGATGGCTGAATGCATGAAGGTTGTGTTTGCGAAGATGTTCAATCTGCTTCGTAATCCCGATTTCAACTATGTGATACAGTCGCTGGCGCATCACGAGCGTGAGAATGAATATTTTCATTGGTATCTCAGCGTTATTCCGCAGGTCAAACACAAAGGCGGGCTGGAATATGCCGGGGGACTCTTCGTCAATACCGTGCTGCCTGAGGTCGCCGCCGCCGAGATGCGCGACGCATCGGCTGATATTGTTCTTCCGGAATTGTAAGACTGACTGATAATATTGAGGCTCTTGTATGCGCGCACACCATGTGTTCCTGCTTTCATTCTGCCTCATTGCGCTCGGCTATATTCTCAAGCGGGTGAAGGTGCTCCGCGAAGAGGACGGTAAAACCCTCTCGCTCGTCATTTTTAATGTCACCATGCCTGCGGTGATACTCAAAACTGTTTCCGCCGTTACACTGACGCCGACACTCGGATTTCTTACCGGTTTTGCGCTCATCTATGCGAGTGCGCTCGGGCTGTTCTCGCTCGTGCTGCTCAGAAAGTATCATGCGCGAACGCGCGGTCATCTTTCCATGTGCGCATCAGGATTCAATGTGGCGCTGTTCGGGTACCCGCTTATCGAAGGCATCTGGGGTGCTGCGGGTCTCGCGCATGCGGCTATGTTCGATCTCGGTAATGCGTTCGCCGTGTTCGTCACAGCGTATCTTATCGGTGCCGTTCATGCGGACGGCGGAAAACGCGGCATATCGCCGGGGGTGATAATTCGTGCGCTGCTCTCGTCGGCGCCGTTTATCACCTATATAGTCTCCATCGCGCTGAATCTGAGCGGGATAAGGCTTCCCGCGCCGGTCATCGACTTTATTTCCGTTCCCGCTCAGGCGAATGCGGCGCTGGTGCTGCTGACGCTCGGGTTGTATCTCGACTTCTCGTTCGATCGTTCGCGTTTGAAATCGGTTCTGTATATAATCGCCGTTCGCTACGGTTTCGGTCTTGCCGCGGGATTGCTGCTTTTCTTTCTGCTGCCGTTCCCGCTGCTCGCGCGAACCATTCTGCTGGTATGTGTTCTTCTGCCCATGGCGATGGCATTTCTGCCGATGAGTGTTAAGCTCGACTATGACGCGCGTATTACCGGCATGGCGGCAAATGTGTCGATGCTCATGAGTTTTATACTGATATGGGTTCTGGTGACCGTACTGCATCTTGCCTGAGCGGATGACACGTGGTCGCTTTCGCAATCCCTCCATGGATTGCTCGCTATGCGCCATCCGTGGCACCGCTCGCCTGTGCTTCCATGCACACGGCTTGCGCTCGGCGTTAGCGCGGGCATAAATCCTTCTTTAATTTTGTGTCGCATCCATGCGTACTTGGTTACGATTTTCATTCTAGATTGGGTTGCAGGTTTACCCGCGCTATGTTATAATGCCGAAACTCGCGAGCGTGGCGAAATTGGCAGACGCGCCAGACTTAGGATCTGGTACCGCAAGGTATGGGGGTTCAAGTCCCTCCGCTCGCAAAACTACCGAAGATCTTTTCTTGTAAACTTCTCAAACAGCACCAGAATCAGGAAGCGCAGATATCTGAATACCGCATGTATGCGCCATGGGCGGGCCAAAGCGGATGAAAGCCATTCAAGCCCGCGATCGATGGCCCACGGCGGCGGCGGCTTTTTACGTCCGCTGAAATAGTTGAGCGCATCGCTGCCGAGGTAGAAGGTGAGGTGGAGCTTGTCTTTATGTTCGGCGATAAATGACATATCACGGGGGAAACGCATCATGAGCAGAAGAAACGTGGCATCGGTCTTTCGTATACCTTCGATTACCTTTTCCTCCCAGCCATCAGGGATTTTTTCCCGGTATGCACCGACGATGGTGAGCCCGGGATACAGGCGCTTGAGCTTCTGCTGCAGAACGAACAGGTGCTCGTCGGTAGAGCCGTAGAAAAAATATGAAAGCCGTTTCGCGTTGCCGAGAGCGAATATCTTGTTGAGCAGTACGCTTTCAGTGACAAGCGGAACATAGATCTTATACAGGAAACGTACCGCCCATTGCACGAAGCGGTCTGCGGGAAGGACAAGAAATGCATTATTCACCGTTTCGCGCAGTTTCGCGTTCCTGCGGAGCATGAGGAGCTTTTTCATGGTGAGCGGAACGATGACGTTGCCCTTGACGCCGAGTGCGGATGCAAGTTCATTCTCAATGTCGCCGCTGAGAATATCGACACGGACACCGAACAGTTTTTTAGATTCGATCATCAGATGTCCTATGCTTTCGTCGGAGCAATGGGCGCCGGCGAAGGTGTTACCGGTGTTCCGTCGTCGCGGAGCATCTTGCAAATGCCGCTGAAATTGACGCCGTCGGCCATTTTCAGCTTATGTGTGGTGATGTCGCCGTGTACTTCCGCCGTGGGGCCGAGCTCGGCTTTATGCGAAGCGTAGATGTTTCCGGTGACCGTTCCTTCTACCGCCACGACATCGGCTTTGATGTCCGCCTTGATGATTGCGCCTTTGCCGATATGGATATAGCCGCTGCAGGTGATGGAACCCTCGAACTCACCCTCTATCTTCATGGACGTATGCAGATTGATATCGCCTTTAAGTCGCACATCTTTGCGGACAACCGTGGCTATCTCAAGGTTGCGTGTGTCGCGAAGCAGATTACGTTGTTTATTCGGTGCAGTGCTCATTGCTTGTTTGTCGGATCGATGATCGTTCCTTTCCTTGCAGGTGCGCGATAATGTTCGGTGCGTGAGTATACTATAATATACTTTTATTTCAATATTCGTCCACAATTTAAATGGATAAAGGTTTTTAGCCGGAATTCGATAATATAGAAGCATCCGCACGGTTCTATTACTATTTGCCGAGGCACTATGTCATATTTCGAATTCACGCTTCCCACGATGCTGACCTTCGGCAACGGTGCGTTTTCGGAACTCGGCAGGATAAGCAAAAAATACGGTAAACGTGCACTTATCATTACGAACGGCCAGACATTGTCTGATACCGGTATCATCGACGAGACACTCAAGCAGATGCATGAGAACAACATCAACACCACGGTGTTTGACGATGTAACCAGTGAAAGTGACTCGAATCAGGCCGATCTTGCGGCTAATATCGCCCGTTTCGGCACCGCGGAGCTTATCATTGCGGTGGGCGGATTCCGCACGATGAACATCGGCAAAGCTGCCGCAACAGTGGTGACCAACGGCGGTGAATCGTCGGATTATGTGAACGGACAGAAGATAACGAATCAGGCGATGCCGCTGATAACCGTGCCGACCATACCGGGGACGCTTGCCGAACTGACAAGCGGTTTCTGCGTGCTCGATAAATACGACAAAGTGAATAAAGAGATGGTCAATCCGATGATACATCCCGCGGAATGCATTATCGACCCGAAACTGCATCTTACCATACCTTCAAAATTCCTTGCCACATCGGCCATCGCCATTTTCGGCTACGCGTTCGAGGTGTTCATTTCTCGTCAGGCAAACGCGATATCCGATTCGCTTGCGCTCCGCGCCATGGAACTGGTGGTGCAGAACCTCAAGCATGTCGTTGAAAGTCAGTCGAATCTTCAATACCGTCTCAACATGGGCATGGCATCCATCCTCGGGTCCATCGCGGTGAACGGCTGCAGCACCGGCGCATTGCGGGCATTCGCGCTCGCTGCGAACAGTCAGCGCGGCATCAATCCCGGTGTCGCCGTCACGGTGATGCTGCCGTCAATCATGGAATACAATATCACTTCTGCCGCGGCGCGGTTTGTTCAGATAGCGCGTATTTTCGGCGAGGACGTGAGCGATATATCGGTGCTTGAAGCGGCTATTAAAAGCGTGGAGAACATGCGCAGATATCTCTCCGAGTTCAATCTGCCCACGCGTCTTTCGGAAATCGGCATCGAGAGCAAACATTTCAAACAGCTCGCGCAGGATATGCTCACGTTCAATGCGCTGAATACCATACCGCGACCAATGGGAATGGATGACATCATGACGCTGCTCGAACAGGCATACTGATATCCGGAACAGCCGGGATTAACCACGATGACAACGGAACGTCTTAAGCGCATCGGTCTCGGAAGCGCCGGAGTAGTGCTTCCCGTTGCCCCATTGCCGCTTCATGCGATGGTGGTAAGCGCCGGATACAGCAATGAGACAAAATCAACATACGACTGGCACGGATTGAAACGCGGAAAAGCCGAATTCGCATTGTTTCAATATACACTGCGCGGCGAAGGTGAATTGACGTATGAAGGCACGACCCGCCATGTCAAACCGGGAACAGCGATGCTGCTCTATTTCCCGCACGATAATCGTTATCGGCTGCCGGCATCATCCCGGTCATGGGAGTTCGTCTATATCTGTCTTAACGGCAGTGCGGTTATGGCTGCATGGAAAGACATGGTGAAACGGTACGGCGCGCTTCTCACTATGGATGCGGAGTGCCGCGCCGTGGGATGTGCCGTGGATATTCTGGAGCAGGCGCGTGACGGAGCGTTCACGTCGGCATTTGACGCCTCGCAGGCGGCGTATCGTCTGACGATGATGCTTTGTGACGCGGCCGCCGGGGAACAGGAATCCGGACACGAAGCCGTGTGGCTGACACGGGTGAAACGATACATTGCTTCGAATACCGGTCTGGATCTGTCGGTAGCCGATCTGGCATATCAGTCGGGGTACAGCAGATACCATTTTACTCGGGTTTTCCGCGAACATACCGGGGTCTCGCCGGCAGCGTATATCATGCAGGTGCGAATACGGCGGGCGGTGGATCTGCTCCGGAATACATCGCTTACCGTACATGAAGTGGGCATCCGCACCGGTATGCCTGATGCGAATCATTTCTGCCGCGTTTTCAGGAACGCCATCGGCATGTCTCCGGGCGCATACCGGAAGAGCGGCATGTGATACACCAACGCGGTGTTTTTGCATAATCCGTATTCTTGTTTTTCACCCCGATCTGCCATATGATACCCGGCATGATCCAGCGTACCATGTCGACGATCAAAGATCTCATCGAACAGGATGTGAAATTCTCTAAGGGCGTAGGTCCGTACTTCGAGGAGATCCTCGCGAAAAAAAGAATCCATACGCTGTTCGATCTCGTAACTTTTTTCCCGCGTGATTATGAGGACCGCACGAAGATGGTTACCATCACCGAAGCGATAACTACTCCGGATAAAAATGCCGTAGTTCTCGTTGAGATTGCCGGGATTGAGTCGCTCACCGTGAACTTCCGCACCGTGCCGAAACTCATCGTCACTGACGGGGATCATGTCGCGCAGGCGCCGCTTTTTTCAGGCCGCATGCCGAAAGGATTCGAGGTGGGTGTGCAGGTCGTCATCACCGGGAAATTCAAGCGCGGATTCAAAGGCGTGCAGTGCTCCATTTCCGAGATTGAACTTTCCGGCGGAACGCCTGCTTCATACGGGCGCATTGTTGCGTTGTATGAGCTTACCGCGGGGCTTTCGCAGAAAAAAATGCGCGCGCTCATTCACCAGCAGATGACCGTTATTCAACGGGCGCTCAAGTACGATATTCCATCGCCGTACAAACTGAAAGGTACGATGTGCTATGCTGATGCGCTCGCCGAGATGCATGAACCCGCGGCGTTTTCATCATTAGAAAAAGCGAAGCGGACTATCATTTTTGAAGAATTTTTCACCTTTCAGACGATGTATCTTGCCGCGAATCGGCCGCCGGTACTCAAAAAGGCACCGCGATACAGTTCAATTGTACGTATGGATGCATTGAAACGGACATTACCGTACACGCTTACCGGTGCACAGGAACGCGTTCTCGGAGAACTTACCGCTGATCTTATGTCCGACCGCCAGATGTTCCGTCTTCTGCAGGGCGACGTGGGCAGCGGCAAGACCATTGTCGCGCTTCTTGCCGCAATGGTAGTGGTGGAAAACGGCTATCAGGCGGCACTGCTTGCACCCACCGAGGTGCTTGCGCGCCAGCATGCCGCAACCGCACGTAAACTGCTCGGTGATAACGCGGTCATCGCTCTGCTTACCGGTACATCAGATGACCGCGAGGGCACAACAAGGGATATCGCGGAGAAGAAATGCGATATCATCATCGGAACGCATGCGCTGCTGTCGGAAACGGTATCATTCGCGTCTCTCGGATTGGCAATAATAGATGAACAGCAGCGCTTCGGTGTTGATCAGCGCAACGTGCTGCTTTCCAAAGGATCGAATGTCGACTATCTGCTGATGACGGCAACCCCGATACCGCGATCGTTGACGATGACGCTGTTCGGCGAACTCGATCTGTCAGTGATAGACGAGATGCCCCCGGGACGCATTCCGGTGAAGACAAAATCGATGGGGCTTGCGGACCGTTCGCATTGTTATCAATTTCTCAAAAGCCGTATCGCAAAAGGTGAGCAGGGGTTCGTGGTGTTTCCGGTCATCAGCGAAAGCGCTGATGATGAAATACTCACGCTTGTAGATGAATATCATACAGTTTGCGCCGACTATCTGTTCAATATCCCCGCCGGCATGGTGCACGGGAGAATGCCGGCTCCTGAACGCGACGGTACGATGGCGCGCTTCGCGTCCGGAGAACTCAAGGTGCTGTTCGCCACATCGCTCATTGAAGTAGGTATCGATATACCGAACGCGACGACGATCATCATCGAAGGCGCGGAACGGTTCGGGCTTTCGCAGCTGCATCAGCTTCGCGGGCGCGTGGGACGCAACGGCAGGGACGGTTTCTGCTATCTCGTGAATCACGGCGAACTGGCAGATATCGCGTCGGCCCGTATGAAAATCATGTGTGAGACGAATGACGGTTTCAAGATAGCGGAGACCGATCTTGAGATACGCGGGCCCGGTGAATTTCTCGGCGTGAAGCAGAGCGGATTGCCCGAGTTCAAGGCCGGAAATATCATCCGTGACGCGGATATCATGCGTGATGCGCGTGCAGCGGCGTTGCGGTTTCTTGCCGACACTCCGGCCGGTATCGCCGATTTTAACGCGCGGCGGGATTATCTTGCCGCACATCTGCAGTCTGCGGAGCCGAACGTATGAAGCGCTCGATAATCGAGATTATCATCGCCGGGTTCATCGCGGTGAGCATCGCCGTCTGCATAAGGATATTCCTGTTTCAGACATTCATCGTGCCATCGCGTTCCATGGAGCCGGCAATTCATGCCGGAGACGAGATACTGATATTTAAGGGTATGTTCCGGTTTTCTCCTGAGCACGCGTCACAATCGCTCGCGAGAAGCCGCATCGTTGTTTTTGATGATGCCGCATCTCCGGGGTCATTTCTGGTGAAACGTGTTATCGGGCTGCCCGGCGATACGGTGGTGCTATCGCATAACCGGATAATCATCAATGGAACGAATCTGAGCGAACCGTATACGGTTACGCCCATGCCCGAGAATACTGCCTATCGTGTGCCGTCGAATTCGATATTCGTGCTCGGGGATAATCGAATCGTAAGCGAGGACAGCCGCGCGTACGGGTTTGTCAACGTGTCACGGATTACCGGTGTGGCGCTGCTGGTGTTCTCTCCCGCCAAAGACTGGAAAGTACTCTGGTAAACGGGTGGGGGTTACTGCTGCGGTTGATTTTTTCCGAGATCCGCGGTGGCTGCTGAAAAGTCGGACATTTTTCGTTTCGTAAATCGTTCCCGTTGTGCCCTGGTGTTCAGCTTTTGCTTGTTGAGCTCTTTCGCGATGACGATCTCGGACATAATCTCATTGCCATATGCCTCAGTGGCAAGCATCTGCTGTATACGCTTTGTGCCGAACCCCGGGTGTTCGCGGACAATGGAAATGATCTTGCGTGACTGTTCAAGTGTAGCATGTGAAAGCGCGCCGGGAGTCATTTCCTCTTCCGACGGCTTGAATCCCTCAAGTCCTTTTTTGCGATACACCATGTGTATTTTGTGGTATTCTTCGGCACTGATGCCGAGCCGTTCAGCCGCTTTTTTCGGCGGTATCTTTTCCTCCGCGGCGAGTGCATAGAGCGCAACAACTTTTTCATAGCGTACATCGGCTGCGTTCTTTTTCGCCTTGATCACGATGTAGGTGATGTCGTCGCTCTGCGGATATCCTTTGCTGAATTCCAGAATGTCCGCGTCCAGCGCCTTGCTGAATTCTGCCGTGGAAAGATTATGGTGTTCCTTGATGAACTGCACCAGCCTGGGTTCGCCGTATTGCTGGCGTTCGGGGTTCATCGCTTCGGTGATACCGTCGGTGTAAATAAAGACCAGGTCGTCCTTTGCAAGTGTAATGCTTTCAGAACGAATCGTTTTCCGGAACAGGTCGTCCGACGGCAGCTGGAGTCCCACGGGAAATCCCTTGGGGTTGAGGAAATAGGTATTGTCATCCGCCCCGCGGTAGAGTATCATCGGGTTATGCCCCGCCGACGCGTAATTGATAGTGTGTTTTTCCGAATCAAGTACGGCATAGAATATCGTGATATACATGCCCTTTTTTATATCGCCTACCAGCAATGAGTTGATGCGTGCAAGTACGTCCGATGCGCGCCGGATGCCTTTCGATTCAATGCGCATGGTGGTGCGGCACATCGCCATGATGAATGCGGCACCGATGCCTTTCCCGGATACGTCGCCGACCACGAGGCCGAGCACCCCGTCAGAGACGGGAAAGAAGTCGTAATAGTCGCCGCCCATCTCGAGGGCGCTCATATAGTTTCCGGCAAGCTCGAATCCTTCTGTTTGCGGAATGACCTTCGGCAGCAGCGTGTTCTGTATGTCTTTCGCAAGCTGCATTTCCTTCTTGATGCGCGTCTGGTCGGTGAGCTGCGACTCCTGGTCCTTGAGCCGTCCTATCATTCCGGCAAAAGCGTTGCCGATCTCCTTGAATTCGTTGAGCGTTCCCGAGCTGATGCGGTCAAGCTGGAAATCAGACGTCCCCACCTTTGCCACCTCTGCGGTGAACTTTTTTATCGGTGAGATGAAAAGTGTGATGAGGAACATGATGCCCGCGAGTGCGGTGAACCAGATGAATATGGTCACGAACAGCGAGCGCAGCCACAGTGATGATTCCTGCTCCGCTTTCGTGAGACTCGCCTGCGATATGCCCAGATGAACCTCTCCGATAACGCGCTTATTGAGCACCACCGGCACGGCGACATCGAGTATCGAATCGCCGTTGCGCGCCTTATACCGCTGCACCATACGCGGCCGGTTACCCAGCGGCTCGATACCGCTTGGCTCCTTGTATTTTTCGAACGTCCGGTCCGAAGACGTGTCCGCGACGATGATGCGTTTGCGGTTTATGATGCTTATGTATACGATGCCGCTGACCTGCTCTTTCGTGGTGTTGACGATCTCGTTTAAGATGAGCGGATCGTCCTCCTCGAGATTCATCGCCGATGTTGCGGCAATGCTTTTTGCGGAATCCACACCTTTCGTGAACAATGCTTCTTCGGCGGATCCGCGGCGGACATAGCCGAGCGCGAGATATACCGCAAGCCCGATGAACGTAACGACGAGAAAGCCGAGTACGCCGAACTTCGCGCTTATCGACATCTGTTCGCGGACGTTCTTCACGAATTGGGCGAACAGTATTTTCTTCTCGGTTATCGGAAGGTTGAACGTGAGTGTGACGATATTCCTTCCGTCCTCGCGGCGATAGGCGGCATGGTCGGTGAGTTTTCTGATAAGCATGATGCCGAGGCCGCCTTTGCGTTTCACCTCGACGTACTTTTCAAGGTCGGGGTCAAGCACTTTGTTCCAGTCGAACTCGACACCGGAGTCGCTGACGATGACGTCAACCGCTTTTTCACGGCGGACCACCGAGATGCGGATGTCGCCCTGTTCCATATCCTTATAGGCGTGACGGATGATATTGGTGGAAACTTCGTCGATGGCAAGCTGCACGTTATGTGCCTGTTTCGGCAGAAGGCCCGCGCGTTTGGCGTATTTCGAGACGAAGGTGCGTACCGGCTTCAGGTTGGCGAAATCGGCTTTTTTCTGTATCGTATACTCTCGGTTTTTCCACATGACCAGAACGCCGAGCTTCTGAAATTCATACACACGGACGATGCTGTCACGGATGCCGAAAACGATGTCACGAAGGCCCTGCAGTATATTGATGAACAGTTTGCCTGAGAGCGTTACGATTTCGCTGTTTTTGATTCCTATAAAGAACCGCAGTATTGCCGGTGTTTTTTTTATTACAGCAGGCGGCTGTTCGGGCGTTGCCGGTTCCGTTGCGGAATCGGATACTGCAGGTCCTGTGTTCTCCGACGCGCCCGCCGTCTCGGCTTTCGGCGCACTGTCGTTCACAACCGGTGCAGCATCGGTGTCAGTCGCGGGAGTATCGGAAGCAGGCGGGCTGTCTGCCGGCGGCGTCTCCGATGCGGGCGTTTCTTTCGGTTCAGCAACGGTGTCGTTATTTGTTTCAGTATCGGGCAAAGGTGTCTCCGTCGAGTATCATGCAGGCAAATAGGCGACAACCTGCCTCTATATTATCGACATTTTTATAGCCGTGCTGTAGGTCAAATAAAGCGGGGATTATTTATTCTTTTTGTTCTTATCGAAGACAGACTGGCCTTTAACCATGCCTTTCGAAGGATCCACAAAAGATTCTTTGATAATCTTTTCTCCGCCGAAATGCGTGACCGCTTCCTTTATGTCGGAATATGCCTTCAATATGCTTGAGAATTCCATAAGTTCATACACGTCATAGACGTCCGGCGACATGTTGATGAGCACCAGGTCTCCCTTGTTGTCACGAAGGTCCTTTATTTCGCTGACAAACGCGCCCCAGCCGGCGCTGGACACATAGTCGATGTTTTTCAGATCGACAATTATCTTATACTTTTTACCCTGAATGATACCCTGAAGTGCTTTCTCCACTTCCGGTACCGTTACCGTATCGATATATCCTTTTGCGGTAATGAGAGCAATCTCCTGATTGCCGCCGAGATATTCAGTTTTTACAACAAGGTCTTCCATAAATACATTCCTCCATAACAAGTCGGCCCGGATTAAACACTGTTCAATAACAAAACGCTGCTGCAAAGAGGTGAAAGGAGCAGGTCGGCTTCATGATCACACAATTCCCAGCTTTCTTAATTATATGAAGAGGACCATAAAAGTCAAGTATGGCGGGAGAAATATCGCATTCGATACGAATTGGGCCATATACGCGTTTAGATACGTTGATAAAAACGTGCAGCGGTTATACAATGCCGTGGTATGAACATCATCGCACTGCCGAAAGACCCTGACGACTGCCTGCATGCGGTCATGCTTGCGCGCCTTGACGGCATCGAGCTCTGGGATTCCATTTCAAGTCTTTCGCTCGCCGCACCGGTACATATCGCCGATTTTGCCATACGTGAAACGGCATGCCGGTATAAAGACCGTTTCGGCGATTTTCATGATTCCTATCGCAACGCGAAGAAGAAAAACATGATGCGGCGGCACCTGTTTTGGGCATCGCGTCATCAGAAAAACGAGCGTGTTTCGATCATCAACGATGTGGTTATCAGAAGCTTCTCGCAGGGCATCGACGCCGTTCTTCAGAAGGCCGATGCCGCGGACGCCCGGTTCCTTGAGCTTTCCAATCAGTCGATGCGGGAATGGCATCGCATGCTCGGTTTTATCAGGCTTGCGCCGGCGAACGCGAATGTGCTGTACGGCCGCATTCAAACGTCATTCGATATCACCGATGCACTCATCTCTTTTTTTAAGCGCAGACATCCCGGAAAGAACATCGCGATAGAGAATAATGGTCATATCTATTTTTCCGGCGATGCCGAGAAGATAGACAGCGTTGAGATAAAAGCGCGCGGACGCGACAGCCTTGCCGAGCTCTTTGACCGGTATTATGATACGCAGTACATTCCTGAGCGTAAGAATATGCGGCTCCTCACACATTTCATCCCGAAGCGGTACTGGTCGTGGATCGATGACGGGAAAAAACTCGCGTCGCATCTCCGGTGAAATATGAATATACGTGAAATGCTTGAATCCAGAGAACGGGAAACGCTTTCCCCGTATGCGGCTCGTGCCGTTGAATCGCGGGGCACGCTCACGCCGCGTACCGAGGATGAACTTCGCACCGTCTATATGCACGACCGCGACCGCATCATCCACAGTGAATATTTCCGGCGGTTGAAGGATAAGACTCAGGTTATCATATCCACGTCGGGGGCATATCGCACCCGGCTCACGCACACGCTCGAGGTTACCCAGCTTGCGCGGACGATAGCGCGTGCACTCCGGCTCAACGAAGACCTTACCGAAGCCATAGCGCTTGCGCATGATCTCGGGCACACGCCGTTCGGTCACGCGGGCGAAAAGGCGATCAACCGGCTTGTCGGCGGCGGATTCCATCACAGCACGCACAGTCTGCGCGTTGTCGATGTGCTTGAAAAAGGGAAGGGGCTCAATCTCACGCTCGAGGTGCGTGACGGCATACTGCATCACACCAAGGGTAAAGGGCGCATGATAGACGATCGGGTAAAGCCGATGACGCTTGAGTCGTCCATCGTCCGCATCTGCGATTCAATCGCCTATATCAATCACGATATCGATGACGCGATACGATTCGGTATCCTGCCGCCTGAAGAGATACCCGCCGAATGCCGCCGTGTGCTCGGTGATTCATACTCGGAGCGCATCAATACGATGGTGCTTGCCGTCATCGAGGCGAGCATCGACAAGCCGCACATCAGCATGCACGCACGTGTGCTTGATACCACAGAAACGCTCCGCGCGTTCATGTTTGAACGCGTGTATGAAAGTCCTCCGCTGTTACGCGAGATTGAGGATGTGTTTCATGTCATTGAAGATGTCTACAACTATTTTCACCGCCATCCGGATCTGCTGCCGGCACGGTTCAAGGCCCAAAGGCCGGAGGATGTCGGTCAGCATATCATCGACTTTATCGCTTTTCAAACTGACAGTGACATAGCGGTGCTGCACCGTAAAGTAACCGCGGCGTATTCGGATATTTCACAGGGTGAATTAGGGCTGAGTGAATAGTGTCGTGAAACGCTGCCGGTTACTTTCCGATAACCTGTCCCGCGATGCGTGAAAACGATACGAACCCGAATTCTCTGCTGTCATAATTGTAATCCCGATTGTCGCCGAGCACATAATAATGATTCGCCGGAAGTACTGTCGGCGGCACCTCGTCGCGGCGTGAAACGGATTCGGGGAGGATGCGGGAGTCGCGGTGTTCGGTGGTCCATCGCTCCTCGAGCAGCCGGTCGTTCACGTAGATCCGCTTGAATCGTATTGATATCTTGTCGTTCGGAAGCCCGACAACCCTTTTTACAAGATAATGTTTGGGGGCGAGATCCACCCGGCCGAGCGTCACTGCATATATTGGAAACACGAGCATGCGGAGCGGCAGCGGCGCATCACGTTTTGAAGGGTCGCTGACGAGCACTATATCGCCAAGCCGGGGTGTGCGGTAAACGAAGGTGCGTCCGGAATCCTTACCGACAAAGAATGGAAGGCGTAAGCCGTACGATAATTTATTTATAAATATAAGTTCGCTCTTTTTTATCGTAGGCGCCATCGTGTCAGAAGGTGTGCGGCTCACGGTTACAAAACATTCGCTGACGAATCCCCACGCAAGCATGGCAGAGGCTATGCCGACAATGATTTTCCGTAAAATGATAAAGACGCTGCGCTGGGGTTTACGGATATACATGTTCGGTGTCTGTGTTGCTTCTATCATAGGTTCCTCAGTTTCTCAATTTCTTAATGCGTAAGTCCGTACAGGATAATATTCACGCCCATGTGCAGCGCTTCACGGCGTTTTGCTTCCGGTGTTTTATGTACTTCGGGATCGGCCCAGCCGTCGGCAATGTCCGCGTCAAAGGCATAGAATACCGCGAGCCGTCCGCGGTGGAATATGCCATAGCCTTTCGGAGGTCCGCCGTCATGTTCGTGTATTTTCGGCAGTCCCGCGGGAAATTGATATGGGGATCGGTAGAGCTCGTGTGTCACCGGCAGCTCCACGAAACCGCTCTCGGGAAACACTTTTTTCATCTCGCGGCGGAATGATTCATTCATGCCGAAATCATCGTTGGCGAATATAAAACCGCCATGCTCGATATATGACCGGAGCGCGCGCACTTCCGCATCATCAAAGCTGATGTTGCCGTGACCGTTGATGAAGATAATCGGGTAGAGGAAGAGCTCGCGGTCGCGTGCGGAGACTACCGACGGCTCCGGCGCGGGGTTCATGGGTGATGCTTCCCTGAGCGCCTTCATGAGATTGATGACGCCCACTTTCGCTTCGTACCAGTCTCCGCCGCCGTCATATTTAAGCACCGCAAAACGGAAATCGTATTCAGCGGCCATGCACGCGGCGATAGAATACATAAGGCAGATGATAATGCCGATATTTTTCATTGAAAATGATTATATCAGGAGGTCGCGATTTGGCAACCGGCATTTTATTTTTTCAAAATATGCTGTATTATTGCCATATCGAATAAGGATTTCATATGCTCGCTAAACGCATCATTCCCTGCCTCGATATCAAGGACGGACGTGTTGTCAAAGGGGTGAACTTTGTCAATATTAAAGATGCGGGCGATCCGGTTGATAACGCCGTTTTTTACGATAAAGAAAAGGCCGACGAGGTAGTATTTCTCGATATAACCGCCACCTATGAGAAACGGGCAACGCTCATCGATCTTGCACGCCGCGTGGCGGAATCACTGTTCATACCGTTTACCATCGGCGGGGGCATACGCACCGTAGAGGATATGCGAAATCTTCTCGTCGCGGGTGCCGACAAGATAGCGATAAATTCCGCTGCGGTGAAAAATCCGGCGCTCATCAGCGACGGCGCAAAGATGTTCGGCTCTCAGTGCATTGTGCTTGCCTGTGACGCGAAACGACGCGCGGGCGGCGGCTGGGAAGTATATGTCGCCGGGGGGAGAACGCCCACCGGTATTGATGTGCTCACGTGGATAAAGGATGCGGAGAGCCGGGGCGCCGGAGAGGTGCTTCTGACCAGCATGGACTGCGACGGCACAAAGAACGGATTCGACAATGAGCTGAATGCCGCCGTTGCAACCATGGTGAAAATTCCCGTCATCGCTTCAGGCGGCGCCGGAAATGTACAGCACATGGTGGACGCATTCACCATCGGCAAGGCGGATGCGGTACTCGCCGCCAGTATATTCCATTACCGGGAACTTTCGATAGGGGACGTGAGAACCGCGTTGAAAAATGCGGGAATCAATGTGCGCTAAGCGCGCTTCGAGAATTCCGCCGAACATTCTACTTCTACACGTTACTGCTTGATACGGGATATTGTCGCTCTCGCGGTGCTTCCGGCACCGCTGGCGCTAGCGTAAGCGGGCAAGGTTTATTTCACGTTATTGTCGCGCATCGTGCGCGTGGTATGTATGTATCTTCTCCCGTTGTTGCCGGTGTAGCCCGCTTATCTGAAATTCGTGAACTGCAATGCGATGGGGTAATCCTTACCGCGTATGAGCGCAATCACCTTCTGCAGCTCGTCCTTGCTGGGGCTGACAACACGAATCTGCTCATCCTGAATTGAAGTCTGCACCTTGTATTTCATGTCTTTTATATCTTTTATGATCGTTTTTGCGACTTCCTTGTCGACGCCGGTGATAATATCGTTGACCTCGCGTACCGCACCGCCGGTGGCGGCTTCAGTGGTTTTTACTTTCATCACTTTCGCGCTCAAGCCGCGCTTGGTCATTTTCTGTACAAGTATCTGCTTGATCATATCGATCTGAAAATCAGACGGCGCGAACAGCGTAATGGTTTTCGCGGTGCGTTCAAGCGTAATGGAAATACCGAGCCCTTTGAGATCGAATCGGTTATCAATTTCGCGCATAGCGGTATTCACCGCATCGTCGACCATCTGAAGATCTGCCTGGGAAACGATGTCGAAACTTGCGTCTTTTGCCATACTGTCCTCGCCGAATCAATTATAATTGCACGTAATACTTTAGTGGAATATAACTTTGAATCAAGTAAAAAACAAGCGGTGTTGGCGCGGGATGTTTTCTGATACAGAATATAAAACTTGACTTCCTTTTTTACTACATTAAAATATATAGAAAGGCCCTTGGATGTGTATTTTCCTTAGGAGTTGTGTAATGATAATCATGTGCGTGTTCAGAAAATCAAAAAGATAGTGCTGCTTTTTTTTAGATAGTTTCTGCAGATTCAGGAGCGGTATGAATATCCACATTCTTCTTGTTGAAGACAACGCATCGGACGCGGAGCTTTTACAGCTCAGCCTGGCTGATGTAAAAGAATCGTTCTATGATGTGACCTGGGTGGATTGTATGGGGGACGCCATTGTCAAATTGCGGGAACTCGCCTTTGATGTAGTGCTTCTTGATCTGACGCTTCACGACAGCTCCGGTGTAGGCACGTATGCGCGGATACGTGAAGCCGCTCCGCAGATGCCTATTGTCGTTCTGACGGGATTGTCCGATGAAGTTGCCGGGATTGAGGCGATACGTCACGGAGTTCAGGACTATATCGTCAAGGGGTCCGTTGACGGACCGACGCTGCTGCGTGCATTGCGTTATGCCATAGAAAGAAAGACGATGGAGGACAAGCTCAAGGATGCATACGCCGAGCTGGAGGAGATTGTTCAGAACAGAACGGCGAAGCTTCTGGATATCAATCGTGCGCTTGATACGGAAATAATCGTCAGGAACAAGGCCGAGTCTGAGATTAAAGCCGAGCGCGAACGGTTCTATCAGGTACTCGAGCTTTTACCGGTATATGTGATCCTTATCGCATCTGATTACCGCATCGTATTCGCCAATCGTCTGTTCCGTGAGCGTTTCGGGGAGCTTAAAAATAAACACTGTTATGAATATCTGTTCGACAGAACAAAACCCTGCGAGCCGTGCGAGTCATTCAGGGTACAGACGACCGGGAAGCCATATCACTGGAGCAGGACGAAGCGTGACGGCCGGCACTATGATATCTATGATTATCCCTTCACCGACCTGAACGGCGAATCGCTCATACTCGAAATCGGGATAGATATTTCCGGTATGAATATACAGGAAGACCGCACCTTTGAGGCCAAAGCCGTGTCGGTAGACGCTGAGCATTTCACACGGGTGCAGGAGATCGCGCGTTTGGGAAGCTGGGAGCTTGACGCTGCAACAGGCACATACTACTGGTCAGACGCCTTCTATCGGCTGCTGGGATTTCAGCCGCGTGAATGCAAAGCCTCCTTTGACGCATTTCTCGAGACGGTTCATCCGGATGACCGCGCAAAAGTGCGTGCGGCATATGACAGTTCGAATAACGGATGCCGCGACGAATATGAGCTCGAGCACCGGATAGTACGCAATGGAACTGCGCTCATCGTCCGCAATAAATGGCGGTATCTGCGCGATGCGGAAGGACGTGTTGTACGGTCGATGGGATTCGTTCAGGATATCACCGAGCATAAGAACATGGAGGAAAAAGTATCGCGGCAGAACAGGGTGCAGCAGGGCATCAACAGGATATTTGAAGATGCCATGCGGATTGAGGAAGAGGATGAGCTTGGCAGGACATGTCTCAAGACGGCTCAGTTCGTCACCGGCAGCAAATACGGGTTTATCGGCGAAATCGATCCTGACGGTGTTTTCCGCGATATCGCGGTGAGCGAGACGGGATGGGATCTCTGTATGATGACGGACAAAACGGGGCACCGGAAGCCGCCGTCCAATTTTTCCGCACATGGAATATTCGGCCGCATCCTGACTGAGGGGATAAGCCTGTATTCCAATAATCTTACCGCGCATATGTATAATCTCAGCATGCCTGAAGGACATCCGCTCCTGCATACCATACTCGGTGTGCCGCTGATATACGGCGAGCGTGTCTTCGGCATGCTGGCTGTTGCAAACCGGGACGGCGGATACAGTGATGAGGATAAGGAAAACCTCGAGGCGCTGGTGCCGGCGATAATGCAGGTGATACTCCGCAAACGCATTGAACGCGCGCTCACACAGAGTGTAAGCCATTTTGAACTGCTCTCGAAAACAGCGGGGGAACTCCTGCTCGCACAGGACTCGCAGAAAACAGTTGAATCGTTCTGCCGCGAGGTGATGCAGAAACTTGACTGTCAGGTGTTTTTCAATTTTCTTGTCGATGATGATGCGAACACGCTGCATCTGAATGCATATGCCGGTATCCGCGACGACGAGGCACAACGAATTGCACATATGCCTTTGGATACCGCCGGCGCAGTCTTTGCAGGGCGGGACGGGAACAGATTCCTTGCCGAGCATATACCGGAATCTTCTGATCAAGATGCCGCTGTCATCAAATCATTCGGGATAACCGCATATGCCTGTCACCCGCTGTTCGGTGTCGGAGGGAAGGTCATCGGCACGCTTTCGTTCGGCACAAAAAACCGTGAGGTGTTTACCGAAGATGAACTGGCCCTCATGAAGGCCATAGCCGATCAGGCCGCGGCGGCGATGCTGCGCCTGAAAAACGAGGAATATCTGCGCAGGGCGAAAGACGAACTGGAGGCGCGGGTTTCCGAGCGTACCGCGGAGCTGCAGATAGCGAATGAGAAACTTGTCAACGAGCTCAATGAGCGTAAAATTGCCGAGGAAAAAGCGAGTCTGCTGGAGCGTGGTCTGCAGCATGCGGAGAAGATGCGGTCACTTGGCATCATGGTGGCGGGGATAGCGCATGAGATCAATAATCCCAATCAGTTCATCATCACGAGTCTTTCATGTCTCCGAGACGCATGGGCGAGCATTGAGCCGATTCTGAACGAGTATCATGAGCAGAACGGCGATTTTCTGGTGGCGGGACTCCCGTACAGCGTGAAGGCGGCGAAAATCAAGGAGCTGTTCGAAAAAACAGTACAGAGCAGCTGGAAAATAAAATCGATCGTTGAAAGCCTTAAGGAATATTCACGGAAAGAACCGCCCCTGCATACCGAACTGGTGAACATCAATCTCGTCATCGACACCGCGCTCATGCTCATCGGCGGGACGCTCAAGAAAGCGGCGACAGGCATCATTATGGAACGCGACGAGCATCTGCCGATGGTGCGCGGCAACCGTCAGCAGATTGAGCAGGTGATGGTGAACATACTTTCGAACGCATATCAGGCTTTGTCGAGTCCGGAACAGCGGATATTCCTTGCCACAAAGAATGATCATGCCGGCAATGTCCAGATAATTGTGCGTGATGAAGGCAGAGGCTTCACCGACGACGAGATGAAGAACGTGATGACGCCGTTCTTTACAACAAAACGGGAGAGCGGCGGCATGGGGTTGGGACTGTTCATCTGTTTCGCCATTATTAAAGATCACCGCGGCACGATAGCATTTTCATCCGAGCTCGGGAAAGGCACCCAGGTTCAGATAATGCTGCCCGCGGTCACCTGAAGGAGTTCATTATGGAACCGATGCATTATCCGCAGAATCCGATACTGATCGTCGACGATGAGTCGTTTGTCGTTGACAGTATTACCATCGCGCTTGCGACGGCGGGCATAACGAATACGATAGGCTGTCCCGATCCGCGCACGGTTGCATCGATACTCGCGGAGAAGCCTGTCGAACTTATGATACTTGATCTTACCATGCCGTACCTTACCGGTACTGAGATACTCGAGTCATCCGTCAAGAACTATCCGCACATACCGGTGATCATCGTTACGAGCACGGGTGAACTTGATACCGTCGTCCGCTGCATGAAGATGGGCGCATCTGATTATCTCCTCAAGCCGGTTGAAAAAAGTCTGCTGATCGCCACGGTGAAGAACTGCATCCGGATGAAAGAGCTTGAACGTGAGAACCGGCTGCTCTCGGAACGCGTGGTGGGCGGACTGCAGCGTCCTGAATTCTTCAACACGATTATCACAGAAAGTGAACGCATGCGTGCGCTCTTTAAATACATTGAATCGATAGGCCCTTCCGGACAGCCGGTATTGATAACCGGGGAGACCGGCGTGGGAAAGGAACTTGTCGCGCGCGCGGTGCATACGGCGAGCGGACGCACCGGACAGCTCATCGCCGTGAATGTGGCCGGCCTTGACGATATGATGTTTTCCGACACGCTCTTCGGGCATCGCAAGGGGGCATATACCGGCGCTGATACGGCACGTACGGGGCTGATAAAAGAAGCCGCCGGCGGAACGCTCTTTCTTGACGAGATAGGAGATATTACGCAGCAGTCCCAGGTAAAACTGCTCAGACTATTGCAGGAACGCGAGTATTATCCATTGGGCTCCGATATGCCGCTGCGTTCGGACGCGCGCATCATAGCCGCCACCAACAAGAATATCGAAAAGGCGCAGGAATCCGGCGAGTTCAGAAAAGACCTCTATTACCGTTTCGCAGCGCACCGCATACATGTGCCGCCGCTTCGCGAACGGCATGAAGACATACCCGCGCTTGTCGATCATTTCATGAAAAAAGCTGCCGACGAGCTCGGTAAGAAAAAGCCGACGTATCCGGCGGAACTTATCCCGCTCCTGAAGGTATATCATTTTCCCGGCAATGTCCGCGAGCTTGAGATGATGATACATGATGCGGTAAGCAGGCATGAGTCGCATGTGATTTCGCTTGAATATTTTAAACAGCGCATCATTCCCGATACAACGGATTCTGATGTAACGCATGAACCTGCCGCAGCCGCGGCTGCCGTGGAGATTAGCGGCGACCATTTCCCATCGTTGAACGAAATGGAAAAAATAATGATAGCCAAGGCAATGGAACGTTCGTCGAATAATCAGGGTGTAGCAGCGCGGCTGCTCGGTATTACGAGAACAACACTTAACAGCAAGCTTAAGTCCCTGAGAACACCGCCGGATAATACGGACGCACCGAAAAAAATATCGCTCTAATTGTCGGAATATTTAACAGGGGTTCATGGTGCAGTAAACGAGTGCGCACTGATATCCCTGAAATGTCTCGAATTCACCGATGAAATCAATTGAATATTTTTTGCATACTGTCACCATGATTGGTCTATTTGTTGCAATTATAAATAAGATTACATCTCGTCATGGAGTTTCATCATGCCGGTATGTCAATGTGATCGATGCAATGAACAGACGCTCAGGCTTTTTGATGCAAGCTGTTTAAGTACGACATATCAGCACGTATGCGCCCGGTGCATGCTGCATATGCTGTTCAGTATTTCCATGCGTAACGACGGCAATGATGATATTCTGACGAAGACCATATGCAGGCAGTGTGAAAAGGAGCTGGATATACCGCAGGAATGTCGTATGGTCCCGGAGGAACATGATAAACACATTTCACCGGGATCATGCGACGCTCATCATGCCGGAAATATGCGACAGGACGGCAAATGAGCCCCGCGGTTAAAAACGAACTCATTGATGAAGTGCGGGAGGCAGGCGGCTTCTCGAATCTCGTCGGTGTCGCACCGTTTGCCGTTCTTTATCTGAACAGGGACGGGATGATCATCTACGCCAATCAGAACAGCTGGCTCCTGCTTGCGCATTGGAAATGTCAGGTCGGCGAATTCGTTCCCCGGGAATGGATTGACCATGTGAATGAAGCGCTTGAACACCGTGAGCTGTTTGAGGTGGAAGAGCATATCGGCATCAAGTCGATTCAGATATACATCGTTCCTTCAAATGACGCACATACCGTGTATCTCTACGGCATGGATATTACCAGCCGAAAGATGGCGGATCAGAAGCTCCTCTTGAGCTCTCAGGTGTTTGACAATGTGGTTGAGGCGGTGATGATAATTGATTCGGACGGACGTATAGTTGATGTGAACAGCGCATTCTGCAACATCACCGGCTATTCACGCGAGGAAATACTCGGCGAGAATTTCACCATTCTGAATTCGGGACGTCATGACACTGAATTCTACCGGCAGATGTGGGACGCGGTGACGAAACACGGTAATTGGCAGGGTGAGCTCTGGGATAGACGTAAAAACGGAGAAATATATCCGAAGTGGATGTCAATCAGTGCGGTACCCAACGGCGGCAACAGCCCCACACGGTATGTGTGTCTTTTTTCCGACATTTCCACGCTGAAACAGACGCAGGAACAGTTGTACAATATGGCGCATTACGACAGCCTGACGGGGCTGCCGAACAGGCGTAATTTCCAGGACAGACTGGAGCTTACGCTCGAACACGCACACCGGAGCGGAGAGACGGTTGCCGTAATGTTCATGGATCTTGACGATTTCAAAATCATCAACGATCATCTCGGTCACGGCGCAGGCGATGCGCTCCTGAGGGAGGTGGCGGACCGTCTTCGTCAGAGCGTTCGTGAGACTGATACCGTGGCGCGAATGGGCGGCGATGAATTCACCGCGATCCTTCCGGGTATCGACGATTCACGCAACGCACTCCAGGTGGCGCAGAAGATACTCAGCCGCATTTCCGAACCGCTGATGGTTGCCCACCGGGAACTCAACATCACGGCAAGCATCGGCATAGCGGTATATCCGGATGATGCCGACAACGCCGATACGCTTCTGCAGAACGCGGATGTCGCGCTCTATCGTTCAAAGGAGCTTGGCAAGAACAGTCATCAGTTTTTCTCGCGTGAGATGAATACGCAGGCGATGAAACGGCTTGCCATGCAGTCGAAGCTGCGCCAGGCGATTCAGATGAAGGAATTTCTCGTCTATTATCAGCCGCAGATCGATATCATCAGCGGAAAGCTCACCGGATTGGAGGCGCTTGCACGCTGGCAGGACCCGGAAGGTCCGGTGGTATGTGCGGCGGAATTCATCGAGATAGCTGAGGATACCGGTCTCATCGTTGATATCGGCAGACAAATCATCCGCGAAGCGTGCCGGCAGGGGAAGTCATGGTTGGATTCGGGGTTGCCGCCGCTTCGCATTGCGATTAATATTTCCGCGCTGCAGCTCAGGCAGCCGGATTTTTTGGATACTATCACTGCGATTGTTCATGAGACCGGTTTTCTGATGGAATACATTGAGCTGGAACTCACCGAAAGCATGCTGGTGGATGCGTCCCGGGATACACTGCATAAGCTTGAATGGTTAAAATCGGCAAAGGCAAGCATAACGATAGACGACTTCGGGACCAAGTACTCATCACTGTCGTATCTTGCAAAACTGCCCATCGACCGCATCAAGATAGACCAGTCATTCATCAGGGAGCTGGCCTCGGATGAGCGCTGTCTCGCAATAGCAACGGCGATAGTGGCCATGGGTAAAAGTCTCAAATTCGAGGTGATAGCCGAGGGTGTGGAAACGGAAGCGCAAGTCCGGCTGCTCAGAGCGTGCGGGTGCCGTTATATCCAGGGACATTTCTGCAGTGTTGCCGCCGCTGCGGATCAGATGCAGTCAATCCTTGTCGACGGACGATGTGATAATATTTACCGGCTGGGGGAATAAAACGTATGTCAGGTGAACTTGAATTACAGGTGTCGTTTGACTGGCAAGAAATCGAACGCGTGAATAAATCCGCCGGCGATTTCCTTCGGGAGCAGAATCTGTCGGAGGAGTCGGTGATACGCTACACCATGGTAATCTGCGAGCTTGTAGAGAATGCCATAAAATACGGAAGCTGCGGAGCATCGGGGGAATTCATTAACGTAAACGCAAGTCTCAATGACATAACCTTCACCGCGCAGGTAACCAATCCGCTCGATAAGAGTTCGCTGCCGTATATTCATGAACTTGACAGGACCATACAGTGGATACGGGGATTTCAGGATCCGTTCGAGGCATATCTGGAACGCATGAAGGCAATCTCACAGGAGCCATTGGAGAAAAATAAGAGCGGTTTGGGTATTGCGAGAATAGCGCATGAAGGAAGGGCGTCAATAGATTTTTTCATAAAAGACAACAGCATGATCAATGTGTCGGCTGTTGCGATCATTGACTGACGGCGGAGGCAGGTATGGAAACAGAACGCTATGACAACGACATGCTGCATATCGAGATATTCAAGGACGAACGCTCGCTGACCATGCACTTTACGGGGAAAAGCATATTGCGCAATCCCGCGGAGTTCGTCATGCCCATCGTGCTCAATGCGCTCACCGAAGCGAAGAACCGCGGACAGCGGCTCGTTCTGGATTTCCGCGATCTGCTCTACATGAACTCGTCAACGCTCACGCCGGTAATCAAGATTCTCGAGAAGGCGCGCGTGAGCGACGGCGAAGTGACCGTGCTCTATAACAAGGCGATGAAGTGGCAGGACATATCGTTCTCGGCACTCGGCATTTTTCAGACCAATGACCACCGGATACTCATCGAAGGAATTGAAAAATGACAACGCAAACACCACCGGTACTCGACGCGATACTCACCGCGGGCGCACGCCGTATCGACACCAAGGCGCGGTTCATGTCCACACATTCAATACTGGTGGAGATAAGCGATGAGGATATCGGCGATTCGGTAGAGGATGTATCACTGCGTATGGACGGCAGGGACGTTGATCTCGGTCCATGCCGCCTTATGCGAGAACCCGAGCTTGCCGGGCAGCATATGCGGCGTGCGGTTCCCGACAGCACCATGCTCGATTTCAACGCACTGTTCTTTCGCTCGCGTGTGGAACAGCTTGAGACCGATTCGATGAGCATGGCGCTCATGCTCCGCTATAAGGACAGCATTGAGCCGTCGTTCAAGAACTATGTTACCGACATAACCTACGACCTCAATACCTACAAGAACCGCCTTGACCGGCTTGAGGCCGAGGGCGAGCATGAACCGCCGGAGGTGCGCGCGGTAATCGACAAGCATGTGTTCGAAGGCATGGGTAAAAAGCTCATGGAGTACCTTGATGACCGTATGCTCGAACTCAAGTATATCACGACGAATTTCAGTTCATCGGAACACGAGCATCACGGATTCTATTTCCGCCGGCAGATGTGGAATATCCTGATTTCGGTGCCGATCATGGCGCGCACCAATCTGAAGCCGCGCGGATATGCCGGAGACTCGGAGATGATGCGGATGATCTATCAGAAAGAGATAATGGGCGATTCTCTTTTCGGACGCATTCTCCACAAATACGCGATAGAACTTCCGGCCGCTCAGGCCGTGCGCAACCGCCGGTCGGTGCTCGCGCACGCACTCGATGAATACGTTGTCACTTCGGGAATTCCCGCACATGAAAGAGTGCGCGTACTCTCCGTTGCCTGCGGACCCGTGTATGAGCTCTATGATATTTTAAAGACCAAAGAAGATGCGGCGAGACTGCACTTTTCTCTGCTCGACCAGGACCAGCACGCGCTTCTTGAAGCCGCAAAGGTGGTGAAGGACAGGGAAACGGTGCTCGAAGCCCCCGTGTCGGTTGACTTTATCAGGGAATCGGTGCGGACGATGCTGGCAACCGACAAGCTGAAACAGCAATGGGGACAGTTCAATTTCATATACTCGATGGGGCTGTTCGATTATCTTACCGCGCCGACTGCAACGGCGGTATTGAAAAAGCTTTATCAGCTGCTCAAACCGGGAGGCGAGGCGGTTATCGGCAACTACCGCGTGCAGAACCCCAACCGTCTGTTCATGGAGTACTGGCTTGACTGGAAGATACTGCTTCGTTCTGATAACGAGTTCATCGGCCTGGCTGACACGCTTTCGGGTGCGGCAACACGTCTTGAGTTCGACGCCACGAATATTCAGATGATGCTTCATATAAAAAAGCCCGCTAACGGAGACGCTTGATGAGCGCAGTGCGCAAACCCGACATACACCGTCACGCCAAGAACGGCAACACGGTTGAAGCGGCCATAGCGCGAGCCATAGATTCGGGAGATTTCGAACAGTATCGCATCGTCATCCTGCACGACTGGATGCATGCCCTGTGCAAGCTTGCCGCGGTACTGGTGCCGCTGTTTTTCGTGCTCGACGTTTTCATGATGCCCCCCGCGCTGCTTCCGCGGTTTGCCATCTACCGTTCCATATCGGCATTCATCGCCATCGTTCAGTTCCTCATCATACGGAAACAGAAACCGAGCCGCTGGACATTCCTTTACGCATATCTCATGTCCACACAGATAAGCGTCATTATTTCAATCATGACGCTGCACCTCGGCGGATTCAATTCAAGCTATTATGCCGGCCTTAATCTGATAATCATCGGCGTCAATCTTCTCATGCCGTGGAAAGCGTATCATACGGCGATAAACGCGGCGGTGACGCTGCTGTTTTATGCGGGCAGTAATCTGTTCATAGGACATCAATTCGAACCGTCAATTTTCATCAACAATATGTTCTTTCTCGGTGCGACATCGATTATCGTCACCTGCATCACCTACGTCCGTTACCGGCTGCTCAAGAACGAATTCCTCCTGCTCCTTGAGGTAAAAAAGACGCGCGACGCGTTGTGGAGCGAGATGGAGCTTGCCAAGCGCATACAGACGGCGCTGCTGCCGAAGGTGCATTCCATACGCGGTTATGATGTAGCCACCGTCATGCTCCCCGCCGCGGATGTTGGCGGGGATTACTTCGATATCATTGAGACGGTATCCGGCGACCGGTGGATAACCATCGGCGATGTGTCCGGACACGGCGTAGACTCGGGGCTCATCATGATGATGGCTCAGACAAGCGTCATGACCAAGATAAAAAGCGTCCATGCCTGCCATCCGGTGAATCTCCTGAGCACGACGAACGCGGTGCTGCGTGAGAATATAGCCCGGCTCGGTTCGAATCACTATATGACGATGATGGTTATGCAGCTTGAGGACGATAAACTGATGCTTACCGGACATCATCAGGATGTTATGATATCACGAGCCGCCGACCGCACCGTATCAAGTGTTGCCACAAAAGGGACATGGCTTGGAATTGCTGACAACATAGATGAAAGCATGGAGACGCGCACCATCACCATAGCGGACAATGACATGGTGCTGCTCTACACCGACGGGGCAACCGAAGGGGCGAACAGCACGGGTGAGCTGTTCGGCCAGGAGCGTCTGCAGGCGGCGTTCGAGCGTCATGCATCAGCCAGCACCGTTGCGCAGGATGTGCTCAACGGAATTCTGAAAGACATACAGGCGTTTCAGTCGGAGCAGGCGGATGATATATCACTCGTGCTTGTCCGGAAATTGCCCCGCGGGAATAATAACAGTTCGAACACGGAGGTGTAAAGAAAATGAATATCAGAAGAAAGAAACGCATGAATCTTATTTATTATCTGCGGGTTTTCGACACCGAGGCGGGAACTCCTCTGGGGCAGCTTGCGGATATAACACCGCAGGGCATGATGCTCATCAGCGATCTGTGCGCCGAGACGGGACGCGCGTATTCGCTGCGCATGGACCTGCCCAAGAATGTCATGGGCGGCGGACATATAATATTTCACGCGGTATGCAAGTGGTGCCGCCGTGAGAACGGCAGCGGGTATTACAGCATGGGATTCACGATAACGGATATATCCCCGCAGGAGCAGGTGATACTGCAGAAATTGATAAAGACTTTTCATCTGGAACATCCCGATGTTCATCCCGATGTGTCACGGTTCTGGTGAGAAAGAACAGGTATGATGCAGGAGATGCCGTATGCCGTATTTCAGTGATCTGCTAAAAAGACATAATCTGTTATTCGATGCGCCGCTGGAAAAGGCGTTTTACGAAGATTACTATATCAAATCGCTCAATATTATCCGGATAGGACTGATACTGGGCATCATACTGTACGGCTCGTTCGGCATTCTCGACATCTATATCGTCCCCGTTTCAAAAAAGTATATCTGGCTGATACGTTTCGCGATAGTATGTCCCGCATTAGCCGCCGCATTCGTGCTTACATTTACGCCGGTATTCAAGAAACTTATGCAGTTCATACTCGGCTGCATCAGTCTTATCACCGGACTCGGCATCGTCACGATGATAGGTGTTGCCGTTGAGAAGGAAAGCGCGTTGTATTATTATGCGGGACTGCTGCTCGTCATCATGTGGGTGTACGCGATGATACGTCTGCGTCTTGTCTATGCGGTTGCCGTGAGCTGGGTGATGGTGCTGGCGTATGAGGTGGTGGCATTGTCGGTTAAAAACATGCTTTCGTCACCCGAGCTCATCAACGGTTTCATCAACAATAATTTCTTTTTCATATCGGCGAATGTCATCGGGATGTTCGTCAATTACCATATGGAGCGCTATATACGCAGCGATTTTCTGCAGCGGCGGGAGATTGAGGAAAACGAGCGCGAACTTGAACGTGAGAAGAACGAATTAAAAATACGCGATAGTAAGATGCAAAAAGAGCTTGCAATGGCGCGGCTCATACAGCAGGAATTGATTCCCGATAACAGCCCCGTTGAATATATAACTACGTTTTATAAGCCCATGGAGGAAGTTGGCGGGGATATTTTCGATTTCTGGGAACTGCCCGACGGCAAGGTGTCGATATTCCTTGGCGATGTATCCGGACACGGCGTACCCGCGGCGCTCATCACCTCAATGGTGAAATGCATACTGAAGGAATCGCATCAGTTCAGCGCAAATCCCGCAGCAATGCTTATGCACCTGAACGAGATTCTCAATAAACAGACGGCGGACAATTATATGACCGCGTTTTACTGCGTATATAATCCGGACACGAATGATATCGTATTTTCGAATGCGGCGCACAATCCGCCGTTCCTTCTTGTAGACCACCATATTAAGGCCATTGAATGCAAAGAGTACACGGGCATGCCGATAGCCGTTGTCGGCAACGATTCGCTGGTGGGGTCGGAGCAGAGCTACAAGAATGTCCGGATAAAACTGCCCAAGGGCGGCAAGCTGCTTTTGTACACCGATGGTCTTACCGAGGCGAAAAATATGAGTGACCGACAGGGCTCATTTGAAGATATACTGCCGCATGAACTCCTGCAATTATCATCATATCATAATCACACGTTCATAGAGAAAATTTACTCGCGTTTGGTTGCGTTCCGCGGTATCGACACGTTCGATGATGATATCAGTATGATCAACCTTGAGGTCGTATAAAATATTTTCATATGGAGGATGTCATGCGCGCAAAATTAAACGGGAGGAAGGTATCTGCGCCTAAGGTATCTGCGCCTAAGGTATCTGCGCCTAAGGTATCTGCGCCTAAGGTATCTGCGCCTAAGGTATCTGCGCGATTGAAAGTAAAAGCCTCCGCTAAAGCGCGCAAAACTACATCGAAGAAAGAGGCGGTCATCACCATAGTGTCATCGGCGGCTCCCGATGTTCTCAGCGCGCAGCCGATCATGAGCGATTACGCGGACCGTATCCGTGAACTGCCCAATCGTTACAATGACACGCGGCTGACGATAATGTCGCGTGATCCTGAATGGTGCTTCGCCTATTGGGATATATCCGATGAAGACTGCAGACAGCATACGGTTGGCGAGCAGGACCTGCATATCATCATGTACCGGCTGCTCGATCATGAGAACAGCGATCTGAAATTCATACACGCGGACATCGAAGTGAACAGCCATTACGGCAGCTGGTATATCATGCTCGGTATGCCGGATAACTATTTCTACGGGGAACTTGGTTATTACGACGTGAACGGCGTCTTTGTGCCGATAGCCCGTTCGCACGTCATACACACCGCACGAACAACGGTATCGGATCTGATAGACGAGGATTGGCTGCCGATTGATGAAATTTATGTAGAAGGAGATGCTGTCGTCAGTCAGCACGGGCTGTCATCGAGCGATGTCGCAGGGGTGCTGCCCGCGCATCATCGTGTTGATTACTCGTCCTCATCGCTGCCGTTCGGCCAGGGGCAGAAGGCCGGCGATGACCAGCAGGTAAAAAAGAAAAACGGATATCGCGGTGAGAGACGCTGACGGTTATCGTCAGAGGAAGGAGGATGCCATGACGCAAAAAGTTCAATTGGCTCCGGATGGAATCGAGATGGTAGATTGTAAAATAACCATACCCCAGGCATTGAAAGAACGGATTGAGCTTGAAGCGGTGGCCTGTCGCCGAACGTTTGAGTGGGTAGTGCTTGAATCGCTGCGTGAATATTTTAATCCGAAAGACAGGCGCAGAAAAAAACGCCACCCGATGTTACGATGAAAGTGATCATGAATCCATATGAGGTGAAAGAAAGAATATATGTAGAAATTAAGGATTGGCATATCACCAATGTTGATGGTTGTTCGCTGGATATGTATCTGGTGGAACCGGAAAAAGCACCGATAAAATGCACCTTCAACGGCGTCACCACAACAGAGTATTGGATTGTGTTCGAGGAGGACCCGGTCAACAGAACGGGAATAAAGATATTTTACAACGAAGAGGATGATATGTTCGGCTTGGCGAAACCTGATGAATCGGGTGACATAGTGTCGCTGGGACATTACGGCACATTTCTGAATACATTGGAAGCGATGTAAGTGTACAAAATTGGACAAGAGGTGCAGCATGGAAAAGCAGGTGGATCTCTGGGTGGGTTTCAAGAAGGCGGTGCTGGTAATCGTACCCGAAAACAGCAGGAAACTGAATGCCGCGGCGCGCGGTAATTGCATCAGGATGACCGATGATGCGCCATCGCCGTTCGCGATGGATTTCAAAAAAGACAGGCGGGGTGAGCGCCGGATAAACAGCACGAATGACGAGGCGGTTGCCGCGGTACGTGAGGCGGACTCGATGCAGATATTCGAGCCCGGCGCCGACTGCGTTGAACTCGAACAGCGGCTTGAGCACGTGGGGCTTAAAAAATATACGCTTGTGTTCGAATCGCCGGAGCCGCTTACGCACCGTGATCTGGCCGCAAAAGTACGTGACCGGTTCCTGAATCATCCATCATCCGTTTCTGAGACGCAGTCATACCGACTGCCTATCACCAAGCGCAGTCGATGAACAGAGGCCCGCTGTGTCAGCCTAGGCGAACGAGAGTAAATTCGTCGCATGGCCCTCGGTCTGGGAAACTTTGATGAACGTCTGCAGATGCACCATGTCAAATATTTTCTGTAGTTTCGCTGATACGTTGATGAAGGTAACTTCACCTTTGTTCGCCCGGATGCGTTTTGCGGTCTCCACAAGAACGCCGATGCCGGCGCTGTCGATGTAGTCAAGCCCCGAAAGATCGAGCATGAGGCGTTCCATGCCGCCGTCGAGCAGCGTGAAGATGAGCGCCTTATAGGTCTCAAGGCTTGCCATGTTCATCTCTCCCTGCGGCGAGACACGGAATATGGTGTGCCGCTGGTCAACGCGCGCGTCTGCCGCCGTGAAATTGATCTTGATCACTTCGATGTGGAATGTCATACGTTACTCCTTGGGGATTTTTCTTGACGTGCAATTGGAAGATTATTTCTCTGCGTAGAACGAATCCGGGTCAGAACAATGAATATACTAGCGAGCAGAAGTATAAGTCCGCCGATGCATGATGAGAATGCAATCAGGGTAAAATCACCGTTATAGAAAAGTCCACGCCTGGCAAGCGTTATCGACTGCAGCAGCACATAGACCTCCGGACGTTCGGGGTAGATGAGCGCGGCCAGTGCTATGTTCTTCTCGGCGGTAAAATAGTCTTTTGCGCGTATCGCACCGTTTGCGGCGCTGATATACGCGATGAACGCATCCAGTCTCCGGGATTCGATATCCACCGCGGGTGCCGGCGGGAGTTCCGCCGTACGCTTCGGTATCGTTGCTGACGCCGGCGGGGCTTTGCTGCGCGGTGCCGGAATACGTTTTACCGTTTGGACGGCAGCTATCGGCGGCTCCGGAATGAATACCGGCATAGCCGGCATTGTGAAGGGGCAGTGCGCCGCGGGACTGCGGTTGCCGAGTGTGTCTATCGAAACGATATGAAACACATACCGTCCGTTGGAATAATCTTTTGTCCCCACGGATAGATCCGCGGGATACAGGTTCTTTACATCAGGCACGGTGCGTTCAATGGTGTCGATGACAAACGCATATCCGCTGATACCCGACGGGTCATCGGGTTCGTCCCACACAATGTCATAATATGCGGCCGAAGGTGACACATTACTTCTGCAGACAAGACGGGGGACGGGGGAGCGTGCGCTCCGGTCTGTCGCGGAATAACGTATCGCCCCGGCCGCATCGATATAGAAGAAATAGCGTATACCTCCTTTTTCGGCAAGTGCGAACGTGCGTACATCATCCGCGATAACGGTGTGATTCGATTGTTCGCGTTCCCAATGTTCGGCATACCGGGCGCGGGCGGCATCGATTGTGCGGCTCATGACCGTATATTTCCCCGATGTCTGCAGTATGTAAAAAAGCGTAATGATGCCGTTCGCCGCGAAAAAACGCTCGCGGAATGCGTTGGCGAACGGCGGGCTTACCGCATACTCTTTTTTATCCGGAAGAGAGAACCAGCGCAGTGAATAGAGTGCCTGCCGTTTACTTGAAAACATGATGGCTGCGGTTCCGCCACTGACGATATATTCCGGCGGATGATCGCTCACGGCAATCTCCGACAGCTGTTCCGGCACGGCTTGCGGCAATAATGCTATATCGTTCAGCGCAACCGTCTGAAGCACGTCCCGTAAATATTTTTTTGTCGAGTCATACCGGCGCGCAATGTAGAATACGCGGTATGCGGCGCCATCCCGGTATATCCGCGGGAAAAATATTCCTTTGTCCTCGGACGCGAACGGCGGAAGATTCAATGGTGTCGCGCGGGAGTCCGTCCCATCGATCTTTATGTGCACCAATTCGGGGACGATGCGGTTCGTCTCTTTCACGGGGAATGTGATGAACATCTCATTCCCGGATACGGTGATATCGGCGTCACCGGCATCCGTTCGGTGTTCGCATTTATACAGGCGCTGCGGCGTTCTGCCGGTAATCCGGTACACCGTTCCCTGTCCGCCCTGAAACGCCAGTATAAATACGCCGCCGCCCGAAGAATGAATGACCGTGCGCGTGAAAGGGTCGACCGGGAACAGTTTTTTGCTGTCAACAATGGTGCCGTTTTCAACCGTGTGCATGATAAGCAGCGGCCCGCTGAGTGTGAACAGCAGCAATGCTCCATCGATAGACGCGGCTTCGAGAAAATCACGGTTGTCCGCGATATACGGGCGTCCGTTTCTGACAAGCGGCCGGTCGTATTCCCAGCCCGTCATATGAAAACCGGCTCCGGAAACACTCAGGGCGGTACATGCCGCGACAATGAACCGTATAAGGATATTCCGTGACATTATGACCTCACCTTGAATATCAGTGCTGTCATGTCATCGTGCAGCGGAGCATCACCGCAGAATCCGGCAACATCCGACCGCAGTTTTTCCACAATCGATTTTGCATCCTCATCGGCAGCGGTTATGCATGCCGCGAACGCCCGTTCAATGCCGTATTCTCCGCCCGCGGCATTACGCGCTTCAGTGATGCCGTCACTGTTGATGAGCACATGGTCCCCGGGCGCGAGCACGCATTTATTGCCGATATACATCTTGTCCTTATCGAGGCCAATCGGTATATCCGAATTTCCGCAGATCTCGAAGTGTTTATCCGACCCGCGGTATACCGCAAGCTCACCGTGTCCGGCTGAACAGAAATCGATTGTTTTCGTCTTCGGATCGTAGATGCAGGAAAGTGCGGTGACAAAACGCCCGAACTTGCCCATCTGGCTCGTGACTATCCTGTTCATGGCGGTGATCTGCGTGCCTGAATCCCTGATGCTTTTCCGTCCCATCAGCATGCTGCTCACCGTTGCGAGCATGAATGTCACGAGTGCCGCGGGAACGCCCTTGCCGGACACGTCCGCAAGTATGAAATAGAGCATGCCGTTGTCCATGTCGCGATAATAGTGATAGTCACCGCCGACAGTCTTGGCCGGTTTTGAGAATGACGCAATCTCGTATGTGTCGCGGCTGATGGGCGCCTCGGGATACAGCGATTCCTGAATATCGTGCGCAATGAGCATCTGCTCTTCCTGCTTTTTCTGCTCAAGAAGCGCGGTCTGTGACGCCCGGATGCGCGATGTCATGGTGTTGAAACTGTCGGCGAGCACACCCATTTCGTCGTTGTGCTTGACCTCGATGACATGGTGCAGGTTCCCGCCGCCGATGATCTCCGTGCCGTGTATCATCGTCCGCAGCGGATGCACGATGATATACGCGAGTATGATGCCGAAAATGACGGCGAGTAAGGTGCCGCCGCCCACGGCGAGCATCATGTTGGTGTAGAGCGTGGTACGTATGCGGTAGATGAGAGCGGCGAGGGTACGTGTGGAATATTTCACCGCGAGCAGTCCGATGAATGCATCGGCGCCGTCGAACATCGGTTTGGCTATCGTGTACGACGGGCGGATGTCCGCGGGGTCGAACGGCGGCTGGATGACGAGCTTTTTCTGCGAGAAGAGCGTGGTGAATACTCTGTCGTTGGTGTTGAACCCCTGGCCGGCGAACGGTTCCGAATGCTGCAGAACCGTTCGTGAGCGGTTGAAGAGTATCGCATAGTCAACATTATCCATCTTCTTTACTTTATCAAATGTGTTCATGATGAGCATGTCGTCGTCGGCGATGAGTCCGTCGCGTACGGTGGCTGAAAAGAAATCGAGGAGGCGTACCGTGTCCTTGAGCAGCACTTCGGACATGAACGATTGACTTTTGCCGATGACCGTTATGCCGGTGAAGACGAAAACGCTTAAGAGTATCAGGAGCGTGAGTATGACGGATATGAGGCTGAATTTCACTCCGAGTGAAACACGTACTCCCTTCATAAATGCCTCCGCACAGCATAAGGCGTGTTACTGTTTTTCATTACTTTCCCGCCTTTGATCGAGCATGATTTTTAACAGTCTGATAAGTTCACTGTTGCCCGGTGACCGTGTCAGCCCTTCCGTGATCAACGCACGCGCATAGCGGCTGTCGTTCAGCCGTATCGCTTCACGCGCTTCGGTGATTATTTTCTCAAGACTCCATGCCTCAATTGCACGCAGCATATTCGTCGAAGGCGTATCCATGGCGTTCGTGTTCATGGATGATGCGGTTTCCGGCGCTGCGGGCGTATTCGTGGGTGCAGACGGTGGCGTGTCAATCATGGTGACTGCGTTTGTTTCAGCCGCCGGCGCTGCGGGTGGAACGGCGTTGTCAGCCGCCGGGAAGGTATTCGATGCAGCAGCAGCCGTCACTTCTGCCGGAGGCGGTGGTGCTGTGGCGATGCTGCTTTCAGCGAACCGGTACTGCACGGTCACGCCGAGACGGTTGAACGCTGCGGAGAGGAATATGCCGCCCACATCAATATCGATGTTTTTCGCTATATGTATTCCCGCGCCCGCGCTCATGATGCCTGTTTCCTGGTACTGATATCCCGCACGGAGATAGATGAAATGTGCGAGTGAATATTCCATGCCGGTGTTGCAGCCGAATTCTCCATCAAGTGATTTTGTAATATCCGCCGCCACGGTGATTGCATTATCGCCGATATCGAATATGCGCCAGCGCACCCCGAGCCGGGAAATGAAGGGCATCGCAGCGCCGTTTTCCGTGAATACCGACGGGCCGAGGTTCTTTGCCGAAGCGCCGATGATAAGCGCATTTGAAAATAACGATGCCATGACGCCGATATCGAACGATAAGCCCGTCATGGTGACGCCGCCGATTGATTCAACCGCCATTTTTACCGCACCGCCGGCGCTCAGGATATCAGCGATTGAAATTCCGTAGGAAGCGGTGAGCATAGCGTCAAAGTCGAACGTCGAACCTGTTGTTACAATAGACCCGTCATCAGCGAGTTCAAGACTTTCTGATGTGCCGTATAACGGGAGTACGGTGCCGACGCCGATTGAGCCCAGTATTCCGAGCGGCATGGTGAACGCAGCCGCGCAATGATTGATGCCGGTGTCTATTCCGGCAAGTCTGAAATAGGTGACGGCCGCGGCCATATCGTTTTGAAAACCGAGCGATGCGGGATTTGACAGAAAATCCATGCTTTTTCCGTGCCGGGCCGCGGACGTATCTCCCATGCCGATGACGGCGGCATCTGCCGGCAGCTTGAGGAAACGCATTCCGGCAGACCCTGCGGCCGGGTCCATCGCTCTGCATGCGGCGCATACGGCTATCATAATAATCATCCTTTTCAACATCATTGCATCTTCTTCGCACGTTCGGCGTTGATGTAGGCTTTGGTATACGTGGGATCAACGCGATATGCCTCCTCCCAGAGCGCAATCGCTGACCGATATTCCCGTATCCGGTAATAGAACTGACCTTTCAGATAAAGCGCGTCTGCTGCCCGACGGGACGGACCGGCGATGTCGGCACTGCGTTCGCCTTTCGATGAGGCGATGATATTTTCAATTCTCGTTGCATTCATAAGCGCCTTGTAGTCGTCAGGCCGATAGCGGATAATGGTTCGGTAGAGCGCAAGTGCCGTGGCTAGATTTCCGCGCGTATAGCAGTCGGATGCCTCCTGCATATATTTTTCACAGGAGAACCCTTCGGGTGGCGTTTCCGCCGTGAACTCCCTGCGTTTCGGTTTGGTGCGCGCGATGAGATCGTCAATCTGCGGATGATCCGGCGCTATTCGTTTTACCGATGAGAACAGCATGTTTGCGTCACGCAGGTTGCCCGCCGCCAGCGCTCGATTTCCGCGGTCGATATAGTCACGGGTAAACGTTTTCAACTTTTCCGGATCGAGCTTAAGCAGGCAGGTAATGAGACTTTCGCGGGCACGCTCATTGTTCGGGAATAGGGCCAGTACTTCCTCAAAGATTTCCCGCGCTTCAGCATATGTATTCCGGAGCATATGGTCGTCGGCGGCAGCCATGCGGTTTTTGAAATAGGTGTAATACGGCGAAGACATGTCGATGGTGCGTTCACCCTCAAGCGTGATGTTGTCGGATATCAGGATGTAATATTTTTTCGCCATCTCGTTATCGGGGAACAGGTTCAGGCATTCGGTGATGGCATTGAGCGCTTCCTGCAGACTCGATTTCGTATAGTATCTGATGGCCTTTTCAAAAATATCATTAAACCGTTTCATCCGATCTTCATCCTGTGCGCGTTTGTTCTCGGTGAACGCTTTTTCCGCCTTCACCAGGTATTCGCGTGATTGTTCCGGCTTATATGACAGCGCATTGGCCTTGCGGAAACAATCGGCTGCCTCAGGGTACTCCTTGCGGTTGAACTTATAGACGCCCACCTTGAAATACCGTTCCCCCTCATACTGAGCCGCTTCGTCGGGGCTTTTCGTTTTGAGTTTTTCCACTTCGGAGGGTCGTTCAAATGTCTTCGGCATTTCTTCAACAATAACCGCCGATGCGGCATCGGTATTCGTTGCAATTTTTTGCAGATAGCTGTCTATAAGGATGCGCAGTTCTTTTGTCTGCCCGCCGCCGTTATCAGCCGACTCTGCTTTCGCGAGTTCCGCGAGCGCATTTTCAAACTCGCCTGCAAAAGCCATATCGAGGCATCGCCGGAAATAGTGTGTGCGCGGGTCGTTTTTTTCTAGCATCGCGGCATATTGCTCGCGCGCAATACCGAAAGATGAGTACCAGATCGCGTCGAAATCGCCCGAGCGTTTCAGCTTTTCAATTGCGTTCTCAAGCTGAACAGTGTATCCGAAGTGTTTTGGCATCAACCATCCGGCATGTTCCGCCGGAAGCACATCTTTGAGCAGGCTGAAATGTATACTCGTGCCGCCGGAAAATGAAGACGCGAATGCGTCAATGCTTTCGGCAATGATGCATGCGCCGGTATTCGATGCGAGACATGCGAGCGCGTCGGTATACGATGAAGCGGTTATAACGGCGAGCGGCGCTTGTATATGCGATTCAATCGTAAGGATAGCGCTCATGCTTACGGGGCCGCCGTAGATAATTACCGGGCCGTTTGTCAAATCCGCCGGAACAGTGAGCGCGTGTTCTGAGGCATGAACACAGACGAATGCGACATCGTACAGTGTAATGCCGTCGCATTGAGCGAGCTTTTCATAGGTGAGGCGCTGAACGTCGGCGCGAATGTCAACGCCGGTGTCATCGTCTGCAGTGATGTTGGTGATATACAATGCGGATGGGAGCTCACGGGTCGCAGCGGCCGCCAGTTCCCGGCTGAATTTGCGGGCGGGTGCTGCAGCATCAGCGTAGACGCCCGCCACGAATGTCCCGGCCCGGGGCGGCTCCTGCGCTATCCCCGACACTGACGGTATGCACATTACCATCCAGAAAACGCCGGCGATTATGCTGGCGTTACGTCTCATTGCACCATCTCATCCGCATGGAAATGAAGCGTACCGAAGACGGATGATGCCGCTGATACGTCAGACCCGTTTTTGTATTCATAGGTAACCGTATCGACGATACTTCGGAAGTGGTACGTGCGCTTTACCGCCGGCACTTCATCGCCGTCATGCAGTTTGTAGCTGATGACGATGCATATGCCGCTGTCGCGATTTACTATGACCGTCCTTCGCGGCGACCGGTATTCCCGTTTCCTGAATGCGCCGGCGGCATCAGCATCACAGGGTTCGATTAGTTTCGGGAGCATATAGAACGAACGTTTTTCAATTGCCGTTAGCACGTCAATTTCCGCCCATCCCTCGAGCGATTTTCGCGCGAAGAGCGCCGGCACATCGGCATTGTTGAACGGATACATGACGGCGGTATGGAAATACTGCTCGGTATATCCCGCCAGGTCGGATGATATGCCCGAGCTTGAGTGCGCGGTAATAAGTATGCCTGCGATGAGGACCATCGCGATATGCGGTTTCAATCCTGCCGATAGTCCGTGTGAGACCCGTTCTGCTGTATTCATACGCCGCCTCCTTTTCACTTTGCAATATGCGGAGCAATGTCGCTGCCGTCCGTGTGCGACTCTTCCGCGGTTTTATGCTTTATCTCATCAGCGTGTATCGGGAAACTGAACGCTTTCACCAGCTCAAGCAGACATGAGCTGCAGACATATCTGTACCTGTCGTTATATGAATCCGCGTTGTACAGTCGCATGGTGAAATGTTTGCAGCATTCACACTGTTTTATCTGCATGCGGCACCTTCCTTTTCGTGAAATATGGTACGTATCTGTTTCATCGTATCACCGTCAACTTTGTGGTTTTTTCCGAAGTACCGTTCTTTATCCGCACAAGATAAATGCCGGTGGCTAATCGCGAAGGTATTTCATACTGATATCTTCCCTCAACGCCCATCGCATCCGTTTTTTTATCAACCATCTGACCGTCCACGGCATAGATCTCAAGTGTAAACGACGGCGGCACCCCGGCTACGATAACATAGGGCAGTCCGCCGCCCTGCCGACGATTCTTTGAGTTCGGACGATACGGGTTCGGGGCGATAACAAACCGGCCGTCGTCATGGAACGTGTGATTGGTTACCGTTATCGTTATCGCCGGAGCGTAATAGACGGCCCCGGCGCCATTTATTGACCGGACGATGAACGCATATACGCCGTTGGAGACTGAGCGTGTATTCCACGAGACACTCCAGTCATTTCCGGATACAGCGGTGTATATATTGGTGATGAGACCCGCGGTATTTGAGATAATGAAATGTGTGGATGCAATGGATGATTCCGCATCATAATTAGTTCCCCGTACGGATATCGTATCGGATACATGAATCCCTGAAATCATATTGGTGATACACGCCGCGGGCGGTGTAAGATCGATATAATTCGTCTGCACATTCGTCACCGCATATCCCATGCTGCTTACCGCAACCGTGTATACCGCGTTTGTTACCGGGAACAGTGACACATCGAGATTGGTTGTCCATGCTGTCGTACCTGAAACAGCCGCATATCCGGCTGACGCATTGGTGCTTATATACACGGCAGTGATGCTTCCAAATGGCGCCGCTGCCGTCCCGCAAACAGTTGCCGGTGTTGCGGTTATCCATGAGCCGTTCGCAAGATTGGTAATCGCTGCCGACGGTGTTACATTATTCGACACATAGTTCGTGAAGTTATTCGTGAAGACAAGTCCCGCGGAGTTTGTAGCAACAAAGCTGAGCACGAGCATGCCGTTTGTGAATAATGTAGTGTCAAGCATAAATATAAATGATGGCGATGTGTTTGTTTCAGCATAGAACGCGCCGTTTGTATAGAGTACTACCGTTATGCCGGTGACATTGTCGTAGTTCGTTCCGGTGTATGTGACGGTGTTGCTCACCGTGCCGCCGTTTACACTATTGGTTATAGACACGAACGGGATGCTGTTGTCAATAAGGTTTGTCTGATAGAAGCGGTTTGTCCTGTAGTTCGATGATACCGCGATGAATTCGAATATATTAGTGCCGTCAGGCAGCGTGGTGCTGTCGACATTTGTCGTGAATATTGTGCCGTACGTTATCAGTGTAAATGTACCACCGTTCGTTTTGAAATATACCGCCGGAGGGTCGAGTACTGATGCGGCATTTGTGGCATATCCGATGAACATGATTGAGCCGGCTTTCGCGGCATACTGCGCGATATTCGTCTGTGCAATCATGGGCGCAAGGTTATTGATGATGAACGTCGTACTTGCGGTGTTCGTATAGATGCCCGCACTGTTCGTGGAAGACATATATGCGAAATATCTGCCGTCAGAAACACCGGTTGTATTCCAGTTATTCGTGAACTCATCGCCAATCTGTAATGCTGCGATATTCGTCACTATACCGCCGGCGTTGGTGATTATTATCCTTGTTGCCGCTATTCCGCTTTGCGCATCCATATTCGTGCCGCGTATCGTATACATGCCGCCGATAATTTGCCCAGCGGTAATGTTTGTGATGCTGACAGCGGGCGCGCTGAGGTCCACAAAGTTCGTCTGGCAGTTGGTCGTCACAAAATAATATTCATTGCTTGCTGCAGCATAAAAGACGTTCGTAACCGGGAAGCCGGTAACCGTCACGTTCGTAGTCCAGTTCGTCGTTATGCCGCCGGCGGGAGCAAAGCCAATCGTAGCGTTGGTGCTGAAATATATTGCCGTGATCTGGCCGGAAAGATTGCTTGCATACCCTTGTATGGATATAGTGTTATTCGTTATCCATGTCAAAGGTGCCGGATTAGTTATTGCGACGAACGGAGCGCTGCCGTTCGTGATGTAATTGGTGAAGTAATTTGTATACGCCAACCCCACGCCATTCGACGCTACAAGTGTCAGCGGGAGCATGCCGTTCAGGAACACTCCGGTATTCAGCGTGAACTCAAATCCAGGCGATGTGTTGGTGTATGCAAAGAACGCACCGTTCGTGTACAGCATCATCGCCGTTATGCCGGATACATTCTCGTGATTTGTTCCGCGATATGTTATCGTATTGCTGATTATGCTGCCGTTCACGTAATTGGTAACTGCCGCAAACGGCGCGCTGTTGTCTATGATATTGGTCTGATAGCATGCATTAGTTTTGAAGTTCGACGATACTGCTATTATTTCGAATGAATTGGTTCCGTCAGGCAGGGTAGTGGTGTCAACATTTGTCGTAAATACGGTATGGTTTGTAACCAGCGCAAACACACCTCCGTTCGTCTTAAAATATACCGCCGGAGGATCGAGTACTGATGCGGTATTCGTGGCATATCCGATGAACGCTATCAAGCCACGATTGGTAGCGTATTGAACAATGTTTGTCTGAGCGACTACCGGCGCCACATTGTTTACGATAAACTGAACACTCGTGGTATTCGTCCCGATGCCCGCACCGTTCGTGGCTGAAATATACGCATAGTACATGCCGTCAGAGACACCGGCCGTATTCCAGTTGTTCGTGAACACAATGCTGTTTTGCAAACCAATGATGTTGGTGACGTTGCCGCCAACGTTTGTCACCATGATGCGTGTTGCCAATATGTCCGATTGAGTGTCAATATTCGTTCCGCGAAAGGTGAATGTTCCGCCTATAATTTGTCCCGCCGTTATGTTTGTAATACCGACATCCGGCGCGCTCAGATCCACATAATTTGTCTGATGGTTCGTGGCAACAAATCCATATTCATTGCTCGCAACGACATAGAAATCGTTCGTCACCGGAAAACCGGTAACCGTCACGTTCGTAGTCCAGTTCGTCGTCGTTCCTCCGGCAAGTGCAAAACCCGTCGTAGCGTTGGTGCTGAAATATATCGCCGTGATCTGGCCGAACGTATTGCTCGATAATCCTGCGAAATACGCCGGATTGTTAGTTATCCATGTTATCGCTGCCGGATTCGTTATCGAAACTGTTACCGTCGAAATAAGCCGTACGCCGTTTGCTGAGCCCGCGCTGAACCAGCTTTCATTGATGTATTGCCCGGCATTGGTGTTTGTATCATAGGCGGTTACGAAATAGTAATTCGTCATATTCGTGCTTGCGTTTGCATCCGTCCAGCACATGGCTGTTGCGGTTGTCGGAATATCGGCCAGAAATGTCGTGATATTTGTCCAAGTATTCGTATATGCGCGGTAAATCCTATATCCTCCGATATCCGTTCCATTATTTGTCCAATGAAGCACCACGCCGGCACCAATATTCGAGGCATTGGTGAATACCGGACGATTCGGGGGCGTCATGTCTGCCTGTGCGGTACCGACCCACCCGAGGCGGTAGGGAACATACTGATTGGTAGCCGTCACACCCCCGATTGAATTCATTATCACAGGCAGTCTTATGGTCCCCCAGTAATTCGTTTGAGCAGTTATTGTCGCCGCGGCGACATTTGAAAAATGAAGCGTATTATTGGTCAGGTTATTCAGCTTCAGCAAAAGCGTCGAAGCACCGTCATAATACAGGCCTATCGTATTGTTGCTGAGCGTGTTACACGAAACGTTCGCTCCGTTACCTTCACTCAAAGAGATGCCCCTTGTGGCGCTGTATATACTGTTGTTGGAAATCGTTGTATTGTCCGCCGTTGCGCCGATGAAAACGCCATTGGGTGCCGTCGCCGAGATAATGTTATTTTCAATGAGGCTGTTATCGGCCATAACGACATAAATCCCGTTGGACATGGCGCCGTAGATAACATTACTCCTCACATACGTAAAGTCCATGCCGTTGTCGATAATCGATATCGCGTTCGATCCGGTAGTGTCGAACCGGTTGCTTTGAATCAGATTGTTATTTCCGGATCCAAGGCAATAGATGCCACAATTCGTATTGCTTGATAAAATATTGTTCTGGAAGATATTCGCGGAGCCTCCATTCAGTTTTATACCGGTCCCATTAGCAAAAAACATATTACCGTCGTTACTTACCGACGAAGTACTTTCTATATCGACGCCGCATCCGTTTGAATAAATGAAGTTGTTTCGAATTGCATTGAAAGGAGTGTTGATCAAGATGCCTGTCGAGTTAAGGCAAATATTATTGCTCGCGACAACCATTCCGACACCCGCATTAAGTATATCGACGCCTTGTATATTGCCGACGATAGTATTCGTAACAATTTCAGTGTAACCTGCCGCGCCGGTGTTGCACAGGAAACCGTAGGATACATTCGAGTTAATAATGTTTTCGTGTATGCTGCTGTTTGTCGCATTGCCGGCAATAAGGATGCCGGAATTTCCATTATGATGAATACTATTTTTGTAAAGCTCGGAATAATCGGCGTCGTTGATCAGAATGCCGCAATTATTTTCGGATGCGGTGGTATTGCTATAAACCTCATTGCTTGTTATTAGGTTATAGCGCGCTAGTTTGCTGAAGATATTTATCCCCCATCTTTCATTATTCCGTACGATGTTATTATCAATTCTGTTGTAGGAAGACGTCCCCGTTATATAAATGCCGGTTTCCTTCCCGTTTATACAGGTAAATCCGATAATCCGATTCGATACACAACTATCTATTTTAATCGTTTCGGCATTATTGTTACCGTCAAGCACGACACCGTCACGATTACTATTGGCGAGAAACACGTGCGATATCAGCGAGAATCGCGTTTTGCCGGATATCAGCAGATTCTCCGTGTAGGCGCCCGCAAAAACGACAACGGTATGACCATCGCCGGCGGCTGTTACCGCATTCTGAATCGTTGTATAGGTAGTCCCCGTGTTGGTATTCGATGCCACAATTACATTCGACACATAATTCGTCCACACGTTGGTATATACGAGATTGACGCCGTTGGAAACTACAAGGGCAAGTTTCAACAACCCGTTCGTAAACAGCCTTGAATCGAATGTAAATTCCCACGGAGACGTATTCGTCCACGCGAAAAATGCCCCGTTGGTGAAGAGTACGTTTGCCGTTATCGCCGAGATGTTTTCGTAATTCGTGCCCGTAATGACAATGGTTGATGCAATCGTGGCGCCGTTGAAATTATTTGTCGGCGCACCGAACGGGATACTGTTGTCGATGACGTTCGTCTGATAATAAAAGTTCGTCCTGTTGTTTGATGATACCGCCGCAAATGTAAATACATTCGTGCCGTCAAGCAGGGAGGTGCTGTTGAAGTTTGTCGTAAAGCCGGTCCCGTTGGTCACAAGCGCAAACGCGCCGCCGTTCGTCGCCAGGTACACCGCCGGAGGATCGACGATACTTGAAATGTTCGTCGCATAACCGATGAAGGCAAGAGTGCCCGTGTTCGTCGTAAGTTCCGCGATGTTTGTCTGAGTTATCACCGGCGCGAGATTATTCACGATGAATGCAATGCCTGCGGTGTTCGTTCCAATGCCGGCAGTATTTGTGGATATCAGATATATGAAGTATGTGCCGTCCGCCACACCGGTCGTATTCCAGCTATTCGTGAACTCATCGCCGTTCTGAAGCCCGGTTATGTTCGTAACAATGCCTCCGGTATTGGTGACTATCATTCTCGTGGATGCAATGCCCGACTGTACATCCATATTCGTGCCGCGGAAGACATATGTCCCGCCGATGATCTGTCCCGCAGTGATATTGGTTATTCCGGCGGCAGGTGCGCTGAGGTCCACAAAGTTCGTCCGGCAGTTCGTGGTCACAAAATAATATTCGTTGCTCGCGACGACATACCATACGTTCGTGATGGGGAATCCGGTGACGGTCACGTTCGTCGTCCAGTTCGTAGTGGTCCCGCCCGCAGTCGCGTAACCGCCCGTCACATTCGTGCTGAAAAATATGCCAGTCATCTGTCCGGAAAGATTGCTTGCATACCCTTGTATGGATATAGTGTTATTCGTTATCCATGTCATAGGTGCCGGGTTTGTTATTGCGACGAATGGAGCGCTGCCGTTTGTGATATAGTTAGTAATGTAATTTGTATACGTCAACCCCACGCCGTTCGATGCGACAAGTGTCAGCGGGAGCATGCCGTTCAGGAAAACGCTGGTATTCATCGTGAACTCAAATCCAGGCGATGTGTTGGTGTATGCAAAGAACGCACCGTTCGTGTACAGCATCATCGCCGTTACGCCGGAGATGTTTTCATAATTCGTGCCGCGATATGTTATCGAATTGCTTATCACGCTGCCGTTTACATAGTTCGTCACCGCCGCATAGGGGGGGCTGTTGTCGATGATATTCGTTTGATAGAAATGATTCGTATTGCCGTTCGATGAAACCGCAATGAACTCGAATGCGTTCGTCCCGTCGGGAAGCGTTGTGCTGTTGACATTCGTCGTAAATCCCGTGCCGTTGGTAATGAGAGCAAACGCGCCGCCGTTCGTCGCCATATAGACCGCCGGCGGATCGATGACGTTTGCTATGTTCGTCGAATAACCGATGAACGACATCATTCCGCGGTTTGTCGCCATCATCGCGATATTCGTCTGAGCTATCACCGGTGCGAGATTGTTCACGATGAACTGAACGCTAGTGGTGTTCGTGCCGAGACCCGCGTTGTTAGTTGCTGTTACGTATGCAAAAAACCTGCCGTCAGCGACACCCGTCGTGTCCCAGTTATTTGTAAACTCAACACCGTTTTGTAGCCCCGTGATATTCGTCACCGCTCCCGCCGCATTTGTGACGATGATGCGTGTTACCATAATATCCGATTGCGCATCAACATTCGTGCCGCGTATCGTATGCGTCCCGCCGAAAATCAGCCCGGCGGTAATGTTGGTGATGTCCGCAACCGGCGCACTGAGGTCCACATAGTTTGTCTGTTTATTCGTTGTAGCGAAGTAAAATTCATTGCTTGCCACGACATAGAAAACGTTCGTCACCGGATAACCGGTAACCGTTACGTTCGTCGTCCAATTCGTGGTGGTGCCTCCCGCAGGCGCATATCCCGATACCGCGTTCGTGCTGAAAAATACCCCCGTCATCTGGCCCATGGTATTGCTTGCGTAACCCTCGAAGGTAATTGTATCGTTCGTTATCCACGTTACCGGCGATGGATTCGTTATCCCCACAAACGGTGTGCTGCCGTTGGTCACATAGTTCGTGAAATTATTTGTATACGTAAGGCCTACCTCGTTCGATACGATAATGGATATCGGAAGCACGCCGTTACGGAAAAACAAAGCGTCGATTGAAAATTCAAACGCCGGTGTTGTATTCGTCCATGCATAGAACGCGCCGTTCGTGTACAGCATCGTCGCGGTAACGCCGGATACATTCTCGTAATTCGTGCCGCGATAGACAACGGTATTGCTGATCGTGCATCCGTTGGCATAATTCGTTACCGCCGCAAACGGCGCGCTATTATCGATAATATTTGTCTGATAGAACGTATTGGTCATGTAGTTTGAAGACACGGCGATGAATTCGAACGAGTTGGAGCCGTCGGGAAGGACAGCGCTATTGATGTTCGTCGTGAATACCGTGCCGTTTGTCATCAGTGCCAAATTGCCGCCGTTCGTTTTGAAGTATATCGCCGGAGGATCGAGTAACGATACGATATTCGTAGCGTAACCTTGAAATGATAGTACGCCCCGGTTTGTCGTCAACATCGCAATATTCGTTTGCGCGATTATCGGTGCGAGATTGTTCACAACGAACATCGTGCTCGCGGTGTTTGTTCCTATTCCGACGCCGTTTGTAACGGTTACATAAACGTAATATTTGCCGTCGGTGATGCCGGCCGTGCTCAAGCTATTTGTGAACTCTACGCCGTTCTGCATCCCCGCGATATTCGTTACAGCCCCGCCGGCATTCGTGACGATAATCCTCGTGTTATATATGCCCGAAAACAGGTCGGCATTCGTTCCGCGTATCGTTATAATCCCGCCGACTATCTGGCCGGCGGTAATGTTCGTAATACACGCATATGGCGCGCTGTTATCGATGATGTTGGTTTGATAAAAGTAATTCGTTTTATAATTCGACGATACCGCCATGAATTCAAATGCATTCGTACCGTCGGGAAGTATCGAAGAGTCTATGTTCGTCGTGAAAAACACACTGTTCGCCACCAGCGCGAACGTGCCGCCGTTTGTCCTGAAATATACTGCCGGTGGGTCTAAGGCCCATGCGATATTCGTTGCATATCCGGCAAACGCTATCGTCCCGGTATTGGTCGTTAATTGCGCTATATCTGTTTGCGTTATTATTGGCGCGATATTATTGACGATAAACATTCTGCCTGCCGTATCCGTTTCAATACCAGCCCCGTTCGACGATAGTATACTCGCATAATACACGCCGTCAGCCGTGCCTGTGGTATTCCATATATTAGTGAATTCAATACCGTTCTGGAGCCCCGGGAGATTCGTCGTCAACCCGATTTCATTTGAGATGATGATCCATGTTGCCGTAATGCCGGACTGTATATCGATGTTCGTTCCCCGGAGCGTCATGGAACCCCCGATTATTGCGCCGATCTCGAGGTTTGTAATATTTGCATTCGGAGGGCTCAAGTCCACATAATTCGTCTGTCTGTTCGTTGCATTGAAATAGAATTCGTTGCTTGCAACCACATAGAATATGTTTGTAACCGGAAAACCGGTTACATCTACGTTCGTTGTCCAATTCGTGGTCGTGCCGCCAGTATGCGCATATGCCGTTGTCGCGTTCGTGCTGAAAAATATTGCCGACATCTGACCGAAAATGTTGCTGGCATACCCTTCAACCGATACCGGCGTATTCGTTATCCACGTAAGCGGTGCCGGATTCGTAATGCCCGTGAACGGAGCGCTGCCATTGGTAATATAGTTCGTGAAATGATTAGTATATGTAAGCCCAACGCCGTTCGATACGATTAACGAGAGCGCGAGCATTCCATTTTGGATCAAAAGTGTGTCCAATGTCAACTCGAACGCGGGAGTCGTATTTGTCCAGGTATAGAGCGCGCCGTTGGTATACAGCATCAAAGCCATTATGCTGGACAGATTTTCATAGTTTGTGCCATAATATGTCACGGTGTTGCTGATAACGCTGCCGCTCATAATATTGGTAACCGCCGCATAAGGAACACTGTTGTCGATGATGTTCGTCTGAGAGAAATAATTCGTCTTAAAATTCGACGATACCGTAATAAACTCGAATACGTTCGTACCGTCAGGGTGCGTAGTGCTGTTTATATTCGTTGTGAAAATTGTGCCGTTCGTCACGAGCGCGAATGTGCCGCCATTCGTCTTGAAATATACCGCCGGCGGATCAAGCACTGCCGCCGAGTTCATCGCATAACCTTTGAACGCCAAAACGCCGCTTTTTGTAGCGAACTGAGCGATATTGGTCTGTGCGATCTGCGGCGCGATATTGTTCACGATAAGCCTTGTGCTTGCGGAGTTTGCGGCGCCGCCGGCTCCGTTTATTGAAGCCGCATAGACATAGTATGCGCCATCATCCACACCCGTTGTGTCCCAATAGTTCGAAAACTCATTGCCGTTCTGAAGCCCGTCAATAAATACCATGGTCCCATTGGTGTTCGTGATCGTTATCACCGTTTCCTGTATGCCCGACTGCACGTCCATATTCGTTCCGCGTATGGTGATTGTCCCGCCGACAATGGTTCCGGCAATGAGATTTGTTATCCCGGTAAGCGGTGCGCTCAGGTCGATATAGTTCGTTTGGAAATTCGACAATACTTTGCCCGCGCTGTTGCTCACCACGAGATAAATTACATTTGTTACGGGGAATGCACTCACGTCGAAATTCGTCGTCCAGTTCGTGGTGCCTGTTACCAAACCATAACCGCTCGTGGCGTTGGTGCTGAAATAGACACTGACAAGATAGCCGTTCGTTGTGCTTGCCATTCCGCTGAAGGTAATCGGTGAACTGTTGATCCACGACAGCGCCGTGGGCGTAATGCCCTCCACCCATATTGCCGGTGTGAGCCGAATGCCGTTTGTGGACGATGCGCTGAACCAGCTTTCATTGATACACTGTCCGGTATTGGTATTCCTGTCATATGCGGTCACGAAATAGTAATTCGTCATGTTCGAACTTGCGTTCGTGTCGACCCATGACAGTGCGGTTGCCGTTGTCGGAATATCAGCATAATATGTTGTGAAGTTCGTCCAGGTGTTGGTGAATGAACGGTATATCCTGTATCCACCGATGTCCGATCCGTTATTCGTCCAACATAATGCCACACCGGAATTCGTACTTATTGCATTGGTGAATACCGGCCTGTTGGGCGGTAGCATATCCGCCTGTGAAGTGCCCATCCACCCAAGCCGGTAGGGCACATAGACATTGGTATTCGTCACGCCGCCGATTTTGCTTGTCACTATCGGCAATGTGATGCTGCTCCAATAATTCGTCTGGCCGGTGAATGTGGCCCCCGCCGCATTTGAGAAATGAAGCGAATTGTTGGAAAAATTATTCCAGTTCAGCATGAACGTCAATGTGTCCGTATAGTAGACGCCTATCGTATTATTGCTAATCGTGTTGCATATCAATTTCGCCGTAGTCCCTTCGTTGAGTTGAATTCCGTTGCTCGCATTGCAGATGATATTATTGGAGATGAGCGGGACATTTGCGTTAGCGGCTACAAAAACTCCGTTACTCGCAGCGGCTTTGATGATATTGTCGTTGATGACAGCCGTCGTTGCGGTGATGAATATGCCGTTCGTGCCGACACCTTCAAATGTATTGCTTTGTACCGTGACTGCTGCAACCGCAAGCGTGAATGCATTCGTTCCGGTTGTTATGAAGCTGTTGTTAAGTGCCTTTATGCCGGTGCCACTGCCCGCCAGATACATGCCGTTGTCCAAGTTGTTGGAAAACAGATTGCTCCGGAATATATTTCCCGTGACGGCATTTGCTGAAATGATGCCCGTGGCGTTCGCGAAAAAAATGTTGCCGTCATTGGTGTTATACGTTGCCGTGTTTATCTGAATTCCGTATGTGTTTGAATATATGGTATTGTGCCGGATTGTATTGAAATCTTCACCGAGATAAATACCGGCAGTGTTCAGATATATGCTATTGCTTACAATCAGCTTACCGGCGGTTCCCGCGAGTATATAGATGCCGTTGATGTTGCCGACGATGGTGTTGCTGATGATCTCCGTGTACCCCGCGCCGGAGTTATTGCAATAAAATCCATATGACAGGTTCGAGGCAATAGTGTTTTCAAGGATGATACTGTTGGTTGCTGCGCCGGTGAGGACAATACCGGAATTCAGGTTGTGATGGATATAGTTCCGGTAGAGAACGGTATAATCGGCGTCCTTTATCTGAATGCCGCTGTCGGCATCGGCCGCGGTGATATTACTGTATGCTTCATTGCTGACGACGCGGTTACTGAACGCTGTTTTCCCGTTTATGTTTATTCCCCATTTATTATTTAAATACACCACATTGTTTTCTATTGAATTATATGCCGACGCCCCGTCGACCATGATACCTGCGTCTTTTCCATTAGTGACGGAAAAACCGATGACGCGGTTTGATAGTCCGTTTCTAACTCTGATCCCCGCTGCGGTCAGGCTGCCGTCGATTATAACGCCTGCCCGATTGCCGTTTGTGAGAAAAGAATATGCGGCGAGCGTTACATTCATGTTGGAGAGAACCACGTTTTCCTTAAAAATACCGTCAAAAACTACGATGGTATGACCGCTGCCAGCCGCGTCCACCGCAGTCTGTATCGTCCGGTATTTTACGCCCGTATTGGTATTCCAGACAGGCATTGAAACGTAATACGATTCACTGAACCAGCTTTCATTGATGAACTGCCCGGCGTTGGTGTTCGTGTCATACGCGGTAACGAAATAAAAATTCGTGAAATTCGTATCAACGGCTGTGTCCGTCCAGCACATCGTGGTCAAGTCTGTCGGAATGTCTGCATAGTACGTAGTGAAGTTCGTCCATGTATCCGAGAACGCGCGGTATATTCGATAGCCGCCGATATCTGCCGCGCTGTTCGTCCAGCGCAATACGATACTGTTCGTTCTGTTCTCGCCAGCTGTAAACGACGGAACCGGCGGCGGCGTGATGTCCGGCTGCGCTGTACCTACGAAACCCAGACGATACGGCACGTATTGATTCGTATCGATGATGCCGCCGATAGAGTTCATCACCGTTGGCAGCCGTATGCTTCCCCAGAAATTCGTCTGCCCGCAGATAACTGCCCCGGTGGTGTTCGTAAAATGCAGTGCATTGTTAGTGAAGTTATTCCACGTGAGCGGGAACGTCAGATTGTCGAAATAATATATGCCTATTGTATTGTTGCTCAACGTGTTTCTGAGTATCTTTACCCCGCTGCCTTCACCAAGGTTGAACCCGTTTGATGTATTGCAGATTATATTGTTGGAAATCGATGTGTTGACCGCTCCCGAACCGATGTAAATTCCGTTTTGGATCATGTCTGAGATGACGTTGCATTCGATAAAATTATCGTCGGCCAATGTGATGAAAATACCGTTCGACATGCCGCCGCGTATGATATTGCTTCTAATAGACGTGAACCCGACTCCGTCGACGGTCAGCGCTATTGCACTCGACCCCGATGCGGTGAACAGATTGCTCTCGATTGCATGATTGAGCGCCGTGCCGAGGACATACACGCCGCAGTTCGTATTATTCGTGAATATATTATTGGCAATGCTGCTCGCGGAACCGCCGTTGATATAGATGGCAATTCCATTGGCAAGAAAAAGGTTCCCGGCGTTCGTCGTAGATGAAACGCTTTCGATATCTACCCCGATAGTGTTTGAGATCATATTATTGCCGCGTATCGTATTCCCGTTCTCGGTGAGATACACACCCGTCGTATTACCCGCGATATTATTGCTCTGAATAAGCCATCCGGCCGCGCCGTTCAGTATATTGAAACCCCGGCTGTTGTTCCCGATGGTATTCTGTGAGACTTCCGTATATCCCACCGCCGCGTTATTACATATTATCCCGAATGACGCGTTCGATACGATAATATTCCCTGTCACAAGCGTACCAACGGCACTGTTGATAAAAACTATCCCCGCGTTGAAATTGTGATGTATCAGGTTACGGTCGATTACCGTATAATCGGCATCCGCGATGTAAATGCCGCCATTCGCATCGTTCGCCGTTTTATTGCTGAATATCTCGTTACTCACAATACGGTTCGATACCGCGGTGGTGCTGTTGACCGCCGCCCCCCACTTGTTGTTCAGACAGAGGATATTATTCTCAACTTCGTTCCATTTCGATGTCCCGTCGATAAGTATGCCGGCATCCTTGCCGTTGGTTACGGTAAACCCGGCCACGCGGTTAGAGACGGCATGTATCAGATTGATGGTGTCATTCAGCAATCCTCCGTTAAGAACCACGCCGGTGCGTGAGCCGTTCGTCATATAGGCATATGACACGAGCGTAACATTCGTTTTGGCGCTTACCGTGATATTCTCTTTGTAGCAGCCTTCAAAGACCACGATTGTCTGACCGGCCGCCGCCGCCGTCACCGCTGATTGGATATTCGTATAGGTCAATCCCGTGTTCGTGTTCGATGATACAACAGCGCCGTGCAGGGACATCACCGCGGCAACAAACATCACGAGCGGCAGTAGTGCCGCTTCTCTGTTGCAGGCTGTTACGCCGGTATTTCCCCCGATACGAATCATTTTTATGCCTCGTTCGTTGTACTATCCGTCCTGTTCTGTTCGTGCAGGCGGACTTTGCCTCCGCGTTTGTTCGCCTGCAAAGGTCCCGCATTCCGTATGCCCGGAATGCATACACATGTGTATGTTTTTTGTGGTACACTCAAGCGCGCGGTTATATCTGCATTGTTTTACAATGCAAAAGGCAATCGACCCTATCGGCAGAGAATAAAACGTTTTACCCGCCGATTTATTTATCGACTTGCATATCGCTCCGTTCCCCTCAGGCATTATCACCGTTTGGGATGTGCATTTTCTGTCGCGGTTGTACTCGCAGGCAGTGTCATCGCATTTCTGTATTTTTGGCATATGAATTGTCATACGGTCTTACCTCACGTGGGTCATCATCCCGACGGTCCCTGCAACCGCATAGGTACACTCAGGCCATCTTGATCTTGTCGTTAAGATATGTTCCGCATTCAGCGTGGTCGGAACGCAGGACTATTCGTATGCCGTTAGCCCTGCACTTCAATGTATTGTTGTACCTGCAATCCGTAACGCAGCATGCGGCAACGAACCCGACAGCCGGCAGGAGATCAGCTTTTCCCGCCGATGAGAACTGCGTATCGCACTTCGTGCCCTCGTTCTCAGACACGATAACCGTCATCGCATTGCATTTGTTATCACAATTGTATGCGCAGGCAAGATTTTCACACGAACTGATATTTGGCATACCCATTGACATACGATGTTCCTCCTTCATGTATATATTTACAATTTCCGTGCCAAAACAGGAGTGTCGCGGATATGCTGCGAAATTGCATAAAAAACAATGAAATATCGGCAAAACAATTATGCATTCTGATGTTTACATAATAACGAACCGCAAACCCCTGTTAATAAATCGAGCATTTATCGTCTGCACTAAAGAGGTGTGTCGTGAGGTATATAATTCTACCGGCGTGAATAAGCGGTCTTGCCAGCAGCAGTCAATGCGGCGCAGATGCGTCCACTTCCATGCCGGGGGCATATATTGTGAAGCAGTTCTTGCCGCGCTTTTTTGACTGATACATGGCGATATCCGCATGACGCATGACGTCATCGCGCTGCGTGCCATGCGTTGAAAATTCGGCAACACCGATAGACATAGTCTGAATAATTTCATTGCCGTCAACGATTATCTTTTCATTCCGCATATGAGAAAGAATGCGCTCGCATGCTATGCTTACGTTCGAAAGCGGACATGCCCGGAAGATAACCGAAAACTCGTCGCCGCCGTATCGCGCGAGAATATCATCTTTGCGCAAACACGACGTAATGGCATTGACGCAGTGGAGCAGCACCGCATCACCCGCATGATGCCCGTACCGGTCGTTCACCTTCTTGAAATCATCCACGTCGATCATGGCTACGCAGAAGTTATTTACAATCTGCGAACGGCGGCGGTTCTGGTCGTTGATAAGGTGCTCGCACGCCTGTTTGAAATAGCCCACGTTGAACGCGCCGGTAAGCGTGTCGCGTATCGCCCAGTCGGAACTGCGGATGCCGGACAGGAGCGTGACGATGAAGTTGATGAGTGTTACGAAGAATATCTGATCAACGGCGTCGAACGCATCGGTTTCCGCGCCGCCCCGCACCGCCTCGATGACGCCCACGAATTCATCATTCAGAATAAGCGGTATGATAAGCATGTGTTTTGCCTGAATGCCGAGCATATCGTCAATCGCCGGGGAGAGCATATAATGCTGTGCCGGATCGCTCACCACAACCAGATCCCCGTGATCGCGGACGGCGTGTCTGAAGTCCGCGGTGAACGGTATGGTGATGTGCTTTAATGTCGCATCAACGCCGCTGACAATCTCCCGCGCCGCGGTGAATTGCGCGGTATTGCCGTGATACAGAAAATCCTCTTCCCGGTTATATCTCAGGAATGAGGCGCGGTCGCATTTCAGGAACTCGGCGCAATAAAGCACCGTAAGCGAGTAGAGGTTGTCTATTTTGGCGTAATTCGTATTCAGCAGATTCTCAGAAAAGTCGTGCAGCACATTCAGTAATTGTGCGGTCTTTTCCATAAAATTAGCCTTGGTCAGGTGATATTAAAAACCGAAAGCATACCGCAGCTTTTCATGATTTCGCGCACGCGAGGCGATACCGCTTTCACCTGCATTTCGCCGTCCATTTTATCGACCATATTCTTGATGAAGAATAGCGAGCCTATTCCTGCCGAGTCTACATAACTGAGCTCGCCGAGATCAAAGATGACGGTAGTGGCGGCGGATCTTTGGATCTCCTCTTTTACGCGTGTTTTAAATTCGGCAATATGCTCCAGTGAAAGTTCACCTTCGATGCGCAGTACTATCGCCTCGTTTTCAAAAGCGGTATTCATTGTATACATGGTGACATCCGTTTTCCATTGATATCTAGTGCTGATTATTAATATAATAAAACAAAAATAATATGCAAATTGAATTCCCGCTATCGCAGCGCATCCGGGTGCGCGCATGGATGCTATTTGATTATTCAGAATTGTATTGCGGGAAACCCGCGCTATGCGTCCGAGAGGATTCGAACCTCCGACCTACGGATTCGAAGTCCGTCGCTCTATCCAGCTGAGCTACGAACGCATTTTGGGAGGCCAGCGCCTCCATCTGGGCGAATGACGGGACTTGAACCCGCAACATCAAGATCCACAATCTTGCGCTCTAACCAATTGAACTACATTCGCCATATTCGCTCACGCGCCTGGCAAGAGTCGAACTTGCTACATTCTGCTTAGAAGGCAGATGCTCTATCCAAGTGAGCTACAGGCGCACTACGTTTCGGGACGGCCGGGGTCGAACCGGCAACCCCCTGGTCCCAAACCAGGTACGCTAGCCAATTGCGCTACGTCCCGTGGATAGTGAGGCGTGAGTATATTTTATCTGTCAATTTTGTCAATACCCCTATGTCCGTTTTTTTGATATATGGTATAAAAGTCAGCTCATTTTGCGATTATCAAGCGTCATTGTCTTTTCGGTATCTTTTTATCGATGGAACGCCGCGGGCTTTGAGTTCGGCTTTTTCACGCTCATATCGCGCGAGAATATCTTCCGGCGTTGTGCTGAGTGTTTCATCGCGGTACATGAGAACTCCCGTAGTGGCAAGACGTTCGCGCTGTCGTTCTTCGTTAAGCTCCGCAAATGAATGATATTCCACGCAGGATGCGATGATGCCGCCGACCGAGCGGCCCACCGCCGGTGTTTCGCGGATATGGAGCCCGGCAGCCAGAAGGCCGCTGATTACCGGGTACGCGGCACTGTATGTTACTAAAATACCATGCGGTTGCAGACAACGTTTGAGCTCGAGAAAGAAGTCATACGTCCAGAGTTCGGTGTTCTTCTTTGTCGAGAATGCATCAAGGAATATGGCGTCATATCGGGTTGTACATTCTTTGATGTATGTCCGCGCATCACTGATAAAAAGACGCGCATTCAATTTTTCAGTGTTGTATGTGCCGTCAGTGCAGACGCCGTTCATATACGAACATATTTCATGGTCCGATGAACCGTTATGGACCCGCAGTGCCGCGGGAAGTACCGATGCATGTTTTTCAAGTGAATGAATTGTTATCCGGCATGAGGGGTTTTCCGCCTTTAACAGCTCAAGTGCGCTCACCGCGTTGTATCCGAGTCCGAAACCGATATCGAGTATCGTGATGTTTTTCTGCGTTACAATTCCGGTAGTCTTCAGCGCCGGGGCTGCGAACTTTTCACGCGCCTCGGTTGCCGCACCCGATAGCGAGTGATAATGTTCGCCGTATTCATCGGAAAAACATGTGATACTGCCGTCACCGGTTGTACGCTCATGCATGCCTTTCTCCGACGTGCTCATATTCGGGCTGTGTGTTTTCATCATTAATCGCTTGCGGCAATGTTCCCGCGCTGTAACAGTATACGCCGGTAACAGCTGTTGTACAAGCATCAGGCATCGTAAAAAATAACTGAAAGTACTTGTTTTTTTGCGCTACAAGCTTATTATATGCCGGACCAATGTGTACGCCGGCTCCCGCAGGCATCTGCGGAATCGGCACATCGTAGTGAGGACGCACGTCATGGGCAGCAAGAAAAAAAGCGTATCCGCATGGGTAGTAACCGCGAATATGGGACTCGGCCATCTTCGTGCGGCGTGGGCTCTCCGGCACATTGCCGAGGAAGGAATTATCACCGTCGGCTACGACAAGGCCACGTCTCCCAAAGAAGCCAAGCAGTGGAAACAGCTGCAGGGCGGCTATGAATTTCTTTCACGCCTGCGGATGATTCCGCTGATCGGAAAGTTTCTCTTCAAGATACTCGATTCCATACTCTATATACCGCCGCTCTATCCGATGCGCGATCTTTCACATCCGTCGATGCAAGTGCATATCATCCAGCGTTTCATACGCGGAGGGCTCTGCCGCGGCATGCTTGAACACATTGCCACAAAACCGCTTCCGCTGGTGACACCGTTCTATGCGCCCGCACTCGCCGCCGATATGAAGAACGTCTCTCGTCCCTACTGCATCATCTGCGACGCCGACGCGAACCGCGCATGGGTGGCCGCCGATCCGAAGCAGAGCAGGATAGTCTATTTCGCTCCGTGCGGCATGGCGCTCAGAAGACTTAAGGAATACGGTGTTCCCGATGAACGCATCTATCTCACCGGTTTCCCGCTGCCGACGGAACTGCTCGGCGATGAAAATCTTTCGATACTGAAAAACGATCTGTCGCTCAGACTTCGCATGCTCGATCCGTATCACCGGTTCTGGCCGCTGCACGGAAAGAACGTGGCGCACTTCCTCGGTGTCCATGCGGAAAATAAAAAACCCAAACGCGTACTGACCGTCACTTTTGCGGTTGGCGGCGCAGGGGCGCAGGCGGAAACAGGGGCTGCGGTCGCCCGGTCGCTTGCAAAACGGCTGCATGCCGGCGAAATCGCGCTCAATCTTGTTGCCGGTGTGCGTGTTGACGTGAACGCGTATTTCATGCAGGTGATGAAAGAACTCGGTAATCCGCCGCATCTTCACATCGTTTTTTCAAAAACACATGAGGGATACTTCACGGCATTCAACGCCGCGCTCCGCACCACTGATATACTCTGGACAAAACCGTCCGAGCTTTCATTCTACAGCGCGCTCGGTCTGCCGATGCTCCTTACCGAACCCATCGGTTCGCACGAAGAGTATAACCGCCGCTGGCTGTTCGAGATACAGGCGGGGCTTGATCAATACGATCCGCGATATACAAGCGAATGGCTGTTTGATTTGCTTGCGCAGGGGCGTCTCGCCGAAGCATCGTGGGCCGGTTTCCTCAAGGCGCGCAAATGCGGCACCTATAAGATTATCGAAGTGCTCCGCACAGGCGATATGCGCAGGGAATATTCACCGCTGAAACGATAAAACACGGCCTGCCGTATCGCATTATCACCCGCGTCTCCTTGACAAAGGGGGGCGATGGGGTAGAATACGGTTCCGTTCATTCGAGCGTACTATCGAGGGTAGTTTTTCATGACGATTGCCATTATCATAGCCAGTATTATATTCGGCATAGGGCTTATCGTTATTGCCATTGTGCTTACCGGATCGGGCTCAGGGACGCAGAAGGCAATACGGTATTTTGAGCAGGGTAATTTCGATGCCGCACTCGCTATTTTTGACAAACTTTCAAAATCACGTCCCGCTGACGTCGATTATAAATGGTATCTCGCACGCTGTTATGAGGCCAAAAAATCATTCGATAAAGCGCTTCGTCTGTATTCCGATCTTGCCAGACGAAAAGGCTCGAGTGAACTGTTCCGGGAGTTCGATCTTCGCGCACGGCTTGCTGATATTTATCTGAAACGGGAGGATATCGCTTCCGCCGAGCAGGAGATTGAGCTCATGGCCAAGCTCAAACCGGATTCCGCCGCGGTGCAGATCCGGCTCGCGGAGCTTGCGCTTAGCAAAGGCGATTCCACCAAGGCTGTGGCTGCGCTCAGAAAGGCGCTTGTGCTTGAACCCCAGAACGGCTCCGTATCCCGGGCACTCGGCATGACCTATTACCGCAGCGGGAATTTTGATGATGCATTTGCCGCTTTTGTGCGGGCGCTGGAAATGGGAACCGCCGATGCGGAGATGTATTTTCATATGGGTATGGCCGCGCAGGAAACAAAGAAGTTGAGTGTCGCCACCCGCTATTTTGAACAGGCGGCGAAAAGCCCGTTATGGGCATCGCGCAGCAGAGTGAAGATCGGCATCTGTTATTTTGAGACAGGTAATTTTGCCGCGGCATCCGGCATACTCGAGGAAGCGGTGAAGGGCGGCGGCACTGATGAGGATTCGCTTTCAGCGCTGTATTATCTCGCGCAGATACGGGCTACTGAAGGCAAGATAAGCAATGCGCTGCAGTATTGGGAGCGCATCTATGCGATACAGCCTGCGTACCGTGATGTGCAGGACAAGATCAACACGTTCGGCCGATTGAAAAGCGGCAAAGGAACTGAGCTTGACCGTCTTCTCGGCATGTCTGCGAACGAATTTCTCGCATCGATAAAAAAAATAATGGTAAAGATGGGTCATACCATCAATAAAGAGGAAGTGACGCCGGAGAAGATACGGTTATACACCGCATATAAACAGGGGGCATCGATATTCGAGACCATCGTAGAGGCGGGAAAATGGATAAACCCCATCGGCGAGCTCCATATTCGTGAATTACTCTCGAAAGTGCAGGAACACCGGGCCGACAGGGGCATTATCATAACCCCGTCGTTCTTTACCGATGCAGCAATCAAGACCTCGGAGCGCTATGCCGTAGACCTTATTGACGGAGAAAAACTCCAAAAAATGCTTGCACAACTCAAACAAACATAGTAGAATAGCACACCTTTTTCAGGAGGCAGCAATGAATCAGAAGAGTCTTAAGAAGTTCAAGGACGTCCTTGTCAAAGAAAAGCAGGAGGTCATGGAAGAACTGCTGCAGGAAAATGAAAGTTACAATTCGCTGAAGGAACAGGAAGAAGTAGATATTCTCGATGTTGCATTTCAAGCGTATGAAAAACAGCTTCTGGTGGGGCTGTCGCAGAACGAAAAGAACAGACTGGAGCGCATCAACGCTGCGCTGAAGCGCATTCAGGAAGGCACCTACGGTCAATGCGCCGATTGCGGATGCGATATTGAAGAGAACCGCCTTGATGCAATTCCTCATGCATTGCGCTGTGTGAAATGTTCCGCTAAGCAGGAAGAAGAAAAGAAGAAGCTTAAGACGACGGAGCAGTAAGAAAAAGCGGCCGCATGTATGTTCAGGTAGTCTTTAATACACCGCTCAACGAACCGTTAACCTATCGAAAACCCGAAGCTGTCACGGAAAGTCTTATCGGCTGCCGTGTACTGGCGCCGTTGCGTTCACGCACCGTAAAAGGTATTGTCGTGAGTGAAACGGAACGCGCGGACGGTATTCCCGGCATGAAATCCGTTGAGTCGGTCATCGACGCCGCTCCGATATGCGATGAAATGCATTTCAAACTGGCGCAATGGATGGCGGGTTATTATCACTGCTCGTACGGTGAGGCGCTGTTCGCGGCACTTCCCGCAGGTGATCCGCCGAAACGGATAAAAACCGTCAAAGACAGAACTGATATTCCCGAGACGCAGCTTACATTGAATGCGGAGCAGGTGAGTGCATTCGCCGAAGTTTCTGATGCACTGGGTACAAAAGAACCGAAAGCATTTCTGCTCTACGGTGTTACCGGGAGCGGTAAAACAGAAATATATCTTCGGGCCATTGACCGCGCACTGACGCTTGGGAAACAATCCATCGTCGCCATTCCCGAAATATCGCTCACGCCGCAGACCATCGAACGTTTCGAACGGCGGTTTGCGGGACACATCGCCGTGCTTCACAGCAGGCTTCCGAAAACAGAGAAGTACCGCTACTGGCAGCGCATACGGAGCGGTGAGATACGCATTGTCGTTGGAGCGCGCTCGGCGATATTTTCGCCGGCACAGGAGCTCGGGCTTATTGTCATCGACGAAGAACATGAGGGAAGCTATAAATCATCCGAAACGCCGCGCTATCATGCCCGGCAGATAGCGTTCTGGCGGATGAAGCAGGAGCGCGCGGTGCTCGTGCTTGGAAGCGCCACGCCGGCGCTTGAGACGTTTTATCACGCACGTTCCGGCGGCGGTGTCACACTGCTCACGCTCAGTCAGCGTGTCGGCGCGACCGTACTGCCGAAGGTGAACGTCATCGATATGCGCACGGCGAAAAAGTCCGATGTGTTCCCCGCGATGAGCGGCGTACTCGTAGAAGCGGTACATGAAGCGCTTGACAAGAAGCAGCAGGTGATATTGTTTCTCAACCGTAAAGGTCATTCGCCGGTTGTCGTATGTCCGCAATGCGGCAAAACGGCGGATTGTCCGCACTGCAGCATTACACTGACCTATCACAAGAATAAAAATACGCTGCTCTGTCACTATTGCGGCTATTCAAGAAAGTACGAGACTACCTGCAAGGAATGCGGGGCGGGCGAGGTCTCGCTGATGGGCACCGGTACGGAAAAGGTTGAATCTGAGATAGCCACGCTGTTTCCGAAAGCCCGCATAGCGCGGATGGACCATGATTCAACGCGCGAGGCCGGAGCGTATGAAAAGATACTTGGTGAGTTCGCCGCCGGAAAGACGGATATACTTGTGGGAACGCAGATGATATCCAAGGGGCTTCACTTTCCCGGCGTTACGCTGGTGGGCGTTTTGTCTGCCGATACGGGACTCGGCTTTCCCGATTTCAGAGCAGCCGAACGGACATTCTCGCTTATCACTCAGGTTTCTGGCCGCTGCGGCCGTGGCGATGCACCGGGAGTGGTGTATGTGCAGACCTATAATCCGGACCATTACACGATACGTCATGCACAGGAGCATGATTATAATGCGTTCTATAAGGATGAGATAGCGCTCCGTGAATCGCTCCGGTATCCGCCGTTCTCGCGTCTGGTGCGTTTTGTTATTCGCGGCATGAACGAAGCCGCGGTTAAGGCTGATGCCGCTTCCATACACGGCATGATATCGCCGCATGAGGGAAAGTCGTCGCTTGCGATACTGGGTCCGGCACCCTGTCCGATAGCGAAACTCAAGAAATATTACCGCTGGCATATCATCCTGAAGATAATGTCGCCGAAAATGGTGACCAGCCTTGTGGAGCATGTGCGGACGAAATTCCGCCCGAGGAAGGATGATTATGTGGAGATAGATGTGGACCCGTATAATATGTTGTAGCGCGGAGGAAACAAAACGATAACGGGCTTAAATGTCCGTAATCACCGCGCGTCGGATGCGCGACAATAACGTGAAAACGGTTTTTTCCGCGCTAACGCCGAGCGCAAGCGGTGCTGGATGCACCGCGAAAGCGACGTTAAAAATGATATTGCAAAATCTATAATGGACAACAATTGGATCGCTGGTCGGCTTAGCGGCATCCGTGCCGCCGCCTCCCTTGGCCATCCATGGCCACGCATCCAGCCGCTCTCATACTTTATCGTTTATAATAAATAGTGATTATTCTAAATTGTTGACTTATATGCACGATGCTCAGAAAGACATTTCTTCTCTCCGCTCATCGCGTGTAGATGTATTTTGAATATGAAGTTGTTGTATTTCAAGCGCAAGTCATGGTGTTTGGATGCCCCGAGGCGAGTGGTGCCGCGGTTCAATTCTGTCCATGGCGATCATTTCAGTCTATTCTCGTTTTAATAAAACAATAGTATACTAAATCTACTTATTTTTGCCGGAGTTCACATGAACGTCATTACCATCCTCTGCGACACACTGCGACGCGATCACTGCGGACCGTATAATCATGGTAAGCCGCTCAATCAGTGCTGGAGCAGGGAAGCGCCGGACTGGGTTGTGCCTACGCCGAATATGGACCGCCTCGCCGCGCGCGGGGTTACCTTTGAAAATTGTTTCTGCGGAAGCACGCCGTGTATGCCGGCACGTCGTGATATCTACACCGGGCGTTACGAATTCCTCGAGCGCGGCTGGGGACCGCTTGAGGAGGATGACATCGACCTGCCGCGGCTCGTGTCGGGCCCTCCGAATCAATCGATGCAGTGGTCGAAAGCGCACGGCCATAATGTCAGTTATCTCATTAGCGACCATTTTCATCTCTGGGAGCAGGGCGCCGGCAATTATCATATGGGTTATTCGGGTTTTGATCTGATACGCGGCTGCGAGGCTGATGCCTATTATACCGATCCGGTTGATTTCTTCTGCCCGGAAAAGGACCGGATGGCAAAGACTGAGCGCCATTTCCGAAATAAGCATTTCATCTGTAAAAAACCGGAAGACACGTTCACCGCGCAGAATTTCATCAAGGCATCAGATTGGATTACACGGAACCGCGAACACAAGGACTTCTATCTGCATATAGACTGCTTCAGCCCGCATGAACCGCTCGATCCGCCGGAGGAATATCTCAGGATGTTCGATGCAGACGGTTATGATGTCGAAGGCTGGTCAAGCGGATGGCCGTATGACCGGTGGGAAGGCAAACTCACGCAGCGCATGCTCAAACACCTACGGGCGCGCTATGCGGCGAAAGTGGTTGAAGTGGACCGCTGGCTCGGTCATCTCATGGATACACTGGACCGGCACGATATGTGGAAAGATACTATCGTTATCCTCACCACCGATCATGGTACGTTCAACGGTGATCACGGCCGTACCGGCAAACTGCAAACACATGAGTTCGACGCCGTGGGGCATATCCCGTTCATTGTGGCGAATCCTTTTACACAGAATGAACGACGGCAGCAGCTTGTACAACTGGTGGATATATTCCCAACAGTGCTTGGCGCAACAGGGAAACCGGTGCCGGAGCTGATTCACGGCGTAGATCTTATGCCGGTGCTCAAAAATGCATCGGCCAAAACGCGGGACTATGCGCTTATGGGGCAGTTCGGTAAAAGTGTCTCGATAACCGACGGGAATTGGATACTGCATCAAAGTCCTAAGACAGAAAATAAGCCGCTCAACTGGTACGGGTATGCGCTTGCCAAATTCCTGCACTATGGCCTCGGCGCTTTTAACGACGGTAAACGTCCGGTTATAAATGAACAGTCGTGGGATACACCCACATGGTTGTCCGACAAGCGTACTGATATGAACGAGCTTGTGAATCTTGCCGATAAGGAAACGGCTCAAGTAGAACGGATGCAGCTGGCGATGAAACAGATGATGCTGTCACTGAAACTTCGTGGTGATGCTGCGGCAGAACAGTGTGAAAGGCTGGGTTTATGACGGGTTATTGAGACCCAAATATGAGCACCTGACGGCTCGCGTAGTACAGCAAGTGTCTGCCGGGTACGTTTATTTCTTTTTATATGCGTCTTTACGGTCGGCAATATCCAAAATAAACACTGTTACTTTTGATTCTTCAATAGTGTAAAATAATCTATGATTGCCGATTCTGTATCTGTAAATATCCGCATAATCGCCCTTTAATTTTTTTATGTTATGCCCGAAATACGGATTACGCCTCAATTGAGGATAAATGTAGTCGTATATTTTTTTATACAGCTTGCGGAATTCATTTTTCTGCATACTGCTCTGAAACGTCTCGGTTTCAGCAATGCTGAATTCATGTAACAATTTTATATTTACCTTTCTTGACGTCTTCCCGTGCCCGGTTAAACGATGCGGTCAATTTTTTATTATTCATAATCTCGTTCATTTCAACATCGTCAACGAAAGCTTCTTCGCTGATATGCGAAATTGCGGCATATTCGATGAAATTCGATATCGTTCGTCTTTCAGCGTCGGCAGCAGTTTTCAGAATGGTATAGGTATCATCGTCAATACGCAGCGTTATCGTTTTAGGCATATATTACCTGCTTCATTTTTATTCAAATATATACATTATGAATGTTTTGTCAAGTACAGGTTACGCAAGATTATACAAAACATTAGCAACTCCGCCTGCTTTCTAAATATAAGGCCATAGCTATATTCTGCGTATCAAACGGCGGAGCAAGAATATGAAAAAGCGGCAGGCTGATTTTTCGAATCTGGTGAAGGTGCTGAAGAAGGAGCGCCCGTCACGGCCAACACTGTTCGAATTCATCCTCAACGGACCGGTGCTGGAACACTTTGCCGGAGAAAAACATCCCGCCGGGGGCGACCTGGAAGCGGTGATGAAATTCAGGATAAAAGCATTCAACGCCGTGGGCTATGATTTTACGAGCACGCATGGGTCACTCTTTGCATTCCCGAAGAAAGCGGTTGAGCACAAGGCTTCCATGACGCTGGAATCGCAGAAGGTGATATCGAACCGTGCCGACTTTGAAAAATACCCCTGGCCGGACCCCGATGCATTCGATTATTCCGCGCTGGGAAAAATGAAGCAGCATCTGCCCGACGGCATGAAGCTGTTCGTGTTCTCTCCGGGCGGACTGCTTGAGAACGTGATGGCGCTGGTGGGTTATGAAGGTCTCTGTTATATGATGACAGATGATCCTGCTCTGGTGCAGGACCTGTTCGACGCCGTCGGCTCGCGCTTTGTGCGGTATTATGAACAGGTGCTGCAGTATGACACCGTGGGTGCATGCATGTTCAACGACGACTGGGGTTTCAAGACCCAGACCATGCTGTCAACCGAAGACATGCAGAAATATGTTGTGCCGTGGCATAAACGGGTTGTGGAGACTATTCATAAGCATAACCGGCTTGCGGTGCTTCATTCATGCGGCAATCTTAAGCATGTAATGGATGACATTATCGATACGATAGGGTATGACGGCAAGCACTCATACGAGGATGCCATACAGCCGGTAGAGGATGCATACGACACCTATAAGGGCCGCATAGCCATCATGGGCGGTATGGATGTTGATTTCCTCTGCCGGGCCTCAAAAAAGGAGATACAGCAGCGCACCGAGTTGATGCTGGCACGTTCGGCATCGTCGGGCGGGTATGCGGTGGGCGCCGGCAACAGTTTCACTCATTATGTGCCAATAGAAAACTATATGGCCATGGTTGATGTGGCGATGCGGTGAAAGTTCAGGTCAATCTAATAACCCTGCAGGCGGAACGAACCGGAAACGAACGTGATACAAACCGAAGGCGAACAGTCGATGGGGTTCAGTCCAATGAAGCGAACTTGAGATAAGGCCTTTTTTTGATAAATTCCAGTGGTGATGTCAATTTAGTCTACCTTTGGTCAAATCGGTATCGGAACGGCTTCAATACGACTTCTTTCTGGATTCAAGACGATTTCAAGCGAGCTCAATATTTCATAAAAATTTGATGAATCTGAAAATAAAAGTCAAAAAATTGCACTTTTATATATTCATGCAGATTTATAATGTGTTATTACAGGTATTTACCTTTAACACTATTCTGCTATACTGTTTTATATAATAATGAGCCATAGAGGCTCTATTTACATTATAAATGACGGGAATACATGGTACGTAATATTTTGCTGATGCTGTTGCCGATGGGTTCACGGCGAAGACGTGTCGCGTTAATATTAAAAAAAAGAGTGTTTTCAAAACTGAAAATTCGTTATATGCGCAGAGCAGTACCGGCACTTTTAAAAAAAATAGAAAGAGCTGGATTTATTCAGTTACTTAGTGATATAAGGGCAGCACTGATAAGTATGCGGGCAGAGTTACATGGATGTAATGAGTATGAGCAATGGATACAAGTATATGAACCTTCTCAAAAAGAATTGAAAAGGCAACGAAAACAATTCCACAGTCGCAGTGTATCTTTTTCAATTATCACTCCGATTGACAAAATATCTGATACGCACTTTATGGGTTTGGCGCGGTCACTTAATGAACAGACTTATGATAATTGGGCCTGGATAATTATCGGAACAGCGGATGATATCGCTCAAGCGGAAAAGCTTTTAGTGCAGTTACCGGTACAGCAGTCGCGCGTACACATACTCATGAGTAATACTCGGGCCGGTTATATTACCGAGGCATATTCATATACGAAGGGTGATTATATTCTCATCATTCAGGCCGGCGATACCATTGCGGCGCATTGTCTCTATTCTCTTGCCGCACAGGCGGAGAAAGGATTTGCGTTGATAACGTTCAATGAGGATCAAATAACGGATGTGGAATCAAGGCGACGTAATCCGCTTTTTAAGCCGGCATGTGATTACACCATGCTGACAGGTTGGAATTACATCAACAATGCATATTGCTTCAAAAAACATGCTTTGCCGGATGGAAATCATTTTCCCCGGGGAGGCGGTCGAACACAGCATCTTGAATTATTACTACGCTTGTCACGACTTGATATCCGTTCAACGCACTGTGAGAGCATATTGTATCATCGTAGAGCTGTTTCAGAATCGATGAGTGAAAATAGATATGAACAGGATATGCAGTTGAACGCCGCGCCATTACTTTCAGATCAATCTGTCACCGGCAAGTCAGTGGCGTTTTCAATCATAATCCTCAATAAAAATTCACCGGAATACATAATCCCGCTGTTGACAACATTAATCCGGTACCGGACGGAACATGACTTTGAGATAATAGTCGGTGATACAGGGTCTTCTGATGAGCAGGTGCTGAAATTCTATCGGCAACATGAGGATCTGATCACCGTAGTCACCAACATGAATTATCATTTCAGCAGAAATTACAACCAATTGGTGCGTGATCATGCGCATGGTGCGGTGCTTGGCATTATGAATAATGATATTGCACTTACGGACAGTTCTGTTTTCACTGAGATTCAGCGCGTATTTCTCGATAATGATGCCGGTATTGTCGGTACGAGACTGCTCTATCCATCAGGGCGCATTCAACATGGCGGAGTATTTTTTCATGATGACAGGACTCGCGTATGCCAGCCGTATCATCGTCTCCATGGGCAGGAATCAAAACGTTATCCTGCAAGCAACGTGTTGGAGTTTATTCCAGCAGTTACCGGCGCATTCCTGTTTATAAAAAAGGAATTGTTCATATCGCTTCATGGGTTTGATGAACACTATGAAGAAGAATCTCAGGATATCGACTTATGCATGAAGGTCCGGCGGATGGGGCATGATATCGGGTATATCGATCAAGCTGATGTTATACATGTTGAGAATGGGACACGTCCTAAAGGAAGTGTTAACAATCATGATCGTTCATATTTTCTCTGGAAGTGGCGGTCATACATTCAGGCTATGATACTGCCGCAGCCGGTGAACACTGATCGATTCCGGAATGTCGTATGAAGATACTTTGTTTTTCATCGGTACTCCGGCAGGGGTTCGGCGTAGGGCTGGTTCTACGTGAACAGACAAGACTTCTTTCACAGCAGGGTATTTCACTTGCGATTGCGAGCCCGGATACTGAAGATGCAGGCAGTTTCAATGTTCCGGTGCACAAGATCGGTTTCGATCAGGATTCCGTACATTCGATACTGCAGCAGATACGGCCTGATATTGTGATTGTACATACGCCTCCGTACTGGGAGATGATCGGCTCATATTCGCTGCATCCGCTGTTGAAGATTGCATATGATCATGGCGAGCCTCGTGCAGACCTGTTTCCTCCAATACAGGCCAAACGAATACAGAATGCAATAGACAGCAAGTACAGAGCTATCGATAGGTATCATTTTCATATCAGCATATCGGAATATGTAAAACGCTGTTCGGGAATCACCAATTCAACGGTGATTTATAACGGCTCAGATCACATTACCCGCCAGCCGATAGCACATGACGACATCAATACATTGATATCACTACCTGAAAACGCTGTTCTGATCTCGACTATTTCACGGATCGGTGAAGCTGAAAGTTATTATAAAGGATTTCCAGAGCTGATATCGCTGAAGGACAAACTTACAAAGGTCTGCGAACCGCGTCCCTTATGTTGGGTTATGATCGGAAAATCTATCCCGAAGAACAATGCCGCTGAAACGATGCTGCGTGATCACGGATTTCTCATGCTTGAAAATGCGCCTGATGCGCTGAAAAACGCAGTCATTGCACGATCCGATCTATTCATATCTGCGAGCCGCTGGGAAGGATTCAATCTGCCTCTGGTTGAAGCTATGGCATTGGGAACACCTGCTGCGGGCTATTCATATGCAGCACATCCAGAAGTTACGCCGTGGCATTTTCAGAACGAGGATGAACTATGCCGCTTTGCAGCTGCGGTAATACAGAATTCGCGACTGCAGACATCCTTGCGCACTTCCGCGGTGCACTTCGTAACATCACAATTCACTTGGGGAAAGAATGCGCAAGCATTATCCGGAATTCTCAGACAGATGTCGGCGACGGGCGGCAGTCCTGTTATCAGGCAATCGCAACAGGAGGCATTCATTGATGTTGCCCGTGAGCCTGTTCAGATAGTGAATGAACATTTATCAGAAAAACGATCGCAATATCATGCGGTCGCGCTCGATAACGGATGTGTTAGATTGCATGCGCCAACGAAAAGTAAGACTTCGATAGCAATTGTGATTCCGCTGAATCAGAATAAAGCTGTTTTCGAATCATATATCCAGGCATTTATGGAACGCACTGCATATAATGACTATACTATTTATATTGTAACAGACAAAAATACAGAACCTCACGTGTTAGAGACATTACATGCTATGCGGGAAAATAATCATATTGCCGTGCTTGAGACGAATGCGCGATCGGTTTCAGAAGCGTATAGCGATGCCGCAAAGCGCATCACTGACGAATACATCATATTCATGGATGGTTTGACAATTCCATTGGCTCCGGACTGGACTGATGAATTTATGGCACATTGTTCGGCACACGATGTCGGGGCTGTCGGCGGAATTATATATTATCAGGATAATGCGATAAAGGATGCCGGAATAGAAATTGATAAAAACGGCGATATCCAATATTGCGGGCGAGGGCTTCCCCGCGGATCGGGTGGGCCGTTAATGGAGTTCGCTGTTGTCCGTGAGGTCACCGCGATAAGTGATGCCTGTATTTGTGTGCGCCGAAGTGATCTGCTTGCAGTGAAGGGATTTGACACCGGACTTGGAGGTGTCTACGCGGTAATGGATCTGTGCTTTTCATTGCGGGCAAATGGGAAGAAAATACTGACAACGCCATTCGCTGCATTTCAGGAGTTCACGTCTGAACAAAATACAAAGCACATTGCGAAGAATGCTGATATGAATATTAAAAATACAGGAAGTGATGTGTTTTTTAAAAAATGGATACATAAACGTATGCCTTCACCAAGGCAGAGGCGACCGTGATGAGATCAAATAAAAAGTCATTAAAAATTAAAACGGGAGAACATCATGCGTTGCCCCCTAGGAAAGAACAGAAGCTGCAAAAACTACACACTGTAATCAAACAGCAGGATGAAGCATTGATTAATCTCAGGACAGAGATTCAAATGATGCAAGTAGCTCCGTTATACCGGATGATCAGCATGATAAGAAAACTGCCTTTTACGCCGGTTCTTAATCGTCTGTTGCGGTATACTATCCGCCCAATGTATAGATGGTTGTATGACCAATTTTTGAAGATAAAGCTGTTTCCCTATCAGCGATGGATAATTTCTCATGAGATATTCGGTGATAAAAATATCGGCAACATGGCGGACGAAGAGCTGTTGCTGTCGGTGATCTTTGATGGGCACCATGCATCACTGCATGAAATCATTGATGTTTTCCGCTGTTTGAAGAAACAGCCATTCCAAAATTGGGAGATGTGTGTCGTTATCTCAAAAGAGATGCAAGGTAATATCAGAAAGTATGTGGGAAATGATAATAGGTTCAAATCAGTGTTCTCGCCAGCGGCTTCGATACGTGAAGCCATATCCGTATCAACGGGTGAGTATCTGGTATTTTTACCGGAACATACGGTCCTAAGCCGAAATGCTTTGAGAATTATCGCGTCTGAGGTAAAAAGATATCCTAATACCGGTATGTTTTATACCGATGAGGATGTTATGGGTATATGCGGCATTCGTTCTAATCCAAACTTTAAACCTGGTTTGAGCCCGGATTATCTTCGAAGCTGCAATTATATCAAGGACAAGATAATCGTGAAGCGTGCTTGCGGTGAAGCTCTTGGATGGCTGAGACGAGATTTCGGCTCTGCCGCATTGTATGATCTTATTTTTCGATTGACCGAGAAGTATCAGTGTACACATATACCGAAAGTCCTTTTTCATGAACACAGGAATCATCACAAGGTTAAACCCGCAGACGCCACACATACTGCGCGAAACGAACAGCAGGTGATTGCAGATCATCTCAGAAGGATACGCAGAACGGGCGCCGTCAACGTATCCGAGATGGACGATGTTTTTCAGATAAAATATAGCATCAAGACATCGCAGAAAGTATCTATCATCATTCTCAACAAAGATAATGCGGCATTACTGAAAACATGTGTCGTATCGATTTTCAAAATGACCACATATAAAAACTATGAAGTTATCATTGTTGAGAATAACAGCATATTGCCTGACACCTTTGCCGTGTACGATGAGCTTCGCAGCAGATACCGGGTGAAGATTATAGCCGAACCGAAAGGGGCAGTGTTCAACTATGCCGCATTCAACAATCATGCGGTACACAAAGCTGTCGGTGATATCATATTGTTCCTCAATAACGATATGGAAGTACTCACCGGAGACTGGCTTGAACGGATGGTGGAGCATCTTCAATTCAAGGAAAATGGAATCGTAGGCGCGACCCTGCTGTATAAAAATAATACCATTCAGCACGCAGGAGTGCTCATCGGAATACAGGGTACGGCGGCACATGAGCATCGGCATTTTCCCGCTGATTCACCTGGGTATTTCGGGCGTTTGAAGTCCATACACAATGTCAGTGCGGTTACCGGCGCATGTCTCATGATGCGCAGGAATGTCTTTGACGAGGTGGGCGGTTTTGACGAGCGTTTTCCAGTTGCTTTGAACGATGTCGATCTTTGTCTGAAGGTGCGTGAAAAAGGTTATCTGATAATCACAACCCCATACGCCAGGTTACTGCACTTTGAGTCGATTACTAGGGGATATGACCAGACCGATGAGCAGGTGCGTCGGAAGATGATGGAAATAGTACTTCTGGGGAATAAATGGGAAAGCGTGTTCCGTGCCGGGGATCCGTATTATAATATCAATCTCACGGCACGGTATGAGGATTTTTCCGTGCGTGAAAAATAATGCAATCAGTATATAGGGTGGAGACCCATTTGTATGGAATTGACGAAACAACAAGCCGTTGACTTGTTGTTTCGTCGTTGCGCATAGAATTCTCCCTAGAGATCTCTTGTCCGTCAAAGCCATATATCTCGGAGAATTCCGGAATTAGCCACGGGTACTTTGGGGCTTACTGAAAGCCAGACAAAATACAGTAAAATCGCGTTACATTAACCGATATAACATGGAGCTAGTATGTGTAAATACTATCAATTTTTGTCCCGATGCTATAGAATAGAATATTATGAGTGATGCAGCTATTGTTGTTGATAACGTCGCCAAACGGTATAAAATATATAAACACCCGCGGGACCGGCTTAAGGAAATACTGTTTTTCGGGCAGCGCAGTTATCATCATGATTTCTGGGCGTTGAAAGACGTCTCCTTTGAAATAAAAAAAGGCGAAACTGTTGGCATCATCGGCCAGAACGGCAGCGGGAAATCGACATTATTACAGATCATTGCAGGTGTTTTGCAGCCTACAAGCGGGTCGGTGATACGAAATGGACGTATTTCGTCTTTGCTTGAACTTGGTACCGGCTTCAATCCGGATTTCACGGGGCGTGCGAACGTTCTGATGAACGGTGCGCTCATGGGGTTTACACAGAAAGAGATGGAAGCGCGTATGCCGCTCATCGAGGAATTCGCCGAGATTGGAGAATTTATCGATCAGCCGGTGAAGACATATTCGAGTGGTATGTACGTGCGGCTTGCTTTTGCCGCGGCGATAAATGTGGATCCGGATATACTTATTGTGGATGAGGCGCTTGCGGTGGGGGATATGGTGTTTCAAGCCAAATGTATGACAAAGTTGCATTTGCTCAAACAGCGTGGTATCAGTGTGGTTTTGGTAAGTCATGATCTGTCAACAATACGTGCTTTATCCGGTATATGTTTATGGATTGACAATGGTGCGTGTGTATTGTATCGGGAACCAGCATACGTGACCGCAGAATACGCAAGGAAATATATTGAAAAGATTAATAAAAACACAGATGCTCAGAAAAATGATGCTGATAAAATTGCGATGCAAAGTATTGGTGATTTTAACCGACTTGAGCATTTTAGGACAGGTTCTGGTGAGATGCAATTTTCCAAAATCAGTATATTAGGCAAGAATGGGCAACCGATTGGTGCTACTGTTGATTTTGATCAGGAAATCACCATTATCCTTGATCTTATTGCAAGACGTGTAAATACTCATGTTTCGGTTGCATATCAAATCAGGGATTCAAAGATGCAGCCGATTCTCGGGTATGATACATTTGCAAGCAGGAACGGAGTATATGACACCAACTTTTCAGAAGGCGATCATTTACAGGTAGTATTTACAACCAAAACACCTCTGATTCATGGCCGATATAGCATAAACATCCTTGTATCACATTTTGATGATACGAAAAATTTTTCCGATGTTGTTTTTTTTGACTGGATAGAGAATGCATATATATTTGAAGTATGCATAAAACAGCCGACACAGGTCTTCAGTATCGTACAAATACCCGCGACAATTGAGTATTCAATTTCGCGGGAAAGTGCTGTGTAATTACGGTGGTATCATCCGCTATCGTAAAGATGCTGTATGACGCAATGAATACAAAACGTTCAAATCTATTAATATTAGATGATATAGCCCCCTATCTGTTGTCCGGTTTTAGGATAGCAGAATATAATTATTATTTTACAAAGATGAAAGACGTGAAGGTATTTTCGTTTGCGAAGGATTACAAAAAGTACTATATTGATTATAAAGCAGAATATCCGGGCTATGCCAAATATTTTAAAAAACATGTAAAAGACAATGTGTACTCTGCAAGGCTATGTTACACGATTTTTATCAACAATATTTATCAATATCTTCCGCTGTTGGAAAGAGATAAAATACCATTTGTTTTTACGCTGTATCCCGGCGGAGGGTTCTGGCTGAATGAAAAAGTGAGCGATGATAAATTGCAGAAGGTGTTTGCATCACCCTTATTTAGAGCTGTGATTACGACACAATATACGACATATAATTATCTACGAAAGAACGGTTTCTGCCCGGAGGACAGGATAGTGCATAAATTCGGCGGTGTTCTACCGAGCGATTATTTCAACAAACATAATGGGATTTCAAAACAGTATTTTAAAAATGATAAGGATACATTTGATATCTGCTTTGTTGCCAACAAGTATATGAATGGCGGTATTGATAAAGGCTATGATATCTTTATCGAGGTCGCTCGCCGGCTTTTACAGCATCGAAAAGATATTCGTTTTCATATAGTGGGCGGATTCGATCGGTCAGATGTCGAAATGAAAGATATTGACGGTTATATCCATTTCTATGGTATTCAATATAAAGCATTCTTCACTGCGTTTTATAAAAAAATGGATATTATCCTGTCCCCGAATCGCCCTTTTATACTCTACCCTGGCAGTTTTGATGGTTTTCCAACTGGATCTTGTGTTGAGGCCGGTTTAAACGGTGTTGCAGTATTCTGTAGCGATGTTTTGAATGAGAATAAATGTTTTAATGACGGAAAAGAATTAAAAATTATTGCAACAGATCCGGAATCTATTGCTGCAAGCATACTGCCGTTTATAGAAAAACCGAATGACCTTTATATATTGGCGCAAAAAGGATTTGAAAAATTTCATGATATATATGATATTGAAAAACAAATGGCTCCTAGAGTTGAAACCATATGCGCAAATCTGAAGTGAATATATGAACCTTTGTTAAAGATGAAAATAAAAAAATAAATAACGGGAGTTTGAAATGGCACACAAGTGGATTGACGTAGTCAATGAAGTTCGAGTAGTACTTGACCGGATACCAATTGATTTTGGTGGTGGGTGTAGTCTGCATAAAGCTCTGGTGATGGCTTATCTTATAAAAAAGTTCAATCTTCAAAATAGTATTGATATTGGTGTATATCGCGGGAGATCTCTATTTCCGCAAGCTGTCGCGCATAAACTTGGTACCGGCGGTGTGGTTTACGGTGTTGATCCGTGGAGTGCTGTCGAAGCGCTTGAAAAAGATAATATCCCGCTTCGCCAGAAGATTGACGAATTTGTAAAGAATGCTGATTTTGACGGTATATACAACTCTGTTGCCTCCTTGAATACAAAGTATGAATATACTGCCCATTGCATACTAATACGGAAAACGTCCGCACAAGCCAATATTTGGTTTCGTGAAAATAAAGTATGTTTTGATTTGATACATGTTGATGGTAATCATGATACCGGTAGGGTCATGGATGATATTGATTTATATCTCCCGTTATTAAATAAAGGCGGCTTTATTATTCTCGATGATATTTCCTGGGATTCGGTAAAACCCGCCTACACAATTCTTGAGAAAAAAATGAGTCTGCTCTGGAAACGGACAGGCTCGAATGATGCAAGCGATTTTGCGGTATTTTGGAATATCAAAAAACCAATATGCAATATTTTTTTGAAAGCCGAATTGCACATGCAAATTGGAAAAGTATAATACTGTTTTTTCTAGGTGTTATTAAAATCAAGTTTATTTGATATTTTTGTATATTGGATTTTAGTTGACGTTAACAAGAGGTATGTTATACTACCGAAATGCCCATCGCAAATGGAATAAAATGACGGTACTCAATTGTATCATATCTTATAATGGCGCATGAGGAAAGAGCATGGTAACATCATATTATTCAATAGATGAATTGAAAACTATCGGTTTGAAATGTATTGGCAAAAATGTTCGTATAAGCCGTTATGCAAATCTTTATGGGGCAGATGAAATTGTTATTGGTAATGATGTACGCATAGATGATTATGTTGTATTGTCCGGGAAAATAGCAATCGGGAACAATGTACATATTGCCTGTTACTGCGGCTTATTTGGTTCGTATGGGATTGAACTTCATGATTTTGCCGGGTTGTCAGCACGTGTCCTTATATATAGCGCAACAGATGATTATAGCGGTAAATCACTTACAAACCCTACCGTTCCGAATAAGTATCGGGATGTTCAGGGCGGTCGTGTCATTTTATCTAGGCATACAATAATCGGAGCAGGATCTATCATTATGCATTCGGTTACCGTCGGTGAAGGTGCGGCAGTCGGTGCTATGAGCATGGTGGTCAAGTCAGTTAATCCATGGACTATTTGTATGGGTTCTCCGGCCCGATTTGTAAAAGAAAGAAGTAGAGAATTACTTGATAAAGAGAAATCATATCTGGATTCAATAACATAAAAAGGGAACTACTTCAATAAATATGGAAAATAATAAATTTGAAAAACCGATTTATGTAACACGACCGTTACTTCCACCGATTTCTGATGTTACCGGAAAACTCGAAGAAATTTGGGCTTCTCAGTGGCTGACCAATAATGGCGCACAGCATCAATCGCTAGAAAAAGAGATACAGTCGTTTCTAAAAGTCCCCAACACCTGTCTTTTCAATAATGGGACTATAGGGCTTATCGTCGCGATACAGAGTCTTCGGCTTTCCGGCGAGGTGATAACAACGCCGTTCACATTTCCCGCAACGCCGCATGTGCTGACATGGAACGGAATAACGCCGATTTTCTGCGACATAGATGAACAGACTATGAATATCGATGCCGGGAAAATCGAATCCATGATAACTCCGCGGACAACTGCCATACTTGCCGTTCATGTGTTCGGCGTGCCGTGCGATGTTGCTGCTATTGAGACGGTGGCGCGTCGATACGGCCTGAAGGTCATTTATGACGCGGCGCATGCGTTCGGGACTGAGATAAACGGACGTGGAATAGGTACTTTTGGCGATATTTCAATGTTCAGCTTCCACGCCACAAAACTGTTTCACACAGTTGAAGGCGGGTGCCTTACATTCAATGATTCTGATCTCAAGCAGCGCATCGACCTTCTCAAAAACTTCGGGATTAAGAACGAAGATGAAGTTGTCATGCCAGGAATTAACGGAAAGATGAACGAAGTGCAGGCAGGTATCGGCAGAAGTGTGCTTACAATGGTTCCTGATGAGATGAAGAAACGCAGGCATTTACGAGATATATATAATGTAATGCTGGGGTCGGTATCAGGCATTCGTTTACAAAAGGAAATATCCGGAGTCAAGGACAGTTATCAGTATTATGTGATTCGTATCGTTGCCGACGAATTTGGAATGACTCGCGATGAGGTATATGAGAGATTACAGCCTTTCAATGTTTTCACCCGCAAGTATTTCTATCCGCTTGCCAGCGATTACACCTGTTATCGGCAGATTCCATCATCAGCACGTGATAATCTTCCAGTCGCATCACAGGTCGTACAAGAAACGCTCTCGCTTCCGTTCTATGGGGGATTATCCGAGGAGGATGTACGAAAGATATCTTCGCTAATCATTGGGCTGCAGGGAAGATGAAAATGCCGAAAGTAAGTGTGGTTATCCCGTCATATAATCACGGGAAATACATAGCGCAGACTATACAAAGTGTTCTTGATCAGACATTTCAGGATTTTTAGATCGTAATCACAGATGACGGCTCAAAGGATGATTCGGTAACGGTGATACAGCAGTTCACTGATAAAAGGATACGTCTTTTTGTATTTAAAGAAAATAGGGGGGCATGTGAAGCCGCAAACCACTGTATAAAGATGTCGCGTGGCGAGTATATTGCAATGCTCAGCTCAGACGATGTGTTCATGCCGGATAAACTGATGAATCAGGTGGCATACCTGTCGAAACACAAAACAATAGCGGCAGTGTTCGGATACCCGTCATTTATCGATTCAGAAGGGAAGAATATTACTCCGCCTGCCCACTTTGATGTGTTCCGGCAGGAAAATCGTTCACGACAGGAATGGTTGCGACATTTTTTTTATAAGGGCAACTGTCTTTGTCATCCGACATCGTTAATTCGAAAATCTGTATATACATCAGTCGGCTTGTACGATAGACGATATATGCAGATTCCTGATTATGATATGTGGGTGCGGATCTGCATGAAATATGAAATTCATATTGTTCCAAATGAGAATCTATATTTCCGTGTTCACAGCAATACCAGTACAATAAATCCTGTTACCACGGTCCGCACCTTCTGGGAATATGAACAGGCCCTCGAGCATTTCATTACAATAAATGATATGCGTGAGCTAAAACTTATTTTCCCTGATATGCCAGCACCATATAAAATGTTACCTTCAAAATTCATTCCGTTCATCGTCGGAATGTTGGCTATTGACATCGATAGTGACCCATTGTACAGACACTTCGGGTTGCGTGTAATTCATCGCTTTATAAAAAGCAACTCGCTTTATAATTATTTGGAATCAAGAAACATATTTTCTATTAATGATTTCTATCGATTGACTTCAACGGAACAATACAACAAAACATTTCGTGTTGGTTTGCCAAGATTAGAAGCAGCACATAATCACAATTTGCATCAGATTGATTATCTGCAACAGGTAGTGGCCGAACGTGATGCACAACTTGGTTCGATTATAGGTTCTGTACCATTCAGAGTTAAGCATGCCATGGGGAAAGTGCCTTTGGTGCGTTTTTTTTATCGTAAAGTACTCAAACCCATACTCATGCTATCATTGAAAATTGGCCGTACAATTCTCGGTCACGGCAAGATGCACTATGGTAAATGGATGCGAGATAATGAGCCAGGACGCAAACAGTTGGCGGCACAAAGAAAAATGAAAATGGAAAACCGGCCGTTGATCAGTGTTGTCGTCCCAGCGTATAAGACTTCAAAACGATATGTACGGGATTTTCTTAGATCATTGAAAAGGCAGACCTATCAACGATGGGAGCTTTGCGTTGCTGCTGCTGAATTGTCCGATGATGTAATTCGTGTGCTGCAGCAGGCAGAAAAAAGTGACGGCAGAATAAAATTATCCCTACTATCAAATAATTCCGGTATTGCGTTGAATACAAATGCAGCAATAGCACTTGCGACCGGATCATATATTGGGTTTCTTGACCATGATGATATCTTACCCCCATGGGCACTTAATGAAATCGCGCAAGCTGTTGAAAAGCAACCTGAGGCTGATTTTTTATATTCCGATGAAGATAAGATCAATGATGCAGGAACAAAACGTTTTCAGCCGCACTTTAAATCGGATTTTAATATAGATATGCTCCTGAGCTATAATTATATATGTCATTTTACTGTAGTAAAACGGTCTCTCGGAGAAAAAATCGGTTGGCTTCGGGACGGATATCAGGGGTCTCAGGATTACGACTTCATACTGCGTGCAACAGGACAGGCGAAATGCATTGTACACATACCCATGATATTATACCATTGGCGGGTAAATCCGAATTCGGTTGCGTATAAAGTCTCGGTAAAAGAGTATGTTGTTGAATCTGCAAAAAAAGCACTACGTGATTATTGTTTCGATAATGGGATTGATGCAGATATCAATGCCGGCCTGCTTCCTACAACGTATCGTGTAGTGTATCACCGGCATCATAATCCATTAGTTTCGATTATTATTCCGAATTCGAATCATGCCGATGATTTGAGAAAATGTGTTCATTCTATAATCTCATGCTCTTCATATCGTAATTATGAGATACTGATTATGGAAAACGGCAGCACGCAACAGGGGATACGTGAGCTCTATGAACAATTAAAAAGTGAATTCGGCGTTAGCATTGTATCTTGGGAAAAACCATTTAATTATGCAGCAGTGAATAACGCCGCCGCATGTATGGCAAAAGGGGAGATGCTATTATTCTTGAACAACGATGTTGAAGTCATTACCCCCCAATGGATGGAAAACCTTATTGAACATGCGCTCCGACCCGAGATTGGAGCTGTCGGAGCGAAGTTGTATTACCCTAACAATACCATACAACATGCCGGTGTCATTCTCGGCATAGGTGGTATTGCAGGTCATGCACACAAGGGATTTGTTCGTCAGGCCGATGGCTATTTTTCCCGACTGAAAATTGTGCAGAACCTAAGTGCCGTGACTGGGGCTTGTCTGATGACAAGAAAACAGTTATTTCGTTCGTTGGGCGGTTTTGACGAACGGTTTATTTTAGCATTTAATGACGTTGATTATTGTATACGGTTAAGAAACGGTGGATATCGAATAGTATGGACACCATATGTTGAACTAGTGCATTATGAATCAAAATCCAGAGGCCTTGAAGATACTCCTGAAAAACAGCAGCGCTTTACGAGTGAAGTAAATTTATTTAAGCAAAAATGGAACGATTTACTTATCGCTGGTGATACTTATTATAATAAAAATCTTACATTAGTGTCAGAAGACTTTGACTTGCGGATATCCGGAATTACGAAACAACGGTGAAGCAACTATTGACGTGAGCGATATTTTAAGCTATCATGATGTTGATTTAACATGTTTTTCAAAAATATTAGTTGACTATCAGCAACGATATGAACATATTGCGGAATCAATGTGATAATTGGAGGCGATTATGATAAAAATAATAATGAAATATAAAACAGTTCTACTATTGTCCACTTTTGCGTTTTTTAATATTTTATTTTCTACTCAAGTGCGTTGGGCGATGCGGATGCATTTCTACAACGATATCCTGTTGCGGTGTGCTATTTCAGGATTTATCGCGATGATTCTTTCTGTTGTCATTATTTCAATCAGCACGTATTTTTTACGAAATGACCCAAAACAGATGCAAACCATACGGAGATTAGCGTTGGTGCAACTACTGGGTTGTGGAACTTGGCTAGCACTATTACCGCTATCCTTCCCTATCAAAATCGCTTTTTTTATCATATTTTGTACAGTTGCGTACATCATTATCACTTATCGTATGGAAGACCTGAGCTCACATTATACTAGCCCTTTTTTGCAAAGCGTATTTTTTTTATTCGTACTATTCATTATTATTATAGCATTCTCAGGTTGGGAATCTAAATATATCGCATTATACATATTTTTAGCATATCTATTGTTCTTGTTTTCGGTTTTGACTATTCCAGGCTTTTTATTGTTACGCATATATGCGGAAAAGATATTTGACCTGAATCAAGCGTTTTTATTGTCCATACCGGTCACGATAATACTATTTTCACTTGTTTTTATCCCACTGCAGGCACTAAAAGCACCAATGGGTGTATACTGTGCGTTTTTTCTGCTCTTAATTTTAGTACTGCTTTTCCCACTTGGTGGACATAAATTGATTGGTGAAATATTTACAATTAATGCCCAAATGAAATATGGAGTTTTTTTTGTCATAATTGGTTCAATGATATGTATGTGTTTTGTCTCCGTGGGATTGAAAAATCCAATCACAGATTTAAAATCACAATGGCAAATTGCATATCGTAATGGGTTTGTCGATTTACCCTGTGATAATGGGCTTCAGTGGGATACAACAGATGTGTTTAACCATCATAGACCACCGTGGCGATGGGAGCCGCGGACCATGCATAGCTGGACCATGGGTGATCGCCCTCCACTGATGGCGGTGGTGAACAGCATAATCGCATTCCTTACGTTAACAGCAGGAAAATATGTTTTTCTGCAGTATCAAATTCTCGGCACATTACTGAATATGCTTTTTTTTCTACCTTTACTGTATTTTATCCGTAACTTATTTAAAAAACGAAATATCGATTATATTATTGTCGCTTGTTTGTTTCTAAATATTTTTGTTTTTCTCAACATTTATTACACGTGGCCAAAACTCTTTGGTGTTTACTTTTTGTTGTTAGCAGTTGTCATCGTCATGGCTCACATTAAAGAAAAAACAAATCTGATTATTGCAGGTGCGAGTGGTGCATTGTGGGGACTTGGTTGTCTAAGTCATGGCGGCTCATTGTTGTCTTTGCCGATACTTCTCATCATATATATTGTATACACTCTCATCAAAAAGCGCTTTCGTTTCGCGCCGCTTATTATTTTTGTGGCATCGTTTTTCATAATTCAGATGCCATGGAATTTGTATAAAATTATCAACCCATCCATCGATTCTAATAATTTAATATATCAGTATATCCCGGTCGAAGACCCAGATCATGTAGGACATACAAAACAAAATCATATCAAAGAGCTTAGGATGTTTCTACAAACGACACCTTTTTCACAACAGGTTGAACAACGAATGAAAAATTTTATAGAATTTTATAAGGGATCACAGTTTTCTGAATCGTTCAATGCTTTGACGTCGGGGGATTGGGAGAATTATCTATCAGGTAGGTATGCATATAAGTTCTATTTTTATTTTTCAGCTATTGGTGAAATACTTATAGTATTGGCACTGATTGCGATATTGATATTTACGGCAAATATTATTATCAAAAAAAGAATTCCTAATGCTGAAATCAATCCGGTTGTCATTGTGGTATTCATTGTATACATCATAATGAGCTATTGTATGAACGTTCTTGGAAAATGGACATATACTATTAACCATGCCCTACCATATTTTGAATTAATAATATCAATGACTATTTTTTATGGACTGTGTCTATCTTCCATACGGGCAATAAAGCTATTGTCCGTATTTCTGTGCTTTTTAGAGTTTGGTTATTTTGTTATTGTAGGTGCAATGTATAAAAAATATTTTGTTCTTGATTTTTATCTTGTTATGGTGTTTGTACTTATAGGAGTAGTTTTTTTTGTTACATCTTTTATTGATGCAAAAGATAAAGATATGATTGAATGTAAATAAAAGCGAAACACAATCTCACGGGTTTCATATTTATGTAATGGTGTTGGGAATATGTTATTAATGTTCGGCAAAATACCTGCTCCACACGGTGCGGTTTCAAATTATTACTCAGATACGGGGGATATAAATGATACCTAAGGATCGATATGATGTATGTGTTATTGGCGGCGGTGGTCATGTTGGCTTACCGCTTTCAATTGCTTTTGCGGATAAGGGAAAGAATACTGTTATCTTTGACATAAATGCCTCTGTTTTAGAAATGATAAATGGCGGCATGATGCCTTTTCTTGAAAAAGGGGCAGACGAAGTGCTTCGTCGTGTTATTGGCAAAACGCTCACAACATCGCTTGTGCCATCAGTGATTAGGGAGGCTAAGTTTGTTGTGGTTGTTATCGGTACTCCTGTTGACGAACATCTAAACCCTGCATTCGGTGCATTAAAACAGTTTTTCGATGAGATTGTACCGTATCTTCACGATGAACAGATACTGATATTACGAAGTACTTTATTTCCCGGTATTACAGAAAAAGTACAACGGATAATAAAGCGAAATAAGCCGGGGGTAGAAGTCTGTTTTTGTCCAGAGCGTATTCTTGAAGGGAAATCAATGGATGAATTAAGCAATCTACCTCAGATCGTTTCCGGCTTTTCAGCGGACTCGGTAAAAGCAGTGATCGATTTATTTTCACTGCTGACGAAAGATATTATTGTTACAACCCCGCTAGAAGCAGAATTGGCCCTAATTTCATTATTGAACAATTGAAAAAAAAATATGAGCTTCATGAAAAAAATGTTGCGGTTCTTGGTATGGCATTTAAAGCGGAAAGTGACGATAAGCGCGAATCATTGTCATATAAGTTAAAGAAAATTCTTGAAATAGAAGCCAAAAGTGTAATTTGTTCGGACGAATACATTGTTGATCCTCGATTTGTGAGCGTAGAATCGGCGATAGCATCCGCTGATATTGTTATCATCGGAGCTCCGCATAATAGATACTATTCGCTCAATTTTAATGGCAAAGTATTAATCGATGTATGGAACTGTACAAAAACAACAAATATGTTAATGACAAAAAAGGAGATTTAGCTGTATGAAAATTCTTGTCACTGGTGCAAAGGGTTTTATCGCGGGTTATGTGATTGAAGAATTTCTAAACAACGGATGGGAGGTTGTAGGTCTTGATAATCTTTCCAAGTATGGTGATGTGAAAAAAAGTTATGACACTCATGCACGATATCGGTTTATAAAAGGTGATGCAAAAGATACGCCGCTGCTCAAAGATATTCTTTCCGAATGTGATCATTTTATTGCAGGTGCAGCGATGATTGGCGGGATATCTTATTTTCATGAAATGGCCTACGATCTTATCGCCGAAAATGAGCGCATCACCGCATCATCATTCGACGCAGCAATATGGGCCAATGCAAATAAAAAACTACAGAAAATTACTGCACTTTCTTCGTCAATGGTTTATGAAAGTACGACGATGTTTCCAACGCCAGAAGGCGCTCAACGTACATCACCACCGCCGCTGTCTACATACGGGTTTCAGAAGTTGGCAGTTGAATATTTTGTCCAAGGCGCCTGGGAGCAATATAAACTTCCCTATACAATAATTCGTCCGTTTAATTGCGTCGGTACTGGAGAAAAAAGAGCCGTAACCGATAAAGAAATTATGTCCGGAAATGTAAAACTTGCATTAAGTCATGTAGTTCCCGATCTTGCTCAGAAATTGTTGAAAGGGCAGGACCCATTGCATATTCTCGGTTCGGGGGAACAGGTTCGACATTATACCTATGGTGGAGATCTTGCTAAAGGAATTAGAGTATGCGTTGAACATCCTGAGGCAAAGAATCAGGATTTCAATATTTCAACACCCATTTCTACAACGGTAATTGAACTGGCAGAACAGCTTTGGAAGAAGGTGAACGGGAATAAACCATTTCGATATACATCTGACAAGGCATTTACGTATGATGTGCAAAAACGTGTTCCGGATGTTTCCAAAGCTAAAAAGATGCTGGGGTTTGAAGCAAACACGCCACTTTCCGTTGCTCTTGATGAGATAATACCATGGATTGCTGAAGAGATAAAGATTGGTGGTATCTAGCGTTGTATCAATAAATGTCTGAGGAAGATTATGAGAGCGAATGAAATATCATCACTATATGAAAACCGTTTTGATAAAAAAATAAAACAAAAAAAGGTCATGGTTTGGCGTGTTCTATCGGATGTTATCTTTAGCAGATACATAAAGCCTGATTCAACGGTTGTTGACGTTGGTGCTGGGTATTGTGAGTTTATTAATGCAGTATGTGCATCGAAAAAATATGCAGTCGATTTAAATCCTGAAACAGTAGCTCACGCAGCTTCTGATGTTACTGTTATCACCGGAGACTGCAGGAGGATGACTGATTTTAAGGAGAATAGTGTTGATATTGTTTTTTCAAGCAACTTCTTAGAGCATCTTCCGAGTAAACAAATAATAACTGAAATGCTTTCTGAGTCGCAAAGGATTTTGCGCAAAGGAGGAAAGATCATTCTCATGGGACCCAATATCCGTTTTCTTGCGGATATTTATTGGGACTTCTATGATCATACGATACCACTATCAGATAGAAGTATATCGGAAGCGCTATTGCTCACAGGTTTTTCGATTGAAAAAGTCGTTCCGAAATTTCTTCCATACACAACCAAAACATCGATGCCGATAAATGAAACGTTTCTTCGATTGTATCTCTGTATTCCAATGTTGCGGATGTTATTTGGAAAACAATTTCTCATTATCGGTCAAAAAGCATGCTGACGATTGATGTCGTAATTCCAGTTTATAACGAAAGTGAAAATATTAAAAACACATTGGATGCGCTATCGAAGTCGCTCATGTCGTTGATTTCCCAGGATGTAATGTTTGAGGTGACTGTTGTATTTGATTTTGCGGAGGATACAACAGTTCCTGTTGTAAGATCATTATTGCATAATTATATTTTTCCTATTCGCCTTCTGCAAAACCCGATTCCCGGTGTTCTAAATGCTATTAAGCACGGGATATGTTCATCATGTGCGGATTATGCGTTAGTGACGATGGCGGATCTTTCCGATGATTATCGAATAATTCCAATGATGGTAAAACATGCGCAAGCAGGCAGTGATATAATCTGTGGTTCAAGATATATCAAGGGTGGTAAACAGCATGGCGGACCGCTATTAAAAAAGATTCTTTCGCGCATTGCTGGGCTTTCTATACATTTTTTCAGCGGTGTGCCAACGCATGATATAACAAATAGCTATAAAATGTACCGTGTAAAGCCAGTAAAAGCATTGCATTTTGAGAGTACCGGCGGATTTGAGATTGGTATGGAAATAACAGCAAAAATATTTCGCGCAGGGGGGAAGGTAACTGAAATACCCACAGAGTGGTGGGATCGTTCCTTGGGAAAGTCTAAGTTTAAATTGCTGGCGTGGCTACCCAAATACCTGAAGTGGTATTTCTTTTTATTATTGCCAAACAGGAGCACTACGTGATAAGATGTACTAACTTTCGCAATTTTTCTCGTTAATTACAAGATTGATACGGCAGTAGTTTACAATATTTAAAATATGAAAAACATACTTGACGTGTATGTGCAATGAAGTATACTGTGATAGTTGATATTGTATTATTCGATTTGTGATATAATAATTTTAACTATTATGCTCAAAAAATAAAGTTTGATAAAATTTCGGAGAAGTAAATGTCACAAACGAGTAGAAGTGTACGGGTCGCACTTGTGGGATGTGGACGGATATCAAAAAATCATTTTGATGCCATTGCAAATAATGACGTGAATGCCACATTGGTTGCGGTATGTGATATTGATTTTAAAAAAGCAGATACGTTTGCACGAATGTATAAAGTATCCGCATATAATGATTATGATGCAATGCTGCAACGCGATGACATAGATGCAATAGCAATTTGTACGCCATCTGGGATGCACGCCGAAATGGGTTGCAAAGCAGCCCGTTCGGGCAAACATGTTATTTGCGAAAAACCGCTAGCGTTGAATACCAAAGATGCCAGCTTGCTTATAGAGCAATGTGCAGAAAAGAAAGTACAACTTCATGTAGTACACCAGAATAGATTCAATACGACTATCCAATATTTGAAACGGGCTTTGGATAATGGTCGTTTTGGAAATCTTTATGCAATACAATCCAATGTGCTTTGGTCACGGCCTCAGTCTTATTATGATCAGGATGGTGGTTGGCGCAGTACTTGGAAAATGGATGGCGGTGCATTCATGAATCAGGCAATTCATTATGTTGATTCGCTTTTATATCTTGGCGGACCGGTAAAACGTGTTGCAGCTATTGCAAAAACGATTGCACGGAAAATAGATGTTCCTGATAGTGGTGTTGTGTCAATAGAATTTATGAACGGAACGCTTGGGTCGATGCATGTATCCATGCTGGCTTATCCGAAGAATATTGAGGGGAGCGTGACAGTTCTCGGTGAGCTCGGTACAGTAAAGATCGGTGGTGTCGCGATCAATAAAATCGAATCGTGGCAGTTCAGTTCAACGAATGACGATGATAAACTCGTACTGGAACAATCGTATGAGACAGCCTCGGTATACGGTTTCGGACATACCGGTTATTATGCAACGGTTCTTAATAGTATTCAAAAGGGACTGCCTCCTGTGATTGATGGAATGACTGGTTATCGCGCAGTAGAAATGGTTTGTGCAATTCATCAATCATCACAAACCGGTATGTTTGTAAATTTAGCAAAGGAATAAACATGTCAGAATATTTTGTGCATGAATCATCCTACATCGATAAGGATGTTAGAATTGGGAAAGAAACAAAGATATGGCATTTTTGTCATATGCTTTCTGATACCGATATCGGGGAACGATGTTCATTCGGACAGAATTGTGTCGTCGGTCCGCATGTTAGGATCGGTAATGGCGTAAAGGTTCAGAATAATGTCTCTATCTATGAAGGTGTCGAGATAGAAGATGATGTATTTCTCGGACCATCCATGGTCTTCACAAATATCATAAATCCGCGAAGTTTCATCGTTCGGAAAGCGGAATATAAAAAAACATTATTGAGGCACGGTTGTTCCATCGGGGCAAATGCAACCGTTGTATGCGGTGTGACCATCGGAACGTACGCATTTATCGGCGCCGGTTCCGTCATAACGAGAGATGTTCCTGCCTTTGCATTGGTATACGGTAATCCGGCGCGTATACAGGGATGGATGTCAACGGCCGGCAATAAACTTACGTTCGGTAACGACGGAATTGCAGTCGACCGGTTCGATGGATCTCGATACAAAAAAATATCCGAAATTGAGGTTGTGCAAGAATAATTAACCGAAGGGGCGCTTATGACATCAAAGTATTTTGCAGGGATCATGGATAAGATTAACGACAATTCTGTTGTTGTGGGAGTTCTTGGCCTCGGTTATGTTGGCCTTCCCCTTGCTGTAACGTTTGCCAAGAATAACATCCGTGTTATCGGTTTTGAGAAAAGCACTTCTAAAGCTGCGCAGGTAAATGCAGGATCAAATTATATCGGTGATGTTGCAGATGAGGATCTGAAGCAGGTTGTAAGTAGCGGGATACTTTCAGCAACGACTGATTTTTCAAGAATTAACGAATGTGACGCCGTGTTAATCTGTGTGCCGACTCCATTAGATAAGTTCAAAAAGCCTGATATGAGCTATATCGAGGCAGCATCAGTTGAAATAGGAAAAAGCATGAAGCCGGGGACATTTGTTTCTCTGGAAAGTACGACATACCCTACGACAACGGAAAATGTTATGCTCCCATTGCTGGAGCGTGAGTCGGGATTACATGTCAACGATGATTTCTGGGTATGTTTTTCACCAGAGCGGGTTGATCCCGGCAATGAAAAATATAAAACGGACAACACGCCAAAGGTAGTTGGCGGCTATGGTGAAGAAGCTGGTGAGATTGGGTTTGCGATCTATAGTAAAGCAATAAATATTTTGCATACTGTCGAATCTCCCCGGATAGCGGAGATGGTGAAGATTCTTGAAAATACATATCGCCTTGTGAATATTTCACTTATCAACGAGATAGCATTACTGTGCGGCAAAATGGATATGAACGTGTGGGATGTCATTGATGCCGCGAAAACCAAACCATACGGATTCCAGGCCTTTTATCCGGGACCAGGAATCGGTGGTCACTGTATCCCACTTGATCCGTTTTATCTGGAATATATTGCAAAAAACTATAACTTTGACTTAACAATGATACACACTGCAGGGCATATAGACAATCTCATGCCGCATCGGATGACATTGAAAATATCCTCAGCCCTAAATCGTCACAAAAAATCAATAAATGGTTCAAAAATAATGTTTTTAGGCGTAGCATATAAAGCGGATATCAATGATTCACGTGAATCTCCCGCGCTCAAAATAATTGATGAAATTGCAAAAAAAGGCGGTGAGATATTGTATCATGACCCATATATTCCTAGAATAAAGACTGAAGAGGGCAGAATATTTACTAATACAGAAATTGACGAGACGATTATCAAAACTGTGGATTGCGTTGTTATTACCACAGCACATCGTGTTTTCAAACCTGAATGGATCACAAAACATGCGAAATTGATAGTCGATTTGAGGAATATGATAAAAAAGAAGAGTGATAAGGTATATAAATTATGAAATCCACCGAATCGGCTTCAGTACAAGAGGAATGGATGAAAAATGGGAAAGGGATTTTGTATGATATCCTATCTTATGCAGGATTATTTCTGATTTGTTTACTCATCATGGGTGCGAATCCAATTGCGCGCCAAACTGTGGCACCGATGGACCTTCTGATTGCGCATGGTGGGTTTGAATCGTTTCGAGATAACATAAAAAACTTTACCATTGTGAATCCAAATCGTTCTGATGTCATTGACGCGAAGCTTGCTACTTGGCAAGGGGTGAAAAAAGCGTTATGGACGAAGGATGATCCTACATTAATTCTTACACGGATGTACGGGACCCCTGGTGTGCAATTACTCATTACTGAATGTCTTACGCCATCCTTCCTTGTATATGCTTTGATTCATGACGATGCAATAGGTTTTTATTTTGCAAGTCTCATAAAATTACTGATTGCAGCTGTTGGTATGTATCTGTTGCTACGAATATTTGTTAATCGTTTTTCTGCGCTATTTGGCGTGGTTGTTTTTCTTCTTGGTGGCCAGTACATGGGGTGGTTTTTTGTTTCAATACATTCGACAATAATTTGGTTCCCATGGCTGTTTTTTGTTACGGTAAAATATCTTGTATCTGCAGACTATATGTGGCTTGTTGGTATTAGCATTGCAAGCGCTATGATGATATTGGGGAGCTTTCTCAGTGTAATCGCTTTCGGTTTTTATGCTTTTTCATTATTGGTTTTGGTCTGGAACATAATGGATTATAAGGGGCTGGGGCTATTGATCAAAAGGATGATTCTGCCGTTTGTTTTTGTTGGAATCGCATTTTGCATTACATTTCTACCGATATATACCTTTATTGGACCGAGCGAATTTCAGCATATTGTTGCAGCACGTTCGGCACACGGAAACACATGCCTTTCATTTAAACACCTTGCACTATTTGTACTGGGATCACATCATTTAAACATGCATCCGGAATTTACATGCTATATGGGAATACTGCCAATCATCTTCTCTTGTATCGCATGTCTGTTTGTTTTTGCAAAAGACCGGCAAGTTGCCGGTTTTAAGATTATGTGCGTGTATTCCATTGTAGCCATCGTTTTATCGATAGCAATTGCATTCGGATTTTTGCCTGTTGCTCTGGTACGAAAAATTCCAGTCTTTTCTATTAATCCCTGGCAGCGGTTGTTGTCCGTAACGCAGTTTGCCATTGCAATATTATCGGCACTTGGATTTCAATCAATGCTACTTTGGCTTAAGCGGCATTCACGATTAAAACTAAACAACAAGGTATTTAGTGTCATCATTTTAATCATTATTGCTATACAGTGGGCTGATCAGAACTTTCTGATCAACAGAAAATACAATGCGATCGTTCCAAACGGTTGGTTTTTGCCGCGTACCGAAAGTATCAAATATGTCCAGGAACGAATATTCCCATTACAATCGGTCATTGGCGATAACTCATATATGCTTTCGGGAACGCTTGAAGCTTATAACCTGAAGGAAGCGTTCAACTTGGGACTAAAGACTGATATGGAAAAAACAATGTTGGCACCATTGATTAAAAACGATCCATATGTCACATATAGCGATGCTCTTATTATTGGTTCAAATATTAACTTTTCACATCCTCGTTTTGACGCAACCGCGGATTTACTTGCTCTTCGGTTCATACTTATGAGCTCGACAGTAAAGACTAACGGTGTTTCAACAAAATGGAAGGCAAAAAAGTTAGAGCCCGGAATTATTGTCCTCGAAAACACAACGCCAACACGGGGTGTTATGTTTGTGGAGAGTAATTTTAAACTTGTGACAACGGTTGCCAAAGAAGCGATAAGCGATGGAATTGATGTGAATCTTAAAAAATCGACATGGATTCAAGTCACAAATAGACGACTGCGTGGTGGATGGATTGTATTTTCGATCCGCAACATACCCGGATGGAATGCATATATTGACGGTAAAAAGGCTTCTTTGGAAACTTACGCTGGTGTATTTCCTTGTGTTCGTGTTGAAAGGCAAGGTGTTATTGATCTGAAATATCAGCCAGAGACAATATCGTTTGGTTGGAAAGTAAGTGTTATCGGCATTGTAATGTTAGTTTTTAGTATCGTTACTTTCGTACTGCTAAAGAAAAAAAAAGAAAAAGGATAAAAAGTCAATGCTGAAAAATAAAACTGTTGCCGTCGTAGTTCCTGCATTTAATGAAGAAAAACAAATAAGGCTTGTCATCGATTCTATGCCGTCATTTGTTGATCGAATTGTGATTGTTGATGATTGTTCACGTGATAAGACATGTTCTGTTGTGCAGGAATGCATCAAAAATAAGAAAAATATTCTTACGATATCGCCAGTTAAACGGATTATTGCTACAAAATATAATGAGGCTGATCGTGTGGTGCAGCAGATGGATGATGTGGAACATGCATTCTATGTACCGTCCGAGGTATTGAATAAAAATCCGGAAACAGAGAGAATCATTCTCATCGCTCAAAAGGATAACGGTGGGGTCGGAGCGGCTATTGCGCGCGGATATAAATGGTGTAAGGATCATGCCATCGACTGTACTGCGGTAATGGCCGGTGATGGCCAGATGGACCCTGCGGAACTAATTTCGATATGCGAGCCTGTAGTGAATGAAGGTGTTGACTATGTAAAAGGTAACCGCTTAATCCACCGTTCGGCATCAGTATTGATCCCCAAGGTTCGTTTTTTCGGCAACTCAGTATTGTCGATGCTTACAAAACTTGCTTCCGGATACTGGCGAGTATCTGACACCCAGACAGGATATACGGCAATTTCGCTGAAAGCACTCAAGTCGATTGATATTCATAATATATATCGTCGCTATGGTATGCCCAATGATATGCTTGTAAAACTTAATATGGCATATTGTACGCTTCGGGAGATCGAGATCAAGCCGGTGTATAGAGTAGGGGAGAAGTCGAAGATGAATATCGGAAAATTGATACCAAAAGTAAGTTGGCTTCTGGTAAAATCATTTTTTAAACGGTTGTGGGGGAAATATTTCTTTCGTGATTTTCATCCGTTGTTCCTGCTTTATAACTTTGGGTTTATTCTGATTTTACTAGATGTTTTTCCTGCGATAAAAGTGTTCATAGCGCTGTTGCGGCGAGAGACAGTAACCTATCAATCGCTTATAATATTTATGTTCCTTGCGATCAGCGCTTTTCAGTCAATATTTTTTGCCATGTGGATGGATATTCAAGATAATGAACGTCTCTATAAATAAATAATAGTCATGAAAATATTGCTATTGACAAGTTCATTTCCATCACAGGGATATCCGTATCACGGGATATTTGTTCGGGAGTTGGCTGAGTATATCACAGAATACGGTCATATAGTGCATGTAGTTGCCCCGCGGTCAGATAGCGATAAGGAACAGTATTCAATAAATCCATCGCTTATCGTTCATAAGTTCAAATATTCTGGTTATGTCAAGCGCACAGTAAGTGCACAGTCAAAGGGAATCCCATTTTCAGCATTTCCCTATATTTTAAATATGTTTTTCCAATCATTAAAAATAGTTAGAAAAGAAAAAATCGATATAGTACACTGTTATTGGGTCATTCCGGCAGGATTCGTTGGGATACTGCTGTCCATCTTGACAAAGGTGCCGGTGGTTGCAACATCGCCGGGATCAGACCTTGCTGTTTGGAGTTATCGCCCATTGATAAAAAATGTTATCGCATTTATTTTAAAACGTTTATCATTCCTTTTTACTCTAGGCACCAAGCTGAGAGAGCGCGCACTGGAACTTGGCATGCCGTCAGACAAAATTACAGCGCTCCTTGGGGATGGAGGCATGAATCCGCGATTGTTCCATCCGATGAAACGCAAACGATTGTTACGGAAGAAAATCGGTATACCGGCAAATGCTTTTCTTGCGTTGTATATCGGGCGACTTGCACCGCCGAAGCGGCTTGATCTGATCTTTAAACCCATTGCAGAAGATCACAACGTATATTTTCTAGTAATCGGGGATGGTGTTGATCGACCGAAGTATGAGACAATGTGTCAGAAACTTGATCTGCAGGAACGTGTTTTGTTTGCCGGAGCCATTCCGCACGATGATCTTCCGCCCTATTATGCAGAAGCAGATGTGATCGTTTACCCTTCCGAAAGCGAGGGGCTCCCGTCAACTATCATGGAGGGGATGTGTATGGGCGTTCCGACGATCGCAAGTTCTGTGGGGGGGATTTCCGATCTCATAGCCCACGGTAATAATGGATACCTCTCCGAAAATACGACAGAAGCATTTAGTGAGTTATTCCGCCAATATATAAAGGATAGGAAACTGCAGGAGCGCATGAAAAAGAACGCGGTATTGTTTGCCAGGAAAAATCTTTATTATACTTCGATAATGAAAGATATTCTTGCCGTTTATAAACGATTAATAGAAGCCCCTCGATAAGAATATCATGCTGCCCAAACGTATTTCACGGAAAGTAATTTATGAAAATCCTTGGATGAATTTGTATACTGACAGAGTAGAATTTCCCGGTGGTCGTATTGTCGATGAGCACCATATAATAGATTTAAAGAATGATTCCGTTGGTGTGATCCTTGAAAATGATCAACAGTATATTCTTTTTGTGCACGCATATCGTTATGTTACCGGAACCATTGAATGGGAAATTCCCGCCGGCGTAATCGATAACGATGAAGATGTCATTGATGCCGCCATTCGCGAGGTCTTTGAAGAATCTGGATATACGGCAAAAAACGCATATGAGCTGCATTCATTTTTTCCCATGAATGGTATTACCGATCATCGTTACCATATAGTATATGCGACTCCGTATGGGGAAAACACGACGTATGACCGTAATGAGATCGAAGGCCTTCGATGGATATCGCAAGATGAAATTAATAGCATGCTGCGCGAAGGGATCATTAAAGATGGTCTGACCATTACCGCAATACTACTGCATCAAAGGCTGAAATTGATTTCTTGATATATTTTATTATAATGTTATACTAAAATTAATAAAAGCTGGAAAAATGATCAACATCTGGAATGAATTTGAATATAGTAAGTTCAAGTTACTTTTGAACCATGAAAAGGTCAAATCGATCTTCAATGTACTTGAAAAACGTTCTGCATATGATTCTCTACCGCCGATAAGCGTAGAATTTCATCTTACTGATATATGCAATTTGCGTTGTTCGTGGTGTACCGACCGCGGATTAAGGGAGCATAAGGCGTCACTTGATAAGGACGTGGCATGTCGGGCATTTGATTATTTCGCAAGAAACGGTGTCGGCGTGACCATTGAAGGTGGCGGAGAGCCCAGTGTACATAAGGATTTTGTATCAGTTATAAAGTATGGTAACGACATAAAACTACATATGGGCCTGATAACGAACGGGGTGAATGACATTTCCGAAGTGATAGGTTTTTTTAAATGGGCTCGCATTTCATTGGATTCATCAAATGCTTTGGAATATACGGAAGAGAAAGGCTTAGACCGTTTTGAACAGGTGATTTCAAATCTTACCCGTTTTGCTAATGCGCGTAATCCGAGAAAAACACATCTTGGTGTTGGATATGTGCTGACCAAGCGTAATATTGCAACAGTCATGGATATATTGCCAAAACTAGATAATATCAATGTTGATTATGTGTATCTTCGTCCGGTAGAGGAAGCTGTCAATCTTATGCCGTCGATCGACGAATTGTTCGCGCTGAAGAAAAAGCTGCTGTCATTTATGGATACATCACGGATAAAATGTCTGCTCAGCATCAGCGACCGTTTGATAAAAAATAACGATGGGCTGCCGTGTGTTGCACATTCACTTACCTGCATTGTGCAGGCGAACGGCGATGTTGCATTGTGCGAAAAGCGCAGGCATGACCTCATAATGCTTGGAAATATTAACGATGCGTCATTTGAGCGGATATGGAATTCAGACGTCCGAATAGCCGCTTCGCGCAAATTGATAGATCCGACGTCACAACAGGGTTGCGACGTATGCCGCATCACATCGTTTAACAGGGTTTTGAATGATGTGAGCAGCATTCACACGAAAAACTTTATTTAACAGGAGATGATTTATGGGCATGGTGCTTCCATTTGATGTAGCCGCACGCAAGCGGTATTATGCTCTTCTCGACGAGGTATTCGATGCGAGTTTTTGGTCCGATGGTCCCAAATTAAAGCAGTTTGAAGAAAGCTTTTCCGTCTACTGCGGTCTGCATGCAAAGGGGATATCCAACGGCGGTGTGGGGTTGCTGTCTATACTTGATTACATCAATATAAAAGGTATGGATGTTGTCGTGCCGTCAAACACCTTTTGGGCCACTGCGCAAGCTGTAAAAAAAGCCGGCGGAACGGTTGTCTATGCGGATTGCAACAAGGAAGACCTCTGCCTTTCTTATACTGATCTTCAAAAACGCATTACCCCGAAAACAAAAGCAGTTATTGTCGTTCATATCGGCGGGCATATCGCATTCGAAATTGAAAAAATAGCTGCGTTTTGCAAGTCGAAGAAAATCATCTTGGTTGAAGATTGTGCACATGCGCATGGGGCCGAATTGAACGGAAAAATGGGCGGCAGTTGGGGATTTGCCGGTGCATATAGTTTCTATGCGACAAAGACCATGCCGATGGGCGAAGGTGGAATGGTCGTCAGTACTGATAAGGGGTTTATTGACTGGGTCGGGAAATACCGGAATTATGGGAAAGAGGTTGTGGATGGTAAAGTGACGTATCCCATTCTCGATGGTTTTAACTATCGAATGAATGAATTTACCGCAGCGCTCGGTATCGTCCAGTTGGAGCGGCTGCCCGCTATTCTCGAATGGAAACGAGAACTTGCGGCAAAATATGATGCGATCTTTAACCGACGCGTAGTGTTTTCGCCGAACATGAAATCAGGATATTATAAATACATCACTTTTGATTATAAACTGAAAGAAAAATCAGGCGGTGTTTACGGTATGAGCGACCTGTGTCATGTCATTGAAGGACGCAAGGAAGAATTGCCGAATACGATGTGGGTTGCTGAGCATCATCAATGTCCGCCGATTTTTCATGGGTGGGAAAAAGCAGGCTTGAAGATAAGTGAACTCTCAAAGACACTGCTATAGACTTCATGAATGATATTGCTGTTTTAATACCGTACTATAATGACCCTGAAGGTATATCGAGAACAGTTCGGAGCATTCAGGAAGAAATCTCAATAGACATCATTATTGTAGACGACGGAAGCTCACTTTTACCCAATTGGGATGAGATTGCACAGTATGCATCACATCATACTATCAAAACGATTAGCTTGGAAAAGAATGAAGGTATCGAACATGCATTAAATGCCGGTCTCAAGTATATTATTTCAAAAGGGTATATGTTTACAGCACGTCTCGATGCAGGTGATATCGTCGTACAGCATCGATTTATAAAGCAACGAGATTATCTGATGCAGCATCCAATTGTGTGTCTGGTCGGTACATGGGGTAGGCTAGTAGACTGTTCAGGAAAAGCATTAGGTATCCGAAAATATCCTACTGAGCATAAGGATATTGAACGATATATGTACTTTTTTTCCGGATTTATGCATCCATCTGTCATGTTTCGTACATTAGCTGTTGAGCAAGTGGGGATGTACCCAACACAATACAAATATTGTGAAGATTACGCGTTTTTCTTCAAATTTATTAAGTATTTCAAAACAGCGAATCTTCCGGAAGTCCTGATGGAATATGAAATCAATCCACGAGGAATTAGTCAATCGAAATATCGCATCGGGCAGTTCAATAGTATTCGCGTAATCATGCATAATTTCCGGTGGCGATTTGTACATCTTTTTTGCTTGTCGTTGGCTAGAAGAATCATCTGTCTTATTCTCGGCGCAAAAATAGCGACATGGATAGCATTGCGTTTAGGCGGCAAAAATAATTCGGATATTATTTCATGATAGTCACTCGGATGATCGGCGGATTGGGAAATCAGCTTTTCCAGTATGCATTGGGAAGACGTCTTTCTTTGCAGAATAATGTCCCGTTAAAAATTGATTATACAGGATATTCGAGATATAAACTGCACTCATATCAGATTGATCGATTTTGTATACAAGGAGATGCGGCGCGATCTTGCGACATCGTGACGACACGTTTCGGCAGGCCGTGGGACATACCCGCCGTAGCGATGCATATGTTGCATCTTCGCGATGATAAGGAATATTATAAACGATGCTGGGTGAAAGAACGTATATTGGGTTTTGATGAAAATGTATTGTCGGTCGGTAAAAACGCATATCTTTGGGGGTATTGGCAAAGTGAAAAATATTTTGACGATATTGCAAATATCTTGCGCAATGAACTGGTTTTGAAAAATCCGCCCGAGGGTCAAAATAAAGAAGTACTTAATCAAATAGATGCTTGTGAAGCAGTTTCAGTTCATATACGTCGCGGCGACTATGTTGCCATGGGTGAGATGAAGAAGATACATGATGTGTGTACGATTGATTATTATATGGCTGCGATAAAAAGATCGCTTGAACTATGTACTTGTCCGCACTTTTATATTTTTTCAAACGATATGCCATGGGTGCAACAAAATCTGCATATTAATGCACCGATTACATTTGTACAACACAATGATTCTAAGCACGGATTTGAAGATTTACGTCTGATGAGCGCATGTAAGCACCATATTATTGCCAATAGCACATTCAGCTGGTGGGGTGCATGGCTTTCGAAATACGCCGAAAAGATAGTAATTGCACCTAACCAATGGGCAAACGTATCGCAATATGTTCCATCAGATATCATTCCTGAAAAATGGATAAGGATTGGAATATGAATGAAATAGGGGGAAATCAAGATACCAAATTAACGCTTAAGGAACGACTTAAAAGGATTCTAACGCCAATTGGATATATACTAACGATAATATCCTTTATTTATATCGTTATAATACTGAAAGACTCCAATTTAAATATTGCAAAAATTGGAAATCCCATAGTCCTTGTTATACGTATGGTCGTTCTCGGCATTCTTTCGTCAATATTTACATTTATGCTTGCATATGAGTGGAAGTTAATTCTGGAGTTTATAAACGAATCAAAAGTAAATATGTATGATGCGATTACCGTGTACTGTAGATCTAATATAGCAAAATACCTGCCCGGCAATGTACTTCATTTGGTGATGCGAAATTATATGGGAAATCAACTGGGTTGGGGGAATGCGCAGATTGCATTTTCGAGCGTTATTGAGCTTATTTTTGGACTCGGAATGTCAGCAGTAAATATATCAATATTTATTCTTCTTGGTTTTACTCACATTCCACAAAATGTAACTTTCCGGCCTGATATTGCAAAAATAATACTATACTCTGTAGGCGCATGCGGGATGTTATTTGCGTTTGTGCTTATTGTCTTTGGGTATCGGTATGCGGTAAAACGACAAGGTGTTTTTGACTCACTTAAGTATTTAAAGAATACTATGCAAAAATTCTTTTCTTTCCGTTTTGCACGTTTAGTGTTGCAAATATTATTCATATCACTGATTTGTTTTATCTTGAATGGGCTATTATTCTTTGGGATATGTAATTCAATGCTTGGGATGAAAATATCATCAAATGATTTTTTCAGTATAACAACAATATTGAGCATTGCCGGTTTTTCAGGGATTATTACCCCTGGAGTTCCAGGAGGCATAGGGGTTAAGGAGTCCGTAACTGTGGTGCTCGCCTCGCTATACGGATATAGTAAATCAGATATCTTCATTGCTACTATCATATTTCGAATTATTTTCATCCTCGCTGATGTCTTTCCATTTGTAATTTCATTGATTCTCAATCGAGTATTATTGAAAACCAGAAATAAATGAGTTGAGAAATTATGAATTATATATATAATCAAATTTATCATTATAAATAAACTATATGTGGAGTGATATGAAAAGTCATATAAAAAAAATATTGCGTGTAATAAGGCGTTTAAAATGGCATTTGTTTGACCCTGAATATTTACGTTGGATTGATAGCGATGGCGATATGACATTGCGGCTCAATTATAGACTAAATAGGAAATCAATTGTTTTTGATGTTGGTGGTTATCACGGTCAATGGGCGTCTGATATATTTGCAAAATATGGTAGCCGTATTTTTATATTTGAACCAGTTGATGAATATGCGAAAATGATAACAAAACGCTTTGAACTAAATACAAATATTACAGCTTATCATTTCGGACTTGGCGATACGTCAAGAGAAATAACAATCAGTCACGATGAAGATGCCTCATCCTTATATCGTAATAACGATGATAATGAAATAGCAAAAATTGTTGGCATCATGGATTTTATTCGGCAGAAGAAGATAAAAAAGATTGATTTGCTGAAAATCAATATTGAAGGGGGAGAATATGAGCTCCTCGATGCATTGTTACATGCCAATTTTATTCCATCGATTGAAAACATTCAAGTACAGTTCCATAGATGCGTAAAAGATGCTATACAACACAGGCAGTCAATTCGCTTGCAGTTACAAAAAACACATAAGGTAACATATGATTTCCCATTTATCTGGGAAAACTGGAAAAAAAAATAGGTGAATCATGAAATTTGGAGGTCTTGTGACGATTCCATTTTTTACAAATAAATATCAGGAAGAACGTTATGGTGATCAGATACTCGAAATAATAAAAGCGATCTGTAAAAAAGGCGTTTTCATTATGGGTGAAGAAGTAAAACGCTTTGAACAGCGTATGGCCGCTTTTACAAATTGTAAACATGCTATCGGTGTCGCGAACGGATCCGATGCACTTTTTCTCGCACTTGATGCGATGCATCTGCCGGAAGGCAGCGAGATAATAACGACCCCGTTCACATTTTTCGCATCGACGTCATGTATAATCCGTAACAATCATATTCCGGTGTTTGTAGATATTGATGAGAAAACGTATAATATTGACGTCAATAAAATTGAAACAAAGATCACCAAAAAAACAAAAGCACTACTTCCCGTCGATCTTTTCAGTCAGACAGCCGATATCGATGGGATAAATAATCTGGCAAAGGCCCATGGATTAAAGGTGCTTGAAGACTCCGCGGAAGCATTCGGTATGAAGTGGAACGGCAGACATGCCGGATGTGAATCCGACATCGGTGTGCTCAGCTTCTTTCCGACGAAAACACTCGGCTGTTACGGCGACGGGGGGATGGTCATATCGAACAATGATTCATATGCCGAAGAAATCAGAATTACGCGTGTTCACGGGGCATCGAAGAAATATCATCACACCTTCGTTGGGATCAACTCGCGTTTGGATGAGCTTCAGGCAGGAGTGCTCAATATAAAACTAGATCATGTTGAAGAGGAAATCAAGGAACGTGCAAAAATAATTTCACTTTATTGCGAACAACTGAAAGACATCCCGACAATCGCGCTTCCTGCTGTCAGTCCAAACGCAACTCCGGTGTGGTATGTTTTTTCAATTCAATGCGACCGGCGAAATGAATTGGAGGCTCAATTAAAAGCGAATGGAATTGGCACATCGGTATATTACCCTCGGGCGATGCATGAACAGCCGTGTTTTGCATGGCTTGGATATAAAAAAGGCGATTTCCCGATTGCAGAAAAACTCTGCGAAAGTTCATTGGCACTTCCTGTTTTTATAGGAATGACCGATGAAATGATTACATACATCTGTGAAAAAATACGGGATTTTTATAAACATTGATCGCATATATTTTTATATCTGGATATATCATAATCCGATTTATTCTTCGATAAACACAGTATCTTGCTTTTTCATAATGTAATGGTAGTATAGATTAAAAATTATTGGGAAAACCATGAAAAAAGCACTCATAACCGGTATTACTGGACAAGACGGATCATACCTCGCCGAACTCCTCCTTGAAAAAGGCTATGAAGTCCACGGCATCATACGCCGCGCAAGCAATTTCAATACGGAACGTATAGACCATATCTTTACCAATCAGAAGGAATATGGCAAACGCTTTTTTCTGCATCACGGAGATCTCAATGACTCAAGCTCGCTGAACAGGATACTGGAAAAGACATCGCCCGATGAGATATACAATCTCGGTGCCCAGAGCCATGTGAAGGTAAGCTTTGAAATTCCGGAGTATACCGCTGAGATTGACGCAATCGGTACGCTGCGCCTGCTCGATGCGATCCGCGAAACCGGTATTAAAAATGTGCGCTTTTATCAGGCATCATCGAGCGAGATGTTCGGCAAGGTGCTGGAAACGCCGCAGCGCGAGACCACGCCGTTCTATCCACGGAGTCCGTACGGCTGCGCGAAAGTGTATGCATACTGGATAACGGTGAACTACCGCGAGAGCTACAACCTGTTCGCCTGCAACGGTATTCTTTTCAATCACGAATCACCCCGCCGCGGCCGCACATTTGTTACCAAGAAGATAACCGAGGCCGTGGCTAAAATTCATTACGGGAAACAGGATTGTCTGTACATCGGCAATCTTGATGCGAAACGTGACTGGGGTTATGCAAAAGATTATGTTGAGGCGATGTATATGATGCTACAGGCCAAGCAGCCGGATGATTATGTCATCGCAACAGGTGAGACGCACAGTGTGAGGGAATTCACCGAGGAGAGCTTCAGACATGTCGGTATCGAGTTGGCCTGGAAAGGGAAGGGGCTTGATGAGTATGGCGTCGACGTGAAGACGGGCAGGACTCTTGTCAGGATAGATGAAAAATATTTCAGGCCGACGGAGGTGGATCTTCTGCTCGGGGATTCATCGAAGGCAAAACAGCTTTTCGGCTGGGCGCCGCGTGTGAAGTTCAAGGAACTATGTCAGATAATGATGGAACATGACCTTTCAGTGTTTAAGCCATGACGTCGTTGCTGCTGGAATCCAAATCTGATATGGACCGATAGTGGACAAAAATAAAAAGATATTTGTGGCCGGAAACCGGGGGATGACTGGTTCTGCCATCGTGCGGCTGCTGCAGACGGAAGGTTATACGAATCTGCTGCTGAAAAGCCGCAGTGAGCTTGATCTGTGCAGCCAGCAGGCGGTGAACGCTTTCTTCAAGCAAGAAAAACCCGATTATGTATTTCTTGCAGCTGCAAAAGTTGGCGGTATTCAGGCGAATATACGACAGCCGGCAGAATTCCTGTATGAGAATCTGATGATACAGAATAATGTCATCCATGCCGCATATATGAACGGCGTTACGAAGCTTTGTTTTCTGGGCACATCATGTATATTCCCGAAGAATACGCAACAGCCGATGAAAGAAGATCAGCTGCTTTCGGGGTATCTTGAAGATACGAACGAGGCATACGCACTTGCAAAAATAGCCGGATTGAAACTTGTTTCCTATCTGCGGCGCGAATACGGTTTTAACGGGGTTTCGATAATGCCCTGCAATCTGTACGGGACGAACGACCACTTTGATCTTCAGCAGTCGCATGTCCTGTCTGCTTTGATAAGAAAGTTTGTTGATGCTGTTGACAATAATGATGAAAACGTCACTGTGTGGGGATCAGGAAAAGCGCGCCGTGAATTCATGCATGTGGACGACTGCGCACGCGCCGCTATATTTGTGATGGAGCATTACGACGGAGAACAGTTCATAAACGTCGGATGGGGTACGGATGTCAGCATCAAAGAACTTGCTGAAATAATCGGAAAGAAAACAGGGTTTCACGGGAACATTATTTTCGACATCAGCAGGCCTGACGGCATGATGCAGAAATGTCTTGATGTAACCAGGATGAGGAATATCGGTTTTACGCCTCGGATTGATCTGGACGAAGGTATCGCTAGGACAATCATGGAATACCGCGCACTGAAGGCGGCGGGCAAGATAGATCGATAATATGATTCTGACGGGAATGAATGCAGTATGAGAAAAAAAACTATCGGCATAGGTGATTTTCAAATCGGAGATGACGAGATACAGGCGGTGCACAATGTGCTCGTATCGCAGCGTATCACCGAAGGTATTGTCACCCGCAAGTTCGAGCAGGCATTCGCGAAGTATATCGGAACACAGGGTGCTGTTGCCGTAAATTCAGGAAGCAGCGCGCTCCTTGTCGCATACCTAACGTTTCAAGTATGCGGGAAAAGCAAAAAGTGGGTAAAAGGTAAAAAAGTAATCACCTCGCCGCTGACGTATGTCGCCACGGCAAATGCAATGGTTCTGGCAGGGTTTGAACCGGTTTTCGTAGACGTTGACCCGAAACGCTTTGTTATAACGCCGGAGAATATTGAACGGGCTATACATGAACACGGCGCCGATAACATCGCTGGTATTGTTCCGGTTCACTTAATGGGCTATGCGTGCGATATGGATCCAATTATGGACATAGCCCGTAAACATGACCTGTTCGTCCTTGAAGACGCAGCACAGGCTCACGGCAGCCTCTATAAAGGCAAATGTCTGGGAACCTATGGTGATGCGGCTATTTTTTCGTTCTACATCGCTCATAACATACAGGCCGGTGAAATGGGGGCTATTGTCAGTAACGATCAGTCATTTCTTAAACTGGTAAAGCAGATGAAGGCGAACGGGCGTCTCTGCGACTGTTTCGTATGTACACGCTCAAAAGGAACGTGTCCGAATGTGGATGCGAATCCGGATAGTGATAACGATCCACGCTTCATGCACCGCTTTATATCAGGCAATTTCAAGACCATGGACCTGGTAACAGCGCTCGCGCTCACCCAGGTTGGTAAAGCCGATGCCATCTTTAAAAAGCGCAGTGAAACCGTAAAGTACCTTAATGAGAAACTGGCATCGCTTGAACCGATGATATCACTCCCGCCGTATTCGCCCGAGGTAAGTTATCTGGCGTATCCGCTTGTTGTCAATGATTCGTCAGCGATAAACAGAAAGGCGATACGTCGTTTGCTTGAGGAGCAGGGAATAGAGAACAGGCCGTTGTTCGGGTCAATACCGTCACAGCAACCGGCGTATGAATATTTAAAATCAGCATATGCGGGAAAACTGCCGAACGCTGATTATCTTGGCACACACGCATTATATATAGGCTGTCATCAGTATCTGACGCAGGAAGATATTGATTATATCGTTGCGATATTCAAGAAATTACCGCTAACTAGAAAATAACGCGTGTTTCTACTTCGTAAAGAATTCCTTGTAGATTGAAGCCACCGCTTTAGCGCTGTCCTTTTCCTTGACACCGAACATGATGCTCACTTCGGATGATCCCTGGTTAATGATCTCGATGTTCACGCCGACGCTCGCAAATGCCCCGGCAACACGAGCTGTAAGGCCAACGGTATGGCGCATCCCTTCACCGACAATCATGATGATGCTCAATCCGCGTTCGATGGTTATACGGTCTACCTTAAGCTCGGTCCGTATCTTTTCCGTTACACGCTTTTCGATTGCAGCGTCGAAGTACTTGTTGCGGACGATGACGGAGATATCATCCACACCGGACGGCATGTGTTCGAAAGGAATCTTTTCTTCTTCGAGTATTTTTAAAAGCCGTCTGCCGAAGCCTATTTCACGGTTCATGAGATATTTGCTGAGATAGACGCAGGAGAAACCATTATCGCAGGCAATGCCGACGATGGGGTTTTTCGTCGATTTACGCGTCATGACGATATGCGTGCCGGGTGCTGACGGGTTGTTGGTATTGCGGACATTCACCGGGACGCCGGCCTGGAATGCGGGAAAGAGCGCTTCTTCATGGAAAACGCTGAAACCGGCGTACGACAGTTCCCGCATTTCACGGTAGGTCATTTCATCAATGGCGGCGGGTTTTTCCACGAGAGCGGGTGAGGCTGCGAATACAGAGTCCACATCGGTAAAGTTTTCATATACATCAGCTTGTACCGCTTTTGCAAGTATTGAACCGGTGATATCCGATCCGCCGCGCGGGAATGTTACAACATCGCCGCTTGGTGAATACCCGAAGAATCCTGGGAATATGACGATACCTTTCATGCTTTTAAGCGCTTTCAGTGCATCGTAGGACCGGTCGAGAACCTGGGCATTGCCGAATTCCTCGCTGACGAGCAGCCCCGCGTCCTTGGGGTTCACATAGCGGGCTTCTTTGCCGCGTGAGGCGAAATATGCCGCGGTAATTTTTGCCGCATTGTCCTCGCCGCCGGCTTTCATGCGGTCCATGTATTTTTCAGGATTGGTGGTGTCGGATTCAAGCCGGGTAAGAAAATCGCCTGATATGGAGTTCATAACGTCTTCGCCGAGCTTGAATGCCACGGCAATCTCGCGATATCGGGCGATCACCGCCTCAATCTCTTTCGCGGCGTTCTTTGTCTGCAGATACTTGTTCGCGGCCGCGATGAGCAGATCGGTCACTTTGGTGTCATGTTTGTCCCGTTTGCCGGGTGCTGAAACGACGACGATTTTCCGTTCACTGTCTGATGTGACAATATCGTATATTTTTTCTATTTGCGCGGCATTGGCGAGTGAGGTACCGCCGAATTTAACTACTTTCATATCGCTGCTCCACATTGATTAAAATCGCCGCATTGTAGCAGAATGTTCCGGTAATGTCAATCAAGAATACAGTTGAAAGCTTTCATTTTTTTTGTGATAATATATACTGATAATTATAGGAGTTCGGTATGGTTGAACTTGCTATACTCACCACTGTAGTAGTGTTCCTGCTCGGCATCATCGTGTATTATATTTTCAGGATGATTTATGTGCCGCAGCAGGTGTCACAGATACAGAAAATGCTCGACAGCAAGCAGTTTGTCAACGTCATACGGATAGTCAAACAGATGCTCAGCCAGAAGGGCAATACATCCGCATTCGGACAGCTGCATCATTTTCTGGGCGACGCGTATATGGGCACCGAGAATACCGCCATGGCTGTGGTTGAGTACCGCGCGGCGCTCCGCGACGGCAGCCAGGAAAGTCTGCAGTTTGAAATACGCACCAGGAAGAAACTTGCCAAAGCGCTGCTCGCGCTGTCCAAGGCGGAAGATGCCTTGAAAGAATATCTGCTGCTTGCGAAAATAGACCCGAACAGTTATGAGCCGTATTTCTATATCGGGAAGATATATTTTGAAAGCAATAATTTTGAAAATGCCGCCGGTTATCTTATCAAAGCGGTTGAAATAAATCCGCAGTTCGGCGACGCTTTTGTGTACCTCGGCCTGTCGAAGTTTCAGGGCGGCAAGGAGGGGGAGGCGCTTGAGTTTTTCATCAAGGCATTGAAGTTCGATCCGAAAAACCCCAATGTGCATTATCATCTCGGAAAGATATACCGTTCCGGCAAGGATTATATGAAGGCGCTTGAGGAATTCGAGCTGGCCCTCAAAGACGCCGACCTCAAACGAAAGGCGTCGCTCGAGCGCGGACTGTGTTATATTGAACTCGGCAATTATCTGAAAGCCATCGTGGAACTCGAACGGGGCCTCGCATCGGGCGGCGCGCCGGAGGATACCATCACCATCGCGACCCGGTATGCGCTTGCCAAGTGCTACGAGGAAACACGCGATCTTATTTCAGCAATTGAACAGTGGGAGAAGATCAACAGCGTACGTTCGGGATACCTCGACGTTCCCGACAAGCTCAATACCTATGCCAACCTCAGGCATGATGACTCGATGAAGGATTATCTCACCGCGCCGAATGTTAAGTTTGAAGAGATGGTACGGCGCATCGTCGCGGTGATGCACCTGAAAGTGCTTGAGCTTAAGTTCGAAACGAACGGTGACGCTCTGGTGCTCGCACAGGAAGCGGATTCGGTGAAATGGCGCACGTCGAAGCTTCTCAACCGGTTTATACGTCTCCGCCGGGATACGCAGAAGGTGCAGGAAGTTGAGATCCGGCAGTTCCTTGAGGCGGTGAAGAAAAATAACGTCACGCGTTCCGTGTTCATCTGCCCGTCAAAGTTTACCGACCAGGCAATAGCGTATGCGACATCACGCCCCATCGATCTCATCGACAGTTCGGGTCTGCAGTCGCTCCTGAAAAAAGCGCAGCAGGTCAAGCTTGAACCCGACGGCACGGCCAAGCCGGTTACGGATGAGACGAATGAAGCGGAAAATGAACATGAAGAACCATCCCAGGAGCGGGATGCGTGAAGGATCTGCACGATCGGTTTTACCGTAAGGCCAAAGAAGAACATTATCTTGCCCGCTCGGTATATAAACTGCAGGAAGCTCTTGAGAAATTCAATTTTATACGGGCCTCAGACCGTGTGCTTGATGTCGGCTGTTCGCCGGGGTCATGGAGCCAGTTCCTCCTGCGGAAAACACTTACGACCGGCAGTGTGACCGGCATCGATGTGCTTCCTGCGCAGATAAGCCATCCGCGTTTCACGTTCATCCACGCCAGTATCGCCGAAATTGATGCCGCTGAACTCACTCGCGGCGGCGGCATGTTCGATGTTGTTCTCAGCGACGCCATGGTCAATACCAACGCCGATCCCGAGTCGAATCATTATCGTTCGGTGTCATTGTGCCGGAAAATATCGCTGCGTCTCCCGGAGCTTTTAAAACAGAACGGCATGTTCTTTTTCAAGGTGTTCGACGGACCCGATCTGCAGCCGTTCAGAAAAGAATTGACGGCACTGTTTTCCGCCGTTTCCATATTCAAGCCCCAGAGTTCGCGGGATGAAAGCCGCGAACTTTTCCTTTTCTGCCGCTCAAAACGGTAGTTTTTCCCTACATATATCCGTACAATATGCCGAAATTCATACTGCAGGTATTATCTATTCCGTTGTAACGGTGAATTATGGCGAATTTCCGCATACGACGCCGATGGCTGAAACTCGGTGTAACCGCAGTGCTGCTGCTGATACTGCTCTTCGGGTGTTCTGTTGCTTCGTGCGGACGCATCGGATTGAATAAAAAAAATGTGTATATCAGGGAAATTCCCCGTTCAACCGTGTCGTATGCGGCGATATCATCACCGCTGAGCATGGTTTCGAAATTCACCTCATCGGTATACGCACGATCCATAGCCGCCGATAAAACTATTAACATGGAAATAGATCGCACACGATCGCTGCTGCAGGCGCTGAAGACATTGCCGTTCTTTCAGCGGCTGTTCGTATCCTATGCGCTCAACCGGGATGCGGCGCTCCTGATGACCGATACGCCCGGAGCGGCACTTGAGGATAGCGGGATATATCTTCTCCTTGATATCGGGCGGCTGCCCGGTGTCGTACTCTCGGTGACGGGAACGCCTGTTTCCCGGATTGCATTCATGGGCAAGCGGTTTTCCGTGGCACGCGGCATACATAACGGCATCCGTGTAGAGACATGGCGTGACGACAGCACTTCCGAATATGCCGTAGCATATACCAGGGGGCGCGCGATTATTACGTTCCGCGAGAACACACTGAAAAAGCTTCTCGATTTTTATACGTCACGGCGCGAGAGCATGCTTGATGAACATTTTCTGAACGACGCCCATGCGGATAAAAAATGCTCCGCTCAGTTTTATATCGATACCGTCCGGTGTTCAACGCAGCCTATCGTGACGAATAACGCGTTGCTCAGGACGCTGCGCCGCACACTGCCGTCGGACGCGGTATATGGAACCGTACACGTGGGGGAAGATACCACAGACACCACGCTTGAACTCAACTACAAAGGCGATGGCGCGGCATCGCTCAAGGAGATGTTCGGGCGTTCACGGGCCAAAACCGGCGCCTATTTCTACCCGAAAAGCACCATGATGCTCTTCGATGTGGGGGTTCGTGACTGGCGCGGCTTTTATGCTGCATGCCGGGGATATTTTCAGTCATTGAGTAACGCGGCCTTGTTTTCCGATCTTGCGGCATCAATGAGCATGCTTGATGAACGGTTCGACTTTTCAAATCTCATCACCGAGGTGGCCTCGGAAGCCGGCGTAGGAGTGCTGAGGAATAACGACGCATATCACTATCTGTTCATGTTCTCGCTCAGGGATGAAGCGCATGCCATACCGGCGCTTGAGGCGGCGCTGACCAAAAAATATACGGTACGAAAACGCGAGATCCGGTTTAAGGATAAGTTCATTTACTATTACGATTATGGCGCTTCCGAAAAGCTCTACTTCTGCATGTATAAAGACAAGTTCTTCTTTGCGCGCGACCTTGACGCCATTAAGGATCTCATCGCGGAGCTTCCGCAGAACGGCCTGCTTGCGTCGCGAAGCCCGTATGTCAAGACGATGAGCGACGAAGCCTCACATGCGATATTGTATCTGAACATGGCAAAGGCGTATGATTTTCTTCCCGGACAGTACAGCGCCGTTGAGCGTTCGCTCTATCCGCGTATTGTATATATCAAGATGACCGCAGCATCGGATACGGTCATGCTGAACGGGCGTTTCCGTATCGATTTTTCAGCGGCGCGATAAAGGTTTTTAGCGCAGCAGAACAACGAGCGCCGTAATTCCGGCGGCGATGCAGTAGAATCCGAAGAAGTAAAACCGGCCCTTTTTTATGAGCGTAATGAGCAGTTTCAGCGCCGCGAATCCGGATATGAACGCGCAGATGAAACCAACGGCCAGCACCAGCGGATCAAGAGCGGCGATATGGCGGATATCCATGGCTGCGGCACCGAGTATTGCCGGAATGGAAAGCAGGAAGGAATAGGTGCCAGCAAATCCCGGAGCGGCACCAAGGAACAGAGAACTTATTATCGTAATACCGGATCGGGAGATACCGGGTAAAAGCGCCAGTCCCTGTGCAGAACCGACTACAACGGCAAAAACTAACCCGAGCGAAAGAGCATCCCTGGTATTGTTCTTTATAAACCTTGTTGCTATCAGCAGAACGCCGGTCACGAGAAGACCTGCAGCAAACATTATCAGCACCGCATGTTCATCGGCGCCTACAGCGCTGTCTTTCATCGTAATGCCGGCTTTTTTCAGTATGATATAGACAATCACGGTTGACGCCAGACTGACGGCAAGCATGCACACCGTGCGTAATGCAGGTGTCTTTTGAATGATTTGCGGACGCCAGAGTACAATGACAACAGCGCAGAGCGTTCCCGCGTGAAGCGTCACATCGAATGCCACCGACGACGCGCCGGCATCGAATGAGAAAAGCGCATGCAGAAAACGAAGATGCGTGGAGCTTGAGACGGGGAGAAATTCAGTCAGCCCCTGCACCAGGCCGAGTATCGCGGCGGTAAGAAGTGCCGGCAATGTCAGTTCCACTTATACGATTCAACGATAAGTGTGGAAATGGTAAGTGATACCATGATCCAGATCAGGAAAAAGACGATATTCTGAACGTCGATGAGGCCTTTGGTGAAATTGGCGAATTGATTTGTCGGCGATATCGCTTCAAGAACCTTTCGCGCGGGTTCGAATAACTCGGATATCCAGTTGATGATGTACGCGATGAGTGCAAGCGAAACACCGAGTATCGCCGAAACGAGCTGCGATCGGGTGATGGACGAGGCGATGAGACCGAGGCCCAATATCGCCGAGCCGAGGAACAGCAGGCCGAGGTAACCGGAAAATATCACGCCGATATCGGGGCTGCCGAAAATCATGAGCAGTATCGGATAGATGAGCGTGATGCCGAGGAGCGACGCGTATACAACAAGTACCGCAAGGTATTTGCCGAGAACATATTCGAACGAGGTGATCGGCGAGGTCATGATGATCTCGAACGTCCCGGATGATTTCTCCTCTGAGATGAGCTTGATGCAGAGGATAGAGAGGAACAGTATCGAGAAGAAACCGATGTTGTACAGCGAGTTTTCCATCACGGCCATCTTGACGTAGTGAATATCAACCGTGAAGAAAAAGCCGGTGAGTGCGAGATAGATGAAACCGAGAATATAATACAGAGGCGAGATGTAAAAGGCGCGGAGTTCCCGCCTGAATATGGTCATTGTATTATGCATGTACAGCGTCTCCGGTCAGCTCAAGGAATATCTCTTCAAGATCAATCTCTTTGGTGCGCAGCTCAAGCAGTTCAAATCCGTTTGAGACCAAAGCCTCCGCAACAGCTGCGCGTACATCGTCCTTCTCTTTCTCCACGAGTATGGTGTTGCCTTCGCCGCGTTTAACGCTCGCAACACCCATGACGCGTCTGAGCGCCATCATGGCTTCGTCAATGCGGTCACGCACCTGTGCGATGATGATGCCGCGTGTCTTTGATGATACACGTTCCGCAAGCGTCGCGATACCGTCCTCGGCTATCACGGTGCCTTTATTGATGATGACCGCGCGCTGGCATATCTCTTCAATCTCGGAAAGAATGTGGCTTGATATCACCACTGTACTTCTGCCGGCAAGCGATTTTATCAGCGCGCGTATTTCGACAATCTGTTTCGGGTCAAGGCCTACCGTCGGTTCATCGAGGATGAGAATTTCCGGCTCATTGAGGACTGCCTGAGCAAGCCCCACGCGCTGGCGATATCCTTTCGATAGACGTCCGATTATCTCGCGGCGGCGGTCCGTTATCTTTACCGTTTCCATGGCCAGATCGACCTTGGCTTTGCGGTCGTTCACCGGTATACCTTTGAGTTCTGCGCCGAAGGTCAGGTAATCGGCGACGCGCATCTCGGGATACAGTGCTATATTTTCCGGCAGATAACCGATGCGGCGTTTCACCTCAACCGGTGATTCATGCACCTCATATCCGGCGACATACACTTCGCCGGATGTGGCCGGGAGGAACCCGGTCATGATGCGCATGGTCGTCGTTTTTCCCGCACCGTTGGGTCCGAGCAGACCGACGATGTCACCTTTATTAATGGTGAATGTGACGTTGGTCAACGCCCGCCGGGTGCCGTAGTCTTTGATGACATTCTTGACTTTAATCATAGAAAAGCTGTGCGTCGTATCCTTTATTTCAATGCTTCAAGTATGCGCGTATAGATCTCGTCGATGGCGCCCATACCGTGGATGTTCTTGACGCGTTTCTGCGAGCCGTAATGCCCGAGCACCGGTTCTGTCTGCGTCTTGAACACCTGAAGACGGTTACGTATCGTCTTCTCATTGTCGTCTGCGCGGCCGCGGCTCAGGAGGCGTTTCACGAGTTCATCTTCGTCGACCTGGAGGTTGATGACAGCATCGAGCTTCAGTTTGTTCGCGGTAAGCATCTTATCAAGCGCTTCCGCCTGGGGTAATGACCGGGGGAATCCGTCGAGCAGGAAACCATTTTTGCAGTCCGCATCTTTGATACGTGCTTCGATCATTTTTATGATAAGCGCATCGGGGACGAGTGCGCCGCTCTGCATGAAGCCGTTCGCTTCCGCGCCGAGTGCGGTTCCCGCTTTCACGTTCTCACGGAGCATATCTCCGGTTGAGATGTGCGCAATCTTGAATTGTTCCTTAAGTTTTGCCGCCTGAGTGCCTTTTCCGCCGCCCGGGGCGCCTACGAGTATCAATATCATGGTGATCTCCTTTGGTAATCTTGATTGACGAGGAAGTATATCATAGCGCGGGCGTTCCCGCAACCCAATTTGACATCCGGCGTACTTGCTTGACGCTACATAACTAAGCTTATATACTGACTGGTATAGTATGTTATCAGTGAAAATAAAATTATTTTTCATAACCATGGCGCTTATCGTCCCGGTATTCGCGGCAGACATAACCGTGATAGTCACCGACGGCAAGAGCCCCATCCCCGATACCGCAGTGAGCGTTCGTGAAACTGGGCGTGAGGAATATACCGACGACAAAGGCAAAGCGGTTATCAGCGGGCTTACCAACGGAACATACACTATCGCCGCGTTTTTGTCCGGGTATAGCCGGGAGACCCGGACTGTACTGCTGCGTAACACGAATGTAACTCTCGCGATGAACCTGTCGAATGAATCCATACGTTACGCGAAAGACGTTGTTGTTACCGCAAAACGCACTGAAGGTACGGCGACAGGACAGACGACGATAAAAAAAGAGGCGATGATGCGGACCACGCAGGTCGCGTTCAACGATGCCGTCAGTTCGCTGCAGTCGCTGCCCGGAGTATCGTCTTCCGGCGGGACGTTCGACAGCCGTATGTTTATTCAGGGCGGGGATCAGACCGAATGGTTTTCAATGATGGACGGTGTCTACATACCGGTTCCGCAGCGCTTCGGCGGAAGAATATCGATGTTCAATCCATTGGTCATCGACCGTATCGATTTGTATACCGCGGGATATCCGGCGTCGTTCGGGCAGGGGTTGTCGGGCATACTCGATGTTAAGACGTTGAACGGGAGCAGAACAGCATGGTCGGGATTCATCGATGCGGGTCTCGCGACCGGCGAGATAAAACTTGACGGCCCGATAACCAGCAACATCACCGTATTTTTCGATATACGCCGGACCTATTATGACTTTGTGGCGCCGCTGTTCATACGCGATGAATGGCGCGACAGCGTGCAGTTCCCGTATCTTGTCGACGGACTGCTGAAATGTTCATGGTATGTGTCGGAGAACGATCTCATCACGCTGAGCGGATACGGCTCGCTTGAAGGCATGGATTGGGATATGGCAATCACGATAAGCGGTTTTGTATCGTCGTCACTTCCGCCGGGAGCCAGCGGCAACGACCATTACAGGGCATTACACGGGCTTCTTGAATGCCGTTACGAACACAGGTTCGGCAATGATTATTTTGAACTGTTCGGCGCAGTTATGCCGCGCTCAACGGCGTCATGGCGCACCAGCGACGGATTATCCTCAACATCGAGTAATGTAGAGAACGAGATGTTCTATCAGTCCGGTATGAACTGGTATGTCAACTCGCTTGAAAGCCACAAGCTGTCATTCGGTGCCGTATATTTCCCGCTCATAGCGAATGCCTGGTATCGCACTGATTACTATAAAACGAACGGAACATCTACCGTATACAGCAACTACAGTAATTACAGCCGCGGATATCCCGATATCATCGCGCATTATACCGCCGCATACATCATGGATGACTGGACGGTAGTACCCTCGCTGATACTGCAGGCTGGTCTTCGCGGCGAATATAACTTCTTCACACCGGAATACCAGCTCAATCCTCGCGGCGGCGTAAAGTGGGAGATGACAAAGGAGATGGGGCTGTATATCCGCGGCGGACTCTATTCGATGTTTCCGCTGAACTGGAATTATATCAACACGAACACCGGAAATCCCGATCTGTTCAGTCAGAAGGCGGTTCACGGCATCGTCGGATATGAATATGGCAGCACATTGTATACGGCGAAAGCTGAATGCTTTGTAAAACGTTATTATGATGTCTTTGAACGTGACCAGTCGAACCGATATATGAATACCGGCACACGGAATGTGTACGGCGGTGATATCTATCTGCAGAAGAAAGAAGAGGAGCATGGATGGTTCAACGGCTGGCTTTCATACACCTACGTTCACGGCACTGAGTCAATCAACGGGCTGGCAGTACCGCTGCAGCCGAGTAATACACTGTTTACGCCGGCGTATCTCCGCGAGCACACGGTATCGGCAATACTCGAATTCACGTATCGTTCCAATACGGTGACGCCTGTTCTGAACTGGCTTGATGACGTAAAATTGTCATTCGACTTCAGATTGACCGGCGGAAAACCCTATACGCCGGGAATCGGTGTTGCGACCAATATAGCGTCGGGATATACCAATTATCAGGTGACCTATGCGGCGTACAACAGCGCGAGAACTCCTGTCGTGCATAATCTCGATATCAAACTCACGCTGCCGGTTTCACTGTTCACGCTTATCGGATTGTTCGGTGTGGAAACGAAAAGCACCACGGCGATAACATTCGTCAATGTATATAATCAGCGCAATGAATTGGATTACTCGTTCAGGGTAAGCGCTGATAAAACGCTCGAGCGGCGATATGTGCTCGACTTCCCGTTCTTCGCCGTGCTGGATATGAAAATAGAATTCTAAACCGCTTTGTGCATGAGAATATCGTGGATGCGGATGAGACCCACGGGTCTGCCGTTCTCGACCACAACCAGCGATGTGATGACGCCTTCCATTTTTGCAAGCGCTTCACCGAGCATGGCGTCGGGCGCTATCGTCTTCGGCGTTTTTGTCATGACGTCACGCACTTCTTTTTCAAGGACATTCACGCCGTCATTCACCAGCAGGCGTTTCAGGTCGCCGTCAACCACGATGCCGCGGAGATATCCTTCTGCATCGACGATGATGGCTACACCAAGCCGTTTTTCAATAATAGTCATCAGCGCGTCTTTCAGTTTTATGTGTTCTTTGACGAGCGGCAGCGCGGCACCGCTGTGCATGATACGCGATACCTTGGTCAGCTGCTTGCCGAGACTTCCGCCCGGATGAAAGACGGCGTAATCGCTTTCGGAAAAACCACGCATCTTCATGAGCGTCACGGCGATGGCGTCGCAGAGCGCGAGCGTCACGGTTGAACTGGTGGTGGGTGCGAGATTGAGCGGACATACTTCACGTTCGATATGCAGCAGAAGCGTTATTGTTGCATTCTGCGCGAGCAGAGAATCGGGATTATTGCAGATTGCGATGAGCGGGATGTTGAATCGTTTCAGATAGGGGACGATTTCGAGCACCTCGCGGGACTCACCGCTTTTCGAGATGAACACCATCATGTCGTTCTTCGCTATCATACCGAAATCGCCGTGAAGGCATTCTGCCGGATGAACAAAGAACGACGGCGTTCCGGTTGAAGCCAGCGTGGATGCGAACTTCCGTGCAACGTGACCACTTTTCCCGGTGCCCGAAACAACCACACGCCCTTCGCACGACAGTAACAGCCTGGCAGCGTTGATGAATGGCTCATCGATATGCGATGCAAGAGTTTGAATGGCTTTTGCTTCTTCTTTCAGAACATCGCGCGCATATGCGATCAATTCATTATCATCCATGATTTTATTCCCGTTGATTTAATACGTAACAATATAGATAAAATTTCATATTGTCAACATAGCGCGGGATATTTTCAACAATCCATATAATTTGAGAATTGGTATACCAGAAAAAGCACGCACATGGCGTTGCTGAGCCGAAGGCGAACAGTGCGGAGTATCAATAGATGCCCGCGCTAACGCCGAGCGCAAGCTGTGGGGCTTGGATGCCCCAAGGTGAGCGGCGCCACGGATGGCGCAAAGCGAGCGATGCCGGATGCATCGCGAGAGCGACATTATTTTGGAAAATCAAATACTGTACGAATGTCTTTTTATTCAAAAAATGCTTGACAAATTCAATATATTGATTATATTATGCGATATGAAAGCAAAAGAAAAGCATAACGAAAGATAAAGTGCTATAAAAGAATATAAATGAGCAGTGATTACGAAAGTAAAATAATAGCGATATTGGCTGAAGACAGCAGTATCAGCGTTAATGAGCTCAGCAAACAGCTTAACGTGTCCGCGGTAACCGTAAGGACATGTTTGAGTTCACTTGAAGAAAAGGGTCTTATCATACGCAGCAAAGGCGGGGCGTTGCCTGCGTTCCATCCGAGCATTATGGAACGCTTAAAGAACATGAACGATTCAAAAAAGCGCATCGCAAAAGCGGCCGCTGAGATGGTTCAGAACGGTGATACGATAATGGTGGATGCGGGAACAACGACGGCGCTCATTGCAAAATATCTTCTCGGAAAACGTGATATTCATATCGTCAGTAATTCATCACTCATATTTCCGTATGCGCGCATCAATCCGGCGATGCATCTCACGCTTATCGGCGGAGAATTCCGTCCCGCCACCGAATCGTTCGTAGGCCCCATGACGCTTCGTGAGCTTGAGCAGTTTCATGTATCGCTCGCTTTCATCGGCACGGACGGATTTTCGATAGAACACGGGCTTACCACGCACCTCATTGAAAGTGCGGAAGTCGCCAAAAAGATTGCGGAAAAAGCGGATAAGGTTGTGCTTATCGCCGATGCACAGAAATTCGGAAAAAAGGGTTTCGTTCAGGTGCTTCCGATCAATGCAGTTGATACGCTCATTACCGATACGACAATGACCGATGAAGCGGTTGCCGCGGTTGAGAAGACCGGCGTTACCGTTTCACGGGTTTGATTAATCATAGGAGATTATCGTCATGGCGAAAGAAGTGCTCTTGCCCAAACAGGGAAATACCGTTGAATCGTGCATCATCCTCGAATGGAAAAAAAAGGAAGGCGACAGTGTTGCCGCCGGTGAAGTGATCTGCGACGTTGAGACCGACAAGGCCACATTCCAGATTGAAGCCCCCGAGGCGGGAACGCTTCTGAAGATATTTTTCCCGGCGGGGGAGGATGTTCCCGTGATGACCGTCATCGCCGCGGTTGGAAAGCCCGGTGAAGATGTGAGCGCAATGACTCCGTCATCGGCAGTAAAATCTGAAACGCCCGCCGCTCCAGCAACAGCATCACCAGCACCCGCTGTATCAACCGACGCAGTTTCAGCGTCACCGGCTGCTCCAGTCGCCGTATCCGGTGAACATGTCGGCGTTTCACCGCGCGCGCGTAATCTCGCAAATGATAAAGGCGTTGATGCATCATCGCTTCCGGGCAGCGGGCCCGGCGGCCGTGTAATCGAACGCGATGTAAGAAACGCTATCGCAAACGGAATATCTCCCGCGGCGGCAGCGCATGCGCGTGAATCCGGCCTGAGCATACCGGCAAGCGGCAGCGGTATCGGCGGCCGTATACTTGCCGTTGACCTTACCGCAAAAAAAGCTCGTGTCGATGCGAAAGCACTGCCGTTCCCCGGCGCAAGTACCGACATACCGGTAAAAGGTATTCGCAAGGTCATTTCGCAGCGCATGCTTGCGTCGCTCACTACCACAGCGCAGCTTACGCTCTCGTCGTCAGCCGATGCGTCGGTCATGATGAACTATCGCGAACGCATCAAGAAAACCGATGATGCACTTGGGCTTAACAAAATAACGCTCAATGACTTCGTGCTCTATACGGTATCGCGCACACTGCCGCAGTTCAAATACATGAACGCTCATTTTCTGGGCGATGTGATGCGCGAATTCGACGCCGTGCATATCGGTTTCGCTGTTGACACACCGAAAGGCCTCATGGTGCCGGTGATACGTAACGCTCAGGCCATGTCGCTCCGGCAGATCTCTGCAGAAGCAAAACGTCTCGGCAAGGCATGTGTGGATGGTGTCGCGAAACCGGATGAGCTTTCCGGCGCAACGTTCACCATCAGTAATCTCGGTGCGCTCGGTATTGAGAGTTTCACGCCGGTATTGAATCCGCCGGAAGTCGCCATTCTCGGCGTCTGTGCCGTTTCATTGCGGCCGGTTATGAAAGACGGTGCAACAGCATTCGTGCCGCATATGGGATTGTCGCTCACGTACAATCATCAACCGGTTGACGGTGCGCCTGCGGCACGTTTCCTCAAGGCGATATCGGACAATCTGGCGAACTTTGATGTACTTATGATGCTGGAAGCATAGCGCGGAACTACTCAGGAAAACATAAATGAAAATAAGACGATACTCAATAAAAAGCCAGCACAGGATGTGCGATTTACTGGGAACATCCGCGCTAACGCCGAGCGCAAGCGGTGCCGGATGCCGTTGCGGAGCCGAACTTGGCGACCGCGCGAAAGCGACGTTAATTTGTATGGAACATCATTCTTGGAGAACGAATATATGACATACGATATAATCATCATCGGCGGCGGACCGGGCGGATACATCGCTGCAGAACGTGCCGGTGCACAGGGTAAATCAGTACTGCTGGTAGAGAAAGCGAATCTCGGCGGTGTATGCTTGAATGAAGGCTGCATTCCAACCAAAACGCTCCTCAATTCCGCAAAGCTCTATGCGCACGGCATTCATGCGGGACGTTTCGGCGTGACGTTCGACAATCCCCGTTTCGATCTCGCCAAAGCGATGGCGTGGAAAAACGAAGTAATGGAAAAACTTCGCGGCGGCATTGCGTATCTCATGAAGAAATACAAGGTTACCGTTGTCAACGGCAACGGGATGATAACCGGCCAGGGTAAAGTGATGGTGAATGGAACAGTTTATGAAGGCACAAACATCATCATCGCCACCGGTTCATCGACGTTCGTTCCGCCCATACCGGGAGCGGATTCAAAAAGCGTTCTCACAAGCACCGAGATACTGTCGCTGTCAACGATGCCCAAGTCGCTTGCCGTCATCGGCGGCGGTGTCATCGGCATTGAGTTTGCATCGTTTTTCAGCACGCTTGGTGTAAAAACAACCGTCATCGAAATGATGCCGGAGATAATACCGTTCATGGACGCGGAGCTTGCACCGATGCTTCGAAAAGCCATGTCGTCGGTTGATTTCCAGCTGAACGCAAAAGTGGAATCAATCAGCGGCAACACGGTGAAATATACCAAAGACGGCAAACAGGAATCGGTGACCGCCGACATCATACTTATGGCCGTCGGACGAAGACCAAATACCAAGGGAATGGGGTTTGAATCGATTGGTCTTGATTTCGACAACAAAGGCGTCCGCGTAAACGATAAGATGCAGACCAATGTGCCCGGCGTATATGCCATCGGCGACGTGACGGGAAAATATCTTCTGGCGCACGCCGCATCACGTATGGCGGAAGTAGCCGTGAACAACATCGCGGGCGTTCGTGATATGATGCGCTATCACGCGATGCCGTGGGCTGTGTATGGAATACCGGAGGCGGCCGGCGCAGGTCTCACGGAAGCTGAATTGAAAAAAGCGAACGTACCGTATCGTACCGCCTCCATGCCGCTGCGTGTCAACGGGCGTTTTCTTGCCGAAAACGGCGAAGACGCTGGTGTCTGCAAAGTGCTCGTGCATGAAAAAACGAGCGTGCTGCTCGGCGTGCATATGCTCGGCGGCGCATGCTCAGAGATGATATACGGAGCCGCCGCGATGATAGAGTCGGAACTTCGTGTAAAAGATATTTCCGAGATAATATTTCCGCATCCGTCCATTTCCGAAATAATAAAAGACACAGCCATTTCGCTGCACTAAAAAAGGAGAATCATCATGCCGCAGTCAATCCTCGTCGATCCGAAGAAAGTCAGAAAGTCCGATGTACTGAAGTTCAAAGATATACCGATAAATCAATACAAACCGGATATCAAAAAAGAGCTTGCGAAATACGGCAAGGAACGCCTTGTCAAGATGCTTTATGACATGCTCATCATCCGCGAATTCGAGACGATGCTCAATCTGATAAAGACCACCGGCTCGTACCAGGGCATTGAATACAATCACATGGGACCCGCACACCTTTCTATGGGGCAGGAGTCCGCGTCAGTGGGGCAGTCGGTGCATCTTACCATCGAGGATTTCATTTTCGGTTCACACCGGAGTCACGGAGAAATATTGTCGAAGTGTCTCTCGGCCGTATCAAAAGTTGATGATGCGAAACTCATGTCCATCATGAAGGGCTTTCTCGACGGCAGATGTCTGAATGTTGTCGAAGAAGGCCATAAGGGCAGCGTCAAAGAACTCGCCGAGAATTTCGTCATCTACGGAACGCTTGCCGAAGTATTCGCGAAAGAGACCGGTTTCAACAAAGGTCTCGGCGGTTCGATGCACGCGTTCTTCCCGCCGTTCGGCAGCATGCCCAATAACGCCATCGTCGGCGGTTCGGGCGATATCTCCGTGGGTGCGGCACTCTTCAAACGCGTCAACCGCAAGCCCGGCATCGTCATCGGCAACATCGGCGACGCGTCGATGGGCTGCGGTCCGGTGTGGGAAGGCATGATGTTCGCCGCCATGGACCAGTACACGACGCTCTGGAACAAAGAGATCGGCGGTGCGCCCCCGATCATGATCAATTTCTTCAACAATTTCTACGGCATGGGCGGCCAGACCATGGGCGAGACGATGGGCTACAATATTCTTGCCCGCGTAGGCGCCGGTGTGAACCCGGACAGCATGCATGCGGAACGCGTTGACGGCTATAATCCGCTCGCGGTTGCCGATGCGGTTGAACGCAAGAAGGAAATTCTTCTCGCCGGGAAAGGACCGGTCCTCATGGATACGATAACGTATCGTCTGTCGGGGCACTCGCCGTCGGATGCGTCATCGTACCGCACGAAAGAAGAGATCGCGCTCTGGGAAGAAGGCGACTGCATAAAGGAATTTACTTCATATTTGAAAAGCAACAATGTCATCAGCGCGAACGATGCCGCCGCAATGAAGGAAAGCGTCGTCAAAAAACTCACCGACATCACAAAGCTTGCGATATCCATGGAAAAATCGCCGCGTGTTGCGCCGCAGTTCATCGAACAGGTGATGTTCTCCAACCGCTATGCCGACAAACTCGACGACAGAAAGCCCGATGTGCTCATGGCGAAAGAGGACAACCCGCGCGTGAAGCAGCTCAAGACGAAAGCCCGCTATGGCCTTGACGAAAAAGGCAAGCCGCTTTCCAAGAACAAGATATATGCACTCCGTGACGGATTATTTGAGGCGATGATACATCGTTTCTATGAAGACCCCACCATGGTTGCGTACGGTGAAGAGAACCGCGACTGGGGCGGAGCGTTCGCCGTGTACCGCGGTCTGACGGAAGCGATTCCCTATCACCGGCTTTTCAATTCGCCGATTTCGGAAGGCGCTATTGTCGGCTCAGGCGTTGGTTACGCATTGTCCGGCGGCCGCGCTGTCGTGGAACTCATGTACTGCGACTTCATGGGCCGCGCCGGTGACGAGATATTCAATCAGGTTGCCAAATGGCAGTCAATGTCGGCGGGCATACTCACGATGCCGCTTACCGTGCGTGTGTCGGTGGGCGCAAAGTACGGCGCTCAGCATTCGCAGGACTGGACGTCCATCTGTGCACATATCCCCGGCCTCAAAGTGTTCTACCCGGTGACGCCATATGACGCGAAAGGCATGCTTAACCTTGCACTTCGCGGGCTTGATCCGGTCATGTTCTTTGAAAGTCAGAAGATATATGATATCGGCGAGATGTTCGAAAAGGGCGGCGTGCCGGAAGGTTATTACGAAGTTCCGCTCGGTGAACCTGCGGTACGGCGAACCGGAAGCGACATCACCATCATCACACTCGGACCTGTTCTGTATAAGGCGATAGAAACTGCCGATGAACTTGCGGCAAAGTACGGCATGAACGCCGAGGTCATCGACCTTCGTTTCGTGAATCCGCTTAATTATGAACCTATCATAGCATCGGTGAAAAAGACAGGCCGCGTGCTACTGGCTACCGACGCCTGCGAACGCTCGTCGTTCATGGCCGAGGTCGCATCGAATATCACGCAGATGTGTTTCGATTATCTCGATGCGCCTCCGGCAATCGTCGGTTCGCGCAACTGGATAACACCGGCGGCAGAGATGGAGACATGCTTCTTCCCGCAGAAGGAATGGTTCCTTGACACGATACACGAACGCATCATCCCGCTGAAAGGACACGCGGTCACGACGAACCGCACCACAGGCGAGATGATACGCAGAAACAGACTCGGCGTGTAATCAGGGACATATTTAATACCATGAGCAAGAAACTGGTTTTATTCGGCGCCGGCAACATAGGCCGGTCGTTCATAGCCGCGGTGTTCTCCCGCGCCGGATATGAAACCGTTTTTGTTGATGTGAATAAACCACTTGTCGCGGCATTGAATGCAAAGCATGAATATCGTGTTATTGTCAAACATCCGGATGGACATGATGAGACAATCGTGGTCAAAAATGTCCGTGCCGTTGACGGGAACGATACGCAGCGTGTGGCGGATGAGCTTGCCGATGCATCGATAGCCGCAACCGCGGTTGGAAAAGATGCGCTCAAGTATATCATTCCAAATCTGGCGGAAGGCATAAAGCGACGCAGCGACAAGGCGCTTGATGTTATCCTTGCCGAAAATGCCCGTAATGCGGTGACGCTCTGCCGCGAGATGCTGGAGAAAGTCCTCGGTGACACGACAAAACGGGTAGGCCTGGTTGCTACGAGTATCGGCAAAATGGTCCCTATCATGAAAGATGAGGACGTGAAGACAGACCCGCTCTGGGTTTTTGCCGAACCGTATAACACACTTATCGTCGATGCAAAAGGGTTTCTCAATAAAATACCCGATGTGCCCGACCTGAAGCCGGTTGAAAATATCGACGCGTATGTCGACCGGAAACTGTTCGTACATAATCTCGGTCATGCCGCCGCAGCGTATTTCGGTTTTCAGGCTGACAAAAAAGCCGTGTTGATTGCCGATGTTTTAAAGGATGAATCGGTAACCCGACGGGTACGCGAATGCATGCTCGAAGCATCGAATGCGCTTGTAAAAGAATATTCTGAGACGCTGACAATGCAGGAACTCACCGCTCATATAGACGACCTCATCAGCCGTTTTCGCAACAGGTCGCTCGGCGATACGGTATTCCGTGTCGGCCGCGATCTCATGCGGAAGCTGAAAAAAGACGACCGCATTGTCGGCGCGATGATTCTTGCGGAAAAACATGGATTGAAGTACCGTACGATTATGGACGTGTTCTTTGCCGCGCTCTCGTTCCGCGCAGCTGATGAACACGGCGCTCTTTTTCCGGCAGATGCATTGTTTCATAGTGAGTTCCGTACCCGGGGAACACGGGCGGTGCTCACCGATGTGTGCGGGTTATGTTATACGCAAATCTATGAAGGCAGGGTTATCCAGCGCATTATGAATTCGCCAGAAAATGAGATAGACAGTGTCGTGGAAAAGCTGAACAGCGCGAAAAAAAATGAACGTCTAAAAAACGCCGCGGTGTTCGGGAAATGTATCCGACAGAACAAAGTTTCCGTAACACGTACCGAAGAAGTGAACAATCACGTTCATACGAGTTATTCGTTCAGCCCGTATCATCCGACGATGGCCGCATATGCGGCGCAGCGTGCGGGTCTGCAGGCGGTAGGCATCATGGATCACGACTCGGTGGGCGGCTGCGAAGAGATGATAGCCGCGGCATCGTCTTTCGGCATTGCGTCCACCTGCGGATTCGAACTGCGCGTCAACTTTTCAAAGACGGCTATTGAAGGACGGAAGATTAACAATCCCGATTCGAAAAATATCGGTTATATCGCGATTCACGGCATTCCGCGGAAGCACATAAAAAAAGCAGCAAAGTTCCTCAAGCCGATACAGGCCGCGCGCAATGAGCGTAACCGCGCTCAGGTGAAGGCGATGAACCGGCTCATCGAACGGTATGGCCTCGCACCGGTAGATTATGAACGTGATGTTTTCAACGCCTCCGAGGCGAAACACGGCGGCGCAATCACCGAGCGGCATATACTCGCGGCGCTCGCGCGTACGCTTATCGCCAAGAACGGGAAGGGGCCGGCGCTGGTATCATTCGTGGAATGTGTGATGGAAATACTCCTGCCGAAAAAAATAGAAGCATATCTCTGCGATCCGAAGAACCCGCATTATATGTATGACCTGCTCGGGGTTCTGAAAAGCTCATTCCTTGACAAGATATTCATACAGCCGAATGAAAAAGAATGCATATCGGTATTCGATGCGGTGGCATTCGGCAACAGCATCAACGCGATACCCGTGTATGCGTACCTCGGTGATGTGGGCGAATCGCCGACCGGTGACAAGAAGGCCGAACACTTCGAGGACGCCTATCTCGATGAACTCATGGATGAGATCAAGCGCATCGGCTTCAAAGGCATAACGTATATGCCGCCCCGCAATACGCGAGAACAGATAGCCCGGCTGCAGGCGCTTGCGGCCAAACACGGCTTCATGGAGATCAGCGGTGTTGATATCAACAGCTCGCGTCAGTCATTCAACTGCCCGATAATCCTTGAACCGTCGTTCACGCATCTGATTACGGCCACGTGGGCGCTCATCGCACATGAAAAACTGGCGAGTGTGGATGAACGTTTCGCATTATTTCATCCGGAAAATCCGCTGGCACGTGCCGCACTCGTCGATCGCATTCGCCGGTATGCTGAAGCCGGCCGCAGTATCAATCCGAACGATCCCTATAACGTACGATCCATCATAAAATCTATATCATCGACAAGCAGCGGCAAGGAGTGACCATGTCAACAGCATTGCAGGACCTCGTTTCGATTTCGCGATATTACGGGGCGAACCCCGACTATGTTATTGCCGGCGGGGGCAATACGTCGTATAAGGATGATGTGCTTTTATACGTGAAAGCAAGCGGCGTTTCGCTTGCGGCGATAAACGAAGACGGATATGCCGTGCTCAACCGCAAGCAGCTTGCGGAGATCATGCACAAGCATTACAGCGATGACCCAATAAAACGTGAAACGGAGATCAAGAACGACCTCGCCGCGGCACGCGCCAATCCCGAGAGCACGCTGCGGCCCTCGGTAGAAGCGTCACTGCACGACCTTATCAGTTACCGCTACGTCGTTCATACGCATCCGACGCTCGTGAACGCGCTCATGTGTTCAGAGAAAGCCTCGTCGGCGCTGACGCTGTTTCCCGACGCGCTGTTCATCACCTATACGGATCCGGGATACACGCTTTCAAAAAAAGTGGAGTTCGCGCTCGGCGCGTATCGCGCGAAACATCACAAACATCCGCATGTTATCTTTCTGGAAAATCATGGTATCTTTGTCGGTGCGGATACGACAGCCGAGATAAAGAAGATCTATGAAAGTATTGTTTCGGTTCTTCGTAAGAAGATAAAAAAGCTTCCCGTTCATGAACCACTGCCGATAGACGATGCCGCCGCACTTAAGATACTTCCCGCCGTACGCATGCTTCTCTCCGAGTCATCGGTAAAAATAGCTGCGGCGCATAACAGCGGACTCGTGCAGAAGTTCGCAAAGACTATCTCCGCGTTCAACACCATAGCAGAACCGTATACGCCCGACAATATCGTGTACTGCAAATCGCATGTGCTGTATTCGGCGGGCGGAACACCCGATGCGATAATTGCAGATATCGCCAAAAGCATACCGCTGTTCAAAAAGAAAAACGGATATATGCCGAAGGTGATCATCATCAAGGATTTCGGCATTATCGGAGCGGATGACAGTGCGCGCGGCGCCGAGACCGTACTCGCCGTTTTCGAAGACGTGATGAAGATAGCCGCCGGTGCGGCGAGCTTCGGCGGACCGAATCCGATGACGAAAAAAGCGGTGGCATTCATCGATAATTGGGAAGTAGAGAACTATCGCCGTGCGGTGGCGAAATCGGGCGCCTTCGGACGTGCTATGAACAAAATAGCCGTTGTCACCGGTGCGGCACAGGGGTTCGGCGAAGGCATAGCACAGTCGCTGTTCGATAATGGCGCGAATGTGGTCATCGCCGACCTTAACGAGGAGAAAGGCAGGGGGCTTGCCGACAAACTCAATGCGCTTCAGAAACAGAACCGCGCGCTCTTCGTGAAAACCGATGTATCATCTGAGGAGTCGGTATCGCATATGACCGCTGAAACCGTAAAGGCTTTCGGCGGACTCGATGTGTTCGTGAGCAATGCCGGAGTGCTCCGTGCCGGCGGACTTGACCAGATGGACGCCAAGACATTCGATTTCATGACACGGATCAATTACTCCGGATATTTCGTCTGCGCCAAGTACGCATCCGCGGTGATGAAAACCCAGCATGCACATCGCGCGAGCCACTTCACCGACATCATTCAGATCAATTCAAAGTCGGGGCTTGAAGGCAGCAACAAGAACTTTGCCTATGCGGGCGGAAAGTTCGGCGGCATAGGACTGACACAGTCGTTTGCGCTTGAGCTCATGCCGCATAACATCAAGGTAAACTCAATCTGCCCGGGCAACTTCTTTGACGGTCCGCTTTGGAGCGATCCGGTGAACGGTCTTTTCGTGCAGTATCTGAAAGCGAAAAAAGTACCCGGAGCCAAAACAGTTGCCGACGTCAAACTATTCTATGAAAGCAAAGTGCCCGCAAAACGCGGCTGCACGGTGCCGGATGTGATGAAGGCGCTGTTCTATATAATGGAGCAGGAATATGAGACGGGGCAGGCCGTACCCGTGACCGGCGGCCAGGTGATGTTGAAGTAAAGAGAGCAGACGACATCTCGGAAAACAAGGAGCTTAAGCCCCTTGCCTAAAAATAACAGGAGCAGCAAACCATGAAAACCAAAGCAGTACGACTTTACGGCAAGAAAGACCTAAGACTTGAAGAGTTCGAATTACCCGCGATCAAAGACGGCGAGATACTCGCGCATATCATCTCGGACAGTATCTGCATGTCGAGCTACAAGGCGGCGGCGCAGGGGACCGACCACAAACGCGTGCCGAAAGATATCGATAAGAACCCGACCATCATCGGCCATGAGTTCTGCGGCGAAATTGTCGAGGTGGGCAAAAAGTGGAAGAAGCAGTTCAAAGACGGACAGAAGTTCTCGATACAGCCGGCCATCAATTATGAACAGGGACCGGTGGGAGTGCTTTCCGCGCCGGGATATTCGTATCAGCATATCGGCGGTGATGCAACCTATATTATAATACCTGAAGAAGTGATGACGCATAACTGCCTGCTCGAGTTCAAGGGCGATGCGTTCTTCAAGGGCTCGCTTGCGGAACCCATGTCATGCATCGTCGGCGCTTTCCATGCAAATTATCACACCACGCCCGGCAGCTATGAACACGCCATGGGTATCGTCAAAGGCGGTTCCATGGCGATACTCGCCGGTGTCGGCCCCATGGGTCTTGGCGCCATCGATTATGCGATTCATTGCGATCGAAAGCCGGCGCTTCTGGTAGTCACCGATATCGACGACGCGCGTCTCGCACGTGCCGCTTCCATATACACTGTTGCCGAGGCGAAAAAGAACGGTGTTGACCTTCGCTATGTAAACACGAAAAGCGTAGCCGATCCGGTGGCGCATCTTCGCTCGCTCACCAACGGCAACGGCTTCAATGATGTTTTCGTATTCGCGCCGGTTGCTCCGCTCGTTGAACAGGGCGACAAGATACTCGCGCACGACGGCTGTCTCGACTTCTTCGCCGGTCCCACCGACGCCAATTTCAGCGCGCCGTTCAACTTCTACAACGTGCATTACGCATCGACACATATCGTCGGCACGAGCGGCGGCAACACGAACGACATGATTGAATCGCTTGATATGATGGGACGCAACAAGATCGACCCTGCGACCATGGTTACGCATGTGGGCGGGATGACCGCCGTCGTTGAGACCACGCTGCATCTGCCGGAAATCCCCGGCGGCAAGAAACTCATCTACACAAACATAGATATGCCGCTTGTCGCGATAAACGACTTTGCATCCAAAGGAGCAAGCGATCCGCTATTCAAAGAGCTTGCCGCAATAGTATCGAAAACGAATGGCCTCTGGTCTTCTGAGTCGGAACGCTATCTTCTTGCAAACGCGAAAAAGCTGTAAGCGTACGGAGGCCCCATTGTCCGGGCTGTTATCGGTATTGTCATGCGGTAGCGTGGATTATGCGTCCGCATATGCTGATCAGTGTGCACTTGTAGAACAACGACAGCGCGGTATGATTACCGATACGCTCATGCTTGTCGAACACAATCCGGTGATAACCGTTGGGCGGCGTACGGATGCGTCACATCTGCTCACGACGAAAGAATATCTCGCGTCAAAAGGTGTTGCGCTGCATACGACTGAGCGGGGAGGAGAGGCCACCTATCACGGGCCGGGACAGGCGGTGTGTTACCTCATCGCCGACATGGCTGTTGTGAACCATGACGTGCGCCAGTTCATCTGGAATCTTGAAGAGGCTGTTATCCGGGTACTGTCACGCGATTATGATCTGCAAAGCGGCCGGGCCCCGGAGCATCGCGGTGTCTGGATCGATGATAAAAAAATTGCCGCTGTCGGAGTTGCGTTCAAACACGGCGTCAGCATGCATGGGATTGCGCTCAACGTGAACGTTGACATGACGCCGTTCAGTTATATCGTTCCCTGCGGCATCCCCGATCGCGGCGTTACCTCGCTGCGTGAGGTCCGCGGCGCACCGGCGGTGATGACCGACGTATTTTCATCGCTTGCCGCTGCGATTAAGGAAGTATTCGTTTATGAATAATACCGTTAAAAAACCGCCGTGGCTTTCCGTGCGTGTAAACGCCGCCGACAGCGAAAAACGCGAAACGATTGCTGCAACGCTCAGGAGCCTTTCCCTGCATACGGTGTGCGAGGAAGCGAACTGTCCGAATATGGTGGAGTGTTTCGGCAAAGGCACCGCTACATTCATGATTCTCGGCAGTCACTGCACACGCACCTGCAGGTTCTGCGCGGTTGATAAATCAGTTCCCGATTCGGTGAACGCATCGGAAGCGGATGATGTGGTGAAGGCAATTGCTGCATTCAAGCTCAGGTATGTGGTCATCACATCGGTTACCCGTGACGATATTCCCGACGGCGGGGCGTCACATTATGTCAGCGTCCTTAAGGCAATCCGTGCGTTTGACGAAACCATTCCCGTAGAAGTTCTCATTCCTGATTTCGGCGGCAACATATCATCGATAATAGCTGTAGCCGATGTGCATCCTGCCGTACTTAATCACAATATTGAAACGATATCCCGGTTGTATCCGGCGATACGTCCCCAGGCGGACTATCAGCGTTCACTCGAACTGCTCGCACTGGTGAAGCGGTACAGCCCCGCGCTGGTCACGAAGTCTGGTATCATGGTGGGGCTCGGCGAGACAGAAGCGGAAGTACATGAAACACTCCGTGATATCCGTTCAACAGGATGTGATTGTGTCACCATCGGCCAATATCTTGCGCCGTCGGTTAAGCATGCACCTGTTGTTTCCTATGTAACGCCCGAAGCATTTGATGCCTACCGGACATTCGCATTGTCGATAGGCTTCTCCGGTGTCGCATCGGGACCATTGGTCAGAAGTTCATATAAAGCACATACGGTGTATTCAGCGACAACATCACCCCGCTAATCCTCATTTTGGTTGACAAACCGGGAATGGTATTATAGTATTCAGCAAATTATTATAACGGTGTTACTATGCAATTTTCAACGCTTGACTACGGCCTTATAATTGCGCTTGCCATTGCACTCATTTACGGCGGCATGAAGGGATTGCTGCATTTCCTGACAATCGCGCTTGCGGTGATAACCGCGTTCCTGCTTGTACCGGTGCTGCATCCCGTGGCGTTAAAACAGTTTTCATTCTATACGAATACGATTTTGTGGAAGATCGTTCTTTTTCTGATCCTGCTGGTAGTGATCAACATAGTGCTTCAGATCATAAGTCATTTTGCAGAAGCAGTACTTAATGCACTCGTCATGGGCTGGCTGAATCATGTGCTCGGCGCCGTGTTCATGTTCGTACTCGGCTGTTTTGTCATCTATTTCGCCGCATTACTCCTGCAGATGGTCATGCATATCGAATATGCGAAAATTGAATCGCGCATACTGCACCTGATCATTGATCTTGGAAATGCGTATATCGGCGTGCCGTCAAAGTAACGTGTGATATTCAAATGATGCGGGACATGAGTACCGCATCGATGGTATTCCCGTAATAGTTTTTTCTCAGGCCGTTCTCTGTAAAATCATGTGTGCCGTAAAACGTGCGTGCGGCGGTATTCGTAACGGCGACTTCAAGGAACAGTTTTGTTATGCCGCGTGTGCGTAATAACCGTATGCCTTCGTTCAAGAGCGTCCGGGCAACGCCTTTGCGTCTGAATGAACGGTCAACGGCTATATCGAGCAGCTCCGCTTCCGGCGGTATAAGCATGAAGCAAAGGTATCCGGCTATCCGGTCATCTTCAGCGATGAGTATGATATAGTCGTCGCGTGATAAAAACGCCGCCAGGTCCTCCCTTGTGACGTGTACGGCAGTATCCACGTCAGCAAGCATGGAGCTGACGCTGTCACTATCAGCATGTGTCATTGCGCGGATTATCATCGTGTAAGCAGTCTATTGCATACATTACAAACGTCAAGCGGCCGATATTCTGTTACGTACGAGCGCAACGATGCTGCTGGAATAAATCTGCTTTACATATTCATGTAATTTGATACAATCATGCGGCATCGTAAATGAATGGTATCAAAAGAAATGTATAAATTACAAGGTCACTTATGAAAATAGCATCGGTTCTGTCAGCAGCTCTTGTGTTCGCCATTATAATAGTATCGTGTGCAAAGCCCAAAACCGACATCAGCCGCGGTGTTTTCACCGCAACCGGCGAAGGCGCAAATTATGAAGCTGCATGCATCGAGGCATCCAACGCGCTGTATACGGGCATCGCAAAGTCTATCGCGTTAAAAGCGGTGCGGCATGATACCGAATCGATAGTACAGTATCTGCATGCGAGCAACGTGATTATCATCAAACCGGAACACATAAAATCAACTGCGGGAAAAGACAAAACACGAGTAACCATATTCATCAGGGACGAGGCGCTCGGCAGAAAAATAAACTCATATACACACGGACTTACACGTGACGGATTCACTGATGAGAACACACTGCGTGCATCAGGGGTGGGCGAGGGGAGCGGTACCGGCGCAAAATATCGCGCCCGCGAAGCGGCACTGATGACGGCGAAAGCAAAAATGAAAATGCTTTTACAGAGACGATACCCCGATGGTACGGGCGCTGTCGACCGGCTGGTATCGCTTGCATCGGTAGTAGAGGAGCGCTACGAGGGTAATCGCTGCGAGATCGTCATCGAATTAAAGATCGACATAAAATCGAACTGACACCAAGGCAGAGAGGAGAGGATATGCTTGAACTTAAAAAAATGATCGACTGGTTTATCGGCGAATGCAAAGACTGGCGCGGCAACATCCGCTCATTGTTCGAGGCCGCGGTAATCGTTATATTATTAAGCCTTACGCTCATTCAGAATTACATGATACCAACCGGTTCGATGAAACCGAAGCTCATGCCCGGCGACAGACTGTTCGCCAACCGTTTTTTATACGGGACCAAGATCCCCTTCACCGACGGCTTTGAAGGGTACCGTCTTCCGAAAATCAAATATCCGAACAGGGGAGACATCATTATTTTCCGTGCGCCCCCGTCGGCAAATTACCGCTGTGAGGGCACCAAGTCGTTGTATCCGCCGTCACCGGCGATACAATGTGTTAAAGAAATAGTATCAATTCTCTGCCTTTCACCGTTTGCATCGGACCCGCGTATCCTTATCGCAAATTATATCGGCGAAAAAATAACCGGAGAACGGATGACCGCGATGATGGGGCTTTTGGGATTACGTACGTCTGACTGGGATCCAAAAAAAGAATATGTAAAACGCGTGCTCGCCGTCGGCGGAGAAACAATAGAGGTCATACGGAAAAAAGTGTATATCAACGGTGAGCCCCTCAACGACAAGTGGGGTAACAACAGTTACGCCGATCGTGAGAATGTCATTCAGCGGCCGGTGCCTGAAAGCGAACCGCGGGATAATTTCGGCCCAATCTATGTGCCGAAAGTCGGCGAATCTATCGTATTCAAACGTCTTGCACCGCAGGTCTCAATCTTTGATACAACAACGTACAGCGTTACGGTAAACGGCAAAGAAGCGCATTATGACGTGAAAAAATGGTTCTGGGTGAATCACTATGAGCGTTTTGCGAAAGGCGCCGCCGAGTATACGTATAAAGTGACCGAACCGTTCTATTTCGCCATGGGTGATAATAGAAATGAATCATGCGATTCACGATATTGGGGTTTGGTGCATTTTCCGTATATCAAAGGCCAGCCGAATCTCATGTACTGGCCGTTGGAACGCGCGATACTGCAGCGGTATATCTGGATCTACTGACGAAGTTTCTCAAGCCAGTATTTGAATTCCGCGGAGTAATCCGCCTCAAATGTCATGCGGTTTCCGCTGATCGGATGTTCTATCGTAAGTCGTTTGGCGGACAGTGCCAGGCCGGTCATATTGTATGCGGAAAAATTCTTTGAATAGATCCTGTCGCCGATAATCGGATATCGAAGCGATGCCAGATGCACACGTATCTGATGCGTGCGTCCTGTCTTCGGAATCAGCTTGACAAGCGTGTGCCCTTTCAGCCGCTCCGCAATCTCATACACCGTGACCGCGCGCTTGCCGTCAGAGCGGACGGTCATTTTTTTACGATATACCGCGTGCCGGCCTATGGGTTTATCGATGATGCCGTGCTCATGTTCAACAGTACCGTTTACAATTGCATAATACACCTTTTCAACGGTGCGGGCGGCGAACTGAAGCTGCAGCTTTTCCACAATTGGCGCCGATTTCCCGACGATGATGACGCCGCTTGTATCTTTATCAAGACGATGCACGATGCCGGCCCGGGCGCGGGCACCGAAAAAAGTGAAATCGTTGGCATAACCCAGAAGCGCATTCACCAGCGTACCGGTCTGTTCATGGTCGCTTGCGTGCGATGACATGCCCGCCGGTTTATCGATAACGATGATGGCTTCGTCTTCATAAATAATACTGAGCGGGATATGTTCCGGTTTGATATCACCCGCGGCTGGCGGCGTGAGCGACAGCACCACCGAATCGCCTTCCTTGACGACGTATGACGGCTTGCTGCCTTCGCCGTTCACCCGGACATGTTCTATGTTTTTAAGAATCTGTGATCGCGATAGGGAAAGCACATCGCGCAGGCATATATCTAGCCGTTTGCCGGCATTCAGTGAATCAACCGTAAATGAATACTGCATCGGTCAGCTGACGCGCTGCGTTTCCTTCGTGGCTGCATCTTCCTTGAGTATGAATGTCGCGATGATGAGCAGCGAAAAACCGAACGTTATCCACATATCAGCGAGATTGAATATATAATTGAAACGCAGTGTATTCGTAAGGCCGATGCTGATGAAATCGGTCACTTCACGGTCGACGATACGATCGGCGAGATTTCCAAGTGCTCCGCCGAGGATCAGCGAGAAACTGATGAGGCTTGCACGCAGCTTTACATGCGATGTGGCAATCAGATACACAAGAAAAATGCTTGCGGCGATCATTACAAGTATGATTAACACAAAGAAGAATGTTTTCAGCCCGGCCGGCGGGTTTTTGAACATCCCGTACGCAATACCGGGGTTTTTGATATGTATAAAGAGCAGAAACGGTGAAAGAACCGCTTTGGTTACACCAATCGGCAGATATTTTACAACGAGAATTTTGCTGACGACATCAAGCACAAAATATATGACCGAAAGGCCAAAAAAAATCCATTTGCTTTTTATAACAGCCGCTAGTGAACGCATAAAATACCTTTTATTGTTACTGTGCTGAACTATATCGCATAATATGCATATTGTCAAACGACCTTGAAATTTCTGTACTTTCGTATACGATTACGTATCAAAAAACGGAACTAAAACATTATGATCACCTTTGATTCACGCGGAAGCATTCATTTTGCGGCTATAATCGGACGGATTGATGTCATCAGTGCACCTGAGATCAAGGCCGATCTTACCGAATATATTAAGCAAAACCGTTCCATGACGCATCTGTGCGCGGACCTGTCTGCGGTTGATTTTATCGATTCTACCGGCATGGGCGTATTTATCACCATTCATAAAACACTTTTAAAAAATAATCAGCAGTTTTCGCTCTGCTGTCCGCAGGAACAGGCAAAACGGCTGCTGAAGCTTTCCGATCTTGCGAAGTTTTTCACGGTATACCCGAATCGTGATGAGGTCGCATAAGTGCCGATATCCCCTTCCGGCAACTTCCGATAATACACATTATGTTAACTTGCATAAATTCTGAAAATTCCGTTAAAGCTTTGTTCCGGACACTACCTGCGTGATAATTGAGAAACTCGGCGGCGAAGGTGTCGGCATCGGCCACCTTGACGGTAAAACGATATTCGTTCCGTTCGGCGTACCCGGAGATGATGTAGTTGTTGATATTCTCGCCGATAAAAAAAGTTATGCCCGGGCTGTCATCCATGAGATAAAAACACCGTCGCCGGACAGAATTGCGCCGCGTTGCCGGTATTTCGGTTCCTGCGGCGGCTGTGCGCATCAGAATATCGCGTACGAGAAGCAATGCCATCATAAACACGTGCTGCTTGAAGAGATATACCGCCATACGGTCGCCAAAGGCGTTCCGGTGGCTCCGGTACGGCCGTCTGCCATGCAGTTCGGATATCGTAATAAGATGCAGCTCCAATGCGCGCCGCAGCGTAAAAAGCTCATCGCAGGGTTCTACAAGCGTGCCACGCGGGATATCATCGAGATACGAAACTGTCCGCTTCATTCCGATGCGGCAAATGCGCTCGCGCAGGATGTTGTCCGGCTCTTGAATGAATTCCGCGTTCCCGCTTTTGACACAAAGGAAAAGCGCGGTGTTGTACGGGATATCGTCATACGCGAAAGTACGAAATCAAAGCAAATGCTTCTCACCCTGGTGCTTTTCGCCGAGCGTTTCGACCTCACGAAAATATCAAAGATTCTGTTCAAGCGGCACAGCATGCTTGCCGGCTTTTATTCATTTTACAACCCGTATGACACCGAATACGTATTCAAAGGCGGCGGACAGATGCCGAGCGGTTCAAGGCACTCACCGCTTACCAAGGTATATGGGGACATCATTGATGATGAAATTGCCGGGATACGTTTCTCAATTTCGCCGCTTACGTTTTTTCAGGTGAATGCCGGCCAGGCCGCGGCAATGATCTCATTCATCGCAGATATAATAGGAACATGTGATACGCTCGTAGATGCACACGCCGGTGTCGGGACATTATCGCTTCCGCTGGCTGCGAAATGCGGTCAGGTGATAGCAATTGAGACGAACCGTGAGTCTACCCGGTATGCAAAAGAAAATGCGCTGAACAACCGCATCAGAAATTATCATGTGCGCTGCGGAAGCGACCATGAAGAGCTTGCGAAGTGGGCCGATAAGGCGGGCGCTGATGCAATCGCAAAGACTGTCCTCTTACTCGATCCGCCCCGGGCGGGACTTTCCAACGAGATGCGTGATTTTTTGCGATCCCTCCCCTTTCAACGCATCATTTATGTGGCGTGCGACCCCTATACGCAATCGCGCGACATTGACGCTATCGTCACCGGCGGATTTCATGTTGAGCAGATAGTCCCCTTTGATATGTTTCCGCACACATTTCATATTGAAACTGTTGCCGTACTCGCCAGAAACTGAAAATCTCCAATTCAATAAGGAGCTCTTCCATGCCGACAACTCAGGAGCAGATAACTGCGGTGATGCAGCGTATTTACAATAATGGAATGACAACGCTGTCCGGCGGTAACATTTCAATACGTAACGATGACGGCTCCACATGGATAACGCCGTCCGGTGTTGACAAAGGCACTTTACGCCCGGAAGATATCGTTCTCATCAATACCGACGGAAGCACGCAGGGACTGCATCGCCCGTCCAGTGAATATCCGTTCCATCTTGCGGTGTATGCGGCACGACCCGAAATCCGCGCTGTCGTACACGCGCATCCTCCGGCGCTTGTTGCGTTCAGCATTTCGCGAACTATACCCGACACACGCATCATGCCGAAAGCCCGCGACATCTGCGGACCGGTGGGTTATTCCGCGTATGCCATTCCGGGAAGTACCGCGCTTGCCGACAATATCGGACGCAGATTTGCCGAAGGTTATAATCTCGTGTTGATGGAAAACCACGGCATCGTATCAGCCGGTCATACCGTACAGGAAGCATTTGAACGCATGGAAACACTTGATTTCTGCGCCCGCCTGACGATACGCGGCAATCAGCTCGGTAACGTACGATTATTGACCGATCAGCAGATTGATAATGCGCGTCAGAATCAAACGGGCGAACTACCCGAATTTGATCACAGCACTATCGACGCGAAAGAGCGGTCACTGCGACGCGATATGTGCGTGTTTATCCACAGAAGCTGCACACGTCAGCTGGCCACAAGCACAGAAGGCACATTTTCAGCACGGCTGGATGAAAACAGTTTTCTGATAACGCCGTACGGTGTTGACCGCGCGATGATGGGTGAAAACGACCTTGTGTGTATCAAGGACGGCACCAGGGAACGCGGCAAAAATCCGAGTCATTCGGTCTTGCTGCACAGGATGATATATGAACGCCACAGCGATATCAATGCAATTATCATGGCACATCCGCCATGCGTACTCGCGTTCGGCGTAACAGGCATTCCCTATGACACGAAAACGATACCTGAAACCTATATCATGCTCAGAAATATTCCGCTTTTACCGTTCGGCTCGCAGTTCATCGACCGGGAAAAGACTGCCGGACTCATCTCGTCGAAAACACCTGTTGTCATTTGCGAAAATGACTGCGTTATTGTTACCGGGAAAAACATACTTGAGGCGTTCGATCGGCTGGAAGTTGCCGAATACAGTGCGCAGGCTATCGTGAATGCGGGTCTTGTCGGCGGGGTTAAGCATATCGCCGAACATGACATTGCCGCGATTAACCGTACATTCAATATCAGCTGAATTAGCGATATTCTCAAGGTTTTTCAATAAATACCGAAAATAAAGGTAATGCTTTTCTTTTTACCCGGATGTACGACCAATGGACGAGAACTCGGACGGACATTTTCTGCTGATACGCGATTATCTTGATAATGCTGTAACCTTTTCATTTCTTGAAAATATTCCCGGCGGACATGCATCGGTACCAGAACAGCGCGAGGAAATACTGGCGTTCATACAAACACTGTGCGCCAACGCACCATACCGGAGATGCAACGCGCATACGCTCGCGTTCATAAAAAACGGGTTTTACAGCCGCAGTATTCAGTCGATATTCGACAGAAAACAGAATCTGTTTGAGCGTATTCACAAGGAAGACCGGTTTAACTTTGAGCGTGACAGCTTCATTCAATTCATGAGCGCAGCACTTATAATCCATGATCTCGTATATACGAAAGGTCCCGCTGTGTATACCGGATATACCGCATGTGCCGACTTTGAAATAAAAGCCGGTTATTTCATTGATGAAACACTGCAGCTTTGCGGAAAACTGCTGCCGTCGGTGAGTGAAATATTCCTTTCTCTGATATTCAAAAGCATTATTCCGCACACCGAGGGGGATGAACGTGTATCGGTAAGTTCGAAGATTGTAGCGATTTTTGATCGCCTGGCGAAAATACGCTCGTATTTTGATACTCAATCTTCACCGGCGGTAATGCCGGCATATACCGGCGCACTTCACATACTCCAGGCAAACAGTGCGTTCTTCGGCCTGGACCGGGCGATTATCAATGAGCTGGCCGATGCGGAGCATGCATGAAAATCCCGCTGTCGCGTCAAACAATCACCGCAATCGCACTTGCCGGATCGCTCACGGTGATAGCGATCCTCCAGTACGCGCTCATGACATCACGCGGAAATGATATCGTACGGGTATTGCTTGTCCTGGCGTTTTTGTTCGACTTCTACTTCTGTGCCGAATATTTTTCATCGGCATTCCGGCAGGCGTCGCTGAAATCATTTTTACGCTATTTGCGTTCATATACCGGCATCATCGATCTGGTGCATTCGGTGCCGCTGTTCGTTCTTTCTGTCATGAATCTCTTGACGGCATTCGGACTTGTTACACCCGACAATCTCATACATCATGAGCCCCATGCCGTTGTTACGTTCACGCTGCTGCTGCCGCTCGGGACGGTGCTTTATCTGCTGCGCGCATTGAAGCTTTCTGCCGCTGCAGCCGACCTGTTCTCGAATGATCTCACCCGCGTTCTGCTCGCACGCTGCATGGCGGCAGCGTCAGCAGCAGGGTTCGCTATGTTTCTTACGGTGTTCGCGCTTGCAGCGCCTAAGGTAATGACGGGAACAGCATTCCGCGAGTTGGCGCCGCTGATCACCTATGATCTGGCATCCCAGGCTGATATCGGCAGTAATGAATATCAACTTATCGAATTCGCAAAAAAATACGCCGCGGTCGCCGTATATAAAAACAAGCAGCCGATCTATGAGAACCCCGCAATGGATATCTTCCGGACCACACATCTTGCCTGCGAAACACGCCTGGTGACCGTACAGGCATTCGATGTGCTTATCCCGGGGAAGCGCTATAACGCATCACTTCAGATACTCGTGCTGCTGTTCTTCGGCTGGTCACTGCTGCTTCACGCGTCGATAGCTTGTGCAGGCGCCTACGGCATAAAGCGCTTCGTAACACCCGTGATAGAAGCGGTGCGGGCACCCGAGACTGAACTGAGTCCGTTCGTATGTCTGAAGCACACCACCGGTATAAAAGAGATGGACGCTGTTGCCCGCCAGCATAATCAGTATATTGTCCAAAAAATACGGGAACGATATATCCGTGACTTCATAGTACCGGGGGGTATATAGCGTGAACATGGTGTTTACGGCGCTATACTTGCAATTCATGAAAAAAAGTGTTACTATAGATTCCATGAGGATGATTCTTACCATCGCAATTGCCGCACTGTCGGTTACGTTCGCATTCGGGCAGGCAAAAAATGAGCTGCCGGCGGCGGATCAAAAAAAGATAAGCGGAACCGCGGAATCATTTCTCACCGCGATTAAAAAAAATGCCGTACCCGAGATAGCCCCCCTGCTCTATCCCGGCGTGCAAGTCCGCTCGGTTACTCAGCAGGATCTGAAAAAAACAATCGACGATCTGCTGGTAGCGAAAATAACCGCGGTGGAATACATCATGAAAACCACCGGAAACAACATTTCTTTTTTTACACGGGATAATGAGCAGAGAACATACGCACTCCTGGAATATAAGCTGACGGATGAGATTAATGTCGATGAGATTGAGCTCAAAGACGGCTCGTTTACTGCAGTGTATTTCATGCAGGCATCGCTCATATTCACCGAATCGGTCAAAGGCAGTGAAAATACCGTAAAAAAGACAAAACGCGCTGAAGTTGAAATAATACCCTACAAGAACAGCTATCGTATTATCGGATTCATATTCTGAATGACCATTGCTAACGAACTCGGGCGCGGCCGTTTTCTGTCGACAATAGAGCGTTCACGCAACATCTATATAACCACACATATCAACCCCGATCCTGACGCTATCGCATGCGCATTCGGAATGCAGTATCTGCTGAAAAAAGCGCTGCGGCGGAAATCGGTCATCATCCAGAGCGGTGTTATCGGCAGGGCTGAGAATAAAGCATTAATCAGCGAATGCGGAATAAAAAGCGTTGATGCATCGACAGTAACGGTAACATCCGATGACTGTCTCATCCTGCTTGATGCGCAGCACGTGAATTCGAATTATCCGTTCAGAAGGAGCGTGCGGCCTGAGATAGTAATCGACCATCATCCGCTGCGTGCGCCGACATACACCCTCCCCTTTTATGATATACGTCCACGATACGGCGCAACCGCCGAGATATTGGTGGAATATTTTAAACAGTTCGGCATACCGTTCTCCCGTGCGGTGGCGACGGCGCTTTATTACGGCATTAAGACAGACACCGCGAACTGGAGCAGATCAACCGGACATGATATTGCCGTGTGTCATTCGTTAGCCGAACATATCGACGACAAAATGCTTTCGCGCATCGAATATCCGGAGCTTCCGGTTGATTATTATCGCCAGATACACAAAGGTCTTACCACCGCGGTACGATACGGGTCTATCATAACCGTGCATCTGCATGCGTTACCGTCGCCCGACTACGCTTCGCTCATCGCCGATTTCTTCCTTCGTGCGGAGGATGTGCATTGGGTTTTTGTCACCGGACGTCTTGCCGATGCGGTGATATTCTCGCTCAGATGCACACGCGCCAGGGAAAATGCCGGCGATGTCATCAAGGCGCTTGTCGGCAAACAGGGCAGCGGCGGCGGACATTCAAATTCTGCTGCGGGAAAAATACCGACGGCAGGTCTTACCGAGGCCGAACTTGAAAAGATCGAGCATGAGCTGGTGGCAAAACTGCTCAAACGTCTTCACGGAAGGATCATTGTCGGTGATCTTTTCATCGATACCGCCTCGAACCGCACGGTATGAAACAAACGGTTAAAACACCGGGCGTGGTGCTTGAAGCAGGCCCCTACCGCAGCAGCGGTGTTCTGGCGGTGATTTACACCGAAGAACTCGGCGCGGTGAGCGTAATCAGTTCGAATGCCAGGAAACCGTCATCTCCCGCCGGTGCTATGCTCAATCGTATCGCAATCATCGAAATGGTGTTGCACGGCAGCGGTGATCTTTTTACGCTGAAAAACGCGTCGCTTGTCAGAGATTTTCCCTCAATACATTCCTCAGCGCATAAAGCACTTGCTGCTGCATATTTATTCGATCTGATCAAACATGCATCGCCGCGCGGGGACAGCGACAGCCGGATGTTCGCATTTCTAACCGCCGGATTGGAAGCGATGAACACTGCCGCGGATCGATTCAGGGACATAGTCACCTTGACGCGCGCATATGAAATTAAAATGCTGTATGTATGCGGCATATTGCCGGTATTCGAACGCTGCGTATCCTGCGGATGTGCATACCATGGCGGATTTTATGTGTCTCTGCGCGGAGGGTATGTGTGTACACGCTGCGCTCAGCCGAATGAACGCATACTGCGTCTGCCCGCAGAACTTATGCAGGCGCTGGTGAGGCTTGTACATGAACCGCTGGCCGCATCAATAAAAAATCCGTTGACACAGATCATGGCAGACAGAATGAAGTTGATAATACAGCCGACATTATTCCAATTTTTCGGCAAACGTCCGGCAAGTGCGGCGGTACTTGAGACTGGAGAGCGTGATCTTCCCCGAGATGATTAACGGCGGGAAAGCGGGTGATGGCTTACCTGTGAACGCAGATACGGTTTGTTCACATGCGTATATATTTCCGTTGTGCTGATATCCGAGTGTCCGAGCATTTCCTGAACGCTTCTGAGGTCAGCGCCGCGCTGCAGAAGATGCGTGGCGAATGAATGGCGCAGCGTGTGAGGGAACACATTCTTTTTTATACCGCTGTCGCGCATCGTTTCCTTGACGATCTTCCAGATGCCGACACGCGAGATGCGGTCGCCGCGGAGGTTGAGGAATATTTCATTCACGCCTTTTTTGCCGCGAAGAATGCGCGGGCGTATCGTGGCGAGATATTTCTTCAACAGACGCCGGGCGTCGGCGCCGAACGGCGTGATGCGCTCTTTGTTGCCTTTGCCGTGCAGCCGGATAAAACTGCCTTTGAACGATATGTCGCTGACCTTAAGATTACATACCTCGCTTACACGCATACCGCAGGAATACATCATCTCAAAAATGATCTTGTCGCGAATACCCTTCACTTTGTGTATATCGGGTACCGCCAACAGACGATCAACCTCTTTCACGGTAAGGTAATCGGGTATCGTGCGTTCAAGGCGGATGACCTCGAGGTTCTCCGTGGGGTTTTTCGCAATGACATTTTCCGATATCATGAACTTATAAAAGTTCGTTATTGACACTTTATTGCGGGCAACCGTACGCATTTTTGCGTTTTTAGCCCTGTGCTCAAGAAAGTTCTCTATATCCTGCTGGTCCGCCTCAAGTATGCTTTTGCCGCGTGTATCGTTCGTATACAAGATGTACATATCAAGGTCGCGGCGATACGACTCAAGACTGTTTTCAGAGAGCCCTTTCTCGACACGTACATAGTCGAGATACAGGGAAAGATAGTGCTCGTCATTTGATTTCATGAAGCATATGCCCCATTTTTTCTTTTTTTGTAGCAAGATATTTCTTGCTCTCGCCTGTTGGCTCTATGATTATCGGCATACGGCCGACAATCCTTAAGCCATATCCTTCAAGGCCGATTATCTTCTGCGGATTGTTCGTTAAAAGGCGAATTGTTTTCAGGCCGAGATCGGCCAGTATCTGCGCGCCGATGCCGTAATCGCGCATATCGGCGGGCAATCCGAGCTGCAAATTGGCTTCCACCGTATCAAGCCCCTGGTCCTGAAGCCTGTATGCGCTGATTTTATGCGCAAGACCGATGCCGCGCCCTTCCTGACGCAGATACAGCACCAGTCCGAGACCTTCTTTTTCAATCGCATTGAGCGCAAAATGAAGCTGTGATTGACAGTCGCATCTCATCGATCCGAGAATATCGCCGGTAAAACATTCCGAATGAACACGCACGAGTACGTTCTCTTTTCCGGCAACATCTCCTTTAATGATGGCAACATGCTGAAAATCATCGATATCGTTCTCATAGATCCTGATGGTGAACTCGCCGTATCGTGTCGGCAATCGCGCTTCTGAAACCATGCGTATCAGTTTTTCTGTACGACGTCGGTATTGTATAAGGTCCTCTATCGATACGATTTTCAATGAATATTTTTTCGCATAGTGTTTCAGGTCTTCAAGGCGCGCCATCTCGCCGTCGTCTTTCATGATTTCACAGATGATGCCTGCGGGATATAAACCCGCCAGAAGCGCCATGTCGACCGCCGCTTCCGTATGTCCGGCACGCCGGAGTACCCCGCCTTTCGCATACTTGAGCGGAAAAATATGTCCCGGACGTTTCAAGTCACTCGGCTGTGTTGCCGGGTCGATGAGTTCGCGTATCGTCTGCGCACGCTCATGAGCGCTGATACCCGTTGTGGTTTTCCTTCCGTCAACAGATACCGTAAACGCTGTTTTGTGGATGTCGGTATTATTGGCAACCATATCGGGTATGGACAGGGCATGAACCCGTTCTGAGGCAAGCGGAACACAGATGAGACCGCGCCCGTTTTTTGCCATGAAATTAATGGCCTCGGGCGTCACTTTCTCGGCAGCCATGACCAGATCGCCCTCATTTTCACGGTCTTCATTGTCAACGATGATAATAAGCTTGCCGGCTTTAATATCTTCGATTGCTTCTTCAATTGTGTTTAACATAATGCTCCTTGGAAATAGCGCACGATATGATCATTATCGACAGCAGGTATACATATTTTCAGTTCATGTAACCCCTATAGTAATAAACAAATGTATATCATATGCGTCAAACAGCGGTTTGATGCAATAGTCGTACTAGTACAACAAGCCGCAGTAAATATAGTGTCATTATCCGCGCCGCCGTTACCTGAAAATGCTTGCTTTTTTACCTTGATTTGCTATAATTATTGTTCCTTGATGTTAAAGATTATTGGAAGTCTTCATGAAATTATTCGTATCCTTTTCGATTCTTGTGCTAACGTTTACAATGTTATCTGCCGCTGAACCCGTAAAGGCACCGTCATTCATGGTGCCCTACGGTAACGCATCAACCGGGAAAAAATTATCGCTTTCCGGTTTTTCAGGCAAGGTTGCGGTACTGAGCTTTTTTACCTGGGACTGCAAAAACTGTATGAAAGAAATGCCGATTCTTGCATCGCTGTATGAGAAATACCGTGAAAAAGGCATGGAGCTTGTCTTTCTTCATGTCGGCATCGAAGGGCTCGGCTCACTCGGCAGCGATTATAAATTCGGCATGAAATTCTCATCAAAAAAAATTGAAGCGATGTTTGCCGACGTGAAAGACAGTGTTGATTGGAAAAAGGCTGCCTATTATCTTGACTGGAACATTCTTGAAAAGAGTCCGTACGTATATCATAAGTTCGCTACCGACTTTAAAGCAAAACGTGTCGTAGCAACACCGCATCTGGTCATCATAGATGCGAACGGAAACAATGTGTATGATCATGCCGGCTGGTTCGATAGGGATGATACAGGCAAAAAAGAAATCGAACATGCGCTCGTATCTGCATTAGAAAGCATCAAATAATTCCTGTTCGTGGAGGATGTGATATTATGAAACGTCTACTTGCACTGCTCCTACTGGCTGCTTTCAGCGTTACGCTGTTTGCTCAGGAGTCGGAAGAGCTCACCACTACTGTCCGGAAATTAACCGTTAAGGGCGGCGCAAGCGATGCGTTGGCGGGCACTTTGACGGAAGCGATTCAGGCGGTATTGATATCCGCCGGCAAGTTCAAGGTTAAAGATCGGGAGACGATTGAATCCGAGCTTGCCAATATGGAAAAAGCCACACAGAAAAAAATGGAATACGGCTCTGAGGGATGTAATAATCTGTCGTGTCTTCAGGAAATGGCGGGCGCATTGCAGATCACCTATCTGTTCTACGGAACGCTGACACGCATCGGCAGCCGCTATACCATATCGCTGAACATTTTGTCAATGCGCGAGGGCGAGCGCGGCACTATCATTGATACTGCGCAGCAGGAGGCTACCGAGGACGGGCTCATGCTCGCGGCAAAATTGAGCGTCATCGAAATGATCGCCAAGATACGGGTTCAGGGGCTTATTGAATATAAGGACGGTAAATCCGCTTATATCAATCTCGGTTCGAAAAATAAAATCGAACGTGACAGCCAGTTCGAGGTATACCGGATTAAAGTCATCAAACTCTCAGGCGGCCGCACGTTTAACGAGAAAACGCGCATTGGAAAACTCAAGGTGCTGCAGCCGGAAGAGACGGCGTCAAAATGCGAGATCGTTGACGGTGCCGACCAGGTGCAGCAGAACGATGTCATCCTCCTCGTCGAGAATATCGATAAAAAGATTGCCGATATGAAAAAAAAGATGGAAGAGGATATGCGGCGCGTTGATGAGGAAAAACGGAAAGAGCAGGACCGCAAACGCGAAGACGAGGAGCGAAAACGTCAGGACGAGGAACGAAGACGACAGTCCAGCGGTTCATCGTCATATCGCTCTTCAGGGTCGTACATGGAAGACAACGGCTTCCGCTTCGGACTCGGCATCTTTGTGCCAAGTGATGTGGACTATTTCGGGAAGCTGTTTCCCGCCAATTTTCAGTTCAATTTTGCATGGTTCGGCACGACGCTCTTTTCGTATTATTTCGATATGACATTCCTTTTCAACAATACGGTTGATCGTTCCGATCTCACAACAACCGAGCGTATTGATTATGCAAGTCATCCGGAATTCCGCGTCATGGGGACAAATATCGCCAAAAGCACGATATTCATGGGGAATTATGCGGGCGGTATGCGGATGAACATTAACCTCTGGAGTATCAATTTGTACGGCTTCGGCGGCGTCAAAGTGTATACGATGCATGAAACGGTAAAACTGTTCAGCAAGCCGTATGCCGATGATCTCGGCAACTGGTATATGGGGCTTGGATGGGAAGCGGGTGCCGGTCTCGGATATGCACTCGACAAGGAATTGCTTGTATATGCCGAGGCGAAATACGGCTCTATTCTCCCGATACCGATCTTCAATATGGGCGAAGGCCTTGATAAAAACGGCAGCACCGTATATTACGATCCCGACGGCGTGACCATCAGTATCGGCGCCGCGGTACTATTCGATTAAGCGAGGATGATGACCATGAAACTAGCAGTATCATTCGTAATAACCGCATTGCTTGCCGGAATGCTTATGCTCAGCTGCAGTCCGGATTATCCGGCATACAACTCGCCGTTCGAGCTTACCGCGCAGACCAATCAGCTTATATTCACCAACCGCTGATCCGCGGCGATGAAAGTACTGACAAAAGAGGAATTCCTGGAGCAGGAATTCCCCTTTATGATAAAAAAGTATTCGCATACGGATTTCCCCCCGCATCGTCATGAATTCCTTGAATTTTTCTACGTGAACGGCGGTACGGGTCAGCATCATCTGAACGGAAAAGTATCCGTGCTGAATAAGGGTGACCTCTATGTGATGAATCCCGACCATGAACATGCATTTTCGCAGATTGGGTCGAACGCTGTAGAAATTATCACCTGCATTTTTACACAGTCATTCCTTGAATCGCATTTTGCGCTCGCGAAAAAGGTTGACCGTTTTGTCGAATTCATTCATATGCGTCCATTCCAGCGCGAGGGCTATGCAAAACTGCATCTTGACGGCATGGCTGACGTCAAAGTGCGCGGGTTGCTTCATGAGATGCTCGAAGAGTATGAAAAACGGCCCGCCGGATTTGAAATTGCACTGAAAGCAAAGCTCACCGATCTTCTGATAACACTGGTACGTTTTTACGATGCGCATAAGGACGCAGCCGCAGCATTGTCGCAGCGCATGTCGAAAAAATCGCGTGTCGTTTTCGACAGTATCGCCTATGTGAACCGGCACTTTCGGGAACGCATTACGCTTGAAGAGATAATAAAACGCCACGGGACGATGACGAAGGAATATTTCTGCGTACTCTTCAAGCGGATTACCGGGAAGACATTCGTTGAATATCTGACCGAAACGCGCATTGATTATGCGAAGAAACTGCTCTCGTTTTCCACGCTCACGGTTACCGATATCTGTTTTGAATCCGGTTTCCATGACCTGTCAAATTTTGAACGCACGTTCCATCGTGCCGCCGGCTGCCCGCCGAAGAAATTCCGCCAGGCAAATGCGGTGCGTACGGAGACGGCAGATGGGCAGAAACGTTCACAGGATTTGCAATTTCCCGCCAAGCATGATAATATCCGCTCTCGAATTTAGATCGCCAACCTAGCTCAGTTGGTAGAGCAACGCATTCGTAATGCGTGGGTCGTGGGTTCAACTCCCATGGTTGGCTCATCAAGCAATACGCTTACATCCGCATAAAACACTGTGTTTTGCCGCGGTGTATCCTCAGCACAACGGAACGTTCTGCATAGTATGGGAAGATTAATTATATTTGACATATTAACAAACATCATATAATCTTTTTACAGTACTGCTTGATTTCTTCAGAGGCATCGCTGATATTTTACATTGGAGCATGGTCAGTATATGGATAAAAAAACAATACTCATCGTTGATGATGAAGAGATGATACGCAGTGAACTTGCCGAATTTCTGGCGTATCTTGGCTATGCAACATTCGCCGCTGAGGGACACGAAAAAGCGCTTTCCATTCTTGCAAAAGAACATGTGGATTTCATGCTCGTCGATTTCAAAATGCCCGGCATGAACGGTATCGATTTGCTGCGTTTGGTAAAGAAGGAACATCCGGGCATCATTGTCCTCTTCATCACCGGCGACGGCGATGATGCAGTCATCACCCAGGCTATGGTGCAGGGCGCCTCGGCGTTTTTCATAAAGCCGGTCAGCGGCCGGGAGATTGACGCTGTAATCAAAAAGATCACGAATTCATAACATAACCGCAGGAGCATATGATGGCTGAACCTACTGTACTTGACTGGTATGATATCCGTGATTGGGGCGTTGAAGGAAAAGGCTATGACGATACGCTGCGTTATTATGACAGACTTCCCCCGAAAGCGGAGTCGATGGTCCCGAAAGTAGTATGGGATCTGAGCCGTACGGCCACAGGCATGTGTGCGTGGTTTGAAACGGATGCGAGCGAGATACATGCGAAATGGGTACTCGGCTCTCCGCAGATTAACGAGATGAATTTCCCTGCGGCCGGTTTCAGCGGCCTCGACCTTTACGCGGACGACAACGGCAGTTTGCGCTGGGCTGGGGCGGGCCATCTGGTTAAGGACCAGCGACCGGAGCAATGCCTTATCAGCGGTATGGCGGGCAACAACCGCCGTTACTGCATCTATCTTCCGATACGAAATCCGCTTGAAAGTGCCGCGATCGGCATTCCCAAAGGCTCCCGATTCACACCGGTTCCGCCGCGGAAATCGAAACCTGTGGTCTTTTACGGCACATCCATCGTTCATGGCGCGTATGCCTCCCATTCGGGGATGATACATCCGTCGATAATCGGCCGGCGATTACATACGCCGGTAATCAACCTCGGATTTTCAGGCAATGCCAAAATGGAGCGCGCACTCGCCGAACTCATCGCAGAAATAGACGCATCCGTGTATGTCATCGATGCGCTGCCGAATATGGATATGGCGCTGGTACAGGAACGTGCGGATGTTTTTATGCGGACATTGCACAAACTACGGCCGCACATACCTGCCGTGTACATCGAGGACAGGCCGCTCACCAACTGGTGGCTGCGTCCGGCGACGATAATATCACAGGAAGCAAAATGGCGTGAGTTCAGACGTATCTATGATAATGTCCGCGCCGATGGCGGATACATGCATTACATCGAAGGCCGCGCATTGTTCGGGACCGACTGCGAGGCATCGCTAGACACATCGCATCCAAGCGATCTTGGATTCATGCGGATGGCGGACATCATCGAGCCGGTGATTCGTTCGCTTATCTGAACCGTATCCGGAATCGTTACTGTGCCGCAAATTCCGAACGGACTTCATCCGCGGTAAGCGCGCGGCTGAAAACCTTCACGTCATCGACAGCACCGGTATACCATCCGGCATATTTTCCGCCTGTCGTGCCGCAGCCGATATAAAGCACCGCATCATATTTCCGGATTTCTGTGCCTTCAGGTGAAACGGCAGTGCCTTTCAATTCGCCGTTCACGTAGATGAACGTTTTTCCGGCTGTTTTGTCATAAACGCCGGCGACATGATACCATGCGTCGGAAGGGCTTTCATCCGATGACATTGCGACGACATTGCGGTTATTCGTTGTCCAGTAATTGAAGAAGAATTTCTTCGCCGTTGTATATGCGATTGAGCTGTGAAATCCGGGGCGCGCGACAATCGATGTTTCGCCAAACGGAAGATCAGCCGGTATCGCATTCGGTTTTGTCCATGCGATGAATGTGAAACCGCCGTCAAGATTCGTGAATTTTATGGCCGCATATGAATTCGAACCTGAAAATGCAAGCGCTTTTCCGCTTTTTCCGTCGGCCCATTGCGCATTCTTTATTTCACCCTTAAAAACACCTGCGGTGTCTTTAACAGCTGTTCCTGTGCCTTCGTCGAATTTGAATACCGCAACAGGGTTTGCGGCCTGCGAGAATGCCTGGATTGCGATGCTGGCGAAAAGGGAAAGAAAGATGATGTGTTTCATAGTGACTCCTTGCATTGTATGATAAGATATTATCATACTTTTATACCCGGCGCAAGGTTTATGCTTTCTCTGATGGTGTTGTCCGTATCGTTCCGTCATGGAGACGGATATCGACGCTGGTGTTTCGATCGACATCGGCAACGCTTTTTAGTATGGTGCCGTTCTGAGAAGCGATTGCATAGCCGCGTTTCAATACACCGAGCGGATTGAGAAGCTCAAGCTTGCCGACAAGCATAGATCGGTGTTCCCGCGCACGCACTATAGCCCGCTCCATGCCACGCGAAAGCGCGGTTGAAAGGTGATCAAGCTCGACATGAGCCTCATCAATACGGCGTTTGAATATTTTTTTGAGCTGCTGTTTATCTGCACGCAGAAAACGCTCCCTGAGCATGCCTATCCTGTTCTCGATTGAGATAAGCATTCGTTTATGCGCGGAGAGCACAAGCTGCGCTGCTGATGCGAGGTCGGGAAAGACGAGTTCGGCGGCCTGCGACGGCGTTGCAGCCCGGACATCAGCCACAAAATCGGCGATAGTGACATCGGTTTCATGCCCCACCGCAGAAACAACAGGAATATCGCTCATGAATATCGCCTCGGCGACAACCTCTTCATTGAACGCCCAGAGGTCCTCGATTGAGCCGCCTCCCCTGCCGGTTATGATGACATCAACTTCACGCCGTTCGTTGGCGAGTTTCAGCATGCCGGCGATGTTATCAGCCGCGGTACGTCCCTGAACCAATGTTGGATAGATAATGATATCTATGGATGGCGCGCGCCGCCTGCTCACTTTGAGCATATCATGAAGTGCAGCTGCATCAGGAGAGGTTACGATACCGACGGCACGAGGATATTTCGGCAGTACCCGCTTTCGGGCGGCGTCAAAATATCCCATACCCATAAGCTTTTTCTTGAGCTGTTCAAATGCTATTGCAAGCGCACCGGCGCCTTCGGGACGCATGTCGGTGAGATTCAGCTGAAACTGTCCGCGTTTGTCATACATCGTCGCGCGGCCGTATACCACAACACGTATACCCTCTTCCGGCCTGAACTGCAGCCGCCGCAAGGAGGATGCGAACATCACGCAGGATACAACCGCGTGTTCGTCTTTCAGATCAAAGTACGCGTGCCCGCTCTGTCCGATGACGATGCGGGATATTTCACCGACAACGGCGATGGAATTATACCGGCCCTCGAGTGTTTCTTTTACTTCACGGACCAGCGCGGCAACGGTAAAAATATACTCTTTATCACCCGAGGAAGATTGAGCCATCGGCTATTTGTCGGCCCGCGGCGGATTCGGCTTTTCCGGCGATACAGATTTGAGCTTTGACTCTACAACCAGATAGAGGTTTTTCCGCTGATCGGCATACTCAACGATTGAAATGCCGATTTCACTGCCGCGGAAAAATATTATCTGCCGATTGAGCGTATTGGTATCTGCAGATGCATCCGCATAGTCTATCTCGCTTTTCTTGGCATACCCCATGGAAAGCATGCCGGAGTTCTGCGCCTCGAATTGTTTCAGATAGTAAGCGCCCGGCTGGTTTGAATAGGTGTATGTCAGCGTATATCGGGTAAGCTGATCTTTCTTGAATGTGAAGAACAGTTTGAGCAGGCCATCGGTTACAGGAATATTTTCATAATTCAGCATGGTGCTTGACGGCGTTTTTAACGACGATTTCGGCATAATACCCCGCGACGCGAGTACATTGCTTACAATCGCGCTCGACTGGCCGAGTTCAAAGAAAAACCCATTGGTTTCACCGGCGCTCAATACACCGATACAGGCGATGAATGCCAATACGCTGCGGGACAACCGGAAGAAAGTTTTCATAATAAGGTACTATATACGATATTCGAAATAATTCAACAAATATGCATATATCCCGGAACTGGGCCAAGATGGTATCGCATCGCATAATTTTGGAACAAAAGTCGCAGAGCCGTGTCTAATATGCATGTTACGAACAATCAGGCAGATCGTCATGACACTTCCAAAACCTGTTGACGTTTTCCGCAGCCAACCGGAGAACGGCAACGGGACAGGATGTGCAAAAAGCGTTGAAAAGGAATATACTCGGCATATGGCACTATCGAACAAAACGGGATCAGCAGATTCTGCCGTCGGCGTATATGACGATGCTGTTCTGCTTGCTCAGATCGATTGCGATGCGGAACACGGTTTTACGCTGCTGGTCAAACGGTATACGCAGTCCGTTTTTAACCTGTGTTATTCATATATGGGAAACCGCACCGACGCCGATGATGCCGCTCAGGAAGTGTTTCTGAAAATATACCGGCATATCGGCGGCTTCAAGAAAAAGGCAAAACTTTCCACGTGGATATACCGGATTGCAATCAATACCTGCCTGAACGCATTACGTTCACGCAGCCGTCGTATGCAACATGTGAATTCAGATGACGTTGAGATAGCATCACATGACAAGGCGATAGATGCAGTGGAAACCGAACATCGAATCCATACGGCAATAGCAAAACTGCCGACGGATTATCGAAGTATCGTGGTGCTTCGGGAATATGAACATAAAGACTATCGCGAAATTGCCGAAATTCTCGCCTGCAGCATCGGTTCAGTTTCATCACGGCTGAGCCGCGCGCGTGATATGCTCCGTAGATTATTGTCCGAACAAGAGGTGACGTTATGACCTGTAACCAAGCAGAAAAGTTGCTGAGCGCATATTGTGACGGGGAGCTTTCAGTTGACGTAACCGCCTCAATTAATGTACATTTAGCCGGATGCGTATCCTGCGCCCGTGCGTATGGTGAATTGCGGGTACTGCGTTTCAGAATCAAGGCTGAACCGCCGATGCCGGCAAGCGCGGACTTTTACGAAAGGCTCATGCGGCGCATCGATCATGCACGGGCGAATCATCACCCGATGGTCATGCGGATTGCCGCTGTGGCATCGCTTGCCGCCGCACTGGCCGCAGGCGTCATCATCGCCGCTACGCTGAAACTGCCGTCGATGTCGCCTACCGAGCGGTACCTTACCTCATCATTGACCGAGCATGAACTGATTTCCATTGCCGGAAGCACGTATACGGCCGCGTATAAATAATATCAAGGAGCTTTGCATGAATATCACAAAACCAATTGCCGCTGCGGTCATTGTCGGAACGCTGATACTGGGTGCAGGTATCGGCGCGATTGCCGATCGATTCTATATCTCTAAAAACATACACGCGTTCATCGCAAAAGGCGGTTTTGAGCGGTTCGGAAGGCACGCCGACGGACGGCTGCACCCGGGTCCGATGATGCCGCCGCCGGGTTCTATGACGAATACAACAGAACGCGCTGCACGCGAGAAAGAGCATCGCGACCGGATGATGAAGGATTTTACCGACGCGATGTCGCTCAGCAAATCGCAGCAGGAATCCATAGACGCACTATTCAAGGCAAACAGATCAGAAATGGAGGCCATACGCGATACCTTTTTCAAAAATATGGAATCGACATTCAGCAATACCGATAATGCGATACTGTCGGTACTTGATGAAAAGCAGCGCGGAATATTCAGCAATAAATTCATCGGACGCCGCGGTCCGCGTCCGGGGGGACGCCCCTCGTCCGGTCCGCATAAGTAAGCGCCGGTGTATCACAGCGATTGTTTTTGCGGCTCCTGCCCGTTGAAATCCGTGCCGGTTACTGTACAATACGTATAACTAAACTCTATGGAGCCCCCCCATGTCTGCGTATATTGAAACAATCAAAGCTAAAGCGAAAAAACTGCAGCGCCGCATCGTGCTGCCGGAAGGCACCGATATACGGCCGCTCAAAGCCGCCGAAATTCTCATAAAAGACGGAACGGTGAAGGAAGTGGTTATCGTCGGAGATCCCGATGCGGTCCGCGCGCTCGCGAAACAAAACAGCGTGTCCATCGACGGCGCGACAATAATCGATCCGAAAACAGCGCCTGAACGCGAGGATTATATAGAATATCTGTTCAATCGCCGGAAAGAAAAAGGCATGACGAAAGATCAGGCACGCGATATCATCGAGAACAAGGTGATGTTTTTCGGCGCAGCACTCGTGGCAAAAGACCGTGTTGACGGCATGGTGGGCGGATGCATTCATCCGACCGCCGACATGATTCGTTCGACACTGTTCCTCGTTGGATTAAAGCCCGGTAACAAGACCATATCAAGTTTTTTCATCATGATACACCCCGACCGTTCGTTCTTCAATGACGGCGTATTCATGTATGCTGACTGCGGCGTGGTACCGAACCCCACCGCCGAACAGCTTGCCGATATCGCCGAAGCGACCGCGGGTTCTTACCGCTCGCTCGTTGCCGATGACCCTCGTGTCGCGCTTCTCTCGTTCTCAACCAAAGGCAGCGCGACGGATCCTATCGTTGATAAAGTCATCGAAGCCAAGAAACTTCTCGATACACGCAAACCAAATTTCCCGTATGACGGCGAACTTCAATTCGATGCTGCCATGATGCCTGACATCGCGAAGCGCAAATCCCCGGGCTCCCCTATCGAAGGCAAGGCAAACATCTTCATTTTCCCGGATCTCAACGCCGGCAATATCTGCTACAAGGCGACAGAACGCCTGGCGAAATGCGCCGCACTCGGCCCCATACTTCAGGGCGGAGCGAAACCGATGAACGATCTTTCACGCGGCTGCAGCGCGCAGGACATCGCGGAAATCACGCTTATCACGGCACTTCAAGTCTGATTATAAGGAGAATCTCGTGGGAAAGAAACGACCGATGTACAAATTTTTACTCGGGCTTACGATCGTATTCACGCTGCTTGCCATAATCACCGTCATACCGATGCATGCGAGCAAGGTGTGCCGCGCGGGTTACATGGCGCACTGTTCCTTCACGCCGATAAGTACGCTCATACTCATCTGCTGCTCCGCGGTCACCTGCATCATCCGTAAACGTGTTTTTTCCGCCTGAACCCGTTCTATGGGAAAAGGCGAATTTGAACTGATCGCCGCGATCCGCGAGCGCCTTCCCCCGGCAGGAGATAACATCGGCATCGGGGACGATTGCGCCGTCATCCCGGGAATTGAATATGACACGCTCATAACGACCGATATACTTGCCGAGAAAGTACATTTTCTGCTGTCATACTATACAATGTATGATGTCGGTTATAAAGCATGCGCCGTCAATGCCAGTGACATTCTTGCCATGGGCGGTGAGGTGACCGGTTTTTTCGTATCTATCGCAATCCCGAAACAGGTGAGCGATAGCGACATACTTGAATTCTACCGCGGCTTTTCCGAATGCGCCGGACCGTTCGGCGTCACGGTACTCGGCGGTGACACGACAGCATCAAAGTCCGACCTGTTCATATCAGTTACGGCTACGGGACGCGTGAAACACGGACATGCGCTTCTGCGCAGCACCGCACATGCAGGGGATATCATTTATGTACTCGGTCGTCTTGGAGAAAGCGCGTATGGCCTGAAGCTGCTCTCCGAAGACCATGCACATGACAGGAAAGACCCGTTCGTTACGGCTCATCTGCGTCCGCCGCTCTATCCGGAACTATGGCAAAAAATACGAAGCCGCTATACAATAACATCTGCAATCGATGTGAGCGATGGGTTTCTGGGAGATCTTTTTCATATTCTTGAGATGAGCGGTACATCAGCCGAGATAAACGCTGATGTCAGCTGGTCCGCCGTAAGTTCGCTTCCCGCACTCGCCCAAACGGGTAAGATAACGTCTGAAACCGCACGGGAATTACTCTGGCGCGGCGGCGAGGATTACGCACTGGTATTTACATCGCCGGAAACGATATCTGAAAGCGGTATTCTCGCGGCGGGGCGCATCGTCAACGGACGACCGCGGATAATGCTCAGGGAGAACGGCGACATACGCGAGCTTGATCATCGCGGGTATGTTCATTTCTAATAACGGAGGCAGGTTGTATGATTCAGAAAAGCAAGATCATCATCAAAACGGACGGTTATCTTGACGTCACCAACATCACCCCGATGGTCATGAACGAGGTGAAAGGGCTGGACGTGCGTGACGGCAACGCGCTCTTATTCTGCGCCGGCTCGACTGCGGTGATAACATCCATCGAATTTGAGCCCGGCCTGAAACGGGATATCAAGAAATATTTCGACCGGTTGTTCCCGCATGCCGAAGATTATGCGCATAATATCATCGCCAATGACGATAACGGCGCAAGCCACCTGCTCTCGGCACTTATCAAACCGAGTTTCAGCTTTCCCGTAATTGACGGTGTGCCTATTCTCGGTAAATGGCAGCAGATAGTTTTCATAGAATGTGACATGCGTGCAAGGACAAGAGAAATATTGCTGCAGATCGTTTCTTAGCGCGGGATATTTCCTGTAACCCGAATAGCTTGAAAAATGGTATACCGACAAAAGCACGCACATGGATGTGCGGAGTAATGTCCGACGCCCGCGCTATTGCCGAGCGCAAGCGGTGCTGGATGCACCGCGAAAGCGACAACACGGTAGTTGTACTATTTTGCGCAGAGTCAGCTTACTATGAGAAGTGATAGTCTAAGCATATATCCGTTCGCTGTGGGCAATAGAGGACTCGAACCTCTGACACCCTGCACGTCAAGCAGGTACTCTCCCAGCTGAGCTAATTGCCCGTAATGAGAATCGCTATGTCTTCAGAGCGAGATGAACTATATCATAAAGGACATGTTTTGTCAACTTTATTATTGGACAAGTTTGAAGCAGTTGTATTTGACTTTGACGGTACGCTTGTCGATTCAGAGCCCTGGTATGCGCGCGCATGGGAAGAAACTGCCCGTATCGTCGGAATTACAGAACCGCCGGATTTCAATGAATTTATCGGCGTTGATGATGCGAAAGTAGCCGCAACGGTCATTGCCCGGTATCAGCTTCCGCTAAGCGCCGCAGTATTACAGGAACGATATAAGGCGGTATTTCATGACCGGTATGCAAGCAGGATTGCGCCCTATCCCGATACATTAGCGCTGCTGCAAAGCCTGAAAGAACTGAATATCCCGACGGCGGTGGCATCGAACAGCGGCAGAAAGCATGTACTCGGTATTGCCGGCACGTTCGGAATGACCGGTTATATCCGGCATTTTGTATGTGCCGATGATGTTGCAAGAAAAAAACCGTATCCGGATATGTATCAAAAAACATGCGAACTGATCGGCCACAGCCCCGACCGATGCATCGCCATTGAAGATTCGGTGAGCGGTGTTGCCGCTGCAGTTTCAGCTGGTTTATACTGCATTGCACTTACCACAAGCTTTCCGCTCACACGATTGTCCGATGCATCAACGCATGCGGCGACGCTGTCTGATGTGCGTAAGCTGTTACAGATATAAGTTCAATTAAATTCGAGCCAGAGGACGCCGACTACTGTTTTTTGAAACTCTGCAGACGGAAATCACGAATCATCGCCTGCGCATAGGCAAGCGTTCCCCGGACCACTTCTTCTTTCGTTTTACCCGAGAACGATCGGAACACACGCGGCGAGTCACGCTCAAAGAGCTCGTCCAGTTCCACTTTGTCACCGGGATGTATCCCGTCTATTTTTACAAGCAGCTCGGTAAGGTGGTCGATAAGCGTATGCAGGAAAAGCCCGCTTTCTTTTAAAACGATCTGGGCCATGCGCTCGGTCTCCCGTTCTTTGTTTTCCCGTGAAAATGCGATGATGTAATCCTGGAACATCTCCGGGTGACGGCCGCCCATATCGAGCGCATACCGGGCGAACATCGCGTCCATGCTTTTGGTGGCCATCTCCAGCGCGTGATCGCCGTATCCGGCAAATATATTTTTTACGATGCTGTAGCAGCTGAACAGCTCTTTCAGCCCTCCGTACAACCGGTTCATCTCAAGTGACGATGTGTCGGTAAGTTTCACGTCGGGATATTTTTCAATCATCTTTTCGAAGCGATCAAGCATGGCGTCTGCTTTCCGGGAGAACGATTCCTCGTCCTTGCGGATAGCTTCCGCTGTTTCACGCTCGGCGTCCTCGCGTTTCTTCGCGATGCGCCCCTTGATATCCTCAAGCGCCTTTATTTCAGCCGCGAAAAACACTTTCAGGTCGATGCGTTTTCTGAGTGCTTCAAGATAGCGGACGTTGAATGCGTCGAGATTGAACAACGACGGCCCGTGTTCCAGAGCGTTCTTTGCGTATGCATCCCTGAGTTTGGTAAGCACCGCTTTCAGTTCTTCATCGGTAAGCGCTTTTTTATCGGTGAGCCCCATTTCCCCCGCCTCTTCTGTCTGCTGTCCAGAAATATTTCTTCATATCTATTCGGCCCGCAGCATCGAACCGTATACCTTCACGCTCAAGCAGCTTACGCTGAAGACCGGGCCGTTCGGGATTTCCGCCGATGCTGATCATGCCTTTGGCATTAACCACACGCTGCCACGGTATCCGTTCCGTATCCGGCGTTAGCATCATCGCCCGTCCGACAGCCCGCGCCGCACGGACCATGCCAAGCATCGCCGCCACGGCGCCGTAGGTGGTGACGCTGCCCGCCGGTATTCGCCGTACCATATCATAGACGGCACGATATCGGTTACTTCGGTCGTTTCGCATGTCCGCCGCCTGAGGTCAGCGCACGCAGATTGATGCTGGTAAATACGTTGCGCCGGGACTGCATCATCTGCTTGAACAGTGCGCAAACCTTCGTGTCGAATATGCCGGTAGCATTCGGCGGGATATCATAGCGGGCGCTGGGTATAATCGCAAGCAGTTCATCGAGCGGCAGTGTGGAAAGATCCCTGCGTGGCGTGAAATAATGTTTATGCTCAAGGGATACGTAGCCGCGGCGAACGAGTTTACGCATGATCGCCGCCGTGTGAATATACGGATATTCAAGGAAGTCGACGATCCTGTGTATCGACGTCGGAGATCGCTGTTCCCTGAAATCAGTATCGATCAGTGCAAGCGCTTTGAGCAGATAGAAATGCTCAAAGCGCGTCTGACGTTTGCCGATATCGCGGGCATGCAGTAATGTCCGGGTATGCGTAATAAAATACGTACATTGGCAACCGGCAAGTACAATCAGCCAGGTGAGATATACCCAGAGAAAGAAGACAGGTATGACGCTGAGCGATCCGTACAGACTGTCGTAGGATGCAAAATGACGGACATAGACGAAAAAACCGGTTTTTACGATATGCCAGGTAATTGTGGCAAATAACGCGCCGAGGAGTGCATTCATTTTGGGCACATGGACATGCGGCACCGCAGAGTACAGAAAGAAGAGCGCCATCAGAATGACGATGAACGTGAGCACAGCCGAGGTGTTTGTCATAAACACCCGTATCATCGGAACATTGACGATAAACATCTTGCTGATGCCGGTAATGGCAACCAGCGCGGGTACGAACACAAAGAGTATGCCCACCAGAATGAAATAGCGGCGAAAAAAATGCGCGTTACTGTCCTTGCCCCAGACCGTATCGAATGCGTTCTGCAGCGTGTTCAGGAGCGTTCCCGTAGTGAACAGCACAAGGCCGACGCTGAATGCGGTGATCACGGTCTTCCGTGAGATGATGAGCTGTCGAAAGTATTCGTGGATCTTTTCACCGGTGGCCGGTAGAAAATTGGGAAAGAAAAAGCGCATGATCGTATCGATCTCTTTTTCACCGTTGATATATCGCGTACCGATGACGAGCAGGGTTATCGTGAGCGGTACAAAAATGACGATGAGCTGATAGGCGAGTATCGACGAATAACCGAGACCGCGATCGCGATAGAATTTCGAAAAGAACGCCCGTGTCAGATACAGGAAATCGGCCGCAAGCGAACGGATTTTTTCCAGACCGCGCGAGGGCATATGGTTCTACGGCACTTCGATGAGGTCGAAAATCTTGGCAATTACCGCATCGGCGCTCACATTCTCGGCTTCCGCTTCATAGCTCAGCATGATGCGGTGGCGGAGCACGTCATAGCCGACCACGCGGACGTCTTCCGGTGTGACGAACGCACGACCGCGGACGAAGGCATGCGCTTTGGCAAGTTTGGTGAGATAAATACTCGCACGCGGCGATGCGCCGAAATCGATGAAGCCTTCTTCAAGACCGTATTCCTTGGGTTTACGCGTTGCGAAGATGATATCCATGATATAATCGATGATCTTGTCTTCGATGTAGATGCGCTCCACCGTCTGACGCGCTTTTATAATATCCTTGGTGGTGACGACGCTTTTGCATTTCGGCGCTTTGCCGGTGCTCATGCGCTCAACGATGCGCTTTTCCTCATCCTTTGACGGATACCCGACCATAATCTTCATCATGAAACGGTCAACCTGCGCTTCGGGGAGCGGATAGGTTCCCTCCTGCTCGATGGGATTTTCAGTTGCAAGCACCATGAACGGTTCCTCAAGCGGAAACGTTTCCTCGCCAATCGTCACCTGATGTTCCTGCATCGCCTCGAGAAGCGCCGACTGCACTTTTGCCGGAGACCGGTTTATTTCGTCCGCAAGGATGATGTTCGCGAAAATAGGCCCTTTTTTTGTGGTGAACTCGCCCGTTTTCTGACTGTAAATATCGGTACCGACGATATCCGCCGGAAGCAGGTCCGGTGTGAACTGTATGCGTTTGAACGATGCTTCAATGGCATCGGCGAATGAACGGATGGTGAGCGTTTTTGCCAGACCCGGCACGCCTTCCAGCAGTATGTGCCCGTCACACAGCATGCCCATGATGATCTTGAAAAGCATGTCCTGCTGTCCGACGATGACTTTGGACATTTCATTCATGAGCTTTTTAACGAATTGGCTTGCTTCTTTTACTTCTTCGGTAATTTCTTTTATATCAACGTTCGCCTGCATGAAATCTCCTTACGAGCAACATGTGTTGTATGTTCTGAAGTGTACCGTGAGCATTGAAAAAAGTCAAGGAACGGCGGCTTTTTACTTCTTAATGCGCTCGATAAACGACCGCACCGCATTGAGTTTCCACTCGATCGTATCCTCACGTACCGGCATGACAAGGCGGTTGAGATTGACCGTGTCGTGGTAAACGCCGCTGCCCTTTGTTCCGACAAGGTTCTTTATTCTTTCCGGACGCACCTTTGAGAATTCGTTCAGTGTGATATAGAGGTTATAATCGCCTTCAATCACGGAAATAACCTTATGCTTTTTCAGATATGCCTTGAGCCGGGCAATTGCGAAAAGATTCTCGATCTCAGGCGGAAGCGGGCCGTAACGGTCTTTACATGCCTCGCGTACCGGATCGATATCAGCTTCATTCTCAACGCGCAGTATGTTCTTGTATAACTCAATTTTCTGCTTTGTATCGCTTACATAGGTATCGGGGATGAACAGATTGTGCCGCACATCGATGACCGTATCAAAGACGATCTCGCGCATCTCGCCTTTCATCTTCGACACGCTTTCTTCGAGGAGCTGCGTATAGAGTTCATAACCGACCGCATGAATATTGCCGGACTGCTCCCGCCCGAGTATGTCGCCCGCCCCGCGTATCTCAAGGTCGCGCATGGCGATCTTGAATCCGCTGCCGAGGTCGGTGTGTTCAGCGATGGCGGTAAGACGATGATATGCATCCTCGGTGATGGATGTCTCTTTCGGATGGAAGAAATATGCGTATGCCGCACGGTCGCTTCTGCCGACACGTCCGCGGAGTTGATAAAGGTCGGCCAGGCCGAAACGGTCGGCGCGATAAATGATTATCGTATTGCAGTTCGGGATATCGATGCCGTTCTCGATGATGGCGGTGGTCACCAGTACGTTATATTTTTCATCGATAAAATCAACCATGATGCGTTCGAGCTCATGGCCTTCCATCTGACCATGAGCGGTAGCGATGACGGCTTCAGGCATCAGACGGGATATCATGGATGCGAATTCGAGTATCGTCTCGACGCGGTTGTACACGACGAACACCTGCCCGCCGCGCAGCAGTTCCCGCCGTATCGCGTCTATCATCACTTTTTCATTGAACTCGATGACCGATGTCTGAATCGGAACACGATTGAGCGGCGGTGTGGCGATGATGCTCACATCGCGTATCTGCGTGAGCGCGAGATTGAGCGTGCGCGGTATAGGTGTTGCGGTAAGCGTGAGTACATCGACAAGTACTTTATAGCGTTTTAACGCCTCTTTCTGCTTCACGCCGAAACGCTGTTCTTCGTCGATGATGATAAGGCCGAGATCCTTGAAGGCAACATCTTTGGCGAGTATGCCGTGTGTACCGATGAGAATATCGATTTTCCCTTCCTTGAGCCGCGCGAGCGTTTCTTTCTGCTCCGCCGATGTCCTGAAACGGTTGATGAGGCCGAGTGAGACCGGAAAATTTTTGAACCGCTCATATGCCGTCTTGAAATGCTGCTGCGACAATACGGTTGTAGGACACAAGAGCGCCACCTGTTTGCCTGCCATCACCGCTTTGAATGCCGCCCGGAGAGCCACCTCTGTCTTGCCGAAACCGACGTCTCCGCACACGAGCCGGTCCATGACTTTTGCCGCTTCCATATCGTGCTTTATTTCTTCAATGGCGCGCAGCTGATCGGGCGTTTCCTGATATTTGAACGATGCCTCGAAATCTTCCTGCCATGTCGTGTCGCGCGGGAATGAATACCCGCTTAAGGCATGGCGAACCGTATAAATCTTGATGAGCTCGCCGGCTATCTTCTCGGCGCTTTTACGTGCGCGAGCCTTTATCTTGTCCCATGCCTTGCCGCCGAGTACATCGAGCTTCGGTGTCGTTTTCGTCGATGCCGACAGATATTTCTGAATGAAGTTCACCTGCTCGACGGGTATGTAGAGCTTATCGCCCTTCGCATACTCGATGTTCAGATAATCCTTTTCCGTGCCCGCAGCCTGAAGCCGGATGAGCCCCCGGTATATGCCGATACCGTGATTGATATGAACCACAAAATCATTGATGTTCAGATCTACAAAACTTTCTATGATGCTCTGTTTAACCCGCGGTACTTTTTTGTGCTTTTTCTTGGTGCGGCCGAAAACCTCGCGGTCGGCAAGGAGAATGTATTTCATCTCCGGCGACACAAACCCCTCGGTGATGTTTCCGACGGTTATTATCAGCGGGCTGTCGCTGTCGGTTCCGGCCGGCACTATCGGCGCGTTGAGCGGAGCGAGCAGATCGGCGAATCGTTTCGCCTGCTCGTCATAGTTTGTGGCGAGATTGATACGGTATCCCTCGCCTATCCTCGCCAAGAGATAATCCATGAACTCTTTAATTTTAGCCTTGAAATTCTCGCCGTGTTTCGCCTGAAAGACTACCTCGGAAGATGTCCCTTTGGCGAATGCCGACACGGTGACGCCGTGTTTTATATTGTCCAGCACCGTTTCCGCTGCAGCGTATGCCCGGGTATCCTGAATCCCGGAACGTTCCGCAAGTACTGCATTTTCTGCGGCAAATCGTTTTGCTTCATCTGCAATCAATGCATCGTTTGACCAGTACACGCGTGCGGCCGAAAAATACGCGAGCGGCGTCGTCATTTCGTGAAAAAAAGGAGCATAGTTTTCGCTTCCCGGAAAATATGCATCGCGCAGAAATCGTTCCGTTATATCCGGCGCCAGGGCCTGTCCTTTGGCGAGAACATCATCGGTATAGGGGACTTCACGGGCCGGTATGATATGTACCGTTGATGCCGAAGCAATGGAACGCTGATCCTCGGTTGAAAAAAAACGTATGCTTTCAATGCGATCGTCAAAAAGCTCGATGCGTACCGGATTGTCATATGACGGCGGAAACACGTCGATGATGCCGCCGCGAAATGAGCACTCGCCTTCCTCTTCAATACCGCTCGTTTCAATATAACCGAGTTCACGAAGCTCTTTTCTGAACGCGTCCCGATCAAGGGTGCCGCCGCTGGTAATTTCCCGTGTATGTGATTTCAGAATCGCAGGTGTAATGGTAGTTTTCAGCAGTGCTTTAACTGAGGTTACTATCACCATCGGGCTTGCTGACAGCGCTTCATGGAGAACGCGGATACGTTCATTCATCGTTTCACGTGTCGGTGACGACTCCGTGAACGGCAGAACATCATACGCCGGAAATCTGAGAACGCGCGCATCCGTGAAATACTGCAGCGCCTCGAAGAGTTCATCCGCCTCGTCTTCGGTTGCTTTTATGATATGTTTCTTTCCCATGTCTCGAACGGGTCTATTTTTGTAAACGGCGGGAGTTCAGAAAACTGTGTGATGAGACGGGAAAGGTGTCCGGTTTTCATGGCTATGCGAAAACGACATCATCCGCCCTGAACACCGGACCGTCAGAACAGCAGAGTTTATATCCGGCTCGTGTCTGGACCGCGCATCCGAGACACACGCCGTAGCCGCACCCCATCACCGCCTCGAGCGAAAAATGAGCGGTAAGTTTGTTGAGCGCGGTAAATTCACCGAGCGCTTTCAGCATCGGCACCGGTCCGCATGCATAGACTGCGGAACTCATCAGCGGCAGTCCGAAATTCTTCGACAGCACGTTCAGGACGGTGCCGTGTTCGCCGTAGCTTCCGTCATCGGTGGCGATGAATACGTTTTTCGTGAGGCGCTTGCATTCGTTCACGAGCAGCAGATCGTCTTTCTTCGAGGCGCCGAGAAAGATGTAAACCTCATGGCCGGCGGCGATGAGCTCTTTGGCAAGGAAATAGATAGGAGGCGTACCGACCCCGCCGGCGACCAGTACCGCACGCTGGTTCCGGTTCACCGGGTCCGGGAACCGCATGCCGAGCGGTCCGGTGATGGAGATCACATCGCCCTCTTTCCGTGCGGCAAGCGCCGCAGTGCCTTTTCCGACGATCTTGAAAAGGAAACTCACATCATCGCCGTTCACTTCCATGACGGCAAAGGGACGGCGCAGCATGACCGTTTCACCGCAATCTACGGACAGGAACATGCCAGCTCGCGCCTGTGACGCACACTGCTTGTCTCTGAATGAGAAGATGCGGCATGAACCGAGATCGGTTATTTTTGTTATGACTGCGGGAAAAACCCGTTTCTTTACCTGCATGTCTATTCCGTCAGATAAATATCGTTGACGTTATGCGCCGGGAATTCGGGCATTTCACCTTTTGTCAGATGCACCGGCTGCAGCGGGAGTTTGATATAACAAATATACGGCTCAAAACCAATGCTTTCAACCCGCAGTGAAAGCACCGTCATACACAGCGCATCGCCCGCCGTTTTTTTCGGCATGAAACGGAACATATATCGTCCGCTGGTTTTTTCAGATATCGTATAGGGGTTCGGGAAATTGCTGCTGTATGCCTCAAGAAGTTTTTCACCCTCACAGACGCAGACCGATCCGCGATTCAGACGCATGAAACTTTTGCCGTTGAAAACGGTTCCCATGATTTCGGGGTAGATGATATAATATCCGTCTTCATTGGTTACCGGAACCGCCTCACGGACCGACGTGTTTCTCCGCTTCATGACAACCGCAAAGCCCTCATTTATGGCGTGATAAATATCGGCCACATTCTGAGCATTGTCAATCTTTTTCATGGAGTGCAGTCTGCCGCGGGCGCTCACCACATATTGCGGCGGAAGCTTATTAAGCGCGTATACCATGATGTCGTATTTCACGCTTGCGTCGACATTGACTCCCTTTTCTGCGAGATAATCATCGACACACTTTTCGACGACACTTTCATTAGTATTGATGATGTATTTCATGCAAATCCTCGATATCAATTCTGCCTGCGCACCGCATCGACAGGATTATAGTATATATCATCGTTGCTTGAGCGCAAGTAAAAAAAAATATTATCGCCATTCGTGTTTCGGATAGCGGCCCGCAAGCTCTTTACGGACGGAAATATAGGAGTTGCTCCAGAAACCTTCAAGGTCATCGGTCACCTGTACCGGACGGCGGCTAGGCGCGAGTATCTCGAGCAGCACCTTAACCCGTCCTCCGGCGACTACGGGTGTTCTCGGCACATCGTATAAATGCTGCAGTCTGATGCTGCCCATCGGCTGTTTATCGGCGCGGTAGATTATCGGAAGACGACGTCCGTTCGGCAGATCGATATGAACCGGCGCCATGCGTTCCACAAAGGCGATATCGTCATATCGTAACGCGTTCCTGATATGATCGATGAGCACGATGTGTTCAATTTCCCTGACCGACGACGTTCCGTCAAAAGCCTCGGCCAGCACCACCGCAAGTTCATCCCTGGTATATGTGAGGATATCCCGTTCGGGAAACGTACGCGCGGTAAATCGCACACGCTCTATCCACTGAAGCACCGCTTCACTGAAGTGCGTCAGCGTGAATGCACCGTCAAGAAATGCCTCGGCAAGCATAGCTGAAGCCCCCGCATCACCCGTTGCAGGAACCGTCGTCCGCTCAACCGGTACAGTGGTACGCCAAAGCCGTTCCCTGATTTTCATCACCCGGCGTTCCCGTTCCTGGTAACGCATTTGTGTGCGCTCGGTCATCCATTGAGGCCGATATGCCGACAGAACATCCGGTGAAACCGGTATCAGCGGGTATGCGGTTAGGCGAAGTGAAGCCTTGGTCCCCGAACTCAGCAATGCCGGCGCTATCACAACGGGTGCCCTGACGATGCTTTTGGGGGAACGTGTCGCTTTGCGGTTATCCTCAAGCTGATATACGGCTCCGCCGTCCACCGCCGCACCCACCTGATCCGCAAACGCAGACAGAAGCGCCGAAATAACCGCGGATGCATCGTTTTCATAGAGATGTTTATCCGCATGGACGATATCACAGATATGCGTAAAGCTGCGCCAGACGCGCTGCACTGCTGCATTATTTACTCCGCGCGGTACCGAATAGGAATTATCCTGTGATGCCTTCCGTACGATTTCTGCGAGAACATCAAGGTCGGACATATCTTCGGCATACGTATATGCGCCGATATCAAAATCATTATTAATCAGCGACTCCTCGGCAAGTATTGCAGCGCAAAGGATAACGTTGGCATGCGTTCTGCCGTCATCAACCATGGCGGCGATACGCGGCGGCAGCGGCAATGACGACATGCGTTCACCTTTCGCGGTGAGCAGTGTCCCATTTTTGTCCTCAACCGCATTGAGCATTGTCAACACGGCGAAAGCGTGGTCAAGCTTACCGGCATCGGGTGCGTCAAGCCATGTAAAAGAACGCGCGTCATGATGCAAACCGGCAAGCGTCAGTACGGCATCAGCCAGGTCCAGACGATGTACTTCGGGAGCTGCATGAGCCGGACGCACGGCGTTCTCACGCTCATTCCAGAGCCGGTAACAGACGCCGGGGGCGGTACGTCCGGCTCGTCCGGCACGCTGATCGGCAGAACTCATACTTGCCGATACGGTGGCTAGAATATCGATATTTTTTTCACTGTTGAATCGCGCTTCACGCACGAGTCCGGAATCAACGACGATGCGTACGCCGGGAATGGTGAGCGCCGTTTCCGCCACATTGGTCGCGACGATGATCTTCCGCACATCAGACTTCATGAACGCGCGGTCCTGAACGCGCGCCTCAAGCTCTCCGTGCAGCGGTATTATCTCCGCGTCGTTCGGCGCAAACAATTTTCTAAGTGACTCGATGGTTCGCGCTATCTCAAACCGCCCCGGCATGAATATAAGAACATCACCTTCGCCGCCTGCTTTCACTGCATCAAGCACGGCACGTGATGCGGTTTCCCAGACGGGAAGCGCCGAGTACTGCGGGACATAGTGTACAGTCACGGGAAATGCGCGGCCTTCCGCCTTAAGTATCGGCGCGCCCATGAACGAGGCTATTCTCTCAGTATCCAGTGTCGCCGACATTGATACCACTTTAATGCCACTACGAGCCATTCGGATCAGTTCAAGGCAATATCCGAGCGCAATATCCGATGCGAGATTACGCTCATGGAATTCATCCAGCACCACGACACTGATACCGTCAAGCAATGGATTCTTTGCCGCTTCACGTAAAAATATCCCTTCGGTCATGAAAATGATGCGGGTATCAGGCCCGACAATCCGTTCATATCGTGTATGGTAGCCGACAATGCCGCCCGGTTTTCCATTCATGAGACCGGCAACACGGCCTGCAAGGTGGCGTGCTGCAATGACGCGCGGTTCAATGATAATTATCTTTCCAGGAAAGTTACCTGATTCATAGAGCATGACCGGCACTATGGTTGATTTACCGCTTCCGGTAGGTGCGCTCAGAACAAGCGTGCTATTGTTTTTAAGAAGCGCGAAAAGTTCATCGCGGATAGATGCGACCGGCAGCGTTTTTATTTCATCATTCATCAGGAATACGATAACAGAATCATTGTCTTTTGTAAAGGTGTCCGCTCATCTTGACATTTAATGTATCAGTCATATATTTAACCCATGTATAATATAATACTTCTGCCACTGATAACTGTTTCCGCAATCATCACCATTATCGCTGACGTACGCAACAACAGCGTTCTGCGTGCGATATTCAAGCCGCTGACTACCGTACTGATACTGCTCATCGCCGTGACAGCGCTGCCGAACAGCGGCAATTCCGTTTACATCATGATTATAGCCGGCGGTCTTTTCCTGTCGCTCATCGGCGATATCGCACTTCTGAAACAGAAAGCAGAGCAGGCGTTTCTCATCGGCCTCATCGCATTTCTCACAGCGCATATTCTCTACAGCATTGCGTTCTATATGACCCGGCCGTTTGTACAGCAGGACATTATCGTCACGGTTGCCGTAGCGCTGGTTGCACTCGTCATCTACGGTGTTTTGTATAAAGGTCTTGCCGCGATGAAAGTGCCGGTGCTCGTTTATACGCTCATCATCGGCTTCATGCTGTCGCGGGCTATTGTCATGCTTACCGGCGGAGTCCCGTTCAATCAGGCGCTCCTTACCGCCATCGGCGCGCTGTTGTTTTTTACATCCGATATGCTGCTCGCATTCGACCGGTTCAAAAAGCCGATACCGGCAAATGGATATTATATCCTGTCAACGTATTATATCGGCCAGACACTTATCGCGCTTTCTGTTCATTTCATGAAATAAGAGACGGCGTCAGGCGCTCAGTTCTTCACTCCGCTTTTTCGCCGCAGCTATCATCGCGCCGATGATTTCATGCACGCCGCGCTCGTTATAAACCTTCAGCGCAGCTTCAGTGGTTCCATTCGGCGATGTTACATTTTTCCGCAATTGCTCCGGTGTAAGACCTGATGTCTGCACCATCACCGCAGCGCCGAGAAATGTCTGTGCAGCAAGCATAACGGCGGCATCGTAGGAAAGACCGTGCTCTTTTGCAGCATCGGCCATCGCCTCGATGAATGCGAACGCATACGCCGGACCGCTGCCGGATACCGCGGTAACCGTATCTAGATGTTTTTCATCACATTCCATGACACGTCCGACAGCCGTAAACATATCGCGTGCGAATGTTTTATCATTATCGCGTACCGCATCAGAATATGAAAGCGCAGACATCCCCTGACCCGCCATTGCCGGTGTGTTCGGCATAACGCGGACAACACGCGCAGCATTAAGTTCACCCGCAAGCCACGCTATTTTTTTACCGGCGATTATTGATATGACAAGCTTATCATCCATCTTACCCCGAAGCTCTTTCGCAACAGTCGGGATTACCTGGGGCTTGACCGCAAACACGATTACATCCGCCTTTGCCGCCAGCGTGCTATTATCGGAAACACAGGTCACGCCGAAATCTTTTTTTACTTTCTCAGCACGTCCCGCATCAGGCTCGCTTACCAGAATGCCTTCTGCAGACACCTTGTTCTTCAGCAGTCCGCCGATGAGCGCCGCAGCCATATTCCCGCCGCCGATAAAACCGATGATTCTTTTTTTCATACTATTTCCTGATTAATCCTGTTGTAGTTATTCCGAACGTAACTGCCGCTAACTCGCAGCCCGGTACACCTTCGCCGCCGTATCATACAGCCACTGACGCGCAACATAGAGTGCGGCATCGGTATCAAGCCATCCGGCCTTCACCTGGTCGTTGAGGAATTCTGCAAGCAGGCGTTTGACGAACAATGTTTTCCCGTACAGCCATTCAATATGCCGAGAATCCGATGCAAGCAGTATCGAGCGAGTTGCCGGAAGCGCCTCAAGCCGGTACTGCATGTTGAGCCGATACGTGCTTGCGCGGAAATTATGCCACCACAATCCGCCGGGATAGACGTTCCTGAGCGCCCGCGCGGACTGCACCATATCGAGCGCGCTCAGTTCTGCGGCGTTGATGAGTTCGAACGTGAGGCCGGGATATTTTTCAAAGATATCGTTCATCACCGGTATACGCCACGGATTATTCGACGATACATGCTGTCCGCCGCGCCAGATGCCGAGGAACAGCTGTATATGAAATGACCGCCGCTGCAGTGATGACAGAAGCGCATGGCCGAGGTACAGCACTATCGCGTCACGGCTATTGTTGGTGTCGGCGAGTACCGGCGGCTTTGTGATATTGCCCTGTATATGCTCGAACGGATACGGTTCGAGGCGTATGGTCCTGCAGCCGCTGTCGTATAACTGCTGTACGGCAAGGTCGAGTTCCTGTGCCATCTCATCGGCCTTCGTCCGCTGCTTCAGCGAATTCGCCACCGCATCGATGATACGGTCGTTGAGATTCCGGAATACGGGTACGACATAAAGCACTTCCCGGATATCTGAAATATCAGTATCGCTTATGGCGGCGGTTACCACCTTGGTGACATGAACGCGCTTGAGAATATCCAAGCCCCGTTTTTTCTCCCGGGCCGTCGCGAGGATTCGTTCATTCGCAGTTCTATACGAAGCCGCGTCGTGTATGGTAGCACCGAAAAGGTCTTTCATCATGATGCGCACAAGGCGATTCCAATAGGTGGTCCGCGATACTTCCATAGCTTTCGCAAGAGCCTCGAAACGTTCAGGCTCGTTCAGTTTCTCGGCGTCGCGCGGATAACCGCACGCCTCAAGCTCTATCTTGAACCAGTAGTAATGCATGATATCCCAGATATCGCGTGCACACACCGTCGGTGACGATTCCAGATGTGTGTGCGTATCCCATACCGGCAATTCCATGATCTCATCGAACAGGTCTTTTTTCATGCGGTAACTCCGTGATGTGATCGATGCGTAAACGTGCGGGACAACAGATCCGCCAACGAAGCCGAACCGATACCGAACACGAAAAGCAGAAAAATGCCGGATAGGCTTACTGCCGAATATACGATAATTACGGGAAGCGAGATGATGAGCGCGGCCGTGACGGCTGCTGCGGCTGTCATGATGCGTTCAAGAAGTATGACAGCACGGACATTTATATTCGCCTGCGTATATGCCTGCCTGACATGCGCATTGGAATGATGTTGCCATGCGAGTACAAGCACTGCAGCGGCGGTTGCGGCGATGCATAACATGACGGCGGCGAAGGACCGCACTCTTGTCCTGAAAACAAACCCTGCGTCTTTTCCCGCAATCGAATGCGAGTCAACAGCGTGCACGACTTCCGGCAGCCGACGGTTGAGGTTCTGCATGATAAAAAAGCCGTGACCTTTCTTCGGCCGTACGCCGATGCGGCTTATCAATGTATGTTCATCCGAATCAATGGCATCGGAGAGCGCAACGGCATCTTCAAGTGTAATGATAATCGCACTATCATCGAAAATCTTGTTTTCACTGAATAAAACACCGGCGACAGTGAACGCATTGGCCTGAACGGTACCGCCAGTGTTTGCCCGCAGCGTTACGGTATCGCCGATGCGCACGCCGAGCGATTTTGCGACCTTCACGCCGATGAAACAGCTGCGTGTATTCGTAAAGTCAGTGAAAAAATCACTCCTCGTCCGCTCAGAAGAAGGTATCAGAGATAATAACGTCCGGCATACAAAACGGTCCCGTTCCGGATCGATACCGATACAACGGACCGCGCGTTCCGACATCACATACGATGCCGTCGCCGTGAATGATAATCGCGGCGACAGGAGCACATCGCCGTATTGTTCCTGTGATGCGATGAGTTTTTCCCAGCCGGCTATCATCGCGCCGTCCTTGCGCTGTATCGACATATCGCCGGAGAATAGCGATAATGCTTCGGTCACATCATTCCTGTCAAGGGCCTGATTGATGACAACGGCACACAGTGCCAGTGTAAAAACGGCGACGACACCGCCGAAGTATATCGATTGCGGATAATGATGGAGAACATTTTTTGCCGCAAGTTTCAGAAGATGAAAATTCCTCACCATGCGGGTACTATACACCGGCAGACGGTGTTTGTCAATTTTATCGTTTCTGCTCGCAAACGACCAGCGATTCCTGCGCCGTCAACCAGACCGCTTCGCTTTCTTTTATGAGCTTTTCCAGTTCGGAAAGCCGCGCATGCTTTTCAGGTGAATAATCTGCCGGATTTGATTCGAAATACTTGAGCAGTTCCTTCCGCTCAGCATCATACCGTTCCATATCCCGTTCTGCATTCTGAATCTGTTCGCGGAGTTTGCGTATCTCGGCCCGGGCGGCGCGTTTTTCATCAACGCTATTTTCCTTCGGCCGTGAACGCTGCGCGGACTCACGGGTGACTGCGGCTTCCTCCTCATCCTCCTGCTGTTCCAGATGCCACACATACTCCTCGTAGGTGCCCGGATACATCAGTACGCGTCCGCCGCCGATTTCGATGATATCTGTCGCCGCAAGATTTACGAACGTACGGTCATGGCTTACAAAGATGATTGTACCCGCGTAGGAACGCAGCGCATCACCCAGCGCCTCAACGGTCTCGATGTCAAGGTGATTCGTCGGTTCGTCCAAGAGGAGTGCGTCATGTTTCATGAGAAGAAGCCCCGCAAGACATAACCGTGAGCGCTCGCCGCCGGAGAGAACGCTTACGCTCTTTTTCACCGCGTCGCCTTTGAACAGAAAACCGCCGGCAAGATCGAGTATGGTCTGCGTTGTGGTTATCTTTCCCGGGGCCTGTGACGCCATCCGTTCGAGATACGACAGCACCGTGTCGCCCGGGGCAATCGATGCATACACATGCTGCGCGAAATAGCCGAGAGAAATATTGTCCCCGCGACGAACGGCACCGTCTTTCGCCGCGAGATCGCCCGCAATGGTGCGGAGCATCGTTGTTTTTCCCTCGCCATTATTGCCGAGCAGCGCAACGTGGCGGCCGCGCTCGATGGTGAAGCGTATGTTCGACGCCACCGTCCGCTCCGGATAACCTATTGACAGCGATTCGGTCTCAAATGCTATGCCGCGTTTCGCCTCGACGGGCGGGATCGGGATGCGAACGCTTTTCAGCTGATGAGCAATCTGTATTGTCGACAGCCGTTCGATCTGTTTCATCTTCGAACGTGCCTGAGCCGCCTTCGATGCCTTCGCGTGAAACCGGTCGATGAAATCCTGAAGCTGTTTTCGTTTTTCTTCAACGCCCTTGTTGTAGGCGACCGCCTGCTCGCGCATCTCGTCCTTGAACTCGATGTATTCCTCAACACCGCCGGGATAGAGCGTCAATCCGCCGTTCTCCACTTCCAATGTCTTTGTTGTCGTACGCTTGAGGAACTCACGGTCGTGTGAGATTATCAGCGTGCCGCCGTTGAATGATGCAAGCACGCGTTCAAGGATGATGAGCGTTGAAAGATCCAGGTAGTTCGTCGGTTCATCGAGCAGCAGCATATGCGGCTTTTGCAGCAGCATTGCCGCAAGCTTTATCCTCATGCGGTAGCCGCCGGATAGTCCGCCGATGCGTGTTTCGAGCATATCGTTATGCAGATGGAATTTTCCCGCAGTCTGTGCGCACTCCCATGGCGGCAGTTTTGTCTCGCGCGTGAGAAAGCCGATAACCGTCTCGTCCATGGTGTACGGGTCGTGCTGCGTGAGATACCCGAGCTTAAGATCGGAGCTCCGCCCTATTTTGCCGTCATCAGCCTCTTCTTCGCCGGTGATGATGCGAAACAGCGTTGTCTTTCCCGCGCCGTTACGTCCGATGATGCCCACATGGTCGTCCGTCGAGATGACCGCTGAGGCATTATCAAGAACGGCGAAAGCACCGTAGCGCCGGGTGACTGATTCTATAGTGAGAAAACGTTTCAAAGCGATCCTATTTCGTGTATTGTGCGGTGATCCGTTCCATGCGTTCAAAAAGATCCTCTCGGTTCTTATCGCGGAGTATCTTCTCTATTCTGTCCCGATAGCGCGGCACAAGCCACTTCGGGGACGAAATAATGCTTTGTACAAAAATCCTGCACGGCTCCGTTGGAACAACAGTGTCATACCAGACATCCGTGATGACACGCCGTCCGTTCACCAGATCGACCTTATAGACCAGGGTGATGCTCAAAGCCTTGTCGCCGATGGCGGCAGTGCCGAGTTGAACGACATAATCACTGCCGTCGATATCGGCCGTCTCTTTTACGGCAAGGTCCTTAATGCCGTTCAAAAATTCACTTGCGCGGCCATAGCCGAATGATTCAATGCAGGCGCGCAGTTTCGAGGTGAACGAGCTTTGCTCATTGGTAGTGAATTTATCCCAGAATTTCCCGAGCATGGACCGGCTGCACGCATCGAAATCAATTATCGTCGCGATCCTGAACCGCTGTACCTGATTGAACTCTTTGTCCTTCGGCGTCGACGCGTTCGTCTTATATGCTTTCAGGTATTCGCTCAGCGAGATGACCACGTTGCTGCTCGCTATAGAACTGATGACGTACGGGCTGCTTTTCGTCCGCACGTCAACAGCAGGAAGCAGTACTCCCGCACACAGAGCAATGATAAGCACAATTCTCATGCGGGACTCCTCATATTGCGGAGAAGTATATACATATCCGCTGCTTTCGTCAAACGTTCCAGAGCTATTTTCTCCGGAGAGCCGATATTTCATCCGGAACAAGTTCACGCCATGAACCTTTGGCAAGATCACCCAGCTTAAGCGGGCCTATCGCGATTCGCATAAGCCGGAGCACAGGTATGCCGAATGCTTCCATGATGCGGCGTATATGACGATTTTTGCCTTCATCCAGCTTTATCTCAAGCCAGCAGTTCTTCTCGCCTTCCTGAACGACAGCGACCGACCGCACCGACAGCATTTCACCCTGGTGTTCAATACCGGCACGCATCTTCTGAAGCATCGCCTCATCGGGTTTTCCCTCAACCTGAACGCGGTAAATTTTCGTCACGCCGCTTTCAGGATCGGTGATGCCGTCACCCCATGCGGTGTCGTTGGTGAAGAGCAGCAGCCCTTCACTCGCCTGGTCCAGCCGCCCTACCGGGAACAGATGCCGGGCCTCGATGCCCTTGAGACAATCATAGACCGTCGGCCGCCCTTTTTCATCCTGCCGTGTGGTGACAAGGCCGCGCGGTTTGTTCAGCATTATATAGACCGACTTTGCGGCCTGTACGCGGCTGCCGTCAACGGTTATCGTGTCGCGTCCCGGCGTCACCCGGAGGAGCGGGCTTCTGATGACACGTCCGTTTACGCGGACCTTCCCTTCGGCAATCAGAACCTCGGCCTGTGACCGGGAACAGAAACCCATTTTCGATAGTGCGCGGGGAAGACTGTGCTGCGTGTTCATATTACCACACCGACCGTTTGAACTGCATCGGCGACAGTCCGGTATATTTTTTAAACTGTTTTGCGAACGCAAACTGCGTGGGGTATCCGAGCCGTGAGCTCAGAACGCCCACCGATACCGGTTCGGTGCTGAGCACGCGCTGCGCATGTTCTATCTTTTTCCTGATGCGGAATTCTTTCGGCGCATAACCGGTCACCCGTTTGAACTCCTTGCGAAACTGTTCATACCCGAGTTCAAGACGCTTTGAAAGCGCAGGTATGTTTATGTCTTTGGTGAAATCACCCATGAGCGCCTCGCATGCGTCATCGATCTTCCGCAGCAGCACCGATGCAGTCCGGTGATGAACGTCTTCGAACAGTGCGAACAGCGATAGAATTCGTGAGAGCACCATGTCCGACGGCACTGTACTATGCAATGCATTCATCACGGCGCCGATAGCAGCGTTGATTTCCGGTGTGGGCGGCATATCGTGGCTGAGGTCGGGAATAAAGCCAGCCGAAGCGAGCGGTGAATATATCGGCAGCGGCAGTGTGATAAAAAAATCATTCCATGTCCCGTCACCGCTCCGTTCTATCGTGTGTCTCATGCCCGGCTTGCGATATACAATGCTTCCCGGTATCAGATTGCGCGACACTCCGTATGCATCGGTAAGAATGCCATGGCCGCTGAGAAGATATAGCAGACGAAAATCATCAAGGCATTGCGTGTCAACCAGCGCTTCGGCAGACGGAGTGTATATGCCCGCCGCGATCGTATACATTCGCTTCCCCGCGACTACATAGCTCAACCGCTTTTGTGTAATCCCGGCAATGACGTTCGAGACGCCTGTGGTATTTTTCATCGCTTAAGCACCGCCTGTACCAATTATGCCATATCCGCACCAAAAAATCCATTCCATTTTTGCGGTGATTGAGCTATACTATTTTTGAACCACGGAGGTATCCCATGCGTCATTTCATCGCTGCAATGCTCTGCATGTCCGCAGTACTCGCAGGCGGCACATGGATCGATCAGGAACGTCAGCATCGATTGATCATCACCGTGCCGCAGACGAACCTTGAACGACCCGATGCTCTTGTCGCGGTTCCGTTCCCGGCGCTGGCGTCCGTCATTCAGGGTGCCGTTGCACCGGCATCCATATCTGTCTTTGAAACGGATACCGACGGTCACATGAAAACCGCACTTCGGGCAATCATGGAAAGCGGCTATATCTACTGGCAATCATCAATCCCTTCAGGTTCATCGAAGACGTATCATGTGTATTATGCGCTCACCAGACATCCCTATACCGGTGCTTCATGGGAAGGCGGCACACCGCCGGATACGATTGCATCGGCGCCTGACTATGCGAAATCCGTGTATGGACATTCATGGGATTTTGATGACGGAGGGTTTGCCGGCATTACCGCATGGGGCAATGGGCCAGAAAGCATCCTGAACAAAAGCGTAACCGACGGCATATTGTCATTCGACGCTGTCGGTGACCCATGGATTACCTGGGGAGAGATGTTCGGCACCGGTCCGAAGGAATCCATAGACAGCACCCGCTACACGACGCTGCTTATGCGTGTCAGACAGAGCATAACCGCAGCATCATGGCAGCTCTTCTGTCTCTCAGACACAACAGGCATACAGAAATATGAGTTCCCGGTAAAAGGCAGCCAGTGGCAGACTATCCGGATACATCTTGCCAAAGACGCAAACTTCAAAGGCATGCTGAGATCATTCCGCATCGATCCAACCGATAAACTTACAAAACCGGCACACATAGACATAGACTGGGTTCGTCTTGTGCCGATTGTCGACGGCATACCGGTTGCCGCGGAGACTAAATATAACACCGCAGAAGCATCGCAGCTTACGATAACCGTCCCCGAACAGAGCACCGCCGGTGAGACTCAAACGATAGGCATTTCGATTACCGATGCACAGCGGAAACCTGTCTCCTATGCAGATATTGCCGTCACCATTCGTCAGGCTGATGGGAAAAAAGCCGCCAGATATTCCGTGCTGGCGCAGAAAGACGGCATCGCATCGCTTCTTATCACCAATACGGCAGCCGGTGTTTTTTTCGTCACCGCAGCACTCTCGCTCAACCCCGCTGTTGCCGCAGAGAAAAAAATGACCATTGTCCCCGGCGCCGCATCCGGCGTGCGGATATCGATGAACGGCCACGGGACCTGGTTTCCGTCCGGCAAAAAATGGGTGGTATGTGTACGTGATGAAGATGCCTTCAGGATTCACGCGCGTATCGTCGACCGGTTCGGCAATACCGTGTCGCAGGACGGCGGTACGGTGTGGAATAACACCGAAAACGTCGGTAAAATATCCGGCGGCAGTGAATTCAAAAAAGGGCTCGTATCGGCATCGGTGCAGGCGCTCCATTCGGGAGAACTGACCGCTTCATACGGCGCGCTCACCAGCGAACCGGTATTCGTTCATGTGTCGCCGAAAGTGAAACAGAAAAACGGCATCAGCATACTCAAGAACGGCTACTTCGGATTTGCCGACGGACGCGTATTCCTGCCGCTCGGCGGGCATTACGCGAATTGGCCGCTCAAGCCGCCGGACTTCAAAGGCAAGACCGACCTGTTTCCCTGCAATCCGATACCGTTTACCGCGGCGGTTCCCTTTGACAGCGCCACACGCGAGAATCTGACTGCATGGTTTTCCCAGCTTTCCAACTGCGGGGTTAACACGCTCAGGCTGATGCTCCGCAACATGGACCTTATCGGAAAAGTTGACGAAGTGCAGCTTGCAGCGGTGAAGGAGTATATGGAACTCGCGCGCGGCTTCGGAATATACTTCATCGTCGTGGTACTTGAGGATTATAAAAAGCCGCCCTATGTAAACCGTGATATCATCGATAAAATTGTCCTTCCCCGCTTCCCGGACGTATCGTTCGACAATTATCCCGCGCATCGAAAACGTTTTTTTGTGGACAAAGATATCGTGTTATTCAGATATGTCGATGCGGATGCGCGGCGCTGCAAGCGTGAATATCTTGCCGAGTTGATACCGCATCTCATGGATATACCCAATATCCTTACCTACGAACTTGAGAACGAGATGGTCGGCGCTCCGGCGTCATGGATCAACGAGATGACCGCCTTAATCAAGGCCGTCGATCCGAAGACGCCGGTTTCAGCGTCCACCGGCGGCGGCGGATTGTTGTCCGGGGATCCGTACTTTTTCACCAGCGGAACATCGGTTGATTTTTATACCTATCATCAATACCCAACGCTTTCAGAAAAGCCGCGCTCCGACGCGCTGGCCGCGGGACTTGCCGACGACGACCTTGAACTCGGCAACTGGATCAACACGCTTACCCGTTACGGACGCGCGTGCAATAAGCCGGCGATACTCGGTGAATCAGGCTGGTTCGATAACTTCTTTAAATCCGGTGAGACACCGCAGTATCTTCTTCGCGATATCGTCTGGCTCGCGCTTGTCAACGATCCGGGGCACTGTTTCTGGCTGTTCGGCGGCACCGAGGCGTCCGTGTATCGGCCTGTCGCGAACATCATGGCGCGTCTCGACCTCCCGACGTTCATGCGTTCAGCAAGCGATGCCTGCGTCGATGCGACACACAGCATCGGCGGCGATTACTATTACTTCCAGTCAAACCGCGCTGATTATTACGCATTGCTCGCGCACAACCGACGCGCGCTCGATGCCGGTGCTCAATTCGACTTCGACCTCGGCGGTAAATCGGGATGCACGCCGCTCCGTGATAAAAATCTTCCGGCGGGGAAACAGTATGCGGCCGTGGGAAAAGGATATCAGGCCGCGCTGCTCGCAGGAAATAACTATGAACGCATACTCATCTACGCGCGCAATTACGCGGGCACGGAGAAGCTCATGCGTAATGATACGACAAAGGGATTCGGCATAGCCCGTACACGCGCGGCTTCAGAACTTTCTCTGTCGTTCAACCTGCCGCACGCATCGTATACCCGATGGGTCTATGACCTTGACGGCGACATGCGCGAGGAAACCGTTGCGGGGAATACCGCACTCACGCTGCCCGCATCAGATCATGATTATATTATTGTCCTCAGGAAATCGGGCAATTAATCAGCCCGCCGGTTTTACGGGAGCGGTTGCCGCATTCGCCGTCGCAACGGCCGCATCGCCTTCACGCTGCGCAATCTCGCTTGCATCCGGATAGGTTATCCGTCCGTGAAATGAAGTCATAATCTCGTTTACGAACGTATCTTCAATGAGCGCGAGGTCTTTGAGCGTCAAACCGCTTTCTTCCAGTTCCCGCTCCCGCATCTTCTCATTGATAATCGACCGCACCAGTTCTTCTATCTTTGTTCCCGTCGGGTTTGTCACGGTACGCGAGGCGGCTTCAACGGAATCGGCGAGCATCATCACCGCGGATTCGCGCGTCTGCGGCTTCGGTCCGGCATAGACGAACACGTCTTTGTCGATATTGCCGCCCTGCTTCAGCGACTGATTATAGAAATATTTGATACAGGTGGTTCCGTGATGCTCCTCGATGAATGCGATAATCTCTTTCGGCAGATTTTCACGTTCCGCCATCTCAACGCCGAGCCTGACATGCGATTTGATTATCGACGCCGAGAGCGACGGCTTGATATTACGGTGGCGGTTCTCCTTGCCGGTGAGATTCTCGATGAAATAGAGCGGATGTTCCATCTTCCCGATATCATGATAGTATGCGCCCACGCGTCCGAGGAGCGCATTGGCTCCGATGCGACCGCATGCGGCTTCAACCATGCTGCTCAGAATGAATGAATGGTGATAGGTCCCCGGGGCCTGCATCTGCAGACGGCGCAGTACCGGTGCATTGAGGTCTGAAAGTTCCAGCAGTCTGAAAACGGTTGCTCTGCCGAGAAAATGTTCCAGCGCCGACAGCAGTCCGGTTGCAAGGACTCCCATTACCGCGCCCACACCGAGTGCGATGAGCGCCTCGATGACAATGGTAAGTACTACGGTCTCATTGCGGATACCGTCAACCATGACGCCGAGCGCGAGAATGCCGCCGGCGATTGCCCCGGCGATGAGAATGTCATTACGCTTGGTTATATTCTCGACAATGAGAATGGTGGCCGTGGCCGCGGCTATGAGTATGAACAGGTCGAACAGCGAGCCATAACACACGGCAACCGCAAAGAACGAACCGACGAACGCCATGAAGAACGCAGAACGCCGCCCGAGAAGCAGCGTGTTGATGATCGTGAATACCGGTATCCAGGCGATGACATATACCGGCAAGGGTGCAAGGATGTCGCGGGTGATGAACTCCGGCAGCACGCTGTAATGGATGATGAACGGCATGAAGCCTGAAAGCAGATATTCGAAAGCGATGAGGATGAATTCCTTGAAATTGCCGGTGACACCGGGAATATAACGCCTGAGATAGAGCACTGACAGCGCGGCAAACAGCGCCAGGTATACGATATCAAGCACCACGAGACGCACGTTGTAGAACGCCACATCCTTGAAAAGCACATTGATGAGCGCGAGTTTTTCATCGGTGATGATCTCGCCTTTGTTGACAACAACATAACCTTTTTTGAATATGCTCATCGCCGGACGCGAGCGTTCGAGGATCTCATTGAGTTTACGCTCGGTCATGACGTCATCGTAGCGCATATCCGGTTTGAGGAGCGCCCCGGTAAGCTCCGTGAGCGCGGCAATCTTGTCGCGGGGAAGAAACGAATATGTCTCAAGCACGACGGTGCGAAGATCGCGGTAAATATCCTCGAGAAACTGAATGCTGTCAACCTCTATCGTCGCCGTTGATGTCTCGTGCTCGGTGTTCTTGTATACGGTGACGCCATTGCGCATCTTGATCACGGTGGTATCGGACAGATTGGTCCGCGCAAGTATTCCCTTCTCATAGAGCTTTGTTATGAGTGCCGTGACCTTTGCCTCATAATTGTTGGCTTTATAATACAGAATGAGATTCTTGAATGATTCGAAACTGACGGCCATTCCGAACGCATCGGTGAACGTGCGGTACGCGGCGTCAATGCTTGCCGCCCCCGATTCCGCTCCGCGTAAATACTCAAACACGCGAACGGCATTACTCTGGACGGCGGGTGCGATGCTGTCGTCAAGCTGAAATATCGGACGGAATGTATCGACCACCATCTGACGCCGTTTTTCTGTTTCACGTTTGTTTTCGTAGAATATCGTTTTCGCGGCGACAATCGTTTCCGTTGCCGTTTCCCCGGCCTTGAAAACGACTTTCTGCTTCATGTACCCCCGCGACAGCATCAAAAGCGTGACGATGAACAGAATGCCGAGAACGGCGAGTTTGATAGCCGAGAAAAGATCAATGCGCTGACCGACGTGCGGTATGCCGTTCCGTGCCATATCAGTTTCCCGCCTCATCGTATGCTGCAAGAATATGCTGCACCAGACGGTGACGTACGACATCGGCACGGTCGAATTCATGCACGGCGATGCCATGCACATGCTTGAGAATACGCAGCGCGTGCTGAAGCCCGCTCGAGGTTGACCGGGGAAGATCTGACTGCGTTATGTCTCCGGTAATGACCATTTTAGCGCCCTCGCCCATGCGGCTTAAAAACATTTTCATCTGCGGAATCGTCGTGTTCTGCGCCTCATCAAGTATGATATACGCGTTTGCGAGCGTCCGGCCGCGCATATACGCGAGCGGCGCCACTTCGATGCGATCCATGTCGGCATACTTCTTCACCGTATCGAACGGCGCCAGATGATACAGCGCATCGTAGAGCGGGCGCATGTAGGGCGACACTTTTTCCTCAAAATCACCCGGAAGAAATCCGAGGCTTTCACCGGCTTCCACAACGGGGCGTGTAAGCACCAGCCGTTCATACCGGTCATTGAGCAGGTAATATAGTCCGAGCGCGACGGCAAGATAACTCTTTCCCGTACCGGCAGGACCCACGGCAAACGTGACATCGTGCGTTTCTATTTTCTCCATATACGTCGCCTGTGACGGCGTTTTCGGGGCGAGACTTCTGCCTTTTGCCAGCGGAAGCTTTTTTGAAAGGAGCGGCGCCAGCGGACCCGCGTTTTCCAATTTTGTGTGTATAATCCGTTCTACTTTCGTTTCGTCAAGTGCCACGTTCTTCTGGGTGAGCACAACCAGTTCATTGATGATGTCGCGGGCATGGGTGACCGTGGCTGATGCGCCTTTGATCGTCAAAGCCGTTCCCTTGGTATATATCGCAAGACCGAGAGCCCGTTCAATGAGTTTGATGTTCGCATCATTTTTACCGCATACGGTCATGAAGTGATCGGTTGTTTCGATTTCTACGGTTGACGTCATGGTATGCGGTCGTTCCGCGTTCAAGCTCCTCACGGTTGTTAGGTCCATAGAATTTAACAGAAAAGGGGGGTGGTGTCAAGGAGCCGCGGGAACCGCGAAGCGGCGAGGAATTTCGCGCGTTTTTGTTCGGGAAAAAATGTCTTTCTGAGCACCGGGCGCTCCTCAGCCGTCCTTCCATGGACGGATTCGTCGCATACGCGGCATCCTGCCGCTCTGATGCATTTATTATTCCTTCTGTTCGATGATTTGAACATGTTTATTGAATTCTATGCCCAGTACTCAGAAAGACATTTCTTCCCTTCACCAATCGCGCGATTGTAAAGGATTGTAGTATTGTATTTCCATGTTATTGACATTCAAACGCTCGAACGCCGTTGTGCCTTTGGGTCTGCAATATGTGAATGCAAATGAGAAAAAAGAGTATCGGCTTTCGTCTTGTAACTGGCGCACTCCTTTCCCTGCACAGCGGGGAAAGGAGCTGGAGAATAGGGGCGATATCAAATCCGTATCAGCATCGTCGCAGTCGAATCCCGCATTCCCTCGCTATTGTTGAGTTTTTACCCGCATGCTGTATACTCCAGCGCTATGGAACACGATGCCGTTATTACTCCGGAACACACTGAAGACGACACCATCGACCATGCAATACGTCCTAAATTATTGAATGATTTTGTCGGACAGACGGAACTGAAAGAAAAACTTTCTATCTATGTAGGGTCCGCAAAAATACGCTCGGAGCCGCTCGATCACACGCTGTTCTACGGACCTCCGGGTCTCGGAAAAACAACCCTTGCGATGATAATCGCGCATGAGATGGGCGTTGAGATCAGAAGCACATCGGCACCGGTCATCGAACGCGCGGGCGATCTCGCATCCATACTCACGACACTGAAAGAAGGCGATGTCTTTTTCATCGATGAAGTGCATCGTCTCAAACCGCAGGTTGAGGAAATACTCTATTCGGCGATGGAAGACTATTTCGTGGATATCAAGATCGGCGAGGGTGTAGCCGCAAAAAGTTATCGTGTTCCGCTCCCGAAGTTCACGCTTGTGGGCGCCACTACCCGCGCAGGTATGTTGAGCTCGCCGCTCTATCACCGGTTCGGCATCGTGGAACGGCTCAATTTTTACAACGAGGAAGAGCTCTGCCGCATCGTTGCACGAAGCTGCAAACTCCTCGACATACCGATTGAATCCGCAGGCGCATCGATGATCGCACGGCGCGCACGGGGAACACCGCGTATCGTCAACCGGCTCATACGGCGCATGCGCGATTACGCGGTCATGAAATCCAACGGCGTCATCACCGAGGACAACGGCGCACAGGCGCTGAAACTGCTCGGTATCGACGAGCGCGGTCTTGATGCGCTTGATAAAAAATACCTCCGCGTAATCATCGAGCATTACGGCGGCGGGCCGGTGGGTATCGAGACCATCGCGGTATCGCTTTCCGAGGACCCGGAAACCATCGAGGATGTCGTCGAACCGTATCTTATACAATGCGGTTTTGTGCGGCGTACTCCGAAGGGCCGCATGACCACACGTGGCGCATGGCAGCATCTGGGCATCACGCATAACGCGCCGGATATTTTTACCGGCATAGAAGAATGACAAGGAATTGATTGCAGCATGGACCAGAATAAATACGATTACCTGATCAAAAAGAAAAAGTTTTCGGTGCGCGTCTCGCAGCTCTTCATGCGCGCGGTGAAAGCGGTACACCACAAAGGCCTTGAGATACAGACGATTATGTTCGTGCCGCATTCCGAAAAGCGTATTTTCAATTTCCACCTGTATAACTACACCATCGTTTTTCTCGGCCTCATCGTGGCCGCGCTCGTCGCGTTTGCCGGAGTAACGGTATTTGCAAAACGCGCACCGGTTGATGTCGGCATCAAATCGCTCCGTGAAGAGACGAAAAAAGCCCAGACGATACTCAAGCGATACCGCGACAATGCAAAGCAATTCACGCGCGAGTACGATGCGTACGAGACCGAACTTAAAAGCCTGTATGTGCTCACCGGCATGACATATCCGTCCGGCGAAGGCCGCGTCTCAATTTCCAACAGCATGACCATCCCCTCGCCATACGCATATCCCAACGATGCGGACACACTGCTTAAGCTGAACGCCGAACTGGACCGTTCGCGGTCACACCTTGCGACCATGGTGAAACTGCTTGAGCTCCGCCGTTCACTCGTCAGTGCGATACCATCGGCATGGCCGGTTAAGGATTATCTCGGACAGCGCACCAGCGGCTACGGCATTCGCAGTTCGCCGTTCGCCAATAAACGTGTATTCCACAAAGGCATCGATATCGCATTCATTCAGGGTACGCCTATCGTCGCCACTGCGGACGGCACCGTTACCTTTGCCGACTGGCTCGGCGGTTACGGCCAGACGGTTATCGTTGACCATAAATACGGATTCAGAACGCTGTACGGACATAATTACCGGATCAATGTTGTGGCAGGCCAGCGCGTGCGTAAAGGCGATACGATCGCGTTAATGGGAAAAACCGGCCGCGTTACGGGCGTGCATACGCATTACGAAGTGCGCATCGGCGATGTCCCTGTTGATCCGTGGGCATATATGACGACAAGGTTTTAGGATAGTATATGTACGCGGATTCATTACTCATCAACAGCATCATCGGCGAAGGCACAAAACTGCGCGGTGAATTCGAGCTGAAGGGACTGCTCAGAATCGACGGCGAGTTCATCGGTAAAATCGACGACAAGGGCGGGCGCGTGCTTGTGGGCGTCAACGGTAAAGCCGTTGCGGGGCCGACCGTCGATCCGGCTACGCCGTTCATCATCGCGGAGATCATTATTATCGGCGGCAAGGTAAAAGGGCATGTCAAGGCGATGAAGCGCCTGGTGCTGCTTGACACCGCCGAGCTCATCGGCGATATTGAAACGCCGCGCATCGTTGCCGACGAGGGCGCATTTTATGAAGGCAAATGTACGGTGACAAAACAGCCCGGCACCGAGGACGACAAGCTCTCCGACCAGAAAGTGCTTTCAATGGCAAAACGCTCACTCGGCAGCCATTGACGATTATTCGATCTTTTATATAATTGATGCAACGTTGAACGAAATCATCCGCGAAGGTTTTACCCATGGCGAGAATTCTTGCAAAAGAACAATGGTCCGAACATGTTTTTATGTTCAAAGTATTCGCACCGGCAATCGCTGAACGACGGAAGGCCGGGAACTTCATCATACTGCGACTTGACAAACAGGGCGAACGTGTTCCCCTGACGATAGCCGACGCGGACACCGCTCAGGGTTCCATCACGCTCGTCGTGCAGGCGGTGGGGAAATCCACCATACAGCTTTCGCAGATGAACGTAGGTGATGAGATACTTGATATCATGGGCCCGCTCGGAAAACCCACCGAGGTTCACAAGGTAGGCACGGTAGTCTGTGTAGGCGGCGGCATCGGTATTGCTCCGCTCCACCCCATTGCTCAGGCAATGCATGCAGCCGGCAATAAAGTGATCAGCATTCTCGGCGCCCGGGATAAAAGCCTCATCATCATGGAAGACTACATGCGCAAGGCGTCTGATGAGATCATTATCTGCACGGATAACGGCAGTTACGGCACCAAAGGTCTTGTCACCGATATGATAACGATGCTCATCAATCGCGGTGAAAAAATAAGCGAAGTCGTCGCTATCGGACCCGCCATTATGATGAAATTCGTCGCCAAGCTCACCAAACAGCATGAGATAAAGACGGTGGTCAGTCTTAATCCTATCATGATTGACGGCACGGGGATGTGCGGCGGCTGCCGTGTGGTGATAAACGGCAAGACGCAATTCGTCTGCGTCGACGGACCCGAGTTTGACGGTCATCAGGTCGATTTCGACGGTATGATGCGCCGGCAGGGAATGTTCAAGGAGTATGAGAAGCGCTCGCTCGAGGCCCATCGCTGCAAGATAGCCGGATGACCCGGTAAAAATAGTCAGCCGGTGTATTGACAAAACCAACCGCATGATATACCATGCGGCAAACGAGCATTAGTAAAGAAACGTTGTTTTTTTAATATATAAATCACACGTTTGATAAACATCTCGAGGAGTTGCCATTCATGAGTATCACATATCAGCCGAGTAAATTGCGGCGCGCAAGAAAATGCGGTTTCAGAAAACGCATGAAAACCGTTGGCGGGCGCGAAGTGCTCAGACGCCGCCGGCTGAAAGGACGCCGAAAGCTTACCGCTTCTGATGAACGATAGGACGTTATCGCGCGATGACCGTATACGGACACGTAGCGATTTTAAACGTATTTTCGACACAAACACCACTCATGCAAACGATGTATACCGGGTACTTGCCACTGACAGCGGCACCACGCGTTCACGGCTCGGCGTTGTTGTTAAAAAAGCGCTTGGCAATGCCGTGCAGCGCAACAGGGAAAAGCGTCTTGTGAGAGAGCTATTCAGAACAAACAGGGACGTTATTCCCGGCGGATATGATTACATCGTCATCATCAGACGCCGCATCGAGATTGCATTCAGTGTCCGTCAGGAAAAGTTCGTCGCGCTATTTAAACGCTATCAGCGAACATCCGCATGAAAAATATTTTTATACTGCTCATCACCGCGTATCAGAAGCTCATTTCACCGCATCTGCCGCCGGCGTGCAGATTTCTGCCGACATGTTCCAATTATTCAAAAGAGGCATTTCAAAAGTATGGTGCCTTTCGCGGTTTCATCCTCACCGTCCGCCGGCTCCTGCGCTGTCATCCGTTCGGCGGCAGCGGTTACGACCCCGTCCCCTGAAATAATTACACCGAGTGCATCAAGGAGATATCATGCAAAAGAATTCACGTCTTATACTGGCTGTCGCATTGTCGGCGGCGCTCATGTTTGCGGTATTTTTCATCCAGGAACGCTTCACGCCGAAGACCAAACCTGTTGCCGGCGGAACGAATACAACGGCAGCGCCCGCGGCATCTGCGGCTCCGGTAATCCCCCTTGCGAATGCATCGTCAGTAAAGATCGAACCGGTTGCGCGCGGCGTTGAAGAGACGGTTACCATTGACAACGGACGGGTGAAAGCCCAGTTCTCATCGGTCAATGCGGTCCTTACCTCGTATATGCTCAGTGATTACCACATGCTTGACGGCGCCAATGTGGAGATGATAGCACGGCATTGGGGCAATCTCAATCCGTTCTATGTGAGTTTTACCGACGCCTCGAATTCCATAAACAACAATGAACGTATCCTGTTCACGATTGAGGAACGTTCCAGCAATAAGGTCGTTTTTTCAGCTGATGTGAAAGTGAACAATGTTCCGTTCCGCATGCGGAAGATTTTTACGATGAAACCGAATGACTATCTGGTCGACCTCGACGTGCAGTTTCAGAACATGTCAGGCAAGCCCGCCGATCTGACGTATTCGTTGTTCCTCGGTTCCGGCCTCGGGCCGTACCGCGCGCAGAAAGAGCGTACCCAGGACGACATTATAAAAGTGAATTATCTGCGTACCGGTAAAAAAGACAAATCAGACGTCTTCAGCGGACATGAAAAGGGATTCAAATACAAGGCCATAACCGAACAGAAAGAGTGGCTCGCAATCGAGGGACGTTATTTCGCCATCATCACCTCACCGCCGAAATATGAATACTTCGCTGAATCGGTGAATATGGGCAATCCGACCAATGCAATTGATATCGACGGATATCAGACAGCGAACTACCGCGCCTCGCTCACCGTAGCACCGAACCAGCTGGTAAGCGAGAAATACGCGTCGTTCATCGGGCCGAAAAAGCGTACCATGCTTCCCGAGTACAACCGTAATTATGAAAGCATTTTCAAAGAGCAGTTCATTTTCATCAACATCCGTCCGCTCACGTATGCGATGAACTGGATGCTTGATTTCTTTTTCAAACTCACGAAACATTATGCATGGGCGATAATCCTTTTCACCATCGTCTACAAACTGGTCACATTCCCGCTCTCGCAGTCATCGTATAAATCCATGAAAAAGATGAGCGAGCTGACCCCGAAACTGGAAGAGCTCAAGAAACAGTACCGCAACGATCCGCAGCGGCTCAATACGGAAACGATGAACATGTACAAAAAGGAGAAGGTGAATCCGTTGGGCGGCTGTCTGCCGATGCTCCTCCCCTTCCCCATCCTCATCGCATTCTTCTACATGATGCAGAACATGGTGGAGCTGCGCAACGTATCGTTCATGTGGATCAAAGACCTGACGTCTCCGGACCGGCTGATGACCATCAACGGATTTGATGTGAATCTGCTGCCGATTCTCATGACCGCAACAACGTACGTCACCACCATGCTGACGCCGAAAACCGGCTCCAAGGAACAGGCAGACCAGATGAAAATATTCAACGTTGCCCTGCCCGCCGTTTTCCTGTTCTTCTTCTACGGCATGGCCAGCGGGCTGGTCCTGTACTGGACGCTCATGAACCTGCTCGGCATCATCCAGCAGGTGATCGTGAATCAGGTCACGCATGTCACCGCTCCGGCGGCGACGGCAAAAAAACGATAGTAATCTCTTGATCAGGAGTACGATACATGCTCGTCAAAGAATTTTCCGGAAAAAATGAAAAAGAAGCGCTGAAGGCCGCGCTCGAAGAACTCGCACTCACCGAAGCCGATATCCGCGTGGAACTGCTCGACAAAGGCAAGCGCAGCATCCTCGGCATCGGAGAGGATGTGCCCGCGCGCATCCGCGTCTTCTACGAGGAAATCAACACGAAGATGAACAGTGTCCGCGACATCGTGGAAGGCATCGTGAAGAACATGAACTTTACCGCAACCGTCACGGCGACCGAAGAGGCTGAGAAGAAAATCTACATCAACATTGAAAGCGAGAACTCGGCGATACTCATCGGAAAAAAAGGCGCAACGCTCGAGGCGCTGCAGTTCATCGTTTCGCTCATCGTCTCAAAGAAGTTCGGGCTTGATGAGGAACACCATGTGGTCATCGATATCGACGGCTACCGCAAACGCCGCGAGGATGCGCTCCGTCAGATGGCGGAACGCGTGGCCGACACGGTCAAGCGTACGCACCGTTCGAAAATGCTTGAACCGATGAACCCGTATGAGCGACGTGTAATCCACGTAACGCTGCAGGGCGACACCGAGGTGGAAACGAAGAGCGAGGGTGAAGGCACCATAAAGCAGGTATGCATCATCCCGAAGGGCGGCTCGCGCGGCGGGTATCAGAATAACAGCCGCGGCGGCGGACGGCGCCCCTACGGCGATCGCAGCAATAATCGCGGACGTCGTCCCTACGGCGATCGCAGCGGCGGCGGAAGAAGAACGGGCGGCGGAAGCAGCTTCGGCGGCGGCGGTGATAATTATCGCGACCGCGGCGACGAGATACCGCCGGACAATATCGGCAACAGCATACAGGATGATAAGGAAATACTTCCGCCGGATGATATCGGCAATCGCATCGATCGGAGATAATATCGTTTTCTTCAGGGAGGCAGACGCATATGTACGTGCCGAAAAAACTTTTTCTTACGAAAGGCGTTGGCGTTCACAAAGAAAAGCTGTTCAGTTTTGAGATGGCGCTCCGCGATGCGCGAATCGCACAGTTCAATCTGGTGCGCGTATCAAGCATCTATCCGCCGGGATGCAAGATCATCCCCATCGACAAAGGGCTCAAGGAGCTTTCCGCGGGGCAGATAGTCCATTGCGTGCTGAGCGATATATCCAGCAATGAATACAACCGCCTCCTTGCGGCTTCGGTGGGCATGGGTATACCGCAGCACAAGGGACAATACGGATATCTTTCGGAGCATCACGCTTTCGGCATGACCGACGAAGAGTGCGGCGACTATGCCGAAGACCTCGCGGCGGAAATGCTTGCCACCATCCTCGGGCTCGATTTCGACCCGGGCGCATCATACGACGTAAAACGCGACATCTGGAAAATGAGCGATCAGATTGTTAAAACACATAACGTCACGCAATCCGCCATCGTGAAAAAGCATGATGTGTGGGTCAGCGTGCTCGCCGGGGCTATTTTCGTCATGTAAATGCACATGTGCGTGCGGCAGCATATCACGGGCGTATCAATGAGGAGGACATCATGCTGAAAGAGACCATCGTTGAAATGTTCGAAAAAAGCATCGCATCGAATTGGGACCGCAACGCGGTTTCCGATTTCGGCGGACGGACGTATACTTACGGCGAGGTCGGCAAGATCGCGCTCATGCTGCATCATCAGTTCAAGGAAACGGGTGTCCGCCACGGGGATAAGATAGCGCTCATTGGAAAGAACTCAGCGGCATGGGCGATTACCTATATCTCGATCATCAGTTACGGTGCCGTCGTCGTTCCCGTACTCGCCGATTTCCATGTCGACGATATGCATCACATCGTGAACCACTCCGAATCGAAACTCCTGTTCGTGTCCGATGATATATTCGAGAAACTCGACCCCTCGGCGATGAAAAAAATCAATGCCGCTTTTTCGCTCAACACGTTTCAATCGCTGTATCATTCGCATAAGCATATTGCCGCAATTATCCATGAAGCCAAGGAACATTTCGTCAGCAAAAAAGAGCCGCATATCACCGCACAGTCGTTTGCATTCCCGAAATCAGACAACAAAAATCTCGCCGCGATACTGTATACTTCGGGTACCACCGGATTTTCAAAAGGCGTCATGCTGCCGCTTCTCAGCCTGTCATCGAACGTCGTGTTCGCGCATCATAATTTCGACCTCACGCCGGATGACGCTATCGTCGCGTTTCTGCCGGTGGCTCACGTGTTCGGATGCGCATTCGACTTCCTGTTCCCGTTCACCGCGGGATGCCATATCCATTTCATATCACGCATCCCGTCACCGAAGATCATACTCGAAGCCTTCGCGGCAATACGTCCGCGTCTCATCTGCACGGTGCCGCTGGTCATCGAGAAGATATATCTCAAGCAGATAAAACCGCTGTTCGACAAAGGGCATATTCAGCTCCTTACAAAAGTGCCGTTCGTGAACAAGGCGCTCGGCAGCATCGTTTATAACAAGCTCGATAAGGCGTTCGGCGGAAGATATTTTGAGCTTATCATCGGCGGGGCCGCGCTCAACCAGGAAGTGGAGACATTTCTTAAAAACATAAACTTCCGCTATACGGTAGGGTACGGCATGACCGAATGCGGACCTATCATCAGCTACAGCGACTGGCGGCACTATTGTCCCGGCAGCGTCGGCAAGGCCGTTGAACGCATGGAGATAAAGATCGATTCGCCCGATCCGCAGAATGTGACCGGCGAGATCATGGTGCGCGGCGATAATATAACGGACGGGTATTACAAGGATAAGGATACGACGAAAGACACCATCGACAAGGACGGATGGCTGCGTACGGGGGATCTCGGCACCATCGACAAGGACGGCAACGTGTTCATCAAGGGCAGGTGCAAGACCATGCTGCTCGGGCCGTCCGGGCAGAACATATATCCTGAAGAGGTCGAAGCGAAACTGAACTATCTGCCGTATGTGCAGGAATCGCTTGTCGTGGAACGCGACAAAAAACTTGTTGCGCTCGTGTATCCGGACATTGAGCGGGCGGATGCGGAAGGTCTTAGCGAGCACGATCTCGAGAAAAAAATGCAGGAAAACCTCTCGCTGCTCGCAAAAAAGCTGCCGTCGTATATCACCGTCAGCCGCATCGAGCTGTATCCGGAAGAATTCGAGAAAACGCCGAAAAAATCAATCAAACGCTTTCTCTATACGAGAGCATGATACGTTCCATTTTTTCGCAGAATACTACTATGCGGATAGTGATTTGATAGTATATTGTATCCCATCACGTAGATGAGGTAACCGATGAGCGCATTGATCTTAGATGGCACAAAAACAGCCTGCCAGATACGGGCGGAACTTCAGGCGGAAGTGTCATCGATGCAGATAAAGCCGAAACTCGTAGTTGTTCTTGTCGGGGATGACCCGGCATCGAAAGTATACGTCGGCATGAAGGAAAAAGGCTGCCGGGAGATAGGCATGCTGAGCGAGAAGCATGTGCTGCCGGGGAATACTCCCGAAGCTGCGCTGCTTGCGCTGATAGACCGGCTCAACGCCGACCCATCGGTAGACGGCATACTCTGTCAGCTGCCGCTTCCGAAACACATCAGCGAGCATAATGTACTTGAACGCATCGCCATACAGAAAGATGTTGATTGTTTTCACCCGATGAATGTGGGCTATCTTGCCACCGGTAATCCTTTCGTCAAGCCCTGTACACCGGCGGGCGTCATCGAGATCATGAAACGCCATTCCATTACCATGAAAGGTGCTCATGCCGTAGTCGTCGGGCGGAGCAATATCGTCGGTAAACCGCTTGCGCAGCTCCTCCTGGCGGAACACGCAACGGTTACCATCTGTCATTCACGCACGAACGATCTTCCCGCGGTATGCCGGAGCGCCGATATACTCTGTGCGGCAATCGGTAAACCTGAGATAATAAAAGGCGACTGGATAAAAAAAGGCGCCGTTGTCATCGATGTCGGCGTAAACCGTGTTGATGATGCGTCGCTCCCGAAAGGTTATAAACTTGTCGGTGATGTCGCATATAACGAGGCATCGCAGGTCGCGTCGTATATCACTCCCGTTCCGGGCGGCATCGGACCCATGACCATAGCGATGCTGCTCAGCAACACGCTTGAATTGCATAAAAAAAGAATTTCACTATAACGTGAGGAGCAAACATCATGGTAAAACTTGACCCGACAAAAATGGCGGATTGGCAGATAGCTGAAGCCGCCGCTGATAATATGAAACCCGTGACGCAGCTTGCCGATGAACTTGCGCTTGAGAAAAAGGAGCTCCTCCCCTACGGTCACAACATCGGCAAACTTGATTTTTTAAGCATACTCAAACGTCTTGAAAACAGACCCGACGGAAAATTTGTCGAGATAACCGCCATAACGCCAACGCCCCTCGGCGAAGGCAAATCAACCACGACCATCGGGCTTATCCAGGGACTCGGCAGACGCAATAAGAAAGTCATCGGCGCCATACGTCAGCCTTCCGGCGGGCCTACATTCAACATCAAAGGCTCCGCTGCGGGCGGCGGTCTTTCACAATGCGTTCCGCTTACCGAGTTCAGCCTCGGTCTTACCGGCGATATCGACGCCATCACCAACGCACACAATCTCGCCATGGTCGCACTCACGAGCAGACTGCAGCATGAGTTCAATTACGACGACGCCATGCTTGCAAAAAAGAACCTCAAACGCCTCGACATCGACCCGGACAATGTGCAGATAAAATGGGCCATTGATTTCTGCGCACAGTCGCTTCGTGATATCATCATAGGCATGGGCGGCAGAATGGACGGCTTTATGATGAGAAGCGGTTTTCAGATAACCGTTTCATCCGAAGTCATGGCCATACTAGCCGTGGCAAAAGACCTTAAGGACATGCGTCAGCGTATCGGCCGCATGGTGCTTGCGCATGACAAAAAAGGTAACGATGTCACCGCAGACGACCTTGAGGTTGCAGGCGCCATGACCGCCATTATGTCAAAGGCGATATACCCGAATCTCATGCAGACGATTGAAGGCCAGCCGGTACTCGTACACGCGGGGCCGTTCGCGAACATTGCCATCGGTCAGTCGTCGATACTTGCCGACCGCATCGGGCTCAAACTCGCCGACTATCATGTCACGGAAAGCGGTTTCGGCGCCGACATCGGCTTCGAGAAATTCTGGAACCTCAAATGCCGCATGAGCGGACTAACACCGAACTGTTCGGTCATCGTTGCAACCGTTCGCGCGCTCAAAATGCACGGCGGAGGACCGAAGGTTGTTCCGGGCAAGCCGCTCGACAAAGCGTACACAGAAAAGAACACTGCGCTGGTGGCAAAAGGCGTTGAGAACCTGATAGCTCATATCGAGACGGTCAAGAAAAGCGGAATACCTCCCGTTGTCTGCATCAATCATTTCTACACCGACAATGATGAAGAGGTGGCAGAAGTACGCAAAGCCGCGGAACAGGCCGGCGCACGCGTGGCGGTTTCCAAGCATTGGGAAAAAGGCGGTGACGGCGCACTCGAACTTGCCGACGCGGTTGCAGATGCATGCAAAGAGAAACCGAATTTCAAATTCCTCTACGATCTCTCCATGCCGATGGCGGCACGCATTGAGAAGATCGCGAAAGAAGTATACGGAGCCGACGGCATATCGTTCTCGCCCGAAGCGAAAGCAAAGATCGAAAAACTCGACGCGGACCCGAAGGTGAAAGAGATGGGAACCTGCATGGTGAAAACGCACCTCAGTCTCTCACACGATCCCGCCTTGAAAGGACGCCCGAAAGGATTCACGGTGCCGGTGCGTGATGTCGTGGTATTCAAAGGCGCCGGTTTTGTCGTCCCCATTGCCGGGGATATCAAGCTCATGCCGGGCACCGCGTCCGATGCGGCGTTCAGAAAGATCGATGTGGACACGGATACGGGCAAAGTAAAGGGTCTGTTTTAAACACTATCTCAGGAGAAAAAAGATGGCTATCAACGGAAAACTTAATATCATCGCCGAAAAGATAAATGACTCGGTCCCGTCAACACATGAGCTGTTCGAGAAAGGCGACATGCAGGCGATAATCAATCTCGCCAAGGAACAGGCGGAAGGATCTACCTATATCGATGTCAACATAGGTCCGCGCGATCCGAAGCTCATGGAAGATCTCATCATAGCGATACAATCGCTGGTCACCGTTCCGCTGTCAATCGACACGCCGTCACCGGCAATAGCCGAACGCGCGCTTAAAGTGTATGACCCGAAAAAAGCCGGCGGCAAAAAACCGCTGCTCAATTCCATCAGCCTCGGCCGTCTTGAGATGTTCGAGCTGCTGAAAATACAACCGTTCAAAGCGATTCTCATGTCGAGTGAACGCAGCGTGAACGGCGAGAATACACCGAACTGCGTCGCCGAAGATGTCCTTGAAGCGGCGAAACAGATGTATGAGCACGCAAAAAAGCACGGGCTTACCAACGACGACATGATATTCGATCCCACCATCGCGCCCATAGGGAGCGATTATCAGGGGCTCACCAAAATGACGCTCAACGGCATAGGGCTTATCGGACAGACGGCGCTGTTCAAAGGCTGTCATATGTCGGTTGGATTGTCGAACTTCACCGTCCAGATACCGAGCAAAACGAAATCAGGCGCGCTGGTAAAGACGCCGCTTGAGAACGCATTTCTGACACTCGCCGTTCCGCGCGGACTTGACTACTGCGTCGGCAGCACGAAAAAGAAATATGAATTCCTCACGAACGAACATCCGGCAATGCAGACGCTGAACGATGTCCTTGCCCGTGAAGGGTTTGACATCATCACACGCGTACAGGAATTCTACAACAACTGATTCAGCATTCAGGAAGCGTGGCTCAGCGCTTCGTGTAACGATAAGAGTTCATTGAACAACGGTTCGAGACCCGAATGGAGGGACTGTATGACAGGTGTATCGCTGAAAGAAAAAATATCGAAGAATGATTTTCTGCGTGGCGTCGAGCTTGTGTCATCGCGCGGCATACTGAAGACCGAGTGCGCAAAAGCGGAACGTTTCGCACATGACATCATGGACAGCGGCGCATTCGATTTCATCAGCATCACCGACAATCCCGGCGGAAATCCCATGCTCGCCGCCGACTGTCTTGGCAAAAGCCTTCTCGCAAAAGGCCATAATGTAAATATCCATCTATCGTGCAAAGACAGAAACCGCAATGCGCTTGAGATGCAGGCATGGCAGCTTGCGAGCGAGGGATTTAACAATGTGCTCGCACTCACCGGCGATTATCCGGCCCCCGGTTACAGCGGTACTCCGCACCCCGTGTTCGACATCGACGCAGTCGCACTCATCAAAATGCTCTCCGACATGAATAACGGCATTGCCGTCCCGTCGATGAAAAAGGACGCTCCGCCGACAATGCTTTCCAAAACCGAGTTCCTCATATCAGCGGCGGTAAGCCCATTTAAAAAATACGAAGCCGAATATCTGCCGCAGCTTTTCAAGATGGAAAAAAAGATACGCGCCGGCGCTCACTTTTTTCTCCTGCAGCTCGGGTATGATGCCCGCAAATGGGCTGAACTGCTTGCCTATACAAGAATGCGCGCTATTGCCGCGCCGATGTTCGCCAATATCTACCTGCTTACCAAGGGTGTTGCAAAAGTATTCCATGACGAACGCATCGCCGGATGTGTGGTATCGCCGAAACTGCTTGAAATCGCGAATAAAGCCGGGGCATCACCTGACAAAGGGAAAGCCTTCTTCCATGAATTCGCCGCAAAACAATGGGCAGTCGCCAAGGGTCTCGGCTTCAAAGGTGTATATATCGGCGGAAGTCACAAAGCCGAAGAGATACTCGCGATCAAAGCAATGGCGGAAAAGTATGGTGATAACGACTGGAAGGAATTCTATAAAGAGCTCTCCTACCCGCTTCCGGACGAGTTTTATCTTTTCAAACAAGACGCAAACGGACTACCGAACCGGGATTTCGCAGACACCTATATCCGTTCTCGGAAACCGGTACGCCGTTTCCTCCGCCGTTTGATAACCGAACCTGTGATATACCGGATAAGCCGTGTCGTTCATTTTTTTCTCTTTAAAAAGCAATCGCCGTTCTATCATCTGCTGAAACTGTTTTATCGCATCATCAACGGTAAAAAAACGCTCGAAAAGTTCTTTCACTTCTTTGAGCATATCTCAAAGGCCGCGCTCTACGGCTGCAACGACTGCGGCGACTGTTCGCTTACGGAGATAGCATATCTCTGCCCCATGGAAAAATGCTCGAAAAACCAGCGTAACGGCCCCTGCGGCGGCTCGAGAAAAGGATTATGCGAAGTCGACGATAAACAATGCATTTGGCGGCGCGCATACAACCGGCTTAAACCCCACGGCGAAGAGCGTGAGCCGTACGATGGAATCGTCATCTGCGATGCGAAATGGCTCAATACATCAGGCTGGCAGAACTTCTATCTCGGACGCGACCACAGCGGAAAATAAGCTGATTTTGACATTTTCTCCCCTTTCGCTATACTGATAGTGCTTATTATCATTCATGCGATCCGGAGTATCGGCCCATGCTGTTTTCAGCGTTCTTCATCGAGACACTGCCTGCACGTCACTCATCCGACGAGCATGCTCATGGGCACTGTGAGATCGTTTTCGCGGACGGTTCCGGCGGTTACGTTATCATCGACGGAAACAAAATCCCCTATGCCGACGGTGATGTACTCGTGCATCGCCCGGGATTAAAACATATCGCCTATAACGAGAAGGCCTCCCGCCATTTCTGTCTCGGTGTAAAAGGATGGGAGATTGATACGCTTCGTGACGGCGTCCATGCCGGAACCGATATGATTCGCGCGCAGTTTTTCGAGATCGAATACGAACTGAAGGAACAACGTCCGTATTTCAAATCCATGATAGAACATAAATCATCGGAGATCATCATCGGCATCAAAAGGCTCGAGGGTATGCCGCTCGAAGACGAGCATTCCCCGGCAGACAAGGCAAAAGAATACATTGATTCGCATTTCAGCGAGAATATCAGCATTGCGCTCCTGTCAGACAATCTGATGCTGAGCCGCGATTATCTGCGCCATGCGTTCCGTAAACACCACGGCGTAAGTCCTTTGCAGTATCTCATCACCAAGCGAATTGAGAATGCGAAACTCATGCTTGAGCAGACCGGCATCAGGATACGTGATGCGGCGCTTCGCTGCGGCTTCGAAAATGAATACTACTTCAGCAGGATATTCAAAAAGGTCGAGGGTATTTCACCCCGCGAATACAGGGACAGGATCGTATCTCTGCCGGGAAAAGCATCAGCACACAAGGAATTCCGCCTATAGACCGGCGCTCACACCGGTCAACCGCGCCGGCTATTTCACGTATGCCAATATCAATTATTCGGCCAGGCGATATCGGTCCGCGCTATTTTTGAAATACAAGATTCGCCTTAAACAATCCTTCCTTGCGGTTGACAAGATCGGTGAATGCTGACGATACACTTTCAAACGGATAATTCGTGATCAGACCGTCAAGACGTATCCGCTTTGCCGCAAGCAGCTTCATCGCCTGCGCCATTGCCGTGTATTTCTCGTCGCTGCGGCGCACGTGGCCGTTCACCACGGTTATCGCCTTGAAATTCCATGTCTTCATATTCACCGAACGCATGCCGTCGTTTGACTGATGGTATCCCACAAGCACAAGCGTACCGTGCTGCTTTACAAGGTCGGTGGCAAGCGTCACCGCGCCGGGAACGCCGGTGGCTTCGATGACAACATCGAACTCGCCGAGTTCACGTGCAACGGAGTCTGCATTGAATGTGTCCGTGGGTTTAAAGTCATTTGAATTGAACGCATCATCGGCGCCGAATTCCTTCGCCGCGGACAGTCTCCACGGGATAACATCGAATGCAGCCGTATAACCTGCGCCGCGAAGTTGAGCGAGCTGCAGACACATAAGCCCCATGAATCCCGAACCGATGACGGCAACCCTGTCGCCATAGGATATGCCGAAGCGGGATGCTGCATGCACACAGCACGCGAGCGGCTCCCCGAGCGCCATTACCGGGTCAATCGTTTCCAGTTTTACAAGTGCTGATGCGGGACAGGCAAAATAATCCGCATAAGCTCCGCCGAGTGCCGTCACACGGTCGCCCGGCTTATATCCGCTGACGCCGTGACCGACTGCCTCGATGATTCCCGAACCCTCATGACCGAGCGGTACGGTGGTGTCCACCGGAGCACCGGCAAGAGCCTCGCGATACTTGAATACATCGCCCTCGCAGATGCCGTTGCCAAGTGAGCGTACCAACACCTCACCGTCAGCGGGTTTTACTTTTTCAATATCGGTCATGGTAAATCCATTGTTTGATAACATCGCAGCACGCATAACAATGCCTCCGGGATTAGTATGGAGGTATAGTAATGATATCGGGCCCTAGACAGAATGAAGAAAGCGGTCATCCGTTTGCACAAAACGGGAGAGTATGATGAGCGTCAACGCTTCTTTTGCAGACGTTTTATCAATGCCGGATATTCTTTCAATGCCTTTTTCCCTTTGGTGGAAAGCCGGTACTTCCCCACCCCGACGCGATCGAACCAGCCGTAGTAATTCATGTAGAGTATTGAACCGCATTTTTTAACAGCACCTTTCACGCATAATTCCGCAGGCGCCGCGGCATCGGCCTGAGAAAGAAGCCACGCAACGTGTATCGCCTGCTCACGGTATGCGGTCACCAGTTTCACCCGCGTGCTTCCGCCGACATTCATATCGGCGCTTCTGCCGCTCATCTCGGTGAGGATAGCCCGTGTTCGCCTATGATCTTTCATACGCTTGAACGGCACCGGATGAATCGCCGTCTGCACCATACCGGTCTCTATGGACACAAAGATGAGACCCACTTCCAGGCGCTTTAACAGCCGTACAATTGTCCGCCATTTTTTACCGCGCTGCGAAACTGCAGACAGCGGAATCGCCACATATACCGACGATGATATCCGCTGGCGGTCAACGGCCTGAAGCATCAGTTCAAGCGAAAACTTTGTTTTCATCTCGACGATGATAAGATCGTCTCCCTTGACAGCGGTTATATCACACCCTTTCACTTCCGCCCGGACGGTGTATCCGTTTGCTGCAAGGTAGTCGGCAATGGGCCGATAAAGCTCGGTTTCTTTCATGAACGGGGCAAATCACGTATGCGCCTGATCAGTTCAACGGCAACAGCGTGTTTATTGAACGGCGGCATTATGTAAATTCCGGCAACGTGATTATATGCATGCGCGATGAGCTCAAACGCTATTGCACTACCTTCGGCAATGCCGTTTTCGCCGGCCTTCCGCATCCGTTCGCGAATGTCATCGGGGATGCTTATTCCCGGAAATTCGTTATGCAGGAATTCGGCGTTCTTTGAGCTTACCAGCGGCAATATACCGAGCATTATCGGGATTTTCATCCCCTGTGTCAATTCCAATATCGTGTCGATGCGCTCGTTACTGAACACCGGCTGTGTCTGAAAATACTGCGTGCCGGCATCAATCTTTTTTTTCATGCGTTCAATCTGAACCGCGATATCCGGCGTGTTCGGATTGAACGCGGCGCCGATAGAAAATGCGGTACGCTTTTTTATGTCCTCGCCATACCAGTTCATGCCGGCATTCATCTTGGCGATGAGCGAAATGAGATCATACGAGCGCAGTTCAAAAACGCCGGTGCCTTTGGTGTTATGCGCCGCCGGCGGATCTCCGGTGACAGCAAGGATGTTCTTTATCCCGTCCACCGCAAGCCCCATGAGCATCGACTGCATGCCGATGGCATTGCGGTCGCGTCCGGTGATATGAACGATAGTCTCAATATCCGCCTCACGCTGTATCAACGAGGCAAGCGATATGTTCGACATACGGACGATGGCAAGCGGATTTTCGGCAACACTGATTACGTCGGCACCGGCCTCTTTCAGCGCTTTGGCTCCGTCGATGACCGGTTCATAATTAAGGCCTTTGGGGGGATCAAGCTCGACACTGATCACTTTTTTTTCTTTAAGACGCGTGAGCAGATATCCGGATGATATCTGATATTTCGCAAGTGCGCGTGTGCGTTCTTCCGCCATCGCATCCGCTAATGATATCGGCGAATGCGCCACTGGCGACATCCCGCGCAGCGCGTGTGCAATTGCACGTATATCATTGGGTGTGGTCCCGCAGCAGCCGCCGATAATATTCACGCCGCTGGCTGCAAGCTGTCTGGCCACTGAAGCGATATAATCCGCTTTGGGAACATAGAGCATTCTGTCGCCGGTTCTCTCGGGAAAGCCCGCATTGGGAAATGCCGACAGAAATCCGCCGGTGCGAAGGCCCGCTTTCTCCATGACAAGCAGCAGCCCTTTCGGGCCCGTGCCGCAATTCGCACCCGCGACAGCCGCTCCGGCATCCCTCAGTTTCAGGAATGCTATCACCGGCTCTATGCCGCACGCAGTCCGTCCGCCGGCGGTGAACAGAAGCTGTGCTATTATCGGTATCGATGTTTTTTTTGAAATGGTACTGATTGCAATCAGTAAATCTGAAAGTGAATCGAATGTCTCAAGAATGATGGCATCCGCGCCGCCGTCGATGAGGCCGGACGCATGTTCTGCAAACAGGGAAGCCTTTTCCTCATCCGATAACTCTTCATCAGTTCTGCCGATAGGCCCGATAGATCCGGCAACCCACGCGCTGTCGCCGGCGCATCGTTTTGCAATTGCCGCACCGGCGAGGTTGATTTCATATACTTTGCCGGACAGTCCGAAATGTGCAAGCTTATTACGGTTCGCGCCAAAGGTATTTGTCTCAATGAGTTCCGCGCCGGCATCAATGTAGCTCGCATGAATCGACGCGATGATCCCGGGATTATCCAGATTCAGCGCATCATAGGAAACATCGGGAGCAATGCCTTTTGCATAGAGCTCAGTCCCCAGCGCACCATCGGCAACTACAATACGTGACGCAAGCGCATCAAGGAGACGTTCATTCATTACGTAATCGTACTATTCGCGGATGCGGACATTCCCGAACGAACAATCAACACGCATTTCGATTTTGTTCTTTGCGTCCTTGTACGACGGCGTCTCATAGACTATGCTTCCGTCGAGACCTGAAGTCTGTTTCTCAAATATATCGAGATTGCCGAACGATACCGATCCGGTAATCTTCAGCGGCTTTGCTTTGTCGATATACACTTCGAGATTTCCGAAGCTTACCGACATGGTCACCGCGGTTGAACCTTTGGCGACGGTGGCATTTTTCATATCCACGATGAGCTGCCCGAAAGAAACATCGTATGCTTTGTTGGTAATATCCTTGCCGTTCATGTCGATGCGCTCATTATGAAGCGTCGCCGAAACACGGTCGGCGGTTATCGTTCGTGCGAAGACAGAATCCTTCGGCTTGACCAGCAGGCACACGCCGAGCCAGATGAGGAACAGCGCGAACAGGACGCTGAAGATCGGAATGCGGATATGGGTAAAATTCTTGATGATGACGAGAATACCGCCGACGATGAGCAGCATCCCGAAAAACAATGACGGAGGGAATATCTTGCACATACAAAACTCCTTAATATGATAACCCTATACTACATCATTTTTGGCATGATGTAAATACAAGAAAAATAAAATCCGCGCTTGACTCCTGTAAAAAGATTATTAAAATATGGTTAGTGAACGCTAACCTCCAAGGAGCAGTAACATCATGCTGACCGCGCGACAGCGATCGATAACCGATGCGGCGCTTGCCGTGATTGCTGAAAACGGAATTGAGACGCTCACCGTAAAAGCAATCGGGAAACGCCTGCGCATTTCCGATGCCGCTCTGTATAAGCATTTCCCGGGCAAAAACGATATTCTTGCCGCTATCGTGGACCTCTTTCGCGATGGTTCACTGGATGCTTTGAAAAAGATCAACGATAACGGAATCTGCAGCTCACTGGAACGTATCGGCCGGTTCCTTATCGACCGGGCCGAGTATTTCAGCGCAAACCCTTCTTTTGTGACGGTCATGTTCCCGGAGACGATGCTGCGGGGCAATAAAAAGCTCTTCAGGACCGTGCTCGAAGGCATGGACGCCCATAAACAGGCAGTTGTGGGCATCATACGACAGGGACAATCCGCACGTGAGATTGTCATGGAAGACCCCGACGACATGTTCATGATCATCATGGGTGCGTTCAGGCTTCTGCTCACACGCTGGATGTACAGCGGTAATGACTTTGATCTTGTGAAAAAAACACGCGCATTATTTGAAACAATTAAGCCGTTGCTTACGGCAAATAAAAAATAGGAGTTTTCAATGGTACGAAGCATCATCAAAATCGATGAGGGCAAGTGCACTGGATGCAGTCTGTGCATACCAAACTGCCCCGAAGGCGCTATTCAGATGATTGACGGCAAGGCACGTCTTGTCAGCGACCTCATGTGTGACGGACTCGGCGCCTGTCTCGGTCATTGCCCCGAAGGCGCCATAACGGTGGAGAAACGGGAGGCGGAACCGTATGACGAGCGAAAAGTGATGCCGTCTATCGTCAAGGCCGGAACGAACACGATTAAGGCACACCTTGCGCATCTACGCGACCACGGAGAGACCGGTTATCTCAACGAAGCGATTCAGTATTTGAAAGAAAACAATATAAATAACCCTTTAACGGAGGAAAAGACAATGGAACACGCATCACATCACGCGGGCTGCCCGGGATCGAAAGTAATGGAGTTCGGCGATACAACCGCCGGTACAGAAGAAGGACAGCGGGCATCGCAGCTTCGGCAATGGCCGGTACAGCTGCATCTCGTATCACCGATGGCGCCGTATTTTCAGGGCAAAGACGTACTCCTTGCAGCCGACTGTGTGGCCTTCTCGGTAGGCGATTTCCACAAGGACTTTCTCAAAGGAAAAAGTCTCGCCATCGCCTGTCCTAAACTCGACGACGGCCAGGAGACATATACCGAAAAGCTCATCGCCATGATCGATGAAGCGAAAATAAATACGCTGACCGTGATGATAATGCAGGTTCCCTGCTGCGGCGGGTTACTGCATCTGGCACAACAGGCGCGGGACAAGGCAAAGCGCAAAATCCCGGTAAAAGCCATCACGATAAGCCTGCAGGGCGAAGTGCTGAATGAGGAGTGGGTGGGGTGAAGCGGGATTACTATGCGACAAGGCACCGAAAGCGGCAATCAGATCACACACGAGGTGCGACAATACTGAAAAATAGATATTGCCCGCTTCAAGTGAGCGCAAGCGATGCCGGATGCATCGCGAAAGCGACAACAATAATTACAATGCACAAATAGTTAAAGTTATTACAAAACAACAGACCTAAAAAAGGAGACTATCATGGATACACAAGAAGCTATCAACGCCGGAGCCTCGGTGGCATACGCCCCGGGCGCGGTGGTAAGCAAGACAATCATCAATAAAAAGGTCGGCACGGTGACACTGTTCGCCTTTGACAAGGGACAGAAACTGTCGGAACACACGGCACCATTCGACGCACTGGTCTATAATCTTGACGGCACCGGCGAGATCACAATCGCCGGTAAACAGCATGCGCTGAAACCCGGTGAATACATCATCATGCCGGCGAATATACCGCACGCGGTAAATGCCGTCGAACAATTCAAGATGATGCTGGTAATGATCAGGGGTGAGTGATCTTCGCGCCCTTCGTTTCGGGGAGAATGTATTTCCCTCGCACCGCATAAGATGGCGCGAGTGCGTCGATTCTGTCCATGGAAGGACAGCTGAGACCTATTGCGGTGCTCAGAAAGACATTTCTTCCCGAACGGTAAGCGTGCCCCCCCCTCCGCGCTCACGCGAGAACCTCTCCGGACAGTTGTTTTTTTTGAAAATCAGGCTATAATACTTTGCACAATTTACGATTTTGAGCCCGCGGGCATCACTAACGGTAAGCGAGCATAGTAATGAGCGAATCGGAATATAGTTCCAAAAATATACAAGTTCTGGAAGGGCTTTCTGCAGTCAGAAAGCGTCCGGGCATGTATATCGGCTCTACGGGACTGCCGGGACTTCATCATCTTGTCTATGAAATTGTGGATAATGCCATCGATGAAGCCATGGCGGGATACTGCAAAAACATCATCGTAACGATAAAAAAAGGCGATATTATCGAGGTTATCGACGATGGGCGCGGCATTCCGGTCGATCCGCACCCGAAACTCAAGATCAGCGCGCTTGAAGTAGTGTTTACCAAGCTCCATGCCGGCGGCAAGTTCGACAACGATACCTACAAGGTTTCAGGCGGTCTTCACGGCGTCGGCGCATCGGTAGTCAATGCGCTCTCCGAATGGCTGACGGCAACGGTTCATTTGAACGGAAAAAAGTATGAACAGACATTCCAACGCGGTACGCCGAAAGCGCCGGTAAAGGTAATCGGTGAAAGCGACCGCACCGGCACAACGGTTGCCTTCAAGCCCGACCACGAGATATTCGAAATCCTCGTTTATCACTATGAGACGCTTGCACACCGTCTTCGCGAGCTTGCATTCCTGAACAAAGGCATCAAGGTCATCCTCAATGATGAGCGCGAGGGCAAGGAAAAATCTGAGACCTTCAATTATGAAGGCGGCATCTCGATGTTCGTGGAGCATATCAATAATAAAAAAACAGTGCTGCACGACAAACCGGTACACCTGACGCGCACGGAAGATAAGGTTGAGGTCGAAGTTGCACTGCAGTATACCGACACGTATCATGAGAGCATGTTCGCCTATTGCAATAATATCAATACCACCGAGGGCGGCACGCATCTGAACGGTTTCAGAAGCGCGCTCACGAAGGTCTGTAACGATTACCTGAAAACTCTCGGCATGGATAAAAAGCTCAAGTTCGATATTTCCGGCGACGATACCCGTGAAGGTCTAACCGCGGTGCTTTCGGTGAAAATACCCAATCCGCAGTTCGAAGGACAGACAAAAACAAAACTCGGCAACTCCGAAGTAAAGGGCATCGTTGAGCGCCTCGTGTCTGAAGGGCTTGACGCCTATTTTTCGCAGAACCCGAAAATCATCAAAGCCATACTTGAAAAAACGATAAAAGCCGCCGAGGCTCGGGAAGCTGCACGTCACGCACGCGAACTTGCACGCCGGAAAAACGCGCTTGAATCGGATTCACTCCCGGGTAAACTCTCCGACTGCCAGGAAGAGGAACCGGATAAATGCGAAATATACATCGTCGAAGGCGACTCCGCCGGCGGTTCCGCAAAGATGGGCCGCGACCGCAAGTTTCAGGCAATACTCCCGCTCAGGGGTAAAATGCTCAACGTCGAAAAGGCGCGCATCGACAAAATCGTAGAAAGCGAAACGCTTAAGCCAATTATCTCGGCACTCGGCTGCGGCATCGGAACGGCGTTTAACATTGAAAAACTCCGCTATGGACGCGTCATCATCATGGCCGATGCCGATGTCGACGGTTCGCATATCCGCACACTGCTCCTCACCTTCTTTTTCAGATACATGCGTCCGCTCATCGATAACGGCAATGTGTTTATCGCTGTGCCGCCGCTCTACAAGATCACTTCGGGCGGCAAAGAAGAGTATACGTACAGCGATGAAGGCAAAGAGACATTACTCGCCAAACATAAGGGCAGCAAAACCGCAGTGCAGCGCTATAAAGGTCTCGGGGAGATGAATCCCGAACAGCTGTGGGACACGACGATGAATCCCGAAAAACGGCAGATGCTCCAGGTGCTTGCCGAAGACGCTGAGCTTGCTGAAGAAATGTTCACTATTCTCATGGGCGATGAAGTTGAACCACGCCGTGAGTTTATAGAAAAGAACGCGAAATATGTGAAAAATCTTGACGTGTAGGACAAATGCATGGCCACAACACAAAAATTAGCATTGCTGGAATTTGAAGCATCTGTTGGCGAAATTTTCGGCAAGATCGAAGACTTGAAAAAAATTGCCGGTGATACTCCCGACGCGGAATTTACGGCGAAGATCACCAGACTTGAAGACGAAGCAAATGCGATGCTCAAAGACATCTACGGTAAACTTGATTATTGGCAGATCACGCAGGTGGCCCGCCATATTCAACGGCCGCTTACGCTTGATTATGTGTCGCATATTTTTTCCGATTTCACCGAAATGCACGGTGACAGAAATTTCGCCGACGACGGATCAACTATCTGCGGCATAGCAACGCTTGAAGGCAGAAGCGTCGTGGTAATCGGCCATCAGAAAGGCCGCTCAATGGATGAGAACATCAAACGGAATTTCGGCATGCCGAACCCGGAAGCATACCGGAAGGCGCTTCGCTTCATGAAAATGGCCGAGAAATTCAACAAACCGATAGTCACGTTCGTCGATACGCCCGGCGCTTATCCGGGGATGGGCGGTGAAGAACGCGGCCAGGCTGAAGCGATTGCACGCAATCTTTTTGAAATGTCGAAACTCGCGGTTCCGGTCATCGCCTGCATCATCGGCGAGGGCGGTTCCGGCGGCGCGCTCGGCATTGCGGTTGCAAATCGCGTGCTCATGATGCAATACGCCATTTATTCGGTTATTTCGCCCGAATCATGCGCATCGATACTCTGGCGGGACAGCAGCAAAAAAGAACGCGCCGCCAATGCGCTGAAGAACGGCGCTCCCGACGCGCTGAAACTCGGCATCATCGACGTTATCGTTCCCGAACCGCTCGGCGGCGCCCATCGCAACCACGCGCTCGCGGCTGCAAACCTGAAAAAGGAAATAGTCACTCATCTCGCCGATCTGAGCAAACTCTCGCCGCAGCAGTTAAAGGACGACCGTCTGAATAAATTCGCAAAAATGGGCGTTATCAACGAGACTGCAACCGCCTGACAACAGCATGTGAATCTTGCAATTTAACCGCACGGGGCTATAATACAAAAATGGAACAAACGGTTATACCGCTCATCATTCAGGTCATGTTCGCTGCGGTTGCATCCGCGGCATTCATTTTTCTCGGCTGGCTGCTGTCTCCCAAACGTCCCAGTCCGGTCAAAATGAGCGCGTATGAATGCGGTGTGCGCATGTTTCATGACGCACGCGTTCCGGTGAAGATAACATTCTATGTAATAGCCGTACTCTTCATTCTTTTTGAAGTTGAAATACTTTTCTTTTTCCCGTTTGCCTGCGCGCTTAAGGATTTCGTGCGGCGCGGCATTTCGGCAGCGGTGCTCATTGAGATCATATTATTTGTCGGTGTGCTTTTCATCGGCTATCTTTACGCGCTCGCGAAGGGCGCATTCTCCTGGAAGGAGTGACCGTGTTTTCACTCGGCGAACAATCCAAATATAAAGGTCTCGTTGTCGGAAGCCTCAACCGGTTCTTCAATCTCTCACGCTCATACTCGTTCTGGTCGCTTCCATTCGCAACCGCGTGCTGCGGCATTGAATACATGTCAATGATGTCTCCGCACTTCGATATCGCCCGTTTCGGTGCTGAACGCCCCACATTCTCGCCGCGACAGACCGACACGCTCATCGTTCTCGGCACGATAAGCTATAAAATGGCGCCGGTACTGAAAGAAATATATGAACAGATCTGTGAGCCGAAATGGGTGCTCAGCGTCGGCGTGTGCGCTTCGCTCGGCGGCATGTTCAACACCTACAGCACGCTGCAGGGAATCGATAAGATAATTCCGGTCAGCATGTATGTGCCGTTCTGCCCGCCGCGGCCCGAGGTCATCATCCAGGCGATATGGAAGCTGCAGAAAAAGGTGCAGCAGGGAAAGGGCGAGGAATTTAATACCGGCGCTCCGGCATACGATCAAAAGCAGCGTGAACGATTCGCATTATCGGCGGATGAATCCGAAGAAATAAACCGTATCGCCTGCGCCGAACGAACTGACTGCGGATTGCGATATGATCATCCGGAAGGAGAGCGTAGGCCATGAGCTCCATCTTCACTTCCATCATCGATGAAAAACCGGAAATCATCGACGCGGTGGCGCCTGCGATATCCGGCATGGACACCGCACTCGTCAAGCCGGGGAAACTCATCGCAGCCCTCACCTATCTGAACAAAGAAAAGCATTTCACATTTCTTAAGGATATGAACGCAATTGATCACGGAACTTCATCCGAAAAGCGTTTTTCTATCTATTATATTCTGAGCGATCTGGAAAAGAATGTAAGCGTATGCATCAAGACCGCCGTACATGACAACGAACGCGTACCGAGCATTACGGATCTCTGGGCGGGCGCAAACTGGCAGGAACGCCAGATCTTCGACCTGTTCGGCATTCCGTTCGAGGGACATCCCAATCTCTCGCGCATTATCATGATGGACGGTTTTGAAGGACACCCGATGCGTAAGGATTTCCCCATCACCGGCGGAAACGGCCCCGATCTCATCAAAGACATACTTCTGCCGCGCGGCTGACCATGATGACGGCAATACCCGCGATGCCGCACAATTATCTGCACTGACAAGGCGGTTCTGCTGCGTATGAAAACTGTGTTCAGCACCAAGCGTTACGGTAGCATAACGAACCGCAGCACGTTCCTCGCCGCCTGTAAACGATCGGGCAGCATGAGCACGGAAGACATCAGCGAGGCGGTACGGCGTAAAATATTGACAAAGGCGGAATGTGACGATGCGCTCGCCTTTGCCGTACAGCACAAACTGCACATCGCCGTGCCGGAGTCTGCGCCGCCCGCCGTAGAAAAGAAAAAGCCCGAGCGTGTCGGCGTTGACGGAACCGTCGGCATCTATCTCAAACAGATGGGAAAAACCGAACGGCTGTCGGAAGGGGCGGAGCACAAACTCTGGGTCGAAATACGGAAATTGGTCACACGGCGTGACCGTCTTGAAAAGCTTAAAACCGGCGGAAGAATAATCGACGCAGACTATGACGCAGAGCGCGCGGCAACTGAGACGGATATTGACCGGTGCAAACACATCCTCGTAAAATCAAATCTGCGCCTTGTGGTCACCATCGCAAAGAAATACACATCAAGCGGCCTGCCGTTCCTCGATCTTATCGACGAAGGAAACATAGGGCTTATCGAATCCATTCTGCGCTTCGATCACCGCAAAGGTTTTAAATTCTCCACCTACGCCACCTGGTGGATAAAACAGTCGATACTGAAGGCTATCGAATCGAAAAAACACATCATCCGTTTTCCCATGCATATTCACCGTATGCTCCGCCGCTATCTTGAAACGATTAAAGCGCTCAATCAGAAGCTGGGACGGGACCCGTCGCCGCAGGAGATAGCCCAGGCGATGGGTGCGAGCCTTAAGACCATCGCATCGCTCAGCATTTTCGCCAAAGAACCCACGTCCATGGAGACGCCGCTCAACGACGACAGCACCGATCTCAGGAACTTCCTTGAAGACAAGCAGACGCCGTCACCGTATGAGGAGGTGTTCATGAAAAGCCTCCGTCGCACCATAACGGAAGTGCTTGATGAGCTGTCGGAAAAACAGCGTAATGTCGTGATGCTCCGTTTCGGCCTGGACGGCAGCCCGGTGCGAACGCTTGAAGAGGTTGGTATGGCGCTTAATATAACACGCGAGCGCGTGCGTCAGGTTCAGAAAGAGGCGTTTGAACGGATAAAACGGCTCAAGTCGTCCGAGAAACTGAAAGGATACCTGATTGATTAACCCGGATAAGTAACCGCCGCATACCGGCGATGCTTATTCCCCGTGTACTTCGATTTCTTTACGCGCCCGGTCGAGCACGAGCGCAATGATATCCTTAAGTTCGTACTTGGCTTTTTCGAATTCACAGCCGGCCGCCTTCACGTGTCCGCCGCCGCCGAAACTTTCAGTGATCTTTCGTACATCCGCATGCCCGCGGCTGCGCATGCTCAGGCGCCAGGTGTTTTCCGCTTCGCGAATGACAAAACCGATGCGGATATTCCTGAGCTTCATCACATATTCGATGGGACTGACCGCATAATCTGCATACAGAGACGCGCCGTTCTCCTTGCGCTGCACGGTATATGCAAGCTTGCCGCCGTCGGCGACCTTGATGTCCAGCAGTATCTTCGACAGCACCTTGTAATCATCTTCATCCATGATGCGGTTGATCATCGCGTCTACCGCCTCGATATCGGCGCCGAGACGCACCATTGCCGCGCCGGTAAGCAGCGAACGCTCATTGGTATTCCGGAAACAGAAAAAACCCGTATCTGCTGCGATCCCCGCATAGACAAGCGTTGCGATATCCTTGTCGATATGCTCCGCCGCATGCGGCATGAAAAGATCACAGATGATTTCCACCGTGGAACTCGCGGTCACATCGATATAGGAATAGCTTCCGCCTTCGCAGCGGAGCACATGATGATCGATAAAAATGACTTCCTTAAAAAGATGTTTATAGTCTTTCAAGTGTCCGATACGGTTGATATCGCCGGCATCGACAACGATGAGAACTCCGTTCATATCAATCTTGTTGGCGTCGTATGAAAACATAACCCTGTCGATAAACGGCACCGTCGACACTTTTTTGTGCATAACGTCGGAATTCACGGCGAGCACGCGCTTCCCCAGCCGTTCAAGCAGGAGCGCCGCAACAAGTGTGCTGGTGACGCAATCGACGTCGGGATTGTAGTGTCCGACAACTACGAAATCGTGATGACGTTCAATGACATCCCAGATCGCATCAAGTTTCTTTACTATCATTCCCCTTCCTCTCATTCTCAAGCGCTTTAATCTTCCCTAATATCGTGCTCATTCTCTCAATGGAATCGTCATAGATAAACGTAAGCGTCGGTATATAGCGTATCGCCAGAAGCTCCTTGAGCCGTTCTATGAAAAAGCGTTCCGCATGCCTGAGGCCGGCGAGCACATCGCCGCGTTTACCGGTATCGAGTACCGATAAGTACACTTTCGCCGTTTTAAGGTCCTTCGCCGTTTCAACCTTGGTGATCGTTATCATCGTGGCAAGACGCGGATCCGCCACCTCCTCCAGTATGAGGCGCGAGAGATGGTGCGCGATACTTTCATTGATCCGGTCCATTCTGAAACTAGACATTTCATGCTCCTTCAACGCCGACAGACATTTCTTTCAGCGTATATACCATACGGTAGTAGTAGTATGCGCGGCAAAAGACAGTTCAACGTAACGTCCGCTCGAAAACCGCAGAAGCCCGTTAACGCGTTTCTCCTGAACAAAATGCACCGGATTATGTATCGATAGATGTTCCTGCCGTCGTGCCAGTACATATTCAAGCAGTCTGTTATAACTGCCGTTGGTCTGACCCGGTAAAAAACAGGAATCGAACAGCGGCCGACTCCCGCTGGCAAACGCAACTTCCAGTTTCCGTACAAGCTCCTGCGCGTCTTTCCCGCCCGCAGTGACCGGGTAAACCCGCATCGAACCTGCAGAAGAACCTTTGGGATTTCTGCGGAAAACGATCGTCAGATACGGCGAGGCGTATTTCGCATCCGCTGAAAGCCGCTGCTTCTGATCATAACCGATAAACCCGTCTGCAGTCCGCCGAACCGTGAAAACGGCATCACCCATGAGATATCTGCCGTTCGTAATCATGACCGTGCCGCCGATCGGACAATTCGTCACGCTTTCGACAGATACAACCGTCCAAACCGGCGTATCCGGAATACGCTCAGCAACCACGAAAGCGGCATAAAGGAAAGTGCATGCAAGTGCAATCCGGACGAGACGCATGTGTGTTGTATCCTGATGTTCTTATTGTATGATATATCAAGCTAACGATTTTGCAATCGAATGATGCACGCTACCGACCGGCACCTTCAACAGCCATGCGGACGATAAGATCGAGATCGGGTTTTTCAAGAATAAGGTGTTCCTTCGGAAAGAATGATCTGTCGCGCTTGTAGACCGATAGATAGAACACACGATGGAGCCAATTGATGCGTTTATATAAGCGTTTATTAATCTTCTCGATTCGTTTTGAAAAGTACGTCAGAACCTGATCGGTCTCTATCGTTTTCTCGGCGATTATCATCTTTTTTTCAATCGTTGTGTTCTGCTGCACGATTGCGTCGGATTCCTTTTTCTGTGCGCTCAGCGTCTTGTTCTTCCGCGCGATATTGAGGATAAACGACTGCCTGTCGAGCCTGGTGGTATCCTTGACCGTATTTCCGGCGACATGATCCAGCGCCGCATTGTCGAGGATAAAACACTCAAAAAGGCCCACATCGTCCTTGTCTTTGAAATAATAATAAAGCGAGAGATCAATATATAATTTCTTGACAAAAAGATAACAGAGTTTCAGCAGGAATGACGGGACGAGAATACGCAGATGCCTGAATATCTTCGCGCAAATGAATAAAACATAAAAGAGAAAAAGATGCACGCGATCCATGAATGCCCGCCGGCGTTACGCCATGCCTTTCGTCAGCGCATCAACTATCTTGCTTTCACTCACCGAACCGGTGAGCTGCTGGGATACTTTCCCGTTCTTCAGAAACAGTATCGTCGGCAGCGCATTAACGGAGAAACGCGCCGCAATCGTCGGCTGCTGCTCGACATTCACCATAACAAAATTGATATTCGTATATTTCTGCGACAGACGATCGATCACCGGAGCAAGCGCTTTGCACGGTCCGCACCACCCCGCCGAGAAATCAATAACGCTTAAGCCCTGAAATCCGGTCACTTCCTTATCGAAATGCTCTACCGATGATATTTCTTTTACCATAAGGACTCCTTCGCAGAGAACAGTAATACAGGATGCAATCAATGTGCTCGGGACTGGATTTGAACCAGCACGGACTTATCGCCCACTAGCCCCTCAAACTAGCGTGTCTACCAATTTCACCACCCGAGCGGTGATCGTACGAACTGCACGGTGCCGGCCAGTCATGCGTCGCATGGTATGCTCCGCACGTGAGAGAGTTAAATGCACAGGCAGTCCAGAACGCTATGAAATATACAGTAATACTATTTTTTGTCAACACCATGAAGCGTATTGACAGAAACGCACGTGTTTATATTATAGATGCATACTACACCGGAGTCATGCATGCATATCGACCAACGGCTCAAAGATCTTTCCGTCACCCTCATTGATTATTCGGTATCGCTGAAACGGGGCGAAACGCTCTATCTTGACCTTATCGGTTCTGACGGCATTGCGCTTGCCCGCGAGATCGTCCGCGCGGTGACAGAACGCGGCGCCATTCCCTACTGGAACTTTTTCGACGACAATCTGTCGGCGGCATTTTTTGCCGCCGCCGACGAGACACAGCACCGGGCATTCGCAGAATTCCATAAAAAGAACATGGCTGCATGCGACGCTTATATCGGCATACGTTCTTCGGCAAATCCGTTCGATGCTTCGTCGGTACCCGCATCGGGGCAGAAGCTTAAACGGAAATATTTCTGGACCGAGGTTCATGAACACACGCGATTGAAAAAAAAATGGTGTGTACTCCGTTATCCGAACAACGCGATGGCCGTCATGTCGAAAAAGAGCACGGAGGCGTTCGAGGATTTTTATTTCCGCGTCTGCAACATAGATTACGCACGATTTTCAAAGGCAATGGACCCGCTGCAGTCGCTTATGGCACGAACCGATCGCGTACAGATAACCGGCCCGGGAACCGATATTTCATTTTCAATCAAGGGACTTCCGCCGATAAAATGCGACGGTAAATATAATATTCCCGACGGCGAAGTCTTCACCGCACCGGTACGTGAATCGGTGAACGGCATCATTCAGTACAATACGCCAACCGTATACGACGGGCATTCCTTCGCCAATATGCGCTTTGAGGTTAAAGACGGACGCATTGTGGATTATAAAGCCGAGGGCGACCGGGCCGCACTTGACGCCATCTTCTCCACCGACGACGGCGCACGCTTCTTCGGGGAATTCTCGCTCGGGCTTCATCCGCATGTTGATACGCCGATGTGCGATGCACTGTTCGATGAAAAGATTTACGGCTCGCTGCACTTCACACCCGGGAATGCATACGATGACTGCAATAACGGCAATAAATCGGCGATACACTGGGACCTTGTCCTGGTGCAGACACCGGCATACGGCGGCGGTGAGATACGCTTTGACGGTACATTGATACGCAAGGATGGCGAGTTCGTTCTTGAAGAACTTATGCCGCTGTCACGCGGTGCATTGACCGCTTCCCGCTAATCTATGGAAATTATTGACAGCCACTGTCATCTGCAGGACCCGGCATTATTTCCGCATCGCGCCGGCATCATTGCCAGGGCAAAAAATGCCGGCGTCACTTATATGCTCACCTGCGGCACATCACCTGAAGATTGGCAATCGGTATGCGACATTGCCCATGAATACAGCGGGATAATTCCTGCTTTCGGCGTTCATCCGCATAAATGCGATTCAATACCCGCAGACTGGGAAAAACGGCTTATCGATATGCTCGGTAACACCAAAAGCGCCGTAGGCGAGATCGGCCTTGATTTTGCGGAAAAGGGCATTGACCGCACACGCCAGCAGGCGATATTCATCCGCCAGATGGAAATCGCCCGTGAGCTGAAACGCCCCGTAAGCATCCATGCCAGACAATGCTGGGATGTCATGCCGGCGCTGCTTGAAAAATACGCCCATGACCTGATTATCATCATACATTCCTGCTCCGCGTCACGTGAGCTCATTCCCCGGCTTACGGACGGCGCAATCTACTGTTCGTTTTCCGGAACCCTTACCTACTCCCGCAACAAACGCGCCCATGATGCCGTCAGGGCCGTTCCGCGTGACCGCCTGCTCATTGAAAGCGACGCGCCCGATCTTCCGCCGGTTATCAACGGCGCGGTTCAGCATGATGTACCGAACGAGCCCGGGAATATTACGGCTACATTGAAATCAATGGCTGTACTGCGAGTGGTGGATGAAGATACCATGGCCGGTACATTATTGCAGAACACGCTTCGTGCGCTGACAGCGGTGATGTCATGAGCGGCAAATTCGAACGAACCGCTATGCTCTATGGGGAATCGGCGCTGAAGCTCTTGTCTGATGCACGTATCATTATCGTCGGACTTGGGGGTGTTGGCGGTGCCGCGCTCGAATCGCTGGTACGTTCCGGCATCCGGCACATAACACTCGTCGATTTCGATGTCATACGTGAAAGTAACTTCAACAGGCAGATTATCGCCGTTGAACCGATGCTCGGAACAACAAAAGTAAAGGCCGCAGCCGCACGTGCTTTGGCAATCAATCCCGACTGTAAAATAACATCCATGGAAACTTTTTTCCACGAGGATAGCGCCGGGGATATACTCAGCCGTTCCTGCGATGTACTTATCGACGCAATCGACAGCGTTACGCCGAAAACGGCGCTGTTGAGAGTTGCCTATTCCCGCGGCCTGCGTATTGTGTCATCCATGGGAGCAGCTGGAAAGCGAAACCCGGCATTGATACGCAGTGCCGATATCTCCGAAACCGATGTATGCCCGCTTGCGCGCCGCATCAGAAAAAAGCTGCGGTCGTCCGGAATATCTGAAGGTATTCGCTGTGTCTATTCAACCGAAACGGTAATACGGCCGATGATGCAGCCGGCGCATGAACGTGAGCATTATGAACGCGGCCGCACGCGTACGCCGCTTGGAAGTGTTTCATATATGGTAAGCATTTTCGGCCAGTATGCGGCATACGAGGCAATAGAAATCATACTAAAGACTAAGGTGAGTATTACGGAAAGCTCATCGCACGACTGTAAATGAAATCGCATAGTTACATCCGGTGACAATCTTTACAATAGAATATACGCTTTTTCATGAAAACCGTTCACAAAAGTCATTGTCGTATGTTATACTGGAAAGTTGCTTTTTTACGCCGTTATAGCTATAGTTTATAGGTAGCTGCGCCGATGTTTGAAGTATTCAATCGCGTTTCCACGCGGAAGTGAGTGAGCATGTCACCGGCATCGCTGTTTCAGACACCGCTGAATTTCTTTGAAGTTATTACGCCGTTATTTTCACTCGGCGCCATATTTTCAGGCGTTGTGGTGTTCCTTTTTATATACACCCGCTGGCATCAGCGGCTCTATCTCGCAATGATTTTACTGGCGCTTTTTGCTTTCGGTTTTGTCGGCAGCGGTATCATTACTGATATTTTCGGCGGCATGCAGCACAATATCTCAATTTCACGGCAATTCCACCGTACGGAACAGTTGTGCGGCGCTTATTTTCTTTTCGGATTGCCGTTATTCCTCACTTATCTCCTTGATTTAACCCCGTCATGGAAACGTTTGAATGCACGTATCGCACTAGGCGGACTGATAATTTCCTGCGGTATCACGGTAATCGCCATACTTGCCCCCGACCTGTTCATTTCGCAGACTTCTCCGCAGGATGACTGGCTTCTGCGTGAATCCGCCTACGGACGCGGTAAACAGGGTATTTTCTATTCAATCAGAGATATTCTTCTCGCTGTCGAGATCATATACGCATTCACTGTCATCATTCTGGAAATGATACGGAAACGAAGCGCAAAATATCTCGGGCTTATCCTCGCCGGTCTTTTTATTGCTATTTATGCGGCTGCCGATGATACTATTCACATCTACACGCGCATACACATAACGCCCATGCCCGAACTTGATTATTCGCGCTTCACGATAGGACTGACCGTTTTTATTCTGCTCACCATGGCAAGCACCGCGCGCCGTTTTGCCGATGAGGCAAAAGACGTTGAGAACGCATATGCCGCATTCAATTCAAGCGAAGAAAAGTTCCTGCAGATAGCGTCATCCATTAATGAAGTGTTCTGGCTGGTGGATCTGAACGCCAGAAAACTGCTGTACGTGAACCAGGCATATGAACGCATCTGGGGCAAGCGCCATGAAGCGCTGTATACGTCACTTGACACCTGGATTGAAACCATTCACAGCGACGACAGACCGCGTGTCGAGGCTGCGGTATTCAACAGCAGACACACAGACCCGATGGAAATAGAGTACCGTATGCAGCGTTCCGACGGCGAGACTCGCTGGATACGTGAACGGATTGCACCCGTGTTCAGCGACGGCAGGGAAACGAACCGGCTGGTGCGTATTTCAGAGGACATCACCGATGCAAAACAGGCGAACGACAATCTAACGTATCTCGCATATCACGATGCGCTCACGGGCTTATTCAACCGCAAGTCATTGTACCAGAAAATAGACGATATCATCGTACAGGAAAAACGTGCGCATCGAGTCAGCAGCTGGGGCCTCCTTATCCTCGACCTTGACAGTTTCAAGAATATCAACGACATGCTCGGACATACCATAGCCGATGCGGTGCTCATCCGCACAGCTCAGACAATACAGCGCTGCGTCAGGTCAAGCGATTATGTGTTCCGTGTGGGCGGCGACGAGTTCGCGGTGCTCCTCACCAATATGATGTCTGAGACACATGCGGGAATAGTCACCCAGAAAATAATCGACGAACTTGCGGTACCGTTTGTGATGAACGGCAGCACTATCCACACCGGGACCAGCGTCGGCATCGCGATATACCCGCGCGACGGCGAGGATGCGGAATCACTTTTCCGTAACGCCGATGAGGCGCTGTTTGAAGCCAAGAAAGAAAGGAACCGGTTCCTGTTTTTCACCGCGGATATGCAGACAAAGGCATTTGATAAACTGAAGCTCATCGAACAGATGCGCGTTGCCATAGACCGCAAGGAATTCCAGGTATATTATCAGCCGCAAATAGACCAGAACGGACGCATCGTCGGCGCCGAAGCGCTGATTCGCTGGAAACATCCCGAACGCGGGTTCATCCCGCCCGATGAGTTCATCCCCGTTGCCGAAGAGACCGGGCTTATTATCCCCATCGGCAAATGGGTGCTGGAAACCGCCTGCGGCGATCTGAAACGGCTTGCCAATGCCGGATTTGAACGGCTGTCAATCGCGGTGAATCTATCTGTTCGCCAGTTCAGGGATAAAGCGCTCGTAGACACCATTGATAAAGCTCTCGCGGCGAGCGGCATCGATGTGCATCAATTGCATCTGGAAATAACCGAAAGCGCGCTGGTGGATGACGTTGACGGCGCGATAGCCATACTGAACACAATACGGTCAAAAGGCATATCGTTCTCAATTGATGATTTCGGCACGGGTTATTCATCGCTGAGTTATCTGAAACGGTTCCCCATAACCACGCTTAAAATAGACCGTTCCTTCATCGAAGGCATACCAATCGACCGTGAAAATACCGCCCTGGTTAAGGCTATCATTTCCATGGCTCACGAATTCGGCCTCACCGTCATAGCCGAAGGCGTTGAGACCAAGGAACAGTGCACATTCCTTCATAGCAACAGCTGCGGCATCATTCAGGGATATCTGTACAGTCCCGCGCTTCCGCACGATAAGTTTCTCGCATTTGCACAAGCGCACTGCTGAAGATATACGAACTCGGCAGCACTATAATAGTTATCGATAGAAATCCAGGACCGCGCTATAGATATCAGTGAGTGTACGGACACGGCAGAAGCGCCGGATGACTTTTTTGTCCCGTGAAAGGATGATAAGCGGCACCTTGTTTCTTGTGTGGCTCGGTGTACGTATATCCTCTGCATTACCGTGGTCGCTGACGATAACTATGGAGGCCTGCCGCATATTCCAAAGCGCGGCTGCAAAGCGATTGAGATCTGAAACACATTGCGTAAGCTTCCCGGCATGCTTTTTATGTCCGAAGACATCGGTCAGAAAATATTCGAAGAACACAAAATCATATGAGTCAATGATTCGCCCGCAATTCACCGCGGCGTCTTCCGGCGTTATGATTGGAATATCATACCCGCGCGAGCGGATCACGGTGTTGGTGAGGTCCATATTCACCGCAGGTATCCGGGGATAGTCCTTGATATCACGGCACGCCTCACCGGATGCCTGTATGGTAAGCGTTGATACCGGAAACATGTTGCGTTTCATCAACCTCCGCTTTTCAAAGAATTCCTTTGAATACATATTGGCGCCGGTGACGCTCACTTCCCGGTCTTTAAGCGCTTTCATGAGACTTTTTTCTTTGATTAACGCCACGAGTCTGTTGCTCGGAAACGCGTGCAGATGTCTCCCGATAATCTTTGCGGCATTCACTCCGGTGAATATCGCCGTTTGTCCTGTTGCCGACTGCGGCAGCCCCGGTACGCCGAGATTCGCATCAACGGGGACCAGTGCGCCGTTGGTGAATCGCCGCACGCACCGTGTCGACGTAAGCCGCGTGCCGTCCATGAGACCCGAAAACAGCGGATCAGGATCGGCGACAAGCGGATTCACCGCGGGATCATCGGAACCAAGCCCGATACCGTCGATGAACAGCAGCAGTAATTTATTCTTCAGCCCGCGTTGACTCATATCGTTCAGTATACCGTACTATTTTCATTTTTGCTAACCGCTATTGTCTCCTGGTTATATTTTAGTATAATCATCATATGGCAAAAACGAAACTCATGCGACTACTGCTCGTCATCGCGGGATGTCTTTTCCTTATGCTCGGCATCATGGGAATCGTGCTGCCGCTCCTGCCGTCAACACCGTTTTTCCTGCTTGCCGCAGCCTGCTTTGTAAGAAGCTCACAGCGGCTCTATCGATGGCTTATCGCTCATCCGGTGTTCGGGCGATATATTCACTATTACCGGACATTTCGCGCCGTTCCGCTGCACGCAAAAGTCATCGCCATTACGCTTCTGTGGCTGACGATATCATGCTCTGCTATTTTTGCCGTTCAGCATACGGCACTACGCGCGGTACTGTTCTGCATAGCAGCCGTTGTGACGATATTCCTCACACGAATGCGTACATTGACCGCAGAACAGACGGCGTCGTATCGTAAAATGATGTCTGATGGAACTATTGATAATAAGTAACGTGCTTTGCGTCAGCGTTTCTTCTGTTTCAACGCGTCTTTGACAATAGGTACGAGCACGTCAAAATCGAGGGGTTTTTCAAGTAGTTTGAAAACACCCTCGGATAGAATCTGTTTCGCCATTTCAATATTGCCGTATGCGGTGATTATGATCACCGGTATGGCCGTCTTTCTTTTTTTTATTTCACGGAGGAACTCAAGACCCGTCATGAGCGGCATGAGCAGATCGGTTATGATAACGTCAACCGGTTCGGTCTCGAGTACACGCAATCCCGCCCTGCCGTTATCGGCGGTCACCACAATCATATTCTCCGGCTCAAGCGTATACTTGATCAGATCGCGTATTGTATGTTCGTCATCAATGGCCAGTACTACGGGCAGATTATCTTTCACCGTTTGTTCCTTATTTTGGAATACCTTTCTATTTTCGGCATCTACGGTGAAAAACTACAGTTGAAAAAACGCCGTACACCTAGAGCGGTCCAGCCGCATCCACATTCCGGATGTTCGAGCGGTTCGGCATATCCGGGTTGAGTGATTCATATTTTGGTTTTTCCTCTGCCGCTTTCGGAGCTTTCGGCAGCGTCATTGCTATGCCTATGGCGGCGATACCGATGGCCGCAGCAAGCAATGCACTTGTCCAAACCGACGACAGGAGCGTCATCATCGGCCGCGACGGGGGGATAATGGAGCGGTTATGTGCCAGTGATAGCAGCCTTGTCCAGTCATTACCGCTTAAACCCGGTGTTATCCCGTTTTCACGGTGTTTTTCCAATTTTTGCTGAAAGAGTTCAATGAGTTTCATAATGTTACCCCCGCCTGCTCGAGGTATGTTTTCATCTTTTGTAACGCATAGAAGTAGTTACTTTTGGCGGAATTTGCCGATATCGATAGTATTTTCGCGACTTCCGCATACGGCAGCATTTCATAATAACGGAGCATGAAAACATCCCGCTGTTTACCGCTCAATTTGAGAGCCGCCTCATGTATCTTCTCACGTACAAAGCTGTCCTCCAATACCTTTGCGGTATCGCTTTTATCGTCCCGCGCCGTCTGATATATGGTATCATCGGGGAATGCCCGCCGCGCATTCGATTTGCGCATATTTATCGCCGTGTTGGATGCAATGCGATACAGCCATCCCTTGAGATAATTTCTGTCTTCATAACGCGGAAGCGCCCGCAGCACACGGATGAGCACATCCTGCATGAGGTCCATCGCGTCCTCATAGTTCTGCATAAAACGGTAACAAAGACGGTAAATATAATCTTTATATCTGCCGAGCAGTGTATCGGCAGCTGCATCATCGCCGGCTTTATATCGGGCTATGAGTTCCTGATCCGTCGGTTCAACCGATGTCGGTACGGTTGTTTCAATATCAGCATCAGCCATGAAAACTCCTTTGTGGGTAATAACCGAAATGGCGCATAAAGGTTAAATACCGCCTCAAAACAGCGAATTTACTGAACCAATCACTATTTGCGATAACACATATATACTATATAATCTTTTTAAAGGAATTTCCATGAATGAAAGAACATTTGCTATTATAAAACCTGATGCTTTCCGCATGAACGTGGTGGGTAAAATCATCAGTCATGCCGAAGCGAACGGGCTGTCGATCATTGCATCCAGGACCACACGGCTTGACAGCAGAGCCGCTGAAGGATTCTATGCCGAACATAAAGGCAAGGAATTCTATGAGCCGCTCATCGTTTTCATGACAAGCGGCCCCTCTATGCTCATCGTATTCGAAGGCGAACATGCGATCGAACGATGGCGCGAGCTCATGGGAAAGACCGATTTCACCGCCGCCGCACCGGACACGATACGCCGCCGTTTCGCCACCAGCGTCCGCTATAACGCGGTGCATGGATCAGATTCAGCCGCCAGCGCCGCCCGTGAGATAGCGTTCTTCTTCAAGCCGGAAGAGCTACTGCAGCGCTGATATGGCCACATCACGCGCCGTTGAAATAGAGATCAAAGCACATGTCCGGAATCCCGGGCAGGTGAGCGACTATCTGCAGTCGAATGCGAAATTCGTGCGCAAGTACTATAAAAAAGATATGTATTTCCGCCGGTCGTCCGATGATACGATCGACAGTCTTGTGCGTATCCGTCAGGACCGCGGTGGACATATTTTCACGGTAAAACAGCGCGCGATGCTCAACGGCGTTGAGGTGAATGACGAACGCGAGATGAAAGTCCATAAAAAAGATGCCCGTAAGTATCTGACGATGCTCACAACGCTCCTCGGGTATGAGCCGTATGTAACCAAGATAAAAAAAGGACGCGCATACCGGTATCAGAATACGCTGATAGAACTTTCCGAGGTGAAGGGACTCGGCTGGTTTGTAGAGATAGAAATCATCGCCGATGAAAAACCCGACGACAGCACGATACTGAAACTGCGCGCCATACTCGGCGAATTAGGCATACCGGAAACCGACATTGAAACACGACCGTACACCGCACTTCTCCGCGAACACTGAGCGCATAGCCCGTTTCAGAAGAACGGTATACTCATTCTTCCGTCGTCATGGGCGCGATCTTCCCTGGCGTCATACGCATGACCCCTACCCGATACTCATTTCAGAGATAATGCTCCAACAGACGCAGATCCCGCGCGTCATCGAAAAATACCGAGAATTCATGGACCGGTTCCCTACGATACAAATACTCGCCCGCGCACCGCTCGCAGACTGCCTGGCCGTCTGGCAGGGGCTGGGCTATAACCGCCGCGCCGTAAGCCTGCACCGGCTCGCTCAGACGGTTGCCGGACAATTCGGCGGCATACTCCCCGGCGACATCGAGACGCTCATGACGCTTCCCGGCATCGGCCCGTATACGGCGAAAGCGGTGTGCGCGTTCGCCTTCAACAAACCGTCGGTACTCATCGAGACCAACATCCGCAGCGTTTTCATACATCATTTTTTCGCCGACAGGACAAACGTGCCGGACGACGAACTTCTGCCGTTCATCGAAGCTGCACTCGACCGGAAAAATCCGCGGCGCTGGTATTCCGCGCTCATGGATTACGGTTCACATCTGAAAAAGATGACGGCAAACCCGTCGAGAAAAAGCGCACATTACACAAAACAGAAACCGTTTAAAGGCTCCGACCGTCAGATACGCGGGCAGATAATACGTCTGTTTCTTGCAGCACCGAAACAGATGTTGCGCGCCTTGTTATCCGAGACAGGCGCAACAGAAAAACGGCTCAACGGCATTCTTAAATCGCTCGAAATGGACGGATTCATCGTTAAAAAAGGGCGCGCGTACTTCCTTATAGGGAAATGATTATTTTTGCGAGAAAATATCAACCGCCGTACACATGGCCGCCGCTGCGCCGGTAATCAGACGGAGAAGCGCCGACCTCCGCACGGAATAATCGCGTAAAGTGGCTGATCGAATCGAATCCTATCTCAAATGCTATATCCGAGATTGACTGCGTACTCATGAGCAAGAGATGCTTCGCCTCGGCGATACGCAGCGCGGTCAGCCGTTCATGCAGCGTGATGCCGCGAGTCTCCCGGTACAGCCGCGCGCAATGTGTCGGCGATATACCGAATGCCGCGGCTATCTCATTGCGGTCCACCTTGGTGTGCATGCGCGTTTCAAGGAAATGATCTATCCGTGCCGCAATATCCTCTTTCCGCTTAGGATTAATGCCGGATGTTTTCACTTTCTGCCGCACAACACCGCCGGCGGTGTTCCGTTCCTGCCCGATGATAATCCTGCTGAACAGCGCCAGCACCAGCTCGGATGAATTGACGCGCGACGGGTTTTTCAATTCATCCACAAGCGCATGCAGCTCCGGCAATAAATCGGACGTGATCGCAGAACGCGTTCCCGATATCGATTCCAGTGCACATGACCGGTTAATAAACTGCGCAACGATATATCCCGGCGCTTTGCCCGCACATTGCGGTGAACGCTCGTCTCCCGGCGGGATGAGTATGGATGTGCCCGGAGTAAGGCGGTGAACGTTCCCGTTATGTGTCATGGAAACACTGCCGTACACGACACAATACCACTGCCATTCCTTTTGCGTATGCAGACCGACATGATATTTCAAGCCCTGTTCTTTGTATGCAATGGATTGCAGCGTCAATGACTGCGGATACCCGCCGCGCGTATCCGATAGTGGTAGTTTTTTCTTCATGGAAAAAGCCGTATCCCCGCTCGTGTTATATCGATATGACCTTACCAGGAACAGCCCACGGCAATTGTGCGTCTGAAAACGTTTCATCAGCGGCAAATGCATTCTTCATCGCCGGCACGATATCATTGATGACTGTATTGTATCTCGCAGCATCAGTATCGGATAATCCCTCGGGGCGTTTAAGCCTATGTGATTGCGACGTGTATTTTTTATCAATTGCCTTAACTCCGCCGGACGATGCAAATCCATGCTCAATGGCAATAGTCTGCTGCATGGCGGTGCTGATCGTACATGCCGGTTTGCAGGAATTGCGGATAGCATTGAGCGCATCGATGAATACGAGTGTTTGTATTGGTATATTCCCATTATCCAGTGTATCGACAAGTTTTTCCTCGTTCCCGTTACGTGTATATACGTCAGTCCTGGCCGGTGTCCATACAATGCGGCCATGTTCATAGTGATACTCGGTAACACTTTCATGATGCTCACATGCATGCGTTGCGAGAAAACACAGCGGTATCTGTTCTGAAGTAGTTACTAACAGCGATTGCGTATCAGCGCTTTCAATATCCTTTGCGTGATAGTTCTCCATCAGTACCGACGCAACACGGGCACCCTCTCCCGGCACCGCTGATGCGACATACAGCATATTCATAAGAAAATGCGCAAACGCATTCTGTATCGGTGAATCGTATATGGTTTTCCCGAGATGCGACAGTTTTCCCGCCCATGCGTTTCGTGTGTAATATATTGCATCCCGGGCGCCGAACGCCATCGTCCGTGCCGACAGCATACGTCCAAGCGTACCGTTTACCGTATATTGCTTAACACGCTGAACCATCGGCGATGAAATGTATTGATACCCGATGGCGAGCATTTTTCCCGTTTGTTCAGCCGCTGTTTTCATATGCACCGCTTCGGCAACGGTTCCCGCCACCGGTTTTTCGCACAACACATTGAAACCGCTTTCAAGCGCCGCAACTGAATGCTCTTCATGAAATGCAATACCCGTCGGTATCGCGATAAGGTCAATTGTACCGCGTTCGGCGGTAAACATCTCCGCATACTCACGATACACACGAACACCTTTGGCGCGAAAACCGTCGGCATATTCTTTATAATCCGCATCCGGTTTGATGACCGCTGCGGCAAGCCGACAGAGCTTTTGTTCTTCACAATAAGCTATCGCCCGGAGATGCTCTTTGGCATGTCCTGAAACACCTATAATACCGATCTGAATCATATCCATTACTATGCTCCGAAAGATTGCATGGTGATATACATCGATACTATTGCGCGGTGAGCGCGAGTGTGCACATCATGCGCATTCCGTGGGCCAGCGCCTCATCGTTGAAATCGAATGCCGGTGTGTGCAGCGCCGGAGAACGTTTTCCGAGCCCTATGAGGAAGAGCGCACCCTCGCGGCCGGTCAGATAGAACGCAAAATCCTCGGATGTCATGAGCGGCTTGCTTATCTGTACATGACGCTCACCGCAAACTTTTGCGGCTTCACGTACACGCGTATCGCCCTGAACCGTGTTTATCACCGGCAGATTATATCTGCTTTCATAGACAACATGCGCATGAACGCCGTGTGCTTTTGCCACCTGTGCAACAACCTCGCGGATATTCTTGACAATAGCGTCTCCCACCCGTCTGCTGTAGTAGCGTGTGGTGCCCTGGAGTATCGCGCGCTCCGGTATCACATTCGCGCTTTTACCGGCGGCAATCGTGCATACCGATATCACCGCGCCGTATGCGCGGCGGACGTTCACATGAAGCTCATCCAGCCTGTCTACAATCTCGGCCGCGGCGGGTATGGGATTGCGGCCCTGTTCGGGTGTGGCGCCGTGAGCGCCTTTACCGCGGACGATGACAGCAAACGTCCCGTTCGCGGCGAAAAAATGACCTTCCTTGCAGACGACAGATCCGACAGGATATCCGTGCCAGCCGTGAAGTGCATACATCTCGTCAACACCGCGACAGACGCCCTTTCTTACCAGGAGCGCACCGCCGCATTCCATCTCCTCGGCAGGCTGAAAGATGAAACGCACATTTGCCTTGAGTTCTTTTCTGAAATGCGACAATACCAGCGCGGTACCGGTGAGTATGGCCGCGTGCCCGTCGTGTCCGCAGGCATGCATGAAGCCGTCGGTGTTTGAGCGATGGCGCACACCGCTTGTCTCGCGCAGCGGCAGCGCATCGATATCAGCGCGTAGTCCGATGGTATGTTCTGCACCGGGCGCCTTCAAATCGGCAACAATGTCCGTACCGATCAATGGTTTTCTGATACGAAGCGACGAGGACTGCAGCACCTTTATCAGCTGAGCCCGTGTACGCTCTTCTGTGAACGCTATCTCTGGAATGGTATGCAGCATACGACGTAACGTTTTAACTCGCGGCAGCATGCGTTGTATCTGTTTTTCAAGCGCGTCCTGGTCTATAGCCATCATGTTCCTTAGCCGGTATTGCGACAACGACCATCACGGCCGTTTCCGGCGTTTGGTCTTTCGGATACCTATAGAGATACTTTGTTTTCCATTTTTTGTAAAGTGGAGCGCCAGTCCGCCGGCCGATGTCTCACGGTAGGCGCTGCCGAGATCATGACCGGTTCTTTTCATCGTCGCGACGACATCGTCGAATGATATCCTATGCATGCCGTCCGATGCCAATGCGTAGATGGCGGCCTCAAGCGCACGCATGGCGGCCATGGCGTTACGTTCGATACAGGGTATCTGCACCAGCCCCGCAACCGGATCGCAGGTGAGTCCCAGATGATGTTCCATCCCCATTTCTGCTGCGTATTCAATCTGCCGGCTTGTTCCGCCGAATAGATATGCAGCCGCGCCGGCGGTCATGGCACACGCAGTACCAATCTCGGCCTGACAGCCCGCTTCTGCACCGGATATTGATGCATTTGTCTTGACGATATTCCCAATCATACCGGCAACCGCGAGTGCTTCGATTATCTTTTTTTCAGTAACGCCATTCACCTGCGCGATATATGATAGTACCGATGGAAGCACTCCGGCAGCGCCGCATGTTGGCGCCGTAACGACAATTCCGCCCGACGCGTTTTCCTCGGCAACGGCGAGTGCTCCGGCAAATACCAGCGTCACATCACGGACGACAGACCTGGCGTTGTTCGCTTTCGCATGATACGAAGACGCCTTGCGCTCTAATTTCAGCACACCCGGCAGTACTCCCGATGCTGTACTGCCTCGACGTATAGCCTGCCGCATAACACGCCACACTTTTGCCAGATATTTTTCTATAGCAGGTTCGGTTTCAAACACATACGATGCAATCGTTTTACCGCGGGTACGTGCCCATGCCAGCATCTGTTTCATGGATGAAATACGATACACATCACCGGCTCGTTTACCGGAAGACCCTTCCTCTTCGATGGCGCCCCCGCCGATACTGTAAAACGTCGCCGTAACGCCGCGTTTCGCTCCATCACACGCATCTATCGTGAGTGCATTCGGATGACGTTTTTTAGCAAAGTCCGGTTTCCAGATTATCTGTACCCGCGCCGGGGCAAGCGCTTCTCTGACGGCGTTTCCGGTGAGATGCCCTTTTCCTGTTGCCGCAAGTGAACCATACAGTGTAACCCGATAATGCTTCGCATCTGCTGTTCGTTTCCGGAAGGTCTCCGCAGCGGTCCTCGGCCCCATGGTATGACTGCTTGAAGGCCCGACACCGATTCGATAAAGTTCAGTAAGACTTCTCATAGTGCATTTCCCGCCGATATGCGCATCGTGTAATAGCAATACCGGTGGAGGTTACCATATATCATTCAATAGTCAAATAACGCAGTTAGGTTATTCATCAAAACAACCGGATTCATTGACGAAAAAATACAGACATGATACGATTATTTTATGAAACAAGAAAAATTATCCGGCATCGTACGTATTCAAAAGTTCTTCAAAGAGACGTTCGGCCTGAGTCCTATCGTCACCGCGCTCATCCTCATCCTGTTTGCAGCGGTAATAGCATTCAGTATTGTGTGGTTCATAATCTCCGCGCCGCCGTCAACCGTCGTTATGACGAGCGGCCCCGACGGCAGTGTGTTTCAGACAAATGCTGAACGATATAAAAAGCTTCTGGCGGCAAACGGCGTCAAGCTTGTGGTTCTGCCGTCACATGGCTCACGTGAGAATCTCGCGAGGCTCATGTCTAAAAAAAGCTCCGCGAGCGTCGGATTCATGCAGGGCGGACTGCCGCGAGGCACCAAGGCCACCAATATTGTATCGCTCGGCACCTTATACAGCGAGCCGCTCATGCTTTACTACCGCGGCAAAGAAGAAAAAAAGCTGCTGTCAGACTTCAAAGGCTCCCGTATCGCCGTTGGTCTTGAAGGCAGCGGTACACGCGCACTGGCGTTATCGATACTCGGGCTCAACGGTATAACAACGAACAGCAATGCACTGCTGCTTGATACCGACGGAGAAGATGCGGCTCAGGCGCTCATATCCGGTGATATAGATGCTGTTTTTATGATGGGAGATTCGGCATCGTATCAGACCATGCGTAAGCTGCAGCGCACCGCCGGCATCCAGATATTCAATTATACGCAGGCTGACGCATACATACGCCGCATGCAGTCGCTCACGAAACTGACACTGCCGATGGGTTCCATCGATTTCGGCAGGAATGTGCCGCCGCACGACATAACGCTTATCGGAACTACGGTGGAACTCGTTGCACGCGACAAGCTTCATTCGGCAATCTGCGACATTCTGCTTGAAGCGGCCCAGGAAATTCACGGAAGACCCGGGACATATCGAAAACGAGGTGAATTCCCTTCCCCGCTGACCAACGATCTGCAGTTGAGCGAGAATGCCGCCCGGTTTTACAAATCCGGAAAAAGTTTCTTCTACCGGCATTTCCCGTACTGGCTTGCTACGCTGATCAGTCAGCTTATAGTCGTTGTTATACCGGTCATTGTACTTCTGATTCCCGGCATCCAGGCTATCCCCGCCATATACAGTCTCGTTATCGATCTGAGCATAGGCAGGCTCTACCGTGCACTTTTGACACTTGAGCAGGAAGTAATAGAAAACCCCAATCTCGCCAAAGACGCATCGGTTACATCACGGCTTGAAAAAATCGAGGAAAAGATAAAGGGCAGCCGTGTACCTGTGGGCTTTGCGGGGCAGTTCTATATTCTGCGTCAGCATATCGAGATGGTGCGGACGCGTATTACTGCGGGCGGGAAACCGTAAGATTCAGGAATTGCGGTTGCTATATACACGTATTCTGATACAATTCTTTTCGCGTTACACGAATATAATGGAGCTGTCATGGACATATTTTTCTGGATCGTAGCATTTCTTGTGCTCGGCGTGCTTATTTTTGTACATGAAATGGGTCATCTCATTGCCGGCATGCTGTGCGGCATCAAAGCCGAGGTTTTCTCCATCGGATACGGCAAAGGCATCATTTCAAAAGAACTGTTCGGTATAAAATTCCAGCTCGGCTGGTTTCCGTTCGGCGGATACTGCAAGTTCAAAGGCGAAGACCCGAATTCAATAGCGCTCGAAAAAGACGATTTCCTCAACATGCATCCGCTCAAACGCATCGCCATCGCGTTCGGCGGGCCGGCATTCAATTACTTTTTCGCCGTAGTGCTGCTTGCGGTACTCGCAACAATGCCGTATGTTAAAAAGACCTATGCGCCCGTTGTTACGGTATTCGAGAGCTACAAATATCTCACCGATAAAAATGAGACGACGCTCGCATACAGCGCGGGATTCCGCAACGGGGATGTCATCGTCAAAGCGAACGGGAATGCGGTGACGAATGACCGCGATGTTTACAGCGCACTCATGAAACTCGCCAGCCTTGAAAAAGGGAAATCGGTATCGTTCATCGTACGCCGGAACGGAAAAGAGCTGCCGCTGTCGATTAAAGCGGAACAACTCCAGCAGCTGCAGTCTAAGCCGCCGGGATTTTTATTCGGAAATTCACTTTCCATAAAGAATATTGCAAAAGGCTCCGCAGCCGAAGCCGCAGGATTGAAATCGGGTGATACCATCATCGCCATTAACGGTGTGCCTACGTTATATTACAGCGATTTCAGAAAGGCTATCTACGACAACCCTGGTGTAAAAATGTCCCTAACGGTCAACCGTGACGGCAAGCAGATAAAACGTGATGTCATACCGGGGCAGGATATGCGCGGCGGTATTGCCCGCGGAAAGCTCGGTGTCGAATTCAAGGATAATCCGCTTGCGGAAGAATCTGTCCCGGGGAAGCCGCCGCATCTGGCTCTTGTTGCCGGTTTCACTGAAAGCGGCACTATGCTGAAAGGATATCTCACCGGTCTCGGCATGCTTGTCACGGGCAAGATACCCGTAAAGGATTCCGTCGGCGGTCCGATACGCATCATGCAGATGACACAGGAAGCGGCGAAAGCGAGCATCGTCGGACTCCTTAACTTCATGGCAATCATAAGCCTCATACTGTTCGTCATGAACCTCCTGCCGATACCCATAGTGGACGGATCGATTATAATCATTTCACTCTGGGAACTCATCACACGAAAGCCGGTCAACCGCAGCGTGCTCATGAAGATTCAGATGTTCGGTTTCATCCTGCTGGTAACGCTCGGTCTTCTCATAACATTTAACGACATAATGCACATACTAAAATGAAAACAGTAACACTTAAACCCGGCCGTGAAAAACTCCCGCTGCTGCGCCATCCGTGGATATACGCAAATGCGGTTGATTCGCATGACAACGACATTGCTCCCGGCGAGATTGTCCGTGTGGTCACCGGCAAAGACGGCTTCATCGCGTACGGCTCGTTCAACAAAAACTCACAGATAATTGTGCGGCTCATGGAATGGGATGCCGCCAAAACCGTCGATGAATCGTGGATATCCGAAAAGCTGCGCGCATCATGTGCACGGAGAAGCAATCTTGCGTCGGTAACCGATGCGGTTCGTTTAGTGCATGCGGAATCCGACCTTTTGCCCGGTCTTATCATCGACCGTTACAACGACATGGTAACCGTCGGCTTTCACACCGCCGGTATGAACCGCTTCCGCGGCATCATCATACGTGAACTCACCGACCTCTATACTCCGGAAGGCATCTACGAACGCGTTGATACCCATGCGGCAAAAGCCGAAGGTCTTACGCTTGAGGAAAAAACGCTTTTCGGTACGGTGAAAGAAACAGAGATAACCGAGCATGGGAAAAAGTATTCCGTCGATGTTGTCACGGGACAGAAGACCGGCTTTTACATCGACCAGCGGGATAATCGTCATATTGTAGCAGAGTACGTTTCAGGCGATGTGTTCGACGGATTCTGCTATACCGGCGGTTTCACCGTTCATGCCGCACCGCACGCAACCAGCGTCACCTCGGTGGATTCATCGGGCGATGCGCTCGACCGCATGCGCATTAACTGCGAAAAGAACGGCTGCACCGGCAATGTGTCCGCCATCGAAGCGGATGTGTTCGACTACCTGCGGAAATCGGCGGAAGACGGCAAAATGTTCGATACGATAATACTCGACCCGCCGAAACTCGCCCCCACACGGCAGGCGGCACCGAAAGCGCTGCGTGCATATAAAGACATGCATCTTTTTGCAATGAAGTGCCTTAAACCCAACGGCATACTCGCATCGTTCTCATGTTCCGGCGGCGTACCCCGCGACGATTTCCGCACTACCATAGCATGGGGCGCGAAAGATGCAAAACGTGACGTACAGGTGCTCCGCGTGCTTTCACAGGCGGAAGATCATCCGGTGCGTCTGTCATTCCCCGAGGCCGAATACCTCAAGGGCTTCATCTGCAGGGTTATCTAGTTCAGAACGCGATACCGATATTTATGATAGGCAGGAACGGAAGCCCGCCCTCACGTGATGTATTGACAAGCCCCAGCTGTACGCCGCCGAAACGCCCGGCTACATTCACCAGGCCGATCTGCAGTCCCGTCATGTTTTTATCAGCAACGTTGACAAGTCCCATCTGAATTCCGCGCATCGAACCCGATGTATTGATAAGACCAAGCTGCAATGCGAGATTGCCTTCCTGACAGATATTCACTAAACCGAGCTGTCCGAATATCGTGCCGGTTCCCGCCGTGTTGAATATGACGGACATAGCCAAACCCGAGGCATTTTCCTTTATCTCATTTCCGATAACCGACATGGTAAGGCCGATAAAATCCTCTTCAACGATGCCCACGATACCGCTCATTTTAACGCCGTAGTGCCGGGCGGCATATGTCGTTATCAGCCCCAGAGAAACGAATACGATGGTGGCGCGTCGTTCCAGCCCGGTAACGCTGAGCGGATATGCTATGCCAATATCTACCGGCCAGATCGCATACCCGGGATGCGGGACGAGCGTATTATTCGATTTCACGGTGCGTGTAGCTGAAATCTTCTGCATATTATCATGTGTTTTTTCCGCGATGGACATCGCGTTTGACACAGCCGCGCCTATATCCGGCATGGCGATATCTATCTTCACTCCGCTGTGTGTCGTGACGCTTCGTTTCTCCGCAAGCGCAGTCACGATATCATGAGCGGCGTCATCCGCGTCGTCAAGCTTTTTTACCTTCGCTTTCGCCGTGCCGATGACCGCAGTCGATTCTACATCAACCACATTCACCGCGATAAAATAGCTTTCTCCGAGCTTTGATACGCTGCCGTATACCATGGAACGCACATTGAGCATTTTTCCTATTTTCACCGCGCATGAACTCTCGGTGCATCCCGTAGCGGCGAATTCCTGCTCTTTGAGCACCGCATCCATGGTGCCGCGCTCGATGACGCGGAAAGACTTATTCGCGGCGAGCTCGCTCTGCAGAAGCATCGTCACCGCTTTGGCGTCAGCCTGCGATACACCGTTCGCCGAAAGTTCGAGCACGGCGATATTCATTACTTCTGAAAACAATGAAAATGCTGAAATGAAAAAAATAACAGCAGACACGATAAACCGCATACTATTGTCCTTGGCGGATAATGTGCGACATACTATATGCAGAATGCGGTGATGTCAAGCAATGCGCAGCGTTTCGTTTTCGTGCCGTGAAATGCCGTTATTCGAACGCAATCCCGGGGCCATACGGAGCGAGACCAACCGTAATGTAGGGGTTTGTAGCTCCGTCATTTTCCTTTCGGGAGAATCGCCACATACGCCGGCACATTTCCCGCTTGACCGCCTCATATTCCGGTTTATCGCTGACATTCACCATCTCGTGCGGGTCTTTTTCCAGGTCGTACAATTCATCGAAATCGAATCCGTTGAACGTATATTTATATGCTTTAGTCTTCACCGCGCGCTGTGTGTAATAGAGCTCAACACCATTGCACTGAAAATGCATCTCATCATGCCAATCTGCAGGTGTATTATCCTGAAGCAATGGCGCAAAACTGCTGCCGGAAAAATATCGATCCGTCTTCACCCCGGCGAGTTCAAGAAATGTGGGAGCAAAATCTGCAAGCGATACAAATTCGTCTATGCGCCTTCTCGGGTTTTTTATACCATTGGGCCAGCGCATGACTGCGGGCACATGATAAGCTCCTTTGAAGTTCGGAATGCCTTTCGCAAAAAGGCCGTGTTCACCGCAATAATCTCCATGGTCGGATGTATATATCACAAGCGTATCGTCGGCCTGGCCGGTGGCGTCAAGCTCGCGCATCAACTCGCCGAAGAGATCATCAAGATATGTGCAGTACGCCCAGAAGTGCCGTATACCTTCACGGACTTCTGTTTCGGACAACTGACCGAATACCTGATCACGCATGCGCTGATAGACACGGGGTTTGTCGCGCATCGTATCGTGATAATTCGCGGGAAGCGGAATATCATCGAGCTTATACATATCAAGATATTTTTTCGGAACCATGTACGGATCGTGCGGCGCGATGTAACTCACATAGAGCATCCACGGATCACGTTCGTTTTTGAGTTCCCTGAGTGCCTTTACCGCAGCAGTGTGTGTCTGCTCGTCATGTCCCTGTTTTTCGCGCGTACCGTACAACGTGTAATCGTTATAACCTGGGCGTTTTATCGTTCCGTCAACTGCTGTTTTTTTTGCATCTGACGGCAGCGCATTTTTGAACTGATCCCAACGCTGGCCGTGACTTTCTCCTTTAACACCGGAAACATAGTGTTCCGTAAATCCGTGGTCTTTCGGCGATGTCTCAACGCTCACATGCCACTTTCCCGCATAATGCATCGTATATCCCGCCGCGGCGAGGTCCTCGCTGAAGACTTTAACGCCCGGTTTCAAGCCCCTGCTGAGCGCCTGATCGTTGCAGATATTGTTCCAGACACCATGCGACGTCGGATATAATCCGGTGAAAAATGTTGCCCGCGACGGGCAGCAATGCGGCGTAGGACAATATGCCTCGCTGAACATCACACCTTCATCCGCAAGCCTTCTGATATTCGGGGTTAGCGACGGATGTTCCGGCAGCACCGTGTCCCCGCGCTGATGATCGGTCATGACAACGAGAATATTCGGCCTTTTCATGGTGAAAATCTCCCGACGTAAACTTTTCCGGAACAGATGTACTATATCACCGCCAGGCGCTTGCGGCAATATACCGGATGATAAAAATAATGTATACCGTGATACAAACCGCAGCATATTGATTTTCTTGCTATTTTATGCCATTGCGATAAAATACCATTATCTTATCAAGGCATGGGACTCTGTATGAAAAAGCTCTGGGAAGGACGTATTGACGGCAAAAAAGATGCTTCTGTTGAATCATTCAACGCATCTATCGGCTTTGATAAACGTCTTTACAACGAAGATATCATCGGCAGTATCGCCCATGCGAAAATGCTTTCAAAGATAGGCGTACTGACCGTAAAAGAATATGAGTCAATCGCCTCAGGACTGGAAGCAATCCGGCAGGACATCACAGCCGGAAAATTCACGTTCACCGAGGAGCTCGAAGACATCCATACACATATCGAGACTGCGCTTCGCGAACGCATCGGAGACGCGGCGGGAAAGCTACATACTGCCCGCAGCAGAAATGACCAGATCAATGTCGACATGCGTCTTTACCTTAAAAAATACATCGATGAGATTGTCCGCGAGCTTATTTCACTCGAGAAGACGCTGCACTCAATCGCCGCGGCGCATACGAAAACCGTCATGCCCGGATATACGCATCTGCAGCCGGCGCAGCCCATGGTGCTTTCACATCTCATGCTCGCCTATTTCTTCATGATATCCCGCGATATCGGCAGGCTCAACGACTGCGCCAAGCGGCTTGATATGCTCACCCTCGGCAGCGGCGCATTCGCCGGCGTCAACTACCCCATTGAACGGGATATGGTGCGAAGCGATCTGGGTTTCGCCCGCATCAGCGAGAACGCGCTTGACTCTGTCTCCGACCGTGACTTCATCGCCGAGTTCCTTGCCGGCATCGCGATACTCTTCACACATCTTTCACGCATCGCCGAGGACTTCATCATTTTCAACTCGAACGAATACCGGTTCGTAGAACTCGCCGACGGATACACCACCGGCTCATCGATAATGCCCAACAAGAAAAATCCCGATATGCTTGAACTTACCCGCGGCAAATGCGGACGCGTGTTCGGCGATTTGATATCGGTACTCACGCTCATGAAAGGGCTCCCGAGCGCATACAACAAGGATCTGCAGGAAGACAAGGAGCCCATGTTCGACGCCATCGACACCGCGCTGGCAACCATACCCATAGTGCGTGCGGTGCTCGAAACTGCCGCGTTCGACAAGGAACGGATGCGTGAATCATGCGACCGCGGCTACATGACCGCCGTCGAGATAGCAGATTATCTTGTAGCCAAAGGGCTGCCGTTCCGGGAAGCGCACAATATCGTCGGACGCATCGTCCGTCACGCGGTGACAAAGAAAAAGACATTCGCCGAGCTCACGATAGCGGAATACAAAAGCTTCAGTGATAATATCGGTGATGATATCTATGATGCGGTCAAACCGGAGCAGTCGATACAGCGGAAAGTATCGATGGGAAGCACCGGTGAGGCATCCATAAAAGCGCAGCTCGTGCAGGCGCAGGGACTCATCGAGCGGTTCAAATCGGATATAAAAAGCGGATCGTACTGACAGTCCGTATGAGCCGCAGTAACAGCAAGGGAGCGTTCCATGTTGCGTGATGTGCGCATCTATTTCACGGCCGGTGAAACGGCGCTGATACGCAAGATCGCCGGCGGCGAAGCTCTGGAGCGTCTCGTCGACCTGTCGCTCAACGGCATCGCCATCATGTCCGCGAATGAGTATAAAAAGAACGAGATCGTGAAAATAGAACTTGAACTGTCCGGGCAGCACCTTGCGCTCAAAGGCGCGGTAAAACGATGGCAGGAAGAAAAAAAGTATATCGAATTTATCTATCTGAACGACGATAACCGCGAGGCGCTTGAGTGGTTATTGAATCGTTTCGGAGAACTGCCTAAATAGCGCTGCATCAGCCGAACAGATCAGCCGATACCATTTCACTGACCGGCGCGAACGAACGACGATGATGGACGGTAACCCCGTGTGACATAAGCGCGTCCAGATGCACCTGCGCGCCGTAGCCTTTATTTTTTTCCCATTTATATGCAGGGAATGATGACGCCAACTCAGTCATATGCCGGTCACGCGCCACTTTCGCGATGATGCTCGCTGCACCAATGGACACAGACGAGGCATCACCCTTGATAATACCCGTCTGCGGTATCGTAATATCGGGAAGCCTGAGCGCGTCGATGAGGAGATGCTCAGGCGCGGGCTCCATCTCAAGCGCCACGCGCCGCATCGTCATGATGGTCGCATTCAGAATGTTCACCTTGTCGATTACCTCTATTGGCGTGAATATAATCTTATACCCGACGGCGGCTTTGAGAATCGCATCATACAGCTGCTCGCGTTTTTTTGCGGTAAGCTTTTTGGAATCATCGATACCTTCCGGGATATTATCCGCGCGAAGGATGACGCCGGCGCATACGAGTGGACCGGCTAGCGCACCGCGTCCCACTTCGTCGATGCCGCAGATAAGCTTGACACCGCGCTCATTGAGTTCCCGCTCATAACGGTACAGGTCTCGTGGTTCAGTTTCCATGCGGAGATTATATGCTGTCTCCGGCGTTTCGCAAACAGCACGCGGGGACGTGTTGCTATAGTATTTCTTAATAGAATATGATAAAATCACTCATCATTGGTATTCGGAGCTTTACATGGAATTCACAAATGACCTCACGTTGAAAGTATGGGGATGCCGCGGCAGTATCGCTGCCCGCGACAAGATGACACAATTCCTTCCGGTGGGCGAAGCGGCCAAACTTGAGCCGTTCTCCACACGTTTCGGGATAAACACCACCTGCTTCTCGCTTGAGTCAAAATATCTTCCGGAGAACACCGTCCTCTTCATCGACAGCGGGAGCGGGTTTTTCACCGCATCGCCGTATTACTATTTCGCCGGATACAAGAAAGTCATCCTCATGCAGACACATTATCATTACGACCATACCATCGGCCTGACAATGGCGCTCTATACGCACATACCCGATCACGATGTGGAGTTCTATGTCTACGGCCCCAATGACCAGAGCATCGGCCCCCGCAAAGCCATTTCACATCTCATGCACCGCCCGGTATTCCCCATAGAAATATCGGAACGCGAAGTGCGCTTCAAGAAAATGGTACCGCTTGAACAGCCGCGGAACACCATCCTCGCCTGTCATAAAAACTTCGGCATCAAGGCGCTTACGCTCAGGCAATTCCATGAATTGTCGCAGAGCGGCAAACGCTTCAAGATGAACAAACATTCTGACTGGGTGTATCTCAATGATTGCCTCATCATCAAAATAAACGACTGCCTCAACCATCCGCAGAAAACGCTGTCATATCGCTTTGAGGCGAACGGTAAATCGCTCACTATACTCACCGACCACGAGAACACCGACGGCACGCATGTGGAATTGAAGCCGTATCTCAAAGGCACGCAGGCGCTTGTCATGGATTGTCAGTATACGAAAAAAGGCGAACCGCGCTATGCCGCCGGTTTCGGACATGCCACACCGGACTATTGCGTGAAGGTTGCTGAAGAAGCCGGGGTAAAGAATCTGTATCTCTGCCACCATGCACCGTCAGCCAGCGATGCGATGATAGAAAACATCGAAGCCGAAGCGCGCAGTTACGCCGCCAACGGACTTGCGGTTGACTCGCTCCGGGAAGGCATGCACATCACACTGTGACCATGCAAACGCTGGTGCACCGTCTATACGCCCACATCGCCGCCGTTCTTGCGATAAACAATAGGCGCGACACCCATCATCTGTTTGAATGTCCTGCTGAAATGATACTGATCTGAAAAACGGAACCGTTCGGCTATGGCCGCAACCGACATATCGGTACGCGACAGGAGCGAACAGGCTGCCTCAACTTTCAAACGCATAAGATATTTCATCGGCGTGAGTCCGGTGGCTTTCCGGAATGTGCGTATGAAATATGACCGCTCAAGGCCGGCGCGATGCGAAAGTGACACGACATCCGTATGCCGCGACAGCGACTTATGCAGTATCGCAAGCGCCTTTTCAATACGCGGATGCGACGCATCAACATCACGTTTGGCATCTTCGCCGAGACCGTACAGGAACGATATGCATTGATGCACGCCGGAAAGCGAAAGCCGCCTGCTCTGCGATTCCATTTTCATCCGCAGGGTCTCAAAGAAATACGCCTTTCCCTCACCCACTCCGATAACGCGCTTTTTCGCAAGACGGGCGAGATGTTCTGCGAGCTCGCCGTCCTTTTCATCAAGCGTAAACAGCATCAGATACTGGACGATGGGCCGGCGCTCATCGTATACTACCGTGTGCCCCTCACGCGGCGCGGTGAAGGCCGCAAGTCCCGGCGTCAACCGGTGGCGGTCATCGCCGATTTTCAGGACGCATTCACCGTCGACGATATAGCGCATCTCATAGCACTCGTGGTAATGTGCGGTACGTGACGCACCTTCATACATGCCGATACGTTCAATTATCATCGATGTTTCATCTCAATGTTCGTTTATTTCCCGGCGACAGATGCTTCCACCATTTCGCGTCGATATCGCCGCGCTTGCGATAACGTTCCATGCTCATGCGGCAGGAACAATCACCTGACAGCAGCCCGCTGTCAGCATCCAATTCAGCCGCCGCCGCAGTGACAATATCCGATAATTTTGAAACCGCATATTCGAATTTCTGTTTCTCACCGGCGTCATTCATTCCCTCGAACAGCTCACCGCTTTTGTAGCGCCGCTCCACCACTCCCTCGGCATAATTGGTGATATAACAGAGCGGACGATAACACATCTCAAGCTCACGGGCAAGAAAAGCCTCGGGTGCAAGTGTCATCCCCACAAAACTTCCGCCGTACGATGCATACTTCCGTATCTCGGCTTTTGTCTCAAGCCGCGGACCGTCGGTGCAGACATAGACACCGCCCTTTTTTAGTGTAAGGCCCGCGCGTTTTACGACTTTAACAATGAAACCTTCAAGACAGGGACAGAACACGGGATTCTGACGTATGAATCCGAGTCCGGTGTTTTCATAGAACGTACGTGCCCGGTATTTGGTCTCATCGATGATGTCATCCGGAAGCACAAAATCACCGACCGTATATGACGTGTCAATCGCACCCGGGCCGCTCCAGCTGAGAATGCTTTTCACCGATAGCATCTTCAGCGCATATACATTCGCCCGGTAGTTTACGAACGGCGCAGTAACCGTATAACCGCTTACACCGTGTCTGGACATGTAATAGAACGGTACCGCTGTATGCTCTTTGCGGAACACCGGTTCGCTTAAACCGAACGGCGTACGAATTCGCCCGATATCAGTGAACCCTGTTGCTCCGTCGCCGAGCAGCCTAAAGCCATTGCTTCCGCCGATAACAGCAAACGCGGGAATGGTATTCATGCGGCACCTCGAGTCGTATTCGTTCAGTGCATAATACCAAGCTTTTGCATAATGTCAAAATAGTTGACCATCGCTGCCGTTTTTCAAAAAACTGAAAAAGTCATATTCTCAGGCAGATTCCTGTATGAAAAAGTTGTTTATATAGGTAGCAACACAAAAGGATATTTATGTACGCAAAACTGTATTCCGGCGGGATTCTTGGAATCGAAGGATATCGTATCTCAATCGAGGTCAATGTTTCCGGCGGTATGCCGAGATTCGAGGTGGTGGGCCTGCCCGATCAGGCCGTTAATGAAGCCCGTGAACGCGTTGTTGCAGCCGTTACCAACACCGGCGGCAGTTTCCCGGCACGACGCGTCATTATCAATCTCGCGCCGGCAAGTATGCGGAAAACAGGTTCGTTCTATGATGCGGCCTTCGCGCTCGGTGTCATGATTGCCACGAATCAGACCGACCCGAGAATCGATCTGTCACATACCGCTATTTTCGGTGAACTTGCGCTTAACGGTAATCTGCGCCCGGTGCGCGGCCTTTTCCCCATGCTCCTGACGCTGCATGAACAGGGCATCACATCGGCTATTGTTCCGGTTGATAATGCCAAAGAGGCGGAGATCGTCGAAGGGCTTACGGTGTATCCGGTGAAAAATCTCGCCGAAGCCATTGATGTGGCCGAAGGTCGTGTTGCGGGAAGTACTGCTTCCGGCGGCACATTCCACGCTGCAACACCCAATTACCCATTCGATTTCCACGATGTTCGCGGACAGGAAAGCGTGAAACGTGCGGCGAAGATTGTTGCTGCCGGCGGTCATAATTTCATGATGATAGGCCCTCCGGGCTGCGGCAAAACGCTCATCGCACGGAGACTTTTGACGATATTGCCCAATATCACCCACAAAGAGGCGCTTGAAGTCACCAAAGTCTATTCTATCGTTGGGCTGATACCGCCGGGCAAGTCGATCATCGCCGAGCGGCCGTTCCGTTCACCGCATCATACCGCATCGTATGCAAGCATCGCCGGCGGCGGCCAGTTCCCGCGTCCGGGAGAGGTCACGCTCGCGCACAACGGCATCCTGTTTCTCGATGAGTTCGGCGAGTTCGACCCAAAAGTGCTTCAGACGCTCCGTGAACCTATGGAGGAACGCGCGGTGAGCATATCGAGAGCGAGCGGCACACTGAAATTCCCGTCGAATTTCATTCTTGCCGCGGCGTCAAACCCGTGTGACTGCGGATATCTCGGCGACACAATGAAAGCATGCACCTGCACCGAGGCATCAATCCGGCGCTACCGCTCACGCCTCTCCGGTCCCGTGATGGACCGTATTGATATCATCGTTGATGTACGTCGCGTTCCCTACGACACGCTGAAAAATGCCGCTGATGGCGAGACCTCCGCGGTAATCCGCTCAGCAGTACAAGAGGCGCGTGATATTCAAACCGCACGATTTCGCGGAACGAGTGTCTACTGCAACGCGATGATGGGACCGCGTGAAATAGCAGCGCATTGCAAACTGGATACCGAGGGTGAAACACTTATGCGGGCAGCGGTAAACCGAATCGGCATCACCGCGCGGTCATATGATAAGATACTTCGCATTGCCCGTACCATCGCAGATTGCGCCGGAGCAGCCGATATTTGTGCTGAACATATAAGCGAAGCGATACAATATCGCGGTATTGACCGTATGATGGCGTGAACGCTCAGCGCTGTACGGTCTTGAACTGTCCAATCGCTTCGTCAAGCGCCTTGCATTTAGCGGCGGCCTTGCTCTTTCCAACGGCCTTTTTAACACCCTGTGACGCAGCGGTAACCGCAAGCATTTTATCATTCATGTCAAGCATCATGACATTGAATTTATCGGCCAGGTCTTTTAGCTCATCTTTCTTGCGAAGGTTCACCGTAACTGAAAGGTCGCCCTCGCGGAGCGCATCAAACGCCTTGCTGAAACGATATACGGGGCCGGCGATGCGATGCGAGATGAACATGAACGAAAAGACGACCACGAGGAGCGAAAAAACAATATTGAGCACGAATATCTTGATGATATCAACATACATATTGTCTTTCGTCACGTCGATAATTCGCGTATCCTTTGCCATATGCTTCACGCGGGTAACCGCCGAGGTTCCGCGCCCGGCATCGATATTCTCAATGCTGTTCTTGCCGAGCTCGACACTCTTGGTAAGCCGGGAGTTTACCACATAATATATACTGAGCGAAAGCACGAATGTAAGGACCAGCACGGTGAAGAACACGTCCCGCATGATGCGCAATTGCAGATCTTTATTGATAAAATACTGTTTTCGCGAATATTTCTTTTCCATTCGAGGACTCCCTAGCCTATGGCTGCGTACTATTATTTCATACTATATGATATGGTAAAATTGTCAACAATAAGAGTGAAATCATCGTGGTGTAACGGTAAGTATAGCCTGCGTTTTGGAGATGGCGGGAATCGAACCCGCGTCCTGCATACAGCAACGAAACCACCTACGTGTGTAGCCGGAATTGTTGATTCACGTGCGCGATGAAAATTCCTGCGAAACTCGCGTACGCTACATTCTATTGTTCCGCATTCATCCGTTAGAATAGCACGGATGGTGCGTTCCTACGTGTTGTTGCGCCTCAATCCCTGCTCCGTAGAAAAAACAGAGCGAGACGGCTACTGATTAAGCAGCAAGTGCGAAGTTATCAGCACTTATAAGTTTGGCACGTTTTAACGCGGGCATGCCGCCGCGACACGCAGATCTCGATACTCTTATGCAGTCGAAACCAGATCATCCCCTGTCAAAGAACTGTTGATAATATACAATAACCAATCGGTGCAGTCAAGCAGTTAACACATTAAAAAAATGCGGGAAAAGATGTTGCCTGCTTCTTGATGCCTACACCTTCCATCTCCACCAGCCACGTCGGCCGGCATACGGCGCCGTTCACCATGACGATAGGTATCGGACTTTTCAGCCGTTTTTTTATCACTTCGGAAACGAACTGACAATGCGCATTATTGCGGAGATACACGATAAGGTACGCCATGTCGTCGATGGTCGCCTGCTGCTCGGTCAGCAGCGCTTCGATGTTATCGAGTGTGCGTTCGGTCTGCTTTTTTATATCGCCGATGTACATGACATCGCCCTTATTGTCGATGCTCGCCGTACCGGATATATGAAAATGCGAACGATCGCCGAAATCGATACGGGATCCGCGTTCAAACGTGACACCGTAGCAGTGCGTGGGACACATGTTGGCCGGCGCCTCCATGCGGACGATCTGCTTCGGATCGAGGTTCGATATCGAGAGCGCATCGAGCGACACCAGCGCGTCGGGATTCGTATTGATGGACTCAATCCCCGTGCTGGCGATGTAGCGTGTTTCCTTGGTAAGTCCCTGCGCCTCGAAAAAATCCTTACGCGCGCTCACCATGCCGTGATAATTATTGTCGATATCACGGACATAAATCCAGGTACGCACGGTGTTATTCATGAGCGTCATCTTGTTGTCATGGAGAAACCGCGTGTACATGGAAAAAATCTTGCTCGTCTGAATGTAGGAATTCAATTCCCCCCAGCCCGAGAAATTCGCGGTATAATAGAGGTTGTAATTCTTTCCGATGAACTTTGTCCCGTATCCGAAATACTGATCGTCAAAATTATACTTCTCATTGGTGATGGGGCTGTTCACGCCTTTGATATGATAGGCGAACAGCGTCAAATCACCGCTTTCAAGCGGCGCCTGCTCCTTGAGCGAACAGGTACCGATGCTCAGGCTGTTGAAGAGCGGCGAAACGATAACCTCTTTCTTCTGATTTTCTATATCGCTTAAGTACACCCGTGCGAAACAGAGCGTGCTTTCGGCAAGCCCCATCTCCTTGAGCGCATCGGTGTACTGCGTATACATTTCCGACAGTGTTTTCGAAAAAATACTTTCAGGTCTCGATTCAATGACAAGGTAATATTCAGAAACACCGGTATCGCTTTCAAAAATGGAACAACGCACACCGGGCGCAATCGCACGTGTTTTCACAAGGCACCTCTCAATGACGCTCAAAATAGCAGACGGGTTCAGGGTCCGGCGGTAACGGAATGCAGCAGAAAATTAAAATAGGGCTTATTGGCAACCGTCCCGTCCAGTACGATGATCTGCGGACAATCATACGGATGCGTACGTTCAATCTCGGCGATGCATGCGGCACGCATCTTACGGGGCGTTTTTATGATGAGCGACACCTCATGTTCGTCGCAGAGCTTCCCTTCCCACCAGTACAGCGTCTTCACATCAAAACGTTCGATACATGCGGCAAACCGTTCCTTAACCAGATGATGACTGAAATGCTGTTCGTGCTTTCTGTCGATGGTGGTAAGTATTACCGTAACGTTCATGCTAAAGCTTTTTGAGCGACTCCTGTTCGTCAAAGGTGAACAGTTTCTCAAGATCAAGTATCATCACCAGGCGTTCATCTATTTTCGCCACGCCGTTGATGTACTTCTCGCCGATGCCGGCAAGCACCGCGGGCGGCGGCTGCACGTCTGACTGCGGCAGGTGCATCACTTTCGATATCGCGTCGATGATGATGCCCATTTCCATTTTATCTATGCGTACGATGATGATGCACGAACTCGTGTCATTTTCGCCGGACTTCAGATGGAACCGTTTTTTAAGGTCGATTACCGGGATTACATTGCCGCGAAGATTGATGACGCCTTCTACAAAATCCGGCGCGTTGGGGATGAGCGTGATCCGTTCCATGCGGATGATCTCTTTCGTCTGCATGATATTAACGGCGTATTCCGCATCCGCAAGACGGAAGGTCACAAACTGTATGACAACGCCATCCGTCTCCTGCGTGTCTTTGGTTTTCCGGGCTATCGGATCCATTGCCGGCTCCTCCTGCGTGTGTTACTCATCGCTGTTGTCCGTTACGGATAATATACCATACCGTGACAGAAATGCAATTCCCGAAAACACCGGGGTACAGCCGGGATCGTCAGCCGTTGTCAATATCCGGCCTCAGCCTTTACCGCTTTAGCCTTGTCGAAAATATCCTTTATCGTCGTCTCATTCACGTGAAAGAACGACTTTCTTCCGGCGGTTGAAACGAGATAATTATTATTCGTATCTTTCCGGACCACGGTGACGTCAACATCGCCGAGTTTCGTTTTCATGCGGTATGCGGCAAGAACGCCTTTGGGCTCTTCCTGCTTCTCGCCGGCAAATGAAACCGCGTTCAGCTTGCATATGCGTGTCAGGAGTTCTTCCATCGTTTTGACGTTCGCCGCGCTTCCTTTCGGTGTCTTCCAAACGGTAATTATCTCCGTCTTCGGTTTCCCGAAGTTTGTCTTGTCGTTCGTCGCCGTGAGATTCGTTATCGTCGACGTGTTTCGTACAAACATCGTTTCACGTCCGCCTTCAACGAAGGCGATCTCCTGCACATCATCCATGGCAACCGAGGTGACATCCTTTGAGCGGAATGAATCGATACTGTTCTTATCAAATGTCTCCGGGAGATTTCCGGCCATTTCATATACATTCTTGTTACCCGGAAGCTGCACATACGAATGGCTGTAGGTCGGCGATGTTTTTCCAAGATAGAAATGCGCCACAACCTTCTTGTCCTGCCATGCGGTTACTTCAACACGCGCGTTCGTATCGAGATTGTACTTCTCGAGATTTTCGCCGTATGACAGAAGCGAGGTGAGTTTCATCTGCTTGAGCTTGATGACCATCGCGTCAACTACGGTCTTGTCGGCGGTGTCGTTGGGAGGCGTCACCGTCCACTTGTCAGCGGACTGCGTGAAAAGCACGGTATTCGTACTCTTCTTCACCTCGATCTTGTTAAGGTTCTTAAATTCCTTGAGCGCTGGAAGCGAATATCCGCGATCCTGGAAAACGAACATCGACAGCGCGAGCACTCCGAGAAGCCCGATGAGAACCGCGCCGAGAATGAACATAAGCGACTTGTTTTTCATAGCTGTATCTCCATCACCGATTATTTGAACATCCCGGCAATACGCTGACGGCGCCGCATGTCGATGCGCCAGAGGAATATGCCGAACGCTATGACGATAAGCGGCAGACCGAAAATATTAATCACTTTAATGATGGTCTTCAGAAGGTCGGACGACTGCTTCATCGGATTATAGGTAAGTCCCTTTTTGCGTATCGCGATAAGGTCCGAATCCGCCACCAGCCAGTCGACGACGTTCTTCATGAATACCGCGTTGGGGTATTTCCCTTCAGCGTCAATGAGCGAGTTCTTCGCCATTTCGCCGGAACCGAGAACAAATACGCGGGCCTTTTTCGCCTGCGCGATGAAGCCCGACTGCTGATTCGAGAAAGCACTAGCGGCCTGAACGGCAGCCTTCTTCATGTTGGTGCTCGGTTCTGCGGGGATCTCCTTCCCTTCGAAGTAGCTCTTGAACGGTCCTTCGAGCGTTGCCGCAACGGCCATCTGTTTGTATTCATTTGTCTGTTCTGGCGGCATAACATAATTAAGCATGACACCCTCGCCTTTCTGCCATGCGCGCTTCGAGGTCTTGATGAGCTCGGTGTACGTAATCTTGTTCGTCTTGATGATACTGTCGATCGGCTCGATCGACGATGCCTGCAGAACAACGAGCCCCTTGATGCGGCGGGAGATTATATGTTTCTGCGAGATATTATCCTGCTCGGCGATGGGAGCAAAATAGATCGCCCGTTCTCCGCCGCCGTACTCGCGCGGGGCCTGCTGTTTGTAGCATTTCTCGTCAAGCACAAGGTTGTTGTTCAAACGTACGCCATATGAGCTTAACAGATATTCAAGCCCCGTGTTCACCGACATACCCTGCGGCGGCTGCTGCTGATACATGGCCATCTCCGGCGGCGGCTGCGGAAAATCGAGACCGTTCAGGAGGAATGCAACGGGCTTTCCGCTCATGATGAACTGGTCGATCTGATAGAGTTCATAGTCGCCGAGACGCTGCTTGGGGCCTACGATGAGAAGCGCATCGACATCCGCCGGAATCTTCTTATCTTTCAGCGCGAGATTCTCGAACTGATACTGCTCTTCAATGAAGCCGGCGAGATTCGCTATGGTGTTCTGGCTCTGTTGCTGCTGCCCCATCATACCGTATCCGCCCCAGCGTGCGGGTTCTCCGTATCCGGTTACATAACCGATCTTCCGGTTCAGTCCGATGATATTGTCGATGACGCCCTGCACCGTGCTTTCGAGATTCTCTACACCTTCGATGTAATATTGTCCGAACAGATTGCGTCCGAGCAGCTGTACGTTCTCGTGTTTATCGCCGTAGGTCACCGTAAGTCCGATGAACCCGTGTCCCGCGGCGTAGTTGCGGAAGGCCGGCCAGTCAAGCCGCTGCGCACCGCGCTCGATGGCTTTTTTCTCGGCAGCCGGATCAGACGCGGTGTCGATGAACGAATACTTCAGTTTGCCCATAAATTTCTTATTGAGTGTATCGAACTTTTCTTTCATCTTGTCGCTTAAGCCCTCAAGCCCCTGAATAGCCTGCGACGGAAGATTGCCCGATACAAACAGCGTAACTTCGACCGTGCCGTTGAGCGCGGCAAGCTTGTCCACCTTGTCGTTCATCTTGCGGATGATGGACGTGATCTTGTATTCAAGTCCTTCGGTCGTCGTTATCTGCGGTATGCGTTCGATGACGTCGCCGTGCAGGAACACCATGCCGATATGCGCGCGTATGAATTTCGCCTGATCCTTTTCATAGACCTGCAGCTGTATCGGCTGGATGCCGTATTCGTCGGGAGCGTTCGGAAAGCGTTTCAGATCGACGAATTCAAAACGGAAATTCCTTCCGCTTGCGCGATACTCGCGGAGGATGTCTTCGAGGTAGCGGTAATAGGTGCTGTACGGCGACGGAAGATCGCGCGTAAAAAACACTTTCACCGTCATCGGCTCACGGAGCTGACGCACTATCTTTTTGCTCGGTGCGGACAGCGAGTAATCACCGTCGCGGGTGAGGTCGAGCCGCGCGTAGAATTTGAGACAGATAATATTCAGCACCACGATGATGCCCACAACGATCAGATAGAGCGTTGTATTATCAATGCGGTTTTTCTGGTCCTGTATATTCGTTTCTTTCATTTCGTGCTCCTTATCCTATTTCCGGTTATCGAGGACGAGCTTTGTCGAGTAAAGCGCTATCACGATAATCGAGAGGAAATACAGAATGTCGCGCCAGTCGAGAATGCCGCGCGCTATGTTCGAGAAGTGGCTGAACGCCGAGAGATAATCGAACAGCGGGCTTACGATGCCCGGGATGACCGGCATGGCAAGCTGGATAAGGAATGATATGGTGAGACATGCGGCGAACGCGGTAATGAACGCGATAATCTGGTTCTTCGTGATTGCCGACGTCAGTATTCCTATCGATGTCAGCGCACCGATAAGAAATACGGAACCGATGTAACCGCCGATGACCGGCATGATGCTCAAATCGCCGAGCAGCATGAGTGACACCGGATAGATGAGCGTGGGTATGAGCGCGGAAGCGATAAACGCGGTTGCCGCGATAAACTTGCCGAGTGTAATATCGAAGGTGGTCACCGCAAGCGTGTTCAGGATCTCGTAGGACCCAACGCTGAACTCCTCGGAGAAAAGCGCCATCGTCACGAGCGGTATGATTATCGACAAAACCGGCGGCAGTATTTCGAAAAATATCCGCATCTCAACCTGGTTGATCATGAAAAAGTTATAGAAAGGGAAAAAGAAAAACACAACGCCCATGAGCGCAAGGAAAATGCAGACGAAAATATAGGCGATAGGTGAAAAGAAAAAGAACCGCAGTTCTTTTTTGGCGATGATGAGCACCTTCTGCCAGTTTATGACCATTTCGTTCATAATTAAGCCTCCCGGGTCAGTTCGTGGAATATATTTTCAAGGTTCTGAGTCTCGCGCTGCATGCCGTAGATAGCCCAGTCGGTCGTTTTGATGGCGCCATAGAGCTTCTCGCGGATGTCGACGTTCATCGGCGTTTCGATGTGCGCAACTTTCGTGGCGCCGTGGTCCTTCACATCAACGCGGTTCACTGAACCCGCCGTACGCACCACACGCTCAATTTCCTGTGCCGAGGCGTTTGTCTTCAGTTCGACAGTCACGATGGTCGGGCGGTCTTTGCCGCTGACGAGGTCTTTCGTGGGGCTGTCCGCAACAATCTTCCCGCGGCTTATAATGATAACGCGGTCACACGTTGCTTCCACTTCCGGAAGTATGTGCGTGGAAAGGATGACAGTCTTTTCTTTACCAAGCTCGCGGATGAGCGAACGTATCTCGATGATCTGATTGGGGTCAAGACCGCTGGTGGGCTCGTCGAGTATGAGCACTTCGGGATTGTGGATGATGGCGGCGGCAAGACCTACGCGCTGCTTTTGACCTTTGGAAAGCTCACCGATCTTCTTTGATATAAATTCGCGCAGGCCGCATTTTTCAACGACATACCGGATGCTCGGTTCAACGTTCGCGGTGGGCAGTTCCTGGATGGCGGATACGTACACCAGATAATCATAGACCACCATGTCCGCGTAGAGCGGGGCCATTTCCGGCAGATAACCGATCGTCTTTTTAATGGCGATGGGGTCTTCATACACGCTCACGCCGTTGATCGACGCGTCGCCTTTGGTGGGGGTAAGAAAGCAGGTAAGCATACGCAGCGTCGTTGTCTTTCCGGCGCCGTTTGGTCCGAGAATTCCGACGATTTCCTTGCGGTTGATGCTGAAATCGATGCCGTCAACCGCACGTATGTCGCCGTAGTGTTTTGATAGTCCGCTGACCGTTATCATACGTTCCTCCACAGTGATACTTTTATTGATCATCATCCGCAGGCGAAAACCGTCTCGCGGAAGATACCATTTTCTTTAAAGTGTAACGCGCATTGTAAAACAATTACAATTGTAAAAGGTTAAATGAGCGGCGGTATAGTACTATCAGCCATCCTTTTTTGCAAGCATAATTTTTCAAAAATAATTTGCATTAAAAATAATTTGATGATATCATCCCGCCTTGCGTAATTCACTAACGGCATATGCTCACATGCCTATTGATGCGGGCGTGACGTTATTGAGATACCTATAAATACCACAAGGAGTCTGCGTATGCCAAAGTACGTATATTCGTTCGGCGGCGGAAAAGCCGACGGTAACGAAAGCATGAAGAATCTCTTGGGCGGTAAAGGTGCAAACCTCGCTGAAATGGCGGGTCACCCGAAGCTTCGCCTGCCGGTACCACCGGGATTCACGATCACCACCGATGTCTGCACGTATTTCTACAAAAATGGACGGAAATATCCGCCCGAATTGAAGGCGCAGATTGAAAAAGCGCTTGTTTCAGTTGAGAAGATCATGGGCAAAAAGTTCGGCGATGCGGCGAATCCGCTCCTCGTTTCGGTGCGCTCAGGCGCCCGGAAATCTATGCCCGGTATGATGGACACGGTTCTCAACGTGGGTCTCAACGATACCACCGTCCTCGGCCTCATCAAGATGACGAATAATCCGCGTTTCGCTTATGATGCGTACCGCCGGCTTGTCATGATGTATGCCGACGTTGTTATGGAAAAGGCTGCCGGTATGGAACCTGCTCGCGGCAAAGGCATTCGCAAACTCATGGACGAACGCCTGAGCGAGATCAAAAAATCAAAGGGTTATAAACTCGACACCGAGATAACCACCGAAGAACTCAAAGCGCTTGTCGCCGAATTCAAGGATATGATCAAAAAAGAACTCGGCAAACCCTTCCCTGAAAAACCGGAAGATCAGCTGTGGGGCGGCATCGGCGCCGTGTTCATGAGTTGGAACGGAAAGCGCGCGGTCGAATACCGCCGCATAGAGAAGATCCCCGATGAGTGGGGAACTGCGGTGAACGTCCAGTCCATGGTGTTCGGCAACATGGGTGATGATTCCGCAACCGGCGTGGCATTCACCCGCAACCCCGGCAACGGCGAACCGTATTTCTACGGCGAATATCTCGTCAACGCACAGGGCGAAGACGTTGTGGCCGGCATACGCACACCGGGCCCGATCAACGACATGTCGAAGAACGATCAGAGCAAAACGCTCCCGACGCTCGAAAAGATAATGCCCGCATGCTATAAAGAACTGAATGACATCCAGAAGCGTCTTGAAACGCATTACCGCGACATGCAGGACATCGAGTTTACTATTGAAAAAAGCAAACTCTTCATGCTCCAGTGCCGTAACGGCAAACGCAACGGCACAGCGGCTGTCCGCATGGCCGTTGATATGTATAATGAAAAGTTCATCGATGCTGAAACAGCGATCATGCGTGTTCCGCCGCAGCAGCTTGTAGAACTGCTCCTGCCGATGTTCGATCCGAAAGCGGAATCCGCCACAAGCCCGATAGCCAAGGGTCTTCCTGCCGGCCCGGGCGGCGCAAAAGGCCGTGTAGTGTTCAGTTCTGAAGACGCAGTTAAGTGGGCTGAGCGCGGCGAGAAAGTCATTCTCGTACGCGAAGAAACATCGCCGGAAGATGTTGACGGCATGCACAAAGCGGAAGCCATTCTCACCTCGAAAGGCGGCATGACAAGCCACGCGGCACTCGTTGCGCGCGGTTGGGGAAAATGCTGCGTGGTCGGCTGTGCTGACCTCGAAATAGGCGACGACGGCAAGTCATTCAAGACGAAAAGCGGCGCACTTGTCCGTGAAGGAGACTGGATCTCCATCAACGGAACGAAGGGGACCGTGTATACCGGTGAACTCGCATTGGTCGCTCCGGACCTCGAGCGCAACACTTCCTACACCGAACTGATGAAACTCGTCGACAAGTTCCGCGTGCTCAAAGTACGCACAAACGCCGATTCGCCGAAAGACGCGAAACAGGCCATCGCATTCGGCGCAGAAGGCATCGGTCTTTTCCGCACCGAGCACATGTTCTACGGCGAAGGCAGCGACAAACCGTTGTTCCTGCTCCGTAAGATGATCATGTCGAAAGCCCTCGCTGAACGCAAAGCGGCGCTTGATGAACTTTCAGTGTTCGTTAAGAACGATATGAAAGCCACCATGGAAGCCCTCAACGGCTATCCTATCACCATCCGCCTGCTTGACCCGCCGCTGCACGAATTCGTTCCGCACAGCCCCGACAAAGTCGCGGCAATGGCGCAGGAACTCGGCATCAGCGTCGAAGAAGCGCATAAGCGCGGCGAATCGCTCAAAGAAAACAATCCGATGCTCGGCCACCGCGGCGTACGTCTCGGTGTCACCTATCCTGAAGTAACCGAAATGCAGGTGCGCGCGATACTTGAAGCGGCCGGCGAACTCATCAAAGCCGGTAAGAAAGCGGTACCCGAGATCATGATCCCGGTAACCTGCGCGGTCACCGAACTTGACCATCAGAAAGTGATCGTCGACAAAGTACACGCTGAAGTCGAGAAAAAACTCGGCGTAAAGATTCCGTTCATGTACGGCACGATGATCGAGATACCCCGCGCGGCGCTGCTTGCACACAAGATGGCGGAAACGGCGGAGTTCTTCTCTTTCGGCACAAACGACCTTACGCAGATGTCATTCGGCTTCTCACGCGACGACATCGGCTCATTCCTCCCCGATTATCTGACCAGCAAGATACTGATCAACGATCCGTTCCAGACCATCGATGTTGACGGTGTCGGCGAACTGATCAAGACCGGTATCGAACGCGGTCGCAGCACACGCCCGGGACTCAAAGTGGGCATATGCGGCGAACACGGCGGCGATGCTGATTCCGTGAAGTTCTGTCACAAGATCGGCATGAGCTATGTTTCATGCTCACCGTTCCGTGTACCCATCGCACGTCTTGCCGCGGCTCAGGCTGCCATTGAAAGCAAGAGTGCTGCAAAAACCGGTGGAAAAAAAGCTGCTAAAAAGGCGGCCAAGAAACCGGCTAAGAAAGGCAAAAAGGGAAAGAAATAACCCTTTCGCACACAGACGAATAAAAAAGCGGGGCTCATGCCCCGCTTTTTATTTTATTGAGTTCCAGGTCGAGGATATGCATTTTCAGCTCAAGTATCTTCACTTCCTCGGAAAGTGAATCGATATCGTCGGTCAAGGATTCTTTTTCAGTTGTCATCGGTGCCATATGAAACTCCTCGTGGAATAATCCTGGGCTATGAATAAGGTAAGGGAGGAGCGGTCATTTGGGAGGGATGATGGGAATTCCGCTCCCCCCTTATCTCTTATTTTCATGCGATTTCGGGAATGAACGCGTTAGCCGGGGTGCTGCTCACCATGACCGCACGTTCAACTTTCGGGAGCGAAAGTCCGCGGCAGACGGCACAGTATTCTTTACGCCGCTCAATCATGTAGGTGTCTTTGATCTTGCCCTTCGCAAGATACTGTTCGCGCTTGGTGTTGTGCAGAAGCCGTGACATATATTCCGCACAGCGGACACAGCGTGCATTGTCCATTGTATATGCATCTTTTGTTAAAAACATAATAATTCCTTTTCACTGAATATTAAGACGGATGACGGCGATAACTTTGCCTACGATAGTCACCGTTTCACACAAGATCGGTTTGTACTCATCGTTTTCCGGTGCGAGACGGATGTGATCCTTTTCGCGGAAAAACCGTTTAACGGTAACATCGTCACTGCCGGTATCTTCATTACGATAGGTAGCGACAATGATCTCGCCGTTATTGGCATCGATCGACGGTTTCACGAGCACATAATCACCGTCGGCAATATGGGCATTTATCATAGAATCGCCTTTGACCTTCATAAGAAAAACACCGTCTTCACGCGCAATGAATTTCGGAAAAAGCATCCGGTCTTCGACAGCGGAATCCGCTATCATGTTCGGTCCCGCCATAACTGAACCGAGCAGCGGTACGTTTATCAGATCGCCCGTTTCCAGCGTATTAGTCGGGTTGAGTACTTCGATACCCCGGGCACGCCGGCCTGCTTTTCGTATATGGCCTTTCTTCTCAAGAGCGGCAAGCTGCGATGTCACCGCATTGGGAGAGGCAAAATTGAAATGATGCATGATTTCCTGCACCGTTGGCGGATATCCCTGCTGTTTTGCATAGCTTTCGATAAATTCAAGCATTTCGCGCTGTTTATCGGTAAGTTGTTCGCTCATGGTGTTCCTTTGTACACTGTATTTATAACCAGTGTACAAATATATAGTAATACATAATCTAAAATAGTCAAGCGCTTTTTAATATTTTTTTTTTGCTGGTCTTATTTTTTACATAATTACCACTCAAATCACTTTCATGTTTATCATAAATCAACCTTAGGTATCTTTGTTAAAATACATCGCCAAAATCGGCGGCATGACATCTGAAAGATGATATATACCGTCATATTCCTGCCGATTCAGAACCTGCGATTGATTTTTACAGATTGCGAGGTATAATTGTTCCACTTGTGGAAACGATTAAGGAATACATCCATGCAATCTGAGAATAAAACCATGCGTCTTGGCGTCATCGGTGTCGGGCATATGGGGAAATATCACGTCAATGTCATAAAACAATTATCCTCGGCAGAGCTTGCCGGTGTTTTCGATACGAACAAGGATGAGCGCACAGCGGTCGCTAAGAAATATAATACGACTGCGTTCAAGAGCGTTGAAGACACCCTCGCGAACGTTGACGGGGTCATTATAGCGGTACCTACAAAATATCACTTTGATGCGGCGCTTGCCGCGCTCAAGGCGAATGTGCATGTGCTCGTTGAAAAACCGATGACACCCACGGTGGACGAGGCGAAAGCGCTTGCGGCTGAGGCAAAAAAACGTTCGCTGATACTGCAGGTTGGCCATGTGGAACGTTTCAACGGCGCTGTGCAGGAACTCCGCAATGTCGTACGGGCGCCGCGGCTCATCGAAACACGACGCCTCTCGCCGTTCAACCCCCGCATCAAAGACGTCGGTGTTGTGCTTGACCTTATGATACACGACATCGATATCGTCCTCAACCTGGTCAACCGTCCGCTCACGCACCTGTCGGCCGCCGGCACGAGAGTGTTCAGCCAGCACGAAGACGTTGCATCCGCCACATTGACGTTTGATAACGGCTGCGTAGCCGTTATCACCGCAAGCCGCGCGACACAGGAAAAAATACGCACACTCGCCATATCCGAGGAAAAAGACTATATTATCCTTAACTATACGACGCAGGAAATGGAAATACACCGGCAGTCATCAAGCGAAAGTGTCGTCAAACTGAACGACGGCATAAGCTACCGGCAGGAATCGATTGTAGAGCGCGTATTCACTCACCGTGAGAACGCGCTCAAACTTGAAGTTGAACATTTTGTTAATTGCGCGCGCGGTACTGCGGTACCGCTGGTTGATGTCATGAACGATGTACGTACACTGGAGATCACCCATGACATCCTCACGAAAATCCACGGAGGAAGTGATGGATCCAAAAGACAATAAGGACGCTGCCGCACCGGCAACGTCACTCGTCGAAAACGCCAAGAACCTCGCACGGGAAACCGAGCGGTACAACATAGCGCATGAGCTTGCGCGCGGTAACGACGCGAAAGCGAAGGCGCTCATGAACTCGGACAATAAGGATGTCATGAACGTCCGCATCAACTTTTTTGAAGTAAACCTCAAAGTTGCCGGATGCGTTTCATTTTTTTATTACGTTCCTGAAACGACGATGCTGCATCTGACGAGTGCGGTCAATTATGACAAATCGATATTATCCATATCACCGCATACCGGTTGGGCAGAGTATAAGCAGCGTCTTGAAGAACAGCTCTTGCTCGGGAAGGCGAAGTACGAACTGGTAAATAAGGTGAATAAGGTTTTCAAAGAGACTATTGAAAGCAGCCGCCGTGAGGATTTCATCAAATTTCTCGATATGAAAAAAGAGAAATACCTGAAACCGCTCGTCGAGGAAATACTGTTGATGGCATTTGCCAGCAAAAATTTTGACGTAGATATCGGCATAGAGAACATCAATATTATCGATTTTAAGTTGAGCGAAAAAGAATCCAAAGGCCAGAAAAGCGATGAGCAGGAACCAGAACCGGCAACGGTGACTCCTCAGTTCAAGGAAGCGATCATTCAGGTCAAGCCGCTGCTCAGCCCGGTACGCGGTGTCATCATCTATCAGATCCAGGAAGGCGATGTCATCTTTATCAATGTGAACGACAGCTCAACACGCGGCATCGATTATCTCGGCCGCATGATAACCAAGTACAAGGACGACAACCCGAAGATCCCCGGTGTTGTCAAGCGTATTGAAAAAAATCTCCCGCGCATCACGATATACGTAGCGCTTGAAGACGGGCTTGTCGGCAAGATCGAAGAAACCGATCCGCTTAAGATCCTGAAAGTCACCGCCGAAACGGCCGCGGAGACCGCCAAAGAATTCAACGTCACCGCGCCCGCCCCGAAAAGCGGCGTATGGTCAATCGTGGCTTATGCCGGCATCGCAATTGCCGTCATCGCTGTGGTATCAATAATACTCATGCTGATAATGTCATCGTAACGGATACGGATCATGGCTGCATCGATCATAGACCTTCATACCCATTCGATACTCAGCGACGGAGAACTCATACCCGCGGAGCTCGTACGCCGTGCTTCAGTTGAAGGGTACGGTGTCATCGGAATAACCGATCACGCCGACAGCGCAACCCTTGAATCGATAGCACGGACAATCATGTCATTCGCGGAAAAAAGCCGGAAGTTCTTCCCCGACATCGCCATCATACCGGGCGTGGAACTCACGCATGTGCCGCCGAAAGAGATAGCGCTCCTGGTGAAAGAAGCGCGCGCCATGAAACTTCCGCTCATCGTGGTGCATGGCGAAACACGTGCCGAACCCGTAGCAGAAGGAACAAACCGCGCGGCTATTGAAGCGCACGTTGATATTCTCGCGCACCCGGGATTCATCTCCGGCGAGGATATGGCGCTTGCCGTGAAGAACGGCGTGCATATCGAGATAACCGCCAAAAAAGGCCATTCCATCACGAACGGGTATGTCGCCGCATGCGCGCTCAGACACGGCGCCGCCATCGTGCTTGACAGCGACTGCCACCGCCCCGGGGAATTCCTCACCGAGCAGAAGCGCCGTGATACCGGCCTCGGCAGCGGACTTTCGCAGACCGAATTCGATAAGGCGCTCACGAACAGCGAAGCGCTCGCAAAGCGTCTCTTAAACGCGTAGCGCGGATTTCCTGTAACTCAATCTGAAACGCTCATCGCATCTACGAGCGTATGGATGCGCAACTACAATGGGGATTATACAATGTCCCGCGCAAACGCTGTTTACATTCCTGAAATATTTATTATTTTGATTATGGAATGACGATAGTTGCCGCTATCGCGAAGGAGATGAGCATGGAAACGATTACTGATATACATAACAGCACGGTCACTGCATCTGTCGCTTCGGGATCTGAAGAGATTCTCGATGCATATTCACGGGCTGTAATCGGGGCTGTACATACCGCGGGGCCCGCTGTTGTCCATATCAAGACCACCGGGCCGGACGCCTCTGCGGAACACAACGGCGGAAGCGGATCCGGTTTCATTTTCACCCCGGATGGATTCATCATCACCAACAGCCATGTGGTGCATAATGCCGCCGCAATTACCGCCACACTGCCTGATGGTGACGGGTATCCCGCGGACATCATCGGCGACGATCCGCACACCGACATAGCCGTGCTCCGCATACACGCCCGCGTATTACCCTACGCACCGCTCGGTGATTCGCGAGCGCTCACACCCGGCCAGCTCGTCATCGCCATCGGCAATCCGTACGGATTCCAGAACACGGTGACCGCAGGCGTCATCAGCGCGCTCGGCAGAGGTCTGCGGTCGATCTCCGGACGGCTCATGGATAATATCATTCAAACCGATGCCGCTCTTAACCCCGGCAATTCCGGCGGGCCCCTCGTGAACGCGCGAGGCGATGTTATCGGCGTGAACACGGCGGTGATCATGCAGGCACAGGGCATCTGTTTCGCCATTCCGAGCGCCACCGCAGAATACGTCGCCATGCATCTCATGCGCGACGGGCGCATACGGCGCGGCTATATCGGGCTCGGCGGGCAGGACGTACCGCTCCCGAGAAAGGTAATCCGGTTCTTCGGATTGAAACAGGAAACGGGGATACATGTCATCGCCGTGGAAAAACACACCCCCGCCGACCGGGCGGGATTACGTGAAGGCGACATACTCATCGGCATCGATGACAAACCGCTTCCCGACGTTGACACGCTGCACCGGCTCCTCACCGAATCGAGTATCGACGTTCCGGTAAAGGCTGTGTTCCTTCGCGGCACCGAGATGATGCAGCGGACGATGATACCCGGCGAAGCGAAGTAATTTGCACGGCAGTCACAGGACGGATTATCGCTTATTCCCAGCAGCCTTCTTCGGTTCACGGTATTTCAGGACACCGGCGACAGCCTCGTAATACGACGCCGTTTTCGTGTCGCCGATAAGATTCAGCGAGAATATCGCCTCTTCGAAAACAGAGGCAATGAGCGTAAGACGTTCATGCAGCGACGGAAAGCGTTTTTCTATACGCGTGAGATATTCCTGCGGCGCAAGGTTGAGCGTATAGGGCACATCGTGCGACTTTCCCCAGCGTATCACCCGGAGGAACGACGCGATTATTTTATTCGTCTCACGCCGTTTCGCGATGGACGCGCGTTTGTCCGCTAATCCGGCGAGCATTGCCTCGGCATTATCCGAAGTCCGTTCGGAGCGAAGACGCGGCTCATGCCTGAACAGACCGAAAAAGCCTTTGATGAAATTCACCCATGCGGCGCCGATGCTCAGTATCCGTGCAAGAAGCCGGGCGAATGGATTTCCGCGGGCGAGTTTCTGGATGAGCCGCGGCGAAAATATCGGCACAATAAGGAACATGATTATTATCGCCACCTGCGCACTAATAACGATGAAGACAAGTATCTTGAATATGAGATACAGCCATGAAAGGTCTATCGTCTCTCTGCTGCCCTGCGGCACTTCAGTGTCGTCGACCGGCGGTTTGATGACACCCAGATGCGTATCCGGAACCTGCATATCGAATCGCGGACCGGTTATGGAAAAGTTCTGCATGAGCGTTTTGATGAACGACAGCGGCAGCAGCGCCGTATCGCGGGCGGTCATGAACGCGCCGGCGAGACAGACTGCCACGAGTACCGTGGCAATATTAAAACGTCTCCGGTGAAGCGCAGGCTCGATGATGATACCCTCAGAACGCCGCTCCATCTCCTCGAGCAGGCTGTTGACACCGGCGAATGACAGCAGAAACGACATCATAAAAAGACCAGCTGAAAGGTAGACGAGCCATGAAGGCTTCACTCCCGCACCGACGATGACGAGCAGCGCAATCGAGACGAATAACGTGAAGAATATCAGTGCAGTCTTGATGCGTTTGAGGTCACGCACGCCGTTATAGAGCCCCAGATTCCGGCGTGATTCGTCCTTGAGGAGCACGCCTTCCTGACGTTCATGCGCGGCCAGGAATATTTCACGTTCCCTGAGATTTTCATAAATATATGCGGTAAAGCCTATCTGCGACGCGGCGCCGAGAAGCGGCAATGCGATGTCCCAGCCGGGGATGAGACGCGCGGGAAACGGCATATCGCGAAAGAGGATGACGCACACAACGGCGATAAGAAAGCTTATCATGAACTCGCTCACCGTCATACGTGAGTGTTCGCGGTAGAGCATATCGCTCACGACGGTCTGAAACAGCGCGAGTACGATGAGAAGCACCACATAGAGCGGATGCACCGTTACGAATTTCGGAAAAAGCGCATGGAGGAGCAGCGCTGTCGTCATGATGCAGAAGAACGCTGGCGCCACGGCGATGAGCGACTGCGCGGACGTATGCCGCTCGAGTTTTACTTCAGATGAGCTCATTGCCGAATTCCTTCACTTCATATACGGAAAAGAGCCGCGACAGCTGCGTTGATTCCTTCGGCGACGTGAGCGGGAAAATACCGATATCGACTCCCGCTTTCTGCCTGAGCGAGAAGAAAAAGTCTATCTGTGATGCGTCGGGGGCGGGTCCCACATAGAACAAGCGCGTCCCCCACGGCAATCTCAGATCAGGATTGAGAAAGTGCGTGAGTATATCGTCGTTGCCGTCGGCGAGATTGATGCAGGCAAGCGTTTCGAGAATAGTTACGACATGCTGATGCCCGTAACCGACAGGGACATAGAAATGTTCATTGGCAAGCCCGCGCTTTCCCGTGGTGACAAGCCCCACGCCCTGACTGAGCGACACCGCATACCGCGCAAGCGACGCCGCAGTCTCAATGGCACGTTCGACGAGAGAATGCCGGTGCTTGAGCGGATAATGCGCAGCCGTTATATTGAGTACGATGATGACCGGAAAATAGAACACCGGCAGATACTGGAGTGACGCAAGCTTGCCGGTACGCGCGGTGACTTTCCAGCTGATGATGCGCGGGTCGTCACCGGGCATGTAATCGCGTATCGAGCGGTAACGGGTAACGTCCTCGTACATCGGGTTGGCGATGCGCAGGTTTCCGGACGGTAGTCCTTTATTATTGATGAGCGCCACATCATACAGCGCCGGATACACGATGACGGTGGTTATCTCGTTGTACAGTTTTTCCCACGGAAAAAGCCCGAGCGGGTCACCGCCCTTCGCACGCACGGGGCCGATTCGGTACTCGCCGCGCTTATCACAGATGAGACGGTATTGGAAATCCTTCCGCTCACCCGCGCGCAGCGCCATGACCGTGGATTTGTTCCTTTCATAAAGGCCGCAGGGAAAGATGACCGTCACGTGATGGAACGGTATGGGGCTTTTGTTCTCGAGGATGAGTGAGAGTTCCACATCCTGATACCGGTACGTGCGCAGTAATGGATACCGGTGCCGCACGGAGAAAAAAACGAACATCGCTTTTGAGTATATGTAGGACAGGATTATGACGACAAAAAACGTCAACGCGAGCCATTGCACACCGCGCACAGGTATAAGTAGAAAACATACGGCGCAGACGAAGAGTACGATGACCTTTCGAGCGGTCACACCTTTTCCTTGAGCACCGGCATGGGTATGGACTCAAGCACGCCGGCAAGCGCTTCAGCGGTAGTGTGGCCTTTCATGAGATAGTCCGGCTTCAGAAGCACGCGTTTTGAGAATACCGGGACCACGAGTTCCTTGACATCCTCGGGAACGATGTAATTGCGTCCGCGAAGCGCCGCAAGCGCCTGACACGACGCGTAAAGCGCGAGCGTTCCGCGCGGAGAAACACCGAGCCTGAAACGCACATCGGCGCGTGTCTTTTCCACGATATCCATGATGTAACCGCGTATGCGTGCGTCCATATGGACACTGACGACTTTTTCCTGATGTTTCAAAAGCGTTTCGGTGTCGGAAACCGCGTTCACATCGAACACCGGATGCGTGGTGCGACGCTGCATCTCAAGGATATTCTCCTCGGCCACACGCGCCGGATAGCCGATGTCGAGCGAGAGCAAAAATCGGTCTTTCTGCGCTTCGGGCAGCGGGAACGTGCCTTCAAACTCGATTGGATTTTCGGTTGCGATGAGAAAGAACGGTTTGGGCAGCTACATGCGCTTACCCTCGACACTCACCTGCCCTTCAGCCATCGCCTCAAGGAGCGCCGACTGCGTTCGCGGTGTCGCCCGGTTGATCTCATCGACAAGCACGAACGATGCGTGCAGCGGACCGCGCCGGAACCGGAAACGTCCTTCCTGCTGATTATAGATGGAAACGCCGATGATATCTGCGGGTAACAGGTCCGGCGTACATTGTATGCGCTTGAAACTTCCGCCAAGCGCCCGTGCAAGCGAATGCGCGAGCACCGTCTTGCCGACACCCGGTACGTCTTCGAGCAATACATGCCCGCGCGCCAGCACGGATACCAGTATTTTTTCGATGACCTGACGCTTTCCAATGAATGCTTTTTCAACTCCGACGGCGACGGAATCGCCCCATGCGCGTATGTCTTCCACGGTTTGCTCCTTTTCTACTGCAGCCTTTCGATCAGTATACTACATTTTAATACAATCTGCATCCGACCTCGATATTCACAAATATCCACAAGACCCGTATTGTCCGAAGAAAACGCTGTACCGCCGAAACACATTTCCGCTATTCGCGGTGATATTCAATACTGTTTCATCCTCATCCCCGGAGCGGCCTTCTTCTCGAAATTAAAATCCTGCTCGATATCTTTCTTCCCTTTGACTTCATTCAGCTGCTGTAAATATACTGATGGCGGCAGCGCGGTGCGAATAAAAGCCAAACCCTTGTCCTTAGGCGCACTCACTGTGAATGAGAAGGTAATATTTACCGTCTCCTTTGGTTTCATCGACAACTGCCATTTGACAATTCCCTGCTTATTCCGTATCACCGGTTCCCGTGAGAATACGAACCCTTCGACAGTGACATCCTCCGTGCCGCTTACGGGAACCTGATCGAGGATATTCATGACTATTTCGCTGCCGGTATAATTCTCAACCTTTATATTGAACGTGAACGTACTGCGGATACGGTCTCCGAGCAGTCCGCTCGTTTTCTCCTCCCGCTCCTCGAGTGTTCGAGTTACCCGGATGTTCTCGTTCACACTCAGGGTGAGCTCGAACGGTTCGCCGGGAAGTATGTTCTCGGTGAACGACGAACCAACGAAATCACCCCCGAGGAATATGTTCAGATTGCCGCGGAGTATGGGTGTGGTAAGCGTGTTGGATCCCACCGCCTGCAGGAATGCGTGCGGGGAAAGCTTGGGAACACACAGATATTCGAACCGGACGGGAAACGTATCGAGGGAGAGCATGGTGCGATGCGGCGAACCGTCGCTCGGAATATCGGCGCGCTTGGGTACCGTGAATACAAGCGATCCCGCGCGCCCGTCACCGGAGGATGACGTTTCAGTCAACGAGCCGTCACCGCCCGCTCCACCGGATTCCTTCTCCGCAACATTGTCAAGGAGCATGCGGTTTGCCTCCTGCTGCGTTGCGAGACGTCTGCCGCCTGCCGTGCTCCTGCGATCCGAAGGCAGATTCGCCTGCGGAATCGCATAGACCGGAACGAGGTCGGGCACCCATCCGCGCACAGCCGGAACAGCCGTGGAAAATCCTATTTGTGCCTGCAACCAATCCTCGCCGCTCGATTGCGAAACAACACCGTAACCGGTAAACTCGGTCTTTTTCTCATCAAGCAGTACGCGTATATCGTAACCCGGACTCCATTCAACGCTCATGATCTGATAGGCGAGTTCGATCTCAACGGGAGCGCCCGCGGTCTCGACGGTCACGCGAACCGTTTTTGTCTCCCGCCCGCCGCCGGATTCCAGCTGCGCGAGGTCGTGCTTGACAACACCGATGCGCACAAGAAGCGTCTGCAGCGATTTCTGCTCACGCTGAACGGCAAGTGCGTTTGATTGATGCTTATCGACAAGAAATTTCAGCAGCGCATCGAGTTCCTGCACCGATGGACGCGCCGGAGATTCGTCCCCGCCGCCCGCCGATTTCGGACGCAAACCGCTAAAAGCGTTGAGATAACTTTTGCGAACGCCGTCGAGATAATCGTTTTCAATGGATAATACGCGCAATCTGCTTTCTATCCTACCCTTCTCCTCATCAAGGCCCTGCAGACGTTCCTGCAGGACCTGCGCTTTGGGATCGGCCGCCTGTTCATGACTAACGCTCTTCACCTGCACATCGAGTATCTTAACCGTTGCGGGAGTAACCTTTGCCCGTACCGAATCATCGGCAAGCAGATTCGGCAGCCCGGGGAAAACGGCATCGACGACACCGGCAGCCCCGACGGATAACCGTGCAACACGCGTTACAAACGCCCGGTCACGATACACCATGACGCGGTCTATTTTCGATACAACGACCTCCTCGCTTTTTGCCGCGAAAACGAGGCCGGTTGCCAACACAATACACGCAAGACACAGAGAAAGATTTTTCATTATCATACTTATTACCCTCCCGATGATTATACCAAGACAGCATTCGTTGTCAATCAAATAGTACCGTCCCCTATCATCCCCTCGTACAGACGTACCTTTTTCAGCTTTGCGGTGAACTCTCCTATTCCCAACTGCGCAAACCCGAACGATAATGCGCAGGCGAGACCTTTTCATGTTTTTTAAACCACCGCGAGAAGTAGTAAGGATCGTCATAACCGAGACTGCCGGCGATTACGCTCACCGGTTCATCGCTTTCAACCAGACGTTTCTTCGCCGCGTGCACTTTCAGCATTTTGAAATATGAACCCGGACTTTTACCGGTTTCTTTTCTGAACCGTTTTCGGATATATTCGAATGCGATGCTCCTGTCCGCGCAGAACGATGCAAGATCGAATTCCATCGCGGCGATATTTTTCTGCATAGCACTGACAACCGCGGCCACGTCGGCATTTCCCTTCGGTGTCTGTGACTGCCCCGTCAGCAATACCGACGCCAGCACATCCGCTATTCCAACGGCGATGTGTTCCAGATATCCCGCTTGTTTATCTGCGGCGAGTCGTATATACCCATCCCATTGCGGCAGATATGCAGACAGACCCGGGGTGTCATATACCGGCGCAGACGGTGCAAGCATCCCGTTCGTACGGTACATGTCCGGTATGGTACCTTCAAAGACAAACCAGTAATGCTCCCACTCGGTATCGCATGCGCCGTACTTGTGCCAGAGCCCCGGGAAAAGCATATATGTCTGCCCGGCACGAATGGTTAGTCTTCCGGTTGCCTCAGATTCAAAATAGTTTTCACCGCGGGAAACGTAGATGACCGCATACATCGGCAATATCCGGCGTTCAGTCATGCCCTTCCGCAGTGCCACAGTCTGTTTTCCTGCGCCGAGCGGTTCAATGCCGAATTGTCTGCAGATAACGCTTCTATCGGTCAGCCATTGTGCCATAGCATCAATATTATATCATATATCCCAAATTGTCCATCAGAACTCAAAATATATCCATTTACTATATATTTGCATATGGTTATTAATAATATACAACCTTATCAGGAGCCCAATATGTCTATCACCTATCGTGAGAATATGATACGCGCGATGAAACGACAGCAGCCGGAATTTGTGCCGTTCGAATACAGCTTCACCGCTGCACTTGCCGACAAGATACGCACTGAGACGGGCAGCGATCCGTACGCATATCTGGAAAGCGTGCACCATCACGCGAACATCGGGACCAGAAATGTGGGTATGAAAAAAAGTGTCCGGCCGAATGATTATTCTCGCTATTATGCAGGGCGTACCTTTGAGAACAAAGTGGACATTGATGAATGGGGCATCGGTCATCAGGCAGGGAGCTTCATGCATTTCACGCATATGGAATCTCCGCTGGTAAACGCTTCATCGCTCCGTGAAATAGAAGATTATCCCATGCCCGACTGCGGGGCCCACTATCGATGGGATGAAGCACAGACGCAGACCGAAGCGCTCCATAAAGACGGCTATGCGGTAACGGCATTTTCCGGACACACCTTTGAGACCGTATGGCAGATACGCGGCATGGAGGCGTTCCTTTCTGACATGTATCTGAATATCGACTGGTGTGAAGCTTTGATAGAAAAAGTGTTCAATGTGAACATCAACGTTGTACGCGAGTCTGTTTCCGCCGGCATCGATGTGCTTCGCCTTGGCGACGATGTGGGCACACAGACCGGCATGATGTTCTCGCCCGAGTTCTGGCGCAGACTTTTCAAACCGCGGCTCAAGGCGTATATCGACACAGCGAAACGCATCAACCCGTCAGTGCTCATCTGGTATCACAGCGACGGCGACATCCGCGCCATCATCCCCGATCTTATCGAGATAGGCCTTGATATTCTTAACCCGGTGCAGCCGGAATGTATGGACGCAGCTTGGGTGAAGCGTGAATACGGCCGTGACCTCTCATTCTGGGGCGTCATCGGCACGCAGCAGGTCATGCCGTTCGGGACTCCAAGCGACGTCAAGAACGAGATACGACGGCTCATCAGCACCGTTGGAGAGAACGGCGGGCTCTGTCTTGCTCCTACACATGTGCTTGAACCTGAAGTGCCTACGGCGAACATCAAAGCCATGGTCGAAGCGGTTGAGGAATACGGAAAATACTGAAAAAACGCTGTATTCTGCCGCAGCTCAGCGCCCGTTGTCTTTTTAAATAATTGTGGTAATATACACCGCTGCTCCGATTTCCGACAACGTGATACAACGGATTACTGATGTTCATAAAGCGCCTTTCAATGTATGGATTCAAGACGTTCGCCGATGAAACGTCCATAGACTTCAACAAAGGCGTCACTGTTGTGCTCGGACCAAACGGTTCGGGTAAAAGCAATATCGTCGAAGCGTTCATGTGGATACTCGGCGAACAGAGCGCCACGTCGCTCCGTGTGCATCGCGAGGAAGGACTTGAAGGGCTCATCTTCCGCGGCACCGATGAAAAGAAGCGCATGGGCTTTGCGATGGTATCGCTTACCCTCGACAACGAAAGCCGCTGGCTCCCCTACGAAACACCCGAAGTCACCGTGAAGCGCGAGTATTTCCGGTCCGGTGAAAGCAACGTATACATCAACGACGAACCGGTCAGACTCAAAGACCTCACCGAGCTTTTCCTCGGCACCGGCCTCGGCAGGAACGCCTATTCGGTGATAAAACAGGGAACGGTTGACAAGATCGTCGAACAGAATCCCATCGAACGCCGGCAGATCATCGAAGAAGCGGCGGGTATCAGCAAATACATCGAGCGGCGCAAAGACGCGCTCAGGAAACTCGAAGAGTCGGAAGCGAATCTCGACAAAACGCGCACCACGCTCCGTGAAGTTGAAAAACAGTACCGGCAGCTCAAGGAACAGGCCGAACGCACGGAACGATTCTACCGCATGAACGACGAAAAAAAGAAGGCGATGATAGACCTCAATCTGCATCTGGTCTTCAAAGCGCGCGCGGCTGAGACATCACTTGCCGCGGATATGGTTGAACTCAACACACGGCGCGAGACGCTGGAAAAAGAATTCACCGAGTTCGGCGACCGCAAAAAGAGCGAGGTGGAACGCTACGACCAGCTGAAGGCCGACACCGCGCGCATCGATAAGCAGCGGTTCGAAGTCTTCAATGAGATGACGCACATTCAGCGCGACGTAAACTCGCTCAACGGGCAGAAGGCGAACACCGTCTCCGACCTCGACGAGTCGCGCAAGCGCCATGAGAAACTCCAGGAAAAGTTCAACGCCTGCAACGACGAGATGCGGGCATTTGAGAACGAGCGTGTGGTCATCAAAGACACCATGTCGACACTCGGTGCGGAACAGGAACGCGAACAGGCGCGCATCGACGAGGAACGCCGCCGCATCGACACGAACCGCCAGCGGCTCACCGAGATTGCCGCTGAAATGGAAGTGCTCCGCGCCAAGGTGCAGGACGCACGCATCAAGCAGAAGGAACTCATCGACAAGATCATCGCCGAAATCGACGTCAAGAAAAAGGACATCGAACATCTGTCCGTGTATCAGAATAAGGACAAGATCGAACATGACATCGAGATAGGGTTCACGAATATTCTCTCATCGCTTGAAGGCAAGGCGTCGCGCATCGGCGAATTCGAAGAGATCGGCGTGCTCACCACGTTCAGCGATGTGAACTATCAGCGACTTGTCGAGTTCGTCGCAAAGCTGAAAGAACGCCTCGAGGTGGAACGACGCGACACAAAATTCCTCAGACAGATTTTCGAGGAATATATAAAGATAAAAGACCCGTTCGTTGAACTCCTCTTCGATAAAGAAGGAACCTACCGCCGCAAGGAGACCATCGACCAGGAGATCGCAGTAGCCGAATTCGATATCAACCGGCTGGAGAAAGAGACGGAAGCGGCACGCGCGGCTATCGTCGCAGCGCAGGAGACAATTGAACGCGCCAACGGCAGAATAGCCGAGATCGCGGTCACCAGCGCGCAGATGATGGAACGCCATGGCAACGTGGAATCCGGCTACGAACGCGTGATGAAAGAACGCGCCGAGGTTGAACAGGAAATTGCCGCATGGGCGGCGCGCATCGAAAAGCTCGATATGACGCTCAAGAACCTCGAGAACGAGCACACCACCGGCAATCAGCGCCTTCTGGAACTCAAAGAAAAACACAGCGCGCTTGATAAAGAGTTCAAGGAACGGACCAAGGAGCTCAAGGCGGCCGAAGGCAACATCAGTTCCTACGAGACCGGCATCACGCAGCGGGTGCGTAAACTCGACGAGATACGCGAAAACCTCGCGCGCATCAATGAACGACTCATCGACATTCACGCGAAGATCGACGGCATCTATACCAGCTTCTACGAGAATCACGCCACCGACCTCAAGGAGTTCGAAAAGCAGGCGCTTGAAAAAGCCATCGACGAGGACAAGATACGCGAGAAGATCGAGAAGCTCAAGAACCAGATCCGCGACCTCGGGGCCATCAACGAAATGGCGCTGGACGAATTCGCCGAGGCGAAAGAGCGCTTTGAATTCCTCACCCGCCAGAAGGAAGACCTCGAGAAAGCGCGCGTTGAGATACTCAACGTCATTGACGAGAGCAACCGCGAAGCCACCATACTCTTCAAAAAGACCTTCGAAGAGGTTGATAAGAATTTCCGCGAGATATTCGATTACCTCTTCCCCGGCAGCCGCGCCGGTCTTACGCTCACCGACGAGAACAATCTGCTTGAAACGGGCATCGACATCTTCGTGCAGCAGAAAGGCAGCAAACGGGAAAACATCGTTTCCAATTCCGGCGGCGAACGTTCGATGATAGGACTCTCACTGGTATTCGCAATATTCCGCTATCACCCCTCGCCGTTCTGCATACTTGACGAGGCCGACGCGGCGCTTGACGCGGCGAACGTAGTGCGGTTTAAGGAAATCGTAAAACAGTTCTCCGAAAAAACGCAATTCCTCGTCATAACGCACAACGAGATCACCGCAACAATCGCCGACACGTTCTACGGCGTCACCCGTCCGGAGAAAGGACCGTCGAACATCTACACGCTCAGGGTCAATGACGACGGCAGCGTGAATGAAAGCGGGAATGTCCACATTCTAGCATAACACGGGAGTGCCCCGTGGATAGAAAAATCATACACATTGATATGGATGCTTTCTACGCATCCGTGGAACAGCGCGATAATCCGTCGCTCAGGGGCAAACCCGTCGTCGTGGGCGGAAACCCCAAGGGACGCGGTGTTGTCTGCACCGCATCGTACGAGGCGCGGAAGTTCGGCGTACATTCGGCGATGGCTATGGCCGTTGCCGTCAAACGCTGTCCGCATGCCGTATGCATCAAGCCCGATTTCACCAAATACAGCGCCATATCGAAAGCGCTCATCGCCATCTACCGCGAATACACCGACCTCGTGGAACCGCTCTCGCTCGACGAATGCTATCTCGACGTTACCGAGAACAAGAAGAACATCGGTACCGCAACCGCCATCGCCAAAGAGATACGCCAGCGGATCAAGGACGAGTTGAAGCTTACCGCATCGGCAGGCGTTGCGCCCAATAAATTCCTCGCGAAGATAGCGAGCGACATACGCAAACCCGACGGGCTCTTCGTCATCAAGCCGCATCAGGTTGACGCGTTCATGAAAACACTCGACATCAAGAATATCTGGGGCGTGGGCAAGGTCACCCGCGAGCGCATGTACGGCATGGGGCTTCACACCTGCGCAGACCTTCAGGCGATGTCGCGCTCCGAACTCACCAGACGCTTCGGCAAATTCGGTCTTGAGCTCTACAGCTTCTGCCGCGGCATCGACGAACGGCCGGTATACCCCACGCACGTTAGAAAATCCGTAGGCAGCGAGACCACGTTCCCGGAGGACTCAACCGACATCGCGTTCATCGAGCAAAAGCTAAAGGACGAGATAGTGACTGTCGCCGAGCATCTGATGCGGAAGAATATGACCGGCAGAACCGTCACCCTCAAAGTGAAATACGGCGACTTCACGACGATAACGCGGCGGATGACACTCGACCGGTATGTCAACAGCACCGACGATATTTTCGCCGCATGTAAGAAGCTTTTCCCGGACACGGAAATAGGCAAAAGACCGGTGCGGCTCATCGGCGCGACGGTGAGTAATTTCGGGCAGGAGGAGGACGGGGGATTGCCGGGGGTGTGAGATGGGTGTACGCGTTGGTGCTCAGAAAGACATTTCTTCCCTTCGCTCATCGCGCGGATGGAATGGATGTTAATTGTAAATTTTGATAACGGATTCAGGTGATTGAGCTGCATCTTTTTTGCTTCCGTCTGCCGCGCCCTCAAACCCCGTGCTGCCGCCGTCGATTTTCTGATGAACATCTATTATCCTTGAATTCCCCCTCTCTCGTTTTTGAGAGAGGGGGGGCCGCGTATTCCGCGGCGGGGGTGAGTGTGCTACCAGTTCACAAGTCGTAGCGACAGCTGCTACAGTCGTAGCCGAAACGGGTACTGATTCGGTTATATCGAGGGGAATGGCTGGACACAGCAGAATGTGAAGCCCATAATCCATCGAGCAGCGATACGAAGTCAATAAACTCCACTTAAATGTCAATGCCGTCGGTTTACAAACGCCGTGTATATGGTATAGTTAAGCATCGAATTTCGAACAAATAACATGTTTTGGAGGAGCCAATGGCATCTGCTGAACAACTGAAAATACCGCGGAAGATTGAGAGCGGAAAACCCACGATAGGCGTTTTTGCAACAAGCGACCCGCGCATCGATGAAGATTCGCGCAAACGCTGCGTCAATATCATTAAAATGACCGCCGACATCCTCTCATCGCGGGTGAAAATGCCCGACGGCACCGATGTCCGCGTTGTATATTCCGACCTTCTTGTTGACGGTGAAAAGCAGGCCGATGCCGTGGCACAGGTATTCAAGGACAGCGGCGTGAACATCATCGTCTGCGTTCCAGACACCTGGGCATTCCCGCAGCTCACCGTGATTTCTCTGTTATCGCAATTCCCCGCCGACACGCCTATTAATCTCACCTGCGGCAACAGCGGTCCGAAACCGGGCGTTGTGTTCGCACATGCGGCAAGCGGCGCGATAAGTCAGTATGGCCGTCTTGTCCACCTGAACGTGGGCACCTGGGCCGATACCGGATCGAACCCGGTGATGACCGATGCCACTGCCGACGCTCTTGTCGACTGGTGCTTCTCGGCTGTCACGTTTCAGGGTCTCAAGGGCCGCCGCGTTGTCGTATTCGGACACGATTCGATGGGCATGGAAACGGCGCTCGGTCACATCATCCCCACGCGTAACACGTTCGGTCTTGAGATCACACGCCTCGATATGAAACTCGTCGCCGACATGCTCAAAAAGCAAGCATATAAAAAAGCCGAACTCGATGCTCTTGAAAATTGGATACTTCGTTTCGGCAAAGACAAAGTCCAGCTTCGCGACGATAAGGATAATGAGCGTTTCCGTCAGAGCCTCGCGATGTATCTCATCGTCCGTGACCTCATGAAAGACCTGAACGCCGTGGGCGGCGGTTTCATGAGCCAGCTTGAATGGGGTTCGGATATGCGCGGCGTCCCGCTTCCGGTCGCCGACATCATGGAATCGCTCTTCAATTCCACGTTCGACCATGAAGGCAGAAAGACTCCGCTTTCATTCGGCACCGAAGCCGACGTTCAGGGTCTCCTCACCATGCTCTTCTCCACATGGCTTTCCGGCGGGAATCCTCCCCTGTTCATGGACTTCAGAAAGGTATGGGAACCGTGGGAAATCAAGAAAGCCGCCGATGAACTCGGCATCAAATACGGCGATGAACTCTGGGCAAGAAAAGGCATCGTTGACGGCGACAACTCCGGCAGCGCTGCGTTCGACTGGGCGGCAAAGCCCGGCGCATCCATCGAAGAGATCATGCGCGGCGTCCGTTTCCCGCTTGCCGATGAAGGCTATTTCCCCGGCATGGGCAACTCGGTGTTCTTCGTATCGCCCGGCGGCATCGAAGGCATCGCGGCACGGCTCGCATACAGCTCGCTCAACGGCCTCTTCTCGATGATATGGGACGAAGCTGTAACCGTTGAACTTCCGGGAAAGCTGGCGGAGAAAGTATACAATACTTCAAACAATACCTGGCCGCACACATTCGTAGTGCCGAAGTATGCTGACATGCTTGAATACAAACAATACGCTCCGGCAAATCACTTTCATATGACGTGGAACCTCAAACCTTCACGTCTGCAGTACTGGATGGATATGGCGAATGTGCTCTCGGTCACTCCGTGGCAGGCACGGCCGAAATTCATCGCGGGAACGGACAGACCCGAGCCGTTGCTCTATCACCTCAACGGCGGAGAAGTGCAGACGAAGATGCTGCGGGTGAAACGGTAATATCAGAATAATCACGAAATAAAAAAACGCAGGTGCGAATTTATATTCGCGCCTGCGTTTTTTTTATTATTTTACCTTACGATTCTTCTCTTCCTCATCCGCTTCACTCGCTCGCTCTTCTCAATATGCACTTTCTCGCCGGTGAACGGGTCCTTGCCGGTGTAATACATCGCCGCGGCTATCGTCATCGGCGTGGGATAGAACTCCTGCACCTGAACACTCCGCATATGCGGCTTTCGTGTTTCGCGAATCAATGACTCGGCAGCCTGCTGCGTTTCACCGGGCAGCCCGGCTATCAGATACGGAACCAGATATTGTTTCAGCCCCGCGCGCTTAGAAACACCGTCAAATACGCGGGCGAATTTCTCATAAACAGCAAACGATGGTTTCCGGGCGATTCGAAGCACTCCGGCATCGACATGTTCGGGTGCCGTTGAAAGCCTGCCCTGCGTGTGATGCTCCGCAAGCTCGGCGATGAATGCCTCATCGCGAAGTGCGAGGTCATAGCGTATTCCGGAATTGATATACACGCGTTTTGCTTCAGGCATATTCCTTAATTCGTTCAGCAACGCACGGTAATTTGCATGCGACGTATCGAGATGTTTGCAAATCTCCGGAAACAGGCAGCTTGGCCGTTTGCATACCTTGTTCGCTTCCGATGATGTGCAGCAGGTTCCGTACATGTTAGCCGTAGGACCGCCCACGTCGGTGATGACAACGGGCTTTCCGGTCTGTGCCGAAATTGTTTTTATTTCCCGTTCTACGGAAACTTTGCTGCGCGACTGTATGGTCTTACCCTGATGAAGCGCAAGCGCGCAGAACGAGCAACCGCCGTAGCAGCCGCGATGTGAAATAATTGAATTTTCAATAACGGCAAGTGCCGGAATCGTTTTCGTATATCGCGGATGAGCTTTGCGCGTATAGGGAAGATCGAAAGCGGCATCAAGCTCTACGGTGCTGAGCGCAAATGCCGGAGGATTGATACGTACCGCTCTGCCCGCCGTATCCTGCGCAAGTGGTTTTGCGTTATGCGGATTGAGTTCCTCCATGATAATCCTGGTCATATCGTTGAACGCGTCGGCATTGTCGCTCACAACTTCATATGACGGTAGTATACGCGCATCGGCAATCAGTTCCCGTTTTCCGGCATTCACCGGTATCGCTGTCCCGCGAATGTCATGGATGGCATCGAACGGCGTTCCGTCACGCAGCCGCCCGACAAGATCCTTGAGCGGCGCTTCACCGTTGCCGTATACGAGCATGTCGGCCTTTGCCGCGAGCAGCACCGACGGCCGCACACGGCCGTGATAATGGTCGTAGTGTGCGGTACGTCTGAGACTGGCTTCTATGCCGCCGAGTACCACCGGCACATTCTTGAACAGTGATTTTATCTTATTGGTATAAACGATAGACGGCAGATACGGCCGTCCCTGCGCAAGACCGCCGGCGGCGTATGGATCGTCCGAGCGTATCTTCCGTGCGGCTGTATATTTCGACACCATGGAATCGAGGTTCCCGGCCGTTACGCCGAAAAACATCTTTGGAATTCCGAGAACGGTGAAGTCATCGTTGTTATCGACAATGGGACGCGGTATGATGCCGACACGAAGACCGAGTGATTCAAGATAACGGCCCACGATGGCCATGCCGAACGACGGATGGTCGACATAGTCGTCGGCGGTGATGAGGATAACATCAAGTTCGTCCCAGCCTTTTGCGCGTGCTTCGGCAAGAGTTGTCGGCAGAAAATCGGTTGGACGTATCATCCCGAAAGTATATAAAACACGCAGGAAAAGACAAGATAACTACTGCCATGAGTTAATATCAACGGTGTATTTCTTAATATTTACCAAGATTTCAGTTAAAAACCGCTGTATACTGTCCGTCATGATGATTGCTATTCGGCATTCACGGGATAAAATATCCTATAATCAACAATACGAGGTAGTATTATGAAACTGTTGCTGTCATTGATCGGCCTGTTCTTCTGTGCTGCGGGAATGCATGCGGAAATTAAACGCGGGGACAACGCTCTGCAGATGGATTTTAACAAGGAAGCCGACCGGGGAAAATGGTCGGAAGCTCCATTCGCCGCTTGGGTGAAAGAAGGTAAGGACGGCGGCATCGTTTTGAAAGTAACCGTACCGGCAAGCGAAACGCCGGGACATCACAAGATCGGTATGCCCATCGATCTTTCCGCATATAAAGGGATGAAACTGCATCTTTCATGCATGGTAAAAGCGAAGAACGTCACCAAAGCACCGCAGTCGTACAACGGCATCAAATGGATGCTGCACTTCAAGACGCCGGCGCGCGAATCCTATCAGAATCAGGGTGATGTGTACGGCACGTTCGACTGGAAGGAGATATCGTTCGTGCAGTTGATCGACGATGACATTCTCAATGCCGACCTCAGCCTCGGGCTTGAGATGTGCACCGGCGAAGTGTGGTTCGACAAACCGAAAATCGTCGTCATAAAGACTCAAGCTCCCGCCCGTCCGGCACCCATGGTCAATCCGCCGCCGATGTATCGCGGCCACGATCTCCCTCGTCTGCGCGGCGCGATGTCGCCGAACTCGGTGAAGGACGATGACTTTCGCGTATTTGCAAAAGAATGGAACGCCAACCTTGTCCGCTATCAGATGACGCGCAAATGGGGCGCGGCGAACACCGACCTCGACCTTGCCGAATACGATGCATGGATCGAGGAGGAGATGACCGACCTCGACCGGCTGCTCAACTCCGCGCTCACGTACGGCTTCAAAGTCGTGGTGGATCTGCACTCGCCGCCCGGCGGCCGGTATGAAGACCGCAGCATGCGCATGTTCTATGAAAAGAAATATCAGGACCACTTTGTCACGGTGTGGGAACGTTTCGCAAAACGGTTTAAGGGGCATCCCGCGATATGGGGATACGATCTCGTCAACGAACCCGTCGAGGCAAAACCGGCGTCATCCGACATGGACTATCACGCCACGCAGACGCGCGCGGCGAAAGCGATTCGCGCCATCGACCCCGTCATGCCGATCATCGTCGAGGTGCTTGAATGGGACTCTCCGCGCGGCTTCGCCGAGATGATGCCCGTCAATGTGCCGAACATCGTCTATCAGGTGCACATGTATGAGCCCGGCGAGTTTACGCATCAGGGCATTTACAACAATACCACCGGCATCACCTATCCGGGAATGATCAGTAAAAAGATGTACGACAAAGACGCACTGAAAGGAGTACTGAAACACGTCCGCGATTTCCAGCTTGCGTACAATGCGCATATCTACGTGGGCGAGTTCAGCGCGGTACGCTGGGCGCCCGGAGGCGCACAATATCTATCCGACGTCATCGAGATATTCGAGGAATACGGATGGGACTGGTCGTATCACGCATTCCGCGAATGGCCGGGATGGAGCGTAGAACACGCCGATGCGCCGGTGGACAAGAACGTGCATCATCCGGCCGCAACCACCGCACGCAAGGAAGTGCTCCTCTCGTGGTTCGCAAAAAACAAAAAGCCGTTGTATCCCGATGCTGCAAAATGGATAAAAAACGTTCCTCCGCCCGCCGAAGTAAAACCTGTTGAACCCCCGAAAGCCGACGTCCCTGCGGTAAAAACGCTTCCCGAAGGCGTTTATTTCGACGAGCCGTTCGACACCGCGGATTGCAAGGCGTTCCCGGCAAAGAATTACACCATGGATGCCGGTATCAGCGGAACGGCGCTTGCCATCGAGCTTGACGATGCGACGAAAACAAAAAACACCGTAGCCGTACTTCCGGTGGAACGCATGAAGGGCAAAACGATTATCTGCACGGCAAAGGTGAAAGCCGCGGATGTAAGTACGCCGCCGAAAGAATATAACGGCATCAAATATATGCTCGTCATCAGCAAAGACGACGGCAAAAAGGATTATCTGCAGAAAAACCTTCCCGGCGGATCGTTCGACTGGACCGACGTTTCTTTTACGGTACAAGTCCCCGTGAATGCGGTGAAGATTGAACTTACGCTCGGACTTGAAAAAGTGAGCGGCAAGGCGTTGTTCGACAATATCAGAATCGCGGAGGCCGGGAAATGAGTATACGCAGCAGCATTATCACTATGATCGGAATATGCTGTATGAGCATGCACATGTACGCACAGACACCGGTATTCACCGAGAATTTTGAAAACGCCGAACTTGTCGCGAAGAACTGGAAGGACGGCACCTACACACTGGAAAAGACAGACCGCGGCACGGCGATGTGTGTTGAGCAGAAAACGCCCGAAGCGAACAAGCCTATGTATACGTTCGATGCGGCTGCGGTAAAAGGAAAAAAGATCCGAATCACCGCAATGGTAAAAGCCGAGAATGTGAGCGAAAGACCGAAATTATGGAACGGCATCAAGATAATGTTCCACTGGCAGACGCCCGCTAAAAAAGACTGGCCGCAGGCGACTGTCGGCGTGGGCACCTTCGGCTGGCAGCGAGTGCAGTTCACCGTTGATGTACCTTCGGATACAACCGCGGCATATTTTTATCTTGGACTGGAATCGGTGACGGGCAAAGCCTGGTTCGATGATGTGTCGATAGTGACATCCGAAAAAGCGCAGGAGCTGAGTACCGTGATACCGCCGGCAAAAGAGGACCTTTCCGGCAGTATTACCGTGGATGCATTACGCGTGAAAGGGCCCGTCAACCGTTTGATATTCGGCCATAATCTCGAGGCCGCCGACGGCAAGGATATTTTCGGGGCATACCCGAGCCCCAAGGGACGAAACGGCGACGGAGTATGGGACCCGAAGAATCGCCGGCTTGTTCCCGAGGTTGTACAATTCTCAAAAGATGTCGGCATGGGAGCGATACGCTATCCCGGAGGCTGTCTTGTGCATAATTTCGACTGGCATAAAGCCGTGGGGCCGTATGAAGAGCGTCCTGATTTTGCGTTCGGCATCGATGAATACATAGAATACTGCCGCGCGGTGGGAGCCGAGCCGCTCATGAATGTGGCGGTCTACGTGGGTACGGCGGCGGATAAAGCCGATCTCGTTGAATATCTGAACGCACCGGCGACGAGTCAACATCCCTGGGCGATGAAGCGCGCGCAATGGGGGCACAAGGAACCGTACGGCGTAAAATATTTTGAGATAGGCAATGAGGAGGATCACGGCAATCATGACGTGAAGCCCCGTCAGAAATGGAGCGCCGAGCAGTATGCGGCATATTATCTTGAATGCGTGCGCTTGATGAAAAAGGTGGACCCTACCATAAAAATGAGTGTCCATGCTGGCACGGGTACTCCCCCGTCCGATCCCTGGAACGCGACAGTATTTTCCATAGTAAAAGACAAGGCGGATTTCATCGCGATACACACGTATCTGTCACCCGACGATATGTATATGCGATCCACCGACGTTGCCGCGGCGAGACTTGCCGAATACCGCGAAGTCATCAGAAAGAACGCCGGTAAAGACATCCCCATGGCCATCACTGAATTCAACGGCGGCAATCATGAATTCCGGTATTCATACGGGGCAGCGCTCTTCTGTGCCGATTATGTCCGGCACATGCTTGAACCCGCCAACAATGTGCTCATGGCACAATACTGGCATTTCATCCAGGGCTTCTGGGGCTTCATCCGTCCGATGGGCGGTTCATATGTCAAACTTCCCGCGTATTACACATTCCGCCTCTGGGGACAGCATTTCGGAACCGAATTGCTCGAGATAAAAACCGCGCCGCCGAAATTCGAGGCGAAAATCGCGAACATCATCGATACACCGGCGTTCAATCTTGAGGAACAGAGTACGGATCAGTACACGTTCCGTGTAACCGGCAAAGATGCTTTCACCGTTGACATCCACGGCGTGAAAAGCGACCAGTATCCGGAATTCATCGCAGCGGCGGTGTCACCCATGTCGACCTATGAGGTGTCATTCAAAGCGCGCGTTACGGGAGATCCGGAGAATTTCGTTCTTGGTCTCGGCGTCATGGACAAACGCGGATGGACGGCTACGAAATCGGCCATCGGCATCGAGGGGATAGAAACCAAACGCGACTGGTACGAGTTTAAAGGTGAATACAATACGCTGCCGAACGCAACCGGCATATCGATACTCGGACGTCTGCGCGGTACCTCGGCCGCCGGCATAAAAGCATCCATCGAGGTGAAGGACTTACGTGTTGTCAGAAAGCCGATGAAGCCGTATGATCTCCTCACCGCAAGCGCCAGCCGCGCCGCCGACGGAAAGACACTCTATCTCATCGTATTCAATAAAAGCGCATTGAATAACATAACAACACGCATTGCCGTCAACGGCGTATCGATTGCATCCGGCAAAGCGTGGCAGGTAAACGCCCCCGAACTCGACAACAAGGACGGCGGTAAAGAGTCCGCACGTGAAACGCTCTCGGGCGCTGCCGTTGAGGGTATATCCGGCGGTTCGTTCAACGCCGTGCTTCCCGCTCATTCAATGACGGCATATGAATTGACTGTAAAATAACCCGGAATTCGTTTGGAGGATTTTATGAAAATCGGCAGAAATCTATTCGGGGCTATGCACGTTTCGGCACGCTTGTTCATGCTTATCGCAGGAGTTCTGGGCATGAGTACATCACCGGTCTCCGCGCTTACGGCAAAAGTGGAAGTACGTAACGGCGCACCGTTGCTTGTGGTAAACGGCACGCCGGTTCGTCCGCGCATTTTCTGGGGACACGGATTCGGCAGCGGCGGTGATAACCCGCTCACGGGCAGAATGGAGAAACATTCGTTCTCGTTCGACGCCGTGACCGATGACAGTCAATGCACGCTGCATCTTCGTTTCGGCGAGGATTCCGGAACCATAATCGTCGACGACATCATCATCACCGACGATACGTCAGGCAAAGATGTCTACCGGTCAGACTTCGAGGGTGACGCGGGTGCGTTCACGAATGCATGGAATTACTGGTGCAAGGATGTGAAATCGCCATCGGTAAACATCGTCACCGTACCGGGCAAAGGGAATAACGCTTCTACCGGACTTCAGATAACGCTGAAAAAAGACGACAGCATCAACGGATTTCATCTCTATTCAAAGGCATTTCCGACAGTAAAAGACCACCGCTATACGGTTTCAGTCCGGGCGTCCTCCGCACCCGACAGATTCATACGTCCGGAAGTACGCCATCTGGGCGGCGATTACCGTTTTTACGCCGGACTTCCTGGACCGTTCGTAAGCGAGATGAAACATGCCATGGACGGCGGTGTCAACATCGTCAGTTTTCCGGTACGCCTGTGCTGGAATGAACCCGGAAAAGAAGATTATACCATGGCAATCTCCGCATGCGAAAAAGTGCTGTCAGTGAACCCGAAGGCGCTCCTGCTCCCGCGTATCAATATGAACGCACCGCAATGGTGGCGCAAGTCGCATCCGGGCACATCGATGAAATATGAGAACGGGAAAGAGAACGAACAGGCATGCGTGGCATCCGCGGAATACCGCACCGAGGCGGCTCTGGCGCTCAAACGCCTCATCGCTGTTCTTGAAAAACGTTTCGGCGATTCGATACTCGGCTATCATCCGGCCGGGCAGAACACCGACGAATGGTTCTATTACGATTCATGGAAGTATCCGCTCTGCGGCTATGACGAGGCTACCGGTGCCGCGTGGCTCGCGAAAACGGGTAAAAATGTCCCCACGCCCGAGGAGCGGCGCGCAGCGACCGGCAACATACGCCATCCCGAAGCACAGGGCAACATCATCGAATTCGAAAAGTTCCGCCAGGAATCGATGACCGATATGATACTTGCGCTCGGACGTGCGATACGCGAAGGTGCGCCGAAAAAGATAAGCATGTTCTTCTACGGATATCTGTTCGAATTCGCCGGAGTCCAGAACGGTCCCGCAAACTCCGGCCATTACGCGATAGGACGGCTGCTTGCCAGTAAGGATATCGACGTACTCTGTGCTCCGATATCGTATTTCCATCGCGGCCTCGGCGGCGGGACAACGGTAATGACGGCCGCAGAAAGCGTTGCACTTTCGGGAAAGATGTGGCTGAACGAGGACGACACCAAAACGCATCTGACCAAAGAAACATCATTCCCCGGCTGGAAGGACGGCGGGGCGAATCTGAATGAGACACGAAATCTGCTCATCCGTAATATTGCCTTTGAGGCGTTCAGAAACATCGCAACATGGTGGATGGACCTCGGCGGATCCGGCTGGTTCAACGACCCGGCGCTCTGGGCCGATATGAAACGATTCGATGCCATGGACAATTATTTTATGAAAAATCCCACGCCGTATCAGCCGGAAGTGGCGGTTGTAATTGATGAACAGAGCATGCGGTATATCGCTGCGAGCAATGCGGCATACACTACCACGCGGCCGCTCGCATATACATCACGTTCCAATTTCAATCTCATGGGTGCGCCGTACGGGCAGTATCTTATCGAGGATGTCATTGCCGGCAAAGTAAAGGCTAAGATGTATGTATTCGTCAACGCACTCGCGTTATCCGCCCAGCAGCGTATGCAACTGACTAAAGCTGTAGGCAATGCTACGGCGGTGTGGTGCTGGCTTCCCGGCTATATCGACGGGAGACAATTATCCACGTCATCGGTACGCGATGTGACCGGATTTTCGGTGAAGGAATTCCCCGACGGACTGAATGCGCGTGTGACCGCTACGGAAGCGGCGCAAAAATACGGCATCACCGCACAATTCGGACCCGACGCGGTTGTCAGGCCGATGCTCTCACCGGTTACTGAAGGAAGCGATGAGGTCATCGCCGCTTTTTCCGACGGCAAACCGGCTATTGTGATACGTTCCGGAAAAAGCGGTACATCGGTGTTCGTCGCTACAACGGAACTCCCGCAGTCACTGCTCAGATATATCGCGAAACGCGCCGGTGTACATCTCTATTCGGAGACCGATGCCGTCGTCTGTGCGAACGGACCATATATCGCGGTACATGCGAGCATCACCGGTTCAGTGACAATAAACGCCCGCGGCACGGTTTTCGATGCGTTCAGTAACGAGAAGATCGGCGGACCGGAAGTGACGCTTGATATGAAGTTCGGCGAAACACGTGTACTGCGTGTTGCTCGTTGATAACGATTCATACTGGAAAATCTATGAAGCATACTATTGCGCCATGTTCAACCATGCTGCTTATGTTCGGAATAAGCATGATGCTCGCATCAAGTTCCTTTGCGAAGGATAAACCAATGATGACACGCGGATTCAATACCGGCGGCGCAGCATTACAGCGACAGACATTCGAAGACGCCGCACTCTGGGGCGCCAACAATATGCGCGTGCATCTGAAACCCATCAGCAAAATACCTGCGGGCGATTATTGGAAGGCGTTTGAGCAGGTGGAAAACGACGCCGAGAAGGTAGTCTCCAACGCCCGCGGAACCGGCATCAAGGTGATTTTGACACTCGGGTCATTCATCCCCGGCGTCAATCGTGACAAGAATGAATACTGGACGCACCCCGATCTTGAGCAGTACCATGTTGAAGCGTGGCGGCGCATCGCGAAACGGGTTTATCCTTACCGCGATTCGGTGTACGGCTACGATCTCATGAATGAACCGCTTGACCGCAGTGTCGCGCCCCGATCACCGGCTCAATGGCGCGAACTTGCAATAAAGATAACAAGCGCCATCCGCGAGATAGACAAGGACACGTGGATCATTTATGAACCAGGGCCCGGCGGTACGTTCGCCGGCTTTTTCGACCTCGAACCGCTGCCGGACACAAAGGTCATCTACAGCGGTCACTATTACTTCCCGCACATGTTCACGCATCAGGGTATTTGGAATGTGAAGAACACCGAGCTTACGCAGGCGATGACAAAAGTGAACATCCCCTACCCGCTGCCCGTTGAGGATTTGAAGCGGGACACCTGGGAACTTTCATATCACCGTCTCCCCGACCTCAACGTATTCGACAAGGAGACTATTGCGAAGATAGCAGCACCCGCCATCGCTTTTCAAAAAAAGTATAACGTGCCTATCTATCTCGGCGAGTTCAGCGTCATACGCTGGGCGCCGAAGGAAGCGGGACTCAGATACCTCAATGACCTCATCGAGTTCTGGGAGTCGCAGGGCTGGTCGTGGAGCTATCACGCGTTCCGGGAATACAACGGCTGGAGCCTTGAGTATGCCGATGCGATGGATTGGATAGAAGGCATGCCGGTACCGCCGATGGCAACGTATCTGACCGATCGCGCAAAACTTGTGCTCGGCTATCTGAAGCGAAATGAACTTCCGAAACAGAACATCGGCGCCATCGAAACTTTCATTGCCGAGAAAGCCGCAGCGAACAGAAAGAATGAAAGCGGCGAGTATGCATTTTCATTCGCGACAAAGGCTGACACATCGGTGTGGTCGGCCACCTCGAGTACAACGATGAGCGTCAAAGGCGAAGGTACGTCAGCCGTGCTCGAAATCACCGGGACAACATGGGATTCAAAAATATATCGCGGCGTGAAGCTCCAAACCGGCACGTACAGACTTTCCGTGGAAGCCGGCGGTCTGCTCACCGTATATATCAACAAAAGCGGGAACTGGAAATCACAGGACAATGCCCTCAAATGGAATAATACGCCGATGACGAAAGCGGATAAGGTGTTTACGGTCGATGGCGGTGCATATACGATAGTCGCGCATATCGCCGGGGCAACCGGCACGGCATCACTACGATCGATCACTTTATCAAAACAGGATAAATAACCTTGACACTGGCACACTCTTTACGACTTCGATATGCATCGATCATTGTTACGGCGATACTTCTCTTCGTTCCGGCAGCACATCCCGAAACCACACGCGCGATTATCCGCGTGGACCTGAACGCTCCGGGGCCTGTCATCTCCAACCACATATTCGGGAACAACATGAAAGTATGGGGCGGCGGCGGCGAAATGGTCTGGGACACCAACGGGCATACGCTTAAAAACGGCATTGTCGAACGGCTCGCCCCGCTTGGTGTAACGGTGCTTCGTTTCCCCGGCGGTTCGAAAGCGGAGGAATATGACTGGCGGGCGGCAGTCGGTAAAACGCGCGGCGGTACGGGGGGCACACGTTTCGATTTCGGTACCGATGAGTTCATGGAGTTCTGCCGGCGGCTTAAAGCGGAGCCGCTTATCACCGTGAACGGCGGCGCGGCGCCGAAAGAAGCAGCCGACTGGGTGGAATACTGCAACGGCAGCATCGACACACCGATGGGAAAACTCCGTGCAGAGAACGGGCATCCACTACCTTATAACGTCCGCTGCTGGGAAATCGGCAATGAAAACTATGTTTCCCAAAAAGCGAAGGATTATGCCGCGTCCATACCCGAATTCGCGCGATTGATGAAAGCAGCAGATCCATCAATAAAAATCGGCGGTGTGGGCTGGGGATGGCCGAACTGGAAAAGCCACTACACCAAAGACACCGATCCGTGGAACGAGACCGTGCTTGCCATAGCCGGAAAACATCTCGACGCGTTCATCATCCATGAATACTGCTGGATTGACCCCGCGCCGAAACCCGAGCAGCGCACCGATGAACTCATGCACACCGTACTCGGCTGGCCGCCGCAGATGGCGAAAGAACTTCTGGCGGTGCGAAAATCATTTGCTGACGCCGGTGTACCCGATCTCCCGATATGGATGACGGAGTTCAACGGCTATTACGGCGAAAAAGGCATGTGCAAAATACTCGGCCATACCATCAACGGCGTTCTCGTCGCATCGATGATGAACGAATTCGTACGACTGAACATACCGCTGGCCTGCAACTGGGATATGGCATCCTCCGGCTGGTCACGATTCGCCGCGATAGCAAATCCGTCCGAGGGTAAATGGATGTATCGCCCGTCATGGCATGTACTCTCGCTCTATGCCCGCTCGCTGTCCGGACGCATATTACCGGTGTCCGTCGACGGTCCGCGTTTTGACCATGCGAAATACAGCATCGTCCGCGCCGGGAAGGATACACCCGGCATCGATGTGATTGCGGCGCAGAACAGCAATGCAGTCACCCTTATGCTCGTGAACAAACTGGAGTATGAGGTTACCGCAGTCATTCAACTTGACGGAGCTTCAAAAGCGGCCGGCATCTCATGCACGCTGTTTTCTGGTGAGAATGCATTCAGTGAGACATACGGCATTCGTGAAACGATACATACGCCTTCATTACCGGCCAGCGTAGTGCTTCCTGCATGCTCGGTAAGCGCGGTTACTATTAAAGACATTAAATGAGGCTCGTGTTCAGTTCAGAAAATATTCACGTGGAGTATACGTTATGAAAACAATCATTTCGGCAGCGATAGTATGCGGACTGCTGACGCTGGCGGGATACGGCCAGGAAAGCGTCATGAAGGCGAGAATATCCATCGACACGAAAAGCATCGTCGGGCCGGTCAATCAATTCGTGTTCGGACAAAACACCGAAGCGGCTGAGGCACAGTATATTTTCGGGCAGAACAAGAGTCCGGTGGGAAAGACCGGCAGCGGCTTGTGGGACAGGAAAAACAAAACAACCGTCGCCGAAGTGGTACAGATGTCGAAAGACGCCGGTGTTAAAGTGATGCGCTATCCGGGCGGCTGTCTTGTCCACAACTTCGACTGGAAAATGGCCGTCGGCCCTGTTGATGAACGGCCAGATTTCACCTTCGGTGTCGATGAGTTCATCGAATACTGCCGCGCTGTGGGCGCAGAACCGCTTATGAATGTGGCAGTCTATGTAGGCACACCGGAAGATAAAGCGGAACTCGTGGAATATCTCAACGCCCCGGCGACCGCAGATCATCCATGGGCGATGAAGCGTGCGCAGTGGGGACATAAGGAACCGTACGGTGTCCGCTATTTCGAAATAGGTAACGAGGAAGATCACGGCAATCATAACGTTAAACCGTTTAAGAAATTCACCGTTCAGCAGTACACGTATTATTACCTGAAGTGCTGGCGGACGATGAAGCAGGCGGATCCGTCCATAAAAATGGGACCGCACCTCGGCACCGGCACCGGACCGTATGACAAATGGAATGCGGAACTCTGCAAAACGGCGAAAGACAGCATTGATTTTCTCGCGCTGCATACCTATCAGGTGGGCTACCACAGCGACGCAAACATCATTCCCGCCGATACGCTCATGCGCGCATGCATGGCCGGAGTGGATGACTTCATCGATATGCTTGCCGAATACCGGCGCGTCATACGTGAAAATGCGGGACGCGATATTCCGCTTGCCATCACTGAATATAACGGCATGTTCGTCCAGGAAAAGCCCATCCCCTACCGTTTCGCATACGGCACCGCGCTCTTCTGCGGCGATTATCTCAGAGTTCTCATGCAGCCGGAGCAGAACATCCTCATGGCGAATTACTGGCAGTTCATCAACGGATATTGGGGCTATGTCCGCGGTCCGAATGACATATCGACGCTGCCGGACGGTAAAACGGCCGAGTGGAAAAAGCTTCCCGCGTATTATGTTTTTCGTCTCTGGGCGCAGCACTTCGGCACAACGCTCGTATCATCAACCGTCGAGTCTCCGAAGATAAGTTTTGACGGAGCGCTGCGCGTTGAGCCGCGCCGTAACCCGAAAGAAGGCGGCATTAAAGCTCCTGAGCTTGTTCTGAAATCGGGAAGCGAGGCAAACGCCGCATGGGACACCGATGGAAAAATGCTCACGGTAAAATTCAACGAATATACCGGCGAACGATATCCGGCGATAACCACATTTGCAGTCTCGCCGTCGACGACCTATCGCATAACATTCAAGGCACGTACGACAGGCGCTACCGGCACCTACCGTATCGGCATAGGGCTCATGGACGCACGCGGCTGGACTGCTACAAAATCGGCGGCCGGCGTTGAGGATCTTCAGGCGGCATCCGCATGGTCGGATTTCAAAGGCGCCATGACGGTGCTCCCCGACTGTGAAAAGCTCATCATGCTCTGGCGCATCATCGGCAAGGACAAAACACCGTTCAGCGCAACCGTTGAAGTAAAAGATATAGAGATTAAAGCTGCTGACGACAAGCCGCCGTTCGATGCGATGACCGCGGCTGCAAGTATGTCCCGTGACGGGAAAAAACTCTATCTCATGGTTTTCAATAAACATACCGAATCCGACATCACGGCTGATATCGCGATCAACGGCTCGGTGCTGTCTGCGGCGAAACTCTGGCAGGTGAACGGACCGCTCACGGCAGTAAACGGATCCGGCGAACAGGCGAATGAAACCGTGACGGGGTTATCAATTCCGGTACGCGCTAGCGGCAGCATCACCGGTACATTTCCGGCGCATTCAATGACTGCAATCGAGTGCATGATAAAATAAAACGGCATTCACCCGTTCCACGCACAGCGTTACCAGCTTCTGAATCTGCCGAGTATGAACATAACGCCGGTGCATATCAGCATGCCGCACATAAAAATGAGATACCGCTTGAACCAGCTTGCGCGCGTACGCTCTTTACGCGACATGAGCGCGTAATGCGGCACCGCAATGCCGAAAAAAAAGATAAGCATTGTATACGGGAGCACAGCGCCCAGTCCCATAGCCAGTACCGGAAGCGTCGTAAATGTAAGCGGCTGATGCATGACCCCGGCGAACTTGGGGACATCGCACAGAAAATATGCTATCCCTGAAGCACCGCTCTGAGCACTGACAATATAAAACGGCCCCGCACCGTATTTCAAAACAGCACTTTCTTTTTGAATATCGTCCGTCCTATGCGCGGCCAGCCGGTAGAATATCGTTATCACTCGTGCCAGCGTCACGGCGATGAGCGTGAGCAGGAGCACCAGCATCATATAGACGATCACATTGCTTTTCTGAGAGTCCGCAGTGAATGTCGCTAGTCCTATTATAAGATATTCAATACAACCTATCACTAACGCGGCGTATACCGCAAACACGTTTTTCACATCGCGCGCATTGCGAATGGCTGAAACTACCGTGCAGACAGCATACATCGCGAGCGCAGCTGATGCGAAAAAAAAATAAATAATCGCCATGGCATGACCGGCGGCGCTGTGCGGCGATATACCGGGTATTGAATCAGATATGACAGCCAGCGCTGGATATATGATGACAAGCCAGACAGCAACCAGTGCGTCATCGCGGCGTATATGCTTTGTAAGCCAGACATTCATTTTCACGACTACAGTATATCATGACATCCGGTCCCGGTCAAAAACACGGCAATTCCTTAAAATATGCAGAAAAAAACATAATATTCACCAAGAATAAACATCGAATTCGGTGTATACTGTTAGACAATGAAGGCAGCAGGAGTATTTCCTATGACCACAAATGACACTACTATCCGCACAACTACCCGAAATGCGGGCATGAGAGCAGCAATCGGGCTTATGTTTTTTTTAAGCGCAGTTGCGGTGTTAGCTCAGGGACCTGTCCTGCGGCTGTCATTTGATGAAGGCGCGGGTGATGCAGCAAAAGACGTATCGGGACAAATAAGCGCTTCAATCACCCGGGCGCAATGGGTTCAGGGAATATCCGGTTCAGCGCTTTCGTTTTCAAAGGAAGCGAAATCGGCCGTTGTCGTGAAGAATGCCGCCGCTTACACACCTGCGTCCATCAGCATATCGTTATGGATGAAACCTTCAGCAAAACAGAATGACGCCCAGCTTATCGTCAAAATGGCAGGTTCCGGCAAGGCGGGCTACCGCATCAACACCGGCGGCGACTCGATACAATGGCAGATCCCCAATGAAGAACGTGCATGGAATTATGGCTTGAACGCCTCGGAAAAGGTGAATATCGGGGCATGGAATTATGTCGTCACCACTTATGACGGGAACACGATGCGTGTCTATATAAACGGTAAACCAGCGGGAACGATGCCGCGCGCCGGGTCGATAGTGCCGTCGGGAAACGATCTTATCATCGGGGCATTTTCCGCGGACGGCTCCCATGGATTCACCGGCATCATCGATGAAGTGCGAATCTATAACCGCGAAATAACCGGAGAGGAAATCATGAAAACATATGATATCGGGATGAAAAAACTCAATGCGGCGCTTGCTGCGCCAAAGGAGACAGCAGCGGCCGCCGCACCGGTTACCGGTACGCCTCCCACGGTCAAAAAGATGCTCGTACTCGGCGACAGCATCACGAAACACGGGCCGGCGGTAGAAAAACTCGGCTGGAGCGGCAACTGGGGAATGGCGGCATCGAGTGAAGACAAGGATTATGTGCATCTCCTGTATGCCAAACTGTGCGATGCGCAGCCGGACAATAAACCGGAACTCCTCATCGACGCTGTCGGCGGCGGAACGATAACGGGAAAACTCGCCGCTATTGAAAAGATAACTGCATCCGCTGCGGGAGCCGATCTTGCCGTCATCCAGCTCGGAGAAAATGACCGCGACGCCACTGAAGCGGGATTTGAAAAACCGTATGAAAAGCTCATCACGGCTCTGAAACAGATGAATCCGTCGATACGCATCTATTGCTGCAGCGCCTGGCGGAGCGGCGCCGCAAAAGACACCATGATCAAGAATGTCTGCACGCGCATGGGCGTCGTATACGTTGATATCACTTCAGTACATTCAGACCCGGCGGCATCAGCGGAAAGCGAAAAGCGGTTTTCGAACGGCGGCGTCAACTGGCACCCGGGCGACAAGGGAATGCAGGGTTATGCGGATATGCTCTGGAAAGCGATGAAAGAACAGCCTGTCATGCCGGCACCGAAAGCAGTCACCGTTGCTGATGTCGCACCGGTTGTCAAGAATATCGGCACCATATTCGAGGATAATTTTGACGGCGGCAATACTAAAAAATGGCAACCGGAAGCATTGACCTTTGAACCGGGCAAAAGCGGATCGGCGCTCGCTATAGTCGCGGTTGAGGCTAAAGGCAACAGCGCAAGCGTGATGTTGCCGGTCGAAACGCTGCGTGGAAAAAAGATCGAGGTATCCGTATTGGTAAAAGCTGAAAATGTCAGCGACAAGCCGAAATCATATAACGGCATCAAGTGCATGCTTGTCGTAAAAGATGCGGAAAGCCGCATGGATTATCCGCAGGCGCCTGTGGGAACCGGAACATTCGACTGGCAGCGCATTTCATTCACCTATACCGTCCATGAAATGGCCATATCGATCGGCCTTACGCTCGGACTGGAGGCGGTTACCGGCAAGGTGCTGTTCGACGACCTCAAAATTGTCGATATATCCGGAAAATAGCCGCACCGGTTTCGACACTTCAATCTCACTTCTTGCCATATCGGACGGTTATAGTAGAATGGTACGTGTTCATGATAAAAACAAATTTCCCGGCGATGCTGGCGCTTATCTGCGTAGCGCTCACGGCGTTTGCGGAAAAAGCAGACCGCAACGAGGCCACGGCCCGGCCGTTCAATGAGTTCCATATCACCTATGCCGTAGCGCCCGAATACATCACACGTTCATCACTCATCAGCAACGGCTCCGCCACATTCCTTGATATACACAATAAATATTACTTCGACTTCATCACCAAAGCGAACACCGTCGCCGGACACCGCACGGAACTCCTGATCGATGTCATCCGTCATTACAACGCGGCGGTCTACCGTATTGACAACGACGCCTTGTCATTCCTCTATGAATCATATGCCGCGCGGCTCATGATCTTCGCGTATCAGCGGTATCCGGTTGACTGGATCATCAGCATCATCCCCTACACCGAAGGCGGCGGCGCATTCAAATTCGATATACGCAATCTGTCCGCACAGAGTCTTGAGTCGTATATACTCGCCTACAACAGCTACGCCACCAACGGCGCATCGCTGGTATACAGCAACAACCCTGCAACCGTCTATCCGCTGCCGTGGCATATACAGTTCAATGACAGCGCCGTACGTATGGTAACCCCTGCACTGTCGCTTGCCGCACGCGCCGGTATACTCATACCGGTAACACCGTGGCTTTCATTCAATACCGCATTCGACGGCGGTCTTGATATCGGTCTCGATATGTTTGTCGGCGTCAATATCATCGGGCTGCCGGGCTATGTGCTCCGGTATTCGTTCATGGAAGAGGCGCGCTACAGCCTGCCGTATGCTGACCTGAAACTCGGTGTTGCCGTTGAGGGGGCGTATCATCGCTCCGTCAGGGGCAGTGATTTCAATCATAATGCGTACGATGTGCCCCCGCACATAACGATTTCAGCCGGTGTCGACTTCCGTTTCAGTCCAATGCTATTCGAACTGTAGCCTGTCATTGCATTTTATCGGTACATATCCTATAATCCACGCTACTGTCGCGGGCAGTCACCCGCATGAGGAGAACGTCATGGAACGCAGATTCGTCATCGCGTGTCTTGTGGAAAATCATTTCGGCGTATTGGCGCGTATTTCCGGCCTTTTTTCAGCACGCGGATTCAATATAGATTCACTCACCGTGGGCGCCACGGAAGACCCGTCCATTTCCCGTATGACCATTGTCGTGCTCGGCGACGAACGCATCATGGAACAGGTTAAAAAACAGCTTAATAAACTCATCGACGTCATCAAAGTGCTCGATCTTTCTTCGAACAATTACGTCGACCGGGAACTCGCACTCATCAAAATAAACATCACCAAGGAATCCCGTATGAGCGCGCTGCAGCTGTTCGAGGTTTTTCAGGCAAAAGTTGTTGACATCACCCTGAAGTCGGTCACCGCCGAGGTCTCCGGATCTACACAGAAGATCGCCGCATTCATCGAGATGCTTAAACCGTTCGGCATCATCGAAACCGCGCGCACGGGTAAGATAGCGCTCACACGGGAATCCGTCAACGGCGACTGACGCTTCGCTCTTCATGTACTCATTATCCGACTACGATTTTACACTGCCCGATGGACTTATCGCAACGCATCCGTCGGCGACACGGGACACCTGCAGACTCATGGTTCTCAGCCGCATGAACGGCGCGCTGTCTCATGAACGGTTCTCCGGTATTGCAGCTCATTTCAGGTCCGGAGATATACTCATTGTCAATGACGCGAAGGTGATTCGCGCCCGTCTTTCCGCAAAGAAAAAAAGCGGCGGCAGTGTTGAAGTGCTTCTGCTGAAAAAGATCGATGTGTTCACCTGGAACGTGCTCACCAAGGGCGCCGCGGTACAATCCGGCACAACCGTGACACTTCCCGGCGGCGTCACGGCCGAGATCGTCTCAGCGGACAACAAAGTACGCACGGCACGTTTCTCCGAGGCAATTACCGAAAAGTATCTTGCCGAAAACGGAACCATACCGCTCCCGCCGTATATCCTCAAACGCAGAAAAGATTCGGGCGAATCCGTCACCGCGCCTGGCGACAATGATGATTATCAGAGCGTCTACGCCCGGAATACAGGCTCGGTGGCCGCTCCCACCGCGGGGCTGCATTTCACGGAAACACTGCTCGCATCACTGCGGGAGAACGGCGTACAGATATATCCGCTGACACTGCATGTCGGTTACGATACTTTCACGCCGATGACCGGAGCGGACATCAGACAGCATCACATGCATGCGGAATCGTTCATCATACCCGGGGATACGGCGGCTGCGGTTATCGATGCGAAGCGTGAACATCGCCGTGTCATCGCCTGCGGGACGACAGCGGTACGCGTACTTGAAAGCGAATATGATGCTTCCCGGAACGCCTTTCGCCGGACATCGGGCGAGACATCAATCTTCATCTATCCGCCCTACCAGTTCGGCTGCATTGACGGCATGATCACGAATTTTCACACGCCGCGTTCAACGCTGCTCGCCATGGTAAGCGCTTTCGCCGGATATGACCATCTGCGTGCGGCATACCATACCGCCATTGCGGAACGCTATCGTTTTTTTTCTTTCGGCGATGCGATGTTTATCAGCTGACGCCGTTCCGTTTCCTGGTTATTTCCACACCAAGCAGTGTCAGGTCATCATCGATAGTGCCGGCGGCGCCGTACGCCATCATGTCGTTCTTCACGCCGTCAACCGTGTGTATGATATCTTTGACGCTGTGCGCCATGAATGATTCGGTGAGACGGGCCGCGCCGTAGGCGTCACGTTTGCTGCGCTCACGGGAGAGTTCTACTGCGCCGTCGGTATAGAAAAGCAGTTTGTCACCGCCGCAGAGCTGTATGGTCTCTTCGTTGAACTGCGTATCCTTATTCTGTCCGATGACGGGATTATTCCCCTCAAATACGATGACTTCCTTTTTACGCATCAAAAGCGGCCGCGGATGTCCCGCGATGACATGGGTGAGCGTATGCGTCTCGAGATTGATATGCGCGATAACTGCGGTCACAAAATGCGCCGAGGTCACATACTGCGAGAGATCGCTGTTGATGCGTTCCATAAGGAATTTCGGCGCTGGATACCGGTGTGTATACGAGACCGCGGCAGCCTTCAGCATTGCGGTGATGAGCGCCGATGATATGCCGTGTCCCGCGACATCGGCGATGAATACAAACATATTATTATCATCAAGCTCTATAACATCGTAATAATCCCCGCCGACACCTTCGATGGGTTTGTAAAACGCGCTGAATTTTATCTCATCGCTGCGCGGAAATTCCCGGGGCAGAATATTCCGCTGAATAGCGGTAGCAACCGCACGGTCGCGTATGGTGCTGCGCCGGTCCTTTTCAAGCGCATTCCATTTGTTGATAAGGTATTCGTTCTTCTCTTCAAGCACCACGATAATATCGCGGTATTCGTTGATGACACGCTCGATGTCGCTCACTTTCCTTGCGCTGTCCGGCTGCCGCGGCGGTCTCAGCACCGCAGCGATACCGATACCTGCCGCAAAAACCGCGTTCAGGACTGCCGCAAGAAATTCGGGTATCCTTCCGGGAAGTATAACTATGTAAAGGTTTACACCGAGCAGCAGTATCGATACTGCAATGATCATGAGCATACGCCGCATCGTCACGCGTGCATCCTTTTTAACTTCTACCCGCATTTTCTATCAGAATCGATAATCTGTCAAATAACGGGGATGATTCCTATTCGAAAACTCCGCCCGCATTTGCATTTCATGCCGAATTTTATATTATCACTCTATGATGAATATCCGATAATACATACATCGAGGCTTTTATGGCAGTTCGCAACATATATTGGTACGGCGCCGATGTGCTCAAAAACCCGTGCGCCGAAGTAACAAGAATCAATGACGGCATACAGACGCTCATCGAGGATATGTTCGAGACGATGCGCGCGGCTGACGGCGTGGGACTTGCGGCGAATCAGGTCGGCGTATCAAAACGCATCATCGTCATCGGCATGCCGGGCGGTGAAAAACGCAAAGCGCTGAAGATCGCCATGATAAACCCGAAAATTCTGACACGTTCTGAAACACTTGCAACCGAAGAAGAGGGCTGTCTGTCCGTGCCGGGCGTTCGTACCGAGGTGATACGTCCCGACATAGTATCGGTCCGGTTCCTCGACATTGACGGGAATGAACATACCATCGAAGCGGATGACATGCTCGCCCGCATCGTTCAGCATGAGACCGACCATCTGGACGGCATTCTGTTCGTCGAGCGTATACCAACTGAAGTCAAAAAAACACTGACGCTCGAGCTTAAGCGCATCAAGCGCGAAGGACGTACACGAATATTATGATACGCGCCATCCTCCTCATTATCACCGCTGCTATCGGGTTCTGCGCCGTTGCTGCTCCGCCGGATCCCGATTTCCTCGAGGCTGAAAAGGCATATTTCCAGAACCGCTTCGGCATCGCGAGGCGCCTCATGGATGCCTATCTTCAGAAATACCCGAACACCATCAACGACAGGGCGTTTTTTTATCTCGGAAATATGTGCGCGGCGGAATCCAATTACGCCCAGGCGATGAAGTATTACCGCGTGGCATCCGAACTGAACGGCGACGAGCCCGCGTATATCATCGACAGCGCCAATATGCACTATGAGATGAGAAGCTTCACCAATGCGCTCATCAATTACCGCCGCGGCATTGCATTGGTCGAATCCCTCGGAAAGACTAATTTTTTCTATCTGACACCCTACCTGCACATCGGGCACACGTATATGCAGCTCAGCGACTACACGAATGCCGCGAACTGGTACGAAACGTTCTTAACCAAAATCACCACGAACTATTATCAATATGAGCGCATACGCACGGTCATCGACCTTATACGCAGCGGAAAAATTCCGATGCCGATTACCGCCACAAACACAACCGCCGGGGGCAATGCGTTCGGGCTTGACATCAGCGTGACGAACATCAATCCGGACGCTAAAAAGATCGAGAGTGAACTGCCGAAAAAGAAATATGTCCCCAAAGATGAAGACATCGTCGAGTAACCGGCGGACTGTTATTTTTTAAAGTTTTTCAGATACATTGAAAATTCATCGGCGGGTAACGGCTTACTCATCAGATACCCTTGAATCTCATCGCATTCATGTTGACGCAGAAACGCGAGATGGGCCTCATTCTCAACGCCCTCGGCAAGCACCTTGACGCGAAAGCTCTTGGTCATCGCGATGATGGCGGTTACAATGGCGCTGTCATTCGTATTCCGATCAAGATTCTGGACGAACGATTTATCAATCTTGATGGTGTGAATGCGGAACTGCTTGAGATAGTTGAACGACGAGTAACCGACGCCGAAATCGTCTATCGCAAGCTGAACGCCGATGGCGGCAAGTTCTTCAAGCACCGCAACGGTATTGACGATATTGAGCATGGCAGTGCTCTCGGTTATTTCCAGCACGAGGAGTTCCGGCGGCACCCCGGCTTCCTGAAGTGTGGCGACAATACGTTCTTTCAGATTGCTCGCGATGAATTGCCGCGCAGAGATATTCACCGAGACACGCAATGTCTTCCCGGTCTCACGCTGCCAGCGTTTCACTTCCTGGCAAGCGTTTTTAAGCACGATATCGCCGATGGGTACGATAAGCCCGGTCTCCTCGGCAATGGGAATGAACTTATCGGGCATGATAAGGCCCTGTTCCGGGTGTTTCCAGCGAACCAGCGCCTCTGCCCCGACGATCTCCCCGCTGATAATATCGATCTGAGGCTGATAATACACAAGGAATTCGCCGCGGTCGATGGCGCGATGAAGTCCGCTTTCAAACTGCTTACGTTCGGAAATATCCCGTGCCATCTCGGAGGAGAATAACTGGCAGTTATTACGCCCCTGAGCTTTAGCGCGCGCCATGGCGGTACCGGCATAACGGGTAAGCATCTCCGCGCTGTCACCGTCGGCGGGAAACAGGCACATACCGATGCTCGAGGTGAGATACATCTCCTCGCCGTGGACGACAAACGGTTTCTGAAACGCTTTGAGGAGCTTGTTGCCGAGCAGCGTCGCGGCTGCGGTATCCGCCACCTCGTTGAAGATGAACGCGAACTCATCGCCCGACATGCGGGCAACGACATCGCTCTCACGCACCGCTTCCCGGATGCGCCGGGCCACCGCCACGATGAACAGATCCCCGATGGTGTGTCCGAACGTACTGTTCACTTCCTTAAAACGGTCGAGATCGAGCATGGCGACGGCAAGCGATACCTTTGCGCGCCGTGCCACAAGAAGCGCCTGCGACAGGAGATTATTGAACAGAAGCCGGTTGGGAAAATCGGTAAGAGGGTCATGGTACGCCAGATGCACGAGCTCTTTCTGCGCCTTCTGGTGTGCCGCTATTTCGTCGGCAAGCTTTGTGTTGGTCTCCTGAAGCTCCCTGGTCCGTTCCTGGACACGGCATTCAAGATCGCTGTGCGACTGCGCAAGCGTGGCAAGCATGTCGTTGATGATAGTCGCCAGTGTAAAGAACTCATCCCTGCCGTCCATGACAATACGGTGTTCCGGATTGCGCTCACGGGTAACCGCCTGCATCTGTGTCGTCAGACGTCCGAGCCTGACCAGAATAACACGTTCAAGTATGATGAAAAAGATGATTTCGGATATTATCGCCATAGCGAAGATCATGAGTGTCAGATACCACATCGTACGGCGTCCGCCCGTATAGATCTCGCGCGATGCCGCCACACGGAGCACAAAGGCCTGGGCACCGTACACATCCTGCATTATCGTATATCCGGCGAATGTCCGTTCATTGAGCGCCCGGGTGATAGTTGCCTGTCCTTTCATGCTGAGCTCGCAGAGACATGCCACATCGTCGGGGATAGTACCGCTGTCGCATCGGTAGAGCCGGAGCGGCATCTGTATCTCGCGCTCAAGCGAGGCAAGTTCATTCGTATCGAAATATCGTCCCGCTATCATCGTTCCGGCAGCGGCATTCCGTTTATTTCCGCCGCGTATCGGCAGTGTTACGACGAGCATGGGACCTTCAGGAAGCATCAGAATGCCGCGGACTGATTTCTCAATGTTTACAAGAATGCTGCCGTTGCTGACAGCTGTTTTCAACGCTGCGGGTACCGGCATGAATATCCTGCGTTCCCAGTCGTACCCCTGCCCCGCCACGAGCACGCCATTGGTATCAACAAGCATGATGTCATTGATATTCATTTCATCCAGTAGCGCAACGTTAATTTTTTCCGACAGCATCGCGGTATCACGACGCAACAAACCGTTGTATATATCATCATGCCGTGACCAGTGGGATATGGTATCCTGAACCCGTTCGAGCCGAAGCTCCACAGACCTGACGATGCGGTTCAGGCAGCTCACTACATTCTGGTTTTCAAGCGTACGAAAGCCGCGCTCGAGTATAAATTGCGAGACTACCGTAAGCAGGATGAAAACGAAAAGCACGGCCGAAAAAATGATGATGAATGCTTTCTTGCGTACTGACATACCAGTATTCTATACTACAACGATTCTTTTTCAATACACGTTCCGGGGCGGTATTCCCGGGCGGCGCTACGACAACCCGAAGCGCCGTTTCATAAACCATGTAATCGTCAGCAGCACCAACAGCAGAACGATATAGTATGGATTACGCCAGAGATGAAACGACACCTGCTGTTCCTGTATCGACGTTTTCCTCATGATATCCCGCCATATACCCTGATCGAATGACTCATGATACTTGCCGCTGTTTTTCGCAATCGCCTGCATGCGTTCGCGTCCGTCATCAGCGGTTATAATCTCGTCATATGATGGATTCACCGCAATCGTTATCGCCGATGTATTTCCCGCGGACTGCAGATCCACGGTGAACAGCCCCGCATCCGAGGCATTCAGCGGAACGCTCTGCCGTCCGGCACCAAGCTTCATCACCGACACGCTTCCGCGCACGGCTTTCACCGACACGTCCTCCAATGCGGTCTCATTAGTCAACGGCATTCCCGATTCATGCACACGGAGCGTACCGCCGCCATCCGGCACGCGCAGCGTGAGTCGTGCAGTATCTCCGACAGCAAGTGTATAGGTATCGGCCGCAAGCGCTTTATCTTCAGATGACGCACCGAGTGCGCGCACCATATTAGCGATGAGAACGTCATAATACCGGTCAAGGTCCATCGTACTGCCGTACAGTTTCAGGCGCCAGAGCGGACCGATATACACGTATATCACCGGCACGCCGGAGACCAGACGCGCGGTAATTGCGGGCCTGTTGTTCGCCGTTAATAAAACGTGTGCATCGGAACGTTCGGGCAGAAACAGCGTATCGAGAAATGTCACCGATCGCCACACGCTTCGTGTACCGTCATATGTTGCCGTCAGCCGGGTGATATCATCGTCGTCCTCCGCCGGGGCAAGCGCATACGTCCCTGTTTCCCGCTGAACCCGCGGAACGAGGTAGCGGTATGCCTCCGGCGCATCGCTGTACGTTGAGTATACACATACCAGCGGAACCGCCCTGCGGGCGCCGGGAAGATACTCTTTCACCGCATCAAGCGCCGGTCCGGTGGGATTGATGAGAAACACGACATCAGGATTTTCGATGCGGATGTTACCCTGTGCGGGATCCACCATCGCAAGCGACACCGACGAATCACGGGTGAAAAAATCGCGCAGAATTCCGGTATCTTTTGTCGGCGCGCCCGTCACGACGACCACACCGGTTTTTTCTTTCTCAACGGAGACGATATCAATACGTTCGTTATCAACATCCGATGTATCATTTCCGGACCGCACTATCGACGCCTTCAGCACTGCCGTACCGGCGCGATCCGGGCGATAGGGAACGTTTACGGCTACGGTGCCGGTACCCGGGGGTACTGTCCTCTGCGCTATCGTATTGCCGTTTGCAGTGACGGCTATCTGCAGCATATTGCTCACCGCGCGCCGTGTCACAAGATATCGAAGCTCGGTAACCGTCCCGGCGATAAGCGTCCGTGGAATAACCGCGGTGATTGCATAATTTGCCGCCGGTACGGGCCGTATCGCAACGATGTTCGATAATCCTGCGAGATGCGCCGGTATCTGCATATGCTCGCCGTCTGATATTATTATCACCTGCGCGGATTTTGCCGCTGCCGCATGGGTAAACAACGCCGTAGGAGAACCGGCATTCTTAAAAACAGGCGATGCTTTATCATCAAGAAATATATCGGCGAGTATACGGCGCGTTTTCACCGGCCCGCTGTCATGCTGCCATCGGGCAATGTCACGAAGCAGTGTATCTTTGGAATAGTTACGCTGCATACTGAACGTATTATCAAGATAAATGACTGCTTCATGTGTATTTTTCCGCACGGTGAATGACGGAACAATGTCTATTATCATAAAGAGCAGCATAACCGCGGAAATCGTCTGCAGCACGAACAGAAGACGTTTTCGCGGTGCGGACATTTCGACGTGAGGACGATATAATGAAATATATGACAGCCATAGCATGAACGGCAGCAGTATGCAGAAAAGAATGACCCGCAGAACCATGAATCGCCGCCATGAAATGTGATAGTTACAACGGCAACAGTATACGTTTTTTTTCTATTATGACAACAACAGCACCTTGGATTCCCACGCTTTGAAAGAAATCGTCATCCGGCCGCCCTCGATATTCACCGATTCACCGCTGATAAGATCGACACATGAAGTAAACGAGCGCTCAACTATTATCTCGCCGCGCACCGCATCACGGGCAATATTCCCCGCAAGCAGCACCGTCTGCCGCTCTGCGCTGAGCATCGCTGCCCGTATTGACGGCGGCACTGTCATGCCGGAGGTAATCCCCGTATCGGCAAGAATATCATACACGATATGCATCGCTCCTTCATCCGTCCTCGCTTTGCCTTCACGGATCATTTCATCACCGAGGCTTTCCCGCGAAGAATATGCAAGGCCAAGATTCACGCCGCACATGACGGCGCGCCCCTTACCGAAGCTGTTAGATACGATTGCCGCCGTACCGTCATCGTAAACAGCGACGACAGATGCTCCGGGCTTCACATTGAAATGCTCCCGGAAATGACCGTTCGCCAGCACGTATGCTTTCCCATTATGCGATATCGTTACGGGGGCTTTTGTCGTTGTTATATCGATCTCGCTGCAGCCGAACATATCGACACAACCGCCGCCGGGCATCTCGCGGGCAAGCGCCTTTGCATCATCGAATCCGCAGAAAAACGGATCGGATATCACGAGTCCGCCGCCGCTGACGTAACCGGAGATCGCATCCCGGGCATTCTTGGTAAGTGCCGCGGGCATCGGCACTACAACAGCCTTGTACACGGCAAGTGAAGTTGCGCTGATAGAATCTTCATGGACGATATCCACAGGAATATTCTTTTCCCAGAACATACGATAATAACCGCTCAATGAATCCACCGACAGATTACAGGTGCGGTACATCGCCCACTCGGTGACATAGCTTTGATAACTGAAGACCAGTGCCACCTGTGCGCGGGGATACTGTAACTTTATAAATACCCCGGCATGTTTCGTCAGCAGTTTTCCGATGCGCGAAACCGCATGCGCATTTTCTGTATATTCCCCGGCGTAATCGGTAAGTCCCAATGCGCCTATCTCGGAGCCGTGAGCCTCTTTGCGGTATTGCCAGAACAGAAGCCCTTTGGCGCCGTGGCGTATCGATTCCCAGCACCACATGGCGAGCATATCCGGATCAACACGTCCTTTCCGGTCGAACCCGTAACCGTGATCGCCCGACCCGAGCTCCGACTGCCAGAACTCTTTATCGCCGGCGACATTGCGGGTGGCGTCGGTACCGAGACCCACCATCATCGTTGCGCCCATCGATCCCGGGAATGCGCTGTAGCCCCATTTATCGAGCGACCGCGCGTTCTTCCAGTCGTCGAAGGCCATTGCGCCGAGATGATTATTGGTGACGCATCCCCCGCCCCACGCATGCGCTATCACCGGCTGTTGTGTATATCTGCGAATCGTCGCCGCGCGGCGTTCCACGAGCGATGCGATATTGTCCGCGGTGAATGTACGCCAGTCGGCCCAATCGGAAAAGCCGAAGCGCCATGTTGGAGGACGCACGTCCTGCCAGCGCGCATGTCTCCGGCCCCATGCGTTTTCGAGCGCATCGAGTGATGTATATTTCTTCCGCAGCCAATCGATGAAGCGCAGCCTTGTTGCCGGGCAATAGCAGAAAACACCCGGCGGCGTGCGCGCAAAATCCATCCACATATGAGGCTCGTTGATCGGTTCCCAGAATGCGATGTTATGCCGCGATGATACATGTTTCACAACGCGGGAGATGAATCTGTCCTCAAGCCGTATGACTGACGGATTATCCGGACACAGTCCCGGCCAGCCGCCCGACGGTGTATTCGTGCGTGCCGACGGTTCGAATGCGCGCCCCTCGGCATCCACATACCAGTGTTTGCGGTGTGACTGTATCGCCCATTCGGGGGCGCCGTGCAGATGAAACAGAAAACCGACATTCAGCGAATGACGTTCGGCACAGTCGAGAAAACGGTCGAGATAGCCGGTGTCGATCTTTCCCGCCGCCGGTTCAACAACGCCCCAGACAAGCCATGCCCGTATGGTGTTCATACCGAGGCCGCGTATGCGTTCCATGTCGCGGTCCCAGTCGCTTTGCGGAGGTGTCATACCGCGGAGATATTGCGTGCCGAACACGAAGGGGGTATCGAACATTATGTGTGCTCCTCGGAGTGAACATCATTAAAATCGTACCCGTATTATACTCCGGCACTGCCTCATGGTAAATATCCGTTGCTGCAAATAATATATGCTATCCGGCAATGCCAGTATCACGGTTATAAGATAGTGTATCGAGGCTGAGAGAAAGCGTGGGGGTGTAGTGCCGCATATGCGGCTTGACGCGGTGGAGATGTTGCATTAAGCTATCTGTAATGACATGTGACACACAAACAAAGTACTACCCGTTACTATCTGTATGCCGCATAAAAATAACCGCCTGCGTAGTTTTTATATTGTGTTTTTTATATATGGAGCCCATCGCCGGCCAGGAGCCCGGGCGGCTCCGCGTTACAATCCCGCTCAACGACATGCGGCCGCTGCATCAGGAACTGTACGGCGTCAACTGTGAGATGATGCGCCGTTTGAGCTATCTTGACTCCGGTTTTCAGGAACTATACCGTGCTGCTGAAAAACCGATCATCCGGTATCCGGGCGGTACTACGGCGAATTACTGGAACCCGTTCACGGGATTCATGGATGTTATTCCCGGACACGAGCATCGTTCGGTTGAAGCAAACGAAGCGATACGTAAACGAACCGGGGGCAGCGGAGAACCCTACGGTGAATTTTTTAAATTCGTGCGTGATCTCGATGTCCCGTACAGCATAACCCTCAACCTGTGTACGTTGAGCGTGGAAAGCAACCGGCGATGGCTTGCCGCGGTGCGCGATGCAGGAGCACGGCCTCGTTTTTTCGAGCTCGGCAACGAGGTGCATTATAACGAATACGCCGGCTTCTTTGCCGATGGCGCCGCGTATGCTGTAACGGCGCGGCGCATGACCGACGTCATTCGCGAACTGTTTCCCGGTGCGCGCGTCGGCGTCGTCATCCCCAATGTATCGTACACCGACGAGGTATTTCTTGACGAACTCCGGCCTGCGGCGAAAAACAACCGTCGCTACGATGATTGGGTGCGGCAGCTCCGGCAGGATGTTTTTTTCGATGCTGTCATTCTCCATTTGTATTCGACCTACGGCTTGCCGCCGGATATTAAAATTGAAATTTTCCCGCCGCTTGCGCAGACCTACCGGAATGCCATGGCGCATCAAGACGGCCGTTTCGATGTCTGTATCGATTCGGCGGCGGCGCTGTTTCCCGGAAAAGACATATGGCTTACCGAATATCATCTTGGCGGCTGGACACCGGCACTGCGGCAATACCCTCTGAGCGATTCGTATCTCGGATCGCTGCATTCGGCGGCAATGCTGCTCAAGGCCGCGCGGCGAAGTGAAATAACCATGGCGCACCGCAATACATTCACCGCCATGCTGGGCGGAACCACTGCCGCAGACGGGATAACGCGCGTGCGCAACAATAACTGGCGGCATTTCCTGCTGTTGGGCGAAGCACTGCGCGGCTCGGAACGTGTCTGTATCCCGCGCGTTGCGGGTGCTGAACGTTATTCGGGGGCCGGCAAGTACCGCGGTGATTATGCAGAGATTGAAACTGCGATATTCTGGAACGGCAGCAGCGGCTGGCTCGTGATTGTCAACAAATTCGAACGGGAATACCGTCTTGCGCCGTCTGAGTTTGCCGACCATGCGGCGGATGGCATCTGCAGAAACGGCAGCGTTCTGCAATATTCACCGCGCGGTGACGTGCCTCTGGAACAGGCGTACGGTGATCGATTCATTATGACGGAACTCCGTATGCCGTTATGTCCGGATGAACTTGTACTGCCGCCGTATTCGCTTACGCGGGTGCATATTTCACGTTGAACAGCCGTCAATGCCCGATGCGGTTCTGCCCTGTCAGTTCTCAATGCAATATTTCAAAAAAACATACGAACGCGGCGACGATATCGAGACATCGATATACCCTTCCGCGTCGACAGCGGCGGCAACCGTATATCCGCCGGAGGCGTTCGTGGCAAGCTCGGTGACCGTGAGCGTCCTGCCCGCAGCATCCGTAAGCTTATACCGGTACGATTGCCGGGATGAGTATTCCTTGATGAGTATAAGATATCCTTCGTCGGCACCGGTGACCGCCTGAAAGCCGGTGAACGAGGTGCCGTCGGGGATTTCACCGATGGGAAACACTTCGGCTGCATGCAGCGCGTCACGGTGCTGTTTGAACACCGCGATAATGTTTGCCAACGTCGACGCATCGTCGGGCGTGAGATGCTGGAGTTCCATCCAGAGCAATGGATGCGACACCATGACGCTCGCGAAAAGATAGTCGATACCGTACATTGCGGGTGCGAGCGGATCGTCGCCGTATTTTTCGCGATTGCGTTTATTATTGAGCACCTCGAACTGGAGTTTTCTCGCGGGAAGTACACCGGAGAGAAGCCACACGTTTTTCAGTGTCCGGTGCGGATAATAATTCCCCCAATCGGTATAACGGTTCTCCACGAAGAGCGTGCCGAACTGCTTTTCATAGATATACCCGAACCGCACTTCGGCGGTGACGTCGAGCGTGAACGCCACGCGAGCATTGCTGTCGCGTATCACGTGCGTCATGAGCTTGATGAGATTCGCCTCGCAGGTCTTGTTGCGTATCTTGATGCCGTCGAGTTTGAAATGCCGGATGCCGTATTTCTGATAGAAGCCGTGTAATACCGCCGCATCCTTTTCATGATTGGCGAAATCGTTCGATGAGTCCGGCGAGAACCAGAGTCCCACCGACAAACCGCTGCCCACAGCCTGAGTGACGAGCGGGTCAAGTCCGTGCGGGAATTTCACCGCGTTGACGTTCCAAAATCCGGGGTCCGCCGCGTAATATCCCTCCCAGACTCCGCCTTTTTTCAGCGCGGAATTCGAGGTAACACCCTGCTGCCAGCCGTCATCTATCTCAACTACGTCAACACCAATGAGCTTTGCCGCGAAAATCTCCTGCGTCATAAACGATTCGTTCACCGCTTTGTCCTGATTACGGTCGCCCCAGGTGTTGGACATGACCGTAAGCGTTGTATTCTCCGTATCACTGTGGGTGGCGCGGTAGAATCGTTTGTATTCACGGAGCATGCCGCCGCATGTACCCACACCGACGGTTATCCCGTAGCATGGAAGCGCTTCACCTTCATACGCCTCCGTCCCCAGTCCGGTCCCGATCAGCGAGACCGCGGTGTTACCCTGAATTGATAATTCCTCCGCATTGCGGGAAAGCGATGCATCAGGTGTCGGACCTTCCTTTACTATCATAAGTGTGTTGCCGTGCAGATACCGGTGCATCAAAAATATGTTACCGGAAAAGCGCTGCCGTCGTGCCGTATAGAGCTGCTCGGTGGTCGTTTTCACCAGCATGTCGTTATGGTCGGTGATATCGTGGAGACGTATCGCATCCAGCTTTAGATGACGCTCGTCGATGGGAAGCGTATAGATGGTACCTGACTCGGGGATCTGCCACTTTGCCGCCTGCTCAAGCTTTTCAATATTTCCGTGATTAACCCCGCTCGCGGCCGCTGTCTCGGACGCCTTCATTTTTTTGACAAACATCCGTGCGGTAAAGAACGGCATTGCGGGATATATCTGCCACGTCATATGTGCCGACAGATCGGGCGCCGTGAGCGCAAGATCAATGAGCAGTGAACGTTCAGAAAGATCATTATTATTTCTTACCAGCGATGAACTTTCAATCGCAACCGACTGCCAGTCAATGAACGGCAGATTGCAGAGCGCCGATTTTGTTCTGATGTTCTCCCAGCGGTAGCGCAATGCCTTATCAAGCATATAATCGGCACGCGGCACATTCTGTTCGAAAACAACCTTGTGCTCAAATCTGCTGTTGCCGATGACCAGTATACCGTTGGAAAAGGAATAGTAGCAGTCGTTGAAACTGTCGCTTGTGTGAAGACTCATCAATAGTGCTCCCGGATTGTCAGCGTTTATGTGCGAATGCGTCGAAGGCAAACCGCGCAGGACGGACCGTTTCGCTTGCGCGCTGCGATTCATTTAATATCGGATTGAACTCCGCAGCCTTCGCTCCGGCGATAATGAGTGTGATCACCGTGTGCGATTCGGGAAGTCCGAGTATGCTTTTCGCGGCGATGGCATCGTATCCGGCGATCGGATGCATCACGAGCCCCATCTCGATGCCGGCAAGCAGCATAAGTGCTACGCCCATGCCGGTGTCGAACAGAAAATAATCCCGTTCCTTTACCATGCAGTCAAGTTCTCTGGTGCTGTGAACGGCGATGATAAGCGAGGCCGCCTGTGCCCAGTCGTTGCCGGGGGAATTGAGCGCGGTCTTGATCTTTGGAAGCATGTTCGCGGAATAAACAAATTCAAAGCGCCACGGCTGTTTATTGAAGCATGACGGTGCAAGCGATGCCGACTTTGCGAGTGATTCCACCATCGCATCGGTTATCGTAACCGGCGCGAGCGATCGTGTAGCACGCCGTTGTTCGATGAGGTCTTTGAATTCCATACGGTACTCCTCTGATCAATTCATAATACTACTATAGTCCATTTTTTCTGATTGTCAATTCGACGGCATGTTTCCGCGATATGAGCATCCGGCACGTGTTGCTATAGCGCCGCTTCTTTAGTATAATTGTATGAGCGTCTGAAGCGGAAGTACTTTCCGGCGGCGCAAAATCCGTATCAGGAGTTCATCATGTTCATATTCGCTGTCATCGCAATCGTGATACTGCTGCCGATCATTGTCATGATAATGCTGTATAACGGGCTCATCGGACTGAAGAACCGTGTCGACGCGACCCTCAGCGGCATCGACGTGCAGCTCAAACGCCGCTACGATCTCATTCCCAATCTGGTCGAAACCGTGAAAGGTTATGCCGCGCATGAAAAGTAGACGCTCACCGCCGTCATCGAGGCGCGCGGAAAGGCGATGTCGGCTGACGGTTTTGAGGCGAAAGCAAGCGCTGAGAACATGATCACGGGCGCCTTGAAAAGTATATTCGCACTTTCGGAACAATATCCGAATCTCAAAGCAGATGCGCATTTCATCGATCTGCAGCGCACACTTTCCGAGATAGAACAGGAGATACAATCCGCGCGCCTCACCTACAACGACGTGGTGCGTGAGCTTAATACCGCATGTGAGACTTTCCCGTCGAATATCATCGCCGGCGCGTTCGGATTCACACAGCGGGCATATTTTACCGTCGACAATCCCGAGGAACGCCGCCCGGTCAACGTGAAATTCTGAGCGCCAGTTCAGTCTGTGGTTTTACTGATATCCACCGGCTCTCCGAACTTCGGCAGCGCAGAGCGTCGCTCCGGATATTTTGCATCGAGATAATCGGCGAACAGTGCCGGGTCGGCAGTATTCATAGCGAACATACCGTAATGACCTGGTATCACCGCGCCGACCGTGATTGTACCGGCGAGATCCACCGCTTCCTGATATGTCATATTTCCGATGCAGCCGGCGCGTAAGCGTTTCGCGTCACGTCCATTTATCGGCAGGAACGCTGCTGTCAGATCCCATTGCCTGAGCGCGGCGGCAAGCCCCTCATAATTGCAGGTGTCTCCCGAGTGATATACCGCAACGCCGTCCGTTTCTATGATGAAGCCGAGATACGGATATCCCGCTTTTTCGTCATAGTCGAAGAACTCATGCGCCGCTTTGACCGCTGTAATCCGCACCCCGTCTGAATCGTACACGCCGCCGTCATCGAGCGTACACACCCGCGCCATATCGATATTATCCTTACGAAGCGCGGCGGCAGCCGCTTTCGGGACGAGCAGCTTGCATTTCGGAGACGCATTCATCAGCGCCGGCAGCACCGGATGGTCGATATGGTCGCTATGGTCATGACTGCCGGTGACGATATCAGCATTGGTAATTTCCTCGGGCTTGAGCGGAGATTGAAGCAGTCTGCTCGGAGCCGGGCTCAGATACGGGTCGAGATAGATAATCTTTCTTGCGGTTTTAAGCACATAACTGTGCTGTCCCAGCCACCAGAATGTAATGCATCCTTTTCCAACGGGATAAGAATCGATTTCCGCAATCAGCTGCTTTCCTGTTTTCATACTGACCGCTTCCTGATACTTTCAATTTTCTTATGCTTATACGCTGAAAAAAAACGCGCATACATCGTACCTACCGCTTCACCCACATCGGTAGGCATAACAGCCGCGGCTCCGCGTTTTCTGCGGACTTGACGGAAAGACGCACCGTGCAGGTATACACCAAGCTTCATCGCATCCTCAGCGGAGAATCCCCGCGCCCACAGTGCGGTGATGATACCCGCGAGCACATCACCCATACCCGCTTTACCCATGCCGTCCGCGGGATGATTGTGTATGAACAACGACGACGACGCACGCACAAACGTTATTGCATCTTTCAGCACGATGTGCGCCGTGCCTTTGTGCTTATATGCCATAAGTGATGCTTCCGGATTCTCCCGAATCGCATCCGGCGTAAGTCCCGTAATCCGCGCGTATTCGAATATATGCGGCGTGATTATCACATCGCATTTTATTTTCTGCAGCAATGGCGGCTGTCCGCTCAGGAAATACAATCCGTCAGCGTCTATAAGCGTACGCCGCGGCAGCTTCGGCAGAACGGCTTCGAAAAACACGCCGGTTTCTTTTTCACGGCCAATGCCGCAGCCGATGCACACCGCGCCGGCATTCGAAAGCACGTCTGCAACTGATGGAACATGCGCTCCGGTAAAGTAATCGGTATTTCTGTCACCGATACCCGTGACAACAATTTCCGGCGGTAGTTTTTTCTGAACCAGGCCGCGTATCGCTCCGGGAACGACAAGATGGATGTATCCTGCACCGAGACGATACATTGCAGCGGCAGCCATGACCGCAGCCCCGGGATACCGCGCGCTTCCGGCGACAAGACCAACGACAGCGGAACGTTTGTCGCCGAAACGGTTTTCCGGTATTCGTACGGTTGATAACGCTGCGGCATCAAGCATCTGTACCGTGCCGCGGTTAAGAAGCTCTGAAGGAAATATCGACGGGACTACACTGAGCAAACCGATATACGCACAATACGGCGCCCGGAAAAAGATATCTTTCGGAAGACCGACGGTGTATGTCCTGTCCGCATGAACACATATTCCTCCGTCCTTTACTGACGGAAGTCCCGACGGTATATCGAGTGAAACACGTTTTGCGTCTGACGCATTCATCGCTGCGATGAGTTTTTTCGCGGTACCGGCGGGAGGACGATTTAGTCCGGTACCGAACAAGGCGTCCACAATGACATCGGTATTTTTTATCCTGCCGACAGACTTTACAACTGCGCGTTCATGCGGCACCTCGACTACCGTCACACCGCTTGTTTCTACCATATCAAAATTCGTTTTAAAATCAGCCGTACATCTGCCGCGATCACCGCACACAATTACTGTTACGTGATATCCATGTGCTGAAAGATTACGTGCCAGCACCAGCCCGTCGCCGCCGTTATTCCCCGTACCGGAGATGACGGTTACCGAACACCGCTTGGGGAAATGGTGTTTGAATTGCGTGAACATACCGTACCCGGCGTGTTCCATAAGCAATAGCGACGGTATTTTGTACCGATGAACAGCCAGCCTATCGATATCCTGCATATCGGCGATACGTATCACGTTCATCGTTCACCCCGGATGATTCGGCATGTCCGTCAAACACCGCTTCTCGCGCGAAGCTCATCAATGAGCGAGAAAAGCGCGGTACTAGCAAGTCCTGCACGCTTGAGTTCGCTTTGCGCCTTGTCAAGATATCCGGCCGCACGCTCATTACCCGCGGTAAGTCCGCCCGTCCGTACGATGATGTTTTTTACCTCGTCACGCTCGTCAGCGGTGATGCCGGGACGAAGCCGTTTGCGAAGCGCCCGTTTATCGGCCGCACCGCAATGACGTAAGGTATGAAGCAGCGGATACGTAAAATATCCTTCAGTGAGGTCGTTCGCGCCGATGTCATCCGCGTCATCGAGAAGCTGAAATGCCATGCCGATAGACCGGCCCACGGATGCCCCCGCCGCGGCGTCAGCATCCGAAAGCGCGAGTGCGCCGAAACCGCAGAGTTCGAACAGCGCCGCCGTTTTCCCGCCGGCAATGCCGAGGTACGCGTCGGGTGTCATTGACAGGTCAAAGCGCCGCTCGCTTTCCACAAGCTGCGCCACACACATCTCATCCACCGCCGCGAGGAGTTTCTTGTTGATCTTCTGATGCTCAAGCGAGTTGAAAAGACCGAACGCTTTCACGAAAACAAGATCGCCGAACAGGAGCGCAACCTTGTTATTCCACTTTTTATTGAGCGTAGCCCTGCCGCGCCGGAGCGCCTCTCCGTCAATGATATCGTCATGGATGAGGCTTGCCGCGTGTATCAGTTCAACAGCGGCGGCAAACCGGCATACCCGCTGGTTGATGGCACCGCACTCCTTCGCCAGAAGCAGCGCAAGCGATGCGCGTATCATCTTTCCGTTCTTCGAGAAAAAATAATCGCCGGCATGCCGCGGAAGACCGCGGTAACCGCCGAACTGAGCGGATATCATCCGCTGGACACGCACACGATCGCCGCCGATATGCCTGCTGACCAGCGCGTATGCATTCTGCCGGATACTATTTTTCGCAGTCACCGTCATCTATTACCTATGGGGTACTATGATATGCAGACGTAATGTCTACATATTGGATAGTACTATGGAACAGGCTATTTATCAAGGCGTCGCAGCGCATACGTTACGACATATGAAATGCTTATTTCAAGGTGCGTATCAGGTGATGGAATACCGCTATTTTTTCACGCGGCATGTCGTCGAGATGTTTCATGATCTCTTCAAGCATTTCGTCCTTCGACCTGCCGAACGGGAGACGTACCGCAATCGACGGATCGTCGCTGTGCACGGGTTTGAAGAACGATTCCGGGCGCATCTCGAGCGCTTTGACGATACTGCAGAATGTCGTGAGGCTCATGTTCCGCTTGCCGTTTTCCACCGAGGAAAGAAAAGCGGTACTGATGTTCGCGCGTTCGCAGAACTCCTCCTGGGTCATACCCAGCGTCTGTCGACGTTCTTTGATGAGTTCACCGAGATTATCATTTATCATAGCGGGAATGATTATACATCAAATAAAATAATATGAAATAACATTATGTGAAACGCTATTCACAAAACTGGGTACTATAACCTGCCGGACCGCACAAATCCCGTCCGGGCCTTTATATCCCGAATACAGAGGACAATATACGCGCGAGATTCGCACCCATAAGCGCGTGCCCGAAGTCCCCGGGGTGTATCAGATCGGCGCTTAATCCGCCCACATCAGAAAGCACATCGGCACCTTCGATACGATGCAGCAGCGGATTGCTCTTCTGCGAAACAATGTCGCGAAGTATCTGCGAATAGGCCTTATCGTGGAGGCCCGATGTTGTTTCATGCAGCTCATAATCGGAGAAATTGGGGTATATCGTCGTCACGGCGACCGGTTTCCTGCGCGCAAGCACGAGGTCGATAAGATGTTCAGCGCGTGAACGAAAATCGTCCGGCGTATAACCTCCGCGCATGTTCACGCCGAGCTCCAGAAACGCATAATCCCACGCAAGCGATGCGATAAATGACGCCGCCTGCGGTTCGCAGTGACATGCTCCGGAAAGGCCTTTATTAAGCATATCCGTCTTCAAGAGCCGCGCCGCATGCTGGGGATAACCGTTCGCGTTCGAATGCGTTATCGATGAACCGTATGCCAGAAGCGTACGCGCCGGTTTTTCGTCCTGCGACGGCGGACGCACCTCGAAACCGAACGCATCCACATCGTGCAGAAGCGCGGCAAACCGGTTGAACCGTATGCGCCACACATCGGGAGAAAATGTCCCCGCAAGCATCTCCGGCTTCACTTCGGCGAATCGGGCCGGAACCTCGAGATGAATCACGCTCGTCGCGCCCTTGACCACCCGGTGCGTGCCGCAGTGAAAATCGCCGCGATACACATGCACGTCGCTGTCATTGTCGAGTGACGACAGGTATATCCGGACGTTCTTTGCCGGCGTCACAAAACGGATCTCGCCGCCGGTGGATTCCATAGAAACAAAGCGTCCCCGCTCACTCAAAGTCGCGCGCACTGCATCGGGATAGCGCGGCAGGAACACGCCGGAGAAACCTTCACGCTTCTCCACGACAAGGTTATGAAATTCCAGATTATCGAACATAGCCCGGCATCCTTCGGAAAAATTAAATACTACTTCGTCTGGCCTTCGAACAGATACGGCACCGTCTGTTCAACACCCGACGGGTCTGCAGAGACCACTGTCAGCGCGAACTGATAGGACAATCTCCTGTCTCGCAGGAAACCGCGCAGTATCTCTTTGACCGCCGCCGCGTCGACATGCATCATCAGTTCCACCGTGTCGGTCGTATCATCGCGCCGTACACAGCGCACATTCCTGTCGTCGGCTGCAAGCACCTTCATGCCGTTCAGCGTGAGCGTATATGACAGCGAACGTATAGCCGAATTGGTGCCGCCGCGCTCAACCGCAAGCATTGCCTGCAATGAAAGACGCTGACTGACTGGATTGAACTCATCGATACCGATGGCAAGTACCTTGACACGCGGCGGCATCGGCACTGCGAAGGAGAATGTGTGGAAAAACGGCAACGGCACCTGAACGCCCTCGACTCCAACGACCGCCTCACCGCGAGCCGTCAGTTTTATCCGTGACGCACGCAGCAGATCCTTCACCATGGCGATGAGCGACGCATTCTCCACGTCAATTATGGCCGGCAAGACAAGCTCCTGTCCGGCGGGAATCAGCACTGCATTGGTTACACGTGTGGTGCACAAGAGCTCGTTGTTCATCGTGTACAGGTCGGCAGACAGCGCCGTGAACGGAATATCGAACGAGTAGCGGTTGCTCAGTGACACCGACATTGTGAAGGTGAGCATTACCGGCGTTACGTGCGTAAGCTTCACCTCGCGCACCTTGAACACCGGCGTGTTTTTTTTGAGATAGTTTGCCGACGGCAGGGCACATGACAGGGACGCAAGTGCGCATAGGAAAAACCAGCAGTACCTCTGCAAAATACGAAGCAAAGCGGATCTCCTAAAAACCGGGCTCAAGGGTAAAACCATCGTCAATCTGGGTGAGACGTACCTGCGTATACCGTTCACCGAGATAAAAACCATGGATGCGCTTGACGAGCGCGGCATCTTTTTTTTCGTAAAATGACACCGTGCCGCGCAGGTCCGGAACGACAGCAAGCGCCCGGTTCTCACGCGCCTTCTGACGGCCGAGATTATCCGCCGGGACTATGACCCTGACCTTCGCCATGAGCGCGTCTTCATATTCTTTCCGGTAAATAGCATCGAATGACCTCAGATAATCCGCCGGCAGCCGTTCTATGTACGCGCTGTTCACCTTCTCGCCGAACAGAACCGCTTCACTTTCAGGCACCATGATATACGCATGAACCGCATCCATGCCGCGAAACACGGTAATCGCTATCCACGTAACCTCATTACGCTTGACATATCCTTCACATATGAATATCCGGCGTGCTTTGAGCGTGAATAGGCATTCCTCGTCCGCGGCTATCCTGCCGATGCTTTTCCGCGCTTCAATATCCTGTAACGCGCGATAGTATCGCGGCTTATGGAAATGCATGATATTCTGCACATACTGTGCAGCGCCGAAATTCGTGATGGTGCTGAAACGAAATCCTCCGGTGACCGAAAGCCCTGCTATACAAGCCGCGACGACAGCAACCAGCAAGATAATGAGACAACCGTATCTTTTCTTCATCAATGCGCCTTATTTCTGCAGATAGAACTCAACGCGCCGATTTCGCGCGCGGTTGTCGGTAAGGTTCGGATCGTCCGCCTTTTCCTCGAACACCGGGCGGGTCTTTCCGAGACCCTCGACGGTGAAACGTTCGGCGGCAAGACCGCGTTCGACGAGATAGTTGAACACGCTGCCCGCCCGCTTCTTTGAAAGTTCGATATTGTGCTCATGCGGGCCTGTCATATCGGTGTGTCCTTCGATGCGCACCTTATGCTGCTTGAACTTATTGAGGATCTGCGCAAGACGCGTGAGTATCGGCTCATACTTCGATTTGATGTCCCACTTGTCCACATCGAACTGTATGGAGCTGATGCGTATCTTGTACCCGTATGGCGTGGGAATGACGAGAATATCCACATAGAACGGTACCGGGCGCATGACCGCCGTGTTGCCGAGCGTATCCGCCACACGAACGACCACCGCATAATCCGATGCCGATTCAGCGAGGTATTTATCGTCCTTGGTGCCCGCGGGGGCGTCGTTACCGTACCCGTCCCACTGCATGAGCTCTTTCAGCGCTCCGGTACCCTTGAATGTCTTGAACGCATTGGTCCCCACAACGCCGTCAACAACCTGATAAATATCGGCCTGCCACGCGGCAACGCCGCTCGGGTCATCGATATCGAAATTAAGAAACAGCCGGTCATTGTCGCCGTCGCCGTCAGGTGAGAACACCTTCGGGTGAACGGTAAGCTTCACCACCGGCGCCGTCAGGTCGGCCACGATGTTTATGGATGATTCAATCTCATTGCCGCTGTCATAGCGAACCGCGAGCGTTACCGTATACGTTCCATCGGCAACCATGCGGCCTTCGGCATCCTTGCCGTTCCATTCCGTCTCTTTCGGAAAATCGGCGCGGGTGCCCTTGAGCGCCTGGACCGTTTTCTTTGCGCTGTCGCTGATTATCATCTTCCATGCCGTCATGCCCTCAAGCGATGTCGCTGATGACGTTATTTTTATCGTATCGAGAACGCCGTCGCCGTTGGGTGAAAAGCGTCCGCCGCCCGCCGCGACTGTCAGTTTCTCGAAATCGGTGACTACACGTATGCCGGGTATCACGATATTCGTAGTATTCTCTCCGTCGTCTTCGGCAGACAATTCATACGAATACACGCCCTGCTTCGCAACCGTGCCGCTCTGGTCGCGGCCGTCCCATGAGAACGATGCCGGAGGAACACCTTTAAACGAAAAGCGGCGCACCGCGCGCCCGGCGGTATCCTTTACGACACCTTCAAAACGTTCGGGAGACAACGCCGGAGATGTCATCGTATGTTCTATCGTCAGCGTTTCTTTTTTGCCGTCGCCGTTGGGGGAGAATACCTTGTCATTGATTGCGACCGCGACAGCAGGCGGTTTTGTGTCGACGAAGAACGATTTCACGAGCGAACGTTCAACCTGTCCCGCACTGTAGTTTACCGTGAGCCGGTAGCGAAACTGACCGTCGGCAACAAGCTTGCCGTTCGCGTCGCGTCCGTCCCACTCATAGCCGAAGTGAAGTTCTTTGCCGCCGGTGATGCTGTATACCGGTGTTTTTGCCGCATCGACGATCTCGATCGCCCAGGATGCGACGGTCTGTGTGTCTGAAACACGCAGAATAAAATTGATCGTATCTTTTTTCCCGTCACGGTTCGGAGAGAACGTCCCCGTGTCATTATCGATCTCGACTTTTTTCTTGCCGGTATCGAGCGATATATTTTCGATCATAATTGTCTTTGAATTCCCCACCGGATCCTTGCTCCGTACGGAATAGACATACATACCGTCCGGCACGCGTTCCATTGAGCTATTGTTGCTGAAAAACCCGTTCCAGGTGATCTCCGCGGGGAACGAGGCGACCGTCTCGTCCTTCAGGAACACTACCGTGCCCTTATCGTTTCTGACCGAGAATTCAAACGTATCGTTGCTTTTCGTCGTCGTGGGATCATAGTCGTTCGCGAACGTGATCGTCGATTTTGTCTCGCCGCCGAAGGCGCGGCTTGACGCCTTCACGCGCACCGTCGGCGCGGTGGTATCTATCACAATGCTGTTGGTTGCACTTTCAGGCCGGTTGCCGCTCGTATAGCGCAACGCCGCCGCATAACGATATTCACCGTCGGGAAGCGTTTTGCCGTCATTTCCCGAACCGTCCCAGATGAGAGACTCGGGCAGATCCGATGTACCCTTGAACTGTTTGCGCAGCACGCCTTTCTTGTCGAGTATATCCAGACGCCATTGCGCAAGATCGGTTGTCGATGAAGCATTCACGCCGATACGAACGGTATCCATCGTGCCGTCGCTGTTCGGCGAGAAATCGGCGAGGTCCGATGAAACACTCACTGTCTCGATACGGCGGACCAGCCGGAACATCTTTATCTCATTCTTTAAATTATTGCCGGCGAGATTCTTTACTTCTACTTTATAACCGTAAGCGCCTTCCGGCGCATCGGCGCCATTATCCATTTTGCCGTCCCATTCGGTAAGCGCCGGCATGGCGTTCGAATACACGAAAGTGCGTATCGTCTCTCCCTTATCATTCACGATACGTCCGGTGGCCACATCACCCTGCTTCATCTTCACCGTGTTCGATACGGCAAATATATCCTTATTGCCGTCACCGTTCGGAGAGAAAATCAGTTCCGGTTCCGCCGCAAGCTTCACCTCGGGGAATACACGGTCGATGAAAATCTGCGTATCCCTGCTCGTGTTCGTATTGTTATTCTTATCCCATGCGGACACCGTGTAGGTATATGTCCCGTCCTTCACCTGTTTTCCGTTTTTGTCGATACCGTCCCACTCTACCGATTTCGGTATGATAACTTCCTGTTCTTCACCGGCGATGCGCTCGAAGAATTTCATCGCCGTGAGGCTTTCCTTCAGTTTGTCCTGGCTTACAAATTCCTTGATAACCTCGCCCTTTTCATCCTTTACCGCCACCATCCAGCCGTTGACCATTTCATTGTCTTTGATACCGAGCACAATGCTCACGGTATCCTGAGAGCCGTCGAAGTTCGGCGAGAAATAAGTGTTGCTGGTGGCGAATTCTATCTTCGGCGGCACATCGTCATAATAGCCGAAGCCCACGCCGAGCGTACCGAAGATGCCGTAATCCTGGCTCGTTCCGCCTGTCACGTACGACTGCGGAACAACGGCGAAATCAAGTTTGATGTCGCTGCCGAAAATGGGTGTGCGTTTGAAAGAAAAACCGAGACCGCCGGTCCAGAAACCGGTATACGGCAGACCGAAATTGGTGGCGGTAAGCAGAAGTCCGCCGCGTAGAAATATCACATCGAAGAATGAAAGTTCCATACCGAGATTCCCGTTCACATTGAACGGATAGATAGGCATGGTTATATCGCCGAGCAAACCGAGTTTGAACCAGTCGATCTTCAGCAGCTTCACCGAAGCGCCGAGCCCCACATTCACCGGCTCTGATCCGAGGTAATTCGTGCCGTAGGACAACGTTTTAAACACAAAGATATTGCGCAATGCGATGCCTGCGGCGAAATCATAGAGTCCCAAACCTTTCTGTTTCACGGCGTTCGTGTTGGCTGCATTATTTGTATTGCTGGATGCCGTGAATGATATATCCTCAAGATTCGGGAATGTCTTGAAATAAACGCCGATATCGGCATTGATGCCGAAATCATTACCAAGTGTCTTTTCCATGCCGAAATAACCGCGCAGGCCGAAACCGAGAAACACAAAATCATTGATGCGTTTGGAGAGCGCAGCATTAAGGCCGATGACCGTGCCGATGTTCACATTCGAGAGCGATGAAGACTCCGGACTCGTAAGGAGCGTTGCTCCACCGCTCCATACACCGAAGCGGGTCGGCAGCGACACACCGCCGAACCAGTATTGATGATTACCGGCCGCAATGCCCGACGATCCGCCCGAAAGCGTTGCGCTTACACGCCGTATGTCGCCCGCGACCGCCGGGTTATAGAATATCCCTTCGATGTTCCCGAACTGGGTTATACCGTTACCGCCGAGCGCGAGACCGTTCGCACCCTGGCCGAGATACAGAAGCTGCGAACCGGGGAGCATTGTAGCCGCCTCTGCGATGAGCGCAGTCACTACGAAAACGATTATTGCCGTTGTTTTTCTTACCATAATAAGCTCCATGTATAACGCCGGGAATTCGTTTCCCATGCATATGCTGCGTGCAATAAGATTACAGTATTCCGCATAAATGTCAATCACGGAATAGTCTTTCTGCCGGACTCTATTGATGTTTTGTACGGAAATCGAGCGGCGACAGTCCGGTTTTTTTCCTGAAGACGCGAGAAAAATAATTCGGGTCGCGGAAACCGAGCGTATGCGCTGTTTCCTTCACCGACAATCCGCTGATGAGCATTTCTTTTGCTCTGCTGATGCGCATGAGAAGGATGTGATGCCAGGGCGACAGCCCCGTCATGCGTTTGAACTTTCGTATAAAATGATATTTTGAGTATCCCGCTTTCTTCGCGAGCGCGTCCACACTGGACACCTCGTAATCCGCCTCGCTTAAAAGCATCGCACCGGGAAGTTCCCGGTAAAACGCGGTCTTCTTGATCTCCACAAAGATCGATATCAGCTTCGATGAGGCGCTGAGCGCGCTGCCGTAGTCCTTTGTCTTGATGAGCCGCATGATGGCCGACAGATCGCCGATCAGTTTCTTACTCACCCCGAGCTTGAACACAAACCGCGACAGGCTCACATGCGCAAAATCCATAAGCTGTTTCGCATACGGTCCTTGAAAATGAACCCACCATACTTCCCATCCCTCGTCGGGATCGCAATAATAGGTATGCGGTATGTTCGGCACGACGATGAACAGGTCGCCCGGCTGTATCTCCCAGGTGGATGTTCCCATGGAGACCTTGCCTTTTCCCTTCACGCAGTACAGGAGCTGGTAATCATCCATCGTGCGGCCCATGACGCGATGTTTATGCGTCGTATAATGCCCGGCGATGTTCACCCAGATACCGAATCGACGGTCGTCGCTCGAAACCGTATGAAAATATCCTTCTTGCTTGTCGAGCGTGCGCATTTATTTCTTTTTCTCGTCAGTCTCAACACCGCGCTCGGCAAGGATTTCCTTCGCGCGTTTTTTAATCTTCGCCGCATATCCTGCGCGTGTGACATTCTTGAGCGTTTCTATCACGCTTTCCGACGCGCGTGTCCCCGGTCCGTCGCTGAACGCGGAAAGACTCTCGACCGCCTCATAGATGACATCCGGCGCATTATCGCTGACAATGCGGTAGATCAAAAGCTTTTTCACGTCATCGTCTTTATAATTCTTGAGCGCGGTGACCGCATACATACGCACCTTTTCTGCGTCGCTCTTGGCGGCATCCATGATCTCGCGGCGTACATCGGTGAACGCGGCGAATGACGGCAGCACATAGATGACGCGCGCCGAAAGCTCGGGTGATTCCTCCGCGAGAATTTCCCGCAGGAGCGTAAAGTTCTCTTTTGAGGGGAATGCGCCTAACGCGACGATGGCCTGATACCGGAGAAACGCACCTTCACCGATATCCGAAGCGGCGGCGCGGATAAACGTTTCGCCCTCCTTTGCCTTCAGCACGCCAAGCGAGTGAATTATCTCGCCGCGGGTTGAATCCTTGATGACGCCGTTGGTGTACATGGCAATGAGATTGCTCACCGCCAGCTCCGACTTTATCTCGCCGAGCGCCTTGATGCATCCGTCTACCGTGGTCACATCCTTGCTCTTCAGGCCTTCAATCAGATTCGGTTCGAATTCCTTATCAGGATAATATGCCAGCATTGAAAAGGCCTCTCGCTTCACCGCTTCATCCTCGTCCTTAACCGCTACCCGGAGCACCGCTTTCGCATTGTTATCAATAATAGTCTTGAAAAACGATATCGTTGTAAGCTTAACCGCCTTCCGCCGCTCTTCGGCAAAATGCGACGCAATGTATGCCATCTCCCGGGCATTCTTACTCTTCTTCGTCCGCTCGACAGCATCTTTGATCTGTGAGGGTGTACCATAGGTGAGCGTTCGTGTAAAAAACTCATACGCGGTCTCTTCTTTTGATTCAGCGGCAACAGGAGCAGCCGGAGCTGCCGCGCTCTTCACCGTCACGGCCTCGTTACTTGTTGAGACGTTATTGCTGATGCTCACCGGCTGCATCACCGCGGGTTTATCGGCAGCAGTCGTTTTTGCTGTCGCCGTATTCGTTATCACCGTATTCGTCGCTGTACGATTTGTGTTCTGCGATGCGCTATTCGTTACCGCCGGTTTTGTATTTTGAACGGCCGCAAATGCCGTAGTTACGCCTATCAGCAAAAGAAAAAAACAGTATCGCACGGTTCCTCCCGGAGTATTTGTAATATTTGAACGATATCTTAAAATTGCTAAAAAGCAAGGCGAAAATGGAATTTAGACATCCGGCACATCATACGCGACACTGCTCTTGCATTTTTGTTTCCGCGTTATACTATCGATATATGAAAAATATCGCCGTCATCTTCGCTATCTGCTGGTCATCTCTGCTCCATGGCTACACACTTTCATGGGATATACCGCAGGGAAAACGTCTTGAAGTGGTGAAGACTGCCGACGTGGAATACTATCAGGACTCGCGCTTCATCAAACGATATCAGGAACGCAATATCGTCGACCTCACCTGTTATGAAAAGACTACGAACGGCGGACGCTTCAAGGGCGCGTTTTCAACATTCAAGCGGCAGGAAGGATTGTCGGTCTTTTCGCTTGAAGAACGGTTCTATTCGGATTTTCATATCGCCAGAAACGGCGAGTTCACCGTACCGAAGCAATATGTGATGCCCAACGTGCGTCACATGCCGTCGTTTCCCGACGGTGATGTTCCGGTCGGTTCAAAATGGGAAGCGCGCGGCGAGGACATAATCCTCCGTCCGTTCATCAATATGCAGGTGGGTGTTGATTATTTCTTCGCCGGTGTGACGAAAGAAGACACTACGAATATCGGCATCATCAATTATACCTATGTCATCGACAAGGACGTTGCCGCAAAGCGTCTCGGACCGGCGTATCCGGCAAAGCTTTACGGCATCGATTACACCGCACAGCGATGGGACCTCGACCGCAACATACCCATCGACGCGAACGAACAGTATCGCCTCCTCATCGTGCAGGGCGACAACCGGCGCGGTTACAACAGCGAGGAATATCGATTCAACATCTACAGCACCTACCGCATCTACGACCCGGTGAACGACACCACGAAAATGGACGACCGGGCCGCGGTTGAAAAGTCGCTCCCCAAAAACAGCGGCGTCACCGTTGACACGAACGAACGGGGTCTCGTGCTTCGCATGGGAGAACTTCTTTTCGACTTCGATTCCGACAAGCTCCGTCCCGATTCCAAAAATGCGCTTGATGCGATAATGAAAGTCATCTCCGAGCGGTATCCCGACCGCGAAATCATCGTTGAGGGATATACGGACAATGTGGGCAGTTCATCGTACAATAAAACATTATCCGAAAGCCGCGCGAAGACCGTGGCGCAGGCGCTGAAAAAAGAACTCGGTACCGATAAAATGTCATTCCGCGGCTACGGAAAAGACAGTCCCATCGCCGACAACGCGACTGCGGAAGGACGCCAGAAAAACCGCCGCGTCGATGTCATCATCAAACTCAATTAAAGGTTTACCCATGTCAAACGAAGCCTCACGTTTCCCCATCACCAACGCGCCCGACGTCTGGGGTGAAGGAGCATTGTTCGCATTCTCCGGCGCCGACGGCGACACGGACAGCACCACCGGCTTCACCGGTTCATATATGCGCTGTCCGGGCGCCATCCTCTTTCATACACCGGTACGGAGGATTCTCACGGTCGCACCGCTGAATGTGCTTGCGGTCTCGCTGGCGATGTCAGACTGCTTTTCGATACGTACAAAAGCAGGCGATGTGACCGTTGCGTACAGCGCATGGCATACACTCGTCGGCTCATTTCCCGCCGGAACAGCGATAACGCTCACTGATGAACAGGGAAAAGCCGCCGACAGAAACGGCAGTACCTTTATTTCAATCGACAAAAAGCATCCGGATGCGTATGTGCTCATGATCGGCGACGGCCGTTTCGCGCTTGCCTACGGCACAACTGAGGATGAAGCAAAAAACCGTGCCAAAGAAGGGCTTCAGAAGAACGCGGCAGCGGAATTGACGGCGCGCCTCGCATTCTATGCCGATGTTCCCCTGATTAAGAGCGGCGAGAAAAACATGCTCCTCAACAAATGCGTGAGCGTAATGAAAGTAAACACGCTCGCATCGGAACACTCCTTCAAACAGAAATGGTCAACACCGGACCGCGTGCCTCACAAGGACATGTGGCTCTGGGATTCGGTATTCCACAGTCTCGCGATGAATCACATCTCGCCCGACCTCTCATGGCAGTTCATCAAATCGGTTCTTGAGGCGCAGCGCGAGGACGGCTTCGTTTCGCATCAGATGCGTCCCACCGGATGGCGCTCCGAGATAACACAGCCGCCGATACTCGCCTGGGGTGTCTGGGAGAACTATCATCATCTTAAAAATATAAGCATGCTGAAATATGCGTTCCCGAAACTCGAACGCTATATCACCTGGGACTTGCAGCACCGCAACAAAAACAACAGCGGCCTCCTTGTGTGGGAAATCGAAGGGAATCCGCTCTGCCGCTCCGGTGAATCGGGCCTCGACAATTCGCCGCGCTTTGACGAAGCGGTAAATCTTGACGCCGTGGACTTCTCCGTCTTCGCCGCTCATGACATGATGATGCTTGCGCATATTGCTGAAGAAATAGGCGACACACAGAAGTCGCTCTATTGGGAACAGGCGTCGAAAGGGATGTCGCAGAAGATACATGCGCTTCTCTGGAACGACGCCGACGGTTTCTATTACGACCGCCATGCTGACGGACGTCTGTCAACGGTGAAAGCGGTCACCGGATTTCTGCCGCTCATGCTGGAGGATATTCCCGCAAAGAACGTTGAACGGCTCATCGCGCATATGCGTAACGGAGATGAGTTCGCAACCGAATTCCCGCTGCCGAGCGCCGCGCTCAATGAACCCACCTGGAGTACCGATATGTGGCGCGGTGCAACGTGGATAAACACCAACTATCTCACCGCATTAGGGCTGGCCAAACACGGGCACACCGCAGAGGCGCATATGCTCCGAGATATCACCGTGAATTATGTGATGAAATATTACAAGGAATACGGCGTTGTGTTCGAGTTCTATGACGCCACCGACGAACTGCCGCCGGTAAAATGCGCGCGCAAAGGACCGTCGACCGGCGTCTATGACCTGCGTAAAAAGATGGACTCCATCCGCGATTATCACTGGACCGCGGCGCTCACGCTCTGTTTCATCCTTATGGAATAACAGCGCTTATTTCAGTTTCGCGTCAGTTAGCTTCCGGTGCAGATACACCGAATATATTTCTCGTTTCATCTCATAACCGGGCAATGCCGGCAGGTTTGAAATGCGGTACACATGCTTCGCGTTTTCGTTATACTGCACCGCACCCGATGTCGTGTCGACCACATGGTCTTTCAGCCGCCCCAGCATCATGCCGCTGTAATGCGTGGGCCCATCCATTTCAAAGCGATACGTAGTATCACCGTCGCGCTTAAGATCGGCGAGTATGGGACGCGTTATCGCATCGAAATAGCGCAGTGAAAAGACAAGATGCGGCGGCTTTCTGAGTTCATAGCGCCCGTAATCGAACAGAAATATGCTGAGCGCCACATGGAAAACAACAACCACCGTCATTCCGACGGCGATTAATTTCGCACCCCTGCCCTTATACCGGTCATAGAGCGCGAGTATGGCAACGGCGAACATTGCGTACATCACCGGGTAATCAAGCGCCACGAAACGAAGCTCGTGGTATTTCAGCCTGAGAAAATATGCTATCCACGGGATAAAGAACCATCCGGAAACGAACCAGAGTTCTTTGCGTCCGCGAATCTCAGTGAACCAGGTGCGCAGCGGTTTTCTGAAAAGCGCTATGAATGTCTCACGGAATATATACACATAACCCGCGATGGGGATTGCCATACTGAGGAATACGAACGGCAACGCAACGAACACGCTCCCCATGTACCGCGCGTAAAACTCCTGATACCCCTGCCATCCCTGAAAGATGATACGCGACATCTCGGCGCTGCCCACGACTACAATATTCGAGAACAGCTTCAACACCTCGATATGGAAAAGTCCGTGATCAAACAGATTGCGGACGTTTACAAATCCGGTGGAAAGCTCCATCTTCAGGTACGGGATATAGACAAGCACGACAGCGGCTGCCGCGCCGAGGACAACACCGACGATGAACAAGCGCTTCTTTTCGGCAAGAAAGATAAAATAGAAGATGATGAAAAAAAAGAGGAACGCGCCGATGAGGTGGAACTGGAAAAAGAGCGTATAGCTGAACGCTGACAGCGCCGCAAACACGGCCTTCTGCGTTTTCAGATGCCATATCAAAGGATAACATACCGCGGCGGCTACCAGCGAGATAAAATGCGGATGCCACATGCCGAAGGTATAATAGACCGGCCAGGTGAACAGAGCCGCCATGACAAGCGTGAGAAGCGCCGCACGCCTGCCGAACAAAAGTTGTGCGCCGTGCCAGACGAGGATGAGCGATAGACAGTGAAGTATAAATGTGACGACATGTGCGCCCTCAATAGTACCCGACATTTTAATACCCAGCGCAAGCAGCTGATTCTGCAGCGGACCCGCCAATGCGGCACGATCGACACCGAGATATGCCGAGCTTAAGTACTGCGCACGTTTTTCTTCGTAGTTGAGCTCTATGCCCTGCTTTTTCTTTTCCTCGCCGGTCATATACAGCATCGCCATGCGATATGCAGCAGGTTCATCACCCATCCTGTAATGGTAGAAGAACGGCGTATACAAAAAACCGAACAGTCTGAGTGCTACTCCCGCAATGAGCACGGCACAGACAGCCTTATAGTAATGCCGGTTCACGAAGTCAAAGAATGCCTGCATGGTATGTCGCTCCGATTGACAGTTGAATCCATGCAGTGTATTGCATCATATCCGCCGCGTCAAGCCGTTTTTTCATTGACAAATAATCTCATTCACATACAATCCGCCGCGTGCGTCACACGACGCATAGGAGGCAGATCATGAAACGCATTCTCATGTTAACGGCTATCATCGCAGCACAGTCGCTCTTCGCGGGCGTACAGTGGACGGCAAAGTCATCGCAGCAGAACGACAACAAGTCGTCATCGATGACGATCACCGGCTATGCGCAGGGCGGCTCGGTGCGCGAAGAGTTCTCTGATGTTAAAGGTGAATTAGGTTTTAAAGACGGAAACTACTACCTGTATAACGGTAAGAACAACACGGTTGCCATGATCGATGTGAAAGAAAAAAGCTACATCGAACTGCCGCTGGACAATATCGGCGGTATGATGACCATGGGCGGTGCCATGCAGATGACGGTATCCAATCCGCAGGTAACCGTAAAAGTACTCGCGCCGGAAACGGTCAACGGCTGGCAGTGCAAACACATACTCATCACCACGACATACGACATGGAGATGAAGATTCTCTTCATGACGAGCAAGTCGCATGTCGAACAGACACAGGAACTCTGGGGTACGCAGGCGGCCGCATCAAAAGAGATGTTTGCCGGATTCAAAAACAAGGCGTTCCGTACGGGCATGAAGGAACTTGACAGTGTCATTACTAAAAACATGCAGGCGAACGCCGACCTCGGGTTCGTGGTAAAATCGATAACGAAACAGAAGAACACCGCCGACGGCAAGACGACCATGTCCACATCGGAAATGACCGTACAGACGATTGATAACAAAAACCTGAGCGACAGTCTTTTCACCGTCCCTACAGGTTATGAAAAGACCACCATGGAAGCCCCGGCATCGTCACGTGAAACGCAGTCAAAACCGGCGAAAGAGACCGGAGACAGTAAGGCAAAAAGCGAAAAAGAGACCGATGCCGATGCGGGCAAATCGAAGCCGTCCGATAAGGATGTTGCCGAGAAAGCCGCAAAGGAACTGCTGAAAGGTTTCTTCCGGTAGGTCAATTTAGTCTACCTTTTTGTCAATAGAGACCGTTCCCCCTGCGGTCAGGCGACGGTATATTACTCCTCAACGAACGCGAACGAACGTATTCATCGGAGGACACTATGCTTGACACCATGAAAACACCGGGCGACACGTCCTGGTTTGTAAAAGACCGCTTCGGACTATTCATCCACTGGGGCCTGTATTCAATGCCGGCACGTCATGAATGGGTGCGCAACAATGAGCGCATCACGAACGAAGTATATGACGAAAAATATTTCAAGCGCTTCGAGCCGGACCTGTATGATCCCGACGCATGGGCCGAGGCCGCGGCGAACGCCGGCATGAAATATTTCGTCATAACCACGAAACACCATGAAGGCTTCTGTCTCTGGGATTCAAAGCTCACCGATTACAAGGCGCCGAACACCCCCGCGAAACGCGATCTGCTCCGCCCGATGATCGAGGCTTTCAGAAAGCGCGGCATCAAAGTGGGATTATATCACTCCATCATCGACTGGCATCATCCGCAGTATGTCATCGACAATAAGAACGGTCCGTACCGTGAAAGCCCCGATCGCGAAAAGATGAACGTCGGCCGCGATCAGATGAAATACGCCGACTATCTGCACGGACAGGTGAAGGAGCTGCTCAGCGAATTCGGCAAAGTGGATATCCTCTGGTTCGATTTCTCATTTCCCGACAAGAACGCTCCGGATGATTTTTCAAAAGGTAAAGGACACAAAGCCTGGCGCTCGGAAGAACTGATGAGCATCATACGCAAGCTGCAGCCGCATGTCATCCTCGATGACCGGCTCGATCTTCCCGACGGATGGGACGTAAAAACGCCGGAGCAGTTCCAGCCGCGCGCCTGGGTCACCGTCAACGGGCAGCCGGTGGTATGGGAGGCGTGCCAGACGCTTTCCGGCTCCTGGGGATATCATCGCGACGAGTCGAGTTTCCGCAGCACGGAAAACCTCATACAGACACTCATCGACTGCGTATCGAAAGGCGGCAATCTGCTCCTGAACGTAGGCCCCACCGCGCGCGGAGAGATCGACGATCGAGCGCTTGAACGGCTTCGCGGCATCGGCGACTGGATGCGCCGTCACAGCCGTTCGATCTACGGCTGCACGCAGGCTCCGGCAGAATTCAAGGTCCCGGAAGGATGCCGTCTCACCTATAACCCGGAAAAGAAACGTCTCTATATCCATTGTTATGTCTGGCCGTATAAATTCCTTCACTGCGAAGGATTCGCCGGCAAAGTAAAATATGCACAGCTTCTGAACGACGCGTCTGAAGTAAACATCAACTCCGTGCCCGAGTGGCAGCAGCACCACATGGACATTCCGGCGGGAACGCTGACACTGGTACTCCCGCAGGTTAAACCGAACGTTACCGTTCCCGTTATCGAATTGTATTTAGAGTAAAAATATTTGTAAGGACACATTATGCGCAGCACGTTCCGCTATCGTCAGATACACCTCGATTTCCATACATCAGAGCACGTTCCCGATGTTGGTGCGGCGTTCGACAAAAAACAGTTCGTCGACGCGCTTAAGACCGGCAATGTGGATTCGGTGACCGTGTTCGCAGTGTGCCATCACGGCTGGGCATATTATCCCACCAAGGTAGGCAAAGTACATCCGAACCTCAAACGGCCTGACCTTCTCGGCGACATGGTGAACGCCTGCCGCGAGAATGACATCAATGTGCCGGCATACATCACGGTACAGTGGAACGAACGTGTCGCGCGTGAGCATCCGGAATGGCGCGTGGTGAAAGGCGATGCGGCATCGCAGCAGTCGGACTTGAACCAGATGAACGCCGGCTGGCATTCGATATGTCTGAGCAATCAGGGTTATGTGGACCTCGTCATCGCTCAGGCGCATGAGGTGATGGATCACTGCAAGCCGGACGGTCTTTTCTTCGACATCCTCCTCATGTGGGACTGCTGCTGTCAGAACTGCATCGACCGTATGAAGCGTGACGGACTAGACCCGAACAAAAAAGAAGACCGCCTCAGGAATCACCGCAACGTGATAATCGATTACTACAAGCGCGTGAGCGAAGCGGTGCATAAGAAAGACCCGGATATGCGCGTGTTTCACAACAGCGGGCATATCTACAAAGGCGAACGCGAACGCTGGAATCATTTCACGCATCTCGAACTCGAATCGCTGCCCACCGCCGGCTGGGGATACGACCACTTCCCGCTCTCCGCGCGATATGCGAACACGCTCGGCATGGAATATCTCGGCATGACGGGAAAATTCCATACGTCATGGGGCGAGTTCGGCGGTTTCAAACGGCCTGTTGCCCTCGAATATGAATGTGCACTCATGACGTCGCTCGGCGCCCGATCAAGCGTGGGCGATCAGCTTCATCCTTCCGGAAAGATGGATATGGACACCTACCGCGTCATCGGACCCGGGTATGCGCGTGTGAAACAGCTTGAACCGTTCGCACTCGGCGCAACACCGCGTTCTGAAATAGCGCTCCTGTCTGCCGAAGCGGTACACCATTCCCGTGAGTTTGAAAGCGTGGATATGGGTGCTGCGCGCATGCTCAATGAACTGCATCTAATGTATGACGTCATCGATACGAATGAGGACTTCGGCAAATACAAGCTGCTCGTACTTCCCGATGTCATTAAACTCGATGCAAAACTTGCCGACCGCATTAAAAGTTATGTAAAGAAAGGCGGCAAACTTATCCTTTCCGGTTCGTCAGGTATGAACGCGGACGCCACAGCATTCGCCATCGACATCAAAGCGTCGGTGAACGGGATGTGTGATTTCAACCCGGATTATGTAAAAGCAACAGCCGGGCTGGATAAAGACCTCACCGAATCGCCGTTCGTCATGTATGCTGCGGCGCACAAAGTAAAAGCGAAAGGCGCAACCGTGCTCGCCGAGACGTGGAATCCGTACTTCAACCGGACCTGGGAACATTTCTGCTCGCATCAGCACACACCGTACAGGATGGAAAAGTCGAACGATAATGACGCGGTCATACAGGACGGCAACATCGTCTATATCGCATACCCGATATTCAAGACGTATTACGACCGCGGTCAGCCGCTTTATAAATACATCGTACGCGGCGCCATCGAAAAACTCCTTCCGGTACGCGACGTCCATGTGTCGCTCCCCTCAAGCGGGCGCATGAGCGTAATGGAACAGAAGGACAAGAACCGAACGATTCTGCATCTGCTCTATGCGGAGATACAGCCGCGCGGTGAAAGCGGTGCCGGCTGGGGACGCGGTGTCAAGATGCTCATCATCGAGGATGTAAACCCGATATACGATATCCCCTGCCGCATCCGTATGCCGAAAAAACCGTCGCGTGTGTACGGTGCGGTGAGCGGAAAAGACATACCGTTCACGTACGAGAACGGATATGCGCAGTTTACCGTTGAGAAGGTTTATGTACACGAGGCGGCGGTCATTGAAAACTAACGAGGCGGTGACAATGCTCATAACGAGAAAGGATCGCACTATACGCCGCAGGATGCGGGCAATATCGCGATGTAGGTGGTTCGCCGCGTAACGCTGAGCGCAAGCGATGCCGGATGCATCGCGAAAGTGACAAAATAACATTTTTAAATGTATCCAATAAAGAGAACAATATTATCGAGAGATCATGTCGTTCTTTTTTGCTGAAAAGTTCTTGCATTTTTCCCGTGCCGCTGTATAGTGTGTCCGTTTTATAATACCTTCGAGGAAACACACATGGCACGCAAAAAGCTCATCGCTGGGAACTGGAAAATGAACAAAACGGCAGTTGAAGCCGAAGTACTCGCAAAAGAACTCGTCGCGGCAGTCGGAAAAATCACCGAACGCGATATCATGATAGCCCCCACATTCACATCGCTTGCGGCGGTCAGCGCCGTCATCAAAGGCACGTCTATAAAACTCGGCGCTCAGAACATGTCGAGCGAGGATTCGGGCGCGTTCACCGGCGAAATCAGCGCTGATATGCTCATCGGAGCGGGCGTCAGCCACGTGATACTCGGCCACTCGGAACGCCGGTCCATCTTCAAGGAAGACGATACGTTCATCAACAAGAAAGTTAAAAAGGCGCTTGCCAAGAACCTCGTTCCGGTACTCTGCGTAGGCGAAACGCTCGCCGAACGCGAAGCCGGAAAAGCCGACAGCATCGTGGGTGACCAGGTTGTTAAAGGATATGCAGGCATACCCGAAGCCGACGCGAAACGCGTAGTCGTTGCCTATGAACCCGTATGGGCCATCGGCACCGGTAAGACAGCCACCCCCGCGGACGCTGATGCAATGCACAAACATATCCGCGACGTACTTGCGAAGACATACAGCAGCACTTTCGCCGAAGCGGCCATCATCCTCTACGGCGGCTCGATGAACGACAAGAACGCTGATGAACTCCTCAATATGCCGAATATCGACGGCGGTCTCATCGGCGGTGCGGCGCTGAAAGCGGAATCGTTCGCGCGCATCATCAACTATACAAAAAAATAAACGGGGGTTGTTCCCCCATTGCCGCGCACCACGTGCGGCCGAATAATCACAAGGAGTGAACCATGTCTAAAAAAGTAAATGTCGCGGTAGTGGGCGCCACCGGCGCTGTGGGCGAGGAAATGCTCGCCACGCTCGATAAACGCAATTTCCCCGTGGGAGAGCTCTTCCTCTATGCAAGCTCCCGTTCCAAGGGAAAGACGATGATGTATCGCGGCAAGGAATACAAGGTAGAAGAACTTACGCATGACTGCTTCAAGGGCAGAAATATCAATGTGGCGCTGTTCTCAGCCGGCTCGGGCCGTTCGAAGGAATTCGCCGCGGACGCCGTGCTCGCGGGCGCTGTTGTCGTCGATAACTCATCCGCATTCCGCATGACGCCTGATGTTCCGCTCGTCGTCCCCGAGATCAACCCCGAGGACATCAAGAAGCACAAGGGCATCATCGCCAACCCCAACTGCTCGACGATAATCATGCTCATGCCGCTCTGGCCGCTGCACCAGAAGAACCGCATCAAGCGCATCGTCGTATCCACGTACCAGGCTGCAAGCGGCGCCGGTGCTCAGGCCATGGCCGAACTCGAAGAACAGACCCGCGACGTGCTCGCCGGCAAGCCCGCAGTACCGAAGATAATGCCGCACCGCTATGCGTTCAACCTCTTCAGCCATAACACGGCTATTCAGGAGAACGGCTATAACGAGGAAGAAAACAAGATGGTGAAGGAAACGTGGAAGATTTTCCATGATGACACCATCAAGGTCTGCCCCACGTGCGTACGTGTGCCGGTGCTCCGCGCTCACAGCGAAAGCATCGTCGTTGAGTTCGAGAAGCCGATGTCCGTGGATGAAGCGCGCAAGCTTCTCGCGAAGGCGCCGGGCGTAAAACTCATCGATGACCGCGCGAAAAACATGTTCCCCATGCCCATAGACGCCACCGGACAGTATGACTGTCTTGTCGGCCGCATACGCGAAGACATCAGCAGCACCAACTCGCTGGCGCTCTTCGTCGCGGGCGACCAGCTCCTCAAGGGCGCGGCGCTCAACGCGGTGCAGATAGCGGAGCTGCTGTAGGCGCTGGCCGCGGGCCGAAGGCGCGCGCTATTGTTCGGGGAGAAATGTCTTTCTTCGCACCGTGCGCGACTCAGCCGTCCTTCCGTGGACGGATTCGTCGCATACGCGGCATCCTTGCCGCTTTTTTGTAGTTTCGTTTTTTCTGAATAACATATTTCATAACTATTATTCAGTAAGCACGATGCTCAGAAAGACATTTCTCCCCTCGCCTCACGCGCTGTTGATATTGATGGTGGTATTGTAATTCCATGTCATTGTTCTTACAACGCTCGAACGCCGTTGTGTCTTTTTTCTTTCGTATACTTGTAAGTAAATGAGAAAAAAGAGTATCGACTTTCGTCATGCAACTAGCGCTCTCCTGCCCTGCCGTCGGTGAGCCGCAGGCGAACATGCGGGGAATGGCGTTGGGCCGAGCGCAGCCGAGGCCAGCTGGAGGAAGGGGCGTTATAAAAACCGTACCAGCATCATCGCAGTCGAATTCTGCTCGCGCTGCTGCCTTACCTGCTCGAACACCGTTGTGTCAGAACTTTTCCCAGTGAACTATCTCATTGATTGATTTTCTGACTTTCTCCCGTGGTGTATCGTCCGGATAGCCGAGCGGTGTCATGGCAACCGGTTTGATATGTCCGGGAAGGTTGAAAACCGATGCCGCTTCAGCCGCATTGAAGGCGCCGATCCAGCAGGTGCCGAGGCCGAGCTCTGCGGCCTGTAATATCATATGATCCATGACTATCGCCGCATCGACGAACGCATATGATACACCATCGGCGCGTTTCCATGCCTTATCATTGTCGATGCATACCGCGATGATGACCGGAGCCTGCAAGATCCATGCGGCTCTGCACACCTGCCGCATTTTCTCGATAGATGACGGTTCCTGCAGCACGATAATATGCCACGGCTGAATATTGCACGCGGACGGAGCCAAACGTCCTGCCTCAAGCACCTTCATGAGCTTCTCGTCTTCAACGGGCGTGTTAAGATATGCGCGTGTTGAATATCGCTTACTGATAAGTTCTATCAATTCCACCGGCAGCTCCTCGTTTTGTATTTTTGACCAGCGGTATAAATACAAAATATTCCGTCAAGCGTCAGGACGAAGCCATCCATTGCAGCAATTCGTTTCGAACCTGTTCAGTGGAACGGCAGACAATGCCATGAATACCCAAAGCATTTGCCGACGCAACATTCTCCGGTTTATCATCGATGAATGCCGTATCCTCCGGCCGTGTGTTATGTCGGGCAAGCGCTCTCCGGTATATCTCCGGGTCAGGCTTGGCAAGCCCTTCGTCGCAGGAAAAAACCGCGTCGTCGAACGGATATTGCCGTTCATGATAGAATTCACGTGTCGGCACTTCAGTGTTTGTAAGCAGCATGGTAAACACGCTTTGTTGTTTAAGATCGTGTATCAACGCTATCATTTCCGGTTTATCCTTGAACACCGAACGAAGGGCGTCTTTCCATCGCGAAGTACCGGCATCCGGCAGCGGTACGCCAAGTTCCCGGTGCGCAAAGATCCAGAGTTCATGCTCGCGTATCGCGCCGGTTTGAAAACGGAATTCATGACGGGCATAAAACGCGGCAAATGTATCTTCCGGCACATTACACAGGCCGGAAAAATGAGCGAGAAATCCGGGTGTTGGATTGTCTATCACCACCCCGCCCCAGTCAAAAATAACCGTGCGCATGTCCGGTTCGCGCGCTTACGCTTCAACCGGGATGCGTTTGCTCATCGGAATGAACTGTTTTGACCCGCCGACATATTTGTATGCGGGGCGCATGATGCGTCCGCCGCTCACATGTTCCTCGATGAGATGCGCCGCCCAGCCAGATATGCGCGAGATGGCGAAAATAGGCGTAAACAGGTCTCCGGGGATGCCGAGCATGCTATAGACGAACCCCGAGTAGAAGTCCACATTACAGGCGATAGACTTCTTGGATTTCTTTATCTCGGCGAACAGCATCGGCGTGAGCGTCTGCACGAGCCGGTACAGTTCGAACTCTTCACTGCGTCCTTTTTCTTTGGCAAGTTTCTTCGCGTGTTCGCGGAGTATTTCCTCGCGCGGATCCGATATCGTATACACCGCATGACCCATACCGTACACAAGTCCGGTTCTGTCGAACGCATTCTTGTTGATGATCTTTTTGATATATGCGGCAACCTGTTTTTCGCTGGTCCAGTCTTTCACGTGCTTCTTGATATCGCTCATCATCTCGATGACCTCGATATTCGCGCCGCCGTGTTTGCGTCCTTTCAGCGAGCCCACCGCAGCCGCTATCGCGGAATAGGTGTCGGTATCCGATGATGCGACCAGATGGGTGGCAAACGTCGAATTATTGCCGCCGCCGTGCTCGGCATGCAGCACGAGCGCGATGTCGAGCAGATCTGCTTCAAGCTTCGTATACTGCGAATCAGGCCGGATAAGATGCAGAAAACTTTCCGCTGTGGAGAGCGCTTCGACCGGCTGATGCAGATGCAGACTTTTGTCGCCGTGATAGTGCTGCTTCGCCTGATAACTGTACGCGATGATGGTCGGAAACCGCGCGATAAGATCGATACATTGCCGGATAACGGTGGGAAGCGCGCGGTCCTCTGCCTGCTCATCGAATGAATAAAGGATCAATACGCTTCTCGCGAGCTGGTTCATAAGATCGCGGCTCGGGTTCTTCAGTATCATATTCTCTTTGAAACCCAGCGGCAGCGTCCGTTTTGATGCGAGAATATCCGTAAAAGATTTCAGTTCTTCTTTTGTCGGCAACTTTCCGAACAGGAGCAGGAACGCCGTCTCTTCAAAGCCGTGCCGCTTTTCCTTCTGAAAACCGCTGACAAGGTCTTTTATCTCTATGCCCCGATAGCGCAATTCGCCGGCTACCGGTTTTGTCTCATGCTCGGAAACGACATATCCGTGCACATCGCCGATCTCGGTGAGTCCCACGAGTACGCCTGAACCGTCGGCATTGCGCAGCCCCCGTTTCACATTATATTTCTCATAGAGTTCCGGGGCAATGCGGTTATGTTCCACAGCCGTTTTATGCATGCGTTGAAGAAACTCCTTCTCCGTTGCCTTGAGCTCTTCGTTTTCCATGTCGTGCGCTCCTTCGTAGTTCGAGTATTTTGCTGACGCGCCCGCGATTACGGGTTTGTCCGCGCAATAGTACTGTACTGGTGTGGAATGTCAATAAGCAAGCGCGGGACATTTACCGCAAACCAAATAGCTTTTAAAAATGGTATGCCAGAAATAGCACGCGCATGGATGCGCGGAATATTGTATAACACCCGCGCTAATGCCGAGCGCCAGCGATGCCGGATGCCGCTGCGGAGCCGTACTCGGCGACCACGCGAGAGCGACAGCAAAGTAGGAAAAAATAACATTTTCCCTTATACAAAATTTGCACCTAACGAAAAACGGTTTTCCGCTATTGAATCCGTTGGCCGTTCTGCATACTTTATGCTCAACCGAACAGGCCGTGCAATATTCAGTTTTCGCTGTATACTGTAATGAGTCAATTCGGTACGAATAAGGAGCAAATGCCATGAGCAAGACAACGGTAACCATCTGGAACGAGTTCATCCACGAACAGAAAGACGAAAAAGTCAAAAAAGTCTATCCCGATGGAATACATAGAAAAATAGCGCAGATGCTCGGTGATAAGTACAATTATCAGTTCGCCACGCAGGATATGCCGGAACACGGACTCACGCAGGACGTACTCGCCAAGACCGATGTGCTCATCTGGTGGGCGCATGTGGGTCACGCAAAGGTCGAAGATGCCATCGTCGACCGTGTGCAGCAGCGCGTGCTTGAAGGCATGGGACTTATCCTCCTCCATTCGGCGCATTATTCAAAGATATTCAAACGCCTCATGGGCACCGGCTGCGGACTGCGCTGGCGCGAAGCGAACGAAAAAGAGCGCCTCTGGACCGTTGAGCCGTTCCACCCCATCGCCAAAGGAATTCCCCAGTATTTCGAACTTCCCAATGAAGAGATGTACGGCGAGCGCTTCGACATACCGGATCCCGACAAAGTGGTCTTCATCTCGTGGTTCGAAGGCGGCGAAGTATTCCGCAGCGGCGTCACCTATACCCGCGGCATGGGCAAAGTATTCTATTTCCGCCCCGGACACGAAACACACCCGACATTCCATAATCCCACCGTCATCAAGGTCATCGAGAACGCCATCGACTGGGCGAAGTATGAAGGTGCTACGGATGTCATGAAAGCGGCTCCGAATATCAAGGTGCCGCTTGAGACTATCCGGTCTGTGGAACCGAAATAGCGAATTTTCCGACAGCACAACAGTTCCTTACCTGTTCTAAAATATCATAAGGATAAATTTATGAGCTCGAAAATAAAAGTTGCCGTCATAGGTCTCGGTATCGGTAAAAGCCACCTGAAAGGATATCAATCACATCCGGATGCCGAGATCGTCGCCGTATGTGATCTGAACCAGGAACTTGGAGCGCAGATAGCCGCCGAATATAAAGTACCGAAGATTTTCACCGACGCAGAGAAGATGTTCAAAGAATGCGAACTGGATGCGGTAAGTGTCTGCACGCCCAACAAATTCCACGCCCCGCTCACGATGACGGCGCTTGAACACGGGCTGCATGTGCTCTGCGAAAAGCCCATGGCTATGAACACCGATGAAGCGATACAGATGAACGACCTGGCGAAGAAGAAAAAAAAGAACCTGATGATCAATTTCTCCTACCGCTTCAACCCAATGAGCTATGCCCTCAAACAGGAAGTTGACAAGGGCACGTTCGGCGACATCTATTTCGGCCGCACCGTATGGCATCGCCGCCGCGGCATGCCGAAATTCGGCGGCTGGTTCGGCGACAAGGAACTATCCGGCGGCGGCCCGCTCATAGACCTCGGCGTGCACCGCGTGGATCTCGCGCTCTGGCTCATGGGCTATCCGGAACCGGTGAGCGTATTCGGCTCCACGTACAATCCCATCGCCATGGAACAGGCGAAGAAAGAGAACAAAAAGTATACCGTTGAAGACCTCGCCTGCGGCATTGTAAAGTTCAAGAACGGCGCGACGCTCATCGTCGAGGCAAGCTGGGCAGCAAACATCAAAGACAAGGAAGAGATGAACACACGCCTCTGCGGCACCAAGGGCGGCCTCATGCAGTATAACCTCAACGGTGAATACAAATTCGAAGCTGATATGTATACGGATTCTGACGGCTTCTTCTATACCAAGAAGCTCGATTTCACCACCGCGCAGGTGCCGGCTCCGGCGTATGAATTCGTCGACAGCATCAAGAACAAGCGCCCGCCGCTCGCCACCGGCGACGAAGGCATCAAAGTTATGAAAATACTTGACGGCATCTATACCAGTGCGGCTACGGGAAAGCAGGTGACGTGGTAATATTGCTTTCTCAAAAGCATCCTTGACGCGGCATATATTCGGAACTATACTGTAGTTCATGTCATGCTGTGAAAAAGGAAAATACCATTCGAAACTATCATTGCTTTTTTGTAATAGCTTTTCTAACCTTTGCCAACGCTGCCGCTGATACCATACATCTTGAAAGCCCGGGCTTTGAAAAAAACATTGACGGCTGGGAAAATAGCGGGGGCAACGGCATGAGTGTGGTCTCTGCGGATGCAAAACATTCGGGAGATTACGGGCTGCGTATCAACGACGCCAATGTGAACGCGGGTTCGTCGCTCTACAGTGCGCGATTTAAGGTCACTGCGGGTAATTTCTACCAGACTCATTTCTGGGCACGGTGTGTTTCAGGGGACGGCATAGGCGTGTATCTCCTTTTTTATAACAAAGAAGGAAAGTCTTTCAGCTTCACAAAAGAAATGGAGACCAAATACAAACTGACCCCGTTTATCCTGCCTAAAGATCAGGGTGACTGGAAGGAATATATACTTCGCAAGTCCCCACCGGAGGGCGCGGTGGAAGGACAATTATGGATACACTCGTTCAATTCCTCCCAGGTAACCGCTGATTTTGATGATTTTCGACTCATAGAATTAAGCGCCGCGGAGGCCGCTGCAATGCCGCTAAAACCTTCCGATGACTTGCTCCCCTGGCCCGGCAAGGTGGAGCTGCCTAAGTTCACCAAAGAAAAGCCAGACCGCGCATTCGAAGCACTGAAAGTGTATGATGAAAAAAACAGTCCTTTGCGGGTACCGCGTGAGAACTGGGAAAAGGCAAAAGCAATCGCGGCTGAGGATGAAACCTGGAAACAGTGGGTACAGACACAACGCACTGATCTCGAGCAATGGATGTCAACCTGCAAAGAGAACGTGGAATGGAAGACCGGCTGGTGGCACGATTTTGTAAGTCCGAAAAACGGCTCTTTTATCACCTTCACTCCGGAAATTCCGGGAGATACATTATCAAGTCCTTCTGATCCGAGCATCAAGGTCACCCCGAAGATTTTCGGCGCCTGGGTATTCGGTTTCCGCTCACGGCACGCCGGCAAAATCCTCCAGGCGGCCAGATTTTACCGCCTTACCGGCGAGGAAAAGTTCGCCGAATGGGCCGCAAGCCAGCTCGATTTTTACGCCGAGCACTTTACCGAATGGCCCGTTCAGAACACCATGGGTACATCGCGCATCATGAGGCAGGGTCTCGATGAGGCCGTCAATCTCACGCAGTACATCAACGCGGCGCGCACGTTGGGACCATTCGTTACAGCCGAACGCAAGTTAAAATGGAGCCGGGATCTTTTCAAACCGGAAGCGCTGCTCCTCAATCAGTCTTTTAGCATAATCCATAACATCGCATGCTGGCAGCGCTCGGCCTCCGCCCAGGCGGCCATCTACTGTGAAGACGAGGCGCTGTGGAAGATTGCCGTCGATGACACCAACGGCATACGCGATCAGGTTGCCCGCGGCATCACCAGCGATTATTTATGGTATGAACAGTCCATGGGGTACAACAGTTACGTCGTATCCGCACTCGCGCCGTTCTTCCGGTATGCGCTGCTCACAGGCAGGGGTGAAAGTCTTAAGCCGGAAATGCAGTCGATTGAGAATCTGATGCTCGCACCTATCATGATGCGTTTCCCCAACGGACAGATACCCAACCCCGCCGATGCAACTTCATCGAAACCCCAGATCGCCCCCGGCACGCGATTTCTTTCAGAGATGGCCGATCTGTTCCCGACTAAACTCGGCAGGAGGCAGCGCAGCCAGGATAAGAATTGGAGCACGCTGCTCGATCCACCCGAACCCCGGGATGCAGAAGCCGGCGATACAGCGCCGCCCAGTGTCAGTCTCAATATGGAATCAAGCCGCATGGCAATACTCTGCGAAGGGCCCTGGCAGGTCTATTTTCATTACGGTCAGCTCAACGCCTCCCACGCACAGGCCGAGGCACTCAATTATGAACTGGCCTATAATAAAATCGATGTCAGCCATGACCCCGGCACGGTCGGTTATGGCTCTCCGCTGCACGGCGGCTACTATACCCGCGGTGTGTGCCATAACGTTCCGCTCGTCGACGGTTTTGGTCAACAGGGCTGGCATCCCGGACGGCTGGATCGCTTTTCACCGACAGCGGTCACCGCAAGCCAGCCAAAGTACCGTCCGAACGCGGAAGCATCACGAACGCTCAGCATTGCTGGAAAACAGTTCATCGACACCGTCGCCGTGAACACGCTTGACGGCAAAGACCACAATTTGGGAGTTGTCCTTCATCTTCAGGGCAAACTCCGGCTTACTTCCGCATTTGCGCCCGATGCGGGATTCGCAGCCGCTCACGCAGCCAACGGATTTCAATATTGGAACGGTTTTCAAAGCGCCCGTTTCACGGACAAAGCAGTCCTAGAGTTCGACTGCCAGGACGCAGGTTTTCAAATCGAATTACAGCTCGCCGGCGCCTTTTCTATAGTATATGCGTCGGCGCCGGACTATCCTCCCACCCGCCGGGACGTACTTTACATTGAAACTCAAGGCAAGACGCTCACACTGAAAACAATCATCAGTCCAAGCCGCTGACAGAAGAATTATCCCGCGAGTATTTGACGTCAGGATACAGCGATATATAATACCGGCACTATGCGACTACTGAAATCGATATTCCAGACATTGCGAAACCTGGCCGAACGGTTTTCCCGCACACGTTTCGGTAAATGGATGTCATCGCGTCTGCATGACCTTCATAAGAAATATGACGCGATGACGGTAAAAAAAATAGAACGTTTCTTTTTCACGTCTATTATCGTCGGGGCAATCGTCGCCGGCATAGCGCTCGGGCTCCTGGTAGCAGCACTCAGAGCACAGCCGGATATCGCCCGTCTTGAGAACTATAAACCGACGATACCGACAAAGATTCTCGATATCAACAGCGAGGTCATCGCCGAGATATTCGAAGAAAAACGCGAACTGATTGAATATGACGACATACCGCCGCACCTTATTAACGCCATCATCGCCATGGAGGACAATAACTTCTACACGCATACCGGCGTTGACTTCTGGGGCATACTCCGTTCGGCGTTCATCGATATCATTACGCTGAGCAAACGGCAGGGCGGCAGTACGCTCACGCAGCAGCTCGCGCGGAACATCTTTCTCGGGCGTAAAAAGACGTTTTATCGTAAGATACAGGAAGCATGGTGTGCGTTTCAGATTGAACGCAAGTACACGAAAAAAGAAATCCTCACGCTTTACTTCAACCAGATCTATTTCGGCCACTCGGCGTACGGAGTCCATGCCGCCTCGCGTTTTTATTTCGGCAAACACGTGAAAGATCTTACTCTCGCCGAATGCGCGCTCCTGGCGACGCTGCCCAAAGCGCCGAATGAATATTCCCCGGTAAACAACATCAAAAAATCAATGCAGCGCCACCGCGTGGTCCTCAGACGCATGGCTGAGCTCGGATATATCAACGACCGCGAACGCCATGAAGTCTACAATGCATTCTGGACTGAGTATCAGTACCGCATCAAGAAGCAGGGTGCGACGGCTTACTCGGACTCGGTGAACAACGCCCCGTATTTCGCGGAATATATCCGGCAGATCCTTGAATCGAAATTCGGCGCCGAACGTGTACGCAACGAAGGCATGAAGGTGTACACGACACTCAATCTCAGAAAACAGAAAGCGGCGGAAGAAACACTCATGAACGGCCTTGCCGAGCAGAACGAATTCTATTCACGCTACAGTGCGGTGCTCACCACCGCATTCGGCATGGAAACGCTCGATAGTGCCGATCTCCTGACGACCATATTCAACATACCGCTCAATATCGGCGAATCAAAGATATCCGCGGGCATGCAGCAGAAGCTTAACAGCGACGTACTCCTGCCCGTATATCAGGTATCGCTCATCATGGGCGTGAACGACGTCTCATCGCTCATGTATGCCGCCATGCAGGAAGAAGACGAGGAGATTGCCAAAAAGGTCGAAGGAGCCATCGTCGCGATGGACCCGCGCACCGGCTATATCGAGGTGATGGTGGGCGGAAGCGGATTCACGCCGAACAATCAGCTCAACAGGACTATGCAGGCATACCGCCAGGCGGGGAGCGTCTTCAAGCCGTTCCTCTACGCAAAAGCCATTGAGAGCAGGCAGTTCACCGCATCGTCGGAACTCATCGACGCGCCGGTGGCATATCCCATCAGCGACGGCGAGATGTGGGTGCCGAAAAATTATTCGGGCGACCACCGCGGACCGGTACCCCTGCGTACGGCGCTTAAGAATTCCATCAACGTCATCTCCGTGAAGCTCCTCGATGCAATCGGCGTCGACAATCTCATCTCGTTCGTCAAACCGATACTCAACGCGGAGACCGCGGCGGATGTACGGCGCATGTTCCCGAAAAATCTTACGCTCGCGCTCGGCACCGGCGTCTACACGCCGCTTGAACTTGCCAACGGATTTGCCGTGTTCGCCAACGGCGGTGAAGAGGTGCATCCGATTGCCATCCGCTATATCGCCGACCGGAATGACAAGATGATAGAGAACGTTGAAGAGGAAATGCACAAAAAATATTACGCCAAAGGCGGACGCAAACGTCTTGTGGAACCGGAATCGGCGTATATTATCACCGACATGCTCAAGGATGTTGTCGCATCGGGAACCGCATCAGCATCGATATTCAAGACCGGTTTCAAGCGGCCCGCCGCCGGAAAGACCGGCACCACGACAGACTGGCGCGACGCCTGGTTCATCGGCTACACGCCGCAGCTCGTCGCCTGCGTCTGGATGGGCTTTGACAAGAACGATTTCTCGCTCGGCAAGGACCGCGCGGGCGGCCAGATAGCGGCACCCATCTGGGGCGAGTTCATGAAGCGCGCGCTGGCACGAGACAAGGTCATGGATTTCAAGCAGCCGCAGGACGTCATCCGTGTGCGTGTATGCGCGAAAAGCGGTCTTATCCCCACGGAGAAATGCGCCACGATAATCGACGAATGCTTCATCAGAAACACATCGCCGCTTGACGCCTGCACACGCTGCAGCATGGAACAGGAACAGACGGACTGGAGCGACACACTGCTTGAAAAATACAAGAAAAAAACCGAAAAGAAACGTTCGCTGAAATTCGAATTCTGACGCATGACGCATGACGCATGATGAAATAATCATCGGGCATTTTGAGGGACGGCTCTTCGCCTGGCAGGGCGACTACGTCCGGAAGATACTTGAGCACATCGTCCCGATTCCGGTATTCACCCGCTCCATAGCGCCCGAAAACCGTGACGATCTCGTGAAGGTGGCGTCGCACATCTACACCAACAGTTTCAGCATCGATCTTCATTTTCACACGACGATCATCGATGCGGCCATACGCTCGGGAGAGATTGACTGCGCCGTAGTGCCGCTCGAAATTCTTCCCGAAGAGCTTCCCTACCCGCTCACGCTTGCCGGCGTTGTAGGGCGCGTGCAGCACCGTGAAGTGCTCATCTCGCGCGACAAAGTCCCGTTCGCGAAACTTCCCCCGGGCGCATCTGTCGGCGTGTATTCGCTCAGACAGGTCGTTCAGCTGAAACACATTCGGGGCGACCTCTCGTACGTCATTGTTCCGCCCGACGCGGAGACACTTCTCAGCGTGACCGGCATGAAGGATCTTGCCGCCGTCGTCTATCCCGAATCCGACGTCAAGCGGCTGTCATACGATGCGCTCATCACCGAGACATTCTCCGAAGAAATGATCCTGCCGGCACTCAGGCAGAGCGCATTCGGCTGCGTTACGCACCGGGAAAACAGCGCCGTCATCTCAGCGATGCAACATGTCACCGATGCGGCGACACTCCGCACCACGCGATGCGAGGAAGGATTCATGCACGATTTCAATCCGCCGTTCGACGCACCGCTTGCCGGACGGGCATCCGTCAACGGCGACGAGCTGCGCTTTTCGGTGCGGAGCATCGACGAGATAACGCTTCGCGTATTCGAAGACGAATATACTTCCATAGGCGACACTGACGCGTATGCATTCGGACGTGAATGCGCCCGCCGTTTTGAACAGAAAGGCGGCCGCACGCCGATAAAGCGCGGCAAAGCGGGCTGACGATCACGCACTTGCGGTAATGTCATAACATCGTATACTGCCGGCCATATTTCACCAAGGCGATATGCTCATGCAAAACTCTCCGTCCATCATCACACCGGAATTGAACGAACACAGCGGCATACGCTACCGCTGGCCTGCCGGCATTGCACAACAATCTCCAACGTCATCACTGATATGCAGCCTCATGATTTCCGCAGATATTGACGGCAAAACCGTTGCACCATCTACGTGGAATGTATCGAACGGCACGATCACGGCACAGATAAACGGCATTGAACTCACATGCGCGATTACCGGTGACCATGCACTGACGGCGACCATGACCAACAATACCCGTGCACGGGTACATATCGGTGCATTTCATTTCAACGCCGTTGCGGGACAGGGTTCCGATCTGCTGTCAATTCCCGGAAGACGGATTCGCATCCATAAAGAAGGCCTTACCATGGCGACGCCGGCTGCATCGCTCAGATTCGGTGAAAAAGACTTTGAGCTGAATCCTGAGTACAAACCGTTTGCCGTACTTGATCCCGCAGAATATCATGACGACATTCCGAACAAGTTCTCCGGCGAATATGCGGCTATCATCAGCGATTCCGAAACCGGAATATCGGCGCTGATGGGTTTCATCAGTTCGGAACGTCAGTTTACCCGCATCGCGGTAGAACTTGAAGAAAACGGCATATCCCGGCTTGAGGCGATCTCCTGCTGCGATAATATCGCAGTCGATCACGGTGAATCTGTCTGTTCGGAAGCGCTTGCCATTTTTGCGTCCGATGACGCCTACGGCCTCTTGGAACAATTCGCATCAGCGTGGGGACGCATCATGCATGCGCGCACCTGGGATCACACGCCCACGGGATGGTGCAGCTGGTATTACTATTTCGAAAAGATCACCGAAGCCGATATGCTCGAAAATATACACTGGCTCAGGGATAACCGCACCGCATTTCCGCTTGAATACATTCAGCTCGATGACGGATATCAGTCTGCACTGGGAGACTGGCTTACCTGCAATGAAAAGTTCCCGCACGGGCTCGCGTCACTCGCCGCGGAGACAAAAGCGGCCGGGTTCAAACCGGGCGTATGGCTTGCGCCGTTCATGGTTGAGGAACGGTCGCATCTCTATCGCGAACATCCGGAATGGATGGTGAAAGACGGCAGCGGTCAGACTGCGTGGGCTATGAATTGGCGCGGGTCGAGAGTTGCACTCCTCGACTGCACGATACCCGCCGCCTGTGACCGGCTGACTGCTATTTTCGCACAGCTCAGGTCATGGGGATTCGAATATACGAAACTCGATTTTCTGGTGCAGGAAATCGGTGTGATATCGCTCGGCGGACATTATGCCGACCCGAAAGCGACACGGGCGCAGGCGCTACGCCGCGGCCTGGGAGCCATACGCAGAGGTTTCGGCGACGATAAATTCATCGTCGGCTGCACCTGTCCGTTCGGACCCGAAGTAGGATTGGTGAACGGAGCAAGAATAGGAACCGATATAACCCCGTATTGGGAAAAGGGCGAAAAGATTTACAAAGAAGCGCCGACGGTGGCAAATGTCTGCAGAAACGTCATCAACCGCCGGTATCTGCATGGACGGCTCTGGCTCAACGACCCGGACACGCATATCGCACGCATCGACAACAATGAACTCACCGAAGATGAAGTAAACCTCTGGACGGCCGCGGTGTGGCTCACCGGCGGAGCGCTCCTCCTCAGCGATCGCTTCAGTACGCTTACCCCTGAACGGGCTGCGCTGTCGAAGATGCTTCTCGCAGATCCTGACGCATTCACTGAAACACGCCCGCTGGATTTCCTGGAACGTGAATTCCCTGCGGTATGGTTCGCGAAAAACACGAAGCTGAAAAACACATATGCCGTCGGCGTTTTTAATTTCGAGACCACCATTCGTGAATATAGGGTAAACCTGCCTGTCACCGGGACCTTCAACGCAACCGAGCACTGGAGCGGACTGCACCTATCCGGAATCTCCGGCAGTTTTAACGTATCAGTTGCTCCGCATACGTGCAGGATATTTCTGCTTCGTCCTGTGTGATCGGCTTGACAGATCGGCTTTCCGGCGGTTGACGCTTACCGTCTGATAGGATATACTCGTATATATTGAGAACAAACACCGCCGAATATTCTGCGGTTATGACCATAAGGACTCCATGAACGTAGTAATCATCGGTTCCGGCATCGCAGGTCTGACAACGGCGCTTGAACTAGCCGACAAGGGAATTCCCGTAGACCTTCTGACAAAGGAAAGCGAACCTCTTGAGGCGAATTCGTTCTATGCTCAGGGCGGCATTGTTTATTGCGGACCCGATGACAGTCCCGAGCAGCTCATCAGTGATATCAATGCGGCGAACAGCAACAGCGGCAATCCGCATGCAATAGCCGTGGTGGCAAACGAAGGTCCGCGCGCCGTCAAGGAACTCCTTATCGATAAATATCAGGTGCCGTTCGCCCGCACCGATGACGGGTCGCTCATATACACACGCGAAGCGGCACACACAAAGCGACGCATCCTTTCCATAACCGACGCAACCGGCGAAGGCATGATGCGCACCATGTATGCGGCAGCACATGCGCATCCGAATATCACCATGCATTATCACACGCTTGCCATAGACGTCATCGTCAAACAGCACCGAGTCTCCGGCATCTATGTGAAACGCGGTGAAAGCGACATCATGACGTTCGCTGCGGCCTTCGTCGTCATCGCCACCGGCGGCATCGGCCAGATCTACGCGCATACCACGAACCCTCGTTCGGCCACCGGCGACGGTTACGCGCTTGCCGCCCGCGCCGGATGCACGCTCTCGCATATGGAATATACGCAATTCCATCCCACAACACTCTGCCACCCGAACGCGGCCAACTTTCTGCTCACCGAGGCGCTGCGCGGCGAGGGCGCGGAGATCATCGCCATGGACGGCACCGCGTTCATGAAGAAATATCACCCGGCAGGATCGCTTGCGCCGCGCGATATTGTATCGCGTGCTATCGTGCAGGAGATGACCGAACGCGGTGATGACCATGTGCTGCTCGACTGCACGAAAATCGGCGCCGCGGAGATGAAACGGCATTTCCCGCACATCGTGGATAAAACAGCCTCCATCGGCATAGATATTTTCACCACGCCGGTACCCATCGTTCCGGCATATCATTTCAGCTGCGGCGGTGTTGCGGCAGACCTTCACGGCAGAACGAACATCGAAGGCCTCTATGCCGTCGGCGAAGTGGCGTATTCGGGACTTCACGGCGTGAACCGTCTCGCAAGCACATCGCTGCTTGAATGCGTGGTATTCGGACGTCGCATCGCAGAACACATCGCCGCGTCGCGCCTGCATACGGCACAGCCGGCGCTCAGAACGCTGCGCCCATGGCAGGAACAGGGGCAGGAATCCGATGTACCGCCGACGCTCATCACACAGGACTGGCAGACGCTGAAAAACATCATGTGGAACTATGTGGGCATCGTACGGCAGGAACGGCACTTGGCGCGCGCGATGAAAGATATCGCGCATCTTACCGAAACAATGCACTGGTTCTATGCCGCCAAACGGCGGACACGCGCGCTCATTCAGTTGACAAATGCGATAACAACAGCATCTATCGTCACGGAAAGTGCGTATAAAAACAAGATCAGCGGCGGCTGTCATTACCGCCTCAACTAAGGAGCAGATTGTGGCGAAAGAAGCTATCGTTACACCGGGCGCCATAGGCCCCTATAGTCCCGCGATACGCATCGGCTCCGCGCTGTATCTTTCCGGACAGATTCCGCTCGATCAGACATCGGGAAAAGTTGAAACCGAGATAGCCGCTGCGGTGACACTGGTGTTTGACAATATCAAAAATATACTGTCAGCCGCGGGCTTTACAATGAACGACGTGGTTAAGACGACAGTATATCTGAAAGACATGGGTTCATTTCAGGCGATGAATGACGTTTACGCGCGCACGTTCAGCGCACCATATCCCGCCCGGACCACCGTCGAGGTGTCCCGTCTGCCGAAGGACGTTCCCGTAGAGATCGAAGTCATTGCACAGAGGTAGCGAACCATGAACGCCAACAAAATACTTCTCATCGGCGCCGAGAACAGCACCAACAAGACGTTAAGCTCATTCCTCGATGAACGCGGATATGCGAGCAAGATAATCTTCAGCGTAAAGGACATTGTCGCCGAAGTCCGTCTCTTCAAACCCGACATCATCATCGTTGACCGACCGAACGACTCCGACTCGTTTGCGGCCATCATGTCGTCGCTCATCAACGAGAAGGATGTGCGCTTCATACCGAAGATGCTCATGCTGCTGCACGAGGACATGATACCGGCGCTCAGGCAATACGAGGACGCCATCGACGATTATATCGAAAAACCGCTCGATTATAAGATACTGCTCTCACGCATCAAGGTCATTGAAAAATGGCTGAGCTTTGTACGCGGGCACAGCCCCATTACCGGACTGCCGGGAAAACGCGGCATTGCCGAGGCGGTGCGCAAGGCCGTCAAAGCGGGCGATTTCTCGTTTCTCTATTACCAGATCAACGATTTTGACGCATTCAACAATAAATACGGATATTTTGAAGGAGACCGTGTCCTCACCTATCTCGTCAAGCTGGTGCGTCAGGCGCATAAACGATACAGCGAAACCACCGATTTCATCGGACATCTCGACGGCGATGCTGTCGTATCGCTCTCGCCGCTTACCGCGGCCACAGAAATATCAAAATATGTCACGACGGAATTCGACAACACCAGCCAGGGATTTTACACGGCAACCGACCGTAAGCAGGGCCACATTGCCGCGCGTGAAAACGGCGAGATGAAACGCTTCAACTTCATGACATTGTCCGTACTCGTCGCCGGCACTGAAAAGCGCAAGTATCACTCGCTGGATGATGTCATGAAAATCATCACCCAGCTGAAAAAAGTGGAACGCAAGGGTAATTATTCCGTCTCGGTAATCGACCGGCGCGGCGATAAGGGCACCAAATTCACCGTCACCAAGGCGCAGACGGAACGCCGCACGCTCATCGGCGAGAACGCCGTGCTCATCGTCGACAAGGACGCCACCGCCCGGGCGATGATAACCACATATCTTGAGATGCAGGGCCTCGCCGTCTCATCCGCAGGCACCATCAATGAAGCGTTCGCACTCGCCTATGACAAAAAGTTCGACCTCATCATCACCGATGTGGAACTCCCCGACGGCAACGGGCTTGAGTTCGTCACGCGGCTGAAAAGCATCGCATCGCTCAAAACGACACCGGTCATGTTCCTCTCGTCATTCGCGAACAAGGAACTCGTCATCCAGGCGATACGCAGCGGCGCGTCACGCTATCTCATCAAGCCGATCAACAATCCGGAACTCTTCCGGAATGTCTATGAAATTCTGGTAAGTAAATAATCCGCCTGCGGCATGCACCGCTGTCCGGAACTATTTGACATTCTATCGAAACACACTATTATTGTTCCTATAAGGTATTTGCCGCACAGCGTTCCGCCGCATCCCGGTAAAGAGGGCTCTTGTTCATGAACCATCTTTCGGGAGAAGCTTTATGGACATCGAGAAGAAAGATCCGCAGGCCGACCGGCCCACCGACATCAGTCAGTTACTCCATGAGATCAAGCAGAAAGCGCTTGAGACATACCTTGAACAGCGGAAGAATAATATGCCGGGCGACGCTGTCTCAGCCTGGCTGCAGGCGGAAGAAATGGTGAAAAAGGCACACCATTTCAAATAGAGCAAGGTCCCGATGATTGCGATAATTGTGCCGGTGCCGCATCGCAGCGGCCGTATACTGGAGGAACATTATGACATCTGAAAAACGACGGAGCCCCAGGTTCATAATACATCAGATCGTCAAGCTGGAATACGGCAGACAGGAGATCATCTACGCGCAAGGAAAAAACATCAGCATTACCGGCATCCTGTGTTATTCCACGAGCTGCATCGAACTGCAATCGCGTGCCTATATCATGTTCTCGATCCCCGACCATAACGAACTGGTGCAGTGTGAAGGCGTCGTGGTACGCTGCACCGCTCACGGAGAGGGATATGTCATCGGCATTGAGTTCAGCGAGCTTTCGGAAAAGGACCATAAACTCATCGCCGGAATCGCCGACAGACATTCATGAACGGCAGATAGATTAAATCACTGAACAATCATAACACGCGCTATAGCCGTTCCTTTTGTCGAGTTCAAATGGCACAGATATACGCCCGGTGCCGCACGCCGCCCGTCAATCGTTTTTAAATCCCACATCAGCGTGTTCCCTCCGGCCGATACCAGATGTGACGCCACCAGTTTTCCCGCGATCGAATAGACACGTGCCGTCGTTCCGGCGGGTACGTTCCCCAGATATACGGCGGAGCAATTCCTGCATGGACTGCCGACAGGGATGATATGGTCCATGTCGGTTCCCATGATAAATAACCGGGAAACATCGACTGCGGTGATAATGCACGATGTTCCCGCATTCGTCCCCACAAACGGTGTTATACGGAGGTCATACCGGCGGCTCATATCGAATCCTTCGGGCGGCGCCCACACATTGGAACAAGAACCGGATGACACGTAACTCGCCGTCCCTGACAGCGTGCCGCCGGGGGCGGAATAGTCATTCGACCCGGCGGACGACACCGAAAACACTACCGTTGCAGATTCCCTGCAGTTTTTGGTAAGCGTGTAATACAGGCGTACCGCTCCGCCGGCGGTATCCAGTGTGCATGATGCTCCCGACACTGCACATTGTGATGCGGCACTGTAACTCACCGGTGCTGACAGCATCGATTCTCCGGCGGCATTTGTGGAGCTCACCGAATAGTAATACCGCGTATCGCAGAACAGGTTTGTATTCGTAAATGTTACGGTATTCGGCGCAACCGAGCCTGCGTGAACAAAATTCATGCCGTTGGTGCTTCTGTAAATGCGAAACGCCGTTTCATTCGTCGACATGTCGTTCCATGACACAATGACCGTATTACCGTCCGTATTCGTAATAACGACAAGTGACGGCATGACGGGCAGTCCCGCATCGACGATATACGTACGCACGTTAGTCGGCCCTGTATTCCCCAATACATCACGGCCGAGCATGTAGAGTGATGTCGTGCGCGTGATGGAAATACCCGCACCGGCTGTTGTGAACTGAGTGAATGCCGTGCCGTTGGTAGACCAATATCCGTAATTTTCATTCACGCCAAGGTTCACCGTAAACCCCGCGTTTGTCGAGCAGTTCGCCGGAGCACCGCTTACCACGGGCGCATTCGTATCGAACGTATAGGCCACACTGTTTGTCGCGCTTGTGTTGCCAAGCATATCCTTACCGTAGTACAAGAGTGTTGTCGACCGGGCGACAGCTACACTCGCACCATTCGTCGAAAACTGATTAAACACCGTGCCATTCGTTGACCAGTAACCGTAATTTTCGTTCACTGTCAGCACCGACGTGAACGCTTTATTCGTCGTAAACGATGCGGCGGGCGATATACCTGTCGACGGCGCGGCAGTATCAAAGGTATAGACGCGGCTGTTCGTAGCGCCGGTCAATCCGTTGACAGTATCGCTGCCGTAATATAAAAGTGTTGTAGTACGATTGACCGTGATGCTCGTACCGCTGATGCCGAACTGATTGAACACCGAGCCGTTCGTCGACCAATAACCGTAATTCCTGTTCACCGACAGAGCGATGACAAAAGGCTTATTGGTGATGAATGACGCGGGAGCACCGGCTATTACGGGCGCCGCCGCCGAATCCGCATGGATATACATACCGTTCGTCAGACAGTTGACGTAGGCGTTCGAGACGGCGGTTCCGAACGATGAAAAATCATACCCGCTGCCGAATTCAAACCAGCATATGCCAACGACATTCGTATATTTCTGCGGCATCGTCAGCATGAAATTCGTTATCCATGACAGATGTCCGGGATATACCGTGGGCGTGTTGCCGTAATCGGGATTGTTATAGTAATTGCTGAAATCCGTGATAAGCCCGCCTTCCGAAACGATTATCGGTTTCGACGGATACGCATGAGCGATATATTTCATCGAATCCGGCGCGGTCTTGTTATAGAACGACGGCGCGATGATATCGACATACGAGTCGCCGGGATAATAGGGAACAAAACTGTTCGAGGCGTAGTAGTACGTACCGTTCACCGAACCGCTCGAACCGCTGACATCGGGAGCGAATGCATAGAGTACATTGGTGACGCCGGCCGACGTGAGATAATCCCTGATATACCGGAACGCCTTGATATAGTTTGTCGCGTACCAGTCGGACTCATTGGTATGCAGAACCGTATACAGTTCGCCGTAATCGTACCAGTTGCCGTTCATCTCATGATTGATGGTCATGATTATCGGCGACGCATATGACTTCAGGGTATTCGCCATCACGGCGAAAAACCCGTCGTAGGTGTGGCTCAGAATCTGACGCACCAGCATGTGGCATTTGGTACTCGGATAATTCCAGTCGGTGGTGGTCATCTTGATGAGCGGGATGGCGCCTTTGCTCAGCACCTGCCCGATATTGCTGTTGCCGGTGGCCCACGCTGTGCCCCACGCATGATAGTTGATGTAATACTGGTTGCTCGCATCGATAAACGTTCCATTATTCCATGCATGCGTAAACCGGGCGATGATGCTCGGTTTTTTGCCGGAGCTCAGAGTATATTCAGCATACTTGCTTTCAAACGCGCCCGGCCAATCGAGAACCACGCCGTGATGCATGCGCTGTCCCGGTGACGGCGGTAGGGGCAGGGTTGCTCCGCAGACGACGACACATGAAGCTATGACGGCTATCAGTTTCCATGTGCTGATAAACGCCGATGCATACCTGCCGATGCCCGCACCGCGACAGCTATATCGCGCGGTTATTTTTGTGACAATACCGCCCATAACGCCTCCCTGTTCCATCATCATGCAGATCAAGTGAATATATTATTGGAACAAGATGTGTTTATTGTAAGACAAAAATGGCGGCGATGCTTCACTTGAGATACGGAAAACCATGTTGCTTCAGTTGAGCACAGATGACACGCGATATCGTTATGATGATTGATGGATCGACGAGTCAGCGATCGACAACCTCATTGCTCCAGCAGTGCACGCCCCCGGCCGACTCGGGGTCATAGCGCAAACCCGGTTGGGGCATGAGCGGCGATCTCAACCAGCGGTTGCCGGTGACAAATACATTCGAGGAATACGACACGCCGACAGCTCCGCGGTACGGGGGATCATCGAAACCGGGAATGGTGTTCTCTATTCTGTTGCTGCGTATGATGACATTGCGTGCCGAGCAGACAAAGGCGATGGCGCCCGGGCAATCGAGAAAGCGGTTACCCTCGATAAGAAAGTCTGACAGAATAGGATACATCGTCTTTTCAGTCGACGGATCGTTCTTGATGTAACTGCTCATGTATACGGCAGGACGAAGCTCGTTTACGTATCTCCCGACGGCATTCGCGCGCTGAAAGTCATTGCCGCGGATCACCACATTCGATGCGCCGTAGCCCTCGCACCAGCTGTTCAGCGTATAGCCGGTCTCAAGTTTTACCGGCCCGGTGAGTTCAAGACTGTTGCTCTCGAATGTAACATCGTGCGCCGAGAGGATAAAGCGCTTTCCCGGCGCGTCGAAAAAACGGCAGCCGCGGATGAGTATCTGTCCCGAATCGTAGCGCCGGTTGAACATGACGAACAGCGAGCCGACATCTCCGGGAACCGTTTCGTCGAACTGAAGCTCGTAGGTGCCGCGCGCCTTCGGCACGGCTTTGGCGGATGTGAGCGGAGCAATGAAACCCGAAGGGGTAAAATCCTCGCGCAGAAGCTCAATGCGGTCACCGGGGCTGACTGCCGGAAAGCTCGCGGTGTTCCGCGCCGTCACGCTTTTTTCACCGGACTTGATAGCCACGGCCGATGTATCGTGGATATTGATGAAGTCGTCGTTCCCGCGGCTGAACTCGCACGCTTCCATTTTCAGGAAACCCTTTGAATTCCCGACGTGCAGATGGTCGGCGGTGCATGTCGTCGGGCGGCCGCTCCCGGGCGGCGTTACGATCTTCGCACGGATGAGCTGCCAGTGATGCTGCTGTCCGTGCCCCAGAAAACCCATACCGGGGCAGGAATAGAGCGTCACATCCTGAAGCGTAAGATGCTCATTATCGTTCATGGACACGCCGGGCATATCGTAGTAATAATGGGCAGCAAGAAGCAATGCCCCCGGCTTGAGCTTCGCGTTTGCTACGGATACCTTCAGGCGTCTGCCGTCGAGCCATTCATATTTCGGAACGCTCCGCCCTTTGAACGTCTCGACATAGAGCCGGTAATTGGCAGTGAAATCGAACTGCTGCGTCTCAGGGTCAAGAAGCTCCAAAAAAGCGATGCGCGTATCGCGTGCGGGAAAGTTCTCATAATCGTTGAAACGGAGCATCGTGGACTTACTAACCGGGTCGCTTTCCTCAACCGTCACACGGCTGGCCAACGGTGCTTTTTCCCAATCCCAGTCGATGATGAGGTCCTTGAACCGTACACGTTCGCAGTCCGTGATCTCGATGAGCGCATTGCGTTTTTTAAAGAATTGGAATGTGGAACCCCTGCCGTCGAGTTCAAAATCGGTAAGCTTCTTGAAACTCAGCGGGGCGTCAGATGTAAAGCGATAGACACCGGGCGGCACGGTGAGCTGCGATATCCCCTCGGCGGCACAGCGCGCAATCGCCGTTTTGAACGCCTCGGAATTGTCGGCCAGCTCCGTACTCGCGCCGCAATCCGCAACCGACAGCGATGAACCGGTTTTAAGCCGGGGCAGATCGATGCTGAATGCAGACGCACCGTTCGGCAGCGGCGCCGGCAGCATTCCCGCGGCCCCATCCAGTGGAAGCAGTACCTGCTCCGCTTTCTCGGCGATACGGATCTCTTTCACGTATCCGCTCGCCTGCTTTCGCGTGTGGACCTGAATCGCATAATTCGTATTCCCCGCGGGAATGGTGAACTGCATCTCCACCGTGATCTCGCCTTCGAATTGGTAGACGGAGCGCTGTGCCAGATCGCTGTAGGCATCCCCTCCGGCTACCGGTCGGATAAGCAGATACAGGAATGAATCCTCGGCTGCACGCTCGGTCCTGCAGCGCAGCCTGACCCGATAACTTTTACCCGGCTGAAAGAGTCCCGGCTTGGTATAGAAACAGCAGTTCCACTCCCCGCCCTTGTCAAACGTATCGAAACGCAGACCGGATGCCGTAATCGCACCATCCGGTCCCGCCACACGGGCAAACCGGTTATCAAAAAAACAACCGGCGGTCTGTGACGGATCTGTGAAATCGAATACAACTGCAGACGACGACAAAACACTTTCACTGTAGACAAAGACACATGATACGATAGCGAGTATAAGAAACGACAGACGTATTTTGGATGATACAAAGCAGAAGATATTTCTCTGCGACCGCTCTTTCTGAGGCGCCCGGAGTATACGATTCAAGCTCATCAATGCCTCCATGTGACTATTTTTTACGACGACCGTGATCTCCTCATTTTAAACTGATCATAATTGTACATCAAATATGCGGATGGTGCTTCACCTAAGATGCGAAAAACCGTGTTCCATCAGTTGCGCACCGATGCTATTCTACGAGGACAGCATACGCGTACGGTATGCCGACGGCGAACAACCGTATTTCCGGTTGAACAGCGTGGCGAACGAACTGTGATTCGTGTATCCAACACCGAACGCGATATCCATCACCGGCTGCTTCGTGCTGCGTAACAGGAACTCGGCCTTGGCAAGACGCACCTCGCTGAGATACTGTTTGAAGGGCATGCCGAAAAAGCGCCTGCATTTTCCGGAAAGATGCGACAGCGAATAGCCGGTCATATGCGCGAGATAGTGCAGCTGTTTCTCGTCATTGCAGTGCCGGTCGATGTGATCGACAATCTCGTTTTTCAGCGCCATATCCGCACGCTCTGCGGGAGTGGGCGCATGCCGCGCGGTCGACTGACGTACGATAAGCCGCATCGGCAGCATGACGCGTTGTCCTTCCGGCGGGCGTTCTTTGCGGATGATCTCCGCAAGCACCTGCGCCGCAAGGCCGCCGAGTTCGCTGAAGTCATGCCGGATCGTGGTGAGAAACGAAGTGCCGTGCGGCGGAAAATCATAACCCAGGTCGTCGGTCCCCGCGATGGCGATATCACCCGGAATGCGGATGTTACGCTTCTGGGCATACTGATAAAAAAATGAGGCGATGAGATCGTTGGCGAATACAAGCGCTTCGGGCGGTGCGCCCTGACCGAGATATGCGTCGAACAGCTGTTCAAGCACGTTTGTCTGATCCTCCCACGTCTCTTTAATGCAGATGCGTTTGAGTATCGACGCCGTGGCGCTGCCGAGAAAGCGCTTCGCCGAGTCATAGTCACCTATCCACCGTTCATCAACCGTGAGACCCAGGGCCTTCATATTGTTCACGAAGAACCGTCGCCGGGCCTGCGCCCACGAGAATGTGTATACACTGAAAAACCCGATGCGGGTGAAGCCGGTTTCCTTCAAATGCGTCACCACACTCCGCATGCAGTTGTCGTCGTCGATATTGACATGATTGAAACCCGTGGCTATATTCTCCAGGTTTATCGCCAAAATGGGTATCGCAAGACGCTTGAGAAAATCCGGCGACACGCCGTCGTCGAGATTGAGGAGAATGCCGTCGTAGCGTTTATTGAGCTCTGCCACGGACGGCAGCGCTGAACGCGACGGGACCAGATAGTAGTCGCAGTCTATCTTCATCCGCATGCACTGCTCATGCGCTCCCACAAGACAAAGATGCGGATATATCTCATACTGGGAAAAAACGGTGAAGGGATTGCCGCCAAGTGTAATGTATGCGATGCGCATCGGTGAGCCCGCCGCCGGCCTACTGTAGCGCCTTGTCTTTGATCTGTCCGGTGAATATCCTTACATCATCAAGCTGCACCTTACCCTGAAAATGAAGCCCGAAGATAAGACGATAGTCTTTGCCGTCTTCAAGTGTAAACGTCACCGTTTTTCTTCCGCTCGTTCCGGGTTCGATATCAAGTTCCGTCCAACCCTGATCAGGCGCCTTGCCTGCGGCACTGCGGGCGAGAAAATAGAGACGGGCCTTGGGATTTTTTTTGTCAAGAGCCTTGTATTTAAAATGCACCGTGTAGGTCTCGCCGGGAGTCAACGGCAATGCCTGGGGATCGCTGTAGAAAAATTCAAACCACTCGCCGGCAGTCCCGCTGGTATCGGCCAGAAGCGATGCTTTTCCGAACATGGGGGCCTCATCCGACGGTTTTGCGCCGAAGCCCAGCGTCCATTTCGGTGTATCCTCCGGTTCAAAACCTAACGTTGTCACAAGCTTGGCCTCTTTCTTCGGCCGCAGTGTCTCGCCATCAACACCGTCATATGTCACATCGGAGACATAGTCGTTCTGCCGCACGAGATCCGGCGTCAGTGCTTTTCCGTTGATGATGACATTCGAGAACTGCACATGGCGCACCATATGTTCATCATCGATGCCCTGAAATTCGATACGGGGACGCTCGGCGGTGACGGTTATGTTGCGGAAGATAACATCATCAATGCGGCCGTACGCCTTATCTTTGCTCCACACCGCCTTGCCTATCCAGAGCGAAAAGAGCCGCCGGGCCTCCTCGATGCGTATATTCTCAAACACAACACCGCTGATATCCGCCGCATCGCAGTGATAGACCCGAAGCACCCATTCACGGCCCTTGTCGCGTATCACATCGCAGTCCCTGAAAACAATGTTCGATACGGGCTTTCGCATCTCGGCGCCGAGTGAGAGCGCATGCGCAACCTCGTTCCACAGAACACAATGCCCCACCGTGATATCGCGCGCATCCCCGTCGGCCGGATTGATGCTCTTTATCACGATAAGGTCGTCCCATGTGCGGATATAGCAATTGCTCACCGTGACGGAACGGCTTCCGCAGATGTCTATCCCGTCGGCATTGGGACGCCAGCCGAAGAGTTTAATGTTATCCACCGCGACATGATCGCAGCCTCTGATGGGGAATGACCATCCCGAGGAATCACACAGGGTGATGCCTTCCACCGCGATGTTCTTCCCGTGAGCCGTGATGAGACTTCGTGTATGTCCCGGACACTGGCTGCCATCGATGATTCCGCGGCCGCGCAGCGTGATGTTATTGCCCTCGAGCGCGAATACCGCGCCGCCGGCTGATTTCTTCGGCGTGAAATTCCCGTATACTACCGCGCCGCCGGCGATATAGACCATCTGACCGTTGGTCACTTTGACGCTTTCAACCTGATGCACACCCGGTCCGAAATAGATTACATTCGGGTCATCGGACCTGGGAATATTCGTCTCAAACGGATTCGCGAAAATCTGTATCGTGTTCTGCCAGTCGTCGTTGAGTTCGAGCGCTATCTGACCGGGTTTGGATATCGTGAACTCGATCTGCCGGCCGGAAATGACCGGTTGTATGCCGCTCGATGTCGGAAGAATTTTCGCCGACGTGACAGCGGTTGAACTGCGCACGGTGACGCGAACGCCCGACCGCATATCAAAAGACGCGAAGGATGTCAGCATATTGTTTTTCGCAGACTTCTGCCGTTCTTCGGGTTTCTCTGAGAGGACTGTCGTCACATATACCGGAACGTCACGCCCGTCCGCCTGCGCGGTAAAAGTCGACGATAGCGGTACACCGGATGGCGCCGGATAAATCCTGACCGTCTCCGCGGCGTTAAGCATGGTGAATATCGGCAGACTTATCATCACGGCCATCGTGAACAATGCGGTGAACCATTTCATAGTATTTCCTTGTCATGATTTTTTATAACCGTGATATCGAATCCCGAGCCATGCTTTTATTATGCGTCACCAAATGGAATATTTCAAGTCAAAAAGCACAAAAACCTTCGATTCCATCATGGAACCGAAGGTTTTACTATGGAGCTGAACGGGATCGAACCGTCTGCCTCTTGAGTGCGATTCAAGCGCTCTACCAGGTGAGCTACAGCCCCGAAAGTCGCTTACATAATATCTATTTCTGAATAAAAAGCAAGATGTTTTTAATGATTCTTCCGACACCTTACAATGCATTCAGATGTTTTTCAAGCTCGGTATAATGAAACAGCCGTTCATACTCAATGAGACCTGCAAGTGTCTGCGAAAGCACGCGGATACCGTTCTCCTCAAAAATAGATACCGGATTGAGTCCGCCTATCACCACAGCACCCACACGCCCTTCGTTCACCGGAATATTGAACAGCGGCTGGTTCGCCTTACCTATCTCCAGAAATCCGCCGAGACCGATTGCCACAAGTTCTTTGGCAATTTTTTTCACCGTCTGCGCGCTCGATGCCGGAAATTCACGGAAGCTTGCGCCGATGCGGCCGAAACCATTCGTGATTGCACCGATATAACTCGTCATACCGCTTCGAATGAATATTTCAAGCGGGTCGATGCTGGTGCCGTCATAGGTGATAATGTCGACGAAACCCACGGGCTTCCTGTTCTGTATCTGCATGAGTCCGCCGAATCGCGAGTTCGTCGGAATACCGTATTTCAGGAGCACGCCGTTAAGCGTTATCGAGCAGACCGTGCCGATGGCTATCTTGTCCGGCGGGACGATGATACCGCCGATCTTTTCCCCGGGCTTTATGATGATAAGCCGCTCACCCATCGCATAGCCGCGGCGATACACTTCGGTGAACATGTCAAAATACTGCCTCAGATATTTCGGTTCCACCAGCGTCATATTGACGACCACGGTTCCGGTCTGACGGGTAAGATCGAAGCTCATGCGGTATGTCATCTGATCAATTTTAGCCGACAGAAAACCGATGCGCTCCACGACGATCTCGGCTTTCAGCGTGCTTAATCCGCTTTCATTGATGGCATATCCGCGCTTGCCGCTTTTATCCACATGGCCGTGCCGTTCCATTTCCGATAGATAGTAACGCACCATGCGTTCGCTCACGTCGTAACCGCTCTTTATCAGCGCATCGGTGATGATCGGACTGGTGAGGAGACCATCGGCATTTTTCAGCATATCAAGTATCGCTATCTGGCGTTTGTTCATCATCGTTGCATCACATCCTTATTGTTTATCTTCCGGGAACCGCACCGCGGCGATATGCGGCAGTTCACGATGCCGGTGATCGAAGTCGAGTCCGTAACCGACGACGAAAACATCATCAATCGTAAATCCGATGAAATCCGCCTGACGCGGCACCGTACGCCTCGACGGCTTATCGAGAAGTACACACGTATGCACTTCCGCCGCACCCTTCGCCCGCAGATGATCACAGGCGAACGAGAGCGACCGTCCGGTATCAAGGATATCATCCACCACCATGACGGTGCTTCCTCGTATGTCAATCTCAATATCGTGTTTCAGCTGCAGTGTTGACGACACGTTCCCGACATAACTGCCGACAGTGAGAAAATCGATGCGCATATCCAAGCCGTCGCGGGCGAGTTCACGGATAATATCGGCGAAAAAAACGAAGCTGCCGCGCAGCAGTGCAACGACAACAACATCCTTCTTACCCATCAGCATTGAACCGAGATCACTTGCGAGTTCGTGCACACGCGTCTGTATCACATGCTCGTTAAAAAGTACTTCGCCGATGGTATATGCCGCTGCTGCCATTCATTTCCCGATGGATGTTTACTTTTTCGCCTTTTCTTTCGCCCAGGTATCGCGCAAATTCACGATGCGGTTAAAGACAAGCGCGCCGGGCTTCGAATCGTCGTCAGCGCAGAAATACCCGAGCCGCTCGAACTGCACACGGTCATGCGCCTTCGTTTCCGCAAGCGACGGCTCAAGCTTCGCATCGGTTATAACCGTGAGCGACTTCGGATTTATATTTTTCATAAAATCGCCGCCGTCATCGGGATCGACCGTGAGAAACAGGTTTTCATATAGATGCACCGTTGCTGTGATGGCATGTTTCGCCGACACCCAGTGCGACGTCCCTTTCACTTTGCGTCCGTCACTCGACCACCCGCCCATGGTTGCCGGGTCATACGTGCAGTGCACTTCGGTCACATTACCGGCGGCATCCTTCACCACATCAGTACAGGTTATATAACACGCGTTTTTGAGCCGGATTTCCTTGCCGGGAGAAAGCCGGTAAAATCCCTTCGGCGGCACTTCCATGAAATCGTCGCGTTCGATATATACTTCGCGAGAGAACGGGATCTTCCGCTTGCCCGCAGCCGGATTTTCAGGATTATTGTCCGTCTCCAATTCCTCAACCTTTCCCTCGGGATAGTTCGTAATGACTACTTTAAGCGGATTGAGCACCGCCATGGCGCGGTTTGCCCGTTTATTAAGGTCTTCGCGTATGCAGTGTTCAAGCAGCGCCAGATCCACGGTACTTATCGCTTTTGCCACGCCGATGCGCTCGCAGAAATCCTTGAGCGCTTCCGGCGTATAGCCGCGGCGGCGCAGTCCCGCTATCGTCGGCAGGCGCGGATCGTCCCAGCCATTGACAACGTTCTGTTCGACGAGCTGTAAAAGCTTGCGCTTGCTCATCATGGTATAGGTAAGATTGAACCGAGCGAATTCTATCTGCCGCGGTTTCGCCGGCACCGGACAGTTCTGTATGACCCAGTCGTACAACGGACGATGGTCCTCGAACTCGAGCGAACAAAGCGAATGGGTGATGCCCTCTATTGCGTCTTCAAGCGGATGCGCATAATCGTACATCGGATAGATGCACCATGTATCGCCGCTTCGGTAATGCGGAACTTTCATGATGCGGTATATCACCGGGTCGCGCATATTCATATTCGGCGACGCCATATCTATCTTTGCGCGAAGCACACGGGCGCCGTTCGGGAACTCGCCGTTTTTCATCCGCGTAAACAAGTCGAGGTTTTCATCAATGCCGCGGTCGCGATACGGGCTGTTCTTACCCGGTTTCGTCAGCGTACCGCGATATGTGCTCATCTCCTCCGGAGACAGATCATCGACATATGCCTTGCCTTCGCGGATGAGATGAATCGCCCATTCATACATTTTATCGAAATAATCCGAGCCGTAATAAAAATGCTCACCCCAGCTCCAGCCGAGCCAGGCGACATCACGTTTAATGGATGCAACGTACGACTCATCCTCTTTACTCGGATTGGTGTCGTCCATGCGGAGGTGACAGCGGCCGCCGAAATCAGCCGCCATGCCGAAATCGATGGCGATTGCCTTCGCATGACCGAGATGCAGATACCCGTTGGGCTCCGGCGGGAAACGCGTGACAACAGCGCCGCCGTATCGTCCGGTTTTATTATCTTCAATGATAGCTTCTTTGATGAAATGAACGGGCTTCGTTTCTTCCATGATGATTCCGTCTCGCTTTTATTTCAGAAATGATACGCAATGCAGCGCAGATTATACGATATGCACCTGATATTGCAAGAATTATTCATTGACTAAATCGACATTTGCCTTTAGAATGAATATTGACAGGCATGAGGAGCGCATTTTCAATGCTTTTTCGGGCATTTTTTATAACATGTATCGCCATAATGCCGCTGTTTCCGCTTGATCTCGGCTTCGATTTTGTCGATTCCATCGGGGTGCGGGAGCTTGGCGTAGGCGGCTCCGTATCCGGCATTATCGACGACCCGAACATCATTTTCTACAATCCCGCCATAATCGGCCTCCAGCGTTTTACCGCAGGTTCGGCATCATCCTACACCCTCGGCGACGGGCGCACGCTTTTCGCCGCTTCATATGCGCAGAAAACCTGGCTTGGTAATTTCAGCTTCGGATTGGCAACCGCCGGAAATTTCTTCGGCCAAATAGACACACGCGTGGTACAAATACTTCCCGGCATCGGCGATGTATCGTCGCTGCTCAACATGGACGGCATGTTTGTGTTCGGTTACGGCATCCGGTTTTTCAATAACTTTTCAGCCGGTCTGAATTTCAAATATCTTACGTCGACGATTCTCGGCTTTAACACCGCCGGCTTCCCCTGCGCTTTCGACGCGGGGCTTACCGGCTCGTTCAATCTGCTGTCATCGGGAATGAAAAAAGACCTGATGATCAGTGCGGTAGTGAAAAATATCGGGCCTGTTCTCAAGTACAACCGAGAAAGCTCATATGATCATGAGACGTTCGACGAAATACCGCTCAACACACTCGCGGTGCTTTCATTGAGTGAATTCGTCCCGAAACTCAACACCACCTTTTCTATCGCGATTGAATCCGAGGTCTATTTCACATCGGGATATCCGAAAACTTCGACCGTGATTGCGAATATTTCAGGCAAAGACCATTATGACCTCTCCCCCATTTCTATACGCCTCGGTATGGACATGTGGGAGGACGCCGCTTTCTCGCCGCGAGCAGGTATCATCATCGACCAGAACCGCTTCTCGGGAACGTGGGGGCTCGGCTATAATCAGGAACTATTGAAACTACGTTGGTCGCTCGATTACGCGATGGTGCTTTCGTATACCGCAGCAAGCCGGCAGTTCGCCATAAAAAACGCATTCGGACTCACCGTACGCACACTCGCCGCACCGCTCATGAACGTGCAATCCGAGTTCATCGCATTCCCCGATACGCTCATCAATTTCGGCGACCGGCTCTCCGCAAAATCGGCGGATGACGATGAGGACAAGCGTACCGATATTCCTTCGCAGCGCAGGTTCGTACTCGATATCGGACGCATCGACGCCAACGATGCGGTGCGCGCACGTCCCGGTTTTCTTGAACAGGTTGAAACCGCATTGCGTGAAAAGCTCGAACGCAACAGCTCGCTGGTCGTATTCGACGAACGCAAGGGCATGAAGCGCGAATCGGTAAATGCCGAACTCACTTCGTCGCTCACGATACAGGGTGAGCTTGTATCGCTTACCTGCATGTTCCGCCACCCGCGCACCGGCAAAACGCTCTTGAAGAACACGCTCACGCAGAACATCGCGTTCGACCGTGAAAAAAAACCGTATGACGCCATAAAAGCGGTGAGCAGAAACGGAAAGCTCATACTTCTGAGCGATGCATCATCCGCAACGGAGAACCGCGACCTGGCACAGGTTGAATCGCTTACCACCGAAGGTGCGCAGTTCGTGGCGACATCGCTTGCAGAAGCGCTCACCGGTATTGTGACGGTGCAGTGTGCGACCATCGACGCCGAGGTATTCCTTAACCGCAAGCGTGTGGGAAGCATCGGGAAAGACAAATCGTTCACCTTCCGCGCGCCCGAAGGCGACAACATGATAACCGTGTCAAAGTTCGGCCTACCCGCCTTCACTACCGACCCGCCGATCAAAGTGGTGGCCGGCGACACGTTCACGGTTGCGGCCGCACTCAAGGAAACTGATTTTTACACCACGGTCAATTTCGTCTCATTCCCGTCGGGGCTTGCCGTATCGCTCGACGATAATGCGCTGACGAACAAAACGGCGTATGCGGCAAAGAAAGTCAAAAATGGAATGCACTCCTATTTCGCACGCGATGCACGCGGCAACGTTCGTGAACGGAAGCTTACCATAACCAGAAACATGGTGCATACGGTTTATGAACTTTCATCCATCAATGACAATTTCCGAGTTACTGATAAAACAACATGGCGCCGCATCAAAGGTGACGACGACATCTCCGTCAGAAGCGCCGGCAACGGCCTCGTCATTCAGGGGAAGACCGGCGACGATAACATGAAAGGCAACGGCGTGGCCACGGCTCCATTCACCGCGAACGACACCATAACCGCCGATCTGATATTCAACATCGGCTCGGGCAACAAGGGCGCGCTCTGCATCGGCCTCATCGACGAGAAAAAGAACGGCTATCTCATGCGATATCGCGACGAAGCGGTTAGCAAGCTGGCATTCGGCGTTGCCAACCGCGCGGATGAATATATCCCCGCGGCACGGGCTGAACCGGGTGTACCACAGCGCATACGCCTCGTCTATAACGTACACGGAAACAATGTAACAATGACGGTCAACGACGTCAAGGTATATGAAGAGCGTTGTGTGCTTGACCCCGAAGTGCGTTTTGTGATATTCGCCGACAGTGCGAAAGAAGGCGATGCGGTCAATTTCACCGTCGAAAGTCTGAAGCTGGAAAATAATTAAGGAGCGCGCTGCATGAAAAGAGCCCTACGACAGCTTATCACGCTTGCGCTCGTATCCGCATGCGCGCTCTCAGGCATCACCGAGAATGAGCGCAATACCACCGTCAACGCGGCGATAACGCTTTTCAAACAGCGCAATTACGACGGCGTCATCGCGAAACTGTCGCCGATAACCCTTGAGATCAACGACATCAAGCCGGCGGTGCTCTGCCTTGCGGAGTCGTATTACTACAAAAAGAAATTCGTTTCGGCCGAAAAGCTCTACGCGCAGGCACTCACGCTATCGCCCGACGCCGACGAGGAGATGACCGTACTCACCGCGCTCGGCAACATCTATGTGGCAACGAAGGATTTCACCAGGGGCATCCCGGTATTCGAGAAACTCCTCGCGAAAAAACCGAACGACATCGTGCTCACGTTCAATATCGCCGTGCTCTATAAGTTCAAGGGGGAGATACCGCTCGCGGTGAAATATCTCGAAACGGTGCTCGCCGCCGATCCGGGATATGTGGATGCGGTTAAATACCTCGTGGCAATTCATCAGGAAGCGAACGACGAGGAAAAGGCCATCGCGGTGCTCTCATCGGCGCTTGCGAAGACGAAATCACCGGCAATACAGTCCATATACAATAACATCGTCATCGGCAGGAATTTCCGTCTCGGTAATCAGTATTTTGAACGCAAGGAATACCAGTTCGCGGTGAAGATGTTTGAGGAGATAATCGCCATCGACGCGACGGCCACCGGCGTGATATTCAAACTGGCGAACGCATATTTCAACAATAGCGATTATGAAAAAGCGCTTGTGTCGCTGAAAAAGCTCGAGACCAACCGTGACATCATCGGCGACGCGGAGAACGCCTATCCGTTCTTCAAGCTGCTCGCGCTCACACTCTATCAGCTCAAGCAGTATGACGCGCTCACCGAAACGGGAAAGAAAGCGCTTGCGTACAATCCCGGCGATTACGATATTCTGCGCGCGCTCGGCCGCGGTTATGAGATGCGCGGCGATTACGCCAAGGCCATTGCACATTACATCAAAGCGGTTGAACTCAAGCAGGATTTCCGCGTTCTGCACTGGCTCTCGGTGCTTCTGGCAAAAGATCGACGCTATGCCGATGCTATGAACTATCTCGCACGCGCGGTCAACAACGGCTATAAAGACGCAGACGCGCTGGCACTGTATAAAGATGTGTCTATCGCGTATTACACCGGCATGGGAAACGATATCTACAATGAAGTCAAGGACACCGCCATCGATGCGAAGGCGCGAACGAAACTGGACTCCGCCGCCGGTCATTATCGGAAAGCGCTGGATGTGGAACGCCGGCCGGTTATACTCATCTCACTCGCAAACACCGCCATACTGCGTCAGCAGTTCGGCGAAGCGGAAACACTGCTCACCGAAGCGCGGACAATTGACAGCAATAACGTAAGCGCATATCTGTCACTCGCTCGTATGTACAGCGAGCAGAAACTGCCGAAACAGCAGGCTGCCGTACTCGCCGAACTCGAAAAACTTTCCGCTTCAGGCAATCCGGATGTCATCTATCAGATTGCGGTGAATTATGAACAGTCCGGAGATCAAGTGAAGGCATTCGACCTGTTCACGAGAGTGAGAAGCAACACATCATATACCGCGCGGGCCAACGAGCATCTCGCCGTCATCACCTACAACCGTGCCGTTCAGTCGTTCAACGAAAAAAGGCTTGATGAAGCGGAACGTCTGTTCAGGGAAATAGTACAATATCAGCCGGAATCGAAGGATGCCGCTTTCGGTCTCCGTAAAATCGCCGATGAACGCAAACGGCGTACGCTCAAGGAAACGGTAATCGCCGCAGACACGGCTTTCGATAATGCCGATTACGCCGCGGCAATATCGCGCTATGAATCGGCGCTTGCCGTGGACGATACTTTGCGTACGGTGGCGCTCAATCTCGCATCGTCATATTTTAAAACAAAGAATTATTACAACGCGGTGAGCATAGCACAGAACCTTCTTGCTAAAAACCAGAAGGACAAGGAAGCACTGGTACTCCTCGCCCGCGCCGCGACGCGCCTCAATGACATCAAGAATGCCGAGACATACTTCAAACGGGCACTCGCCATTGACAATAATGACGGCGATGTGCACCGCTATCTCGGGGAACTCAACCGTGATCGCGGGGACACGGATACCGCCATACGCGAGTTCAGGATCGCTAAGGAACTGGCGCTCAAAGACATCGAGAATTAT
>JACRPF010000013.1 GCA_016214035.1 Spirochaetota bacterium | reverse complement strand
GTGATATCAACACGCCCGTTTGGCGTACTCGCCTCAACGGCATTATCAATGAGATTGAGAAATGCTTCCCGGAGCAATTCATGGGAGACATGCATGGTTTTTATTTTTGTCACTACGGATATGGTAAGCGATACCGGATTTACTGCATGCATTATCGCATAGAGCGTTCTGATCTCGTCGAAGAACAGTTCAATGGAAATGTCTTTTTTTTCAACCCGGTTTTCATGGAACGTCTGAAAAGTTCCACCGATAAGGTTGTTCATCCGTAACAGTTCTTTGTGGATGATGTCACGGATACGTTTTTTATCTTCCGCGGCATCATCTTCCACAAGAAGGTCAACGGCACCGGTGATCGATGCAATAGGTGTTTTCAGCTCGTGGGAAATGACATGGGCGATCTCGCCGAGCGTTGTGTTCTTCTCCGTGATCCTTAATTCCTCAAGCAGCCGCTGTTTTTCGCGCTGTTCTTTTCTCATTGCATCGGCGATGTGGCCGATCGTGTATCCGATAATAAAGTACAGTACGATCTCAATGAATGATTTGTACAGGTACATCGGGTCGCTGTGCAAGAGATACAGGAAATGCGGGATCGACAATGCAGCCACGGCAGCCGCTGTCGCCACGCCGCCGATACGGCCGAAATAAAAACCGGCAAGCACGATGGGAAATTGATAGAGGAGCGGATATATGTTATGGAGGAACATGAGGTTGTCGGGAATGAATCTATGCCATATCGTATTTCCAAGGACGAGGATGACAACGATTATGACCGGTGTCTGTTGCCTGATAATACGCAGGATTTTCATGGTACCGCCATTATAATATAGAAAAGGCTGAATTCAACTCGCATCCGGTTACTCAAGCGATTGATTCGTTAGTTGCTACAACTTCAAACGTTTCACCATGGCGCAGATGTGTTCATCAACGATGACGTACAGCGTATTTTTTGCGATACCGTCATCAATAAGTACTTCGACGGCTTCATTCCCGGCATCAGCATACGATGCCGCCGCCTCTGCGGCAAACAGTATTGTCGTGTCGTTCACGTCGCCCGACAGCAGCGCCGACGGCCCCGGTATGCCGAGGGTTTCCAGATACACCTCGCCTGTTCTTCGTGCTGTTAAGAGATGTTCGTTTTGCAGTTTGTTTTTTCCGACGATCACTTTTGCGCCCTGATATCTGAAATGACGTCCGACCTTGAGCATGGTGACATCACGCATTTCGAGAGAGTTGTTATGTTCAAACAGGTCCTTAAGCCGCAGGGCAAATGCCTTTTCGGTAAGGAGACACCCTCCCGCCGAACAGGGATAGTCTGCGATGGAGAAACTTTTCGCAAGCGCCATCTGCTCACCGCGACTTCTGCCGTGTATTGCGCCGAGCCGGTTGCGGTCCACCATGCCCGATAGTTCGGCCTCGGTCGGCGGAAGAAGCCTGGCAGACAGCGGGCGCAGCAGTTTTCCACGAAGTCCCGACTCTTCCTCGATGACGTCAAGCGCCCGGCGGTGCTGGCTCATCGGACGCTGATCGAGCACTTCACCGGTGAACAGGAACGCCGCGCCGACGGATGCTGCATACGCGGCGGCTTTTTTCAGGATAAAAATTCTGCAATCGATGCACGGATTCATCGCCCGTCCGTAACCGTGTTCAGGAGAACGCACGACGTCGAGATATTCCAGTCCTTTCGGGATGGTGACCAGCGGTATGTTGAACGCCTTTGCCGCGACAGCGCTGTGACAAACTCCTCCGGAATCGCAGGTGCAGAACGGAGACGTGAATTTTATCGCCGTAACGGCTATGCCCTGTTCGAGTATCATTTTCACGGCGACCTGTGAATCGAGTCCGCCGGAAAGCAGCGCGATAGCAGTTATTCCGCGTGACGCTTGCGGTGATAGTGCTTCGCCGGTGACGAATGTATTGTCATGTAGCTGTTCTGTCATACGGTGTCCTTGAATTACAATGTATCGGATAAAATCCGCACGACGGCTGATATATCCGATTTTCGATGTGTGCTTGAAAGGAACGCCGCTTCGAACTGGGACGGCGGAAACAGAAACCCATGCGCTCGCAATTCGCGATGGTATTTTGAAAAACTTTGTGTGTCGCATTGTTTTACATCGTCGAAATTACTGATGCTGCGGTCGGTAAAATAAACCGTAAACATGCCGCCGACGCGATTGTAGCCGATATTGTTGATTCGTGATACGGCGTCATCCAGGACTATGCCGAGTGATTCGATCTTTTGAAATATCCTGTCCCGACGATAGAGCTCAAGCGTCTTCAATCCCGCCGCCATCGCGAGCGGGTTGCCCGAAAGTGTGCCGGCCTGATACACGGGACCGAGCGGCGCGATGGAATCCATGATCGCACTTTTCCCGCCGAACGCACCCACCGGCATGCCGCCGCCGATGATCTTGCCGAGGCAGGTGATATCCGGATAGATTCCGTACAATTCCTGTGCGCCTCCGGGATGAACCCGGAATCCCGACATGACCTCGTCGAATATGAGGACGGCGCCGTATTTTTTCGTCACCGTTCGCAACGCCGTAAGAAAGGATGTTGTCGCCGGTACGACACCCATATTTCCCGCAACGGGTTCGACGATGACGCAGGCTATGCTGCGCCCATGGGCAGCGAAGGCGCGCGTAACCATTTCGACATCGTTAAACGCAAGCGACAATGTGTTGCGGGTGATGTCGGTTGGAATTCCCGCGCTGTCGGGTACGCCGAGCGTTGCCGCGCCTGATCCCGCTTTGACAAGAAGCGAATCGGCATGACCGTGGTAGCAGCCGTCGAATTTGACGATCATTTTTCTGCCCGTATATCCGCGTGCGAGCCGTATCGCGCTCATCGTCGCCTCGGTACCGGAATTGACAAAACGAATCTTTTCCATCGACGGCATCATATCGGCGATGATCTCGGCGAGAGCATATTCGAGCGGATGCGATACGCCGAATCCGAACCCGCCGCGCAACGTCTTTTGAACGAACGAAACCACCTCGGGATGCGCGTGTCCGAGAATCGCCGGACCCCATGCGCCGATGAAATCGACATAGCGGTTGCCGTCGATATCGTACACGTACCGCCCTTTGCCGCGCGATATGATCAGCGGGGGTTCATGTACCGCGCGAAACGCACGTACGGGGCTGTTGACGCCTCCGGGAATGCGCTTGCACATGCGCCGGTATAGCGATGTGCTGCGTGTGTTTTTCATACAGCCTCCCGCAGCATACGCGCATATTCCTTTGCCCAATATGAGATGATGATATCCGTACCGGCCCGCTTGATCGCTGTCGACACTTCCATGAAAGCAGCTCGTTCGTCGCACAGCCCGTTTTTTGCGGCATTCTTGAGAAGCATATATTCTCCCGAAACGTGATAGGCGGCTATTGTCTGCTGCGGATATGCGCTGCGGATGCGCTGGATCACATCGAGATATGCGTGGGCCGGTTTCACCATGACGATATCGGCACGCTCGGCGATATCGGCGCGCACTTCCGCAATCGCTTCGGCGCCGTTGCGGTAGTCCATCTGATATGTCCGCCGGTCGCCGAATGCCGGGGCGCTCGATGCGGCGGTGCGAAACGGTCCATAGAACGACGATGCATATTTGGCCGAATATCCCATGATTTTTGTTTCATTCTGCCCCGCAACCATGAGCGCGTTCCGGATGGCCTGCACCTGTCCGTCCATCATCGCCGACGGGGCGACGACATCGGCACCGGCGCGCGCATGCGTAACCGCCATGCGTGAAAGATGCGGCAGCGTTTCGTCATTGATGATGATTCCGTCACGCACGACGCCGCAATGCCCATGGTCGGTATAACCGCAGAGACAGACATCCGTCATCACCGTGAGCTGCGGAAAACGATTTTTCACCGCAGTTACCGCGCGTGCGATGAGTGCATCATCACGATATGCCGCGCTTCCCAGCATATCTTTCTCGTTGCTTTCCACCACGCCGAAAAGTAATATCGCGGTGATGCCCAGCTCGCATGTTTCGGCGATATCATCGCATAACCGGTCGATCGAGAAATGAAATACGCCGTCAAAACCCGTTATTGCATGGCGTATGCTGCTGCCGTTGACGACGAAGTACGGGTATACGAAATTTCCCACGGATAGCTGCGTCTCCGCGAAACGGTCGCGTATAACCTGATTTTCACGGGATGATCGTAATCGTTCCATAATGCCTCCCGATCGCTTTTTTTGTCGTATCGCCGAGCACCATTATCTCCATGTGTGAAGGAATTCGCCGATACACTTTTAAAAAATTCCGTGCGCATGACGGAGATGTAAAAATGATCGCATTGATGCCGGCAAGATCGATCGTTCGCGGATGCGGCGGCATGCGGTTCCGGTATGCGATAACAGCATCGACGTGATTTCCCATGCGTTTAAGTGTTCTCGGCAATTCGTCATATGCGAGATTCGAACGGGGAATCAGTATCCGTTTCCCGCGCACGTGCCGTTCGGTAAAGACATCGATAAGTCCCGCAGCGCTCGCGCGTGTCGGCGTTATATCGGGTTTTATGCCATGCCGCATAAGCGCCTCGGCGGTGACTGCGCCGACTGATGCGATTTCGATATGCGCGCATCGCCGTACGTCGCCGCCGAGTGAAGACAGCCGCCGGAATAAAAAGTCTACCGCATGAGCCGATGTGAATATGAGATGGTCGTATGTATCAAGACGTCGTATCGCCGCGTCAAGATTTCGATAGCTCGCCGGGTCGACAAGCTCTATGAGCGGCGTATGTATGATCTCGCCCAGATGCGCATAGCGTCCGGGATTCGTGCCGGTCATGAGGATATTTTTCCTGCGGGCGAACCATCCTTCATGCGGCATCATCCCGGCGGTTGTACCGATGATGATAAGTGCGGGCGAATCCGCATGCATCTTTCCATCGGCGAGTTCCGCAAGATTGCCCTGCGAAACGTTTTGTGTGCGCATGCTCGCGTTCGTGACAACGGCAACCGGGGTTTCACCGCGCCAGCCGGCAGCCACAAGATCATGTCCGATCGTCCGCGTCGTTTCAACAGCCATGTAGTACACAAGAGTACCGGCGGCATCCGGTTTCGGCACGTTGATGCCTTCGTTGGATCGGCCGGTTGCGAACAGCACCGACGAGGAATGTCCGCGCATGGTAAGCGGAACTTCCGCGTAAGAAGCCGCGGCAAGAGCCGAGGTGATTCCGGGAACGATTTCATAGTCAACACGGGCGCTCCGTAATGCCTCGATCTCTTCGCCACCGCGGCCGAAGATGAACGGGTCACCGCCTTTCAGACGCACGGTCTTTTTTCCCGCGTATGCCGCGTCAATCATCGCGCGATGGATATCTTCCTGCGCAATGCTGCTTCGCCTCCCCCGTTTGCCGACATAGATCATTTGTTTTTCTGGAAACATATTGAGTACTTCGCCCGTACCAAGTTCATCGTGAAAAACAACGTCGGCTTCGGCAAGGCGCCGCATGCCGCGCACGGTGATAAGATCGCCCGCGCCCGGCCCCGATCCGACGAGCGCAACGGTTCCCCAGTTTTTTCTGTCGTCGATGGCGGCAAATCGCGCGGCACTATCGGATCGATCGCTGCGGACAAGTATGGCGAGCCGGCCCTGCAGCGGCGAAGTGGTGATGTCAAGATACCGGTATATGCGTTTCGTAAGTCCCAGCCGTATCATCGCCGCTGACGCGACAATAAGCCCGTCGATGACGTTCGCATCGAGAAGCGCGAGGCGTTCGCCGATCGTCCCGCGAATATCGAACGCGCGAAAGTCTTTGCCGATACGGGTGATTTCCGCGGTGCGTCGTGCGCTGCTTGTACCAATGCGGGCGTTCCGCGGAAGACGTTGTCCGCGTATCACGAGCGCGTCGCGGTTATCGATGCCCTTGGTGATCGCGGCAATGGTAAGTCCCTGCGGGATATGCAGCGGAAGATCCTTTGCGCTGTGTACGGCGCAATCGATATCGCCGCCGATGAGCGCCTCGTCGATTTCTCTTGTAAAAAAATCACTGCCGTCAACCCGGGTTAGCGGCGTTTTTTTGTCTTTATCTCCGACAGTATCGATGGCAATCGTTTCGGCAGAAAAATCGGCATGATGGACTTTGAGAAGCTCATGTATTTCAATCGCCTGCCGCAATGCGAGCGGACTTGGCCGAGTCCCGATCCGGATAGTTCTTTTGTTGTGTTTCATCGCTGCATTTCCTCAAACTGCCGAACAATATAATTGCCGTCGTTCATTGTCCGCGGTTTCACGTGTATTCAGGCGTTCGATAAACGCTTCCGTTTTCTGTTCGATGATGCACTCGGCCTCTTTTACCGCCGCCACTCTGGCGTCCCAATTCGACCTAGTGATGCGTTCAACATCCGATAGCGTAAAAAGCCTGATGCCGTCGCGAACGACTGCCGGATCAACGTTACGCGGCATGCCAAGATCGACGATCAGCAAAGGGTGTTTCGGAATGTCATCTGCATGTATGATGCTCTTCGGAGCGGATGTTGCGGCGATCACAACGTCGGTTTCCTGCAATGCCTCGGGAAGCGCGGAAAGCGGAAACGCACTGCCGGCGTATCGGGATGCGAGGGCAAGAGCTTTATCATAGGTGCGATTGACAATGCGCGGTCGAGTTATCCCGTATCGCAACAGATAACGGATCATCGATTCTACCATGTCATTGACGCCGATGAATGTCACGCGCACACCGGCATATGATGCGAGCTCCCGCCGAATTATCGTTGCGGCTGCCTGTGCGTGTGACAACGCGCCGCGCGCGATGGCGGTACGCGTTCGGACGATTTTGCCCACATTCAGCGCCGTCTGAAAAAGGACATTGAGCGCGGGGCTTGAACGCCGTGAGGTCAATGAAGCATGGTAGGCCTGTTTTACCTGATGAAATATCTGATGTTCTCCCAAAAATGGCGACTCAAGCCCCGACACGACACGGAAAAGATGTCGCGCAATATCCGCATCGCACATATATCCGGCACCCTCGTCATCGGCATACAGTTCAACACGATCGCAGGTGGATATCAGGATCGAGCGGGGCGGAAGCGTATCGTTTATCCGATGGAGAAAAGCTTCTCGTTCGGCAATCGATGCATGTGTATCCTTGTGGTAATGTCGTATCATCTGCTCAGCGCCTTCTGAATTTTATGACGCAGCGCGATGCTCGCGCGGACATTCCTCCCGTTCGATGAAACGGCTACGGTGCAAATGCCGTGGCGGAGGACTGCGGGAGATACGAAATCGCTCAGCAGCGGGTCGTCGCAGACATTTACGAACGCCCCGCATGCCTTTGACTCGCGTGCGATGCGTGCGTTCACTGCCGTATCGTCCGTTGCCGCATAGACGAACCGGTACCCCCGCGTATCGCCGCGCCGATAGGGACGTTCGTACACGATAACCGGCAGACGTTTGATCCCGTCGCTTACACGGACGCCGATCACCGTAACCGCGGCGCCGTGGTCGACGAGTGTTGCCGCTTTTCGAAGAGCAACGGCACCGCCGCCGACCACCAGCGCCGCCGTGCCGCGCATATCAGCGAACAGCGGGAGTAACGGCAGCGAACGGTTTTTCACAGGTAATACTCCAGAAGCACGTTTTTGTCGTATAACATGCGGATGATCTTTCCGACCGAAACGTCGATATCCGTTGCCGGAATGGTTTCATAAAAAAGCACTTCATTGGGCTCATTGAGCGTTTTCAGCAACTCGCGTTCGTAATCATCGATACGGTCCGTGGTGGTGATGAAGATAAGCCCGGCATCAGTGAGAATGTGAGCGAGCTCTCCGAGCCGGCGCAGCATCTCATCCCTGTCACCGCCCGTGCGCTGATCGGATTCAAGGCCGCTCATGATGCTCTTCATGCCGAGATAATAGACGTTGCGCTTTTCACGGAAAAGCTGCTCTTCAAGACGTCTGGCTATCTCGTGTTCGCTGCCGTCGTTTCCCGTGATCACGAGGAAACGCGGGGTCTGCATGAATCGTTCCGACCTGTCTTTCGGCCGTATACCGCCGCGTACCCATTGCGTTTCGCGCAACGCGACATGTTCCTCTAAATACGACCGCTCGTTCGTTAACGCAGCGGTGATCACGCCGCCGCCGACGATCTCGTAGTCATCGACGATGACGAAGCGCCCGCACGACGGCACATCGTCGAAGCGGTCGAACGCGATCGGTTTCAATGTCTTGATGATGCACTCGGCGACATCGTGACGGTCGATCTGCGATTTCGTCTGCGACGCCGTCAGATCCGACGCATCCATGACACGGATGATCTTTTCAAGGTACGCCGACGACTTGTTGGTGTTGATCTTGAGCTTGTACTTTTTATCCATGAGCATCGGATTTCTGCCGAGCCAGAATAGTTTCGCCTGAAACGTTCGCGCGGCGGTAGGCGGCGGTTCTCCCCGTTTGTATCCGAGCGCGCCGGGGGTAAGATACATCTCCGTGTCGAGTGTTATGCCGGTTGAATAACCCGCAGCCACCGGCGTACCGGCACCGTGAGGAAATCGTTCGATCGAACGGATGCGCGCCGACTTATCCGACGGCAGGAATACAATTTCATCACCGATCGAAAGCGAGCCGGACTCAACGGTACCGGCGAATATGCGTCGATCGTCCTTTTCTTCGGTGAATTTATAGATGTCCTGCAGCGGAAAGCGAAGCGGATTTTTCTCCCGCGACGATTCTTTTTTGAAATCGTCGATAATGGCGAGTACACTTCGACCGCTATACCACGGCATCTGCTCCGAGCGGGAAGTAAAATTGTCTCCGTCCCGCGCGCACACGGGCACGTACGCTTCCGGGACAACACCGATCGATGAAAGAAACGCGCCGTATTCCGAGCGCAGACGATCGAATACCGTCTTATCATATCCGACAAGATCCATTTTATTGATGAGCACCGCCACTTGGCGAATACCGAGAAACGAGAGCAGATAGCCGTGCCGTTTCGAGTTTTCCCGTACCCCTTCCTTCGCATCGATGACGAGAAGCGCCGCCTCGGCGCGCGACGCACCGCTTATCATGTTCTTAAGAAATTCAATATGCCCCGGCGCGTCGATGACGATATACGGACGTTTTTTCGTGTGAAAAAAGCAGCGCGCGGAATCGATGGTGATGCCCTGTGATTGTTCATCTTTAAGGGCGTCGAGCAGAAAGGCGAGTTCGAACGGCTTCGCATTGCGCTCGCAGTTCTTGCGCACCTGTTCCAGTTTGCCGTCGGGAAGCGATCCGGTGTCGTAGAGCAGACGTCCGATGACCGTGCTCTTGCCGTGATCGACATGTCCGACGATGACAATACCCATGCGTGCGTCATCGCCGCCGTCCAATGCCGAGTGTGTTGTTTCGTTTTTCATATTCATACTCCGCCTACATATAACCTTCGCGCCGCAGTGTTTCCAGCGTACCGCCGTCTTCCTTGTCCTGATCCCTGCCGGAACGCTCGGCGATATTCTTGAATTTGCCGCTCTTCAGTTCGTCGATGATCTCGTGCACGTTTTTTGCCGTTGAATCCACGGGCTTCGTGCACGGGGCGCAGCCGAGCGAGCGATAGCGTTTTCCCGTGCCGTTATCGAAATACAAGGAGACAACGGGAATGCTTTCGTGCTCGATGTATTCCCACACATCGGTCTCCGTCCAATCCAGAAGCGGATGGACGCGTATATGCGTTCCCGGCGCGAAATCGGTTTTATACTGGTTCCATATTTCCGGGGGCTGATCCCCCACATCCCAGTCGCTCTCTTTGTCGCGGGGCGAGAAATACCGTTCCTTTGAACGCGACCCCTCTTCGTCCGCTCGTATGCCTACGATAACGCCGGTGTACGGTTCGCGATTCGTGTCGACGTCGTAGACGGCCGTCGCGTGATTGAAGCGATATCGTTCCCACTCGCCGGACAAGGTGTGCCTGAGCGCCGTGCTTTTGAGCAGGCGGCAGCAGTCGATGCGGTTGACCGCGCCGTCGGGGAATGTCTCTTTCGCCGCAAGCGCCGTTTTGTTCTGGCCATAGACCATATTGAGTTTCCACTCACGGGCGATGCGGTCGCGATAGACGATCATCTCGGGGATTTTATGCGCGGTGTCGATATGCACCAGCGGAAAGGGAACGTGCCCGAAAAAAGCCTTGCGTGAGAGCCACAGCAGCACCGTGCTGTCTTTCCCGATGGACCAGAGCATGCAGAGATTTTTGAACTCGCGATATGCCTCGCGGAGAATATACACGCTCTGACTTTCAAGCTTTTCCAATTTTGTCATTTTTTACTCCTGAAATGCAGACCGCATTCCTTGTGTTCGGGATTTTCCCACCACCAGCGACCGGCTCTGGCGTCCTCGCCGTCTTGTATCGCCCGTGTGCAGCAGGCGCAGCCGATACTGGTGTATCCTTCGCTATATAAACGATTGTACGGAACATTGTTATCGTTGATATAGCTCCAAACCATCTCTGTTGTCCAATCGGCCAACGGGTTCACCTTGATGAGTCCGTTCGCTTCATCCCATTCAACGGTCTCGATGAGCGATCGTGTTACGGCCTGTTCACGACGCATGCCCGTGATCCAGATGTCGGCGGTACCGAGTACGCGGGAGAGCGGTTTCACCTTACGCACGGAGCAGCACTGTTTTCGTTTTTCAACACTTTCGCGGAAAAGGTTCGGCCCATGCTCATTTTCCATCGCCTCGATGTCTTCCGCATGCGGCGCGAACACTTCGAACCGCATATCATACCGGCGTCGTGTCTCGTCCATTACATCGTATGTTTCCTGATTGAGACGTCCCGTATCAAGCGTGAAGATGCGCGCGTTTTTATCCGCGGTTATCGCCATGTGCAGCAACACCTGATCCTCAATGCTCAGGCTTGATGCGATGACCGCCCGCTGCCCGTACTCGGACATGATGTGCCGAATGATCCCATCAGCATCATACGTCTTGATATGATCACGAAGCACGTCAATGTTTTTCTCTGGCACGATCATCCTCCTTGTGTACTTGCGCGATTTTTCCTGCCGCGTCATGTTCGTTCGATCTCTTTGTAAGGTAATAGCTATGTTCACCGCTCCAGTCCAGCGGGTCGTTGCTTTTTTCCGGTGGTATCAGCACATCGATGACTTTCCCCGCGGCGTTTGCGATACGCTCCACCGCTTTCTGAAAACGCCCCTGTCCCTGATGACTGTTTTGCGTACCGGTAACAGCATGTTGTTCTTTTTCCTTCATACGCTAATCCCCTTTCTCCACGATGATCGACCAGTGATCGCCTGCTTTTTTCTGTTCGACGATACGATGATTTTCAGCCTTCAATGAGGCGGGGACATTCTCGATCGGTGCGCCGTCATCGAGCAGCACCTCAAGCAGTTCGCCGCGCTCCATAGTCTCCAGAACAAGCTTTGTCTTCACGAAGTTGAGCGGGCATGCCACGCCTCTGAAATCCTTTACCTGCTTCACCTGCCGAACGGCGGGTTCCTGCCTCACCGCAAGCGGCATTTTTAGCGTATCATCCATTGTCTCATACAGCGAATACACCGCCGTGATGAGCGCTTCGACAGACTGAATATCGATAGGCGTGTGTCCGGTGTACGCGTTCAACACGGCATCGTATGCGTCACCGAGATGCGGCTTCGCGAAGTGTATACGGAACGCGTCTACGGCGCTTGCGGCATCGCTGACCTCGACACCTTTCGTTATGAGCAATGCGCGTGAGACTGCGGCAACCGCCTGACGCAGCAGCTCCTGCATGTCCACTTCGTCGTGCGTGTCTTTTGCGTGTAGAGCGGCATCGCGCGCCGACCTGAAATCAAGATCGATAAGATCGAACAGACTCGCGGAGCATTCGCCTTCCATTTTTTCAAGCGCGGAAAAAGCATGCTCGCTTCCCCAGTCGAAATAAATCTCTTTATTGTCATCGAACCGCGGTATGTCCGCGTACTTTTGCAGAAGCGTTTCAATGCGGGCGTTTCCCTCACGCATCAGATACGCACCGAACGGTTCGCCGGTGTTTCGTGTCACCGCGGCATCTTTCAGGAATTCGAGCAGAAACGATGGAATGGCTCTCGCCGGTATGACGCCGCGCTTGAGCGCCAATGCCGTCCGGCCTTCTCCCGCGCCGCCGCCGGTGACAAGCGTGTAGCAGGGCGCCACATGGTCGTCGATACGCCGCACCGATCCGAAAAATCCGATGTCGGCCACCATGTGCTGTCCGCACGTATTAGGGCAGCCGGATATTTTTAACGTGATATCAGCGATATTGTCTTCCGGCAATTGTTCCCGCTCGATGCGTTCGCGTATTGCGTCAAGCAGATTCCTTGAAAGGCAAATTCCCAGCCGGCAGGTTGCGGCGCCGGTGCAGGCTATCGCGTGATGGATAACCGGGTGCATCGGTTTCAGCAGACGTTCGCCGGTCAGGCGTTCCCTGAGCGTGCCCGTTTCATCAGAAGAAAGTCCGCGCACGAGTATATTCTGTTCGGGCGTGAACCGGATCGATTCTTCATGATACGCCCGCATTATCGTGCCAAGAAGCTCGGCATTGTCGAGTGAAATATCGCCTAAAAAAAGCGGAATCTCAAAATAGCCGCGCGACGACAACGGCACTGCGGCCAGCGATAACGGCGGGTAGGCGGCATCTTTCACCGCGGCGAGTTCTTTCTCGAATAATGTTATAAACGATTCGGCGCCGAATTTTTCAAGCACAAAACGCAGGCGGGCGCGATAACGGTTTTTTCTGTTGCCGTGATTGTTGAACAGATTTTTCGCCGCCTTGGCGATGTTGTATACTTCGCTTGCGGGTACGAATTCGGCAAGGCGTATTCCGGCGCGCGGTTTCATTCCCATGCCGCCGGCGATGAACACCGCGAAGCCGTGTTCTCCCTTCGCGTTTTTTTTCGCGATGAATCCAAGATCATTCACCGTCGCGTATGCGCGGTCCTTCGCGCTGCCGGAGAAGGCGATCTTGAACTTCCGCGGCAGTTTCCATGAATCCGCTTCCGCGATGAGCCGTCCGGTGAGTGCCCGCACATACGGTGTTACATCGAACGCTTCGTCGTCGGCAACGCCGGCCAGATAATCGCCGGTGATGTTGCGCACCGTGTTGCCGCCGCCGCCGCGGCTTACCAGGCCGATCTTCCGGAGATCCTGCATGAGCGCCGCCGTATGCTCGAGCGTGAGCCCGTGAATCTGCACGTCCTGACGTGTCGTCAGGTGCAGTGCTGCCCCGGTGTACGCGCGCGCGGCACCGACAAGCAGAATGAGCTGTTCCGGCGTTATCGCCCCGCCGGGAATACGACAACGCAGCATGTAAACGCCTTTTTCGCGCTGCTCATAGACCCCCATGGGCACGCGGATCGCCTTGAACGTTGCTGCATCAAGTTTTCCCTGACGGAATTCGTCTGCCTTCACGCCGTAGAGTGTAATGTCGTCGGTCACCGCCGCGGGGATATCATATGTCGTTTTCATCGGCGCTCCTCTGCAATAATATGAATGTCTTCTTCAACAATCGTGTTGTTATTCCCGTACGCAAAACATCGTGTCACATTGTCCGACAGTGAATGAATGATATAGCGCATGGAAGGGTCGTTCGCCAGTCGTATGTCCTCGGCGGACATTCGCGCCGGACTTGCCGGATGCGAATGACATACCGCGAGCAGTGTGAGGTTCTTCGATCGTGCCGTGCGCACAGCGGCGAATTGTTCTTTCGGGTCAAACGAAAAATGTTCGGCGCTCTTGTCGATATTTGTCATGGGTATCATCTCTTTGACGATTCCGTCGGAACCGGCGAAATAGGCGCACGATTCGATCGGCGCTTCATCGCGAGCGCGTTGGATGAACGCTTCCAGCGCCACCCTGCTAATTGTCAACACGGCTTGCTCCATCGCTTCCGGCCTTAGTCGCGCAGACCGGCTGCTCATGATCTTTGAGTTCGGTTATCGAAGGCGTATCACCGCATATCGGGCAGCGGGAATTACGCTTTACGGTAACGGCGCGAAACTGCATGGTGAGCGCATCGAACGACAGGAGACGGTTGGTCAGAAGCTCGCCCGCGCCGATGATGTACTTGAGCGCTTCGGTAGCCTGTATCGTGCCGAGCATACCGGCAACCGGTCCGAGAATGCCCGCCTCGCTGCACGATGGAACTGCTCCCTTCGGCGGCGGCTCGTTGAATATGCATCGGTAGCAGGTGTTTCCCGTTGTGTACGTCATCGTCTGCCCCTGGAAACGGAGTATGCCGCCATGCGAGAACGGTTTTTTCTCGAGCACGCAGGCGTCGTTGATGAGGAACTTCGCCGCGAAATTATCGGTGCCGTCAATAATGAAATCGTAATCCCTGATCGTCTCGCGTATGTTCGATGCGAATACATGTTCGGTGTAGGGGACAAGTTTCACATCGGGATTGAGTTCGCGGAGCTTACGCAATGCCGATTCGACTTTCGCAGTTCCGACATCCGGCGTAAAATGTATCACCTGCCGCTGCAGATTGGACAGGTCAACCACGTCGCCGTCGGCAAAACCGATGGTGCCAACACCCGCCGCGGCAAGGTACAGGAGTACGGGTGCGCCGAGTCCGCCGGTGCCGATGACGAGGACTTTCGCGCCGATGATCTTTTCCTGTCCTTTCCCGCCCACGTCTTTCAAGATGATGTGTCTGCTGTATCTCATAATCTGATCTTCGGTTAGAGCCATCGTTCGTCTCCTTGTTTATACTTTTGTGAGCGCCGCATCGAAATCCGCGATAATGTCATCGATCGTTTCAATGCCGACCGATACACGAATCATATCGTCGGAAACACCCGCGGTGCGCATCTCTTCGGCGGGCGTATCGCGGTAGATCGTCGACGCGGGATGTATGACGAGTGTTTTCGCATCGCCCACGTTGGCGAGATTTTTCGCCAGACGCAGGTTATTGATGCATGCACGGGCGGCATCCGATGTTCCGAGAGTGACTGTAACAACGCCCCCGAAACGCCCGTTGAACTGACGGTCGGCGACGTTATGGTCGGGATTCGATGCTAATCCCGGATAATTGACCGAGGTCACTTTGGAATGCCGCGATAGATGGTCCGCAAGTAATTGCGCGTTGCCGCAATGCCGTTCCATACGGAGCGCCAGTGTTTCTAGTCCGAGATAATGAAGAAAAGCGTTCAGCGGCGAAAGGCAGTTGCCGGTGTTCGTGACGATCTCTTTCCGCGCAACCGAGAGAAAAGCCGAGGCGCCGGCTTTTGCCGCCGACGTGCGGAGCGTGGCGTTCGGACTTTTGCCCCAGTCATATGTTCCGCAATCGACGATGACACCGCCGATGGCGGTTCCGTTTCCGGTTATGTATTTTGTCGCTGAATGTATCACCAGCGCGGCCCCCGCATCTTTCGCTTTGAAGAGATACGGCGTGGATAATGTACCATCGACGACAAGCGGAACATTGTGGGCGCGGGCGACATTCGCGATCGACGCAATATCGGGAACGTCGAGTTTCGGATTGCCGATCGTCTCCACAAATATGAGACGCGTGCGTTCGGTTACAGCCGCCGCGTATGCCGCGATGTCGGTTGCATCGACGTATACGGTGACAATCCCCTGCCGTTTCACCAGACCGTTGAAAAACGACAGCGTTCCGCCGAAAAGACTTTTTGATGCGACGATCTCGTCACCGGGTATCGCCAATGCGAACACCGCAGTGGCTATTGCCGCCATACCGGACGAGACGGCAAGCGATCCGAATCCTTCCTCAAGCGCCGTCATTTTACGTTCGAACGCGGTCACCGTCGGATTGGCGATACGCGAATATACATATCCAAATTCCTTTCCGGCAAATACGGATGCAAGCCCTTCCGCGGTGGGATAGGCGAATGCGGCACTTTCATACAGCGGGAGCGCCACAGCACCGGTCGCCGCGTCGGGTGTTGCGCCCTCATGAATCGCTTTCGTTTCAAAACCACTCATAGTTCTCCGCCTCCCATGAAATACATGTATTCTATTTTGTCATTGTCATGTATCGCTATGGTATCGAATTCCGCGCGGCGCAGAATCTCGCCGTTCAACTCCACCGATACCATATCGGGCATTTTTACACTTGTGACCTTCAGCAATTCGGATACCGTGAGCGCCGTCTGAACGATGTGCTCCTCTTTTCCATTGATGATCAGTTTCATATTCATGTGCTCCTTGAATATTTTCTATATTGAATACGTGTCTTTGCTGAAAAAACGGACGTGCTTCAGCTTCACGAATACCCGGCTTGTTTTACCGATGCCGAGATTCGTATAGTGCTGCCGGCTTACCTCAGCCTCTATACGCCCTTCGATACCCACGCAGTTGAGCTGCAGGCCAATCACCGGACCTGTCATACGGATGTCCATAATCTCCGCTTCGATGTCCTCGTCGTCGCGCCGGACATGCGAGATGTCGACGTCATGCGGACGCACGTACAATTCGGAAAGTCCTTCGATCGCATCGAGCCCTTCCGCTCCGCGATGTATCGTGATGCGGGTGCTGCCGATGCTGGCGCAGCCGTCCGTTATCCTTCCGTGGAAAACATTCACCCTGCCGAGAAAATTGTAAACGAATGAAGACACCGGATGCTCGTATACCGATTCGGGCGTGCCCGTCTGTTCGACACGCCCCTCGTTGATGATCACGATCTTATCCGCAAGCTCAAGCGCTTCTTCCTGGTCATGCGTGACGAAAATACTCGTTACATGCAGCTCGTCATGCAGCCGTCGAAGCCAGCGGCGCAACTCCTCACGCACCTTCGCATCGAGCGCGCTGAACGGTTCGTCGAGCAGAAGCACCTTCGGTTCGATCACAAGTGCGCGCGCAAGCGCGATGCGCTGACGCTGCCCGCCCGAAAGCTCGGAGGGATACCGTTCGAGCGCCCATTCCATCTGCACCATGTTGAGCAGGTGCATAACGCGTTCTTTGATATCGCGTTTGGATGGACGCGTGGTCCGAGAACGCACTTTCAGGCCGAAAGCCACATTCTCGAACACGTTCATGTGACGGAATAGAGCGTAATGCTGAAAGACGAATCCGACTTTTCTATCCTTGGGCTTCTTTTCCGTCGCGTCCTCGCCGTGAAAGAGGATAGTACCGGAATCGGGCGTTTCAAGTCCCGCGATCACGCGCAGCAGCGTTGTCTTGCCGCAGCCTGACGGCCCCAGAAGCGCCATCAATTCACCCGAAGCGACGGAAAGAGTTATGTCGTCAAGTGTGCGATAATTACCGAACGTTTTTCGTATGTTTTGAATTGCAATGCTCATCTGCCATCCTGCTCGCGTCGGTATATCCACCCGACGAACGTTTTAACACATAACGTGACGAATGCGAGAAACACCAGAAGCGATGCGACAGCGAAGGATGCGGCAAAGTTATACTCGTTGTAGAGCACTTCTACATGCAGCGGTATCGTGTTGGTCAGTCCGCGGATATGTCCCGACACCACCGACACCGCGCCGAATTCACCCATCGCACGCGCGTTGCAGATCACCATGCCGTACAGAAGGCCCCATTTGATGTTGGGCAACGTCACCCGCCGGAACATCTGCCAGCCGCCCGCACCGAGCATTATCGCCGATTCTTCCTCCTCAGCGCCCATTTCATGCATGAGCGGTATAAGCTCGCGCGCGACGAAAGGGAAGGTGACGAATATCGTCGCAAGAACGATGCCCGGCAGTGCGAATAAGATCTTGATATTATGCGCCCAAAGCCACTCGCCCAATGGTCCCTGCTTGCCGAAGAGGAGCACAAAAATGAGACCCGCGATCACCGGCGAGACGGCAAAGGGAATATCGAGGAACGCCGTCAGTAAACCCTTGCCGCGAAACTGAAATCGCGTGATGGCATACGCGGCCATGATTCCGAAAACCGTATTGACTGGAACGCAGATGAGCGCAACAGTGAGCGTGAGCATGATCGCGGAAAGCGCCGCGGGCTCTATCAGAGCGAGGTGATAGAACGCGAATCCTTTCCGCAGCGCTTCGTGGAAGACCAGCGATACCGGAAGGATGAGGAATATCGTCAGGAACAACACCGCGACACTGATGAGCATAATCCGCACGGCGAGCGGATCTTCACGCCGGGATGTTGTTATCGCGGATAGAGTGCCGGTTGCAACTGCGTTTCCCATTTCAATGAATCCTTTGAACTATCGTCGTTCGTACGCTTGTGCGTTTTGCGCTGATACGCTGCACGATATTGATCGTTATCAGCATGAGAAACGACATTGCAAGGAGTGTCGTAGCGATCGCGGCCGCGCCGGCATAATCGAACTGTTCCAGTTTGCTCATGATCAGGAGCGGGGTGATCTCGGTTTTCATCGGCAGGTTGCCGGAAATGAATATCACCGAGCCGTATTCACCAATTGATCGCGCAAAAGCGAGTGTAAATCCCGTGATAAGCGCCGGCAGCACCGTGGGAAAAATAACGCGAAGGAATATCTGAAAGCGGTTCGCGCCCAGACTTTCCGCCGCTTCCTCTATCTCGACCGCAAGTCCCTCGAACACCGGCTGTATGGTGCGTACGACGAACGGAAAACCGATGAAGATCAATGCGATGGTGATGCCCGTCGGCGTGTTGATGACGTGAACTCCATGTCCTTCCAGCAGAGAACCGATCCATCCCGTGGGGCCGAACAGTGCGGCAAGACTTATGCCTGCGACTGCGGTGGGGAGCGCGAACGGAAGGTCGATAAGCGCATCGAACAGTTTGCGCAATGGGAAGCGATACCGGGTCAACACCCATGCGACGATAAAGCCCGCAAAAACATTTATTGACGCGCCGGCAAGTGCGGTGAGAATACTGACGCGGTAAGAGGCAAGCACGCGCGGGCTCAACGCCGCTGCAATGAACTCCTTCGCTCCGAGCCCCGATGCCCGGAACAGGAGCAGGGAAAGCGGGATGATGACGATGATGCAGAGATAACTGACGGTGTATCCGAGCGTCAGGCCGAATCCCGGTAATAGGTGTCGTTTTTTCATCATCGTCCCCGGCGCGTTTTTTCTACTTTACCGAATAAATGCGGTCGAACACGCCTCCATCCTCGAAGTGCTTTTTCTGAGCGGTATTCCATCCGCCGAACACTTCATCGATGGTGAAGATTTTCAGCTTCGGGAATTGCGATTCATATTTTTTGAAGATCGCAGTATTCCTCGGACGGTAATGGTTCTTCGCGATGATTTCCTGCCCTTCGTCGCTGTAGATATATTTGAGATACTCCGTCGCCACCGCGCGGGTACCTTTCTTATCCACCACCTTGTCCACGAGCGTTACCGGCGGCTCGGCGAGTATGCTCACCGACGGAGCGACGATGTCGAACTTGCCCGCGCCGAACTCGTTGAGCACAAGGATGGCCTCGTTCTCCCACGCAAGCAGTACGTCACCAATAGCGCGCTGCGCGAACGTTGTTGTGGAACCGCGCGCGCCCGTATCAAGGACCGGCACATTTTTATAAAGCGCACGAATGAACGCAATGGCTTTTTTTTCGTCATTATCGTTCTTGGTGATCGCATACCCCCATGCCGCAAGATAATTCCAGCGTGCACCGCCTGATGTCTTGGGATTTGGCGTGATCACCGAGACCCCCGGCTTCACCAGGTCGTCCCAATCCTTTATCTTCTTGGGATTGCCCTTGCGTACGAGGAATACGATGGTGGACGTATAGGGGGTACTGTTGTCCGGCAGGCGTTTCTGCCAGTTTTCCGGCAATAGTTTCGCCTTTGCACCGATCGCATCGATGTCGTAAGCGAGCGCAAGCGTCACCACATCGGCTTCGAGCCCGTCGATAACGGTGCGTGCCTGCTTACCCGAACCGCCATGCGACTGCCGAATCGTCACGGTTTGTCCGGTTTTTGCTTTCCAGTATTTCACGAACGCGGCATTATACGCCTGATAGAGTTCCCGCGTCGGGTCATAGGACACGTTCAAAAGTGTTGTTTGGGCAAAGACGCCGATTCCCGTGGAAAGGGCGAAAGTCAGGATCGTTATAAGTAATTTGTGTTTTAAATAATTGAAATGAAAAATCATAACTAATTCCTTATGAGTATGGGTGTAGTAAGTAAATTGATGCCCGAAATATCAAGGAAGTTTTCTTCCCGATTTCCGGGCTAACTACAGTATTGTGCGCAGGTTATTTTTAGAGTGTCGATGTCTTGCAATGATATCATGTCAAATTTTCGATAGCTCATTAATACACTACTATATCTCTTGGTTTAGTAGTCTTAATATAATACCAAATAGCAATAATGTCAAGCGCAAGCATCGAAATTTATTGAATATCGCTAGTATACATTACCATAACACTAGTATATGAGCAATTTTCCAATGATTTTCAACGATATACCTTATGTTTAGCTAGGTTTAAATTCATGGAGCATGCCCACAAGCGGTGGGCGGGCAACGCAGTGAGGCCGTGATAGTACCGCACGGGCGTTTTCTGAAAAAAAACACTGCCTGCACCACTGGTAATATGAAACACAGAGCGCGCGCTGATAAGCAGCGCTCAATTGAGCGATTTTGTACCTGTTCACGTCAGGCGCTGTTTTTCTGGTGTTGATGAGATTCAAAATATTTTTCAGTAGTCTGTTGTTGACGATCTTTCTGTAATCAATATCTGAAATGCCATACACGGAGCGTATACTCCATATGGGATAATCAGTCTATATGCGGCTGTTGCTGCGGCTGACGTTGATTGCAGCGTTATGTTTTCCGCCTCACCACCAGCATTTCATCCGCGCCTTTGAGGAATTCATACGGTACGCGCCGTACGGTGAACGACAGGTCGAGCATATCCGGGTCGTGCATGAGGCATTTCAGGAACACCGACCGCTCTCCGGCAAGATTGATGAGCGGAAATATCCGCACCTCGCGGCTGCATATTCTCGCGAGTTCACGCACCGCGCGTTTGTGGAATTCGTAGTCGCGCTGTGCGTCATAGAGAAACAGCAGATGCGACACAAGCCCGATGTCGAATGTATTGTCCGCGTATTCCGTCGCCGGTAATGATCCCGCGTGATAGCGCATGCGGTCGTTTTGGTAATCGTCCAGAAAATGGAGATATGCCCTGCGCCGGTGTTTGGTGAGGTCATCAACATCACCGAAAAGTCCGTCCCAGCGGAAAAGGGGTGTGGTTTCCCGTGCGCGCATCATCGTCAATGCCAGGTCCGCCGCGCACTTTTCAGCGAGGTCATCGTGGCTGCAGTGATACGCAGGATCGAGCGCCGTGACATCGTAGCCTAATCGCGTTGCGTCCGCCGCGAACGCACTTACACCGCCGCCGGCGTCGAGGATGCGGTCTTCGGTGCTGATTTCCGACAGGCGGAACATTCTGAAGTATTCATCGAATGTCCGTCCGATGAGCACTACATCATCGAGAATGAATCCGGTTTTTTCTTTTTCACAAACTGCGTTCATGAACGTACCTCCGTTCTTCGATAATCTATATGCATCCGTTCGCGCACTTTTTCCATCGTAGCCGATGCTGTCAGCCGCGCCTTTTCAGTTCCCTCATGCAGAATATTCTGAACATCGCTGATATGTTCGGAGAAATGGATCCTGCGTTCACGTATCGGTAATAATGCACCGTTCACAAGCGCCGCGAGCTCTTTTTTGCATACAACACATCCGCGGGTCCCCGAGCAGCATTCACTGCGGATATGCTCCGCATGTCCGTTCTCAAATAACAGATGATATTCGAATACGACGCAGACTGCCGGATTGCCGGGGTCGTTTTTTCTGATCTTATTCACATCGGTGACGGCGTTCATGATCTTGCGTTCCGTAGTCTCATGATTGTCCGCGAGATAGATCGCATTGTCGATGCTCTTGCCCATTTTCGCGCGTCCGTCAAGTCCTTTGATGCGCGGCGATGAACTCAGCACCGGTTCGGGTTCAATGAACGTTTCACCGTAAATGCCGTTAAACTTGCGGACGATCTCGCGTGTCTGTTCTATCTGCGGGAGCTGATCCTCACCCACGGGAACGATTGCTGCCTCGAACGCCAGTATATCGGCAGCCTGACTGACGGGATATCCCAGAAAACCGAACGTAATATTCTTACCGAATACCGTTTCTTTCTGCGCGAACTCCTCCTTTACCGTCGGGTTTCGTTCCAGCCGTGCTATCGTCACCAGATTTGAAAAAAACACGGTGAGTTCCGCTATCTCGGGTATCATCGATTGTATGAACATGACCGACCGTTCCGGATCGATACCGACGGCAAGATTATCGAGCGCCACTTCATATACATTCGACCGCACCTTTTCGGGGAATTGAAAATTATCGGTGAGAACCTGCACGTCGGCGATGATTACGTATGTCTCATGCGATCCCTGCAATGACACACGCTGCTTCAGCGCGCCGAAATAGTGGCCGATATGCAGCTGCCCCGTGGGGCGGTCGCCGGTAAGGACTCTTGAGAATATTTTGTTTTCCATAAATGTGCTCCTGGGTCAATAAATAAAAAACCCGCTCAGAGGAGCGGGTACTGTATGCGAACTTGTTATCGCGTTACGAGATACGCCACTCCCGGCGGGATGACGTGCACCATGAGGATGTGATTATTTCGCGATTGTTGATCATAGCGAGAATATAGCATGGAGGTGATAAAAATGCAAATGCTCGATGGACAAAGAATATTTTACTTCGTCCTGATGATCAGCCGCGGGGTGATGCCGGGATCGGCATGCGACCTGCCGGCATATTCGATCTCGCCGAAGCTGTTCTTCGCCGGGGTCTCGCCCGAGATACGGAGCGACAGCCTCCGCTCACCGCCGCTTTCCAGTATTCTGTTGACGGCAGCGGTCACATCGATGACGGCGGCGGGGCTCTGCTTTGTCGGTTCCCAACGGCCGGTGATGTCAGTTGACGTACCGGGAACGCTGTTATAGGTGACGGTCTTTTCCGCCCAGTCATTGCCGATGACAACAGCAGTATCGGCAACGCCGTTGTCCTGCCCCATGCGTGTCGCGTACAGTTTCACTTTCGCGCCGGATACCGATTTCACATCTGCGGGAAGCGAAGAGAAGTCGAAGCAGATGACCATCTGGCGTTCATAATCGCCGCCGCCTTTTTTGATGAGGAATACCGGTGCTGCGCCGTATGCGGTATCGCCGTTCTTTCCGCCGCGTATGAACGCGTTCGCTTCCGCCGCACATTCAAAGATCCCGGGACCCGTACCCTCGGACAGGTCGAAGACCGACGGGTCACGGTAACTCACGACCAGTGATTCCTGGAGTGCCGCCAGTGCCGCGAAGTTCTTTTCCACCGCCGTCCGGTCATCAGCGGTCACGTTCTCCGATGCAGACCGTTCAACGGTGACGGTGGCGATGCGGTAACTGCCGTCGGCATTTTTCTCTTCGGTGATCGCGAGCGTCATCGGTTTGCGTACCTGCGCAGGGTCTTCGATAATGAGGGCGAGTGTATACGTACCCGCCGGCAGTGATGCAGGCAGGATGAATCTGTCTTCGATCGATAATGACCCGGAACGGGATGGCATTGCTTTGGTAAGATCATATGCCGAGCGCCATGCCGCCGCAACGGCGTTGTCCGGAGTGCGCAGCTGCCAGGTGACCGTCCAGGGGATATACGACGGCGTCACGCCGGCATTGCGCCATTTCGAGACCATCGACGTGAGCTTTCCGGGTGTCAGCGGTGACGGTATTCCAACGGCGGCAAGCTCGATCCGGTAGCCGCAGAGTTTTCCCGCGCGCTGAAACTCCGCCCGCTGCGCATCGTTCGTGATGCGTGCATTCATGTTGCCGTTCCCGAGCATGGCGATATGGAATTTCGTCACATGGCCGGCGGCAAGATCAACGGACGTCAGCGGATTGTGTGTGTCCCACGTCTCGGTGATGAACGGCGCGCGTTTCCACCGGTCGGCCATCCACGGCGTCGCCGAGCGTTCTGCGTCGAACCCGGGATTCGCCACGGCGTCCGATCGGCAGCCCATGCGCGGATAGGTTTCCATCGCGTACTGTGTATGCTCGTTGCCGGCACGGAACACCAGCCAGGTGTCCGGAAAATATTTCGCGTAGATGTCGATGATGCGGGCGGCGTTGGCGGCGCTTATCTTCTGTTCGCCGTGCGGACCGGGATACGGCACTCCCGACATATGCCATTCCCCCCACGCGCCGTAGATGCCGATGTCAACGAACGCGATATGCGGATGTTTATTATACCGGGCACCGAGCGCAGCGATGAACGCATCGACACGTTCGATGAAGTACGGGTCGTTCCAGTCCGGCACATAGAGCCCCGCCTGGTCGGTGAATCCGCGTATCCGCTCTTTCAGATATGCGGGTACGGCGCATTTTGTTTTTGTCCCGGGGACATACGCACGTACGCGGAATCCGAAGCAGGCGCCGGCATTCGATGCAATGCGCATCGCATCATCGATTGCCGAAAAATTATAGGTGCCGGGCGTATCGCCGTCTTCGAGCGCGCTCCATTCGAATCGCCGGTACGCGTCGAACATCGGCGCCTCGACCATCATGCCGGTGCCGTTGCCGCCCCAGCCGTACAGGCCGCGCATCGGATTGCCTATCTCCGGTGCCGACAGCGGAACCGGGTCAAATGTTTTTATGGTGCCGAATTGCGCAAGACTTTCACGGAAATTTTCTGCAGTCTGTTCGCCTGCACTCAGCAGGAGTGCCGCCAGCGACACCAGAAGCACGGCAGCGTGCATGAGCTTTCGAATTGCGCGTCCGCTCACTGGAGCCGTTCGGCGGTAGACAATCGGATGCATAGGGAAACTCCTCAATTTTTTCGATCCATCATTTCGGCACTGTACAGCAGGCGGTACGCTTTGCAAGCGGCAGTGGCGGTACGAGATAATATTATTGGTACGATGTTCAGCTTCATTCCAGCACCATTATCTTAATGACCTTGCTGCCCGAGGCCGATCTCAGCCGGCACAGATATACACCCGCGGTTACACGTCTGCCTGAATCAGCGGTAAAATCCCAGGCAAGAGTTCCGTCCGGCGTCTTTTCGCGTTTCGCAATGCAGCATCCGGACAGCGAGTATACGTCAGCTCCTGTGTCCTCGGGTATGTTCATGAAGGTGACTGCTGCGCCGCGAAGACGGTACAGCGCAACCGCATGTTCAAATGCACCGGCTCCGGCGGGGATATGCGGCTTGTACTCCGGGAAGGCATGTACGGCACCGGTGTCGAACAGGGGGCCGGCGGCAGCCGGATGCTGCTCAAGCGCATTCTCCTGCAGTGACGCGAAGTACGCGCTGTTGCTCGCCGACACGCCGGAGGCAAACGCGTATGATGACGATCGTTCCGCCGCGGTTCCCGGGAATGCGGCGACCGTAATCGAGCCGATACGGTAACTGCCGTCAGATGATCTCGTGTCAGCGACCGCAAGCGTCAGCGGTTTTCTGACGAGTGCCGGGTCAGCGATGATGAGCTCGAGCGTATATGTTCCGGGCGGCACCGTTGACGGCAGCACCATACAGTCGTTGATGCATACGGGTCCGGTGACCGTCGGCATGAGCCGGGTGAGGTCGAGTGCTGAAGTGCATTCGAACGCAATTGCATCAAACGACGTCCGGAGCCGCCATTTCACCGCCCACGGTATATACGCCGGCGTTACGCCTGAATTTTTCCAAAGCGATGATATCGATGTGGCGGTGCATTGCGTGATCACCGACGGGAATGCAGCGGATACCGCTTCGAAACGGTGGCCGAGCAGTTTGCCGGCGCGGATGAATTCATTTGTATCCGCAGTCGTGCGCAGGTCAAGATTGCCGTTGCCGAGCATGGCAATGTGGTAATTCGTAATATCCTCCGCTGCAAGATATACACTGGTGCCGGGGTCATCCGGGCTCCATGTCTCGCAGATGAACGGCGCACGCTTCCACCGGTCCGTCATCCATGGCGTTCTGGTCCGTTCACTGTCGAATCCCGGATTCGCCACTGAGTCGGCACGGCATCCCATGCGCGGATATTTCTCCATCGCATACCGTGTGTAGTCGTTATTCACCCGGAACACAAGCCGGACATTACTGAAGCATCGCGCATAAGTGTCGATGATGCGGTATGCATTGTTCGAGGTGATGCGCTGCTCTCCGTGTGGGCCCGGATACGGGAACCCGGACATATGCCATTCTCCCCACATGCCGTAGATGCCGATGTCGATGAACGATATATAGGGATGACTGTTATACCGGGCGCCGAGCGCCTCGATCAGTCGGTCCGCGCGTTCAAGAAAATAGGCATTGTTCCAGTCGGGTACATAGATCCCGTCTATGTCCTTGAATCCCCCGGAGGCATTCGAAACGTATGCTGGAACACCGCAGGGCACGCTTCCTGACGGCACATAACAGCGGACGCGGAAATTGAAACAGGCGCCGGCGTTTGACGCGGCCGTAATCGCGTCATCGATCACCCTGAAATCGTATGCGCCGGGTGTGCTGCCGCTTTCAAGCTCGTTCCAGGTAAAGCGTCTGTAGCGGTCGAGCATCGGTGCGTCGACGATGCTGCCGCCGCCGGTCCCGCCGCCCCAGCCGTAGAGTCCCCGCATCGGATTGCCGATCTCCGGTGCCGAAAACGGCAGTGCCGTGAATGTCGTTACGATGCCGTGCGCGGACAATGACAGTATGAGGAATATGATGCCGTGAAAGACCGGCCGTCGCATATCAATGCCTCCGACACATTCTGCAGTAAGTATAGGGAAGAATGCGGCGTTCTGACAATGGATACATCTTTAAATATGATGGACAAATCTATATGGCGCAGTATAGTATGCGCATGAAGCGCATCATCGACGTTCAACGCTCTATATCCCCGCCGAGACTGAATCCCGTGCATGAACACGATTTCTGGGAGATCGTCTTTTATACAAAAGGGAAGGGTATACTGCTGCTGTCCGGAGAGGAATGCGCCTTTTCCGCGAACGATCTGTTCTGTTTTCCGCCGGGCATGGCGCACGGTGAACGTTCTGCAGCTGGTTATGCCAGCACCTGGATACGGTTCCGCGATGATTCGCTCACGCCGGAGGGGCTGTATATGATGCACGACCCGGCGCACCGGCCCCTCGCCAAGCTTGTCGGACTTATCTATCACGAATATGTGTTTGATGCCGGTCTTCATGACCTGTGCCGTGATCTGCTTGATCCGCTTGTCGGTTATATCATCCGTCAGAACAGATATTCACGCAGCGATGCCCGCGTGAAGACGATCGAGCATATGCTCATCGACAATATCACCAATCCGGATTTTCAGATAACAAAAGCGCTCGATGAGACGGGCGCGCCGTATATCACGCAGCATCTTCTGTTCAAAAAGAATACCGGCAGGTCGCCGCAGCAGTTTCTACTCGATCTGCGGATAAAAGAAAGCAGGATGCTTCTCGGCGTCAACGGGCTTTCACTGCGTGAGATCGCCCGGCAGACGGGTTTTCGCGATCCCTACTATTTCTCGAGGATTTTCAAAAAAAAGACCGGCAAGTCGCCGGCGGCATACCGGAAATCACTGCGGCGTGATCATACGTCATGAGCGGTGATCGATGATCCTATCTCGTCCATATTGAAATTGAACCACTGCCCGAGCATAATGAGCGACGCATGTTCGGTGAGCGGGAAATTCCTGTCGAGCAGATATTTTTCGATGATGCCGTAGACGATATTTTCGAGCGCGTGGCGCCGTATCGGCAGTTTGATGCGGTCCACCAGATACATTTCCGTCATCACCGCGTTGAACGTTTCAACCGAGAACGTACCCAGCATCGATTCAAGCTTTGTGCGGATACTCTTTTCAACCATAGCGCCGAAGATGTCGGCGGATACGGGGATGTGTCGTTCCTGCGCGAGCGCGATGAGCTCTTCGATTTCCTGATATTTGCCGACGAAGAACTTTCCGTCGTTGTGATGAATGAGCGCCTCCATACGGAGCGTGAAAAAGGCGCTGAACAGGTGCATGAACTCACGCGGAACCGGGAGGCCGTGTTTGCCGCTCTCGGTAAGGATCACGCGGGCGTGAGCGAACGCCGACGCCACCGATGTGCGCACCGAACTGATCTCGTGCGAGAGCAGTTCGCGGCTGAGCGGTATGCGTTCATCGATAACGACATCGGCGAGCGAGAAACGTTTTTTGCCGCCGTTGTCGCCGAGCGCAATATACGCGATGATATCGTGCTTTTCTTCAGTGATGTCGGCGTTGAAACGGAATGTCTCGGTGAACGGATCGGTAAGCGTGCCGGTTATGGTCTTCTTGGTGCGTTTGGTCACCGTGAACGTATATCCGAACCGCATGCAGTTTTTCATGGATGCGGGTGCGAAATCGTGATGATATGCGCACGCGATGAAATGGTATATCATGCGTTCCGGCGGGTAGCGGTCGGGCAGCACCCATTGCTCGTAACAGGACTGGCCCGTGCCGTGTGCCGCGATATTGCTTGCGGCTTCCGCGAGTTTGTTTCTGAAGCGTTCTTGAATATCGTTCGAAGGTACCGTCGGTACGCCGCGCATGAGTTCCAGCGCGATGTCGGCGTACTTCATGTTTTGTACCGGTTCTATCCCCGACACATCGGCGAAGAACCAGCCGCAGGATGTGTAGGAGAAGAGTGAAAAGCGGTATGCGGCCATGAGCTTGAGGAATGCGGTGAGCGGCATAGTTCCGGCAAACCGTTTATGCAGTTTTTCTACGGCATCGGGGTCATACAGCACGCTGAAATATTCGTCACGGAGTGCGGCAAGCTCTTCGGCTGAATGACCGAGCGGGGTCATCGCCGTTTCCACGGCATCGCGGACGATGTCGAACGCCTCGCGCAGCGGTGTGCGCCACCGCTGGTTCCATCCGGGGTGAGCGCCGGTGGAGCAGCCGCAGTCGGAGCGCCATCGTTCCACACCGTGCGAGCAGCTCCATGATGTGCCCCGTTTTCCTTCGCCGTCATGCAGTACCACGGTATTTGTCGCCGGATGATGCGCAAGGAAATGGCCGTAATTGGTAACGGTAAGGCCGTCGGACGGGGCTATATCGGCGAGATATTTCGCGAGACACATGTCCGCGAACGGTTCATGGTGGCCGTACGATTCGCCGTCGGTGGCGATGTTTACCAGACGCATGTGGTCGCTGAACGTTTCACGTATCCGCTTCCCGAATGCGTTTGCGTCCCGCAGAAGATGTTCGAACGCGATTGCCTGCGAGAGCTGCGCATGATAGAAGAACACCGCGATGCGGTTTCGTTTTCCGTGCAGTATATACGGGTGTGATGTGTCTATCGTTCCGCCGTCAACACTTTTTTCGCCGTGTTCGCCGATGACGCGTGCCGCCTGAAACGGGGAGAGAATCGTATATTTGATGCCGCAGTCGGCGAGTACGTCAACCGTTTCGGGGTCTATCGCCGTTTCAGAAAGCCACATGCCTTCCGGTGCACGGCCGAAAAAGCGCTGAAAATGCCGTATGCCCCAGCGCACCTGTACGGTCTTGTCCTCGTACCGAGCGAGCGGAAGTATTATGTGGTTATACACCTGCGCGATGGCGTTGCCGTGTCCGCCAAGCCGTTCGCGGCTTTGACGGTCTGCGTGAACGATCTTGCGCGCGGTGGGGACATCCATATCGGCAAGATAATCAAGAAGGGTGGGCCCGAAATTAAAACTCATGTGCGCGTAGTTGTTCACCACTTTGACGATGCGTCCGATGGAGTCGAGTATGCGCGAGCTTGCGTTAGGCTGATAACATTCGGCGGTGATGCGTTCATTCCAGTCGTGATAGGGGTGCACGTCCTGGTCGGTTATCACCGAAAGCCACGGGTTTTCACGCGGAGGCTGATAGAAATGTCCGTGTATAATGACTGAACGGCTCATGACGGTACTATACAGCGAAACGGTATTTTTCACAAATATACCGCGTTATTTTCACGCCCAGCGGAATATATCGCGGAGCTTTTCCATCACCATATCCACCGTGACAAGACGCATGCATACATTGTCGCCGCAGCCCCGGGTGATGCGGGCGCAGGCGAAACGGCGTATCGGATGGCACGCACGCCTCATGGAAAGGTTGTACCCGCCGTCGTGCAGCGTCCCGTAGGTGACCGGATCGGTCTGGCCGAAGAGACCTACTGTATGCACGTTCAACGCCGACGCCATATGCAGCGGCGCGCTGTCGTTGCCCACGAACGCCCACGCGGTGCGTATGACCGCGGCAAGCGTTCTGAGCGAAAGCTGTCCGGTGAGATCGAGCGTGATGGCCCTGCCGCAGTCCGCGGCGATTATCGCATTGCGCGCTTCATCCTCTTTGCCGCCGATGAGTATCACGGGAAATCCCTGGTCGTCATTGAATTGACGGATGAGCTTCACGAAGTATTCAACAGGCCAGCGCTTCTGCGCGCGTGTGGCGCCGGGATGCACGATAAGCGTATGTTCTTTGGCGATGCGCTTTTTAGCGAGCACAGCCAGCGCCTCTTTGTGTTCATCGTCCGAGATAAACAGATCCATGCGGCTGTCGTCATGCGCGATACCGAGCGGCTTAAGGATATCGAGCATCTGCAGGATGATGTTCGTACGCATGTCGCGCGGCGCTGAATGCGTGAACATGAACGAACGGAGTTCTGTCCGTAAACCGGCACGTACGGGAATCTTTGCGAGATACGGGATACGGGCGCTCTCGAACGACGTTGACGCCGCAATGGCGATATCATACCGTTCCTGCACGATACGTGCGATAAGCGCGTCGAACGCCGCACGGTCACCGGCGGGCGGTTTGGATATCACGGTACGTATATACGGATTGTTCTCGAGCATGGCCGTTCCGCGCGGACCGTTGAGGACATCAACCGCCGTACGCCGGTGCGATTTATGCATGGCGCGGATGAGCGGCGTGGTGAACAGCGTATCGCCGATGTAGTTCATGCCGACGATGAGGACACGGCGCTCCGGCTCGGTGCCGTCCGGGATATCATCCATATTAAACAGGTCGTTCATGCCGTTTTCAGTTGACAATGGACGCAGCGCCTTCGCCGGTGAGTACCGCTTTCACATTCTCGGCAACGCGCCGTTTCAGTTCCACGATCGATTCCTCGCTGTACCACGCCTGATGATCGGTGAGGACCACGTTCTCAAGCGTTCGCAGCGGATTGTCTTTGGCAATGGGCTCGTTCTCGAACACATCGAGTCCGGCCATCGCTATTCTTTTCTCCGTAAGCGCCGCGATGAGCGCCGTCTCGTCGATGACCTTGCCGCGCGCGGTGTTCACGAACACGGCATTGGGTTTCATCAGCGCGAATTCCTTTGCGCCGATCATCCGCTCAGTGGCGGGGTTAAGCGGCACATGACAGCTTATAAAATCGCTTTCCCGCAGGAGCGTATGCAGGTCCGCCTTGCGGGCGCCGTTCTTTCTCAGTTCCTGTTCATCGGTTGACGGCGAGCAGACGAATATTTCCCTGAAATTGAATCCCTTGATGAGCCGGTGAACGTTCTTTCCCGTCCGTCCGTAGCCGATGATGCCGTACGTGCGTCCCGTCATGCGGTACACCGGATTTCCCGCGGTGATGTTCCATTCCCCCGCGCGCACATGCCGGTCGTGTATGGATATGCGCCGCGAGGCGGTGAGCATGAGCGCGAGCGTATGTTCGGCGCTGTCGTTCTTGCAGTAGTCGGGCACATTGGTGACTGAAATGCCTTTCGCGCGGGCTGCGATAAGGTCAACGTTGTCATATCCCACGCCGTAGCGCGATATCACTTTGCAGCGGTTGAGTTTTTGTATTACCGGCGCGTCCACTTTGGCGAGATTCACCAGAAGCGCGTCCATATCGGCGGCAAGCTCGGCGAGATCTGCGCCGTTCTCATTTACCACAAGCTCGATACCCGCGGGTGTAAGTATGTCACGTTCTATCTTGTACTGCCGGTAACGGTCGTCGGTGACGAGGGCTTTCAGCACGAGGGTAACGCTCCTGATATTATGTAAACTCAGTGTATATAAGATCGGCTAAAAAATCAAACAATACGGACGCTGGTTTTCACAAACTCGCCGTCAAGCAGTTCCAGTTTCGCTTTCACGATCACCCATATCCCTTCGCTCCGTCTCACGTATCCCGCATGTTCCGCAACACGGCAGGCCGCGATGTTCTTCCGGTCCGTGGGATATGCGATCTCCGGATAAGCCCTGTCGCGCGCTATCATCGCGGTGACCTTCTTCAGACAGAGCGTCGTGTACCCGCGTCCCCGGTACTGCGGTTCCGCCTGAACCGTGATGCAGCCGTTGCTGTTATCCATGCAGAATGCCGCGATCTTCCCGTCGGCAAGATACACCGCATAATATTTATTTGCGGCGATGAGATATTTGAGCAGTTTGTCATCGCCGAGTTTACCTGTTAATATGCCGGCATCCTCATGTGTAAAAACAGCATCGTTCTGAATATCCTCAGCCGTGCCCTGGCCGGGTGTAAAATAATAATCAACTGAATGGGTGATGCGTATCGTATCGGCGGGTCTTCCGGTGATAGCCGCCGCTGCGCTGATGATACCAACATCCGCACGCTCGGACATGATATCCTCAGGCGATATACCCTCAAACAGCGGTATTATCCTGTCCCGGTAGTGATCGGGAATACCGAACGTAAAGCAATCATCTTTATACGTCCCCGTGAAAAAAAAGAGCTCGCTGCTGCTCCTGAAAAAAATCGACTGCTGCGATGTATATTGTTGCTCCCGCGCTGTCATCGTTTGCTGCTCCTGACTAATGAAGGAATATATTTTTTCACGTGACCGCAATACGTTCTGTAATCGGTGTACAGTTCTGCGTGCATGCCTATACGGCGTGCGGCTGAAATATTGCCTTCATGGTCATCGAAGAAGAGTATATTCTCCGGATCGAGCGCTATGGCGTGTACCACTTTTCTGAAATAGCGTTCCGCCGGTTTCTTTGTGCCGAGATCACAGGAAAAGAACATGGCGTCAAACGCGTCTTTATACGCAGCCATGCGCATCATATGCCGTGCACGATGCCGCTCCTGATTCGTCGCCATATAGCAGCGTATACTGCATTTCCTTATGCGCGCAACGCTTTCCACCATCCGCTGACGGACGACGATGTTCCGCGAGACCCATTCCCTGAGAAACAGTGCCGCCGAATGGTTCCATCCGAATGACGGCAAAATCCCGCGCAGCACGCTCACCGCATCGCCTTTGCCGGTCAGCGTGCGGTCATAATCCCGCGAATCATGGAACAGCGAATGCAGTGTGTCAAAATAATTTTTCGCATCCCATCCGTATTTCTTCTCGGCGTATTCAGGAAAATCACCGTAGGTCTGCAGCACGCCGTCGGCATCGAATATGACTGCTTTGATTCCGCGTTGTGCACGGAGCTTGCTGCTCATGTACAGGCCTCATGACTGATTACCTTGGTCATTGTATATGTTCCGTGTTCGGTGACCTGTTCCCGGCCGTCGTGAAAGCGGTACCCGAGCTTCAGATAGAACGACTTCGCGGTAATACTTGCCGGTACGACGAGCATGTGTGTGCACCATTTCGCCGCAATGCGTTCGATCTCGCGCATCAAGAGCGTCCCGACATCCCTGCCGTGAAACGCCGGATGTACAAAAACGGTAAGTACAAACCGGTCGGCGGTATTATCGATCGTCTTTTTGCCGATACTCGCCGTCCCTATCACCGTCCGGTTGTCTTCGGCGACGATGATATGCCGCCATGAAGATTCGCCGATGATGTTCTCCGGTGTAAACCGGTCCACCAGACGTTCTATGGTGTCGTGCGGATAGTCTTTACTGTTCACGTCACGAAGGTTCTTTATGATGAGCGCCGATATATCAGGCGCATCAGCCGGTAAAAAATCGCGAATTGTCATTTCATGCATTCCGTCCGGATTGTATATACGAACCGCAAATGTGCACGGTAAAGATTTCATATCCGGCGTTTAAAAGATACAGCATTCATCCGCAAAAAACAAGCGTACTGAATGTCGGGGTTGCGATACCTCATGTGCTTGACACCGTGCACCGTGATGCTAAGATTCTCACATGAAGAAAAGAGGAACCGTCGTATTTTTCGATCTTGGTGATACGCTCGAAGATGAATCACGGTGTCATCAGGAACGTGCGCGTATTGCGGCGGAGATCTGCAGAGAGCAGTATCCGCAGATAACAGAAGCATATTTCCTGCAGCGCCAGCACGATGCCGGGACATCCGGTGCGGTATCGTGTTTCAGTTCCGCACTTGCCGGTCTTGTAATAGACACTGATACGCGTATGCGGATACAAGAGCACGTCCGCTGGAACAAAGAAATGCTCTCCGCAGATCCGGGTGCTCACCATCTGCTTACGGCCATCGACGGCCGTTATCAGCTTGGCATCATCGCGAATCAGTCGTCGAACTTCGAAAAGCGTCTTTCGCAATACGGCATACGCGGATATTTTGATATTGTGATATGTTCCTGCGATGTCGGCATGCAGAAACCTGACGACGGCATATTCCGCCATGCCGAATCGCTCGTACATGAAAGCGATACGACGTTCTGGATGATCGGCGACCGTGTTGACAATGATATCGTGCCGGCAAAAAAACGCGGCTGGAAAACGGTACGCTATCTGCACGGCAACTACAGGGACTACGTCTGTACGAGCGATGCTGAAAGGCCGGACTATGAGATTACCGACCTGCGGGAACTTGTAGGGATACTTGCATAACCGCCGTGCGGCCGCATGTTATTACGGCAGAAATACCCGCGGCTCCCACGTCCAGCCTGCGGCAAGAATGATCTCGCGCACCGGGCGTTTTATTATACCGGTACTGAAACCATATTCAAGAATCATCTTCTTTTCCGGGACTCCATCGACACCACTGCCAATCCCGAATCCGTGCTCGCTCTCGCTGATGATGCCCTTGAAAAGCGTAAACGCCGCCGAAAAAGTAACCGCAGCCGTACCGTCCGCCCCCACGGCAATGCGCGCTGTACGTTTTACATCGCTCACATACACCGCGTGGCGGATGTCGTCGAAACGCAGATGCATCTCCCACACCTTCCGCTCACCGGCAAGATCCGCCGGACTGAACCAGTGTGCGTCCAGTAAATTCCACCGGAGGATGATGTCGTTTTTCTCCGGGATTATCTCCAGAGGTAATCCGGAAAGTTCCCGAATCCGCTGCATCAGGACATCGCGGGAAACGGACATCACGCCGCCGCCCGGACGCCGTATCAGCATCGCTTCGCCGAAACTGAAAATGCCTAATGAAAAAAATACCGCGCAGAGCAGAAAACACAGCACACAGATACCTGCCGGTATGGCGGGCGAGATGTCGGCAAGCTTCGTCGTAATCGTCTTTTCATCTTCGGCAAGCGGTTCGATAAACGGATACGCGCGGGCAAGCGCATCGACAACCGCACTGCTTCTGCCTTCGATGGAATAAACCGCATTACTGCATATCCAGTAATAGCCGCGTCGTCCGTCCGTTGTGGTATAGGCGCTCTGCGTCCCGGTTGAAAATGAGAACAGTCTGCTTTCGGTTATCGTCGCGGCACGAATCGTGTGTGATCTCGTGACGCTTGTCCCGTTCGTCCGTGTAACGGTGATGAAAAGCGCGTTACTCGCCTCGTGCATGTCGGCAAACAGACGCACACGTATAAAATTACTGCCGCCGTAATCGGCACGGAGATACCCCGGTGCAGGCGAACTGATGACAGCGTATCGTTTGCCTATCTGCTGCGGGAATGACGCACGCGCTTCCTGTATGTCCGCGGGAGGCGCGAACGAGATCCGGTACGGCTCCTGACATTGCATAAGCACGAATATCATGATTGTAACCGGTATGAACGATGCGATGATCTGCAGGATGCCGCGTATCATAACAACCTCTCAACTTCTTCTGCCGGGGGACCGCCCTCATCCCTATACTGCGTATCGAATTTCGTAAAAAAATCGAAATCCGCCGTAATGAATTTTCGTGTAAAATATGTTTCAAGTTCTGCTTTGTGCAACTCGAGATAGTTCAAAAATGCGGTACGCTTTTCGCTGCCGATGGACGCACAATACCGGTCGGCCATAGACAGATAAAAATCGACGATGAACTCCGCGTCCAGAGGCTCGTTGCTGAACCCGCGCGTGATGATATCCGCCAAAAGCCGTTCGACTTTTCTGCCGTCGGCAGCATCCGTAACGTATTTCATAAGCTCACGGATGACATCCTCGCGCGAGAGTTCCGAGACCGACGTCCTGCCGAAACGGACATCGGTGAAATCCGGCATATCCTCGTCCGCATCCTCCGGCACCACGGAATACCAGTTCATAAGGTCACGCGTAATGACGATCTGCAGATGTTTCTCTATAAAGCCGACAAGCCGCACTTCGGAAACGATGAAATTATTATCATGCCGTATGACGACCTTCTGATACTGATTTGAGTACTCGCGGATATGCCGGTTGCCGATGATATCATAGGTCGAATTGACGGCAACTTCGACGTACGGCGGGCTTGTCTTTGCAATGTCGTTCATATTGTCGTAACACGCTGCATCTATACTAATCCCGCGTATTGTCCCGAAATACGTTTGATAGTGGGATAGTACAACGGCAGCAGTAAAATGCAAGCGCGGAGCGAGTTAATGCCACGCAGAACGGTCATTTCTTTTTTATAAAGGTTCCATTCTGATATTCTTCAAACGCGATGCGCAGTTCCTCCTGCGTGTTCATCACGATAGGTCCGTACCAGGCGACCGGCTCGCCGATAGGTTTCCCGCAGATGAAAAGAAAACGTGCGCCGCTCTTCCCGGCGGTGATAGTGCATGTCTGCGAAAGCTGTACCGCGGTAAGCGTCGGAATAGTCTCATCCAGAATTTGCGCATCCCCGTCAAATAGGTAGCAGAACCCGCCGTCCGTGACATCAAGCGGGTATGATGTGTCCGCGGCCAGCGTCACATCGAGGTAGCTCACCGGCATGACAAGTTCCTTGACGGGACCGGCGATCTTTCCGTATGTCCCTGCGATGACACGGACCGTGACGCCGTTGTCATCGGTGACTACAGGGATCTCTTCAGCAGTGATACCGCGATAACGCGGATCCATCATCTTCTGCTTTGCCGGGAGGTTCACCCAGAGCTGAAACCCGTTGATGCCGTCGCCGGCCTCGGGCATCTCCTCGTGGATGATGCCGCTGCCCGCCGTCATCCACTGAATATCGCCCGCGCCAATCACGCCCTTATTGCCGAGACTGTCCCCGTGACGCACGGACCCTTTGAGGAGATACGTCACCGTCTCGATGCCGCGATGCGGATGCCAGGGAAAACCGGCGGTATAGTCCGCGGGGTCGTCGGAATGAAAATGATCGAGGAGCAGAAACGGATCGAGCGGCGCATCGCCGTTGAAACCGAAGATGCGGCTGAGTTTTACCCCGGCGCCTTCGCGTACGGTACGGGCATGGTATTCTGTCAGCGATTGTATTTTCTTCATACGTAAAGAATATACATTATAGACGTGCGCGTCAACCGGAAAAGCTCGATCGTAGACAACAACGGATTGCAGTTATTTCGAATCTCCGAAGTACAGATTATCGATATACGAATACGCTTCGTTCGTACCCATGGCGATGATACCGAGCCATGTCATCGTTTTGAAATCCGCTGAAGCATACGGAATAGCCTTTCGCGGCATGAGCGGCTTTCCCGCCGATGAAATCTCAACGCTCAATCCGTTCGCTGACGCGCCGAGACTGAAACGGATATCGACGTGCGCCCATGTGCCGTTCGGAAGGAGACCCGCATCGATATTTTTCCCGCCTGCGTCGTTGATGATGATGCGGCCGTCGGGCTTGAGCGAGATATTCCATCCCGTGTTGATGGGACCGCCCTGCCAGTCGCGGCATTCGACGAGCATATCGCCCGGTTTCTCGCGGTCGTTCATGATATCGAACGCCATGCGGAAATTACCATTCGTGTATTTCATGCTCTGCAGCAATATCAGATGCGGATTGTACGATTTTATCCCCGCGGCATCGACGAATGCGAGTGAACGGGAGCTCCCGCCCGCGCCGCACCGGTCGTTGACGCGGATTACGCCGTTGCCCTCCTCGCGCGCATCGCCCACCGGCATCTGCCCGGGCGTCATGTTCTCAAAGTCAAAGTCGTAGGTCATCTTCGGCAGCGGCGGATTCTGCGGAAGCTCATCATACTGCCGGGGATATTTTACATCAGCGGTCTTCGTGATGCGTCCGGCCTTCGTATAGTCGAACGGTTTGAATCCGAGCGCGAGCGCCGGCGATGACGGCTGAAGCCGCCAGTCATCCTTCGCCGGATCCATGAACTTCGGATCGGCCACTACCGAGTGAGCGTCGAACCCCGCGCCCTGCCATTCGGCAAAGGTCTTATCCTTCATCATGAACGGATTACCTGCGGAATTCCAGTATACGTTCGCGTTAAAGTATACACTGTCCGTAGTCCACGCTTCGGTCGCGAGCACGCCCTTGTCCCAGTAGATGATGTTCGTAGTGATGAGGAATCCCCAATATGGATCGTTCTTCCCGCGACGGAACATCGGCGCTTTTTCGTCGAGTATGGGACCGAAAATATTGTTGCGCGCAATGTTCGAACGCCCTCCGTCCGCGTTGAGATTGTACGCATGCGTGGTGATGCGGTAGACGAGATTATCCTCGGCAAGCGTGTGGCTTGTTCCCTGATCGAGATATATCCCCACCGCCCACGGTACGCCTTCGACGTCGTGAATGTGATTACCGCGTATGACGGTGCCGGGTGACGAACCGAGCGTGTAGATGCCCGCGCCGTCAGTGAGTACATTCTGCATCACATCGAAAATATGGTTGTAGGCTATGATATTGTTGCTGGATGGCGACGGACCCGAGCCCCATGTCCAGCCGGCGGATATGCCGCTGTAGTAGCTGTCATAGATGTCGTTATGCTCGATGACGTTGTCGTGTGCGTAGCGCAGGAATATGCCGCACGCCGCGGGGAAATGTCTGCCGTTATGTGCGATGAGGCAGTCACGGATGATATTGTGGCTCGTGATATTCTCGTCATTCGTCTTGTCGAATACCGGCCCGAGCTTCACGCCGCCGCCGCCGAGGTCGACGAATTCGCAGCGCTCCACGCGGCAGCGTTTTGTGCCGGCGGCAAGGTCGAGACCGTTGGCGCTCATCTGCGTGAAACGGCAGCCGTCGAAAGAGATATCGCGTGTACCTTCGAGAACTACGCCCGATGGCAGCGAAAATTCAGCCTGCGACACAGCCCAGCCCTGCAGCGGTGTCTGAAAATTTGCATGCGTAAACACAATACCTTTGAACGAAACGAATTCCACATACGACTTGTTCGACAGGTCGCCTTTCATCTCGATGACACGCTCCAGACGGGGAGCGATGATCTCGGTGTTCGCCGGCGTTTCTCCGGGCTTCGGCAGATACAGAAACGTGCCGCTCGACGCGTCCAGACACCACGCGCCCGGTTTTTTCAGTTCCGATTTTACGTTCTCTATCTGATACCGCGAACCGAACGAAAGATTTCTGAACGTAGGCCCCGTAAACGCGACCGATTTCGATTTGCCGTCGATTGCCGCCACGCGCAGCCGCGATGTAGACCAGACATGAAACACCTGCACCTCAACATCGATAAGACCTTCCCACGATGAAGAGAACTCGTCGCCGCTGTAGCGGAACGCATCGTACTGTTTCGCTTTCAGATGCGTTGACGCCGGAGCAGCTCCGCCGATGTAAAAATATCCCGTCTCGGGGATGCGTACACGGTTGCGACGTTCGCCGTTGACGAAGAGCTGTGAAAAATCCCAGTTGCCGGTATACGATTCCGGCACCGGCACTTCCCAACGTCCATTTTTCACAACAGGGGCGAGCCGCTTACCGGCACTCAGCACCGGTTTTTCATTTTTGTATGCGGCATATACGACAGGCGTGTCCTTTGTCCCCGAATCGGAGGGCGTAAACGTTACTGTGCGCGCAAGTTCATATCTTCCGCCGCGCAGATACACGGTCGCGCCGGTAAACGTTCTTTTTGATTTCAGCGAACGGATCTCATCCCGCGCGCGTTCAACCGATGCAAACGGCCCGTCGGTCTTGGCGGCATTCACGTCTGCGGTTTTCCCGCTCCACGCGTCATTCCCGGCAGGTGACACAAAAAGTTCGACCATGGCGGACAGCGGCAGCGCGATGAGCAGTATAAATAAATATTTCATCGGCATATCCTCAGGGAATGATTTCTTTCAACGTTATTTTTGCAACATCGAGCGTGCTGCCCTTGCGATTCTGCATGCGCACGGCAAGCGATATACCGCGAGCACCGGCCGGAGCACTGAGCGTCGTATTGGTCTCCGTCCACACATCCGCCTTTTTCAGCGGTATTCCGCGCCACTCGCCGATATTTTTATTCTTATCATCGGTGAAACAGTAGATGACCCATGCCCCCGAATGCATGGCTGACTTGTCGGCATCGGTGCGATACGTTATGGAAAATGAAAGCTCGCGTGCACTTCCGTCGAATACGGGCGACGGCGCGCTCAATGCACCGACATCGGACGTTTCCGGTGTATTGATGCGGACATACAGCCTTGGTCCTTCGCGTTTCAGATCGGACCCGGAAAGACTCCAGCCGGCAAGGCCGCGCAGAAAATCCTGCTGCCATATCGATTTCTCGCCGCCGAGAAGCATGGCGCATGTGATGCAGAGCATAATGACCGTTTTCATGTACTTTCCTCCAGCGCGATTATCCGTGATTACATTCAGAAGACATCACCCGGCATGTGTCGTACCATTACAGTTTATGCAGTATGGTCTCTTTGTCAATGACATATTTGGAAGAAAGATATACTTTTTGGAATATATCGCCGCCACGGCTATTCTGCGATTATTTTCCCGGACGCGGTTTCTGTTTCTTCCGGTATATCGACGGCGCACAGCCGCTGCGTTTTTCAAATTCCTTGGTGAAGTGCGCGGCGTCGTAAAACCCCACGGCAAGCGCGATATCGGTAAGCGGCATGCTGCTGGCAGATAACAGATGCTTCGCCTTTTCGATGCGGAACCTGTTCACATATTCCGGCAGCGACATGCCCATGGCTTTTGTGAACGACGCCGAGAGGGCTGCTTTCGGCATGCCGGCGAAACCCGACACTTCAGCAAGAGATATCTTCTGCTGATAATGTTCACGAACGAACGTGATGACATGTTCCAGCGGCCCCGTTCCGGTTATCTTTGCCGCAGACATGAGCGCGTGCATGAGCGCAAGAAATGATGTGCGCAGCGCTTCAGACGGAACTCCGCCGGTCGCGATGAATTGATCCGCTATTTCCAGGAACCGCACGAGCATCCGCCGCGCATCCGTTTTTTCAAGCACGATGACCGGAGCGCCTTCGATACGCACAAACGGGGTGAACACCTTGAACTGCACCAGTGCGTCCACGGTCATCGATGCGGCTACGCTTTCAACCGCCTGCGGTGCGAAACGGATGCTCGCCCACGAGAACGGCCCTGTGCCTTTGAGCCGGTGTCTGCGCGTATGATCGATGAAAAGAACACCGCCCTCTGCCACCGGATATGCGGCAGATTCTTCCTCGTACACGGCGCTTCCGCCGCAGAGCAGAATCAATTCAAGATGATCGTGCCGGTGAAACGGCGATTCGTAACATACGCCCCTGGCAACCGTCATGACATGCGGGATGATGCCGACGTCGCGTCCGGATGATGAGAATGCGATCGACCCGTCTTTTTTCAGCGGTGTGAAATAGGTATCACGCTGATACCGCTGATATTCCTCAAGCGGCCGGTCGGCAATACGGTAGAGATTGAAAAACGGATCGAGTATCATACCGGAAAGTATATCGTACCGGAGCGGAATCTCAATAACGGTTCAGTAGACCCAGACGTCGTGCGGATATCCGCCGAACATCACCCGCTTTTCAATTACGGCGCCGAGTTTTTTCGCAACGCCCTGCGACGGCACATTCTCGGGCCTGATCAGCGAGATGATCCTGGTTTTCTTCAGTACATCGCGCGCATACGTTTTACAGAGGAGCGCCGCTTCCGACGCATATCCCTGTTTCCAGAATTGCGGCAGCACACGATACGAAATCTCCGTCTCCTCGTTCCCGTCAACCACCTGATGGAGCAAACCGGCAATGCCGATGAACTCAGTGCCGCGCGCACCGACTATTTTCCAGAACGAGTGGCCATACAATGCGTACTGATTGATTATCTTTCGCAGCATCGCTTCGGCTTCAGATCTGTCAAGCACTTTGGGAAAAAATTTCATAACCCGTTCGTCGCCGGCAAGCTGCAGCAGCGGTTCGAGGTCACCGGGCGATATCGCCGCCAGGAGTATTCTTTCCGAACGTATTAATATCTCCATATGCGTTCCTTCGGCAGTATTCATGCAAAACTATATCATCCCGGGCAGGAAAAACAATGCATGCGTGCTTTGATGCACCATGCCGATCTGCACTGCATTTCTCTAACGCATTTCTGTTGACGATTGATGGCATTTACGATATACTTTAATTACGGTGCGGGAACGGTGCGGCCGGCATATCTGAACTTTATTACCCGCGTAGCAACAGGAACAGGAACAGGAGCTGTCATGAAAACACTGTCAAAACTCTTTTGCATTGTGCTCGCGACACTGGCGCTTAACGCCATGAACGGAAGCGACCTATATCGTCAGGCATCGGATTATCTCGGAATATCGCCCGCGGCGTTTGAAAGCAGTCTCTCCGGTCTCGCGAATCCCGCATCGCCGGCATTTCTGTTCCGCCCCGACATGTCATATGCGTTCATCGTTTCAAACTATTCTCCGTACAAAACCGGCAATCAGCTCCTGTCACTGTCGGTATTCGGAAGCGGCGCCTCGATCGAATATGCCGGCGACTACTGGAAGTATACGCTCAGCAGTTCGTATCGTATCGGCTGGGCGGGTTTCGGTTTCGGCTACTACTGGCGCAACACCGACTTTTACGGTTTCGGCAGCGGACTGTCACTCGGCTTCATGGCGAAACCGGCGCCGTTCGTATCGTTCGGCATGTCGGGCTTTCTCGATTACGGCAATAAATTTCTGACGAACACCGCGGCACTCGACATTGCCGTGCGTCCGTTCGGGAGCGGCATACTTTCGCTCTTCGCCGACTACTCCTACACAAGCGCCGACGCGTTCCCGTCGCAGTCGTGGAGCGCCGGTGTCATCCTTGAACCGCTTGACGGAATTTCGCTTACGGCGCGCTACCGGGGCGACAGGACATTCTCATTCGGAGCGATGCTGAACCTTGGCGCGATAACCTTCGGCGGAAACGCACAGTACGCCGATACGTTCAAGCATCAATGTGAATTGTATACCGTACGTATCGGCGGCGGAGAACGAAGCGCGCTTGTTGACGCGCTGTCGAGACGTTCGGTGTATGTAAGTCTCGACCTTCGCGGAGAATTGCAGTACCGCCGTGAATGGATGTTCGACCGCACCAAGCGCCTATCGGATATCCTTGAACGTCTCGACGACCTCAGAGCGGACGATCGTGTTGCGGGCGTCGTAGTGAACATCGGCGGCATGACGGCGTCGCGCGGATTCTATCGCGAGCTTCGCGAAAAGTTCATAGCCGTTAAAAACGCCGGTAAACGCGTCATCGTCACGTTCGACACCGTCGACCTGCAGGGATATCTCCTCGCCTCGGCGGCGGATACGGTGGTCATCGACCCATGCGGACAGATGTATCTGCCGGGCGTTGTCCTCGGCAATAATTATTTCAAAGGGCTCCTCGACAAACTCGGCATCGGCGTGAGTGAACTGCGCTTTCTCGCCTACAAATCCGCGGCGGAATCGTTCGTACGCACCAACATGTCCGACGCCGACCGCGAACAGCGTGCGGCGTATGTCGCAAGCGCGTATGCGGACATCAAAAAGGATATCGCCGCCGCGCGGCATATTACGCCGGAAGCGGTGGACGCCGCCGTCAATGACGGCTGGATACTGAGCCCGGAAACGGCGCTGTCGAATAAATTCGCCGACCGTCTCGGCCGTTTCACCGACGCGGCGGATATCGTGAGCAACATTGAAGGACGTCCGTTCGCGGTAGTCCCCGCATGGATGCACCTGAAACAGAAACCCGCCGAGGAGATGATATGGGGCGCAAAGCCGTCGATAGCGGTCATCTACGCGCTCGGTGCCTGCGAGATGGAAAGCGGCATCAACGCGCTGAAGCTGCGCGGCCAGTTCGAACGCGCGATGAACGACACGACGATTCGGGCGGTTGTATTCCGCGTGGATTCGCCGGGCGGTCTCATCATCCCGTCGGACATCGTGGCCGACGCGGTGAAAAAATGCCGCGCGAAAAAACCCGTCGTCGTCTCCATGGGTGCCGTCGCCGGTTCGGGCGGGTATTGGATATCGATGAACGCGAACCGCATTATCGCGCAGCCGGACACCATCACCGGCTCCATCGGCGTCATCGGCAGCTGGCTCTACGACAAGGGCGCAGGCGAAAAACTCGGTATCACCGTGGATTCAACGAGCGCCGGAAAACACGCGTCACTCGATGTGCCGATGCTGGTACTCCCCACACGCGACCTCAACGCGGATGAACGCGAGCTCCTCATGAAACAGATGAAATCGTACTATCAGGTGTTCGTGTCGAAGGTGGCGGCGGCGCGCGGAAAGTCCGCGGATGATGTTGAGAAGATCGCGAGGGGCCGCATCTACAGCGGACGCGATGCGCTCGCCATAGGGCTTGTGGATGAACTCGGCGGCATGGAAACGGCAGTTGCAGCGGCGAAAAAGATCGCCGGCATCGGACCGTCGGAGATCTGTCCGCTCACTGATTATGAGGATATGCCGTTCTCAATGGGCATGATGCGGCGTATGCTCACCGCCGACCTGCCCGAGATGCTGACGCTTGAGCGCATGATAAAACAGGCGTCGTTCTTCCTGAAGAATGCCAACACCGTTACGGCGACCATGCCGATCGATCTTATCGGGCCGGCATATTTCACCGAATGAACGGCGTGACGCGTATTGCCCGGTACTTATAACGGGAAATAATGCGCAACACCTTCATTGTAGTAACGAAAATCCATCACTCTCGGCCAGCGCGGAGGCACGAGTCCCTTTTCCCATTCGGCAAGTCTCGCCGTAATATCGCTTACGACACGAGGATGGTCGGCGGACAGATCGTTCAGCTCGCCGGGATCCGCAACAATATCGAACAGATACGATCGTTTTGCCCGTTCATCCACCATGAGCTTCCATGTGCCAACGCGCGCCGCTTTCACGTACAGTGTACGCCAGAACAGCGGCCGCTCGACATCACGGTTCAACGTCATAAGGTCTTTCCCGTCATAGACGCGGTCGGTTGGAAGCGTAACACCCGCCGCTTGTGCCGCCGTGATGAATACATCCATAAGTGAAACGGGTGTATGCACGCGCGCTGCGGGAACTTTTCCCTTCCAGCGCATCATGAACGGCACACGTATGCCGCCTTCGAAAAAGGTGAACTTGCCGAATTTGAGCGGGAAATTGTCGACGCCTGCATAGGTGGCGGCACCATTGTCGCTCGCGAAAAAAATCAGCGTGTTCTCATCAAGACCGTTCGTGCGTATCGTTTTCATGATGGAGCCGACCGCATCGTCGAGCGCCGCTATCATCGCATAGTACACGCGCCGGTTATGGTCGTTCACCCGCGGAAACTTTTCATAATACGAACGCGGCACCTGGAACGGTGTGTGCGGCGCGTTGAACGGCACATAGAGCATGAACGGACGTTTTGCAGCAGCATTCGACGTGATGAACGCATTCGCTTCACGCGCGACCGCGAACGTAAGATACTCCTTTTCATCGACGACTGCGTCATTGCGGCGAATCGCGCAGAGTCCGGTGCGACCCTGCGCCCAGATATGCTTGTCTGAGAAATACCGGTGACGCGACTCAACGATATTCGTATCGTGTACCGGCGTATAGAGGGAAAACGCCTCGTAAAAGCCGTACTGCTCAATGAAGCCGCGGGCATTGGGGATGCGCTCGTTCCCGAAGCCCAGATGCCATTTTCCGGTGATGCCCGTGACATATCCCGAGTGCGAAAGAATTTCCGGCAGCGTTATTTCCTCCACCGCCATCCCCTGTTTGACGAGTTCGCTCTCAGGCGGCACGGGACCGAGCGGAGCTATCTGCCAGTCACCGGCGCGGTCGACGATGAAGTTCTTGTACACATAATACTCGAGCCGGTTCTTCGCGTACCGCGTCATGGGCTGAAATTCAAAGCCGCTCCGCTGATGATACCGTCCGGTGAGCAGCGCCGACCGTGACGGTGCACAGATGGGCGACGTGCAGTACGCCGAGGTGAAGGTGACGCCTTCCGCACCGATGGCATCGATGTTCGGTGTCGGGACATTGGTGCCGCCGTACCGCGATACATCATAGACACTGAGATCATCAGCAACAATGATTACGATATTCGGTCCGGTGCGGTGTGTGAGTCCGGAAAGATAATCGTTCCTGCGTGCACGCATGCGTTCATCGATGGTGATTGCCAGACGTTTATCGGCGAGCGGCCAGAAAAGCCAGAGCATCGCCACGATGAGCAATGCAGCACACAGGGCTATAATGCGTTTCATTACCGTACTCCCGCCGCTGATTTTCTACTATCGGTATTCTATCATCCGTCGGGTCGCTGTCAAGAAAATTGAATCGTCAAACCGCATTTGACATACTCCTGATTCGGTTATATGGTACGGCCAGATAAAATCGTCATTGACGGAGTCATCACCATGGACGCTGCTTTTCTGTTTGTACAACTCCTGCCGCTGCTCGTATTCCTCATCGTCGACGCTATTTTCAACAATACTATCGTGTCCATCATCGCGGCAGTGGTATTCTCCATCGGCCAGATGGTGTTCTTCTACGTCACTACGAAACAATTCGATTATTTTATATTGCTGGATGTCGGCCTGATCGTCGCACTGGGCGTCGTATCGCTGGTGCTCAAAAACGACATGTTCTTCAAGATGAAACCGGCACTCATTGAAGCGATTGCGCTGGTGTTCCTGCTCGTACTCGTATTCGCTCCGACTGATTTTCTGACCGCATACATATCCCGCTATATGCAGGGGCGCAAACTGACGCCGGAAGGCATCGCGCTCATGAAACGCATGCTGCTCGGCATGAGCGTCTATGTGATAATTCATATTGGCGCGGTCATCTATACCGCGTATTTTTCATCACGTAAGGTCTGGGCATTCGTTTCAGGACCCGGTTTCTATCTATTGTTCATCCCGGTAATGATCTATATCCTGATCAGGCGATTTTTCGTCAAGCGTAAGTCGTAACGATTTTATCACACATTCTTCCGGGAATTCATTGAATTTGACTATTCAATAATTGGTATTACTATATAATACCATATGGCGCAAATCGATACACTGAGCATCTTTCAAAAAGGCTGGAATTTCAGTCAGTATGGACCGGGAAACCGGCTTGTCTATCATCTGCAGGGATGCAATCTCCGCTGTTCATGGTGCTCCAATCCCGAGGGGATGAACGCTTCCGGAACGCTTATGGTCAATCAGGCGAAGCTTGTACCGTCAGTCTGCCCGCACGGAGCGATTACCGGCACGATAAACCGGACGATATGTTCCCGCTGCATGACAAAAGAATGCGTGACCGTCAATCGAAATGAAGGGATACGGCTGAGTGCCGCGTCATGCAGTATCAATGAACTGATAAAAGAAGTGACCGGAGCAAAATCTCTTTTCCACAGCGGCGGCGGTGTGACATTGTCCGGCGGCGAACCGACGATGCAGTTCGATGGAGTCCGTACATTTCTGGAAGCGCTGAAAGCAATGGAAATAAACACCGCAATCGAGACGAACGGCACGCATCCGCATCTCAGCGAACTTTTTCCGCTCATCGATACCGTCATCATCGACCTGAAACATTATGACGATGATGTAGCGGCGGCGGTAACCGGTTCACCGATGACAGCGGTTATTGCGAATATTGCTGCAGCTGCGCGAACGAAAACGACCGTCCTGGTAAGGATAACGTTGATACCCGGATTCAACAGCCGTGCAGATGATATACGCCGTTTTGCCGGGGTGCTCGGCTGTTTACCGATACAGAATATTCAATTCGAAGTACTCGCCTATCATGAATACGGAAAAGTGAAATGGGAACAATGCGGCATGGCCTATCATGAACGCTTACCGGGTGAAGCGATACCGCTGCGGCAGGCTGAAACTATATTCCGTGACCGCGGTTTGAATGTCATCACCACGTAGGAGAACATATGACGTACCGGGAAGTATATGACGCTGCACTGCTCACACAGAAAGCGAGAACACTATTCGCCGACGAGCGCAAACGCACGCGTCTTGACGGCTGGTTCATCGTGCAGGAAATACGCATGCGGTGCGCTGAAGAATATCGCACTGAACATCCCGAAGCGGCAGCGGCGAAAACACTGCTCCGCATCGCCGAGGAACTGCCGATATCCATACACCGCGACGCCGTCTTTGCCGGAACGCAGCGTGACGCGTTTGCGCGAAGTTATGCGCTCATCAATCCGGCGTTCACCATGGAATCGTTCGCCGGCTACTGCGACCCGCTTGCCGTTTACAATGACATCGAACCGGACGCCGAGTTCACCGCGGAGCGCATTGAAAAAGTCAGATCATATTTTGCTTCGACGCCGTATGTACGTGAGCTCAAGCGCGTATACGCCGCTGCCGAAGGAGACACGAAAGAAGTCGCGTATTTCGTTGAACAGGTGACCGGCCACACGATAGCCGATTTCCGTCCGGTGCTGGCAAACGGTATTATTTCTGAGATGAAGCGCATCGATGAAAAGCTTTCGCATGAAACCGATGCAGATAAACGTGCCGTCCTTTCGGCAATGAAAATATCCTTTGAAGCCGTCTTGAAACTCGCCTTCCGCTACGGCTTACTTGCAAAAACGCTCGCGCAGAATGCAGATGAACCGCGCCATCAGGAACTGATGCTTATCTCTGAAACACTCATGCATGTGCCGCTCTACGGCGCGCGGAATTTGTATGAGGCGATACAGTCGTTCATGCTGCTCTGGCAGCTCATGTGTCTCGAACAATCACCGAACCCGTACGCATTCTCCGTGGGGAACATCGACCGGATACTCGAACCGTTTCGCGCCATGGACAACTGCGGCAGAGAACATTCGGCGGCGCTCATGAAACATCTGCTGACGTTCTTCAATGTCGGCGACCGGAGCTGGGCCATCTCGCAGAATCTCATGATCGGCGGCAGGGACGAAGGCGGGAACGACCTGACGAATAACATGAGCAGCGCCGTGCTTGATGCGTATTTCGAATGCAATTATCCGCAGCCTATACTCTCGGTGAAGCTGCATTCCAAAACACCGAAGGAACTCTATGAATCGCTCGGCAGATTCTTTTTTACGCCCGGCATGCTCACACCGTCGCTCTTTAACGACGATGCGCTATTCGCCGTGCTGACACGCGCGGGAGTTCAGCGCGGACACATGAAGGATTACGCCATCGCCGGCTGTCAGGAACCTCTCATCATGGGTAAAGAGAATGCGAACACTACGGCAAGCTGGCTCAATCTCGCGAAAGTGCTCGAGCTGACGCTTTCCGGCGGCGTATCGGCAATAACCGGAGAACATATCGGTCCGGAGCGGGCTGTCGATGACCCGCTGACTTATTTAAAGAATATACGGTCGACGTTCAAGGATAACCTTGAACATTTCATCGGCCGTATGACAAGTGCGGCGAACGGCTGCGCAAAGGCGTTATCACTCCTTCGCGTGCCATTTCTGTCGTCGCTCATGGGCGGTATCGACAGCGGCATTGATATGCGTGATGCGGAGAAACAGGGTACGGTATACAACGGCTGCGGATGTCTCATCCACGGACTTTCCGTAGTCGCCGATTCATTCACCGCCATCGATGCGCTCGTGGACGAACGTCCCGGAGACGCCGGAAAACTTCTTTCGGCACTCAGGAATGATTTTGCCGACGCCGAGGATCTCAGACAGTTCCTCGCGGCAGCCCCGAAATACGGCAACAATATCACCGCAGCCGATGGTGAAACACGCAAGCTCGCGGTATATGTCGCTGAGCGCATCAGCGCACGGAAGAATTATCTCGGCAATCCGTTCAGGCCGGATTTCAGCTCACCGTCGACGCATCTGCTCTACGGCTACTGGACCGGCGCAACGCCCGACGGACGGCATGCACGGGAAATGCTCGGGTACGGTATTGACCCGCTCTTCGGCGAAGCGGTATCCGGACTCGGTTTTCGCACGCTCTCGGTGAAAAAAATGCCGTTCGAGCTCATGACCGGCGGCTATGCGTCGCATTTCGGCATCGACCCGCGGTATTTTCCTGAAGCATCGTTTGCGGAGAAAGGACAGGCATTCGCCGATCGTGTGATCGCGCCTCTCTTTTTTTCGGGTGACGGTGCCGCGCCGTTTTATCTGTATGTGAATGTGAACACGCCGGCTATGCTCAGGAAGGTGCTCGCGCATCCTGAACGCTATGCGCCGAACGGTATTTACATCATGCGCATACACGGTACGTTCGTGAACTTTCTCGACCTTTCTCCGGCGATTCAGGACGATATCATCAAACGTCTCGATCCGGTGTCGACAGCGGTATGAAAACACAAAAAATAAAATCCGACGAGCGCCTGCATATAAAGCTCCGCGCCATTCTTGTACGGAAGATATTCGATGGTATGTACCGCGACGGCGATCTCATTCCCACGGAACGCGACCTTGCGGAAAAATATCAGATGAGCAGAGTCACCGTACGGAGCGCGCTTGCCGCACTGGAGCATGACGGCATCGTAACACGGCGGCAGGGTCACGGGACGCGGGTTACGCTGCACTCCCGGGGGAATGCGTGCGATCAAAGCCTGATTGCAGTGCTTGCTCCTTCGGAAAGCCCGTTCTTCGCGTCGTTCCTGAGAACGTTCGAAGCGGCGGCCGAACAGCATGACGCGCTCGTGGTATTCAAAGCCGCGGGTAAACATCCTGTCACGGAAGATCTTTTCCGCTGTTACGAGCGCGGCATACGCAATGCGGTGATCTGGCCGTACGACGAGACGATTGACTCCGAAGCGCTGACGCGTCTCCGGGGGCTCGGCATGAACATGGTGCTGTTCGACCGGGTGATGAGATCTGCCGCCGTGGATTGCGTGAGCGTTGATAATACGCACGCGATAACCGCACTCACTGCGTATCTTACCGGGAACGGCGCCGGGAATATCGCATATATCGGCTGGGAAAACAGCGTCATCTCAAGCAATACCGAACGTGAAGCGGCGTTCATGCGCACCGGTACAACGGTGTTCCGTCTGCCGTGGAACAGAGAGCGTGATATCGATGCCGCTGCAGCAAAACTTTTCAATGAGCTGCCGTCAAAAACCGACGCCGTCATCTGCGGCAACGGTGTTATCGGCATTGCGCTGAAGCGCCACTGTATTGAAAAAAAGTCGGCAATTGATGTTGTCTGCATTGACGACCTTCCCGGTGCGGAAGCGCTCGGACTTACCGTGTATGAGCAGCCTATGGAAGCGCTCGCGATGACGGTCTATGAACGGCTGATGCAACAGAATTCGAAGGCGGATGAATGGAAAGCAGATGTTATCTATCGAAAAGGCAACGTACTGACACGGACACCGGGGAAAACATGAAATACATCGGCATCGACATAGGCACAACGTCAGTCTGCGGAGCGGTACTGGACACCGCGAGTCGGCGTATCGTCACCGCTGTTACACAGCAGAACCGATCATTCATACGCACATCGAATTCGTGGGAACGCATCCAGGATACTGCGAAGATACTTGCAGCGGCACGGCGTATCATTACCGGACTTACAGCAAAGCATTCCGGGATAGCCGGTATCGGCGTTACCGGTCAGATGCACGGCATCGTGTACGTCGATGACAACGGTGATGTGGTTAGTCCGCTCTATACATGGCAGGACACCCGTGCCGGACTGCCGCACCGGTACGGCACGTACGCGGAACGATTTTCGCGGATCACCGGATATCCTGTCGCACCGGGCTTCGGATTGGCGACACACTTTTACAATCTGAAAAATAATATCGTACCTGCATGCACAGTGTCGTTCTGCACCATAATGGATTATATCGTCATGAAACTTACCGGAAACCGTTCGCCGAAAATCGACGCAACGAATGCGGCAAGTTTCGGCGTATTCGATCTTCGGAAACGCTGCTTCGATACAAAGGCATTGGCGCAATCGGGCATTGACACGACGATGCTGCCCGATGTCGTCCCGTCGGCTTCCATCGCAGGTCACTGGCACGGCATTCCCGTTGTCACCGCACTCGGTGACAATCAGGCGAGTTTCCTCGGTTCAGTACGGAATATCGAGCGTACTGCGCTGGTAAATTTCGGTACCGGCGCGCAGGTCTCGGCGTTCACGGAAAAGTTCGCGGCCATTGACGGACTCGACACACGGCCGTTTCCCGGCGGCGGCTATCTTTTCGTCGGCGCGTCGCTCTGCGGCGGAAAATCATATGCGCTGCTTGAGCGTTTTTTCAGAAAGACAATCGCATGCTTCGGTGTGCAGCAGCCGCCGGATATTTATGCGGCGATGAACGACATCGATTACGACTCGCTTACCGACAGACTTGCCGTTGACACACGATTTGCGGGAACGAGGACAGACCCCGCCCGGCGCGGCGGCATCAGCAATATGTCCATGGACAATCTGACGCCGGAACATCTGATCGCCGGATTTCTCGACGGCATGGTGAACGAATTGGCAGACATGTATCGGGCCATCCCGGCGCGGGTACGAACGCGCGTGCAATCGCTTACCGGTTCCGGCAACGGACTGAGAAAGAACCAACTGCTCAAACATATCGTTGAAAAGCGTTTCGGTTATGCGATGCGGTTTCCCGCTCATGTGGAGGAGGCGGCAGTCGGCGCGGCGATGGCGGCTGCTGTGGGTACGGGGCATGGAGATTTTGCAACTATTGGAAAGCTGATACGATATGAGTGAGGACAAAATTATAATGCACAAGGGGCTGAAGCCCCTTGTCCTCTCAATGCCGCTACAGCTCACCGAGAATCGCGTCTCACGCATCTACACCGGCGGCGCGCTCATCGACTGCTTTCTCGGAAAATCAGCGAGCGTGGACGGTTACTATCCCGAGAACTGGATAGGATCGGACACCGTGGCACTCGGCGGCGAACGTCCCGATGAAGGTATCGCATCGGTCATTATCGACGGGACTTTGTACAGCATCGCATCACTCATACGCGATTATCCGGATGCCATGCTCGGGCCGGAACACCGTAGTCGTATCGGCGACCGTACCGGCATTCTCGTGAAAGAACTCGATTCGCTCACCCGTCTGCCGATTCAGTCGCATCCTGACAGCGCATTCTCGAAACAATACCTCAACTCGTCATATGGCAAAACGGAGACTTGGTATATCGCAGGCGGACGTACGGTCGACGGCGATGCGCCGCATGTATATCTCGGCTTCAATGAACGTGCCGATAAAACGCTGTTCCGGAGACACTACGACGAACAGAACGTGAACGGCATGTTTTCGATGCTCAATAAGGTATATGTACGCGAGCATGATTTCTTCGTCATTCCCGGAAAAGTCCCGCATGCCATCGGCGGCGGCGTGTTCTGCATTGAAGTGCAGGAGCCGACCGATTTCGTTTTCCAGCTTGATAAAAAAGGACCATGCTGGGACCTTACGCCCGCGCAGGTACACATGGGCCTCGGCGACAACCGCATGTTCGAAAGTTTCGACTTCGACGGTCAGAGAGGCGGCGTACTGCTCCGCAATCTTGCATCGCACCACGCCCCGGTTGAAGGTGCTGTTGATCTGCTTGCCGGCAGCTGGCGCGAGTTCTTCGGTATCAATATTATTACGACAACGCACAACATGGAATATACGCTGAACAGTTTCGCTGTTGCAATCATACTGGAAGGCGAAGGATATCTCGATACCTCACGGTCGATATGGTGCAAAAAAGGCGACGCTTTCATCCTTCCGTTTGCGGCGGGCTCGCTTTCAATCACCGCCAACGGTTCGCCGCTTTCCGTATTTATCGCTACACCACCGGCACAGTGATTGTGCTCATCGCCTTGCCTCCTTTTATCGATAAAACCCGCATTGCTTGAAAATTCACAGGAATGCATTACACTGCCTGCGATTGAATATCATCTACGTTTTCAGGAGTCCGTATGTCAAAACTTACCTCAAGCAGCGTGATCAAACGCTATGCGAACAATCCCGTACTGTGCGACAAGGACGTTCCGTATCCGGCAACGCTTGTGTTCAACGCGGGAATAACGAAATATCAGGGAAAATATGTCATGGTGTTCCGCAACGATTACGGCAATACGCAGGCTGAGGTTGATGCGGGCACGAAGAAACCGTGGGAACTCAAAACGAACATCGGTCTTGCATTCAGCGACGACGGAAAAAAATGGAAAGTAGAACCGAAACCCTGTTTCGATCTCTCCAGTCCCGACGGAGAGATACGCCGTTCATATGATCCGCGGCTCACCGTCATTGACGGGCGCGTGTACATGTGTTTCGCCGTTGATACGAACCACGGCCTCCGCGGCGGCATCGCGGTGACCGATGACTTCAAGAAGTTCGACGTACTCCATCTCACCGTACCGGACAACCGCAACATGGTGCTCTTCCCCGAAAAGATTGGCGGCAGATATATGCGCCTTGAACGACCGTTCCCGGTATACAGCCGCGGCGGCAAGGACAGATTCGATATATGGATGTCTGCTTCCCCCGACATGAAATACTGGGGCGACTCGCATCTCGTGCTCGGCGTCGAGGACGTACCGTACGCGAACGACAAAATCGGTCCGGCGGCACCGCCGATAAAGACAAAGAAGGGCTGGCTCACCACGTTTCATGCCGTTGACCGTGACGACGCAACGCGCGGCAAAAACGGCTGGGAACCCAAGTGGACGAAACGCTATACCGGCGGCATCATGCTCCTCGATCTCAATGACCCATCGAAAATAGTAGGCATGAGTAAAGAACCGCTCATCGCGCCGGAAGCTCCGTATGAAGCATCGGGCGGTTACCGCAATGACGTCATTTTCCCCGGCGGCATGGTGCTCGAACCCGACGGTGAAGTAAAGATATACTACGGCGCTGCCGACACCGTTGAGTGTCTTGCAACCGCCCATGTCGACGACCTTATAAAACTCTGCACCGAGGCCCGCTGATATCCATGAAACTTACATTCCATAACTCACTGACACGCCGCGAGGAAGAATTCATCCCGATCGATCCGAAGGAAGTGAAAGTGTATTCCTGCGGACCCACGGTGTATAATCCGGCGCACATCGGCAATTTCCGCGCGTATGTGGTAAGCGATCTCCTCCACCGTACGCTCATGCTTGCCGGCTACAACGTGAAACTCGTGATGAATCTCACGGACGTGGACGACAAGACCATCAGAGGCGCGAAGGCCGCGAACATGCCGCTTGCCGAATACACGGCGAAATACAAGCAGATGTTCTTCGAGGACATGGAAACGCTCCGGATAAAAAAGGCGTTCAAATACCCGGCTGCTACCGACCATATCAGCGAGATGGTGGATATCATCAAAAAGCTCCGCGACAAAGGACACACCTACGAGGCCGACGGGTCGATCTATTTCCGCATCGACACCTTTACAAGCTACGGCGCGCTCGCGAACCTCGCCGAGAACAAGCTCATCGCCGGTAAAAGCGGACGCGTGGCGAATGACGAATATGAAAAGGAAAATGCAGCCGACTTCGCGCTCTGGAAAGGTTACACGCCCGACGACGGCGACGTGTTCTGGGAGACTGAACTCGGCAAGGGTCGTCCGGGCTGGCATATCGAATGTTCGGCGATGTCGAGCAAGTATCTCGGCACCCACTTTGATATTCACACCGGCGGCGTGGATAATAAATTCCCGCACCACGAGAACGAACTTGCGCAGAGCGAGTGCGCGTTCGGCGGAAAATTCGTCAACTACTGGCTGCACAACGAGCACCTCATCGTCGACGGCGAGAAGATGTCGAAGTCGAAGGGGAATTTCTTCACGCTCCGCGATCTCACCGCGAAGGGATATGACCCGCTCGCGATACGGTATCTGCTGCTCTCCTCGCATTACCGCAAGCAGCTGAACTTCACCATCGACGGCATCACGCAGGCGTCGAAGGCCATCGAACGGGTGAACGATCTTATATTCCGTCTCAAAACCCCGTCGGCAGCTACGGGTGACGCGGCAGTACGCGAAAAGCTTGCCACGGCACGCTCCGCTTTCCGCCAACATCTGTTCAATGATCTTAATATCGCGGGTTCTCTCGGCGTGCTGTTTGATTTCATCCGCGAGACGAACCATGCGTTCAGCAGCATCGACCGCTTGCTTGCCGACGAGATTCTCGCGTTCCTGAAGGAAGTCGACAGCGTCATCGGCTGCTTCACCTTCGATGCTGGTGCATCGCTCGCCGAGGATGTTGAACGGCTCATCGCAGACCGCACCGCCGCGCGAAAGGCGAAAGATTATAAAAAATCGGATGAGATCCGCGACAAGCTCAAAGCCATGGGCATTGAAATCATGGATACGCCGGCCGGCGTTACCTGGAAAAAGATCGGCGGATAGTATTTATTTCGAGAACAGACTGTAACGGATGATGCAGAAAAGCGCACGGAACGCGTCTTTCAGGCCGATCTTTTTGCCTTCCTCATAGGTGCGTCCACTGTAGGATATTCCAACCTCATAGATGCGCACATGCATCTTGGAAACTTTTGCGGTAATCTCGGGTTCTATCCCGAACCGGTTTTCTTCTATTTTTATTTTCTGAATGACCTCGCGGCGGAACGCTTTATAGCAGGTCTCCATATCGGTGAGGTTGAGGTTTGAAAACATATTCGATATCGTCGTAAGCATTCTGTTGCCCACGGAGTGCCAGAAATAAAGCACGCGATGAGGTTCGCCGCCCATGAAGCGCGAACCGTATACCACATCCGCTTTACCCGCGAGAATGGGGGCGATCACTTTTTCATACTCGTTCGGATCATATTCCATGTCCGCGTCCTGCACGATGATGATATCTCCCGTTGCGGCCGCAAAACCGTCGCGAAGCGCGGCGCCCTTGCCCTGGTTTTTGTGGTGGTATAATACCTTGGCCACTTTCTTTTTTATCTTCTCATCAATGATGTCGCGCGTGCCGTCGGTCGAACAGTCGTCGACGATGATTATCTCTTTCTGTATGGACAGCGGAACTTTCCGTACATGTTCCACAAGCGCTTCGATGGAAGCGGCTTCATTGAATACCGGTATTACGATGGAGAGTGTCATTATTGTTCCTTGCTTTTTCTAACGCAAATATATCAGCATGCAAAATAAATGTCAATTTTTCAGAAGTGCGCGTATCTCGAACGCGAAAAGTCCGTTCGGCTCATTCATGAGATATTCCTCAAGCATTTTCCTGCCGGCGGCATTCCCGTCAGAAAGCATCAGCCTGCCGAGAAGATACAGCCGCACGTTCTTGCAGTATGCGTCAGTCGGCGCAAGAGCCGTGACGCGTGTCAGCGCCGTTTTCAATGCCGGCGGGCCGAGTGTCTGAAGATACATGGTCGCTGCAAGGAGCCGCATACGCATCGGCACCCCGTTGTTCGGCAGAAGCGCAATAACCGCATCCACGGCGGCTGCGTCGTTCTCGCAGAGTGCGGCCGAAAAAAGCGGGATGAACGCTGCGAGCGCGGCATCATCCGTTCCGTTATCAGAAAGCATATCAAGCTGGCGGAGCGCTGCGACATGCAGCGCCTGCGGCATGGTGACGGCAGCACTCTGCTCGTAATAGCGCGCGGCATTTGAAAAATCATGCGCGATGAAAGCCGCGTGCCCCGCAAGCATCGGCGCGTATATGTTCCCGGATGTCAGAAACTTTGCAGCATTCATCGTGCCGTTCATCATCCCCGCAATACCTTCATAGTAGTGAACAACTGCTGACGGAGACCGGTCTCTGATGTGCGACAACGTCTCGAGACTTTTTTTGTAATTGCCGGTACGTATCCGAAGCACGCCGACATCGAACAGCACATCCTGCGGCATCACCCGTTCATTGGTATAGGCCCGGAAAAAAAGCTCGACAGCCCGCGTGTTCGCACCCGTGATCATGGATGCCTTCGCCGCACGGCGGTATTCCATGGAGAGCAGCGTCTCGTCTTTCAGCGAAGCAAAAAGCGACAGATATTCGCGATAGAACCGCTGATTGAAAAAATACGCAATCCGCGACGCCAGGATATGCTCGTCAAACACCGGGCTTTTCATGAAACGCGCACCGGCGGTATACGCGAGCGGCATGTGCTGCGTATCGGCAAGCGATTGATACAACGTCCGGTAGAGCGTAAGCAGAATACGCGCTGTCTCATCCTTATTCACCGGGCTTCCGGATTCAACACGGGATATCGCGTCGTGGAACACCAGCGATATCACCGGGGCACGCGCCGCGTCGAGTATGCGCTGGAGATCGGCGTCGGGCGCATATGCGGGGTCTGCTGCAATACGCTGCACGATGAGAATGCAATAGTTGGTGTAGTCGCCGGCGGCATCCCGCGCCGCAAGGCCGCGCTGATACTGAGCAGTGTCGATTGCGGCGCTGAAAAGTACGGCGATAAAAATATACGCCGTGAGCAATGCATACGTAATCGTTCGTTGCGGTTCTTTCATGTTATTATTCTATCAGAGAAATGCGATTCAACAAGTGATGGGCTCGGGGTCGCCCGCGTTATATTATGTATCTACAAATATTGCTTCATGCGCGTGAAATATTCCACGAACCATATCGTCGCTTTCGCGTGGTCGCCGAGTACGGCTCCGCAACGGCGTCCTGCACCGCTTGCGCTCGGCGTTAGCGCGGGTATTTGAATGCTCCTCGTTTCAGCAGCGCATCCATGCGCTCATGGATGCGACCTGCTTTTCAGGTACGGCTGCGGAAAATCCCGCGCTATGCTTGCAAAATGAGATGCATAGGGTATAACGGTACGAACATCTTCACAAGGAATCATAATGAAGCTCAAACTTGCCATACCGAAAGGAAGCCTGCAGGACACCACGTTTGCGCTGTTCGCGAAAGCGGGTTTCGAAATAACTCTTTCATCATCGCGCTCGTATTTTCCGTATATCAACGATTCCGAAATCGAACTCATTCTGCTCCGCGCGCAGGAGATAGGCCGGTATGTTACCGAGGGCATCGTGGATGCGGGTATCACCGGCAGGGACTGGCTCATCGAGACGGATTGCGCTGTCGAAGAGATCGCGGAACTCATCTACGCGAAACAGGGTATGCGGCCGGTGCGCTGGGTGCTCGCCGTACCCAACGACTCACCATACAAAACAGCCGCCGACCTCAACGGGAAACGTATCGCCACGGAAGTGGTGAATATCTCAAAAAAGTATTTCGCGTCGAAAAATGTCTCAGTTGACGTGGAATATTCATGGGGCGCCACCGAAGTGAAGGCGCCCACGCTCGTGGACGCCATCGTCGAGATCACCGAGACGGGAAGCTCGCTTCGCGCGAACAATCTGCGCATCATCGACACCGTGCTCGAATCAACAACGCGTTTCATCGCCAATAAAAAAAGCGCCGCGGATGCGTGGAAACGGAGCAAGATAGAACAGATATCGCTGCTCCTGCGTTCCGCTCTGCTCGCCGAAAGTAAAGTGGGCATCAAGATGAACGTGCAGCGCGATAAGCTCGACGCGGTGGTGAAGCTGCTGCCGTCACTCACGAACCCCACCGTTTCACCGCTCGTCGACGGACGCTGGTGTGCGGTTGAAACCATCATCGATGAGCAGATGGTGCGTACGCTCATACAGACGCTGAAGGCCGCGGGCGCCGAAGGTATCGTGGAATATCCGCTGAACAAGGTAGTGCCGTAGGGGGGCTGTGATTTTCGTGCGCATTGCGCAATGTCGCCTACAGCCCGAAAACCTTTGCCAGTTCCTTCACCACAAGATGATTGAAATTATGTGATGTCCGGTTCGCTTTTATCCTGCCGCGGATGGGTCTGCCGAGCAGATAGAGATCACCGATGATGTCAAGTATCTTATGCCGGACGAACTCATTGGGAAACCGCAGTTCGGTATTGATCACTTTGCCGCGCGAGATGATGATGTGGCTTCCAATCATACCGCTGCCGACGCTCCCGTTTTTCTGCGCGTTGTCAATGTTTTCGATAGTGTTGAACGAACGCGCCGGCGCTACGTCGCGTTCGAACGACCGCGGCGAGGTGAATTTGAATGAATAGCGCTGAACGCCGATGGGCTTCGGAAAATCGATGCGAAGGTCTATCGCAAACCCGTTATACGGCGTAATCACCATGTATGCCTTGCTGTTCTTTATCTCCCCGAACGCCATTCGTTTCGCTATGACCAGCTCGCCCGTTTTCTCCCGCTGCTGCGACACGCCGGCCTCGCGTATAAGCCGGCAGAAATCTATCGCCGAGCCGTCGACGTTGGGTATCTCCTCGTCTATTTTCACCGTTATGTTGGTGATGCGAAACATATGCAGGGCCGCAAGCAGGTGCTCGATGGTGCGCGCGCGTGCCTTGCCGGATACGAGTGCTGTCGAATTGACCAGTGTCCGGTCTCCGCTCTTGCCGGAAAGATAATCCGGATGCAGCGGAATATCGGTATTGCTGGCGATGTCGATGAACCGTATGCCGCTTCCCGGGGGTGCCGGGAGCAGCTGCATGCCAAGATGCCGTCCGCTCATGAGTCCGAAACCGTTGAACACAACGCTTTTTTCAATCGTCGCCTGCCGGATGAGACCCTTGGCGCTCCGCTGATACGGCGCGGATGACGTAACGACCCTTTTCACACGCGATTCCGGGGTGTTCTTCAGTGAAGGCGATACTGCCTTATGCACATGTTTTTCAACAAGGCGGAGCACATTATCAAGCGTGAATGGTTTTTCAAGAAAATCAACCGCGCCCATTTTTGTCGCGCGTACCGCGGTCTCGATTCCCGCATGGCCGCTCATCATAATGACCGGTATTGCACTGTTCTTCGCGACGATCTTCTCAAGCAGCGCAAGCCCGTCTATCTGCGGAAGCCAGACGTCAAGCAGCACGATGTCGGGCGACAGATTCTCTATGCACAAAAGCCCTTTGTCGCCGTCATCGGCGGTGTAGACATTGTAGCCTTCCGATTCGAACAGCGTACGCAGCGATGTGAGAATATGCTTCTGATCATCGATGATAAGGACGGAGCCTTTTGTTTTTTTTGTTTTACGCGCCATAGGTGCGATGATTATATCACAGCGCGGAAAACCCGCAACTTGATTCCCGCAGCGTTATGCCTTTTCGATGACCGTATCTTCGGAAAGCGCTTCGGGTTCCGTACCTTCGCCGGCGGCCGTATCAGCCGTTTCCCCGGCACCGGCAGCCGGTACTTCGGCGGTTTTTCCGATATTAAGTTTTGAGCGGATTTCGGCCTCAAGATCGGCCCGGAATTTCTCATCCGCTTCGAGCATGTCGCGCAGACGTTCTTTGCCCTGCGCGATCTGTTCCCCGTTGCGGTAGAACCACGCACCGGACCGTGAAAGGACTTTCGTCTCAAGACCCATATCGATGAGAAGCCCTTCCTTTGAAATGCCTTTACCGAAGATGATCTCAAGCTCGACGATCTTGAACGGCGCTGAAAGTTTGTTCTTTACTACCTTGATCTTTATCTTGTGCCCGATGGTATCCTCGCCTTTTTTCACCCATTCGGTGCGGCGGACATCGAGACGGATGGACGCGTAGAACTTGAGCGCCTTGCCGCCGGTGGTTATCTCGGTGGGCCCTGCGCCGTAACCGGACGCCTGTATGTTCTGCCTGAGCTGATTGATGAAGATGACCGCGGTATTCGTGGTGCTGATCTGCGCGGTGAGTTTACGGAGCGCATGGCTCATGAGCCGTGCCTGAAGCGCGATGTGCGCATCGCCCATCTCGCCGGCGAGTTCCGCGCGCGATACGAGTGCCGCCACCGAGTCGAGCACGACGACGTCGAACGCGCTTGACGCAACGACCTTTTCGAGAATATCGAGCGCTTCTTCGGCGCTGTCCGGCTGTGATATATAGAGGTTATCGGTGTCTACCCCGAGCGCTTTGGCGTATACCGGATCGAGCGCGTGTTCGGCGTCGATGAACGCGGCGTTCCCGCCCATTTTCTGCGCTTCGGCGATGATGTGGAGGGTAAGCGTGGTCTTTCCCGACGCTTCATGTCCGTAAATCTCACTGACACGTCCACGCGGAATGCCGCCCACGCCGAGCGCCGCGTCGAGTGTGAGCGCGCCGGTGGGTATCACGGGGGCGTTCACGTGCTTGTCGGTGCCGAGTTTCATGAACGAACCGGCGCCGTATTTTTTATTGATGACGTCCATTATCATCTCAACGGCTTCTTCTTTGCCTTTCGCTTTTGCTTCGTCTTTTTTGTCTTTTTTAACGGCCATGGGGCATCTCCTTACATACGCTGCGGCGCATTATACCGCATCGCTCAAAAATTGATAGTCAAACAGATATGCCAGGTATACATAATACCGGACCGCTATCCGTACATCTATATAAACACTATTTTCCGTATGCAATCTGCCTGAAAATCGTACTTTTTTATTCGCGACCCCGGTCAGGTGCGCGGATACATGCCCTGTTCCATGCTCATCGCCTGTTCGGCGGTCTGCTTCTCGCCCTCAAATACGCGCAGTGTCCATGAAAGGTCTATGCCTACGGAGAACCGCGAGTCGGATAGAAGCGTAGCCTCGATAACCGACGGACGCTTGAGCGTTACCGGCGTCACCAGCGGAAGATATATCTGCTCCCAGTGGGTGAGCGGCGCGAACGGGCTTGTTGAAAGCGTTACACCCTCGGCGAGCGTACTCTCCCACCAGAGCGCGAAACCGTACACCGTCCCGCTTTTCAGGCTCCAGCGTATGTTGCCGTTGCGCACGCTTTTGCTTTTCTTGTAGAAATCAACCGCGTCCCACTGCCGGGCGTTCGATTCGCCGCCGATATCATCCGGCAGCACCGTCTTCACATACATATTGTTGAGCGACATCGCCTTCGCCGGCGACATGTCGAGATCATAGCCGATAGTGTCCCAGATATTGATGCCGTCGTAGAGCCGCGGCGTTATCACCGGCGCGATGAACTGGCGCAGCGACGACGGCATGATGACACCGCCGGGCTTGAGCATGTGCCGCACGCTTTCGATGGATTCGATGATATTTTCTTCGAACGCATAATTCCCGAGCGTCTCGGAGACGATGATATCCACTTTTCCTTTATACGACGCTTTCGTGGAATGCTCGTGGCGATAGGTGCAGTTCTTTATCCCATTCAGATCGCCAATACTGCGGGCAAGCGTTATGATGTTCTCCTGCTCGACAAGATGACACTTCGCACCCATGCGCGAGGCGATGAAGCTTAAGAATCCCGTTCCCGCACCCACGTCGAGGAGCGTCACGCCGGGGCGCACCGTTTTCTGAAGCGCATCATGAAACGCGCGGTTACGTACCGCATCGCCGAGGAGTTTCCGATGGAGTTCGATCATACGCAGAGTATATATCGCGCGGTGAAAAATGACACTACCGGTACAATGAACGGGCTGCATGTCTGTGCGGTATGAATTCTGTGCATATAGACGCGGCGCTCCGGAATGTGCGGGTGTGCCTCATCCCCGCTTATAGCTCGCGGTTGCCTCGATCGCCGCTATCAGAGTCTCTACGGCAAGCGGTTTATGCAGCACCGCGGACGCGCCGAGCGCTTTCGCGGCCGCTTCCATTTCCTGATCGACATATCCGCTCGCCATGATCACATCGACCGTCGAGCCCATCGACCTGAGTTTTCCGAGCACCTGCATGCCGTCCATATCGGGCATGCGAAGGTCGAGGATGAGAATATCCGGCGGGGTTTTGCCGATTACGGCAAGCGCATCCGATACGCAGCGTATTCCCTGCGCGGAAAATCCGCTAAGCGACAGGAATTCGACGATCTCATCGCGGACATCGTCATTGTCATCAAGTACCATGATGGACAGCGGTTTCATCTCATGTTCCTTTCACTGTCGGAAGACGCAGGATGAACTCCGCGTACTCTCCTTCAGTACTCTCAGCTTCTATCGTGCCGTTCATATCCCGCATGATGCCGAAACTTACCGAAAGCCCGAGTCCCGTGCCTTTACCGACAGGCTTGGTGGTGAAGAACGGTTCGAAAATCCGGTGGAGCACTGCCGGCGCAATGCCAACACCATTGTCACGTACCGCTATCGACGCCGCGGCGGGACGATCCGAAAATACCCGAATGTCGATCGTTTTTCTGAACTGCACGCCGCGCTGTTTCTTTTCCGTAAGAGAATCCCTGGCATTGGTGAGCAGATTGAGGATCACCTGTTCAAGCCGGTAGCGGTTCCCCCGCACGAAGAGCCCGCTCTGCTCATGTGAAACGGAAAATGTGATGAGGTCGTTTTCATACTGCACGCGGACAAGACCGAGGGCACCGACAACAGCGGCGGCTACGTCGAACACGTCGGCGTCATCCGATTTCTGATCGCGCGAAAACGTTCTGATATGATCCATCAGCGTGGTGATGCGCTTGACGTGATCGGTCAGGCGCGACAGTTTTTCGCGAATCTTTACGCTGTCCATGCACTCAGACGATGCGAGGAGCATGGTATTTGCCAGCCCGAGCGATATCGCCGTGAGCGGCTGGTTGATCTCATGCGCAAGTCCGGCCGTCAGTTCCCCGAGCGACAGGAGCTTTTCGGTCTGCATGAAACGTTCCTCGCGCCGTTTGCGTTCCGCCTCCTCGTTCTTCTGTACCGTTATGTCGCGTACGAGTGCCGCAATGCGGCCGGGTCCGTACGGTGTGAGACGCGCCTCGAAACTGCGCACAGAGCCGGTGGGCATGGCGAGTTCATATTCATATACACCCATGATGCCGGTGCGCCCGACCTGCGCGGCTGTCGTCATGAGGCCGGACGATACGTCGGGGGGAAGTATATCCTGCACGCGTTTGCCGAGAAAGTATTCGGGACGTGTGTAAAGATCGTCCTGACGTTCCGCATTGTAGTCGAGAAACACACCATCCCTGTCAATCACGAAAATCAGATCGGGTATCGCCTTGAGAAACGAGCGATTGCGTTCCTCGCTCACCCTGAGCGCATCTTCCGCTGCCAGCCGCTCCGTGATGTCCCGTGCGGCGGCATGGATGAATTTTCCCGATGGATACGACCGCCATTCAATGTACCGGTATGATCCGTCCTTGCGGCGGTAGCGGTTGACAAAATCGGTTACCGTTTTCTGTTCGGCGAGATTGGCAACGGCGGCAAGCGTCGCCTCCATATCGTCGGGATGCACGAGCTCAAGAAATTTCTTTCCCATGAGCTCCTCGATAGTGTATCCGAGCGCCTTTTCCCACTCAGGATTGATGCGGTGAAAATTACCGTCCGTATCGGCGATGCAGAGCAGGTCGAGATTGGTGGTGAAGAAACGGTCGAGTTCCTCCGCTTTCTCGCGCAGAAGCGTTTCCTGCTTTTTACGCTCGGAGATATCTGAAAAAATTGTGGCGAATCCGTTCTTTCCCCACGGGGCAACCGAGATCGAAAAATGCTTATCCATGGGCGGGAAATAGGTCTCAAACCGGTACGGAATACCCGTAATGCCGACACCGGTGAACTCCTCGAGATACGGCGGCGCAGGCGTGCCGTATGCTTCGCGACTCAGTTTGCCGACGATGTCCGCTCGTTTCACGCCGAGGATCGCTTCATATCGCGGATTGATATCGACGATGCGGTATTCGACCGGTTTTCCGGCGTCATCAAGGATCACATCGTGCAGCGCCACACCTTCGCTCATATTCGTGAAGAGCGACGACATGCGCTCCTCGCTCGCGGCTATCCGTTCGAGCATGGCATAATCGTCGGTCACGTCGCGGAACACCAACACGACACCCACAATGCTCCCGGCGGCATCGCGTATCGGTGCGCCGCTGTCGGCGATCTGCCGCTCAACGCCGTCGCGGGCAATAAGCACGGTGTGATTGGCGAGCCCCACCACATTGCCGGTCGCCACCACCCGTGCCACCGGATCCGCAACGGGTTTGCGCGAGTGGGCGTTGACGATACGGAATATTTCGATGAGCGGTCTGCCGCGGGCTTCCGTTACCTTCCAGCCGGTAAGGTGTTCGGCCACCGGATTCATCCTCGTTACGCTGCCGCCGGCATCCGCGACGATGACCGCATCTCCGATGGAGTGAAGCGTTGTCGCGAGATTCTGTTCGCGCTCGGCAAGATCCCGCACGGCGCGGGTCACCTGCCGCCGCAGCACGATGATGAACAGTGCCGCGAACAGGAGCAGCATAACCAGCACGACAATACCCGCGATGACAGCCGTAACGAGTTCGCGGGACACCGGCCGTTCGTATGCCGTGAACCATCGCTTGACGATCTCCCTATATTTTCCGTTCCCCTTGATGATGGAGAGGCCGTTGTTGAGCAGCTGCACGGCAGCGGCGTTACTTTTTGCGGCAAGAAATCCGTACGGGCGTACGTACACGGCCGTGAAAAGCGGACGTACGTCCCGCAATGAATACCGGTTGATGTAGTACAACCCCTGCAGTTTCGGAAGGAATGCGCCGTCGTACTGGCCGTCGTTCACCAGGAGCAGACTGTCGAGATCGTCGGGAACGCTGACAAACCGGGAGCCCGGCATCGATTGGCGGAACAGCTCACCCATGGCGCTGCCGTGCTGAATGACGATGCTCCTGTTTGAGAGATCGGCGTGAGAACGAACGGATGCGTTTTTCCTCACGAAAAGCGCGAAGGAAACCTCGCAGGTGGGTATCGAGAAGACGGCGATATTGGTCATATGCGGCACTATCGAACTGCCCGCGAGCACGTCATAGGTGCCGTCAATGACGCCCTTGACCATTTCACCATATGGCCCGTTCGTCACCTGTATCGTATAGCCCATCTCTGCTGCGGCCGCGCGTATGATATCGATATCGAATCCCGCCGGTTTTCCGTTCTCGGTGAACTCGTGCGGCGGATAATTATTGCCGGCGGCGACGCGAAGCACATTTGACTGCGTAGACAGCACCTGACCTGGAATTGGACATAGGGCGATGGCAAACACCGCGCTCAGTGCAAGAATACGCCTTTGCATATAAGAACCACCTCGTTCCCGTTCGTGCGGCTGAAATACCGAGCACAACCGTTTGGCTGACCATGCACAACGTACCTATAGTATACTTCCCGCGCGTTATGGTGTCAATTCACGAGGTGACGAAAAAAGCATACTTCCCCGCCTTCAGCGGCCTTCTATATCATACACCATATACTTCGCCTTGCCTCCCTGTATCGTCTCGGCGGTAAATGAAATACCGTCAGCAGTCTTCCGGACGGCTACCGGTGCAATGCGTCTGCCGGTGTGATCGCAGCCGAATACCGTGACATCAGGCGTCGAGAGTTTCAGCGACAAGGACGCCCTGACGTAGGCGATGAGCCTCGGAAGACTTCCGTTGTCCGCGAGAAGCGTCATCTTCTTGTTGGCGAAGCGCATTTTGGTATTCCGCGCATCAGTGATGTGCAGTACGAGTATCCGTCTGCTGTCCGTAAGCTTTTTTCCATCCATCGACGAGGCCGATGCGACGCAGAATCCTTCTTCGCTTGTAACCGAGAGGACATCGCCGGAAACGGACTGCTTGTCGGCAACGACGAACGCTTCGCTCTTCTCGGTTACCACGCGGAAAATACCGTTCGAGCCGTCGATCGATATCTCCTTGGTGTCGCTCACCGCTTTTTTGTTCGAGACGTCGAGTGACGCCTTGCCGAATACGCCGTCCTTCACAAGCGCATCGATGAGCGTTTCGTCGCCGGGATAATATTTCACATTTCCGGTACGGCCGTTGAGACTCGGCTGCACGCCGACGGCCGCCGCATAATTGCCGGCAAGCGTTTCGCCGTCCTTGAGCACCACCGTGCCCACTTTGCCGAGCAGGCCGAGATAGGAGAACGACGACGGATACGAGCCCCAGCGGTTGGCGTCGAGCCCTTCGCTTTTGGCAACATAATCGCCGCTCGCCGCGAGCACGAACGAACGCTCCGCCGGTTTCACGTCACCGCGGAGGAAGAGCAGCAGCATGATCTTTTCCGACAAGGCGCCGATGACGTCCGCGGCATGGTCAAAACCGGACGCGGGCTGATCGCTGATTATCTTGTCGCGGTTGTGTGAATACGCGAAACGAAAAATGCCGTCCCAGTCCTGCATCGCGCAGTAGGCGCCCATGAGGGGACCCGCCTCGGCGCGATAGGGGTTGGGGAATGTATACTGGAATTCGGTGAACATCATGGGTTTGGTGAAATCGCGCGACGGGAGATAACCGCGGGGCAGCGGTGCAAGCTCCGCTGTCGCCATCTTGTTATGGAATTGATACGGCAGCCGCCACTGCTGTTCGGGAAAATTCGGATGATCCCAGTACCCGTGATTGTCGACATAATCAAAATGCGTGCGGTACATCGCCAGATATATCGATGAGACATGGTTCGCGTCTGAAAGCACCATCTTGCAACCGAGACTGCGCACAAACTGCTTCATTTCCTCAAAAGCGACTATCTGTTTCTCAAGGATGAACTTCATGAACTCCTTTTCCCGCTCAAGACCCTTGTCGGGAACCGTGACGCCCTTCTTCACGCACCACGCGGAGAACTGCTCGAGCGTGATGCGCGCCGTGTCCGGGGTCGAGTCCCAGGTGTTGATGAGCTGGCCCTCGTTGATGACATTGAGACTGATGAGCGACGGATCGTCCTTCCACGCAAGTTTCGTGTACGGGTTCACATGCTCGAGGAACGCCTTCGTGTATTTTTTCCAGTTGTCCATAGCCGACGGCAGGAGCTGCACGAGCGCCTTGTATTCGTTCATATCGATAGTATGCGGAACCTCGGGTATCTCGCCCTTTTTCGCGCGGCGGCTCACATAGAGGTCGGTGGTGGCGTAGATGCCTTTCTGCTTGAAGCAGTAGAACAGGTAATCGAGTTTGTCAAACTGCGCCGGTGTGGGCGTAACGGTATCGGTTTTCGGTGTTTCACCGCGCGGTGTCTCCACGAGCGGATTGTCGTGATGATGATACCGCACCGCGTTGTAGCCCACGCGTGCGATCCTCCCGGCAAATTCCTCCGCCTCGGCTTTTTCAAGATAGTTCGCCGTGCCGCAGAAGTTGCATCCGTAAAATCTGGCTTTTACACCCGGACGATTTTCAAATTCGAAATGACCGTTCTTTGCTACGACAAAGCCGTATTTTCCCGCGGGTGCGTCGAGCGTTGACGAGAAATCGAGAATACTTCCTTTCTCGGTGTCTATCTTTCCCTCGATGGGCTGCCATTTTTCACCGGCGACGATGTACACGGGTGCGAACGCGGTGAACGGAACGTTGTCGGGAGAACCGGTTATTCCGGCCACCATCCACACCGCTTTGCCGGTGCTCTTGAACCCTATCGTCTTCACCGGTTTTTTATCAACCGGATATTTCGACATGAACAATCCCACAAACGAACTCGCGTTGGTAGCCGTCCACACCACCATGCCGTTGGACACATCATCCGGCCCCCACCAGTTGCCCACATCAACGCCCTTGACGACATCGATAACGCTCGATGTGTCATCCGCGTACGTGACCTTTATCTTTCCCACGGTCTCTTTCGTCGACGGTGCCCAGGCTATAGCATGGAGTACATACAAATAATTGAATTCCTTTCCACCCGCGTCGACATACGCGTCCTTGAGAAAATAATCGCGCGCGGGACCGGCGAACGACAGGCATGATTTGCCGTCATTCTTGTCGGGATTGACGATGTCGAATGCAACACCGCCGAACGTCTGCCTCCCCGTCGGCAGCGACCTGAGATCGTTCTCCTTGCCCTGGTCCGTCCAGCCGCCCTTTTTATCGTCGGCCGTCTCGTCCTTGAACGCCATGTTCGCGGCGGACGCGATGCTTATCGGCATACTTTCGAACGATCCTGCGGTGAACGTGACACGGGCGGAAGCCTGCGAGATAGGGCCTTTCGCCTTGTCAAAATAGATCCGTATTTCAAACGTCGGGCCCCACTTTCTGCTGTCCTGCATATATACGTCGAACAGCCCCGTGACAACAAGCTTCCCCGACGGTGACGGGATGACAATGCGCTTCACGCCGCTGCCGTTGTAGACGCCCAATTCACCGGCAAAATCTACCGGCGGCGTAACAGCCTTATCGTCGAACGTGATTGTCTTTCCCTTGATGAGATCGGCGGGCAGTTCCAGACGCACCGCAAGCGCGTCAAGCGTTATATCGATGTCGCTTTTGAGCGCCACTTCGTAGTGCACCGATGCGTCGCCTGTTTTCCGTATCGTTTCTGCGATGGAGAACACGCCGCCCTTGAGCAGCCGGTACTCGCCCTGCAATTCATATGAAGAGGCGCTTTTTTTCGGAAAGCCGGGAGCGGGTGTAACGGTACGTCCGGAGTTCCAGTCCTTCGCCGCGTAGATGGTGCCTTTGATGAAACCGATGCTGAAATCGCCGTCCTGGAGCACCTTGAAACCCGGAATGATTTCCTGTGCGCTGATCGAACATGCGACGATAAGACCGAATATTACAGCACTACGCATAGAGCACCTCGTGAATATGTTCTGCGGTTCAGTATACCCGCAAGCATGTGTTTCTGTCAATGAAACTTTTCCGAAATCTATAGCACTCTTGCGAACGCCGGCCGGCTCAACATCGGCAGTGACGATGCCGATAATGGAATGCAGCAGAGCATCAAGTGAAGCATCAAGCGGAGATCACATGGTAAAACTCACTATCGACGACGTCAAGATCGATTTTGTCATGAACGTATATGAATCGATCACCAAGCAGATACAGCAGATGGACCTGAAAATTTCAATACTGTTGTCATGGTGCGGTGTCATCGCCGCAGTGCTCGGCCGCGAAGTCGCCATACTCATCGCCCAGCGGCAGATGCGGTACTCGACGATAATACTCACCGTCGGCGTTGTTGTCTCGCTGCTCGTATCGGGTTTTTATATCTTTCAGGTATTAAAACCGCGCAAGGGAAAGATCGGCGAGAAATCGTCGTTCGTGGGACTGCTCTGGTCCGGCGATATCCTCAATCTCGGCAAGGAAAGCCGGGGACGCATCAAGAATTATCTGCACGCGCTTACGGATATCACCAATCATAAACAGATCTATGAGCAGTTCGTCACCTCGATCGTGCTCATATCCACCATACAGGACAGCAAGAACAGGAATTTTCTCGGCGGGCTTATCGCCACCGTGATCTCATTCTCACTGCTTGTCGCGTTAATGGCTATCGTGGAGATCAAGCTCCCGGTCTGATACCTGTTCAGATTCCGTATTCGCATACTGGCTCAGATACATCGTCTGATAGACACCGGGCTCTTTCATAAGCTCGTCATGATGGCCTCGCTCCACGATAATTCCATTGTCAATGACCATGATGACATCGGCATCACGTATAGTCGACAGCCGGTGCGCGATGATGAAGCTCGTGCGTCCGCGCATGAGCTTGCGCATCGCTTCCTGAATATGAAGTTCCGTGCGTGTGTCGACGCTGCTCGTGGCTTCGTCGAGTATCAGTATGCACGGGTCCGCCAGTATCGCACGGGCTATCGTGATGAGCTGCCGCTGGCCCTGACTTAAACTGCCGCCGCTTTCGGTAAGCGCAGTCTCATATCCGTTCGGGAGACGGCGGATGAAAATATCGGCGTTCGCCATCAACGCGGCGTGTTCCACCTCGGCGTCGGTGGCGTCAAGCCGTCCGTAGCGGATATTCTCGCGGACGGTGCCTGAAAAAAGATACGTATCCTGGAGCACGATGCCAAAGCAGCGCCGCAGACTGTCGCGCGTGTAGTCGCGTATATCCCTGCCGTCGATGAAGATGCTTCCCTCGGTGACGTCGTAAAAACGGGCGAGCAGGTTCACGATCGTCGTCTTGCCGGCGCCGGTGGGTCCCACAAGCGCCGTATCGCTTCCGGATGGAGCGGTAAACGATATGTTCTTAAGCACCGGAACGTCGGGGCGATAACCGAATGAAACATCGGTGAATACCACATCGCCGCGCGGAGTCGTGAGCGAAACTGCATCCTTCGGGTCTGACGGTTCCTCCTGCTCATCGATAATCTCAAAAACGCGTTCGGCGCCCGCCACCGCGGACTGAAGCATGTTGAAGATGTTCGCCAGCTCGTTGAGCGGACGCGTGAACTGGCGCGAATAGCCGAGAAAACTCGCGATGACGCCCACGGTTATGGCGCCTCCGACGGCAAGCACGCCGCCCACGCCCGCGATGAGCGTGAAACCGATATTGTTGATGACATTCATGAGCGGCATGATATAGCCGGACCATATCTGCGCTTTGATGCCCACCGTGCGGAGCGTATTGTTGTACCGCTCGAAATCCGCTATCGCCGCGGCCTCGTGATTGAACGCCTTCACCACGTGAAGTCCCGACATCGTCTCTTCGATATGGCCATTGAGCCGCCCGAGCACTGCCTGCTGTTCCTTGAATAGCGGCAGTGTCTTTTTCGTCACCACATTGATGAGAAGAAACACAAGCGGTATCGTGACGACGCTCGCGAGGGTGAGGAGCGGGCTTAAGATGAGCATCATCGTAAACGATCCGATGATCGCGATGACCCCTGACATGAGCTGCACCGTCGCCTGTGATATCGTGCCGCTCACGTTCTCAACGTCGTTCGCGAGACGGCTCATAAGCTCGCCGTGGGTGCGGGAATCGAAGAACGACACCGGCAACCGTCCGAGTTTTTCAAAAAGCGTACGCCGGAGCTGTCTGACGATGCGCTGCGAAACGCCCGCCATCACCCATCCCTGCAGAAAGTTCACGAGACCGTCTGAAAGATACACGACGGCAAGGACGGCGATGAACGACGCAAGCTTCGTGAAATCGACCGCGTTCTTTCCCGCGGACAGCAGATCGATGACGCGGCCGAGTATGAACGGTACGGCAAGACCGCATCCCGCCGCGGCGAGGACGCAGATGAAAACAAAGATGAGATAGCCGCGTTCTGCGCCGAAATATTTCCACAGGCGTCCAACGGTGCGTCTGAAATCCTTCGGTTTTTCCACCGGCATACCGTGATGATGATGTCCGCCCCTGCCGCCGAATCCGCCCCGTCCCGGCGGATGAAATCCCGGACCGCCGGGTTCCGGTCTGCGCTGCTGTGCTGTATCCGCCATGCTATAGCTCTTCTTCGCCGATCTGCGATTTGAAAATATCGCGATACACCGCGCATGTACGCATGAGCTCCCCATGCGTGCCGATACCAGCAGCCGCACCGTCGTCGAGCACGAGTATGCGGTCAGCGCGCATAACCGAGGTGATGCGCTGTGCGATGACGAAAACGGTGAGGCCTTTGGAGAATTCCCGAAGCGATGAACGTATCTTCGCTTCGGTGGTGACATCCACGGCGCTGACACAGTCGTCGAGTATCAGTATCGACGGATTCCGCACGAGCGCCCGGGCTATCGATATCCGCTGTTTCTGTCCGCCGGAAAGGTTTACGCCGCCCTGACCGAGCAGTGTGTCATAGCCTTCGGGGAATGACATGATGAACTCGTGTGCCGCCGCGCTTTTCGCCGCATGCTCGATATCTCCGCGCGATGCGTTTTCATTTCCCCAGCGTATGTTCTCGCCGATGGTCCCGGTGAAAAGCGTTGTCTTCTGCGGTACTATGGCGATGCGTTCCCTGAGTGTCCTGGTATCTGCTTCGCGTATGTCGAGTCCGCCGATGGAGATGCGGCCGCTCGATACATCATAAAAACGCGCAAGAAGATTGACCAGCGTTGATTTGCCGGCGCCTGTTGAGCCGACGATGCCGAAGGTATCGCCCGGAGAAGCGGCTATGGAAATATCGCGCAGTACCGGAGTACCGCTGCTGCCGTATGAAAACGAAACCTTGTCGAAGACGACGGACTGTGCTGCGGAGACCGGTGCCGGCGATACTGCCTGCGGCATATCGTTCTTCTCGTCGAACACCTCGTCGATGCGCTCGGCCGATGCGCGGGCGCGGGCGAACGTGACGAACACGAACGACACCATCATGAGCGAGAAAAGTATATGCGTCATGTAATTCGTGAGCGCTATTATCTCGCCAACATGCATGCCGCCCGCGTTCACGCTGACGCCTCCGAACCAGAGCACCGCGATGATGCCGACATTGAGCGTGAACCCGATGACCGGGCCGAAGAGCGCCATCGTACGCATCGCCCGCATGCTCACCGACGAGAGGTCTTCGTTCGCCGTGCCGAAGCGGCTCTGCTCGAAATCGAAGCGGTTGAATGCCTTCACCACGCGTACGCCGGCCAGGTATTCGCGCATCACGCTGTTGACGCGGTCAAGCGCCTGCTGCACTTTCATGAAAAAGGGATATCCGACCTTCAGGTTGACCGTGATGATGACGGCGATGAGCGGCACCGCCGCGGCAAGTATGAGCGACATGCGCGGATTGAGCATCACCGCCATGACGATGCTTCCCGCGGCCATGATGGGAGCTTTGACAAAGATGCGCATGAGGCCGTGAAAGAAATGCTGTACCTGCGTCACATCGTTCGTCATGCGGGTGACGAGCGATGCTGTCTCAAAACGGTCGATATTTTTGAACGAGAACGATGTTATCTTCTTAAACAGATCTGAGCGGATGTCCGCGCCGAAACTCATCGACACCACGCTTGAAACGATGTTCCTGCCCACCGCTCCCGCCGCGCCGATAAGCGTCACGATAAGCATGAGCCCCACTTTCGAGAGTACGTAGGATAAATCCCGTTGCGCGACACCAACATCGACGATGCGCGCCATAATCGTCGGCTGCAGAAGATCACACGCCGCCTCAACGGACAGGAGCATCAGCGAAACGCAGAACGGGATCGCGTATCTCGGTATATAGGCGCGTACGAATTTCATGCGCACATGTAAAAAAGTATCAGTGCGCGCTATTTCTTCTTAAATGACTCGAGCGCCAGTCCTTCAAGTGTCTGCTGCATGTTCGTGATATCGAGCGGGAGGATCACACGCGTGCCTTTCTGCGCCACATGCATGAGGTTGCCGAGCTGCTGCTGCGCCAGACGCATCCGTATGGCCTCATCGCCGTTGGGCAGCGATATGGCGTTGGCGATCTTTGCTATGGATTCCGCCGTAGCTTCGGCGATGGCTTCGATCTCCCGCGCGCGCCCCTCAGCCTCGTTGATGCGCTTCATCTTTTCGCCTTCGCTCAGGTTCACCAGTTCGCGGAGCTTCCCTTCGCTGTCGTTGATCTTCGCCTGCTTGTGGCCCTGCGCGCGGCTGATCATGGCGCGGCGGTCGCGTTCTGCAGTCATCATCTTTTCCATGGCGTTCTTGACGCTCGTCGGCGGGACGATATTCTTAACTTCATAGCGATGCACTTTCATACCCCAGCCGGCGGCCGCTTCGCCGAGTGTTTTTACAACGGTCGCGTTGATGAGATCGCGCTCTTCAAATGTCTTGTCGAGATCGATGGTGCCGATGACCGACCGCGTGGTGGTCTGCGTAAGCTGAATGGCCGCCATGCGGTAATCGGTGATGCCGTAACTCGCCGCGACAGGATCGATGACCGACATATAGATGATGCCGTCCACCTCTACCTTAACGTTGTCGCGGGTAAAACACGACTGCGGCTCGACGGTCATGGCCTCTTCCTTCAGGTCGCGGGAGAATGCCACCTTATCGAGAAAGGGCACAAGTATGTGAAATCCCGGCTGCAGCGTGCGGTGATATTTGCCCAGACGCTCAACGATGAGCGCCGTCATGTTGGGAACAACGCGTATGGAACGCAGGAGCTTAATCGCCACATAGATGCCGAGCGCGATGAAGATGAATTTCGATAAGATATCCAGTGTCTGTAACATGCTGTGCTCCTTTATTTCGCCGCAGTTGTCGGCTGTCCGCTGCGTGCGGAAAGTCCGTCAATAACCGCGCGTACCTTGGCAAGATCGACCGGCATGACATCAAGCTGCGCCGCGGTGAGTATATTACCCACTTCCTTGAGGAACTGCTCGGTAAGCTGCGCCTTCACCGCGAGCGAACCGTTTGGTTTCGCGATGGACTCTGCGACAAGCGAAATACCCCGCGAGGTTGCCTGTGCAAGCAGCGTGATTTCTTTCGCGCGGCCCTCGGCTTCGTTGATGCGTTTCTGTTTCTCGCCTTCACTGAGATTAATGGCGGCCTGACGTTCACCTTCGCTCACGTTCACCCGCGCCTCTTTCTCACCGGTGGATATGGTGATCTCGGCCCGTTTCTCCCGTTCCGCCTCCATCTGCTTTTCCATCGTCTCCGTGACGCGCGCGCTCGGTTCGATATTCTTGATCTCGTAACGCATCACCTTGATGCCCCACGACTGCGACGCGGCGTCGATCTCACGGACGATGCTGGTGTTGATCTTCTCGCGTTCGCTGAACGTGTTGTCAAGATTGATCTTGCCGATCTCGGAACGCATGGTGGTCTGCGCCAGATTCACCGCGGCGGTGGAATAATTCCCGATGCCGTATGACGCCTTGTATGCGTCAATGACCTTGAGGTAGACGATACCGTCGACCTCGACCTGAATATTATCGCTCGTGATGCAGGACTGCTGGGGGATATCAAGCACCTGTTCGCGCATCTCAACGCGATAGGCGACGCGGTCGACAAAGGGTATGAGAAAATGAAAGCCCGGCTTGAGCGTAGCGCAGTATTTCCCCAGCCGTTCCTTGATCCATTCTGAGCGCATGGGGACGACGACGAACATCTTCACGAGAACAAAGATAACAACGAGCAGCAGTACGAGTATCAATGTGGTCATTTCCTTCTCTCCTTTTTTTCCGGGATGGTTTTTATGATGAGCGTAAGGTTATCCTGTCTCACAATGCGCGCCTTTGTACCTGCGGCAAGTACCGCTCCGGTGCTCCGCGCCGACCAGTCGGTGCCGCGCCATTTCACCCGGCCGCTGTCGTCCTTCGCCGTCACCGGCACGATGACCTCGCAGGTCTCATCGGCAAGCGCGGCATCTTCATCGTACGGCTTTTTATTCACGGTACCGCCGAAAAACCGCCGGGCGATGAACATACAGATGGCGAGCAGCACCGGTGTGATGATAAGCCACGTGACGAGAAGTTTCGTATAGGTGACGGCAAAACCGAAATGACGGAGCAGCGCTGCGGCGATGAGGCTGAGTCCTATGGCTACGGCTATGCCGCCGGGAAGGAATACCTCCGCAATGACGATGGCGCCGCCCGTGCAGAGCAGGATGATGACGAAGGAATCCATCAGCGGTGCTCCGCTGCCACGATGCAGTAATGCCGGAATGATGTGTCCCGAGATCGATCGTGTGCCGTTTCCTGTTTCATATGCAACAGTATATGAGTCTTACCGTCCGGTGTCAACAGCTATGCGCTGAAATCATACACGTTTTTCACTGTCGCAGTACTATTCATAATCGTCCTTGCCCTTCTTTTTCGCCGCTTTGCCCCATCCGTCCGCCGGTTCCGGAATCGGATCGATGATACTGCGATATTCGCTGTACATTTTTTTATGCTGTGCGGCCGTCTGCGCATACGTCGTATCCGCGGCGACATCCCTCAATTCGTCCGGGTCCTTCGCAAGATCGAACAGCGAAATACCCGCAGGCGAATGGATGCTTTTCATAGTGCCCGCGCGTATCATCGTCTCAAGGTCATGGCGGTAGTTCTCCGCGGCGATGAAACCGCGCCATGAATCAGCGCTCCGGCCCTCAATGAACGGACGCAGACTGCGCGCGAATGTCATCTTCGGCATGAGCGGCGCTCCGGCGTAGTCGAGTATGGTTGCGGTGATATCCACGCCCGAAACGGCGTGGTCGCGGTCTATGGTACCGCGCTTGACAACACCGGGCCAATAGGCTGCCAGCGGCACCCGTACGGAGCCTTCATAGAGCACTCCCTTGGTAAACTGATTGTGTTCAACGAGCATCTCACCGTGATCCGCCGAGAAAAGCACCAGCGTGTTTTTCGCGAACCTCGATGAGCTGAGCGCGGTGAGTATGCGTCCGATCTCGCGGTCGACCATCTCGACCATGCGGTAATATGAGTAGATATAAAACCTGATCTCATCCTCGCTGTTGAAACCGGTGGACTGCGACGGGTCGTAGCTTTTCGGCAAGGGCGGAAGCGCATCACGTATGAACATTGCGTATTCATACTTCGCCGGATTCTTCGCGAACAGCCAGTAGCATATGTCATGCGGATTGAGAAAACCGACGTTCAAAAAAAACGGGGTATCACCTTCACGCGTGATAAGGAACGACTCGGCGGCGCGCGCCACAGCGGCGTCCGTATATTCACCCATGCCGCTTCCGCCGTAGAGAAATCGGAAACTCTGATCGACACGCCTTCCCGGCACATGCCACTTGCCCGTGTAGCAGCAGTCATACCCGCGCGCCGACAGCCACTGCCCGAGATCGGGCGGGTCGCGCTGCAGCGTGAACTGATTGTCGATGACGCCGTGCTCGCTCGACATGCGTCCGGTGTACCAGCTTGTTCTGGCGGGACAGCATACGGGATTCGCGGAATATGAGATATCGAACGACGTCCCGTTTTCGAACAGATGATCGAGGTTCGGCGTGCTCACATATCTGCAGCCGAGTGCACGTATCGCACGAGCATTCAGCTGATCGACATGGATGAAGATGATGTTCGGTTTCATATCAGCTTCCGCATGCGGTGAGGAGATACGACCGCAGCCCCTGAGTGATGAAGAGAACACGTCCGCCGGCATCAACCCAGTAATGCCGCGGGTGTATGCCGGTGCCGTCCTGCCGCCACACGTCGAACGTGACCGGTCCATCGGCAAGCGGCAGCGTCACAGCCGATTCATACAAAAGCATATGCGATTCTTTCAGTGTGCAGGCTTCATCGAAAAAGGTGAACCGCCGCACCGCGGCTTTGTCTGCAGATGTTATAATACGGTCGATGACGGCGGGTAACGGCAGTATCATTGCGGATGCCGGAACCGCATACATCGCAGAGCGGCCGTTCATCATCACCGTGCAGTCCCGCTGCGTGCCGGTCTCAGGTATCGTCGAATTCATTTCTCCGCCCTTGAACGCCGATATACCCTTCCAGCTTTTAAGTGAACCGTCCGCTCCGCATGATAGCGTGAATTCTCCGGTATGGACCGTAGCTCCCGTGCGCACCTCGGTCCGCTGTGTATACTCCCGCACACGTTTCGTTATCGTGAGCGATCCCTGTTCAACGGCTTTGCGATTCCCGCTCGGCGCTCTGTTCGGCATGCAGATCACCATCGCATAGGTGAACGACCATGTGCCGTTTCCAATAGCGCCGGCCGGCGGCCTATACCCGACGACACGGTCTGAAACGGGGCGAAGCGAATAATGACCGCCTGACGAGGCGATGTCCGAATCCGTGTGCTGCTCGGAACTTTTTTTCTTTGCAGTCTTTGCCGATGCGCCGAATACCGGCAGCGATGCTGCCGCTGCCGCAAGCAGAGCAATGCTCTCAGTGATAAAATCGCGTCGCTTCACAGAAACATCCTCACATCAGGCGTCATAGCTGATGTATCCGATGACGGTAAGTATATTCTGTCTGTGAGTCGCGTCAAGGTATGTTTTTTGACACTATCCTTTATTGTATCATCACATCCAGCCGGTCTTGTGCGCCAACAGTTTTGTATAGTTCACGAAGTCCGGCCATGAGACATCAGGCGGAACACCGTGGTCACAGCTGGGTATAAATCCGCCGTTCGCGATTGCCGGTGCGATGCGTTCCATCTCAGCCTCGATGACGCGCCCGCCTTTCGCCATCGCCCGCTTGTCAACGCCGCCGCGATACGCCATATTTTTTCCGAACCGCTTGCTGAACGCAACAATGTCGTTCCCCGCGGCAACCTCGATGGGGTCGCAGACATTGATACCAGCTTCTATCCAGAGCGGCAGCAGTTCGCCGATGAAGCCGTCGGAATCGCAGGCAAAAAGTTTGATGCCGTGAGCGCGTATCACCTCGCCCCAGCGGCGCCATACCGGCATGAGAAATTCCCGCGTCATCTCCGGCGATATCATCGAGTATGATTTGTACGCCATGTCTTCTGATATATGCACGCTGTCGGGCGTCACATACCGGAATGCGTTTTCCATCAATTGCACGATGTATTCCTGCCAAAAGAAAAGCATCTCGTGTACAAAATCCGGGTCGTTAGCCATCGTCATGCAGAGATTTTCGAAACCGAGCCATTCGCGCAATTGCCAGAACGGTCCCGAGAAATGGAATTCAAGGAACCAGTCGCGGCTCAGGAGTTTATCGGCGCGAGCGGCGGCGTCAGCGGGAAGACGCGCCGGGTCATCGGGATTGTAGCGGCGCTTCATGTCTTCCCAGTCGGCGCGGTTTTCCACCGGACATTTTATCCAGCGGCGTGTGACGAAGTCGACGGCATTGCGAAGATAGCTCACATCGAACTCTTTTCCTATCTCGCAGATATTTCCCTTCCAGTCCTGAACGATATGCGAGTCTTCCTTCACCTCGATGACCTTTTCCTCGAACATCGGCATCATACGTTCAAGCACCGGAAAATCCGTGTAACCGTTATGCCGCGGCCATTCACGTGTCCCGCCCGCGGAACGGTACGCGTATTCGGTGATGTCGCGCACATTGCGCGGAAGGCCCTGGCCATACCATGCTTCGCGTGTGGATTTACGTCCGCCGCCGGGCGTCAACGGCAGCACATCGGTTTCCTTATACAATAGTGCGTTCACATATCGTTCCCGCTGCGTCATTGCGTGTGTCATAGTGGTGCTCCTTGACGATAACATGACTTGAATATACTATTTAAAGCACATAGCGGCGTTCTGCGAAATGACATGGCGTGTATGAAAATTTGATATCATCCGGAACATAAAACAAATGCCCATCGACGTCGGATTGAAAATTCGGGAAGCAGGATATTCGTTCTCATCGGACGACTATGACATCCGGCAGATAATACACGTCACCGAGGGCGAACTCTTCATTAAAGAGGCCGCTGTGCGACGCATCGTCCCCGGAGCGACGCTCGTATTGTTTCCGCATACCGCGTTCAAACTGTTCACCCGTTCACGAAGCTACCGTGGTGTGTATGTAATTGAACCGAACGTCCGCATCGCCGCAAAGCGCGCAGCATCGGTGATCATCCCCGAGGACGGGACGATATCGGCTGCGGCCAGGCAGGTAAGTGAAGCTATCGGACGCCCATCCGGAATGCATCGTGAAATTGTACAAGCGGCGGGGAATTATCTTGCGGCATTGGTATATGCGCATATCGGCGACGACAAACCGGAAATGCGTGACGACGCGTTCTGGATTGATTTTGCCAAGAATCTCATATCCTGTTCGCTCGATGAAAACCGTCATTTCGGCGATATTTTCAGGGATATCCCGTTCAGCCACGAGCATTTCACGCGCATGTTCAAACGGCTCACCGGCATGTCGCCCAAGGAATATCAGATGAAGGAACGCATCGCGAAAGCATGCAAACTGCTTGCGGGGACGATGAATATCACGTCAGTGGCCTTTGAAAGCGGCTATGCAACATCGCAGCATTTCGCGGCCGATTTCAAGACGCATACCGGCATGACACCGAGCGCATACCGGAAGAAGCTTTCCGACGGGCGCCGGTAGCCGTCAAATTCCGACATAGAAAAACAACATAATGACATAGACCGTCATCCGCACGGGGTTATATTATAGTTCATACTCGCACGGCAAAAGGAGACAACAATGCCGAAAATAACATTCATGGGCGCAGGCAGCACGATATTCGCAAAGAATGTGCTCGGAGATTCGATGCTTACCCCCGCGCTTCAGGATTCACACATCGCACTGTACGACATCGACGCGGTACGGCTCAAAGAGTCGAAGCTCATGCTCGATACGCTCAACGCGAACATCAATGAAAAACGGGCGAAGATCACCGCGCACCTCGGCGTGGCCCAGCGGAAAGCCGCGCTCTCCGGCGCGAATTATGTGGTGAACGCCATTCAGGTGGGCGGCTATGAACCGTCAACGGTCATCGACTTCGAAATACCCAAGAAATACGGCTTACGCCAGACCATAGCCGACACGCTCGGCATCGGCGGAATATTCCGCGCACTCCGCACCATTCCGGTCATGCTCGATTTCGCGCACGACATGGAAAAGGTATGTCCGGATGCGTGGTTCCTCAATTACACGAATCCCATGTCCATGCTCACCGGTGCTATGCTCCGCGGCAGCAGCATCAAGACCGTAGGCCTCTGCCACTCGGTGCAGGGCTGCGCGGCGGGGCTCCTTCGCGGACTTGAGATGACCGACAGCGTGAAAAAACTTCAGTGGAAGATAGCCGGTATCAATCACATGGCGTGGCTTCTTGAAGTGACCGATGGCGGAAAGGACCTCTATCCTGAAATTAAAAGACGCGCGGCGAAAAAACTGGCCGCAGCGCGAAAAAAGGGCGCGCAGAAATACGGCGACATGGTCCGTCACGCACTTATGGAATATTTCGGTTACTATGTGACCGAATCTTCGGAACATAACGCCGAGTATACGCAGTACTGGATAAAGGATAAATTCCCCGAACTCATCGAAGAGTTCAATATCCCGCTCGACGAATATCCGCGCCGCTGCGTGAACCAGATTGCCGGATGGAAACGTCAGCGCGACGAGATCGTGAAGAACAGCAGTCTCTCGCATAAACGCTCGCATGAATACGGTTCGTATATTATGGAAGCAATCGAGACCGATATTCCCACGCGCATCGGCGGGAACGTGCTCAACAAGGGCTTCATCCCGAATCTGCCGTCGAACGCCGTGGTGGAAGTGGCCTGCCTCGTTGACCGTAACGGCGTGCAGGGCTGCTACGCGGGACCGCTTCCCGAACAGCTCGCGGGACTCAACCGGGGCAACATCAACGTGCATCTCCTCGCCATCGAAGCGGCGCTCACACTCAAGAAAGACGCCGTCTATCATGCGGCGATGATGGACCCGCATACCTCAAGCGAACTGACGCTCGATCAGATACGCTCGCTGTGCGACGACCTCATCAAAGCGCACGGTAAGATGCTTCCGAAGTACAAATAGTTTGAACCGCAGGCGCGGATATATATCCGCGCCTGCGGTTCAAATAAGGAAATACCAATGCCAAAAATCACCCTCCTCGGAGCCGGTTCGGGTTTCACCCAGCCGCTCTTCACCGACATCCTCAACATCGAAGGTCTTGATGAAGGTGTTATCGGTCTTGTGGATATCGACGCGGATCGTCTGGCGATAAACGTAAAACTGCTCAACCGCATACTTACGCTCCTCAAAAAAACGAAATGGCGCATCGAGGCGTCCACCGACAGAAAGAAGATACTACCCGGAACCGATTACCTCATCAGCACCATCGAAGTGTCGGGCGTGCAGTGCGTACGGCACGACAACGACATACCGCTCAAGTACGGCATCGACCAGTGCATCGGCGACACTATCGGACCGGGCGGCGTGATGAAGACGCTCCGCACGCTGCCCCCGTTTATCGGCATACTCGAGGACGCGAAGAAGCTCTGCCCCAAAGCGCTCATCATGAACTACACGAACCCCATGTCGATGATGACGCTCGGCGCGGTTCGCACCACCGATCAGCCGTTCGTAGGTCTCTGCCACTCCGTGCAGGGCAACTCGCGTCAGGTCTCCGACATACTCGGCGTTCCCTACGAGGAACTCCGCTGGCAGTGCGCGGGCATCAATCACATGGCGTGGTTCACATCGCTCACCTATAAAGGCGAGGATATGCATCCGCGTCTCCGAGCAGCGGCACTCCGCCCCGATGTAATCGAGGCGTTCCCGATACGCACCGACCTCATCACAAACCTCGGCTATTTCTCCACCGAAAGCTGCGGACACTACTCAGAATATGTGCCGTATTACCGCAAACGGAAGGACCTTCTCAAGCTCCATTGCCGCGAGGGCTACAAAGGCGGCACGAGTTTCTACGCGGACAACTGGCCGTCATGGCGCAAGGCCACCGACAAGCGCCGCTACGAGATGGCGATGGGCAAACGCGAGATACCGCTCAAGCGCGGGCACGAATACGCGTCTGACATCATCGAAGCGCATATGTTCGACCGGAAAAAAGTGATCTATGCCTCAGTGAAGAACGACGGCTTGATCTCGAACCTGCCGCAAACGGGGGTCGTTGAAGTCGCCACACTCGTCGACACGCGCGGTTTCATGCCCACGCATTTCGGCGACCTCCCCGAACAGTGCGCGGCGCTCTGCCGCTCGAACATGGCGGTGTTCGAACTCGCCGTGAACGGTGTCATGAACCATGACCGCGAAGCCGTCATACACGCGATGATGATGGATCCTCTGTCTGCCGCTGTCTGTTCACTTTCCGAGATACGCTCGATGGCAGAGGAACTGTTCGCAGCAGAAAAACGTTTCATACCATCCTGGTGCGCAAAACCGAAAGCCGTTACCGTAACGGGCGGACTCCCGCCGATAACCTCATACGTCCGTACGCCGCAGGTGAGCAAGATACTGCGTCATGCCGATGTGGGCGGTCTCCCGTATCCGAAAAAATCGATGCTCGGGCTCAAGAAACATACCTTCAGCGGTAATTTCATGAGCCGCCACGAGGAGCTTAACAAAGCCGGTTCCGCGCTCGTATACTATGTGAGCCGCATCACATGTGCGTCACGCATGGAACTCTCGGTGCTGTTCGGTTATGACGGACCGGTGAAGATGTGGATAGACGGACGCGAGGCGTTCTACGATCCCAACGGAACGAATCCGGCAAAAGCAGATGCTGCGAAGATTCCGTTCATCGCGTCGAAAGGAGAGCACGAGATCGTCGTCGCGCTCGATTCGAACACGGGCAATGCGTGGGGCATATTCCTGCGCTATGAACGCAAGGACGTGTCGAAGCAGGAACTCGTGAAAGGATTGAGTCCCTCGGCATTGCCGCACATCATCGGCACGGACTATGAAAGCGGCGTAGCGGCTGTGTCGTCCATGTCCGACCGCGCAACGCATAAGGGAAAGAAATCAGCAAAAAAGAAAAAGTAGTATCAAAGGAAACAAGGGAGCTTACTCCCTTGCACAAATATCGGGGCATGACCCCGAAATAAACACAAGGAGATTTCACATGGCCAAGAAGATCGCATTCATCGGAGCGGGCAGCTTCGGCTTCACGCGCGGGCTCGTACGCGACATCCTCACGTTCGACGCGTTCAAGGACGCGGAGATCGCGCTCATGGACATCAACGACGAGCGTCTCGCATTCACCAAAACGGCGGTTGAACGCATCATCGCCGCGGGAAAATATCCGGCAAAAGTGACCGCAACCAAAGACCGCGCAGCCGCGCTCAAGGGTGCAGACGGCGTCGTCATCACCATACTCCAGGGCGGACCGGATGTGTTCCGCACCGACATCGAGATACCGAAAAAATACAACGTTGATATCAACGTGGGCGATACGCGCGGTCCCGCGGGTATTTTCCGCACACTCCGCACACTGCCGGTGATGCTCGACATCATTGCCGACGTCGAGAAGTTCTGCCCGAACGCCATCGTGCTCAACTACACCAATCCCATGGCAATGCTCTGCCGCGGGATGCAGGGCGAACACCCGAAGATCTCGGTTACCGGCCTGTGCCACTCGGTACAGGGCACCGCGGGCATGCTCGCCAAATGGATCGGCGCGCCCATGAAAGAGGTAACGTATCTCTGCGCCGGCATCAATCACCAGGCATGGTACATCGATTTCAAATGGAACGGCAAGGACGCATATCCGCTCATCAGAAAAGCCATCACCGAGAAGAAGGAGATATACAACGAGGAGCAGGTGCGCAACGAGATGTACCTGCATCTCGATTACTATGTCACCGAATCGAGCGGCCATAACTCCGAATACAACTCATGGTTCAGAAAGCGCCCGGACCTCATCGAGAAGTACTGCACCAACGGCACCGGCTGGAATCCCGGACACCACGCGTATATCCTCAACGAATATCTCAAGCGCCAGCACGACTGGAAAGACCTCATACAGAAGGAACTTGAAAAACCGGTGAAACTCGAGCGCGGTCACGAATACGCCGCATCGATATTCAACGCGATATTCGGCGACCATACGGTGTTTGAATTCAACGGCAATGTGCGCAACTACGGCCTCATCGACAACCTCCCCGAGGGCTGCTGCGTAGAAGTTCCCGTGTACGCATCACAGCGCGGCCTTGACGCCGTGCACACCGGTCCGCTCCCCGCGCAGCTCGCGATTCTCAACAACATCAGCGCTCGCTGTGAAGAGCTCGCTGTGGAAGGCGCCATCGAAGGCGACGCGCGGAAAATATTCCACGCAGTGCTCTTCGACCCGCTCACATCGTCGGTGCTTTCCATGGAAGAGACGCGGAACATGGTCAACGACATGTTCGAGGCGAATAAGGAATATCTGCCGCATTTCAAGGGAAAACTCAAAGTCTGATCACACTGTCAAAAAAAGCGCAAAACCCCGTGTCCGCAATCTTGACGGACACGGGGTTTGCTGTATAATGCCCCGACCGTTGAAACACCCGTACTTTTTGTTTTACGTACGTTTTTCAACCCATCCGCAGACGAATCATCCTTTAAATGGAGTATGCCCTCGTTATGGATACCATCGATATAAAAGTGACTTCCGGTATATCCGGACTCGACCATGTTCTCAAAGGACTCATCCCCGGCGATAACGTCGTCTGGCAGGTTTCGTCGATCGACGATTACGCCGTGTTCGTCAAGCCGTTTGCCGCTGCTGCGCTCAATCAGAACCGGCGCCTTGTGTACTTCAGATTCGCCAATCACGCGGCGCTCCTGTCTAAAAGTCAGTGTTCTGAACTGCACGAACTGAAGCCCGAGGACGGTTTTGAGAATTTCATCACCGTCATACACAAGGCGATAGAATCGAACGGACGCGGCGCGTGCTACGTGTTCGACTGCCTTTCGGAGCTTGCCGGAGACTGGTACTCAGACCAGATGCTCGGCAATTTCTTCATGCTTACCTGTCCCTACCTCTACGATCTTGAAACGATTGCGTATTTCGCACTATACCGAAAACGCCATTCCACGCACGCCATCAACCCCATCGTCTCCACGACGCAGCTCTTTATAGATCTCGTAACACATGCCGGTTCGCTTTATGTGCGTCCGGTGAAGGTGCAGCACCGCTATACGCCGACCATACACATGCTGCACGCGATGCACGGCGACACTCTGACGCCGGTGACCTCGAGCGTAACCATCGCCGAGGTGCTTGCAAACGAGGACTGGAACGACCCGGATGCCGACATGGATTTTCCCGCGCGCATGGCGCTCGATGCCGAGGATGAACACGCCGAGATGAAGGCCGGCCGCGGCAGAAGCGACCGCATGGCGGGTTTCTTCAACCAGCTCACCCGCATGCTCCTTTCGCGCGATAAAAAGATGCTCGCGCTCATCTCGAAATACATGACCCTTGATGACGTGCTGCAGATAGTCCGCCGCATGGTGGGCTCGGGGCTCATCGGCGGTAAATCCGTCGGCATGCTCCTCGCCCGCGCCATCGTCCGCAAGAGCAACCCGCGATATGCTCAGCTCCTGGAATCGCACGATAATTTCTACGTCGGCTCCGATGTGTTCTACACCTACCTCGTCACGAACGGCGTATGGTGGATACGCCAGAAGCAGCATGACCCGAAAACGTTCCTCGACGGGTCCGAAGAGGCCCGGCGCCGGATTCTCACCGGCCATTTTCCCGACTATATCGTGCGCAGACTGGAACAGGTGCTCGACCACTTCGGGCAGTCGCCGTTCATCGTGCGCTCAAGCTCGCTGCTCGAGGACAACTTCGGCAATTCATTCGCCGGCAAATACGAAAGCGTGTTCTGCGCCAATCAGGGTCCTCGCGCAAAACGGCTCGAGGACTTTCTCGCCGCCATGCGTTCCATCTACGCAAGCTCCATGAGCGAACGTGCGCTGCGCTACCGTGCGGGCAGGCGTCTCCTCGACTCCGACGAGCAGATGGCGCTCCTCATCATGCGCGTATCGGGCGATGCGTTCGGAAAATATTATTTCCCGCCGGTTGCCGGCGTGGGCTTTTCGTTCAATCCGTTCGCATGGAACCGCGCTATCGATCCGAAAGCGGGCGTGCTGCGTCTGGTCTTCGGTCTCGGCACGCGCGCGGTCAACCGTTCCGACGACGATTATACGCGTCTGGTAGCGCTCAACGAGCCGATGAAACGCCCCGAAGTGAACAGCAAGGAAGTGCGGCGCTACTCGCAGCGCAAAGTGGATTATCTCGACCTCGACGCCAATCAGCTCGTATCCGGCCAGTTCACCGACATCGTGAAGCATATACCCGCCGAACTGCTCAGCCGGTTCACCGCAAAGTCCGCAGATGCGGAAGGCATGCTCTCATTTGATGAACTGCTCGAAGGTCCGTTCTCGAAGGATATGCGCGGCATGCTGGCCGATCTGCAGAGCGCCTATGAACATCCGGTCGACATCGAGTTCACCGCGAACGTCGCCGACGACTACAGCTCATACCGCATCAACATCGTCCAGTGCAGACCGCTCCAGGTGAAGGGCGTTGACGCGGTAAAACTTCCGGCTATCGAAGTGGAACATAATAACCTCATTATCCAGGCGCGCTGCGCGGTGGTGGGTCAGAGCCGGATGAAAAACATCACGCGCATCATCTATGTGGTGCCGTCGGTGTACGGGTATCTGCCGCTCCGCGAACGCCATGAGATCGCGCGGCTCATCGGCACCATCAATCATGCGTGCCCTGAGAACATGCCGGTGATGCTCCTCGGCCCCGGACGCTGGGGCACCAGTTCACCGGAACTCGGTATACCGGTATCGTTCGCCGAGATTAATAACGTATCGATACTCTGTGAGATGGTGGCCATGCGCGAGGACCTCGTTCCCGATGTTTCACTCGGTACGCATTTCCTCAACGAGCTCGTCGAGCGCGATATGCTCTATCTCGCCGTATTCCCGCAGCAGGCGGATAATTTCATCAACACATCGTTCTTCGAGACCTCACCTTCGGTGCTTACCGATATCGCTCCGGACGCGGCAAAATGGAAGGATGCCGTCAAGGTCATCGATACGGCAAAACTTTCGCGTACGCCGTCGGGCGTCATTGTCGCGGCGGACGCCATCGAACAGAAGGTTACGTGTTATTTCGCGAACGTGAAGTAGCGTTATCGCGCACACGGCACATGTTTCTGCACATATGATATAGTGCACCGGGTACAAAGCATTGCGCGGGAGGCGAGCATGAAAAAATCAAAAAAGGTGAAGATCGGCGAGCTGCTTATCGCAGTCAGTTCGCTGGTGACGCTCGGCTACGGCAAAGGCGCAGAAGCGCCCGCGGGCGCGTCGCTTACGGACTGGAACTCGTACCGCACCGAAGGGCTGAAATCATCAGGTGTCATGGCGGCAACAAATATGGCGACCAATGCGAATACGAGATATCACTTTGCGCCGTTCATCTATCCGTTCTTCTGGCTCAACCGTCCGTTCTACTCGACACGTTCATTCGATCCCGCAGACCCCAACGCAAAGATCGCTGAGAAGGGTACCGCAAAAAAGGGCGGCGCCGCATCGGGAACATCCGGTTCATCAGGTTCGAAGAAAGGCGGTTTCGGTTCGTCGGCATCGCACTTTTCGGCAAAGTCATAGCGCGTATATACTGTATACTGGAGATATATATGAAAAAAATCATAGCACTCATCCCGGCAATTCTTCTCGTTGTTTCCTGCGGCGGGTACAAGCCCAACGGAACGCTTCGCGAGCGTTACACGAAGCTTGTCTCGCTTTCCAACGCCGATATAACCGACATGGTCATCCGCGATACGCCCACCGACCGGCTGCTCCTCAAGATCACGTGGGCGAATGACAGCGGCAAGGGCGATCTCTTTTTCACCATCGAGGATTCGCTCAGACTGATGGCGTCATCCGATTCGAATCAGTTCAATGACGGGCATTACCTTTATATGAAGATAATGTCGGGCATCATGTCCAACAAGGTTGTACCGCAGTAATGACACGGCACACGGCCATAACGCGCAGCGGGTGGGAGAAGAAAGTCGAGGACGTGGGGTTCGTCTTTCATACCGACGAGGAAGAGAACCTCCCGTACTGGGATGAAAGCGCGTATTACTCCTTTACCCCCGGTGAGATTGACAGCATAGAAGCGGCGACGAATGACCTCCATGAAAAATGTCTGACGCTCACCGGGCATGTCGTCGACGATTATGTGAAAAACGGTTACCGGAATTCATTTCTCAAAAAACTCAGCATCCCCGAAGCGTTCGCCCCGTGGATAGCGGAGTCATGGGAGAACGATTTTCCGAAGACCATGTACGGCAGATTCGACCTTGTGGTGACACCCGAGGGTTCGATCAAGATGCTCGAGTACAACGCTGACACACCCACGTCACTCCTCGAGGCGTCCGTGGTGCAATGGTACTGGCTGAAAGACGTGTACCCCATGAAAGACCAGTTCAACAATATCCATGAATCGCTGCTCGACGCGTGGAAGTTCGTCGCGAATGACATCGGGAGCGACACGCTCTACTGCGCCTGCGTTAAAGAACATGTCGAAGACCTCATGACCGCGACATACATGGCCGATGTAGCGCATCAGGCGGGCATAACGACACGCGTGTTTTATGTGGACGAGATAGGGCTCGCCGATGACGGGCGGTTCACGATGAATGACGAACCGATGCGCTGGTGCTATAAGCTCTATCCGTGGGAATGGATGGTGAACGAGGAATTCGGCAGGAACCTCACGACGGCGGGGACGAATTGGATAGAACCGCCGTGGAAGATGATACTCTCGAACAAGGGGATGCTCCCGCTCCTCTCGAAGATATTCGGCGATACGGGAGCAATACTTCCGGCGCATTTCTCCGACGAGGAGTTCGACCGCAGCGGCAGATGGGTGGAGAAACCCTACTTCGGCAGGGAAGGCAGCAACATCACCATACTCGAAAGCGGCAGGGTGGTGGACCAGGCTGAAGGCCCCTATGCCGGCTCGTCGATAATGCAGCGGTATACGGAGATACCGGGGTTCAACGGCAATTATCCGGTCATCGGAAGCTGGATAATCGGCGACACGGCGTGCGGCATGGGCATCCGTGAGACGAACGGGCGCATCACCGGCAATATGAGCCGCTTCGTTCCGCATATTATCGAATAGCTCGTTTCCGGTAACGTCTGTAAGCATTCGCCATGTAATTTCCGAGCGCCTCTGCCTGATGCGCGTCAATTTTCTTCATCAGTACCGCACGTTTCTTCATTTACCTGCGACAGACGATGTTGTATACTTTGAGCAGCATCGGAGGAAATATATGACAAACAACAGTACACCGCCTCGCATCCGGCCACTGAATGCACTCGCTGCGCTTTTTACCCTCACCATCCTGACACTTTCATTCTCCATAGCCGCCGAGGAAAAGCTCATTTTTGACCCCGGCAGTGCGGAGTCAATAGCATCGGCACAGAAAAAAGAAGTAATCGTACGACGTGATGACGGCCTGCTCATCATGCAGCCGGCCGAGGGTTTCAGCTATTCCTGGCCCGGCTGTATTTTCCCGCTGTCACCCGCGATTGATTGTTCGGCGTACCGCGAACTGACGCTTGACGCGGCCAACATCGGCCCGGTGAGCATCGAAGTCGGATTCAAAGTCACCTGCGAGAATGCGGCCGGGAAAAAAGTATCGGAAGAAAAGCGCTTTACGATACCACCGGGAACGACGACGATGCGCTTCGCAGCACCACCGCGTCCGGGCGATGCGAACCGTCCGGTTCTGTTCCTCATGCGCGGCATTCCGTCGTGGGCGGAGCGTCCCAACAGCAAGGCATCGGCCTTCGAACTTTCGCGTGTAGTGGAGATAGCTGTTCATTTCGTACGGCCGGCCACAGCGGCTCTGGTACGTTTTGGAAAAGTGCATGCACGGGGCAGCGCAACGGAATCCGATGCTCCGCCGTCGCCGGTATACCCTATCTTCGACGAATACGGGCAGTACCGTCACGCCGACTGGCCCGGAAAAATTCACTCGCTTGCCGAACTTTCAACCGGTGCCGCCGCCGAACTTGCGGAGTATACCGCGAAACCGCGGCCGGAGGAATGGGATCAGTACGGCGGATGGACGAAGGGTCCGCAATTTCCGGCAACGGGATTTTTCTATGTCACCAATCTGCAGGGGCGATGGTGGTTCATCGACCCGCTCGGAAAATTGTTTTTCGCCCACGGCATCCACGGTGTCAGATACGGTACCGCCTCGCCGGTGACGGAACGTGAGCAATGGTTTGAAAACCTTCCGGCAGCAAACGATGCGGAACTCGGTTCATTCTGGGAAAAATACAACGCATGGGGTTCGTGGTATTATAAGGAAGGTCTGCCGGTCCGGGCGTACAACTTCACGCAGGCCAATCTCCGGCGTAAATACGGTGCCGGCTGGCGGAATGCGTTCGACGAACTCTGCACGCGGCGGCTGCCGAGCTGGGGCATGAACACTATCGGCGCGGGTTCAACCATGAGCATCTGCGATCTCAGGCGCATGGCATACTATCTGTATGTGGTTCCCAAAGCGCCGGTTCTTGCGGCGGCAAAGGGATATTGGGCGAATTTCTACGACGTGTTCGATCCCGGTTTCGCGACCGGGGTCCGGCAGGCGCTTGCCGGCATGGCAAAAACGCGTGCCGACGATCCGTGGCTGCTTGGCGTGGGCGTGGACAACGAACTTACCTGGGGCATACCCGGCGCAAGCTCACTTGCCGTGTCGACACTGCAATGTCCCGCGAACCAGAAAGGCAAACAGGTGTTCGTAGACGATCTTCGCGCAAAATATTCGACAATAGAGAGCCTCAATACGCAATGGGGGACGGCGCACGCGTCATGGGATGCGCTGCTCGCAGCGACTAACGCACCGGATCCGAAGCGGGCGGCACCGGATCTTGCCGCCTTCAATGAAAAGACCATCGACACCTATTTCCGCATCTGCCGCGACGGCGTGCGCGAGATATTCCCGCATCACCTCTACACCGGCTGCCGTTTCTCGCACGTACAGCCGGATGTGGATCCCATCGCCCACCGCTATTGCGATGTGGTGAGCCATAATCATTACAAATGGAATGTGGATGAACTGAAACCGAAGGTCGACAACCCGCGTCCGATAATGATAACCGAATTCCATTTCAACGCGCCGGACCGCGGTTATTTTTCACCATCAGGACTGCTTGAAGTGCCCGACCAGAAAACACGCGGCGAAAGGTATCAGGCATATCTAAAAAGCGCGCTCAAACATCCGTTGGTCATCGGCACCTTCTGGTTCCTGTACCAGCATCAGCCGGCGAGCGGACGGTTCGACGGTGAGAACTACAGCGCGGGTTTCGTTGACTGCGTCGATACGCCCATCCGTGAGATGGCCGATGCATCACGGGCTGTCGGCTATTCGATGTACACGATCCGGTCGGAAAAATAGGAATAGATAGTTTTCTACGCCATGGGATGCCGCTGAGTAATGCTAGCGGCAGTCACCGGAAAAACGATATCCCTCCGCGGTGAGATAATCGATGACACGGGGGAGCGTACGCAGCGCCCGCGGGTGTATGTCGTGATAGAGCATGATGCCGCCGTCATACAGGAGTGAGAGCCGCAGTACCCGCTCGATGACGTCGTCGTCGGTCAGCATTTTGTCCCAATCTTTCGAATCGATATTCCAGAGCACGTGACGGAGTTTTAATCCGTCACCCGTCGAGAGCACCGCAGCGTTTCGCAGTCCGTATGGTGCGCGAAAATACCGGGCCGGCTTTCCTGTTGCCGCAGTGATGCGTTCCGCAGTGCGACTCAGTTCCGATGTTGCCATTTCCGCTTTCATATCAGTGAGATTCGAATGACTGTACGCATGCACTCCAAGCATGAAGCCGTTGGAATGCAGCCGGGATAACATCGCATTGTTCCCGTACGTAGTGCATCCGAGTATGAAAAACATCGCGGGAAGCCGGCGTGATGCAAGCAGATCCGCCAGCGACGGCGTATGCGCTGACGGGCCGTCGTCAAATGTCAGTAGAATTGTCTTCGCAGGCATACCGTCGCCGGTTATCTCGTCCGGTCTGACTTTTTTCAACTCGCTGGTGACGCGCGGCCAGAGCCGGAACAGCCGGAGCCGTTCAGCCGCATACCGGTGATAAAAACGCGTCATCGAATTGGTCGCAAGCGGACATGAGTCCTTATCTGATGTGTAATCAGGATAGCGCACGATTTCTGTCCGCACATCGGCAAGCTCGGGAATCTGTGCAAGCAGTATCGCCGCTTTCTGACAGCGCGCGAGCCCGGGTGTATCCGGCATGCCCGCGGCCTTCATCCGCACATCAAGCGCGGCATATTCATTTGAGATAAACAGGGCATTCGCCGGCGCAACAGCGCAGAGTGCACGGCGATACAGCGTACGCTCGATGAACACATGCACCGGATGCAGTGACGCATCAGCCGGAAACGGCAGCCGCTTCTGCCAGGCTTCAGCTGTCACCGATTGTGCCGCAGCGCTCATGATGACAGCTGACAGGATTGCGGCGAGCGTATATTTCATGGTGTTCATTATTCCGGTGCGCTCACGATAGCGTCTTTCCGCGCCGAAGCCGTGCAACAATGGTGTTTCCGTAGAGCATGAGCGCAAGACCGATGAGCGCGAGTACGCAGCCGGGCAGGAGGAATGCCACCGGCTTTTCATGACCGAGAAGAAGCCCGAGCGCCACCGCGATGACGGGGTTGACGAGCGCGTAACTCGTCACGCGTACCGCCGGTTCATGCTTGATGAGGTACGTGTACGCGATGAAACCGAGCGAGCCGATGAAAATGAGATACCCGAGCGCCAGGAGTGACCGTGCGGAAAATCCCGCGGCAACATCGACAGCCCTGCCGGGCATCACCGCGATGAACGCGAGACAGGCTATACCGGCAAAAAGCATCTGCACGCCGCTGTTCACAAGACTGTTTTCATGAACGGGGAACTTGTGCCCGAGACTGGTGCCGAGGGCCCATGACGCCACCGCGCACAGGAGCAGTATGTCGCCGGCAGAAAAACGGAACGACCATGTACCCGGATGATAGAACAGGAGCGCTATGCCCGCGATGCCGATAATGATGCCGGCGATCTGTACCCACCCCGCTTTTTTGCCGAGCAGTACGCGGTCGAACACCGTTACCATGAGCGGCGTGGATGAAATAAGGAGCGCCGCGAGATAACTGTCGACGGACTGTTCGGCCACCATCACCAGTCCGTTGCCGCCTATCAGCAATAGCGCACTGAGCAGACAGGTATACAGTATCTCACGCAGCGTGGGCCGGGCTTTCATCTGCCCGGTCGCGACTGCAACGAGAAGCAGTATCACACCGGCGACAAAAAACCTGAGTCCGACGCCGAAGAACGGCGGTATCGTCTCGACGGCGATCTTTATGAAAAAATACGTGGATCCCCAGATGATATAAACGGCGAGATAACTGAGTACAATTCGCGGTTCCACGTATTACATCCTCACTATGGTTCTGCTTACTCCGCAGGAAACGATCCCGCAGCCGGCACATCGAACGTTCCCCGTTTGCGCGGGAATATCGGCAGCGGGTCGCCGTACCGCAGCGCGCCCGCGTCGGATACGTTCGGGGCGGATTCAAATCCCGGAAGCTTTTTACCGGTCAGTGCCGCCATATCGCCGCCGCGCCCTCGCGCAGGACTATCCTCACGAAGCCGCGCATCTTTTTTTTCAGCATCCATAAATCCCGGATCGCCCTCGAGCCAGAGACTTTTTTGGTCGATGCCGAGTTCCGCCGCGAGGCTTTTCTTTTTATCCCAATCGGAATTCGCTCCGCGCCGGACGATGATATTATGCTCTCCGTGCCAGTTCGGTTTCAGATCGCCGCCGCTCCACCAGCGTTCACACCAGAAAATATTATTGAGAAACCAGTATTTCGGCGTGCCGATGCCCTGCACCTTATTGTAGGTGACCGCAACCGCACTCGTGGATGTGTTGTGATAGACATATACCTCTGCCGGATACTGCGGAACGAAGCAGCGATAGTCCTCTCCATTGTTGAAAAAAATATTGCGGTACGCATACAGGGGACCTGCTTTTATCGTTTTGATGCGGAATCCGCAGCAGGTCTCTTCAACCCAGTTGTCGTGCCAGCGGCAGTTCTCGCCGGCGCCGTTGGGTTCAAGCCCGTCGTCGGCCACGCGGAAAATGCGGTTGTGATGGATGTCGAGGTCTCTGTTCTCGCCGACTTTGCCCGTATCCTCGATGCCGTCCCAGTCGTCGTGTATATCGTTGTCGTGTATGACATGACCGCCGATGGTGGCGTGTATCTCAATGCCGATGCGGTCGTAGAAACCGCCCACTTTATGCGCAAGCCAGTTGTCCCACCATCCGGTCATCTTCGGGCTCGCTCCCGCGTACGGGTCCTGCGAGATGTCATTAAAGCGTATCGTGCATCGGTCGGCGCCGGGTCCCAGATACACACCGTGATCGGTAATCTCGATGCGGCAGTCTTCGACAACCGAACCGAGCGAGCGTTCGATGAGCACTCCCTGCCAGCCATTGCGTATGGTGAGGCCTCGCACCACGCAGCGGTCGGCGCCGCTGATCGTAATCGCCGGAAGCCGACGTGCGACGGTCATGCGCATCGTCCGCGGATCGAGATCTCCCTTGAAACGGATGATGAGCTCTTTTCGTTTCTCGGAATATATCGCAAGCGCTTTTACGCCTTCCCATCCCGACGGCCCGATTCCCTTCTGGAATATCGCCGGCCATGCCCAGTCCGCCGTGAACACATTCTCGGGCACCACGCCGAGCGCTTCTTTATTCTTTCCTTTCGCGAGTACTTTGGCAACATAGTCCGGGTCAACACGTTTTTCGTCGAGTATCGTGACGATTTTCCCGTCTGCCGTAACGGTGATCACCGGTGTCGTAAGACTTGTTTTATACACTCCCGGGCCGATGTCGGCAGCGGAAACCCAGTTGAGATCAAGCGGATCGGACGCGTCAATCACCGCGCCGGATTCGCCTTCAAGTGTGACGGGAAAATGCACGATGCCGCCTTCGTTGAAACGGATTCGTTCGCGGTAAACGCCGGAGGCAAGATGCACCGTGGTTCCGGGTCCGGCCTTATCAAGCGCTTCCTGAATGCGTTTCAGCGGCGTTTCTTTTGTCCCATTCGCGCCGTTTTTTCCGGACGGCGAAACATATATTGTCATCAACCGCGGGGCGGCGATCTTCTTTTCATACAGTTTTATATCGGAGAACGATATCCGTGCGCCGATGCTGTCGGCGTTCTGAAGATAGCGGCAGAGCACCGAGACACCGGCGGCTTCTTCGGTGTTGAAAACAAGCCTGAGCAACTCCGGATCGGTACCGGTATTAAAACCGCCGGTATAACGTTTGAGCTCCTTTCCCGATGCGTCGAAGAGCTTTATCATGAGGAGTGCAACTTCCTTTTTGCTCGCGAGCACGTGCGCTTCAAGCGTATAGCGGGTGTTTTTTTTAAGGTTTTTCACCGACTGTTCAACAGCGCCGTAATTGGCCTGCGCGGCTTTTACCGTAAACGTCAGCGCCGGTTTACCGCCGCTCATTTCCGATGGAGCATCCAACGTCCACGGCTGATTATCCTTGCCGATGTTCCATACCGATGGCGCACCGTCGTTTCCCTTCTCGGAAAGATCCCCGTTACGGATTAGATTATCCGCTGACTGTGCCGACAGCATACCGGCGACACCGATGATGACGGCAATGAATAATACTGAAAGTTTCCGATTCATTGAAAGGCCTCCGCCGCGGACACGTTTCATAACGCACCGTTGCGACATGATATCATGGTGCGGCATCATTGCAAACAATAATGCGCGTACCCGATTCGCGCCGGCAATGCGCTTGTCGACGGCGCGATATGAATATATACTAGTATTGTCGATCACAAATAAGGAGCAGGAAAATGAGTATGTTTTTTCTTGTGGTATTCGTTCTTTGTGCGGTCGTCTGTTTCGGACTTCCCGCTGTCATGAAATCCTCATGGGATGATGCGAAGGGCGTCAAAACGCTGATCTGCAGGATCTGCGGCGGCGTATCATCCGGCATTGCGGTGATCATCCTCATCGGCGCCATGTTCTACGTGGTGAATCCCGGTGAGGTTGCCGTAGAAGTGTTTTTCGGCAAAATCATGAAATACGCCGAGAACGGACTGCATATCAAGAATCCGCTTTCCGATATCGTGCGTTTCGACGTGAAGACCGTGAAAGAAGAACACAAGGCTGAAGGCGCGTCGAAGGACCTGCAGAAGATCGATTACGATGTGGCGATCAACTATCACCTCGACTATTCGCAGGTGGGCAATCTCTACCAAAAAGTGGGACACGATTATGCGATTAAAGTAATATCGCCCGCCGTTCAGGAGTGCATCAAGGCATGTTCATCCATGTTCGCGGTGGAAGAAATCATCACCCGGCGTATTGAGCTTAAGGAAAAGATATTCGACATGCTTCAGACGCGTCTTTCGAATTACAACATCATGCTCGAGAACGTGAACCTCAACAACATATCGTTCACGCCGGAGTTCAACAAAGTTGTTGAAGAGAAGCAGATGGAAGAACAGAAGGTCAAGACAGCCGAGTACCGCAGACAGCAGGCGGAGAAGGAAAAGGAAACGTCCATCCTTCAGGCGCAGGCGGAAGCCGAAAAGCAGCGTCTGCTCCGCAATTCTGTTTCAACGGAAGTCATACAGCTCAAGTGGATCGAGAAATGGTCGGGCGCCGTGCCGCAGGTGATCTCGGGCAGCAGCGGCAATATGTTCATGCTGGATCTGTCGAAAAAGCAGTGATCGGCGGCAGCATATTCGCGAGAATGGATAGCATGTACGTATATAGATGATCTCCCGGATTGATGCGATATTTACGGTATCGATTCAGGAGACGTCATGGAGATCATTCAACCCCGAAGAGCGATACCCGTTGCGGATGAAGCCGATATACTCGTTGTCGGCGGCGGACCGGCGGGTATTGCAGCGGCGGTGAGTGCAGCGCGTCATCACGCGAAGGTGTTGCTCATCGAACGGTTCCCGAGTGTCGGCGGACAGGCGACAAATGCACTTGTCAATATCTGGCATACAAGCGACCGCAGGAAACAGGTGATATTCGGCATCGTGCAGGAACTTATCGAACGGTGCGGCGACGGTGTGCGCCGTTACGATGATTACCCCGCACGCTGCGAGACGCACGAGTTCGATCCGTCGGCGATGCGGATTGCGATGCATGAATTGCTCGATGACGCCGGGGTGAAAACCGTCTGTCATCTCGCGGCAATGGAATCAATCATCGAGGACGGACGTATCCGCGGTGTACTCGCCGATACGAAAACCGGACGGAAGGCGTTTCTCGGGAAGATCGTTATCGACGCAACCGGCGACGGCGACATCGCCGCGAATGCGGGAGTGCCGTTCGATTTCGGCCGCGAATCCGACGGCCGCGTACAGGGCATGACGATGATGTTCCGCCTCTGCGGATTGGATGAACGGCTGATAAACAGCGACAGATCTATCGGTGAAAAAGTTTTTGAAAAGATGAAGGCATTGCATGCTCAGGGAAAAATGCCGCCGTTTCTCGATCTCGCGGCGCGTTCATATCTTACGCATGCCCGCAGCCATGGCGTCTCCTACAACATGACGCCGGTGGCGGGAAATCCGCTCGATGAGGCCGAACTCACCCGATTATCAGTTCAGGCGCGTCGACAGGTGAAGCAGTATGCAGGCTTCTGGAAACAGGAGCATCCCGGTTTCGCCAAAGCCGAGATCGAACAGACGGGGTTCTGGCTCGGCATACGCGAATCGCGCCGTATCCGCGGGCTTAAGACGCTCACCGCCGACATGGTTGTGCATGCGCAAAAGCAGTCCGATGCAATCGGTCATGGATTCTGGATGGTGGATATACACGACCCGAAGGGCAGCGGGCACACCACGTGGGCCGATCAGAAAAAAGACAGCATGCCGCCCGAGGGAGAAAGTTATCATATCCCGCTCGGCATGTGTCTCAATGAACACATACCCAATCTCGCTGTTGCCGGACGTTGCGCATCGGCAACGCATGAAGGTCTCGCATCGGTGCGTGTGCAGACGCACTGCATGGTGATGGGGCAGGGCCTCGGCACTGCTGCGGCGCTTGCGCTCGATGCACGCTCGGAGATGAGAGAGGTCGATATCCCAAAGCTTCAGCGGAAACTTCAAAGCGACGGCGTTTATCTTGAGGATGTGCCGGCGCCCGCATAAACCGGAATACAGAAAAAGCTTACACTCGCCCGATGTATTTCTCTAAAAATGTCAGCACCGCCGCACGCATCGTAGGAGTTTCCACATGCCCCACGTCCTCGCGGATGAGTTTCCATCGTTCAGGTACACCGGCTTCGGTATAACTTTGTGTCAGTCCCACGTCGATGCGGTCAAGGCCGGATACCGGCGTGAGTGTATCCTTGAGACCAGCGAGCGACAGATGCGGACGCGGTATGATGAGCGCGTTGATATCGGTTGTCGTGAAATGCTTCAGCAGATTCGGCACGTAGTAATAACAGCCGTGACCGCTGAGGCCATCCGTCTCGATGAGCGCGTGAAAATCGGTAAGACAGCAGATGTCAACGCACGCGGCGATACGTTCGTCCAGCGCGGCAGTCCACCACGCCATGGTGCTTCCCATCGATAAACCGACGGTGGCGATGCGCGATGCATCCACGTCATCACGCGAACCAAGATAATCTACGGCACGCAGACTGTCATAGACCATCATGCCCCAGAGCACCTGCCCTTTCCAGAGCATTTCCTTGAACACATCGTCCTGTTTCCGGCCGCCGCGCTCGCCGAAAACCCAATGGTCGATGGCAAGCACCGCCCAGCCGCGTTCAATAATATCGTCGATATACGGCGTCGTGATATAAGGCGGACATCCGTTGAGCAGTTCATCCTTTCCAAGCTTGAAATTGCCGCCGTGGGCATGGTTATAGAGCACCGCCGGCACATGGCCTTTTACGTTCAGCGGTTTTGCGAACAAAGCGGTGACCGGGTCTTCGCCGTTGAGGTCGAGCCTGAGATGTTCCAGCACATAGCCGTGCTGTTCGGCGGAGATCACCTCAGCTGAGACAGGCCGGTCACGGGGCGGCAGATCGCCCATGAGACGATAGAGCTGTGTACGTTCGTTGTGCGTATTCACTTTGCGTCTCCTGCCTTCCAGTCGCGTACGATCTCGTCATCGCTCAGCGTACGCTGATAGAATTTGATCTCGTCAAGTGCGCCGGAAAGTCCCTGCCCGAACAGCAGCGGACCGCGGTTGCCCGCGAGTACAGCGCCTTTTGTATCAAGCGTTTTTTTCATGACCCCGTCCACAAAAAGCGAGAGCTTCCGTGCTGAGCCGTCGAACCGTACGGCGACATGATGCCATGCCCCGTCCCAGACCGTAACACCGAAATTATCCACCGTGAAGTCGCCCGGAGCATCCTCCCAGTTTGCGCTGAACGTGAGCTGCCCGTTCGCCTTGCCCATGTATAAAAAGTAATTGCGCGATTTTCCTTCCGTCTTCCCGAACAGGTTCTGATATCCGCCGGTAGGTCCCGCACAGCGCATCCAGAAAACGGCCGTGAACTCATGTGACGCGTTGATGGCCGGTGTTGACGGTATCTCCAAATATGAATTGTTGTTCCCGCCGAATACAACCGCATTGCCTGTTCTGCCGGGTTCACGATCGGCATCATGCAGCGCACCGCGGCTGTCGCCGGCTTTATCAAGGATGACTGTTCCGCTTTTTTCGTTGCAGGGCCACGAGGCGCTGAGCCCATCAGTGACAGCAGGCGTTGCAGCAGCCGCAGTCTCACCGGCGGCATCCTCAACAGAAGCCGGTCTGCCTGCCGCGATATCTGCGGGTCTCACGTTCTGCCATAATGAAAGCATCGTTGTCCAATCCGTGCGGGCGGCGGCGAGCCATGCGGGAAGAGCCCCCATACGTTTGATGAACTGCGCTTCCCAAAGCGATTCCGGCGCAACCGGTGTGCCGTACGATTCGTTGACCTCGAGTGTCGATTCGTCGAATGTCGTCGGTACGCCGTGAAAACCCGCGATGATCGGCTTTACCTCGCGTGCCCAGCCTTTATCGGTGCGCCAGTAACTGAATTTGTCTATCGGTTTTCCCGTCTGTTCGAAATTCCAGAGCACGAGACGGCGCAGGTGATTCGGCAGATTTTCAACCGCGCCCCCTTCACGTGCATAGACGATGCCGCCGCGCACCGCGTCATAGAGCGTATCGTACGGCTGCGCCGCATGCAGTTCCATGCAGGCATCGCCGTTGTATTCGATCCGGTAAAAGACCGCTCCGGCGTTCTGCCCGGTCACACCGGGGGCATGCCAGTGCGACGCGTCGTCGCGGACAAGACCAACCCATGTGCCGTAGCTTCCCGAAACGGTGCAGGCGCTGTGGCCCGGTGTACCGTCGAGCAGCACCTGCATCACGGATACCGATTTGCATCCGCTCACCGAGACCGGCTGATTGAAATCCGTAAAGCGGCAGCGGCGCACCCAGGAATCGGCGGCACGCGCCAGATTGAAACCCGAGAACCCGCTGTCATCGAGCGCGCTCCGGTGGTGGACAAAATTATCCTTCCAGTTCCCGCGGAACCAGATGTCTTCGATGCCGATATTCGACACGCACCCGTACCGGTATACTTTCCAGCCGTATGCGGGATTGATATTCACATGTATCGGTTCACGAAGGACCACGGTGCGGCCGTTCACCGAAGCCACCTCGTGTTTCTCCTGCACCATGATGCCTTTTTCCTGAAGCACCTTCCATGAGGGCTCGGCGCGGTAGGGCGCAAGGAACTCATCGACAGCGGCGGTGCTCTGCATGCTCAGTACGATACGGTCGCCCGGTTTTATTCCCGCGGACGACGCGACGGTTATCCCGCGCGATTCACGCAGCGACGGTCCGGTGATATCGGTAAGCAGGCTCTCGTCGACACCGGCGGGCGTCACCGAGAAACACGGCGGCGTGGTCCACATCTGCTGCGGATTTTTCGGGTCGAGCGGCGCATGCATGTACAGCACCGTGCCGCCGGCTCCCGCGCCGCTGCCGCGGAACACGATGCGCCCTTTGCGGACGGTTATCGTCTCATTCGGGTCTCCCGCTTCATGCACGCGGAAAACGCCGGGGGGAAAGAATACGATGCCGCCGCCGGCTTTCTCCGCGGCGCGAATTGCCGCCTGAATACCGGTGCGGTCCGAGATCTCGTCATCGGGAAGCGCGCCGTATTTCGTCACATCGAAGACCGGCCCCGCGACATCGGGGATGGGCGTTTCGCCGCAGTTGTATCCGGCACATGAAAAATCGGGCAGCATGGGTTCTGTTCCTTTTTCGCGTGCTTCAAGGAAATCATTCCACAGCCGCGATGTCTCCGCTGAGCTTAGCAATGATACCGCTGTGAACGTGATGACGGCAGCCAGAACGATCATGCGGATTTTCATCATTACACCTTCTTTAGAAACGGCTTTCGGAACATGACAGCGATGCCGGTATTCAGAGCGATCGTACGGATGTTTGCCGATATGACTGACAGCCAGTATACAATCCGTCAGCGGCATCGTCAAGACCGTGTATCATTGCGCCGCATCATCCTGACGCATGCACTTGCTCTCCCTTGCAGATATTATAGACTCTCTATCATCTGTTCCCAAGGAGACGACCCATGAAACCCACGCTCCATCTGCTTTGTAACGCCCATCTCGATCCGGTCTGGCTCTGGGAATGGGAGGAGGGCGCCGCGGAGGCGATATCCACGTTCCGCACCGCCGCCGATCTCTGCGAGGAATTCGACGGTTTCATCTTCAATCACAACGAAGCGGTGCTCTACGAGTGGGTTGAGGAATACGAGCCGGCGCTGTTCAAGCGCATTCAGGATCTCGTGCGCAAAGGGAAATGGCATATCATGGGCGGCTGGTATCTGCAGCCGGACTGCAATCTGCCGAGCGGAGAATCGTTTACACGGCAGATACTCGTGGGTAAACGGTACTTCAAGGAAAAGTTCGGCGTTGAACCGAGAACGGCGATCAACTTTGATTCATTCGGCCACACGCGCGGACTTGTCCAGATACTCGCCAAAAGCGGCTATGATTCATACATACACATGCGTCCGAACGATTATCCGGTGAAGCACGATTACCGCTGGATAGGCTTCGACGGGAGTTCGGTCATCTGCAACAAGGTCTTCGGCGCGTACCTCACACCGCGCGGCAAGGCCGTCGAAAAATGTCTGAGCTTCATCAAGGCCGAACCGGAGCGCGATACCGGACTCATACTCTGGGGCATCGGCGACCACGGCGGCGGACCGTCGCGTGAAGACCTTACGATCATCACCGAACGCATGAAAAAGAACGACGGCGCGCAGATCATCCACTCCACGCCGGAAGCGTATTTTAAGGAACGCGCAGCATCGAATATGCCGCTTCCGGAAATAAAAGAATCGATACTGCCGTTCGCGGTGGGCTGCTATACGTCGCAGGTGCGCATCAAACAGAAACACCGCCTGCTTGAAAATGAACTCTACATGCTCGAGAAGATGTGCGCGGCGGCGTTTGTGCAGGGGCTCATCGCATATCCGGCGGATGAACTTCAGGCTGCGTTGAAAGACCTGCTCTTCTGCGAATTCCATGACATACTCCCCGGCTCGTCGATACAGCCGGTGGAAGATATGGCGATACGGAAAATGGACCATGCGCTTGAAATAGCCTCGCGTCTGAAAGCCCGCGCGTTCTTTGCACTCGCCGCCGGTCAGCCGAAAGCGAAGGACGGTGAAATACCGGTACTTGTCTATAATCCGCATCCGTATCCGGTTGACGGCGTGTTTGCATGCGAGTTCCAGCTTGCCGACCAGAACTGGAGCGGCACGTGGACGGACGTGAACGTATACGCAGACGGGAAAAAAATCCCGACGCAGGTTGAGCAGGAGATGAGCAATCTCAATTTTCTCGACTGGCGCAAACACGTCGTCTTCCGGGCAACGCTTGCGCCGTCGTCGATGAACCGTTTCGATTGCCGGCTCATCACCATGAAGAAACGCCCCGCGCGGAAACTGAAAGCGCGCAACGGCAAGATCACCTTCAAGACCGATGACCTCACGGTTGTAATCAACACGAAGACGGGACTCATCGATACCTTCCGCGCCAAGGGTAAAACGTTAGCCGGAGCGAACGCGTTTCAGCCGGTGGTATTGAAAGACAATGACGACTCGTGGGGCATGCAGGTAAAACGCTTCGATGCTGTTGAGGGTGTGTTCAAACTCATGAATAAAAAGGACGGCACGAGATTCTCCGGCGTCACCGAGGGGCTCATCGATTCCGTGCGCGTGGTCGAGGACGGCGAGGTCCGCGCGGTGGTCGAAGCGGTATTCGCCTACGGCAGCTCGGCGATATGTCAGCGGTATAAACTTCCCCGGCACGGCACATCGGTTGAGATCGAGACGCGCGTGCACTGGGAAGAGAAAAGCCGTATGCTCAAACTGCGGATTCCCGTTACGGCGAAAAACTGTGTTTATCGCGGTCAGACGGCGTTCGGCGCGCAGGACCTTCCGGTGAACGGCGACGAGGCGGTGGCGCAGCAGTGGATGTCGGTCATCGATGCAAAACACGATACCGCGCTCACGGTCATCAACGACGGCACATATGCGTCTGATTTTTCAGGCGATGGACTCCGTATAACGCTGCTCCGTTCGCCGGGATATTCAGGCCATCCGCACAAGGAGGCGATAATCATGCGTCAGGACCGGTACTCGCCGCGCATCGATCAGGGCGAGCGGCTGTTCAGATTCTGGATAGCCATCGGCAGAGCGGACGAACGCGCGCGTGCAATCGACCGCGAAGCGCTCAGTAAAAATCAGAAACCGTATGCGCTCTCGTTTTTCCCGTCGGGCAGCGGAACGCCTCTGGAAAACTTCGTCACGCTGAGCGACGATGCTGTCATCATGTCGGCATGCAAGAAGGCCGAGGACTCTGATGCGCTCATCATACGGCTTTTCGAACCGACGGGAACAGAACGGACGACGACGCTTGCGATACCGTCCGCCGGCATTACGCATACGCTTACGCTGAAACCCTTCGAAGTAAAGACAGTGTCTATAGACCGGACAACGAAACTCATCAAAGAGACCGATCTGCTCGAACGCTGAAGCAATCAGGGGAGTCTGCCATGAACGACAATGAGCGCGGCGCACGGGCATTGGACATGCCCCGGCTGCCTGCCGGAAATTTAAAATGCGCTCACGGATGTGGCCGGGCACTTCAGAAACATATCTTGACTTTTCATATTTTCAATATATATACATAGTATACCGCCCGTTCAAAGGCAATCTAATGAGAGTTCTTGTTCTCGACTTTTCAACACAGGTGAGAGAAAGCTTCATTACGACACTGCTGCCCGCCGGGTTTGAAGTCATCGCGATCAAAGAAAAGAAAGAACTCATCCCCACCATAGCGAAAATGCCGTTCGATATTGCCGTGCTTGAGGTCGTCGAATCGGATAAAGAAATCATACAGATGATACGGATGCTTCGCGCCGATCCGAGGTTCGCGAATATCAAGATCATCGTGCATATCAACTCTCCGTCAAAACAGTTCATCATCGACATGATCAAAGCGGGTGTTGCCGGTTATCTCATCAAGCCGTTCGCGGAAAAGGGGCTCCTCACACGCTTTCAGAACATACTCACCAAAGCGAACATTGAGATGAAGGAACGGCGTCACGTACGCGTAAAGCCGGACCCCAAGGACAATATTATCGTCACCTTCCGCTCGCCCACGACTCACAAGGTCATCTCCGGAAAAGTGCTCGATATCTCAGCGGGCGGCGTGGCCTTCTCGCTGTTCGGCGCCGTTACCGACGAAGATCTTGCGGTGCGCCAATTCGTCAACAATTTCCAGATACAGATAGAGCGTGTACGGGCTACGACACCGGCCCTCATCATCGCCAAGCAGGAGAAGATCTGCGCGGTACAGTATTACAAGATACAGGATTTCGATCTGAACATCATCTGCAAATACGTCTACGATCGTCTTTCCAAGGACATTGACAATGCCGGCAAACCGGTAGAAGCAGCTGCACCAGCGCCGGACGCGGATGAATCCGCAGCGGATGCGCCTGAGAATAAGGACGAGGCATGAAAAGCATCGACGCAGAGGAAGCCATTACCTTCGACGATGTTCTCATACTGCCCCGGTACTCCGAGGTTCTTCCCGCGGACGTTGATCTTTCCACCAGATTCTCGCGCAATATCCGCATCAACATCCCCCTCTGTTCGGCCGCCATGGACACGGTGACCGAGGCTAATCTCGCCATCGCCATCGCGCAGGAAGGCGGCATCGGCGTCATACACAAAAATCTTTCCATTGAACAACAGGTCCATGAAGTCAAAAAGGTGAAGCGTGCCGAAAACGGCATCATCAACGATCCGTTAACGCTCACGCCGGACACACCCATCAGCGAAGCGGTCAAGATAATGGAAGGACAGGCAATCAGCGGCTTTCCCATCGTCGAAGGCGGCAACATGAAGCTTGTGGGAATACTCACCCGGCGCGACCTCAGATTCGAAAAGAACCTCGATCGGCCGGTTTCTTCCATAATGACCAAGGACAAACTCGTCACCGCGAAGGTAGGCGTAAGCCTTGATGAAGCGGTCACGATTCTGCAGGGCCAGAAAGTGGAAAAACTTCTCATCGTCGATGCGGACAACCGCCTGAAAGGCCTTATCACGATGAAGGATATCCGCAACAATATGCGCTATCCGTTCGCCTCGAAAGACGCGAGCGGGCGTCTGCGCGTTGCTGCGGCCGTGGGTGTTAAACAGACGGACCTCGACCGCGCCAGAGCGCTCTTCGACTCATCCGTGGACGTCATCGTGGTTGATACCGCGCACGGTCATACGAAGGGCGTCATCGAACAGGTGAAAAAAGTCCGGGCACTTTTCAAGGACAAAATCGATATCGTTGCCGGCAATATCGCCACCGCCGAGGGCGCCGAAGCGCTCATCGAAGCCGGCGTCGACGGCGTGAAGGTGGGCATGGGGCCGGGCTCCATATGCACCACGCGCATCGTCGCGGGTATCGGTGTGCCGCAGATCACCGCCATTATGAACGCGTGTTCGGCGGCAAAGAAAAAGAATATCCCCGTCATCGGTGACGGCGGCATACAATTTTCGGGCGATATCGCCAAGGCGCTCGCCGCCGGTGCGGACTCGGTGATGATCGGCAGTCTCTTTGCCGGCACCGAAGAAAGCCCGGGTGAAAAGATAATCTACCGCGGCAGAACGTTTAAAACCTACCGCGGCATGGGTTCGCTCGGCGCCATGTCCGAAGGTTCGGCGGACCGTTATTTTCAGGAGAACGGCTCGGCGAAATATGTCCCGGAAGGCATTGAGGGCCGCACCCCGTACAAAGGGGCGTTGTCCGATTTCGTGTATCAACTGGTCGGCGGGCTGCGCTCATCGTTCGGTTATGTCGGCGCGAAGGATCTCGCCGCATTCAAGGACCGCGCAACGTTCATACGTATCAGTTCTGCGGGGCTCAAGGAAAGCCATCCGCACGATGTGATCATAACCCAGGAAGCACCGAATTACTGGGTCGATTAACAACGTCTAGTTCTGTGAGCTTGCATCAGTATGCCCTACTATTCATTTGAACAGACCATACCCGTCTCCAAACTGTATAAGGCGATCACCGGCGATACGCTGTCGACGGTCGATGTCATGCGCATGATACACACCATGTCGGCGAATTTCGTCCGCCCGGGCGATGTGATCATGAAATTCGACAACAGCCGCAATCCGCCGGCAACGGGGAAATTCGTCGAAGTGAACATTGACGCGCGTATCATCAAGGCCACCGAATTCGGGTACGTAAGCTACACGACGAACGACGCCGAGATCGTCGAGGTGTTCCCGTTCTTCAACATAACGCCCGATAAGGTAAAGGCATCCATGGTGATGCCGGATCTGAACGTCATCAAACGCCCGTTCTCCATATCCGACATCTTAAGCGAAATCGAACGCCGATCATTCCGTCTGGATTATAACAAGGAAGCCATCCGCGCCGGATTTGAGGCCGGTAAGAAAGGCGAGGGCAGCGTGTTTGTGTTCGCGGCCGGGAACGCGGCCATACACACACGCCCGACCGAGATTAAAACCTCCCCGTCGTTACGTCCGCTCACGCGGCACGTCCTCGGAGGCAACGAAAAGATACTCACGTTCGATTTCGCGGCGCTGCCGTTCGTCAAGGCCGGATCGCAAATCGCAAACGTCATACAGCCGAAACCGGGTATCAACGGCGAGGACGCATACGGCGAGATTATCCCCTGCAAAGGCGGCAAGGAGCCCCATCTCGTCCCCGATAAGAACATACAACTCAGTCCCGACCAACAGTCGCTCGTCGCGACGGAGGACGGCATGCTGGTCATCAACGACCGCGCGGTGATGGTGGTAAAAGTGCGCGAGACCGCCGCCCTTGCCGACGCCGCCGAGGAAGCCGTGGAGGAAGCGCTCGTCGTGCGCGGAAACATAGAACGATCGCGCATATCCTGCAAAGGTCCGATCATCGTGTTCGGCGACGTCATCGCGTCATCGGTGAAATCGGAAACGGGCATTTTTGTGAAAGGCGTCATACGCGGCGCGAACGGCATGAAGATAATCTCCAGCGGCGACGTGTTCGCGAATGAAATCATCGGCGCCGCTGTCGCCGCGGGCGGGTTCATCGGCGCGAAAACCATACATCACTCCGCGATCAAGACCAATGCCGGCGTCATCGCGGACCCCGAGAACGGTATCATCACGGCATCACGCATCGATGCGCTCCTCGGCGTCAGCGCCGGCACCATCGGTGACGGGTCATCGGAATCGGTGCTCCGCGTCGGATGCGATGATGAAATGAAGGCGAAACTCGTTGGCTATAATCAGAAGGAAGAGGACAATCAGCTCGTCATCAAAAAGTTCATCGCCAAACTCGGTCCGAATTTTCTCAAAGACCCGCGCGCGTATATGAAAAACATTGCTCCCGACCAGATTAACACGGTGAAAGTACTCATCAGGGAATACAACAATATCTGCTACGAGCAGAAACTGATACGCGGCTGGATCACGCGCCTTTCAGTGTATCTCGCGCAGATACGCAACGCGAAAGTGAAGGCCCGAATAATAGCAGCTCCGGCGAGCATCACCATCCGGGGTGCTGCGTATGAACTGACCGGGAGACGGGAAAACATCGAGCTTGCCGTGAACGGCACGGGCGCAGTGAAAGAGCAGCCGCTGGGCCAGCTTTCGAACGTGTTTGCCTGAACACATCCGTTGATTGACCTTATGCACCGGATTTATATCATATTATCTGCACGGTACGGATATCGCCGCACCGGGAGGTTCCATGCGTGATTTCACCACCGGAAGTGTGCTGAAGCATGTTATTGCTTTTTCAATGCCGCTCATCGCTTCCAATGTCCTCGTCTCGGGATATTCGTTCATCAGCATGATATTCGTCGGCCGCATGATAGGTTCCGACGCCATCGCGGCGGTGTCATCATCGATGCCCATCATCATGCTGTTCCCGTCACTCCTTATAGGGCTTGCAAGCGCCGCTGGTATCATCGTGTCGCAGGCATACGGCGCCAAGGACATGCCGCTGGTGCGTTCCGCCATCGCCAACTCGTTCATCTCACTGCTCGTGCTCTGCGTGCTCCTGTCGCTCGCGGGATTTCTCCTCCGCGATATCCTTCTCGCCGCGGTGAACGCGCCCGTAAATATTCGTCCGATGGCGTCACAATATCTCGCCGTCGTGTTCATCGGCATGGTGTTCCAGTTTTTCTTCAACTGGATAGCCGGTATGCTCCGCGGGCTCGGGGATGCGGTAACGCCCTTCTACATCATCGCGGTCTCAACGGTGCTCAATATCGCTCTTGTCCCCATCTTCATCGGCGTCGCGCATCTGGGTGTGAGCGGTGCCGCGTGGGCCATGGTCGTCGCGAATTTCGTCTCGTGCATCGGCGGTTATTTCTATATCATCCGCAGGAACGCCATCTTCGACATACGCACCTGGCGCCTTAACCCCGACATGAAGCTCATCGGCAGGATTTTTTTCGTCGGCATTCCCGCGTCGCTGCAGATGATCATCACCGCGCTGTCGGGCATTTTCATCCTGTCGCTCGTCAACCGCTTCGGGTCCGACGTTACCGCGGCATTCGGTCTCGGCATGCAGATAGACCAGATCGCCTTCTTCCCCGCCATGACCATCGGCATTGCGGTTACCACCATGACGGGGCAGAACATCGGCGCGGGAAAGCTTGAACGCGTGCGTTCCATCATGCGCGTATCGATGGTGCTGTCACTCGCCATCTCGGCGGTGCTAGCCCTGGTCGTCATGATGTTCCCCGTCGCGCTCGGTTCGCTGTTCCTGAAACAGTCCGCGGCAAGCTCCGCGGTATTATCGCACCTGTCCGGATATTACCGCTACATCGGTTTTGTATATCTCTTCATCGCGGTAATGTTCACCATTCAGGGCGTGGTGCGCGGCTCGGGCGACACGATACCGCTTCTAATCCTCGCGTTCATAGCACTCATCGCGCTGCGCATACCATTGGCCGCGAAATTATCGGAGAGCCCGGCATTCGGCGAGAACGGCATATGGATAGGCATCCTGATAAGCGCTGCGGTTGCCGCACTCATCAGCTATATTTATTATAAGATTGGCCGCTGGAAAAAAGTAAAACTGGTTCCGGCAACTGCATATCAGGCGCCGGCTGAATAACGTACAGGTCAGTGTCCGCCGCCGCCACCGCCGCCCGATTCGCTTTTCGCGCCGCTGCCGTATGAGGTATCACCCAGCTCCCGTTCAGTGAGGAGATATCCGCCCTTATCCACGCCGCGCAGATCACGATATGACACGTTCACCGTACATTCACGGTAATTGCCTTTCTGCCGGGGCGTGAACACGGTCTGGTACGTGATGTAATAAAGTCCCGTATACGCTTTTTTCAGATACTCAAGCTCTTTGCGGTAGACGATGTTCTTCTTCGCGTTGAGGTAGTGCCCGGATGTCAGCGTGCTGATGTCGGACAGATAATCGTTCACGGTGCCGCGCATGTCGATGACGGTCACCGGGATGAAATTATTCTTCGCATAGAGCGCACACGCCTCATGATTGCGCCGGGTGAACGACTTCGCGTCGATGTCGGAGGCGCTGATGATGATGATGATGCCGGTACGGCGGAGCGACGGCAGCACGCGGCGTACCGCCTCGCTGAACGCATCACCGAACGCACGGGTGTTTCCGCCGAAACCGAACGATGCCGCGTTCTGCTCGATGCGGTTGTTGCGCGCGTCAAGGTCGCCCGCAACACGGACGCGGTCATTATAATGGATCACGAGCGCGTTGTCGTCGTTCGTCAGGGGCGCTATGCACCGCTTCACTTCCTCTGCCATGCGCGCTTGAAACGGCTTTGCCGCCGCACTGTCGTCGATGAGGAATACGAGTGTGAACTTTTTCAAATCTTCATGCGCGCCGTAAAACGAAACTTTTGCGGACGGCGCACCGGGATCACGTACCGAAAAGTTCTTTTCGGTAAGGCCGGTCACCGGACGTCCGTTCCTGTCGCGGACGCTTACCGCCTGCACAATCCAGCGCTTCTCGGAAGTCTCTTCCTTCTTTTTATAGGCGCTGATGAGCGTACGTTCGATATTGACCTCAAGATTGGCGTAATAGGTCTGCCGGGGTATATAACAGTCTATTTTCGGCGTAAGAAAGTCGGCTACATAGAGTGTGCCATCGCCGCCTTCACACATCCCCATGGGCGCGGTCGTTGTGCGCCTGGAATTGGGAACGCCCCGCACGGAGGATGTCTCGCGGTCATAGCAGAACATCCGTTTTTCATCGGTGATGAACAGGTCGCCCGAGGATGACAGGCGTACATAGCGCGGCTGGAAAAAGAGGTCATTGGTCAGCGAACTGAGGAAATTGCCGTACCGGTCGAACATGCACACGCGCAGATTGCCGCTGTCGGCCACGTAGATGTGTTTATCATCCACCGCTATGCCGGTGGGCCGCATGAACTCGCCGTCGTCGCTGCCGAGTGTGCCGAACGACAGGAGGAATTCGCCGTCAACGGAAAAAACCGAGACGCGATTATTGCCGGTATCGGCCACATATACTTTGCCTTCGGCGTCCACCGCCACCGATGAAGGACACGCAAGGCGGCCTTCGGCATACCCGTTGCTGCCGACAGACATGAGCAGTGTGCCGTCGGGGCTGTACTTATGCACCATATCGTTGCCGCTGTCGGCGATGTAGATATTGTTGCCGCGGTCGAGCGCGATGCCTTTCGGATGCGACAGCGGCTTTTTTCCGTACGTGATAGTCTTTATCTTTCTGCCGTTCACATCGAATATCTTGAGTGTATTGTCGGCGTAATCGAGCACGTAGAGCTTCTCTTCATCCGCGATGACGTCGATGGGCTGCATGAGCTCGCTGTAGAAGAATTTCTCTTTTGAGAACGGCTTCAGGTATATGTAATCGTCAAGACGCTGCACGGTGCGCCGCGCCGGTGCGCTCACCGACAATCGTTCGAGTTTCGCGGTGACCGCCGCATCGGCAAGCCCGGTGCGCGCGATGTTTTCCCACTCGGCGAGCGCCGCCTCGCGGTAACCGCCCGCATCCAGCGCCTTGCCGTACCAGTAGCGCGTCAGTTCGTCGTCGGGGTCGCTTGCGAGCGCGCGTTTGAAACTGTCCGCGGCCGCGTCGAAACGGCGCATGTTATAGTCCGTAATGCCCCGGATGAACATCTTATATGAGTTGAACGAGGATATCGATACAGCATAGTTTTTACGGTCAAACCCGGGAGCGTTGCCGTTGAGCAGAAAAAGCAACGGAAGAACCGCCGTGAGTATACGGACGCTTTGCTTCATGAGCCCACTATCGGAGTTGAACCGATGACCCTCACCTTACCATGGTGATGCTCTACCAACTGAGCTAAGTGGGCGGTAACGTAACGCTCGGGATTATACATCAGTGATGAAATATGTCAATAAAAGACGCGTCTCAGGGCCGCTCGCATTGACATTATCACGGTATTTGCTATAATCCAGAACGATTTCCAGGAGAGATTGCCTAGTTGGTTAAGGCGTCAGTTTGCTAAACTGAAGTGGAGCAATCCACGCGCGGGTTCGAATCCCGCTCTCTCCGAAACGCGGAACTATGGCGCTCCGCAAACGGATGTAACTATGCGATATCTTCTTTTTATCGTTTCCACTCTGGCAATCTTCTCCATAGCTGCGTTTTCCGCCCCGAAAAATACGAACACAAAAAACGCTCCCGCCATAACGAATGCCTTACCGGCCGCCGCACTAACGCCCGGCGCAACGTCGACGAACGACCCCGGTCCGCTGTTCATGACCGATCTCAACCGAGAAACGGAAAAACGTCAGGGCAATTATGTCTGGTTCCTGATACGTTCGCTGATAATGGTCGTTATTTTCATAGCGGTGCTCTATTTCATCTATCTGTATCTCAAACGCCGCTCGTCGCAGATGGGTCAGAACAACGCCGTGGTAAAGACGCTCGGTATGACGCTCGTGGCGCCCAACCGGTATGTGACCATCATCGAGGCCGGTGAACGCATCTTTCTTATCGGTGTGAGCGAATCGAACGTATCACTCATCTCGGAGATAACCGACAAACATGCGATGGATGCGCTTAGAATGCAGGCGTCGCTCAACCCGTTGCCGAATGCGGCGGCGGGCAATATTTTCGCCGATGTACTCGGCGATTTCATGGCGACATTTAAAGTGAAGCCGCTTGAAAAGAAACCGATGGAATTCGCAAAGAATCTCCGCGAACGCATCAGAAATCTCGGCAATAAAGACAAACAGTAAAAGAGTTACCTGAAATAATTCACGCCAGCCTCGAATATCGGCTGCATTTTATTCCCCGGCACATTCACCGCCACCAGATCTGAAACACGTTCCGAATGCCCCATCTTGCCGAGCACTCTGCCGTCCGGGCTCGTGATACCCTCGATGGCGAACATCGAACCGTTGGGATTATCCGGCCGTACTGACGCCGGTGTTCCGTCGCTCTTCACATAACGCGTGGCGATCTGTCCGCTTTTTTTAAGCGCATCAAGAACATCCGCATCGGCGATGAAGCGTCCTTCGCCGTGTGAGATGGGGATGACAAACGTGTCGCCCTCGTTGACATTCGCAAACCACGGCGACAGGCGCGAGACCACTTTCGTCCGCGTCATCGTGGCGACGTGACGTCCGATGGTGTTGAACGTGAGCGTGGGCGAATGACCGTTCATCGGCCGTATCTCGCCGTAGGGCACAAGGCCTATCTTCACAAGCGCCTGAAAACCATTGCAGATGCCGAGTATGAGTCCGTCGCGTTTGGTAAGGAGTTCCATAACCGCGTCGGCGATGCGCGGATTTCTGAACACCGAGGCGATGAATTTTCCGCTGCCCTCGGGTTCGTCGCCTGATGAAAAGCCGCCGGGTATCATGATGATGTTCGTCCGCTGTATCTGCGCTACGAGTTCTTTGATCGACCAGTCAACATCGTCGGGCGTCCGGTTTCTGAATACGAAGATATGTGATTGTGCCCCCGCGCGATTGAATGCCCGCGCCGAATCATATTCGCTGTTCGTGCCGGGGAATGCGGTGATGAGCACCTTGGGATACGCAACGGATTTTGCCGCCTTCATCCTGCCCTGAACGGTGCAGCGTATCTCCTCCATGGGACCCTCGCCTTCGGCCGAGAGCGGGAATACATCTTCGAACACCTCGCGCCAGCGCGTATGCACCAGGTCAAGCGCAACAGCTCCGCCGGCGGTACGGAATTCATATGCGCCTATCGTCTCACCGAGCGGTATCACGTCCAAGCCGCTGAACAGCGAAACATCTTTTTTATCGTTAAGCTCGATGATGAGCGCACCGGGATACGGCTTGAAGAGCATCTCACGGGTGACCGACACATCGCAGGCAACACCTATTCTGTTCCCGAAACACATCTTTGCTAGCGATTCCGCGACACCGTCCACGCCAACCGTTCTGCATGAAGCCAGAACTTTCTTCGCGGCGAGGTCTCGGATGCGCGCGTAGAGCGTGTGGACATAATCCCATGCCGGGATGACGTTTTCGTCGATGCGCAGCGGCAGGAGACACATCCCGTGTCCCGGCGCTTTCAGTTCCGGTGTGACGATATTCCGCGCGTCCATATACGATACCGCGAACGAGACGAGTGTGGGCGGAACGTCGAGATCCTCGAACGAACCCGACATACTGTCCTTGCCCCCGATTGCCGGGAGCTTCAGCATCATCTGCGCGGTGAATGCACCCAATAATGACGCGAGCGGTTTTCCCCAACGCGACGGGTCTTTGCGGAGGCGTTCAAAATATTCCTGAAACGTGAGCCGTACTTTTGAATAGTCAGCACCGCTCGATGCGACGCGCGCGACGGATGACACCACCGCATACACGGCGCCGTGATACGGACTCCAGCGAGAGATGCGCGGATCGAATCCGTAGGTCATGACGGTGGCTGTCGTCGTCTCGCCGTCGAGTACGGGGAGTTTTGCCGCCATGTATTCGAGCGGCGTTTCCTGCTGTGCGCCGCCGAAGGGCATCACCACGCTCGCTGCGCCGATATTCGAATCGAAGCGCTCGTTGAGACCTTTCTGAGATGCGCAACTGGGTGATGTGAGCACCGACGTGAGCGATTTTGCGAACGTGTCATCCGTCCGTACCGCCGACGTCGTCAATGGGCTTTCCGCCTGCCACGACGTTATGTTTATCTTCGTATGCTTTTTTGCACCATTGGAATTGAGAAATTCGCGCTTGAGCGAAACGATGACTTTTCCGCGCCAGCGCATCTGCATCACCGGTTCAGCGGTCACTTCTGCTACGCTGGTGGCTTCCAGATTTTCCGATGCGGCATATCCGAAGAACCGTTCTACATCGCTCTTCGCAAGTACTACCGCCATACGTTCCTGCGATTCTGATATTGCAAGCTCGGTGCCGTCGAGTCCCTCGTACTTCTTCGGCACGCGGTCGAGGTCTATCGCCACGCCGTCGGCAAGCTCGCCGATGGCCACCGACACGCCGCCCGCGCCGAAGTCATTGCATTTCTTGATAAGCCGCGTTACGTCGGGATTGCGGAAGAGCCGCTGAATCTTGCGTTCCTCGGGAGCATTCCCTTTCTGCACTTCGGCTCCGCAGGTCTCGATGGACGTAAGCGTATGCGCCTTCGACGAGCCCGTGGCACCACCGCAGCCGTCGCGGCCCGTGCGTCCGCCGAGAAGGACGATGACATCGCCCGCCGCCGGCTGTTCACGCCGCACCCATGACTTCGGTGACGCGCCGATGACAGCGCCTATCTCCATGCGTTTCGCCGCATAGCCTTCATCATATATCTCATGCACCAGCCCGGTAGAAAGGCCAATCTGATTGCCGTACGATGAATATCCGTGCGCAGCCTCGGTGCTTATCTTCCGCTGTGAGAGTTTTCCCTTCAAGGTCTTTTCCGCAGGCGTCCGCGGATCGCCCGAACCGGTGACGCGCATCGCCTGATAGACGAACGCACGGCCCGACAACGGGTCGCGTATGGCGCCGCCGATACACGTCGCGGCTCCGCCGAACGGTTCAATTTCCGTGGGGTGATTATGCGTCTCGTTCTTGAACTGCACGAGCCACGGTTCTTTTTTCCCATCAACATCAGCTTCAACGACGATGCTGCAGGCGTTGATCTCGTCCGATTCGTCAAGATCAGGTATGAGTCCGTCCTTTTTCAGTTTCTTCGCTGCAATAGTGGCCGCATCCATGAGGCAGATGTCTTTCTGTTTCTTTCCGCGATAAACGTCCTCGCGCACGGCACAATAATGGTCAAATGCCTTTTTCACGATATCGGTGTGCGGATCGAACGACACATCGTCAATGGCGGTGAGGAATGTGGTGTGCCGGCAGTGATCGGACCAGTAGGTGTCGATTATTTTGAGTTCGGTGAACGATGGATCACGCCGTTCGGTATTTTTAAAATAATCCTGACAGAACAGAAGGTCGTCGATATCCATCGCGAAATTCATCTCGGCGAGGAACCGTTCCAGCGCAGGTCTGTCCATGCCGATGAAGCCGGTCATGGTCTTCACGTCGTCAGGCACGGGATAATGCGCCTCAAGTGTCGAAGGTTTTTCCAGCGCCGCTTCGCGCGAATCCACCGGATTGATGAGAAAGTCTTTTATCTTCTTTATATCATCCGGCGTCGTGACACCCTGCACGGCGATGACCGTTGCACAGCGTATGAGCGGCTTTTCGCCCTGCGTAAGTATCTGCACGGCCTGTGCCGCGGCGTCGGAACGCTGGTCGTACTGGCCGGGAAGATATTCATAGGCGAACACCGTTTCATCTTTATCGAACGGGAATGTCTCCTCATATACCGTGTCCACCGGCGGCTCGGAGAATATCGTGTGTATGCTGTCTGTCCATGCTGATGCGTCGATGTTCTGCACATCGTAGCGGTGTATCACGCGTATGCGTTTGATGCCGCCGATGCCGAGGTTCTGCGAACACTCGTGCATAAGATGCCGGGCTTCATGGTCGAACGCTGTTTTTTTCTGTGAGAATACGCGGCGTACGATTGCCGTCGCCGCAGAATCGGTGTTTTTTGCTTTCATATCCGGAGTATAACCGATATGCTTTTTCGCGTCAACTCACCGGAAACGTATCGCGGATTACGATCACTTATACGCTGTGAAAATGTTTTGCGAGCGCGATCACCATGACAGCTATATTACCCATAGCGAGGTTCACATTCTTCTTGAAATCGGCGACAACGCCGGGGTGGTCCGCGCTGTCGGTCACGCTCCGTATCTCGATGAACGGGACATTACTGAAGCGGCATGCGCGCGCCGCACCGGCGCCTTCCCAGGCAACCGCCCGCGCCATCGTCCGTGCATGGATGTCCTTCCGCCGTTCCGCGCTGGCAACGTCTTCGTCGCCGCTCGCGATGGGCGCGAAGTGCACGGCGAATGGGCGAACCGCCTCCGCGATGGTCCGGTACAACTCCACTACCTTTTCCGAGCTGCCGAACCGCGGTGAGGGCTGACCGCCGATCTTCCGTATGTCGTGCTCAACCGTTTCCGTGGCGATAATCACATCGCCAACGGCCAGATGGTCCACCAGCGAACCGGCGGCTCCCGCGCAGATGACCAGATCCCAATTCCCGGCGTCGATGAGATGCTGCGTATGCACCGCGAACTGTGTTTTTCCAAGTCCGCCCGTGGCGACGGTGATTGTTAATGATGCATAATAGGTAACGGACAGTTTTCCGATGATCTGTGTTTCGGATGGGATATGCTCTACAGTGAAATACCGCTCAAGGGCGTCACGTTCAAGCTGTGTTGGTATGATGACGAGCAATTTCAACTTATTTCACCTGTACGCATAGTCCAACGCCATATCTGTGGGCGATGACAGACTTGAACTGCCGACATCCTGCTTGTAAGGCAGGCGCTCTCCCAGCTGAGCTAATCGCCCGGGATTCAAAACCGCCCGTATACTACCATTTTTGTGGTTTTTGTCAATCAAACGGCGTTTCCGTTTTTCCACACTGAATGGATTCGGCAATAAAACATCCACCCGCAGTTTTCGTGAACATATTTTAAATTTGCCGTCTTGACGCTGCGACATACGCGCGTTATATTATATTTCTGGACGCATGTTGCAACAACTCGGCCGATACGTCCGGCCGCACATGCGCCAGGCGGTCGGATGCTCTATTCTTTATTCTGGTGAGCCGTATGAAAAAAACCGAAAAGCTGAAAGTCTCATTTGGAAAGGACGTACGCGCCAACCATCTGGTGATACATCCCAACGACGGCTTTGATCTGGGGATGATGACTAAGGAGCATCCCGTTTCACTCTGCACCGAGATACCGCTTGAACATTTCCTCAGCGGCGCCGAAGGGCATGCGGTTCCCGCGCGTGTGGAACTCCGCAATGAATGTCCTTCCCGGACGCTGCAGATTAACGCCAAGACCTGGGAAAAAATCGGTAAACCCGACAGCGCTGTGGTCCTTTACGACGGATCGCGGATATTTCTCTGCCCGGTCACAAAATAATGACTACCATACACCCGGTATAAGCGCTTTGCGTTCCTTTGGATAATCGGGGAAGGTGCGTTTATACCACCGGTGATGTGACCATGCGCGAGGCATAAGATTTGCCGCCGTCCAGAACGCGAATACCGCGCCGGGAACCGACCACGTCATGACAGCCCAGCCGCTCCATTCAATGATCTCACCGAAATAGTTCGGCGATGATATTGCATTGTATAATCCGCCGGAGGGGATGCGGTATGTACCGGGGTTTTCACGTTTCAGCCGATGCAGCACATTGTCCGCCCATTTGTTGATCGCAAACCCGGTGATGAACATGGCAAGTCCGATGATGAAACGCGGGTCACGAAGCCATGAGGCCGCATATTCAGGCCCTATCACCGCAAACCAGCGTCCCTGCAGATAGGTATTCATTATATTGAAGAACAACCCCATAAACGCCACGGCAAGAGGCATGGGCCGGGGGATAAGCCGGAATGGATAGATAAAGCTCCGGTAGAGATAATGAGCCTGCCAGATGAGCAGAAATACGACGGTCACGATACCGATATGCTGATTACCCCAGAAGAGGAATACGATGAATAGGATAGAAGCCGGCGCTTCCATCAAAAGCCATCCGGTGCGGTTATTCACCGCAAAACCGAAACTTTTTTTCAGATGCCTGCCGTACGGAGCCGGTATGAAAAAGAGCGCGATGAGTATCAGCACTCCGGCAGCTGTAAAGGCGAGTACGGCTATGTTGTATACCTGTTGTTCAGCCATATGCTGATATGCTCCTTGATATAATTCAGTTACAATTCATCATACCCTTATACTGAAGAGAGTCAACCGTTTCACCGATGTCGAAGATAAGTAAAAACAGAACTTCGCATCAAATGCACACATTCCGTGCGCATAAAAACGTGTCTGCACAGATATTATGCATTCAGGTGGCATACATGTACCGCGGATGCACAGAAATTGGTCAATATCTGGCATAAGAATTGCATTTCAAGTGGTGATATTTTTATCGTAATCATATAAAATATCGAACGCTTATCGTGTATGTTTCTACTGCCAAGGAATACTATGTATAACCATCTTCCGCCCAAACAGGGCCTCTACGATCCTCAATTCGAACATGACAGTTGCGGTGTGGGCTTTGTCTGCAATATGCGCGGCGAGAAATCGCATCGCATCGTCAGCCAGGGGCTTGAAATACTCCGGAGGCTCGCGCATCGCGGCGCCACCGGTGCCGACCCGAAGACAGGCGATGGCGCGGGAATACTTCTCCAGCTGCCGCATCGGTTTTTCGTCAAATCGGTCTCATTTAAACTCCCCGAGCCGGGAACATACGGCAGCGGACTTGTATTCCTTCCGCAGAAGGAAAAAGAACGCGCAATCTGTGTGAAGGCGCTCGAATCCGCCGTAACCGCGACCGGCCAGAAGCTCCTCGGCTGGCGCGACGTTCCCGTCACCGGATCGGCCATCGGAGAAACAGCGCGTGCAGCACAGCCGGTGGTACGCCAGATATTCATCGGCGCTGTAGGTGTTGAAGGGCTTGCGTTCGAACGTAAGCTTTACGTCATTCGCAAGATCGCCGAAAACGCGGTGCGTAACGCCGAGCTTTCGGAGAAGAAATTCTTTTATCTGCCGAGTCTCTCCTCGCGCACATTCATCTATAAAGGGCTTCTCATGCCCGATCAGATGGAAAAATTCTTCCCCGATCTCAACGACGAGACGATGGAAAGCGCCATAGCGCTGGTACACTCACGCTACAGCACGAACACGTTTCCCACGTGGGACCTCGCCCAGCCGTTCCGCTTCCTCGCCCATAACGGCGAGATCAATACGCTGCGCGGGAATATCAACTGGATGCGCGCACGCGAGGCGCTCCTCAAAAGCGATCTTTTCGGCGACGATGTGAAGCATTTTTCACCGGTTGTAGTACCCGGCGGCAGCGACAGCGCGGCGCTCGACAATGCGTTTGAACTCCTCACGCTGAGCGGCCGCTCGCTCGCGCACGCCATGCTCATGCTCGTGCCGAGCGCGTGGGAGAATAACACATCGCTTAACCAGCAGACAAAGGATTTCTACCGGTATCATGCCTGCCTCATGGAACCGTGGGACGGACCCGCGGCACTCGCCATATCCGACGGCACCGTTATCGGGGCGCTTCTCGACCGTAACGGCCTTCGCCCGGCGCGGTATCTCGTCACGAAAAGCGGCATGGTGGTCATGGCATCCGAGGTCGGCGTACTCGACATTCCGGCCGAGGACATCGAGCATTCGGGACGCATCGAACCGGGAAAGATATTCCTCATCGATACGTCGAAAGGCGCCATCATCGACGATGCCGCTGTCAAACAGGAACTTGCCGCTGCAAAGCCGTACGGAAAATGGCTGAGCGACAATGCGCTCGCCCTCGCAGCACTCCCGGCCCAGTCCGGAACGAAACACCTGACTGATGATGTGCTCTCGCAGCTCGCCGCGTTCGGTTATTCACGCGAAGACATGCGCATCATACTCCGTCCGATGGCGGAAAGCGGCGAGGAACCCGTGGGGTCGATGGGCAACGACGCACCGCCGGCGGCGTTTTCGAAAAACCCACATATGCTCTATACGTATTTCAAGCAGCTTTTTGCGCAGGTAACGAACCCGCCGATAGACTCCATACGTGAACAGATTGTTATGACGCTCGGCGGCTTCATCGGTCCGCAGAAGAATATACTTGATGAAACCCCGGAACACGCGCGGCGTCTGTTTATCGACAGTCCGGTGCTCCGCAACGAAGACCTGGAAAAGATACGCGGCCTGAAAGCGAACGGATTTTCATCGGTGACGGTGCCGATGCTCTTCAACCCGCACGACAAAAACGATTTTACCGCGGCCATAGACCGTGTGTGCGCCGCAGCCGAACAGGCGATACACGACGGACACACCTTCGTCATCCTGAGCGACCGCGGTGTCACGAAAGACCTGGCGCCGCTGCCGGCCCTCCTTGCCGTGGGCGCGGTGCATCACCGGCTTACGGCGCTGTCGATGCGCACCCAGATAGGCGTGGTGCTCGAGACCGGCGAACCGCGCGAGGTTCATCATTTCGCGGTACTCCTCGGTTACGGCGCGGATGCCGTCAACCCGTATCTCGCGTTCGAGGCGCTGCAGCGTCTCATCGACATACAGCGTCTGTCCATGGACCTCAAGGACGCAAAATACAATTACGTCAAGGCGCTCAACAAAGGCATTCTGAAAGTACTTTCAAAGATGGGCATATCTACACTCGCCAGTTACCGCGGCGCGCAGATATTCGAAGCGCTCGGGCTTTCCGACGAGGTCATCGACAGATGCTTCATCGGCACGCCGTCACGCATCGGCGGTGCAACGTTTGCGACGCTTGCGGATGAGACCATCAGAAAACACGCGAACGCGTTCCACAACGCGGCGCCGGAACCGTTCCTCACAGCGGGCGGTCTCTATCAGTGGCGTCGTGACGGCGAGTATCATCTCTGGAATCCTGAGACCATATCGCTTCTGCAGGATGCCACGCGCACCGGCGATTACGGCAAATTCAAAGAGTTCGCGAACATCATCAACAATCAGACCATACAGCCTACAACGCTCAGAAGCGTGTTCTCGCTTGTCCCGGGAAAACCGGTGCCGATCAAAGAAGTGGAACCTGCGAAGAACATCATGAAGCGTTTCGTCACCGGCGCCATGAGCTTCGGCTCCATCAGCCGCGGCGCGCACGAGACGATGGCCATCGTCATGAACCGCATCGGCGGGAAATCGAATACCGGCGAGGGCGGCGAGGACCCGGTACGTTTCATAAAACTCCCCAACGGGGATTCGAAACGCAGCGCCATCAAGCAGGTGGCATCGGGACGTTTCGGCGTCACCACGAATTATCTCGTCAACGCGGATGAACTGCAGATCAAAATAGCGCAGGGCGCGAAACCCGGTGAAGGCGGACAGCTTCCGGGGCACAAAGTGAGCGCCATCATCGCACGCACGCGCTATACCACCGAGGGCGTTACGCTCATCTCTCCGCCGCCGCATCACGACATCTATTCTATTGAAGACCTGGCGCAGCTTATCTTCGACCTCAAAAACGTGAACCCCAAGGCGCGCATCAGCGTGAAACTCGTATCGGAGATCGGCGTGGGAACAGTTGCCGCGGGTGTGGCGAAAGGCCACGCGGACATGATCGTCATCGCCGGCGGCGACGGCGGCACCGGCGCGTCACCGATAAGCTCCATCAAGCATGCGGGACTTCCCTGGGAACTTGGATTATCAGAAGCGCATCAGACGCTCGTGATGAACGACCTCAGAAGCCGGGTGACGCTTCAGACGGACGGACAGCTCCGCACGGGGCGCGACATCGTCATCGCGGCGATGCTCGGTGCCGAGGAGTATGGATTCGCTACCGGCGCGCTCATAACACTCGGCTGCGTGATGCTTCGGCACTGCCACTACAACAACTGTTCGGTGGGTGTTGCCACGCAGGACGAAATGCTCTCCGCGCGTTTCCGCGGCCAGGTTGACCATCTCACCAATTTCTTCACCTTCATCGCCGAAGAGGCGCGCGAACACATGGCGGCCATCGGCGTACGATCCATCGACGAGCTCATCGGCCGGACGGAATTCCTCGGCGTCAACAATGCGCTCGTGCCGCAGAAGACGCCCAAACTCGATTATTCACGGATACTGCACAAGCCCGACGTTCCGAAAACGGTGGGCATACGCAAAACACAGCAGCAGGACCACGGCATCGAGAACGTACTCGACGTGACGCTCATCGAAAAGGCAGCCGAGGCTATCAGCAACCGCAAGCCCGTTGAGATATGCATGCCGCTTTATAACAGCAACCGCACCACAGGGGCAATGCTCTCCGGCGAGATATGCAAGAAACACGGCGAGGAAGGACTTCCCGAAAACACGGTGACATGCAAATTCAAAGGCGTTGCCGGACAGAGCTTCGGTGCATTCCTGATACGCGGCGTGTCGTTCGAGCTTGAAGGCATGGCGAACGACTATGTGGGCAAGGGCATGTTCGGCGGACGCATCGTCATCCAGCCGTCGGCCGGAACAACGTACGCAAGTGATGAGAATATCATCATCGGCAACACCGCGTTCTACGGCGCGATACGCGGCGAGGCGTACATCCGCGGCGTGGCGGGCGAGCGGTTCTGCATACGCAACTCCGGTGTCTACGGCGTCGTGGAAGGCGTGGGCGACCACGGCCTCGAATACATGACCGGCGGACGCATCGTGGTTCTCGGGCGCATCGGCAGGAATTTCGCTGCGGGCATGTCCGGCGGCATCGGCTATGTCTACGATAAGGACGGCACGGTGAAAGACCGCTGTAACATGGAAATGGTGGAGCTCGGTGCGCTCAACGATTACGACATAACACTGGTGCGCTCGCTTATTTCCAATCATTTCCGGTATACGAAAAGCGCGGTTGCCCGTACGGTGCTCGACAACGCCGCAACCGAGTTGAAACGATTCGTGAAGGTGATGCCGCTCGAATACAAGCGCATCCTTGAGACGAAAAAGATGAACGAACAGATGCTGCTTTCAGGAGTGCTCGATGGCTAAGAAAGATCTTCTCGCATTTTTAAAGATAGAACGCAAGCACGAGACGTACCGTCCGGTGTATGAACGTGTGAAGGATTATCAGCACGTGGCGCTGCTCCGTGCCGATGATGAATCGCAGGAACAGTCGTCGCGCTGCATGGACTGCGGTGTGCCGTTCTGCCACTGGGCCTGTCCGGTGGGAAACGTCATCCCCGAGTGGAACGACCTCGTCATGAACTCGCACTGGGCGCGCGCGTTCGCCATACTCAACAGCACGAACAACCTGCCGGAAATAACCGGCCGCGTGTGTCCGGCGCTCTGCGAATTCTCATGCGTGCTCGGTATTAACGACGACCCGGTGACGATACGCGAGAACGAACTGTCGATAATCGAATACGCGTTCCGCAACGGGCTCATCACCCCGCGCCCGCCGCGTGTGCGTACGGGTAAAAAAGTGGCCGTCGTGGGTTCCGGTCCGTCGGGACTTTCCGCAGCCATGCAGCTTAACCGCGCCGGTCACAGCGTGACGGTGTTCGAGCGTGAACAGAAGATCGGCGGCGTGATGCGCTACGGCATCCCCGACTTCAAACTTGAAAAATGGATACTCGACCGCCGCGTGAAGCTCATGCAGGACGAAGGCATCGAGTTCAAAACCGGCGTTTCCGTAGGCGTGAACTACGACGCCGCGGAACTCACGAAGACGTTTGACGCGGTCTGTCTCGCCGGCGGGGCAAAACTCCCGCGTGACCTTTCCATCGAAGGACGGAACCTCAAGGGAATACATTACGCGATGGAATATCTCACGCAATCGAACAAACTCGTGAGCGGCGAAGCGTTCTCCGAGCCGCGCATCGACGCCAGCGGCAAAAATGTGGTGGTCGTGGGCGGCGGAGACACCGGCAGCGACTGCGTTGGCACGGCGAACCGTCAGGGTGCAAAGTCCGTGGTGCAGATAGAAGTGATGCCCATGCCGCCGAACGCGCGCAACGAGGATTATCCGTGGCCGCGTTTCCCGATGCTCCTGAAGACAACCTCGAGCCATCAGGAAGGCGTGAACCGCGACTGGGCTGTGCTCACCAAGAAATTCACCGGCGACGGCACCTCGGTCTCATCGATCACCTGTACGCGCGTCAATTTCCCCGGCAAGGACGCCCGCGGTGTGCCGCAGATGAAGGAACTGCCGGGAAGCGAGTTCTCCATACCGGCTGACCTCGTGCTCCTGTGCATCGGCTTTCTCGGACCGGAAAAGACCGGCGTGATATCCGCTCTCGGCGTTGCACTCGACGAACGCGGCAATGTGAAAACCGATGCGAACTATATGACATCGGTGAAAAATGTCTTCTCCGCCGGCGACATGCGCCGCGGACAGTCGCTCATCGTCTGGGCCATTGCCGAGGGCAGAAAGACCGCGCGCGCCATCGATATGCATCTTATGGGGAAAAGCGACCTGGCGATGATCTGAGGCTGGTAAGTCGTGCGTTTTAGTTCGGAAAGAAAACATTTCTTCCCTTCACCATCGCGCGTTTGATAAAAAAGTAATAATAATGAATAGCAAGCGCCTGGAAGGTGACTTCCATTCATTTTCTGTAACCGCAACAAACGTTTCCGCGCCCTTGCATTTTCCATCCTGCGAGAGTATAGTTACTCATCTATTTCGAGGAGTTTTTCCATGGCCGGAAAACACGCAGTATTCATCGTGGCGCAGAAAAACTTCAGGGACGAGGAATATTTCGAGCCCAAAAAGATACTTGAAGCCGCAGGTATCGCCGTCTCTACTGCATCCTCATACCTGACACCGGCGACCGGCAAACTCGGCGGCACCGCGGAAATAGACCTTCTCTTCACGGAGATCGACGCGTCGAAATTCGATATCGTCATATTCGTCGGCGGATCCGGTGTTGTCGCATACTGGGACGACTGGCGCGCGCAGTCAGTTGCAAAACTGTTCCTCGAGAACAATAAACCTGTCGCGGCCATCTGTTCCGCGCCGGTCATACTCGCCAAAGCGGGACTTCTCAAAGGGAAACGCGCCACGAGCTTCAACGGCGACAGCGATAAGATGCGTGAATGCGGCGCCGTATACAGCGACAAGGAAGTAGAAATCGACGGCCTCATCATAACCGCGAACGGTCCCGAGGCGGCAAAGGCATTCGGGCGCACCATCGTGGAATTCCTTTCGGCGCGGTGATATGAATCCGCCGCACAGGGGTTTCTGGCAGGTCGTCTGGCAGCGCTACCGGAAAAGCCGCATCGGGATGATATCACTCGTCATGATCGCCTTTTTCGTCGTCGTTGCCGTTTTTGCGCCTATAATCGCGAACGATAAACCGCTCATCATGATCGATACGAAACTCAGGTTACCCGCGTTCTTCCACGATAAAGAACTCGTCACCGTCCGTGATTACCGCGCATATGTACTTGAAAAAAAGGCATTCGCCGTTTTTCCACTCGTATCACGTTCACCCTACACCACCGACCTCTATCAGCGATTTTCTCCGCCGTCGTGGGACCATCCCATGGGCACCGACGAGCTCGGACGCGACATCCTCGCGCGCATGATACACGGCGCCACGGTTTCGCTCACGGTGGGCATTGTGGCAACCCTCATCACGCTCGTACTCGGCGTTCTCTTCGGCGCATTCGCCGGTTATTACGGCGGCATTGCCGACATGCTGATCTCGCGGCTCATCGAAGTCGTCATCTGTTTCCCTTCGTTCTTCATCATACTCGCCGTCATCTCGGCGCTCAAGCCGAACATTCTCAACGTCATGGTGGTCATCGGCCTCTTCGGCTGGACGGGTATCGCACGGCTCGTGCGCGCGGAATTCCTTCGCGTGAAGAACAGCGAATACGTCGAGGCGGCGCGTGTCGTCGGCGCGGGTCATGCGTCGGTGATATTCAGACACATACTCCCGAACGTCCTCACACCGGTGCTCATCTCCGTATCGTTCACGATAGCGTCGTCAATCCTCATCGAATCGAGCTTAAGCTTTCTCGGCATGGGCGTGCAGCCGCCCACGGCAAGCTGGGGGCAGGTGATGGAAAAGGCGCTGAGCGATCTTACCAACTGGTGGCTTTTCATCTTCCCCGGCGGCGCGATATTCTATACGCTGCTCGGATATAATCTCATGGGGGAAACGCTTCGCGATGCGCTTGATGTGAAAGGCGGCGTGTGAGTTTGATTTTTACCCTATATATTCTATAATGACCGCATGAATCCAGGAGAAGGTATGGGCGCTACAGCAACCATCGGCATTATCGGAGGGTCGGGAGTTTACTCCGTTGAAGGCGTAACGGTCACCGCGACGGTAAATCCGAAAACGCCGTTCGGAAAAACATCCGACAGCATAACCATCGCGCGTATCGGCGGAAGAGACGTTGCATTCCTTCCGCGGCATGGCATTGGACACCGCATACTCCCGTCAGAAGTGCCGGTCAAGGCGAATATCTGGGCGTTGAAATCGCTTGGTGTGCATACGGTCATCGCAATTTCATCCGTCGGCAGTCTGAAAGAAAAGATACCGCCGCGTGATTTCGTTATACCGTCGCAGATCATCGATCGGACGAGGTCGCGGGTGAATTCATTTTTCGGTGACGGCATCGTCGGCCATGTGACGTTCGACAAGCCGTTCTGCCCCGCGCTCAGCGATACACTGCATGATGTCATCCTGAAAGCCGGTCATCCCGTGCACCGCGATGAGGCCTATATCTGCATGGAAGGCCCGCAATTCTCCACCAAGGCTGAAAGCGAACTCTACCGGAGCTGGGGCGGCGGTGTCATCGGCATGACGGCGCTCCCCGAGGCGAAACTCGCGCGCGAAGCCGAGATGTGCTATGCGATGATCGCCATGGCTACCGATTACGACTGCTGGCATCCCGCGCATGATGCGGTGACGCTCGACATGATAATCGGGAACGCGCAGGCGAATTCGTCGAAGGTAAAAGCGTTCCTGCCGGATCTCATCAATGCCGTTCCGGATAATGACACCTGTGCATGCCGCCGCGCCGCCGCGCACGCTATCATGACTGATCCGAAATACTTTCCTCATGCTGCGAAAAAAAAACTGGCGCTCCTTTATGGCAAATACTGGAAATAACACTCTCACCGCCCTGGCCGTACTCACGCTTGCGTCGGCTATCTGGGCGAATACACCGGTTGCCCGTACGGCGACGAATGTCCCCGACATCCGGTTCATGCTCACCGAGGAGATCAAGCCGTATCTTGCCGGTTCTACGAACGTCACCGGCGTATCCTACGGTACGCGTGTCATGAACGATGAGCTCATCGTCGCCGATTACTTTGAATACAAGGAACGTGAAACACCCCTGTGGCGGCGCAATGAAGCGGTGTTCCTTATCGCGCTGCCGTTCAGCGTCGTGTATTCGTACCTGTCCCTGGCACTTGTGGACAGCGGAGATTTGCTGAACCTGAACGTACCCTATCTGAAAAACAACGGCAAAATGTCCGTTGCGAGCACGCTGTTTTATGCGATAACCGCCGTCATCTGGAGCGCCGCCATAACGGTTGACGACAATAAACTGTACCATGAGAGTAAACGTAAGGTCACGTCGACGGCGATAACGCTGCCGGTATGGCATGCGGCTGCCGCACCGGATGCATCGGACGGATTCGCCGTATCATTCCATTACCGTTTCTAATCCGGTTTGCTTGCATAGTCGGACACTTGCATAGACGGATGTTTGACAGTTCCCCGATAGGCTGTATACTGTACCTGTTGGCGGCACATCTGCGGCTCGACAGTACAGAAAATCACTTATCAGCAGCGAAGCAGTACAATAAACGTCAGGAGTAGTCTATGGTCCGTACGAATTATCTCTGCTTTATCGGGAATGCGCTGCCGCGAAAATGCGGCATCGCGACATTCACAAGCGATCTGCACCATGCCGTGCGCGATGAACTCAGACAGCACGAGCGCGAATCGATTATCGTGGCCATGAACGATATCCCTGAAGGATATGCGTACGCGGACGAGGTGAAGTTTGCGGTTGACGCATCGAATCCGCAGGACTTTCACCGGCTTGCGGATTTCATCAACTATTCGAATGTTGATATCGTCTCGGTGCAGCATGAGTTCGGCATCTACGGCGGACCGTTCGGCGGGAACATCCTGATAGCGCTTCGCAATCTCAAAGTGCCGGTGGTCACCACGCTCCATACGGTACTCGAGGAATTCGAACCCGCGCAGAAACAGGTGTTCGACGAACTGGCGGCGCGTTCGCAGTTCCTGGTGGTCATGTCTGAGAAGGCCGTCGGCATTCTCCGTGACTGTCACCATGTGCCGGCGGAAAAGATACGCGTCATACCGCACGGCATGCATGATATGCCGTTCGCCGATCCGGATATTTTCAAGGAGCAGATCAACGCCGAAGATAAACGCATCATCCTCACCTTCGGACTGCTTTCACCCGGCAAAGGCATTGAATATGTCATACAGGCCATGCCGGAGGTGGTAGCCGAATTCCCGGATGCGGTGTATATCGTGGTGGGAGCCACGCATCCGCATATCATACGCGACAGCGGCGAGCAATACCGCAACAGCCTGCAGCGCATGGCATACGATCTGGGCGTGGGAAAGAACGTGATATTCCAGAACCGGTTTCTCGATAACGACGAACTGGACATTTTCCTCGGCGCCTGCGACATCTACATCACGCCGTATCTCAACGAACGGCAGATCACGAGCGGCACGCTTGCGTACGCGATGGGCGTAGGTAAAGCGGTGATCAGTACGCCGTACTGGCACGCAGCAGAACTGCTTGCCGACAATCGCGGTATACTGGTGCCGTTCAGAAGCCCCAAGGATAATGCGGCTGCCATTCTCGGACTTTTTCGCGATGACGCATTGCGTAACGGCATGCGCAAGCGCGCCTACACGTACTGCCGCGGCATGGTATGGAAAGAGGTCGCGCGCCAGTATCTCGCGCTGTTCGATGAGGCCTCGAAAAAGGCGCTGCCGACGGAAGCCCCCGATCTCGAGAACACCTATTCAAAAAATCTGCTGGATGTGCGCCTCGACCATATTCTCGCCATGACCGACAGCGTGGGGCTGTTCCAGCACGCCACGTACACGGTTCCGAACCTGCACGACGGTTACTGTCTCGACGACATCTCGCGCGGGATGGTGGTCGCCACCAAGCATCACTGCATCTACGGAAAGCTGGAAGCGCTCGGACTGATACAGAAATATCTCGCCTTCACGGTGTATGCGCAGAATCCCGACGGATCGTTTCGGAATTTCATGTCGTATCAGAAAGAGTGGCTTGAAGAGCGCGGCAGCGAGGACTGCCAGGGGCGCGCGTACTGGGGACTCGGGTATGTTATCGCGTTTGCGCCGGAGCATTATCAGGCGGTGGCTAAAGGAATCTTCGATAGAGCGTTCCCGATGTTCGACACGCTCACGTCACCGCGCGCGGTTGCCTACGCCGTGCTCGGTCTTCACTATTATCTGCACCGGTACGGCGGAGCATCGGATGCGAAACGATACATCGAAAAATTCGCCGGCATGCTCCTCGGCTGGTATCGCGGCGTCCGTGAAGACTCGTGGCGCTGGTTTGAGGAGAGCATCACCTACGACAACGGCGTCATTCCTCATGCGCTGCTCCTTGCATACGATAAACTCAAAAATGATGCGCTGCGTGACTGCGCCGTTGAGGCGATGGATTTCCTCCACACGGCGCTTTTTGAGGCAGGTCACTACTCACTCGTCGGCTGCAATGGATGGTATCCGCGGAGCGGCGTCAAAGCCCGATACGATCAGCAGTCGATCGACGCGGCAAGTCTCGTGGAAATGAACAAGACCGCGTACCGCGTGCTGAAAGATGAAAAATATCTGAACCGGATGAAACTTGCGTTCGACTGGTATCTGGGACGCAATGACAACGGCGAAGCGGTATACGATTTCACGACGGGCGGATGCCACGACGCGCTCGGAGCCGGAGAGATCAATCCGAATGAGGGCGCGGAAAGCACGCTGAGTTTTCTTCTGTCATCGCTTTCCATGGTCGAGATCGCCACGCAGCCGCGTGAAAAAAACGCTAGAGGCATTATATGTACGATGCAGTATCTTTCGTGAAACGTCTGCCGCTGATGCTCAAGCCCGACGCGTCGCGCGTTCTGATACGTCCGTTCATGATGGACGGAGAAGCACGCATTCAGCGCATCATCGCACGCGTCATGATGCTTGCCGAATCGGAAGTGGAAGCGATGCTCGCCAAGGTCGTCGGTGATTTTGAGGATCGGCATCATGAACTGCGGCATATGCTGTCGCGTCGCTTCACCGAGATCCGCCGCTATCTGTATACCGACGGCGACATCAGTGATGTCCGGAAGATGCTCATCGCCTCATATTTTACAATGGAATATTCGATAGAGTCTGCGGCGCTGTTCAATCCGTCAATCGTCGCGCATCCGGATCAATCCGGCGCGGACGAAGGCGGTATACGGTTCATCCTGAGTCTGCGCGCAACGGGAGAAGGGCATCTGTCATCAATCACGTTCCGTGACGGTTTCATAGGACCTGACGGCGGCGTGCGCATCATCCCGCCGACACGTTTTGTCACCGAGCCGGAATACGTGGGCGTGAAGATATACAATAAGGGTCTGTTCCGGCGCAAGCTGCGTGAGATCGGATGCGAGAATGATGTATCCGACCTGGTGCTCAAGCCCCTTCCGGAACAGTTCTATCTGGTCGACTTGAAACGGCAGATAGACGCCGTACAGCGCGAGACGGGAAGTCTGCGTAAGGATATACACACGACCGCGATGTCGATGGTCGGGCTTGCCGAATCGAATTACGAAGTGCAGTTCGGGGAAAGCAGTATCTCCGAGCGCATCATCTTTCCGAACTCGCCGAGTCAGCGTCGCGGCATCGAGGACGCGCGGTTTGTCCGTTTCGCCGATGACGACGGTACCGTCACGTATTATGCAACGTACACCGCATATGACGGGAGCATTACGCTGCCGCAGATACTCGAGACAAGGGACTTTCTTCACTTCACATTCAGCACGCTCAACGGACCGGCGGTGCGTAACAAAGGCATGGCGCTTTTTCCACGGCGCATCAACGGCATGTACACGATGCTCGCGCGGCAGGACAATGAGCATATCTTTCTGATGTATTCAGACAACATTCATTTCTGGTATGATCCCAAAGTCATCATCAAACCGACATTCCCGTGGGAATATGTGCAGATGGGAAACTGCGGTTCGCCGATAGAACTCGAGGAAGGCTGGCTTGTGCTCACGCACGGGGTGGGCCCCATGCGGCAATACTGCATCGGCGCACTGTTGCTCGACAGGAACGACCCGTCGAAGGTGCGTGCACGCCTTGCGGAACCGCTCATCCGTCCCGTGGGCACTGAACGCGACGGTTATGTGCCGAACGTCGCCTACACCTGCGGGGCGCTTTTGTCCGGTGACACGCTCATCATACCGTACGCCATTTCCGACTATGCTACCGGGTTTGCCTCGGTCAACGTGCATTCGCTGCTCGAGGCGATGCGCTGAACGTTCACTGCCCTCCGGTGACGATGAACGACTTCGGCGACATGCCGGTGAAACGCTTGAACTGTGCGGAAAACGAATAGATATCGGGATATCCGAGCCGCTCGGCAACGGCGCCGACCGCTATATCCTGTGACAGGAGTTCCATCGCGCGCTCGATGCGTTTTCTGATGCGAAAGTCGGCCGGAGACATACCCGCGCGTTCATGGAATCGTTTTCTGAACGTGTTGTAGTTCATGCCGAGGCGTTCGGCGATGTCCGGGAGTTCCACGCGCGTATCGAGGTCGCGCGACAGCATTGCAGCGGCGAGATCGAACCTGATGCTGCCGGAAGACTGCCGCACACGCCCCGACGCGTGTATATCGACGATGAACGAAAGCATGTCGAGCATCGTAAACGCAAGGTGACTGTCAGGTACGCGTTTCAGCGCGGCGATGATTGTATCAAACCGGCGGACAATATGTTTCATTGGAACCCTGAATACCGGAACGGGGCAAAGCGCATTGGTGAGGCGCAGCAGATCATACCCTTCACGCGGAACGGCGATGAAATATCGCTTTGATGCCGTGGTCATGCTGTCGGTATGTGTGATGCCGGGGAATCGCTGAAAGACATCGCCCGGTGAGAGTTCGTGCTGCCGTCCGAGCGCTTCCCCGTATACCCCGCGGCCTTCGGCGATATAGACGAGCGCATATTGTTCGGTACGGAATTTCCGTTCGGTATACGGTTTTTCATGTGCGGTGATGCCGGCGCGAAGGGGAGTCGCGATGGAGTGTCCGCCGAGACGGTAGGCCGCAGTTATCGAAGTCTTTTTCATGGTATCAATAATCACAAATCCGGTATCAATGATGCTATTGCCGTCAGTGAAATCCTACAGTATTATTATCATTAATACAAGATTCGTACCGCGAGGCATCTATGACTACACGCAGGGATTTCTTACGTCAGGTGTTCACCGTAGGCGCGGCAGTGGCTGCCGGAGGAATATCATCAATGGCTGCGAATAAAAAACAACCCAATTTGCTCTACGTGTTTCCCGACGAATACCGACGTCAGGCGATTGGGTTCATGAACGAAGATCCCGTACTCACGCCGAACCTCGATGCGTTCTGCCGGGACAGCATCGTCTTCACGCATGCGCAGAGCGCGATACCGATATGCACTCCGTACCGGGGCATGCTCTTCACCGGCCAGTATCCATACACGAACGGACTCACCGGCAACTGCATGAGCGGCAAACCGGACATGTATCTCAGAAAAGAAAAGCGCATCATCTCCGATATTCTCGCGGAGAGCGGATATTCCTGCGGCTACATCGGCAAATGGCATCTGGACGCACCGCATGAGCCGTACATCAACGTGAAACCGGGCTCAAAGGCGATTGAGTGGGACGAATATACGCCGCTTGACGAGCGTCACGGATTCTCGTTCTGGTACTCGCATGGAAGTTTCAATCAGCATATGAACATGCACTACTGGACGGGTAACGCCGCGCGTAGTGAGTATCATACAGTGAATGAATGGTCGCCGACGCATGAGGCGAAAATAGCCTGCAGCTATATCCGCAATGACGGCGGCTCGTATCGCGATCCGTCAAAACCGTTCGCGCTGTTCGTGTCGATGAACCCGCCGCATATGCCGTTCGAGCAGGTGCCCGAAGAGTACAAGAAACTTTACAACGGAAAAACGGCGGCGGAGCTTCTGACAAGAAAAAATGTCGACCTGTCGTCAGAGGCGAAGGATGCGGTGACGGCGAAAAAATCCGTGCATAATTATTTCGCCTGCGTGAGCGGTGTTGATGATGCGTTCGGCAGCATACTCAGCTGTCTCAAAGCGCAGGGCCTTGATGAAAACACCATCGTCGTGTTCAGCTCAGATCATGGCGAGATGATGGGCAGCCAGAACCGCATGCACAAAGGATATTTTTACGAGGAGTCCGCCGGTATTCCGTTCATCATCCGTCATCCCGGCGTTCTCAAGCCGCGAATGGATAATCTTCTGCTCAACGTTCCCGACATCATGCCCACACTTCTGTCGCTCATGGGGTTGCGCGACCGCATTCCCGCCGACATCGAAGGCGGCGACTATGCGTCAATATTCCGCGACGAAGGCGGTGTGCGTCCGAAGGCATCACTTTTCATCGGTGTTGCCGAGAAATGGCCGGTACGCGGCATCAAGACCGCTCGTCATTCATTTATCGTGCGGAACGACAATGGCGTGAGAAAATACGAGCTCTACGACAACGAATCGGACAAATATCAGATGAAAAACATCGCCGGGCAGGACAGTCCGCTTGAGAAGGAACTGCTTTCACAACTCGACGACCTGCTCGCCCGGACAAAAGATCCGAAGCGTGCAATGTTCACCGGTGCGTGACGGCAGAAGACCAATAACGATGCATCTGAAGATAATATGGAGTATCTGCAATGAAACGGCCTAATTTTGTATTCATCCTCATGGACGATATGGGCGTGCGCGACCTGTCATGCTACGGCAGTACGTTCTATGAAACGCCGAACATCGATGCGCTTGCGTCAGAAGGCATGCGTTTCACGAACGCATACGCCGCATGTCCGGTATGTTCGCCCACCCGCGCGTCGGTCATGACAGGGAAATATCCTGCGCGTCTCGGCGTCACCGACTGGATCGATCATGGGAATTTTCATCCCTGCCGCGGGAAGCTCATCGATGCGCCGTATGTGAAGGAACTCCCGCTCGAGGAAAAGAATATAGCGCGCGTTCTGAACGGGAACGGCTATCACACCTGGCATGTGGGCAAATGGCATCTTGGGCTCGAACCGTTCTGGCCGGAACAACAGGGCTTCGATGTGAATGTCGGCGGCTGTCATATGGGATGTCCGTGGCACGGCTATTTTGCGCCGTGGAAAATCCCTACGCTTACCGAAGGACGCGACGGCGATTATCTCGGCGACCGGCTCACCGACGAGGCGATAGCACTCATCCGTGACAAAAATGACGATCGTCCGTTTTTTCTGAACTGGTGGATGTATGAGGTGCACACGCCTATCAACGCCAAGCCGGGGCTTATCGAAAAATACAAAGCGAAAGCGAAAAAGCTCGGACTCGATGCGGTGAAGGCGCTTGAGGAAGGCGAATATTTTCCCTGCGAACATAAAAAGGAGAAGCGGGTCACGCGGCGCATCGTGCAGTCCGATCCGGCATATGCGGCGATGATCGAGACGGTGGACATCAACGTAGGCAGACTCATCGCAGCGCTCAAGGACACCGGCGAGTACGATAACACAGTGATCATCTTCACGTCTGACAACGGCGGACTCGCGACAGCTGAGAGTTCCCCAACCTGTAATGCGCCATACTCAGAAGGCAAAGGCTGGGGATATGAAGGCGGCGTACGCGAACCGCTCATCATCACGGGTCCCGGTGTACGGCACGCCGCCTGCGATGTGACGGTGACGAGTACGGATTTTTTCCCGACGATGCTGTCGATGGCGGGGCTTCCGCTCATACCGGAACAGCACAAAGACGGTGTTGACATTGTACCGCTTCTCACCGGCGGCACGTCGCTTGCGCGCGAGGCGATATACTGGCATTATCCGCATTACGGCAATCAGGGCGGAACACCATGCGCGGCGGTACGATGCGGACAATGGAAACTCATCGAGTTCTATGAGGATTGGCGCGCGGAGCTGTATGATCTTGCAAACGACGTGAGCGAAAAGCACAATGTCGCCGATGCAAATCCCGATATGGTAAAAAAACTTCGCGGTATGCTGTCTGCGTGGCGCTATGACGTGGCGGCAGTGCTCCCGCAGCCGAATCCGGAACGATAAAACTCGTCAGAATGCCCGGCTAATCATTCGCCGGTGATCTTCAGCGCCATGTCGCGTGAAAGACCGTTTATCTCCACCTTAAGTACGCCGTTCTCGGGCCGGAGCGTATCACTGCGGAGAATGACGCCTTTCCAGGTGTCCCACTGTTCTACACGGCAGGAGCCGGATCCTTGTACCGGAATTTGTATCGCTGCCCGTCCGATTGTATTTATCGTTTTCTTTTCAACCACATTCCACCAGAAGTGCGCGCGGTTCTGAAGCCAGACGAGGATAATGTCTTTACCGCCGCCGGAACTGCCGGACAAAGCCATCGCGCGTATATCGGGTGACGACGCTTCGGGTGCGGTCATTTTGAATCCCGCGGTGGTCCATGGAATGCCCTTGGTAAATCGCGACACGGCCGCGAAGTTATAGTACAGATCGAACGGATCCACATAGCTTTCCCACCACCATATCATCGCGGTCCCGCACGCGCCAGCCATCATTGCTGACCAGAGCCCGTTATGCAGGTGAACACCGTCCTTGTCCTCGGCGGAACGCGGGCTCGGACCCCAGGTGGGATTGACGAGTCCGAACTCGGCATAGAGCGCCGGTTTTTCAAAGCCGGATATCCGCCCTATCCACGCGGGCACCATCGCGCCCATATCCTTTCCCGCATCACGCGACGCGGGGAGCGTGGGATGCCAGTAGCCGTGTATCTGTGCAAAGTCGATCTCGGGCAGATTCCAGAGTTCATTGTTGGTGACGAATGACCCGAGACTGTTTACCGTAAGATGCCGCCAGGGATCGGCTGCATGACAGTAACGCGCCATCTCCGCCGTCCAGGCGACGACGTCCGACGGATTTTTGTGATATCCTTTCACGCAGTCGATCTCATTCCAGAATTCCCAGCCGAGTATGTGCGTAGAATATCCCCAGCGCGCGATGACATACCGCAGACGATTTTTGAACATGCGTTTCGCTTCGGGATTCGTGAAGAACTCCATCTCGGTCTTGCAGGGACCGCCGTTCTTATCCCAATACGGGTGTATATCGGAGAGATTGTAGAACGATCCGGCGCCCTCAAATGAACGCCACGATTCGAGGCACAGTTTTATATAGATTCCGTTTTTTTCTGCAGCCTCCAGTGCATGGTCAAGTTCCCACGCCTGGCGCATGCGGTACTGTCCCGGCTTTCCCCACTCGATGCCGTGGTGGGAAGACCACATCCAGATGCGTGCGTAATTGGCGCCCGCGTCACCGAGTTTTTTCAGCCATACGTCGTAATCCCAGACACCGCTGCGCGACGTGGCGAGGTTTTCGCCCACGGCGAAATACGGTGTGCCGTCATCGAACGCAAAGTACCGCCGGTCATTTTTACTCACACGGATATAGCCGTGATCAGACGCGGGTACGGCGGTAAACGTGTACTGTTTCGATTGCGTCTCTCCCGAGGCGTCGCGCGCGGTCACATGAAAGGTGTGCGTGCCCGGCTCCACGGGTGAAAAGCGGAGTTTCCATCCCGCGCGGTCATCCGCTTCAATCCACTGTTTACCGTTGAGCGATTCAAGATGATGCTCCCGCTGGAAAAACGCGGGGACGCTCATGGTCTTTCCGGACGGCGACGTAAAATGACCGTCAACACGTATCTGATCCGCGTCGAACGGCGTTTCCCAGCTGCCGTTCACCGTAAGATCTATCTCATAGCGGGAGAACTGCCGCGCGGCGTTTACCGGTAACGCCGCATCAATCGAGAGCCGTCCCTTCTGCGAATACCATTCTTCTTTCATGATGTATTCTCCCCTGTCCGCCGGAACTATCGTGCATTCGATGGAAAGCATTTCACCGGCCTTCACCGCTCCGCTGCCGGCGAGTTTCGGGTAGAGCTGATAATTATCCGACTTGTATTCACGCATATCCTGCATGGTGGCGTCAGTGGGTATGGCAAACGCAATCGACATCTGTTCGCTGCCGCTCCCCAGCACTGCGCGTTTCACGACGCCGTTGAAGAAATGTCTACGTGCGGGACGTTCCATCGGGAATATCGTCTCCGACTGCGGAAGCATGACGAGGCGTTTCCCCCGCCACGCGGCGAGCGGCATCGTATAAAAAAGCGATACCTCGGCGCAGCGGGTATCCGTTGCCGGCGTGAGTTCATAGCGCAGCCGGAAACCGTTCGTTGCGCGCTGCACCGTCTGCTCGAATTTCCAGACGGTCTTTGATACTGGTTCGATTATCGTGCCGCGGAAGTGTGCGCCATTATCGATTCGTTTGGGAAATCCGTCGTCGGGTTTCAGTGTTGACTGATTGCCCGAGCCTTTCCAACCGTCAGCCGCAATGACTATGGCGGTATCGGATATACGTACGGCGCCGTCTCGACTGAGGGATATTCCGCCGGTTCTGTTCACCTCGAGTACGGCATCGGCATATTCCATTTTCAAAAACGAATCAGCTCCGTGGAGATGCGGCATAAAAAACGCAACGGCGATGCACAAAAGCGCTATGAAGGTTTTCCTGAATGTTCGCATGATAGTCACCTCATATACCGGAGTATATGTCTACGGTGTTTCACGTCAATCGGCCTGTCGAACATGATTGCAAACGCTACCGGAAAACAAATACCAGAACGATGGCGGCTGCGATGAGTGACGCCGCGGCAAGACGGCGTACCACGGTGCCGGTGCCGGTAAACCGTTCATCCTTCGAGAAATGATGGCCGAACATCCACACGACGAGTACGCTCCAGATGCCGCGGCTCCCGTAAACGACATTGAGCCCGGCCGCGTCGGAGAATGCGCCGATGGACCAGATGAGTATGAGCGACTGCGTGGTGAGAAGCGCCACACCGAGCGCAAGATATCCGATTGCCTGACGCGGGAGTGCGGGCAAACCGCGGTTCATGATGAGAAGCGGCGGCACGGTTGCGACAGCCGAGATGAGCATTGCCCAGGGGATGAGACGGCCGAACGTGATGCCGGGCGACCAGAGCTGCGTAAGCGCATCGAACACGGCGAAAAAGAGTGCCGCCAGAAGCGCAAAGATGATGGATGGTGCCATGCCGCGCGCACCTTTTTCACGCTGAAACGCGAGCACCGCAATACCGATGCTCGTAAGGAGCGCCCCTATCCAGACGGGAATGCCGATAGGCCGTCCGAAGAGAACGAGCGTGAACGCGACGATGACCGCCTTGCTCCCCATCACCGGCGTTGCGACGGACGCATGTCCGCGGGAAAGCGCGAGCACCGTGCAGAGCTGTCCCGCCGCGAAGAGCACGCCGACGATGATGCTCGGCCACCAGGTCTGCGGAAAAATACGTCCGCTCGTCCACGGCACGAACGCCATGAACGCGAATGCGGTTACGATGTTGGCGATGAGCGTCGTGTGCAGCGATTTTGCGCCGCGGTCGGATGCGGTTTTCAGCGATGATGCGGCAATGGCATAGATGATCGCGGCGGTAAGACCGAACAGCAGATACCCTTTTTCAAACGGCATGATTTGTCATTATCGGCATTGACGTTCAGTCGGCGCGGTTGAATTCAAGTTCTTTCAGTTCGCGAAGCTTCGGCAGATCATCGAGCGACGCAAGACCGAAGTGTATGAGAAACAGGTCCGTCGTTCCGTAGGTCTGCGGTTTATTGAGAATATCCTTCCGGCCTTTGAATTCGACGAAGCCCTCTTCCATGAGGTAGCGTAATTGCTTGGCGCTGTCGGCCTGGCGCACGTCGTCAATCTCCGCCTTGGTGACCGGCTGTTTATAGGCGATGATGGCGAGTGCCTGGAGTATGGTCCGCGAAAGCGTGGTCTTTTTTTTCTTACCATACACCTTTGAAAGATGCGGGAATATGGATTGCGCGGCTATCATCCGCACGCTGTCGCCGATCTCGATAATCTCAAGACCGCCCGAAGCTGCGTGGCGTTCATTGATGGCGCGGATGATGGCGCGGATTGCGTCAGTGTCGATGCTGAGGATGCGATGGAGTTTTCTGAGCGTTACCGTTCCTTCGATGAAAATGATCGCTTCGACGATCTTCGACGCCGCAACGGGGTCGGCGAGCACCTCAGCGGGAATATGTTTTTCCGGCGCGGCTTCGGCTTCTTCGGATTCCGGGGTTTCGCCGGGTGCTCCGCCGCCGTGCATCTCTTCGAGGTTTTCAAGAACGCTTTCGGTGGCGGCAACGCCTTCAGCGGTGGTTGCTGCGGCGGATGAATCGGGCGATTCAGTGCCGGCCTGCGTATTCGATTCTACAGTATCATCGCTCATTACACGGCGTCTCCCTTATAGATATTCGAGAAAATATAAATTTCGTTGAACTGTTTGTCCTGTTTGAGCTGTATCGTGCGGTTGGTCACCAGTTCGAGTATCGCGAGAAAGAAGATGATGAGATTACGTTTGGTGAGGCGTTCATTCAAAAGCTCGAAAAAGCTGAACATCTGCTGCTCTCGTGTCTTCACCATGATGAGCGATGTGGCGTCGGCCACCGAGAACTCGTTCGCCTCCATGGCGGCAAGTTCGCTCTTGTCCACAAAGTAGACGAGCCGGGCGAAGGCGCTCACCAGCTCATAGAGTCCCACCTCGCCCCAGGCGTCCTTCGGGTCTTCCTTCTCGGCGGGAAGCGGCAGTACGCGCTGTTTGTCCTTGCGCTCGATGACCATATCCTCAAACTGCTGGAGTTCATCAAGCGTTTCCGCCGAAAGCTTGAACTGCTGATATTCCAGAAGCTGCTGCACGAGTTTGAACTTCGGATCCTCGCGGTCTTTCAGATCCTTGCCGTAATCGTACGGCAGGAGCATGCGCGATTTCATGAGATGGAGTTCGGCCGCCATCACCAGAAAATCACTCGTCACTTCGAGATTATGTTCCTGCAGTGTACGTATGTGCGCCAGGAACTGTTCGATGATGGACACGAGCGATATTTCATAGATGTTCTTTTCCGAACGGCGCACCAGCTCGATAAGATAATCAAGCGGACCTTCATATTCGGTAAGCTTGACGCTGAAACCGTCGCCGGACGGCGTGTTTACGTTTGACAAATCGCTCATGACATTATCCATATACCGTCAGTGCGGCGCCGGAAATGGATATTAAAAATGGCTGCAAACAGCGCGGGAATGATGATAAACCCGAATAAAATTTCGAAGCTCAGTTCAATCGTCATGTTTTTGGTGTACCGTAGATGATTTGCAGATGCAGCGGGAAAATATTATATGAACACCCTGTTTTGTCAATAGTACCGTGCCGTAAGCACAGAAAATACGGCTTGACTATATAGGGGTATCGTTTACTATTACGAAACTTATTTTTGCGCTCACAATGAAATATGTACGAGGTTGCATTATGCAAGCAAAAACATACCATTTCCATATATTTTTAATTCTTTTGACGGCATTGTCACTGTATCCGCAGGTCAAAAATCGCGTCGGCGTGCTGAACTTTGTCGCAAAAGGTGTTTCCGCAACCGAAGCATCTGCGGTGAGCGATCTGTTCCGGAGCGAACTGGTATCCAGCGGCAAATTCGACATTCTTGACCGGAACAATATGGATAAAGTGCTTAAAGAGCAGGAATTCCAGCAGGCGAATTCATAAGGAACTTAGCAGAAACATATGGTTTTGTCTGCTGGATCATTTTTCGTGTTCCAGCAGAACTAATTGGTGTTGAAATAGAAATAAGCGAAGCGTCCCCGGACAAACGGTTTTCTCCGTCGGGGAACGGATAGGACGCCCCGCTTACATTCTTTTTTATAAAAACATTTTTCATACCGTTTGTCCTTGGTTGATGGCGATAATATAGATACAGGTCCGGAATCAGTCAAGCTATTTTTTACTTTTTTTCTTTTCTCGTTTTGTCGGCTTTGCCTTTTGCAATTCATATGCATCGTCGACTTTAACATAATCGATTTTGTCAATTGCGATGATCGCAGGTGCTTCGCTTTTCTTTGCATCGCGCACTACAGGGATTGAAAATCTTTCCCGCGCAATGTCTTTCAGAGACACCCGTTTCGGGGACTTGCCATTTTGGCACAATGCAATCAGTTGCTTGACGGTCATAATTTTTGTCTTTTTCATCGCTTCTCCCGTATTTAATACTAAAAACCGGTATAAAAGCAATCGAATGTGTCACAAAAATCAGGACATTTTATATAACACATATGCTCTCAGATTATGAAGATTTTTTTCTCACCGGCGTCTATTCAGGCCATATTTCACCTTTTCACGTTAATAGGGTTATTATTGCCAGAAATATTCACTAACCAATGTGCAATAATTGTAGGGAAAATTCGCATTGTAGGGCTCCATGCAGGGACTTGGAGGAACTCCTCAAATGCAAAACATGCCATAGGGAAAAACCGCACGATCACCTCGACGACGCATTGTATATGACGCCATGGGATGAAGCAAACCGCAGCAAGGTGCGTCATCGTGTTATTGCTATTCTTCCTCCAACGCAAGTGCGAATTCTTCGCATGTACGGAATGGGCGCAACACAGGTGCAGATGGCACAGGCCATTGGCATATCGCAGCCAGCCATCTCGCAGCAGATGAAAACGATACAAGGAAGATTGCATAAGGCATTCCGTAAGGAAGTTTTTATTTTGTAGCTACGCAGACAACTGCGCGCCAGTTTTAATATCGACCATGCGTTCAGCGAGAATCCAAAGCGCCTTGTTAAGGCGGATATTTTCATCTACGCTTTTTACCTCGCGTGAATGGGAGCGGTGGAGTCTTGCATTTCGAGTTCTTATCCCACCCCGTATGATGTTCTCCTGGATAGTATTGAACGTGTGCCAAATGTCATTGTGGTCGTCTTCCATTCGTTTTGGACGTATCAAGCCGTCGACATCAACATCGACCTCATCATTCCATCGGATTGACTTTGCTGCTGTTGCGAATGCGACCTGTTCCGGCTTCGTCAATTCAATTTCACGCATGCGGTTAATTGAGCCGGCCATCGTTGGAACCTCGTTAATGATCTCCGCGCACACATCTATGACATTTGCCGCATTGAAACTGCTATGTATCACGCGAAGATCGTTAAGCATTCCATTTGCGACGATAAGACCGTTGCCACATACGAGTCGGAACAAACCTGCCATGAAATTAAATGATGCAAGTCCATCGTGGCTGTTTGTGAGCACAATCTCTACGAGAGAATCGCCGACATCCAAACGAGTGCGCATCGATTCGTTGAAATTACGAAAGCGGATGACATGTTTCTGATATCCCTGATTCTGTTCGTTTCGCACTGATTTTTCATCAGCGAAGACCGGCAGCCAGCCGATCGTTTCGAGAATCTGTACTACTTTGCTTGTCGGGATAAAGAGGTAGCGATGCGGCGACGTCCGGGCTGCCGGATGCCCGGTGAAGATACTTGGCGCCTTGAGTTTCAGTTCCGATACAGTCAGCGGTTCAAATCCTGTTTTCATGAATTCCTCCGAGATTAATATTCTGACGGAAGTAAAAGGACATTGTCGGCGAGAAAGAGCTTGATCGAATCGAGCGGGAAATCGGTGTATGGTATTTCCTGGGAATACAACGTAGTAGTATTCCCGTCGGTGGCATACACTTTCGCGTGATGGTCAGGATAAACATCGAGTATCCAAGTCTGAAACGATTCGCCTTTCAATTGCGGTACTGATTGTGCTGAAGCCACAATATCGATAAGCCAATATGCTCCCGCGGTATCAGCAAGATACTTGACTCCTTCGGTATACACGATGTTCCTCAGCCAGTGACGGTAATACTGTTCGCTGCCTTGAAAACCCGCGAGCGCGGTCTTCAGTTCAGTGTTACCGTTGATATCAGTTGTCTGCATACGAAAACCTCCATTATTTGAAATTACGTAGATCCATTTCAGCGAAAAAATCGTTTTCAATACCTCGACGCACTTCGTAGCAATAGCCGTAAGTATTCTTTACGAAATATCCTTCGATCTCGTTATTAATGAGCATGTTAGCGAATTGCCAATTCCTGCAGGTATAATACTCGGGGAAATGAGCGCCGGGAAATCGGCATTTCTGTCGATTGACATCGTGCAATTCGATCCGTTCAGCATTGATGGTTTCGACCTCAATTCCATTGCTTTCAAATTGAATCAGTTTATTCTCCGCGTATTTGAACGGCAGGTGAAAATTTTTTTTCCAGATATACGGCTCGCTCACCCCACAGAGATAATATAGTCCGTTACGCGAGCGAAGTGTCAGATGCTTGTCAGATGATTTATTGATGATCTCTTCGTGCATAACTCGCGTAGTATAGGTAGAACCTATCAAGCCCGCCGCACAATGTTTCGACATATCCAGTCCCTCGATGCTTTTTAACCAGATGAATTTGTATCTTGCTTTGACGGATACTTTCTTGATAGTAATGATTGTGTGTTTCGTCATGCGTTCTACTCCTTCAGAGCATCGTGTGCAGTGGATTATACGTTTGGTGATATCCCGCGGCGGTTTTTTTTCCGGTATTTGCATAACAATATGCGCAACCATGAATACAGGTATTATACGCACCGATATCCCTACTTTCATAGCAGCCGCAGCCTTTGCGTGTCGGTTTCAGTAAAATCTGATTATCGTTGTCGGTTATAGCGTTAATTTGATCTACATCGATGCAATGAGCTTTCTTTATTCCATTACAGACAAGAGCATCATCGCAACAGGAATATAGCGTAATACCATATCCATTTGCGATCTCTGAAAGCCGATGCGCGAATAGTATTTTTCCATCAGGACTGATTTCCTGAACCGATATATTCTCACTCATTTCGATTTGCTTGAATGTAAAATCAACCTTACGGTATCGATTCACATAACTGAAAATACAGCGTGATGTCAGTCCCTTCAACTTATGTGCGATCAATGCAAAGTTCCTTTCGTGGAATGCAAAATCGGTGATACTTGAATGAATAATCGGGTCATATCGCCAAACGAGTGATTCGGTACCGAAGAGATCGATAATATACCTTGCCGCTGATATAGAGGTAGAAATGTCGGGCACGTTCGATTCAAGAACCTTTGGGTAATTGTTTATGGTAAAATGAAATATTGCTTTGAATCCCATATCCTTGATGATTTGCAGGTGCTATAGAAATGGGGTATAACGTTTCGGCAAGAAGAC
>JACRPF010000012.1 GCA_016214035.1 Spirochaetota bacterium | reverse complement strand
ATGGTCATCGCCAACGGTGTTATTCAGTCTTTTATCTGATATTTATGTTGGTTAAGGATGATGCCATTGCGGTACATTTCCATCGAGGTAAGGTAAAAGCAGAAATATACGTCTAATTACAGCAAGTGGGAATTATTCAGACGGTGACGATATATCGCCCGTTACAGCCGTCATAGTGCCCGCCTGCACGGACATTGTGCATGAAGTATGCCGCGGCACACCGCCAGTGCATCAGAAATCCGCGTATGCCCATTCCATGAAAAATCAGAACGATAATCATTGGCATGCCGATTGCAATTACATATCGGGAAACAAATTTTAACCTGGAGGAAATCATGAAACGTATTCCCATGGTTCTCGGTCTCGCAATCGCTTCGGCAATCGCCGTGTTTGCCGAAGGCAGTACAGCCCCCGCACCGGTATTGAACACCGGTGACACCGCCTGGGTGCTCACCGCATCGGCGCTGGTGCTCTTGATGACGGTGCCGGGGCTCGCACTCTTTTACGGCGGTCTCGTGCGTAAAAAGAATCTCCTGTCGACGATCTACTACAGCCTCGCATCCGCGATTATCGTGAGCGTGCTGTGGGTGGTCGTGGGATATTCGCTTGCGTTCGGCACGTCGCATGGCGGCATCATCGGCGGATTGAACAAGGCGTTCTTTCACGGAATAACGAAGGATTCGCTTACGTTCACCATACCCGAGTTCGCCTTCGCGATGTTTCAGCTCATGTTCGCCATCATCACCGTCGGCCTCGTGTCCGGTGCGGTGGTTGAGCGCATGAAGTTCAGCGCATGGGTGCTTTTCATCGTGCTCTGGTCGCTCATCGTGTACAGCCCGCTCGCGCATTGGGTCTGGGGCGGCGGCTGGCTTTCGGGCGGCGCTGAAGGAACGAGCATCATCGGCAAGCTCTTCGGCGTGAAGGGCTACTCGAATGCGCTCGACTTCGCCGGCGGCCTTGTGGTCCATGCATCATCGGGTATTTCTGCACTCGTTGCGGCAATCGTGCTCGGCCCAAGGGTGCGGTACGGCAAGGACCCCATCGTTCCCAACAGCATACCGTATACCTTCATCGGTGCGGGACTGCTCTGGTTCGGATGGTTCGGCTTCAACGCGGGAAGCGCTCTCGGCGCGAACGGTCTTGCGGCGAACGCATTCCTCGTCACGAACACCGCTGCGGCGATGGCTGGTCTCACCTGGCTTGCACTTGAATGGGTACTCCACAAGAAGCCCACGATTGTCGGCGCTTCAACGGGTCTTGTGGCCGGTCTTGTCGCGATAACCCCGGCATCTGGATTCGTGGATGTGACCTCGGCACTCGTCATCGGCTTCGTGGTGAGTGTGCTCTGCTACCTGATGATTGCTTTCGTAAAGAAGGCGCTTGGTTACGACGATGCGCTTGACGCGTTCGGCGTACACGGCGTGGGCGGTATCTGGGGCGCTCTTGCAACCGGTATCTTCGCCAACCCGGCAATCGGTTTCTTCTTTGACGGCACCACGCCTGCGAAAGGGGCGATATTCGGCAATATGACGCAGCTCGCCATGCAGGCCGTATCGGTCGGCGCCGCAGTTGCATGGTCTATCGCCGGAACGCTGCTCATTCTCGGCATCATCAAGCTCGTGAACGGACTGCGTGTTTCACCTGCTGAAGAACTCTACGGACTCGACCTCACCCTGCACGGTGAGAAGTCGAACGGCAATTCCTGAGGAGGCATCGTATGAAAAAGATAGAAGCGATAATCCGTCAGGAAAAACTTCCGGACGTGCTTGATAAGCTCGAAGCACTCGGTTATTCGGGTCTCACCGTGACGAACGTGGAAGGCCACGGACGTCAGAAAGGCATCGTCGAGATGTTCCGCGGCAAGGAGTACGACCTGAAGTTCATACCGAAGATCAAGATCGAGGTGGTCGCCAGGAACAGCATTGTCGAGAAGATCATCGACGCCATTCTTGAGACCGCCGCAACCGGCAACGTGGGCGACGGGAAGATATTCATCATCCCTGTTGAGGACGCCATCCGGGTACGGACCAAAGAACGCGGCGACAGTGTCATCTAGATGAACACATCGCTTATAATACACAAGGAGATACTTATGAGAAGAATTCAATTTTCACTGCCGGCGGTGCTGACTGCCGTACTGCTTGCGCTCGCGCCCCTCGCAGAGCCGTATGCGTACAATCCCTGGACAACGATGAGCGGCGCCGGAAATGCGGTGGTAAACCCGTTCATCTATACATCATCGCTCAACCCGTTCGGTATGAGCGTCGATGTGCTTGGATGGTACGGTTTCACGCCGAACTTCGACATCGCGGTGAACGCGGCAACACTGTCGTTCTCATCGTCGGGGTTTTCATACGGCGGTTCGTGGGTGATGCCGCGCTATGATTTCGGGAACAACAATATCGCGGCGCTGCAGCTCAAGATGACGCCTTCGGGAACCTCGATGGTGTTTGATGTCGTCCCGCAGTATCAGTTCTTCTGGGAGAACGATGCGCTGGCGGCGGAACTCAACGCATATGTGGACGTGAGCATTGCAGGGTCATCGGTGGGCGCGAAGGCGGGACTGTACGCGGCGCCGGTGTTCAAGCTTTTCAAAAGCCTGTACCTGTTCTGCGAGATAGACCCGGCATACACATTCGGCAGTGCACCGGCGTTCGATCTCGGCATCGTGCCCGGCATTACCCTGCTGTTCAATGAGGGCAAGCATCAGATATGCATCGGCGTACCGCTTGGCAACGTGGTGCATGTCGCCGGCGGCAGCACCGCGGTCGGTGTGTCACCCGGCGTTGCGGTGTGGTACTGGACGGCCATAGAGACCGCAAAAAAATAGCTTGACATATTCACCTCTTCTTCGATGTGGCCCCGTATGTGTAACAGCATACGGGGCTTTCATTTTTAAACCACTTTCATCAGATCAGGAAATGATATGTGTTATTGGCCCGGGATATCCCCTGTTTCTAGCGGACTGCGGATATCACAGCACAAAATCCGTTCTGCTTTTGAAGACGTTGTATATTTTCGTGCTACTGTAATGCATTGTTTACCGGATGCTTTCGATATATATGGGTCCGATGTATACATGGTGAGGCCGCAATATATATGGAGAAAATACTCCTTGAGATTCAGTTCATCGCCTGCTTTTGCCGGAGTAAAAAGGCTGGATGTCATCATATCTCCGAATACAACGGGGTTGGCGGATAACGGAGTACGGAACACGGTGGGTGTCATCATCCGTCCGTTCATATCGAGAAGGTAAAGGCATTCGATCAGCGGGCTGCTGTCCGCCAATACCGTCAGCATACCCGTCTGCTCAGCCTGATCACAATGCCTTACCGATTCCACCATATCAGATACGAGCTCATGTATGTGTGAGAAATATCTTTTCCGGCGATCCATGCTTCGGGTAAAATTACATCTGAAATTATTCGCTGTGGTTTCAATTATTTTATAGACTGCCGCCGTCGAACTATCGGACAATCGCTCCGGCCTGCCGAAATGAAATCCCTGAAAAAGGTCGGCGCCGGCCTCAAGACAGAAGAGCGTATCCGCCTCGGTCTCAACCCCTTCCGCAAGCACAAGCGTACCGATGCGTGAACCAAGTCTGCACACCGTTCTGAATATTTCCTGCTTATGAAAACTTTCATGAATATTGTCGGTAAGGCACCGATCGACCTTGATAATATCCGGTTTTATTGCGGCAATACGCCCGAATCCCGATTCACCTTCACCGAAGTCGTCCAATGCGATCAGGAAACCATCCGTTCTGCATCTTTTTATAAATCGCAACAGCGCATCCATATCATTGACTTTTGATTCGATAATTTCAATAACAACTCTTTCGGCAGGAATATTTGCTTCAATGACAGAATTTAAAAGATATCCGGAACCGACGACACCCCTGTCGATGATGATTGTATTCAAGTTCAAAAATAAAAGCGGACCCGAATTCCCGGGAAATATGGATGCGAATCGCGTAATAGCGGTATCCCTGCAGAGCCTGTCGAATTCGATCTCCACACCCGCGCCGGCAGCCTCATCCAAAAGCACTGATGGCGATAGAGGATGCGCATTATCCGTAGATGATAAACCCCGGATAAGACTTTCAAATCCGATAATACTCCTTGTGCGTAATGAAATAATCGGTTGGAAATCCGGATAGACCAGACGATGTTGAATTGTGTTTCGGATATCTAGCATGAAAATGAAGGAGTCTTGGTCATTGCAGCGCCATTCGTACTATCATTTCTCGAGCAGCGCCAATGTCCTCGCAAGATGCCTTCCGGTTTTGTTTCCGAGATCCGCCACGCTATGAACCAGCATTTGAGCGATACGCACGGCCAGGTCGATCTTTTCCTTACTGAAATTACTCTTTTCAATACTTTCGATATTCAAGGTGCCGATGAGCCTTCCTGAGAGAAGCAATGGAATGCACAGTTCCGATTTGGCGCCATCGATTCCGGACAGATACATCCCGGCGTAGTGCTCAAGATCATTGATCACGATATTCTTTTTTTCTTTTGCGCAAAGACCGGTTACACCCTGCCCGACCATGATTTTCATCATTGCCTCATTCTCACCATAACCGAAATACGCAATGGTTTTTAATTCATCCCCATCAAGTTTTCTCAGAATCGCATTATTGATCCCAAGGCGATCTTTCAATAAGCCCATAATATCCTTGAAATCACCATGAAAGCCGAGATCGCTCATATGAACTCCTTCAGAGCATTTATATTCAATTAACATGCAATAATAATGCCATCCCGCGTTCAATCTGGAAGTGCAATCTAACCGTATGAGTTACAATTTTAATAACGAACGCTGTTTTACCGTACGATGTTTTCTCAAATATTATACAATTCGATCATACACTTTTTTTATGACCATATTCAAGGCAGCTCATTGATTGACGCACTGAATATATGCAAGATTTACGAGCACTGTGTTCAATCTCATTGCAGACCGGAACATAGGGATCGTTACGATACTGAATGAGATTGAGAATATCCGGCAACAGAGCGGATGACCAAAACAGATTTCGGAAATCGCATTGGATACTTTCATATACGAGAGTATGGCATGAAATATGCATTTCACTCAATGACAGTAAATCATCAGAACAAGGAACTCAACCAATGAATGATATAGTAACTAACCTATATGATGTGAGCCGCTTACTCCACGCATCAACGGATATCGGGGAGACGCTTTCCGATGTCGTGACCGGCATCTCACGCAGTCTCGGGCTGCGTTCGGCGATGCTCACCGTGATGCACCGCAAAAGCGGAGAAATAATCGCCGAAGCGTCGTTCGGCATATCCGACGAAGAGCGCGACAAGGGGCGTTACCGCCCGGGCGAGGGTATTGTGGGCCGCGTGGTGGAGACCGGTGAACCCATCGTGGTACCGCGCATCGCCGACGATCCGCGTTTCCTTGACCGTACCGGTTCCCGGCGCGGTGAGGACATCAGCAGGCTCTCATTCATCTGCCTGCCGGTGAAAAGCGGTGCGCAGACCGTAGGCGCCCTGTGCGCCGATATCGCCTACGACGAACATACGCTTGACCGCGCGGTGCACGTGCTCTCCGTGGCGTCTTCGATGATAGCCGACACGACGATGCGTCTGCAGCTTGAGGCGGAGGAACGCACACTCACCGAGGAAAACCGCCGGCTGACGGACGAACTGAACGGTCAGCGCCGTCCGGCATCGCTCATCGGAACATCACAGGCCATGCAGTCGCTGTATGAACTCATCAATACGGTGGCGGGCAGTGATATACCGGTCTTCATCAGCGGTGAAACCGGCACGGGAAAAGAGCTCACGGCGCGAGCAATACACCAGGCCGGCCCGCGCAGAGCGGAGCCGTTCGCCGTTGTCCGGTGTTCGGCGTTGCCGGAGAACATTCTCACCCGCGAACTTTTCGGCGGGGATCCCTCTGAACCGGGCGGCTTGCATGCAGCCGCCGGAAACGGCTCGTTATTACTTGACGAGATCGGCGGGCTTCCGCACGCTCTTCAGTCACGGCTTCTCGGCGCGCTCCATGACCGTGACCGTGCCGGCGTTACGGGAAAACAACCGCGCATCATCGCGTCAACTGGAAGGGACATGCAGCTGCTCATCGATACGCGGCGCTTCCATGCTGACCTCTATTACCGGCTCAACGGGTTCACGATCAACGTACCGCCGCTCCGTGAGCGGAAATCGGATATACCGCTCCTCAGCGATCATTTCATCGAGCGGTATAACCGCAAGGAGCACAAAAACATTGTGCGCATCTCAACGCCCGCCATCGATGCGCTCATGAGCTACCACTGGCCGGGAAACGTACGCGAGCTAGAGCACTGCATCGAACGGGGCGTGATACTCAGCAGCGACGGCGTCATACATTCCTACCATCTGCCGCCCACGCTGCAGACGGCGGTGCTTACCCGTACCGAATGCCGGGGCTCGCTTGAGAGCGCGCTATCGGCTGTTGAGAACGAGATGCTGGTGGAAGCGTTGAAACGAAGGTCGGGCAGCATCGACGAGGCCGCAAGGGACCTCGGACTTACCGAACACGCGATGATGCTCAGAATAAAGAAGCATCGCATCGAAGTGCGCCGGTTCATACCGGAATCGGGTGCGGCGCAGCGGGTGTACTGACTGCCGTTACCCTCCTGATAGAACTACAGAAATGGTAAGCCGTCTTGACGAAGCGGTTCTATTACGGTACACTCAATGAAACCGCCGATGACGTACCTGGTGGTCATTTTATATGCGAGGATGCCATGCCTGACATACTACCCAACGATACCGCGGAAAAGACGGATCCGTTCCATCACCAGGAGGGCAGTGCCGTCTGCCGGCAGCTTGGCGTCGATCCGAAGCTCGGTCTCACCGGACAGGCGGTTACCGAACGGCAGCATACGTACGGGCTGAATGCGCTCACCAGGAAAAGGAATACCCCGCCTGTCGTGCTGTTCCTTATGCAGTTCAATCAGCCGCTCGTCGTCATCCTGATCGTTGCCGCGACGGTTACCGCCGTGCTCAAAGAGCTTGTGGATTCTCTGGTGATCTTCGGCGTGGTGTTTGTCAATGCGGTCATCGGATTCGTGCAGGAATACCGTGCGCGGAATGCGATTGACGCGCTGGCCCGGGCGGTCACCAAAGAGGCTACGGTGCTGCGCGACGGCATCCGCCGGCGGATCGATGCACGGGATTTGACCGTAGGCGATATCGTACTGCTCCAGTCGGGCGATCAGGTACCCGCTGATCTCCGGCTTATCGCCGTGCGTGACTGCAGCATCGATGAATCGGCGCTCACCGGGGAATCGGTGGCTGTTGAGAAGACGAGTACCGCGGCGGCTCCCGATGCGGTGCTCGCGGAGCGGACCTGCATGGCATACGCCTCCACCTATGTCACCTACGGCACTGCCACCGGGACAGTGACCGCGGTCGGCGATGCGACCGAAATTGGAAAAATAAATGCGATGATCTCGAACGCGGTCTCGCTGGAAACGCCGCTCACCAGACTGCTCGGCAGATTGAGCATGCTCATGCTGTATGTGATACTCGGGCTCGCCGCCGTCACCTTCGCCGTCGGGATCTACCGCGGCTCATCGGTGATCGAAATGTTCATGGCATCGGTTGCGCTTGCCGTCGGCGCCATTCCCGAAGGGCTGCCCGCGGCGCTCACCATCACGCTTGCCATAGGCGTATCTACGATGGCGCGCCGGCATGCAATTATCAGAAAACTTCCGGCCGTTGAGACACTCGGGAGCACCACCGTGATATGCTCCGACAAGACGGGAACGCTCACGCAGAATCAGATGACCGTGGTGAGCGTCTGGACCGATGCCGCGCGCTATGAGGTCACGGGCGTGGGGTACACGCCGGAAGGCGCGGTGATGAAAGATGCGGCCGTTATCCGGGCGGCGGATATACCCGTGCTCGAACGCATATTCGCCGCGGGGACGCTCTGCAACGACTCACGGCTGGTGCAGAAAGACGGGCGATGGATCATCGAGGGCGATCCGACGGAAGGTGCGCTCATCGTCGCCGCAGAAAAAGCCGGCGTGCATCGTCCGGAATACGAACGCCGTCACGCGCGCATCGACGCCATTCCCTTTGAATCCCAGTATCAGTATATGGCAACGCTGCATGAAACCGGCGGCACGGACCGCATCTGCTGCGTGAAAGGATCGGTCGAGAGCATACTCGCGCGCGCGGAGCTTACCGATGCCGGGAGGGAAGCAATCCATACCGCGGCTGCTTCGTACGCATCCGGAGGATTACGGGTGCTGGCGCTTGCGGAAAAGCGCATGCCGCCGTCGCACGGCCGTCTGGCGCATCAGGATATCGAGAGCGGGCTGACATTCCTCGGGCTGCAGGCGATGATCGATCCGCCGCGGCCGGAAGCCGTTGCCGCGGTTGCGGACTGCCGCCGCGCCGGCATCAGCGTGAAGATGATCACCGGCGACCACGAGCTCACCGCGTTCGCCATTGCGCAGAAGATAGGCATCGTAGTTGCAGACGCCGCACCGAAGGACACCGCGCTCAACGGCAAAAAAATAGCGGCGATGAGCGACGGGGAATTGACCGACGTGGTCAAAACGGTCTCGGTGTTCGCCCGCGTATCACCTGAGGACAAGCTCAGACTGGTCCGTGCGCTGCAGCACAACGGCAATGTCGTTGCGATGACCGGAGACGGCGTCAACGACGCGCCGTCGCTCAAACAGGCGGACATCGGCGTAGCGATGGGCATCACCGGCACCGACGTGGCCAAGGAATCCGCGGACATGGTGCTCACGGACGATAACTTCGCGACCATCAAAGCCGCCGTTGAGGAAGGCCGCGGCGTATACGACAACCTGGTGAAATTCATCACCTGGACACTGCCCACGAATTTCGGAGAGGGGCTCGTCATCCTCATCGCCGTCATCATGGGCATCGCCCTCCCCATCCTTCCCGTTCAGATACTCTGGATCAACATGACCACCGCAATACTGCTCGGGCTGATGCTCGCCTTTGAACCGAAGGAGCCGGGCATCATGGAACGTCCGCCGCGGGCGCCCGGTGAGCCGATACTCACGAAGCCGCTCATCGCACGCATCATCACCGTCGGTTCACTGCTGTGCGCGTCGTCGTTCATCGCGTATGAGATAGCACTTTCGCGCGGCGAGCCGGAAGCGGCGGCGCGGACTATTGCCGTCAACATCTTCGTTTTCGGCGAGATCTTCTATCTGTTCAACTGCCGCTCGCTCCGTCTATCGGTGTTTTCCGTAGGCATGTTCTCCAACCCGCCGCTCTGGCTCGGGGTTCTGCTGATGCTCCTCCTGCAGATCGCGTTCACGTATGTCCCGTTCATGAACACCGCATTTCACAGTGCGCCGATATCGCTTATCGACTGGGGGATGGTGATCGGCGCAAGCTCCCTCATCATGGTCATCGTTGCCGCCGAGAAATTCATCCGCAACCGGCTGCGAAAACGCAGGCCGGTTTCACCGCATGTACGCTGAGACCTATCTTAGGCGGGTAGATACGCGCACGTTCATTCGCTTGTACACCGCACCGAAATTTGCAAGCAGTTTCCGGGTATATTCGATTACGGAGCAGGCCCGCGTCTTGCAGAGCACCGGCTCATGGTTCGACAAGCCCGCCAAAGCCCGAATGCTCCTCGGTGCAGAGCTTATATCGCATTCTTCTGGCGGGGCGGCATTCGTGATTGCCGCTGGCGCGGTCACCCCTCGACTAAGCTCGGGGACCGCGTGACCGCGCCTGCGTGTAGGTATATCGCGTGACACACACGGGGTCGCACTTCGACTCGCTTCGACAGCACTCAGCGCAAACCGCTCAGTGACCAAAACCCCGTGCTCTTTGCGTTTCATGCGGCCGAAGGCGCTGCATTCCCAGTCGAAGGCAATACGTTCAATGCTGAAATCAGGGTGTTCAATTGAGATTATTAAGAATTCCCGTTACATGACTGGCATTCCGTTGGGAATTATTTACATTCCGGGAAGCATCCCTGTTGTTCAAAATAAGCGAACTCACCTTCGGGCGGTGCGTTCGCACGATTGGATAACAGGTGTACTTCTTCGGTGCGGCGTACGCACTGCTATCAACGACATATTGAACCTTACCCCTGACATTACTTTTTACTATAGTGAGCGCGCGTAGTGAAGGGGAAAATGTACTTCGAGAAAGATGTTTTTCCCCGAACGAATTGCGCGAATACCTGCCCGGCCAACCGGCCGCACACGTGGCTTGACGCGGCGGTTATGTTGCATCAAGAAATATTTATAGAAAGTAGGCAAATTCTTATAGCACCTTTTTCCATTTTATAGTACAATAAGATTATTCGATATCCTAGAATATCTAGGAGTAATGTGCATCCGCATACAACGACGTCATCGAGCATTCCGAAACGCGGGAAAGAATGCGATTGCCGAAACGGTCTTTGGTGCGATCATAACGTATATCAATATAAAACGGGCGGATATAGTTACCAAATACTAGCAGGGATAATGAACATGAAAAAAAAGCTTGCAGTTGCGTATGGATTCATTGCCGGCATTAGCCTGCTTCTCGCGGCACCCCTGAAAACATGGGATATGAACGGATTGAACGACATCCGTCTCAGCCCCGCAAAGGGCAATGATGTCACCATGAACATCGCCCCTGAAAAAACGCCCGACGGAAAATCCGTACTTGCCGTACATCTGCAGAAACTCAGGAGTACAACAACACCCTGGGATGTACAACTTCGATTACTGTTTACTGGAACACTGCGGGCGGGGAAGACTTACGACATCGTTTTTACCTGCAGGGCATCGGTGACGGGGGACATCATGCTCGTGCCCGACCAGACGGGGACGTGGAAGATGTTCGGCTCGATGACGGGACGGTCCGTTACGACGGAATGGCAAACTATGAAACTTTCTTTCACCCCAGACGACGACAGCACCGGTACGTTCGGAATACCGCGTTTCATGCTTGCAAAATTCGGCACGGAACCGGCGACACTGTACTTCGGCCCCGCATCGCTGTCGGAAGCGGAGCAGATGCTCTCCTATTCGCTATCCGAAGACTGGCTTGCGTTTGTCGATGTACCGCAGCCTGACGATTACTCATCAATGCCCGATACATCACCCGGCTCGCAGACCGGGCGGCAGGCACAAACGATACGTCTTATGGGCGGTGCGATCGATCTTGCGCAGCGCTTCGGACCTGTACGAGAAAAGAAGTGTGCCGTTTTCTATCAGCAATTCACGGCACCGTTTTCGGGTAAAATGCGTATCGGTGTAGCCGCCGACTGGTGGCTTGAAGTCTATATGAACGGAGATAAGGTATTCGGTACTGTTCCCCGGGGAAACGAAACGCATGATTTCACCGTCAACGATCATATCATCGATGTGCCGGTACGCTCGGGAACGAATCTCATCGCGATAAAAGTACTGAGCGGTTCGGCGGGGTGGAAATTCATCTGCGGAAAACCGACCCGTGCGCCCGGCGACAGCGGTATATTTATCGTCAAACCCGGCGCGGCATGGAAAGCGGTGAACATGAACAACCTCATGGTACAACCGGGCACCGCGCTCGATTTTTCCCGTATGGCGAATATTCCGGAAACGGTGGAAGGACGAGGACGGGTTATCGTCAACACCGCAGGCAGGCTCGCGTTCGAACGCCATCCCGACCGTCAGGTGCGTTTTCACGCCCATAACACCTGGCTGCAATATTGGGACGGATCGCTCTATACACGTTCCAAAGATGAACTTGAGGAATTTGCCGCTGCAACTGCGCGGCAGGGATATACGATGGTCCGGTTTCAGGCCGGGAACCGTTTTTTGCTCGGCATGAAACAATTCCAGAACGCGCCCGACTTCACCGCGTTCATGGTAAACAGCGATGCCAATCCGATTGCGTTCGACGCAGCCGCAATTGACACGTTCGACTATCTCCTCGCCTGCCTGAAAAAGCACAGCATTTACCTGAACCTCGACATCATGAGCTATGCAGACGGATTCATCACTCCGCGCCCGAAAAAGATCCGTAGCGATCTTACCTTTAAAGTGCAACTCCTCTACGACACGAACTATCGTCGCCACTGGGCAGCCGGTGCCGCGTATCTGCTCAACCACAAAAATCCCTATACGGGCACCGCGCTCAAGGACGATCCGATTATCGCTCTCCTTGAACCGTACAATGAGCAGGACATTCTTCTGTTCGACACCAACGCGATGCGAGTTCATTCACTGCATTTCCATCAGTATATCAGGAACCGCTACACAACGGACGAGGCGTTACGTACCGCGTGGGGAGACACTACCGCCTCACGGGATGTATTGCCGGAGATTTCCGAAGAATTGCTCAGAAAAGGCGATGCGCGGTCGCGCGACGCGGGGACATTTCTCATACAAGCAATGCAGGAGACCACCGACTGGTATGTCGCCACACTGCGGGAAATCGGTTACGGCGGACTCATCAGTCAGTGGGACATGATAATCCGGACGATGGAAATTCCCGTGCGGGCAAAAATGCCCGTCATCGCCCAGCACACATACTTCGCGCATCCGCAGAACGTGCCATCAAAACAACTCGCGGCGAAATCGTCGAACTGGAACAAAATATGCGGCGATACCAACATCGATATATCGACACACCAGGACAGCTCACTGCATGCAGCGTATTCACCGTATGTGCGTTCAGTCGCCGCGGCACGGTTTCTCGATCGTCCTTTCTTGATCACCGAACATTCGCACGCGGCGTTCAACCGCTATCGTCACGAACGTGGGTTGTTTTTCGGATCATATGCGGCGCTGCAGGGATGGGACAGCCTGACGACACACGGCACGGTCACGGCAACACCGCGCACGACGTCATTGCCGTTCATAACTTTTGACAATGCCGTCGATCCTATTTCGCGGGCTTCCGACATCGTGGAACGCCTTACCTGGGGACGGGGTGATGTTGCCACAGCACCGCACACCGTGGCCATCAGTGTTTCCGACAGCGATCTGTTTCCCAAAAACTATCTCGCCGCCATCGGCGACGACTATGCGCAACTGTCGATGCTGACAAAAATCGGTATCGTGTACCCCGATGTTCAGCCGCTCATTCCCGTCGGCACCGCGCATGCGGAACTTACGGTAACACCGGCATCATTCTCCCCGCTCCGCGTGTCAGCCATGTTCATCAGCGCGTCCTCCTCCGATGAAAAAATATTCCCGTCGTTACTCGAGCAATTGCGGCAGGCAGGCATCATTACCGCCGGCAACCGCACCGACCCGGAAGCTCGGATATATCAGAGTGAAACCGGCGAGATAACACTCGATGGAAAAGCGGGAAAGCTGATGGTGATTACCCCGCGGCTTGTCGGCGCCTTAGTGAAAAAAAACGAACAGATAAATCTCGGCAGTGTGCGTATCGAGGGCTGCACCGCGCCAGCATCCATTACCGTCGCGTCGATTGATCAGGATAAGCCGATCGCAGCGGCCAAACGGCAGCTGCTCATTTTCGCCACCGATGCGCTGAATACCGGCATGACATTTGATAGTACCTCCCGCATGCTCTGCGCCGAAATCGGCACGCTACCCGTACTTATGGAAACAGCACGTCTGTCGCTTCGGATGAAAACAGAGCACGTTGCTGCCCCCGTAATTTACGCGCTCAATATGGACGGCAGCCGCGCGGAACGTGTATCGGGCGATTTCACCAATGGCATCTTGTCGCTAACGCTCGATACAGCCCGGCTAATACATGCCACACCGTTCTTTGAAATCGTATTTCCCTGAAAAAGGGAAGAACAGACAATAACCAATCGTGGGCGTTCTGCAGCCATATCCCATCTTGAAGATCATCTTATGAATAAGCTGATGCGGGTATGTGACGAAAAAGCTGCAACAGACGTACAGCGCATGTGCGCAAAGAATTGGGCTATGCTTGATCTATGAGCCGATAGCAGATGAATGGAAAACAACCGGGACGGCTGCTGTAGAGAAACTGAGGCGGCAATATTGGATTATATGTGATAGAGTAAGATTTTATTTTCACATAATTACCGTCGCGCTCGCGGTGCATCCGGTACCGCTGGCGCTAGCGTACGCGGGCAAGGTTTGCTCTCTTTTTCTGTCGCGCATCGTGCGCGTTCTGGATACTATTAAGTTTTTGTAAATGTCTTTCACGTCCGCGTATGAATGGGCAGGAACTAGCAGAGAGTACGCTGATGCATGAGGGAGTAGCGTATCAAATAATAGTTCAATATCCTCGCCTAGAGGCCAATTCTGTTAGTATTCATGTAATGTTATGTGCCGATAATGGATGATATCTAGCAAATCTATAACGACACGTCGAACCTTACCCCCTGACATTTAATATTCTCTGCATGAGCACGCGTAGTGAAGGAGAAAATGTCTTTCGAGAAAGATATGTTTCACCGAACGAAGCGCGCGAATATCGCAGCGTGGCATGTGATAGAATGTACCGCCGGGCGTATACAATCCATCGGTCACGATCATATGGCCATGTGGTTTCAAATCCAGATATTCGCCCGATGTTTCAATGCCGATCACGGCCCCGGGTCGTCCGTCTATATGAAAAACGTACGTTACTGCCTTTGCTGTATTCGTTCAGCCTTTCGTGGAATATCTCTCCGAAGCACCACAGAAAGCATACCTGCGCCTGCAATGAGCGCCAACCAGGCTACAGAAATGATCGCCACTTCAAAGACATACTCTCGTGCATGCCCCATGAATCCCGCAATCGTTACGAGCAGCACAATGGCAAGCACCGCTTGACCGATGAAAATCCACCGCACAACCCTCTCAAGAAGCGATGCTTTGGAAAGGGCAAATGCAATGCTTGCCATGGCCAGGCTCATCAGGAGGTAGCCCAGTTCTTCCAAGGCGATAAACAGACCGTGGGGATTAAATTGGGTGAGAAGCGAAACACCGTCAGATTCTTTCGCCAGTACGCTTGGCTGTATGACCGACACCTGCACAAAGTAATCCCCAATGAGCACGAGTGCCGACATGGATGAGATTATCAGGGCAAACATCGAAAAAACCCGGCGGCAGGCCTCTGCACGATAATGCAGGCCTACCATCAATGCCACAAAAAAAAGGTTCGAAATCATGGCAGGGAACATCCAGTAATAATCCCGCGGAAATCGGGAGGCAATGTCAAGGTAAGGATATTGAAAACAACCGGCTTTACAAAAAGGACCCGAAAGAGGCGGGGTCATGATTGCAATGGCGAACGTGACGAGTGTTGTCACAGCGCAGGCAAAGGCCATCCAGAAAACAAAACGGCTGTTGGCAAAGACTTGAACCTGATTCATTGACTTATTCCTTCAATATAAATTAGAATACGAACCGCATTGTTATGAAATATTTCGAATGAGACGCGCCGAAAAATAAATGGCGCCCGAAGCAAGCACGGGAATTATGAAAATTGCCGGCATAATGGGCTGTCCCTGCGAACCCATGAATGCAATTTTCGAAACCAGGGCGGTCATGAGCAATGAAAGAAAAACGAGATAGACAGGACCGAGCAGGAAGCCGAGAGGACTACGACGAATGAGCAGAACGCCGGAGAATACCGATAGCGGAAGGAGCAGCCCGAGATCAAATCCCTGGACGATGAGAGTCGTGTAGTGCTCAAGAGAACGAGGGTATATGCTGCCATCAATTAGCGGCGGTACAATGACGCTCATCCACAGCATACCGATGAGCAGGCTGTTTACAAGCAGGAATATACCAGCGACTTTGACGGATACCGCGGGATTCGCGTTCCTCGCCAGATGGTTCAAATCGAATGACGTTAGTGCAAAGGCAAGCGCGAAAAACGTTGTGCCCAATAGTGCTGTGTATACGAGAAACAGCGGATTGTACATCGCCATGACCAGATAAAACAGATAGGTGACAAAAAAGTATCCAAGAGTTCCGGAAAGTACAAGTCGCCAACGCAGGGAACCGCGAAGGGACAACAGAAGCGAGAGAAGAAGCAACGGCACGCCGAGACAGAGGGTTACCCAATCCTGCGCAATGCCCTGCACCGCAACATCAGCGCTCATGTGATGGTAGAGGCCTTTGCCGTAGAGTACAACCGGCTGCCCCCGTACGGACGTGATGCTTGATGGCTCCGCACCGCCTCCGGAGAAAAGAGCAAGACCGGTGGCTGCTATTGAGAGCGCGGCAATGATAACGACCAAGGTGACAATAATTCTTTTTTGCGGCATGGTTAGTCCTTTTTCTCAGTCGCCAAAAACATACCTTGTATTATATTCCCGACACACGGGATGTCAAATTGATAGAAGTATTTCCCTTTAGGCAGTATTACACTATATAAAATGATATACGGCGAAAAAGAAAAATCCTGCACATTTTTACACATGAAACGCTCGTGCAATCATGTCTGTCGCCGCGTAACGAGCCGGAGAACCGCCATCCCCGCAACAGCGGCGATGAACGAACCCAGCATAATACCTATTTTCGCGGTGTCGAGAAGCAGTGTATCCTTGAACGCAAGTTCCGCAATAAAGAGCGACATTGTAAATCCGATGCCCGCCACCATCGCTGCCGCAATAAGATGACGCCACGCCACACCGGCCGGCAGCTCGGCAATTCCGGCACGCACCGCTATCCATGAGAACAGGGTGATGCCGGCGGGCTTACCGAATACAAGCCCGGCCATGATACCTATGGCAACGGGGTGCTGCATCGCAAAAACGGTGTTTCCGGTAACCGTTATACCGGCATTCGCGAACGCAAAAAGCGGCATTATGATGAAGCGCACCCACGGCAATACGGCATGCTCAAGCTGCTGCATGGGAGACTGCACGTTCCCGCATGCGGTCTCAAGCGCGCGCAGCGCCGCCTGCTGGCGTTTACTGGTAAGCACGAGTCCGTCACCCGTTTCGCCCGCTTTGAACTCGCTCATATACAGCCGGTTATCTTCGATGAATGCGGGGGCATTGATGCGTGAGCGTGAGGGAACGATCACCGCCGTGAGTATCCCCGCGATGGTTGCATGCACGCCGGATTTCAGCATCGCCACCCACAGACATATCCCGAGAATGCCGTACACGAGCGGATGCCGGACCCCGAGCCTGTTCACGGCGACAAGCATGCCCAGAAAAAGTCCGCACACCACGAGCGGCTGCCACGACAACTGTCCGGTGTAAAATACGGCTATAACGAGCACCGCCCCGATATCATCGACGATTGCAAGTGCGGTGACAAAAACCTTGACGCCCAGCGGCACGCGTTTACCCATGAGCGCGAGTGCGCCGATGGAAAACGCGATATCGGTCGCCATCGGCACCCCCCAGCCGCGCATACCGGGCTGTCCCGCATTTATGGCGAGGTATACCGCGGCCGGCACCAGCATCCCCCCCAGCGCCGCCGCTATGGGCAGCGCCGAACGCCGGACGGATGCAAGTTCCCCGACAAACACTTCACGTTTGATCTCAAGCCCCACGACAAAAAAGAACAGCGCCATAAGGCCGTCGTTAATCCAATGCCCCAGGGACATTTTCAGCCCGAACCATGAAAATCCGATGGAAAATTTACTTTCGATCATCGAATCATAAAGCAACTTCCATGGAGAATTTGCCAGAACCAGTGCGACAACTGTTGCCGCGATAAGCAAAACGCCCCCGAATGCCTCCTCACGAGTGACATATTGAAACGGATGAAGTAAATAATCCACCGGCAGGCGATCGCGCTTGCTGATGAGTGTCGGAGGCGTTCTTTTTATCTTCATATGTCCACTATACCTGAAACCCATTCACATGTCAATAAATTCATTCACATAATCCGGATATGCGTATTTTTTTCAATGTCAGGTTGACAAACCCCGGTACTCCTGTACTATTGCCCCACAACAAATACTGCGGGCTGCAACAACATGGAAACCATCATCATCCTTATCTTCATCGTAGGCTATCTTTTCATCGCTCTTGAGAACGGCATACATATCAACAAGGCTGCAAGCGCGCTTCTGACCGGCGTAGTGACATGGGTCATCTTCATCGTGTTTTCGCCGGAACGTCACAGCATCATCGTTTCACTCAGGGAACATCTCGGGGGAATCTCCGAAATTCTTTTTTTCCTGCTCGGGGCGATGACCATCGTAGAGCTCATCGACGCGCATAACGGCTTCGACGTCATCACCTCGCGCATCAGGACGAAGAACAAACGGCTGCTCCTGTGGATAATCGGTTTCGTGACGTTCTTCCTCTCCGCCGTCCTCGACAATCTCACCACGGCCATCGTCATGACATCGATGACGCGCCGGCTGGTGGATGACCGCAATGACCGCCTCACCTTCATCGGCATCGTCATCATCGCGGCGAATGCGGGCGGCGCATGGTCCCCCATCGGCGATGTGACCACCACCATGCTCTGGATAGCCGGGAACATCACATCGATGAACACCATCACGCATCTGTTTCTGCCGAGCCTTGCCTGCCTGCTCGTACCGCTCATCATCGCTTCAATCGGCATGCGCGGCGGCGTTCCGGGACAACCGCCCGAGAAACGCAAAGACATCGTGTCACTTGAGAAGAATATCGTTTTCTTCACGGGCATCGGCGCGCTGATATTCATACCGGTATTCAAATCGCTGACGCATCTGCCGCCGTATATGGGGATACTCCTGGGCCTTTCCGTGCTCTGGATCATCACCGAGGTCATGCACCGCGGCAAGGAATACGACTACCGGACAAAACTTTCAGTGGCGAACGCCCTGCAGCGCATCGACGCCACGAGTATTCTATTCTTTCTGGGCATACTCACCGCGGTGGCATCGCTTGAAGCGGCAGGCATTCTCCGGCATGCGGCGGATATGCTTTCATCTACATTCAAGGAACAGAATATCATCCTGTTCTGCATCGGCATCCTATCGTCGGTAGTCGACAACGTCCCCATCGTCGCGGCGGTGATAAGCATGTATCCGCATGCGGTGTATCCGGTTGACCATGCATTCTGGCAGATGCTCGCGTATGCGGCGGGTACGGGCGGCAGTATGCTTATCATCGGCTCGGCAGCCGGTGTCGCCGCAATGGGTATGGAGAAAATAGAATTCTTCTGGTACTTGAAGCGGATCGGTCCGCTTGCGGCGGCGGGATATGTTGCAGGGTTTCTTGTTCTGCTGGCACAGAATATGATATTCTGACGGAACTAGCTTCGACAGATCAAGATCCCGATCATGGGGCGCAGGTCTGGTACCCGCACGGCATTCATCTGTCAGATTCGGTTAACGGCTCCCGCCGAGATAAGTGCATGCGGAAGGCACCGGTTTGAGCGTAATCATTGCCGATGATGTTTTTCCGAAACCGTCTGCGTCTTCAATGGCTTTCCGTATGGCATCCACTTGCGCGGCGCCTACGATAAGGTCGCTCATCTCGCGCGCGGGCGAAACTGAATCATCACCCGTACCGTTCAGCCGTGAATACCGGAGCTTGCTGATGGTGGCACCCGCTGCACCCACCGACATGGCGGCCTTAACGAGTTCATGCGCACGGCCCTCATTGCAGACCAGCGTGAAGTTGACAAGATTACTGAGATATTTGCGTCCGCCGGCGCCGCTGCGGCCTTCACCGGAACGTTTGCGCCATTCCATCGAGCCTTTGATGTCGTCGATCGCGGAAATCATCTGCTCGACACTTGCGGCATGTTTCTGCGTACCGCGGAATATTTTCGTATTGATAAGCCCGCGTCCCACGGGATACGTATATATGAAACCTTTTCCCGGCTGATCGAGCTTGCCGGCGTCCACCAGCGTATCCATAGCCTCGCGTGCGTCCTGCTCGGCTACCGTCATATTGATGACTTCTTTTTCGGCGGGTATCGTGATGCGGAGAATACCGAGTTTATCCCGTAAACCGGTTCCCTCACCGAATGTCGCCACCGGCACCGAAAAACCCATATCGAGTGCCGACTGAATGACGGTATTGCCCTGACCGCGCTGGACGATGCAGCAGATGCCCATAAGGCCTGATGCCAGCGTTACCGGCCGCTCGGTTGGAACCGATAGCTGCACCGGTTCATGTACACTGCGGATGACTTCCGCATCGTTCACAAAAATACTTCCGCGTCCCGGAGAATCAAGATGCGCCGCGGCGATGACGGTGTTCATGACCGCATCGGCCTGTTCTGACGGCACATGGAAACGGAATACCTCGGCGGGGTCTTCATCGAGCACCTCGCCGGCACCGATGCCCAGGATTCCTTTCTTTTCACGGAGCACCACCGCCCGGCCGGTCTGTATATGCACTTCGGTTATGCCTGCCTTCTGCAGCGCATCGGTGACAAGGTGAGCTATCGTCTTATATACTTTGCAGGTGATTTCAGCGTATTTTTTTGTTTCCATGATACGCCTCCTATGCCGCAGCCGAAGATGAAGCGGTGGTCACTTCCTTCAGCGCTGATTTACGTTTCATCGTTACAAAGAGGCCGACGCAGAGCACCGAGAGGATCGGGTATACCGACGCGAGCGCAAGAATGCCGAACCCCTCAACTACGCCCACCTGTCCTCCGATGCCGAGACCCATTGCAAGTACAAGCGGTACGGTTACCGGACCGGTAGTCACGCCGGCGCTATCCCATCCGATGTTCACGAATTCCTCACTCGACAGAATGGTCAATACCATGAGGATAAGATACGGCGGCACCAGCAGCCAGATAAGCGGAAGACCGTATATGATCTTTGCCACACCAACCGCAATACCCACACCAACACCGATAGCGACCGCCTGCATGAGGAGACTTTTTTTGAACGACCCGACGGTAAGCTCTTCAACCGTGGCTCCAAGCGCGTTGAGCGCGGGTTCGGCAAGTGTTGCGCCATACCCCATCATGAATCCGAAGAAGAGTACGATGACAATACCCATAACTCCTCCGAACAGAGGCCCTCGCGTGGGGGTATAGACATACTGCGCCGTATGCGGATCGAAATTATTCGAGCGGTAGGGAAATGCCGCATACGCGGTGCCCGCTTTTTTATAGAAAAACTCGTCGACACTGCCGTCGGGACTAATCGCTTTGTTGACGATAGCCGGATTGAAATTCCGGATGACTTGCGTCTGCTCCGCCATTTCAATGGCTTTGAACGATGACGGCAGTTTCTTGCCCACATCCTCGCCCAGACGCGATAAACCGAGTGTTATGCCTATACTGAAGAGCGTCATCCCGACGACCGCGAACAGTATGCCGAGAAATATCTCATCGGCGCGTTTCAGTTTTTCACGGAGAATGACGAACAGCGCAAACAGCAGGAACAGACTGAGCGGAACGATTGCCTGTAATGCGCCGAGACCATTGACGACGAAAATGTTCCGGAAGTCAATCTTGACCGCCGGTGCCGCGGATAAACGGTCAATTGCCGCTTTAACCGCTTCAGGTGAACCGTACACGGCGATCCGCTGTTCCTGACTTCCGCGTTTTAAAAGCCACCCGGTAAATGCCGCGTCACCGCCGGCAACCGCCGTACGTTTTGCGGCGTTCGTACCGAGCTCGGTGACAAAGGCGAGCATCGATTTCGTATCATTGTTGAACGCGGCAAGCTGCGCGTCATAGGATGCGTTCAGGAGCGCATAGCCGCGCATGGCGTCCTCGCTGTCGAACATTTTCAATGTTTTATCGCGCTGCTCGGTGCTGAACAGTTTTACCGCACTCATCGGCTTCGGTACGGAACCGAGAAATATGAGCCCGAGTCCGAGCACCGCTATAATGGGAAAGGCCGACGCAAGCGTTACTACGCCGAATCCGCCGCCGCTGCTGCCCGCATCGCCTTTCGTCGCCGCGCGGCAGATGCCGATACCGAGCGCGAGAACGAGCGGTACGGTCACCGGACCGGTGGTAACACCGCCGCAGTCCCAGGCAAGACCGGTGAGATACACCATATTGGGTTCAAAATAACTCCAGATGGACAAGGCGCCGGCAATTGCATAAAGCACATAGATGAACGGCTTGAGCGACCAGTTATACATGAAACGGAGCATGCCGAAAAGAACGGCAATACCGACACCGGCACCGACGGCCCATACGAGCAAGCCGGAATTCTTATTGAGCAGAAGGAACAGCAGCGGTGCATCCCATGCCGTGACCGACGACCCGGCCTGTTTGAGAACACCGATGGCGGGCTCAGCGAACGTTGCACCCACCCCGAGCAGGAATGCAAAAATAAGTATGACGGGCAATACCGTCTTTTGCGGAAGCTTGACTCCGCAGGTCTCACCGAGGGGCATGAGTCCGAGAAAAAGACCTTCCATAAAAAAAGCAAGACCGATAATCACCACGCCGATACCAAGCGCGAGAATGGAAGCGTTTGCAATAGGGACACCGAGAATAAGGACCTGAAAGAGAACAAGGTATACAACGATGAGCGATACCGATTTAATCTGATCGAGGATCTTCGCCCACGCGTACGGCCCGAGCATGCCGAACGCCTGCTTCAACGAGATGTTTACTTTGCCGGTTGCCTGCTGTGTTGCCATGGTACGCTCCCCGAATGATGTTGAAATCACCGCACAAATTTATTATATCAAAGCGGCGTTGTTTTTGCAATGATTATGCGATAAAAAAAACGCATACTATTGTTTGCGCACCGTCACGTTGACGCTGCTACAGTTCTATCTGCGTGCCTACTTCAATAACGCGTCCCGGCGGTATGCCGAAATAATCGATGGCCGATTCCGCATTACGGTGCATGAGCCGGAAAATATGCCGGCCCCACGCGGCCTTGGATCTTTTTGAAATGGCAAGACTTATATGACCGACATAAAAACTTATCTGATGGATATTCAGCGACAGACCGCTCGTGTTCAGAAGGCCGATGATATCCTCCATGCGCGGTGATTCCATATAACCGTAGCGTGCGCGGACCTCGATAAACCCCTCCTGATATCGCTTGATATCAAGACGCTGCCCCGGCGAAACCGACGGCACACGCTCGAATACGATGGACATGAGGATAACCGTCTCATGGAGCATACGGTTATGTTTCAGATGATGCAGGAGCACGCTGAGCTTGTTATTCAGGTTGCCGATCATGAACACCGCCGTACCCGAGAGACGCGTCACATCATACTGATTGCCGGCAAGTCCGTTGAGAAAATTATCGAACGGCACATTGGCAACCGACATGGCACGGTATATCTCAAGGCTGCCCCGCTTCCAGGTCTGCATCATCGTGAGAAAAATGACCGCAGCCAGCACCGGAAACCATCCGCCCGTCACGATCTTGGAAATATTCGCCGAAAGGAACAGTGCATCAACAACAAAGAAGAGCAGACATACCGGCAGCGCCGCGATGAGCTTCCAGCGCCACACCTGACGCGTCACAACGAAAAACAGGATCGTCGTCGACAGCATCGTCCCCATGACCGATATCCCGTAAGCCGACGCGAGGTTATCAGACGATTTGAAGAAAAGTACCAGAAAGATACAGGCTGCCATGAGAAAATAATTGAGCGTCGGCAGGTATATCTGGCCGTGCATATCGAACGAGGTATGGACGATCTTCATCTTCGGCACATAACCAAGCTGCATCGCCTGCTGCACGAGCGAAAAAGCGCCGGAAATGAGCGCCTGCGATGCGATGATCGCAGCTGCGGTCGCGATGATGATGACCGGGTACAGCGCCCATGACGGGGCGATATAATAAAACGGGTTCACAATAGCAGCCGCACCGTCACGGAGCACCGCGGCGCTCTGCCCGAAATAATTGAGTATCAATGCCGGAAACACGAGCGCGAACCACGCTATGCGGATGGGCCGTTTCCCGAAATGACCGAGATCGGCAAAAAGCGCTTCGGCGCCGGTTATCGCCAGTACCACCGCGCCCAGTATCAGCACACCGGCAATCTTGTGTATAAGAAAGTAACGCACCGCGTACCAGGGATTAAGACCCCAGAGCACCTCGGGCGAACGGATGATGGACACGAGACCGAGCGTTCCTATTGTCAGAAACCATATAACCATGACCGGACCGAACACAATACCGATGCGTGCGGTACCGCTGCGCTGGAACAGAAATAACGCGGTCAATATGACAATGGCAAGCGGTACGATATAACGCTCGAAACCGGGCGAAGCGGTCTTCAATCCCTCGATAGCGCCGAGTACGCTGATAGCGGGTGTAATCATACCGTCGGCAAGCAGAAGCGCAGTACCGACAAGCCCAACGATGATGATCAGCGAATATCGTTTCGATTTTTTCTGATCCGGACTGCTGCTGTGGATAATGTGTGCGAGCAGTGAAAGAATGCCGCCCTCGCCCTGGTTGTCCGCCCGCATGATGAACACGACGTATTTCACCACGACCACCATTACGATAGCCCAGAATATCAGCGAGGCGACACCGACAACATCGGGAAACGAGAATGTAAGCCCGTGCGCCGGTTTAAAGCACTCGCGAAGCGTATAGAGCGGTGATGTGCCGATATCGCCGAATACGACACCAAGCGCGCCGAGACTCAGCGGGGCTATCGCTTTTTTCAGCGAATCATTGCCTGTATCAGAAGACATTGCATATCTCCCATGGGAATTCGTACTTCAAAGTTCTATCTGCGTGCCGACTTCAATAACGCGTCCGGGCGGTATGCCGAAATAATCGATGGCCGATTCCGCGTTCCGGTGCATGAACCGGAAAAGCCGCCGCGGCCAATTGCCGGAGCCCGGCTTTTCACTGACGCTGAGACTGATCCTGCCCACAAAGAAACTCAGCTGATACACGTTCAGCGTGAAGCCGTTCTCATTGCAAAGCTCGATGACCTCATCTATACGCGGCGATTCCATATAGCCGAAGCGCGCGCGGATCTCGCAGAAGCCCTCAATGTGACGCACGATAGACAACCGTTCACTGCGCGCCACCGACGGCACCTTATCAAAGGCGAATGAGAGAAGGATAACCGACTCATGCAGGGATTTATTGTGTTTGAGGTGATGCAGGAGTACGCTGAGCTTGTTCTTCGGGTTGCCGATCATGAACACCGCGGTGCCGGGTATACGGGTGACCGCGTACTGCTTGTGCGCGAGGCCGTTCAGAAAATTGTCGAACGGAACGCTTCCCGCGGACATGATGCGGTGTATTTCCGTACTGCCGCGCTTCCAGGTCTGCATCACCGTGAAAAACACTATGGCAACGACAACAGGGAACCATCCGCCGCTCATCACCTTATTCGCATTGGCGGACAGGAACGTACCGTCCACGACGAAAAAAACCATACAGATGACCATACTCAGCGCCAGCGGCCAGCGCCATACCTGCCGCGACATGATGAAAAAAAGAATACTTGTACAGGTCATCGTCCCCATGACGGAAATACCGTATGCGGAGGCGAGATTGCTCGATGAGCGGAAAAACATGACAAGGAAGATGCATGCGAACATGAGAAAATAGTTGATAACCGGCATATAAATCTGACCGTGTGTGGCGTATGACGTGTGAATGATTTTCATCTTAGGTACATACCCGAGCTGCATTGCCTGCTGCACCAGAGAGAAAGCCCCGGATATGAGCGCCTGAGAAGCAATCACCGCGGCGATGGTTGCGATAGCTATCATCGGAAAAAGCGCCCACGACGGCGCGATATAGAAGAAAGGATTGGCAACGGCAGCCTCGCCGTGACGGAGCACCGCGGCTCCCTGCCCGAAATAATTAAGGACGAGTGATGGAAAAACGAGCGCGAGCCATGCAAGCCGTATCGGTGATTTCCCGAAATGGCCGAGGTCGGCATACAGCGCTTCCGCCCCGGTGATGGCAAGCACTACGGCGCCGAGCACCAATACGCCGGCTATTTTATGCGTCATAAAGAACTGCATCGCGAACCAGGGATTGACAGCCCAGAGTATTTCAGGCGATTTGATGATGGAATTGATGCCGAGTGCGGCGATAGACAGGAACCAGACTATCATGAGCGGCCCGAATATCACGCCGATAAAACCGGTGCCGCGCCGCTGAATGAAGAACAGCGCAATAAGGATGATGATGCTGATAGGTATAATGAACGGCTGCATGCCGCTCGCGGCCATTTTAAGCCCTTCAACGGCGCTCAACACGGTAATAGCCGGCGTTATCATGCCTTCTGCGAGGAGGAGCGACATACCGGTAAGACCCACCACGACGATGGGGAAAACGGTCTTTTTGATGTCACGATTGCCTATAATAAGCGCAAGCAGCGAGAGAATGCCGCCTTCGCCCTGATTGTCCGCCCGCATGATGAAGGTGACGTATTTTACCGTGACGACAAGCGTCAACGCCCAGAAAACAAGCGATAATATCCCCGCAACGTCCGGAAATGTGTATGAAAGGCCGTGCTGCGGTGAAAAACACTCGCGAAGGGTGTATAACGGTGATGTTCCGATGTCACCAAAGACCACGCCCAATGCGCCGACGCTCAGAGGTAACAGTGTTTTTCGTGCGGGTGTTTCCATAGTTAGCTGATGTGCATTCGATTGTACAGGCGGCGCTTAAAAATGCAAGCGGAAACGATAACATTTCATCAGCCCCTGACCGATAATATACCGGAACCAACGTTATTTCCCGAATTGAGTGATATTATGAGCAAATTCTCTATCCCTGTGATACCGTATGACAGTAAATTCCGTGTATTCTGGAATGTTTTCATCGTTCTTTCAATTCTCGCGGCAACAATCATATTTTCATACCGCATGGTTCACGGCGAAGATAAAACCGACTTTATCTACGTGCTCTTTACGGTGATATTTTCATTGGATATTTTCGTAAACCTTAATTTATCGGTGAAAAAAAAGCTCGATGTCATATCGGACCGGCCTACGATCATTAAAACATATCTCAGATCATGGTTCATATTCGACTTTCTGGCAGCTTTCCCCTTCCCTATATTCATCGGTTTGTTCCGGCCCGAAACCCTGCATAATCCTGTTGTCGCGAACATACTCGCGTCGTTCTGGTTCTTCCGGCTCCTGAAACTCACCAAGGCAAGCGGTACCTTCCGTGAGATTCAGACCGCGCTGAACATCAATCCCGGCGTCATGCGTCTGAGCGTTTTCGCCTTCTGGTTCATCCAGATGGTGCACTTCATCGCCCTCGGCTGGATAATGATAGGCGCGGTTGAGCAGAACCGCTCGCACATGGACCAGTACATCCGGGCGCTCTATTGGACCGTCACCACGGTGGCAACCATCGGTTACGGCGATTACTACCCGAACCATGAAAAGAACGTAGAGATAATCTTCACCATCGTCGCGCAGATATTCGGCGTAGGCATGTACGGCTACATCATCGGTAACGTATCGGGACTTATCGCCAATCTCGACGTGGCAAAAGCCAACTTCCTCAAAAAGCTTGAGGAAGTGAATGATTACATGCGGACCAAGAGCGTTCCGGCACCATTGCAGCAGAAAGTACGCAATTATTACAACTATCTCTGGGAAACACAGAAAAGCGCGGCTACCGGCAGTGTTATGGAAGAACTTCCCTACACGCTGGCCATGGAAATATCGCTGTTCATGAACCGCGGTATACTGGAAAAGGTGTCGCTGTTCAGGAACGCAAATGACATATTCATACGTGAGATCACGCAGCTGTTAAAGCCCATGGTATTCCTGCCCAACGACTATATCATCCGGCAGGGGGAATTCGGCGACTGCATGTACTTCCTGAGCGTCGGCGATGTGGAAGTTGTCGTGAATAACAACATCGTCGCGCATCTCGGCACGGGTTCACCGTTCGGCGAGACGGCGCTTATTCAGGGCGAGAAACGTACCGCCAGCATACGCGCGGTCAGTTACTGCGATGTATACAAACTTGAGAAAAGTGATTTCGACGTTTTACGGAGCAAATATCCCGAGTTCGACACGCAGGTAAAGCAGGTCGCCGAAGCGAATATGCGGGACACACAGGCTAAGACAAAACAGCCGAAAGAATGATAAAGGCGCGTTCTATTTGCCTGAATTAGTGTCTATCCTCGCGTAAATTATCTAGATAATTTATCGTCGCTCTCGCGGGGCATCCAGCACCGCTTGCGCTCGGCGATAGCGCGGATATAGCTTACTCCACGTTATTGCAGCGCATCCATGCGCTTAGGGGTGCTATTATCTATTCAGATCGGGATATTTAATGGCCCGCGCTATTTCGCGAATACCTTCACCGAATCCGTTTTTTCCCAGGTAAATTCAGGTAGCTCGCGGCCGAAGTGACCGAACGCGGCCGTTTTCTGATATATCGGGCGTTTCAGATCGAGTTTCCGGATGATGCCTTCCGGTGAAAGATCGAAATGTTTCTGAATGATCTTCGTTATCTCGTCATCGGGGCGTTTGCCGGTGCCGTAGGTGTCGACGAATATCGAGAGCGGCTGCGCCACGCCGATGGCGTATGAAAGCTGAACGAGGCAGCGTTCCGCGAGTTTCGCCGCGACGATATTCTTCGCGATGTAGCGGGCCATATAGCAGGCCGAACGGTCCACCTTCGACGGATCCTTGCCCGAGAAAGCGCCGCCGCCGTGTGCTCCATGTCCGCCGTAGGTATCGACGATGATCTTTCTGCCGGTAAGCCCGCAGTCGCCCTGCGGTCCGCCCACAACGAAACGTCCGGTGGGATTGATGTAATGCTTTGTCTTCGAATCGAGCATATCGGTGATGCCTTCAGCCTCGAACACCGGGTTGATGACATGCTTTTTCACGTCGGTTTCAATCTGTTTGTGGGTAACATCATCCGAATGCTGGCTTGACACGACAACGGCGTCGACACGCGCAGCTTTGCCGTTCTTGTATTCGATGGTAACCTGCGATTTTCCGTCCGGCCGGAGATACGGCATGGTGCCGTCACGGCGGACTTTGGAAAGCTGCTCGGAAAGCCGGTTCGCAAGATATATGGTGAGCGGCATGAGGCTTTTTGTCTCGTTGATGGCATAGCCGAACATGATGCCCTGGTCGCCGGCGCCCTGTTCTTTGTGAAGGCCTTTGCCTTTGGTAACGCCCTGAGAAATATCGGGGGACTGCTGTTCAACGGCCACAAGCACCGCGCAGGTCTTATAGTCAAAACCCATGGCGCTGTCCGAATAGCCGATGCGTTTCACGGTATCGCGGACTATCTTCTGATAGTCAAGCGTAGCCGAGGTGGTTATCTCGCCGGCAACGATTATCATGCCGGTCTTCGCGAGCGATTCACAGGCCACGCGCGAGTTCTTGTCCTCGGCGAGGCAGGCGTCAAGCACGCCGTCGGATATCTGATCGCATATTTTATCGGGATGCCCTTCAGTGACGGATTCTGAAGTGAAAAAATAGTTTCTCGTGTCGCTCATCGTTGTCTCCTCAGCGGTAGTTTACATTTTAAGGTTCATTAGTAACGCGCCACATAATACGGCAATGCGCCGATTTAGTCAATAGAAAACGGCAGCAGAAAAGAGCTATTCCTCTTCAACGTCGTCATCGACATTGAGGATGCTGATAAACGCTTCCTGCGGGATATCAACATTACCGATCGATTTCATCCGTTTTTTACCCTCTTTCTGCTTCTCGAGGAGTTTCCGCTTTCGGGTGATATCGCCGCCGTAGCATTTGGCGATGACGTTCTTCCTGAGCGGGGCGATATTCTCACGGGCGATGATGTTCCCGCTGATGCCCGCCTGCAGTGCTATCTGGAACATCTGCTTCGGTATGAGCTTCCTCAGTTTTTCGATGATCTGTCTGCCGCGCATGACCGAATTGGACTTGTGCGCGATGACTGAAAGCGCATCCACCGGATCGCCGGCGACAAGGATGTCTATTTTGACAATCTCGCCCTCGCGGTAGTCGAGAAGCTCATAATCAAGCGAAGCGTAACCGCGCGAGTATGATTTCAGTTTATCGAAAAAATCATACAATATTTCGATGAGCGGGAGTTCATAATTTATTTCAACGAGCTTGTCATCGATATAGTTCATCGACGTCTGTATGCCGCGTTTCTCGATGCAGAGTGTGATGATATTGCCGAGAAATTCCTTCGGGACGATTATCATCGCCTTCACATACGGTTCGTATATTTTTTCGATGACGCTGGCCGCGGGGAAATCCGCCGGATTGTTCACCCACTTTTCCTCGCCCTTCGTCGTAAGCATTTTGAGCTTCACCGACGGGCTCGTGACCACAAGGTCTATGCCCGATTCACGTTCCAGCCGTTCCTGTATAATCTCTAGGTGCAGGAGACCCAGAAAACCGCAGCGGAATCCGAAACCGAGCGCCACCGACGATTCGGGCTCATACGTGAGCGCGGCGTCGTTCAGGTGCAGTTTATCAAGTGCCTTTTTGAGCATGTCGTATTCTTCGTTCAGCGACGGATACATGCCCGCGAACACCATCTGCTTCACTTCGCGGTAGCCCGGCAGCGGTTCGGTGGCAGTATTCACCGCCGAAAGAACCGTATCGCCTATCTTCACGTCGTGGATGCTTTTGATGCCGCTGACGATATAGCCCACTTCGCCGGACGCAAGTTCATCCTTCGGATAGAGCCCGAGAAGAAGTGATCCGCATTCTTCCACCTGACACTCGCGGCCGTTCGAGAAGAGCTTAAGCGCGTCACCCTTGCGGAGCACGCCGTCGCGAACGCGTACTATCATTACCGCGCCGCGGAAGGAGTCGTAGAACGAATCGAAGATGAGCGCGCGCAGCGGCTTGTCGCGGTTGTCCTGCGGCGGCGGAATCTTCTCGATGACCTTTTCAAGAACGTCGGTTATCCCCTGCCCCATCTTCGCGCTGATGCAGACGATGTCCTTTTCATCAACGGCGAATTCCTTCACCATCTGGCGCTTAGATTCTTCGATGTTCGCGCCGGGAAGGTCGATCTTATTGATCACCGGGACTATCTCAAGATTGCTGTTGAACGCGAGATAGAAATTGGCTATCGTCTGCGCCTCAACGCCCTGGCTCGCGTCGACGAGCAGCACCGCGCCTTCGCAGGCGGCAAGCGAACGTGAGACCTCATAATTGAAATCCACATGCCCCGGCGTATCGATGAGATTGAACGTATAGGTCTCGCCGTTCTTTGACGTGAAGTTCAGGCGTACCGCCTGGCTTTTTATCGTGATGCCGCGTTCCCGTTCGATGTCCATCGAATCGAGTATCTGGTCGCGCATATCGCGCTTGGCGATAGCCTTGGTCACCTCAAGGATGCGGTCGGCAAGCGTTGACTTGCCGTGATCGATGTGGGCGATAATGCAGAAATTGCGTACTTTTTTTATGTCTACCATAAGCCGGAGTATTATATCAGAGTAGTGGATTTTGGCAACCGCGATTAGCTTCGAGCTGTCATCCGGCCGCTCCCCTCGATACGACCGGCGGTACCGGTCACTCGTGGAACGGCCGGCGCTGAATTTGCAATTTTTAAAAACGCGCTTATCTTATTAGAAAATAACGACACCGCGTACAGCGGTCCGTCGGCAGGAACCATGACATGAACATCTACATCGCAGTTGATATGGAAGGAATAACCGGGATCTGTTCACGGGATTTCACATCAAAAGGCAATCCCTATTATAATGAAGGACGCAAATTGCTCATGCACGATGTGAACGCCGCGATTGAAGGTGCGCTCGCCGGCGGAGCATCCAGGATACTGGCAGCCGATGTCCACGGCGGATCGTACAACTTCATCTTCGACGAGATACATCCGAAAGCGGAAGTGCTCTGGGGGGCGCCGGGAAAGAATCCGCGCTTCCCGTTCCTCGACGAGTCCATCGATGCGATGTTCCTGCTCGGTTATCACGCGATGGCGGGCACGAAGCACGCGGTACTTGAACACACGATGTCATCCAAAGACTGGTTTGCGGCGAGCGTGAACGGCATACCGGTGGGCGAAGTGGCCATCGACGCGGCCATTGCGGGTGTTTCCGGCGTTCCCGTTACGCTCGTCTCCGGCGACGACAAAGTATGCGCCGAGGCAAGCGCGCTTCTGCCGGGTGTAGCAACCGCCACGGTCAAGCTCGGGCTCGGACGTCACCGCGCATTATGCTATCCGAAAGAACGCACGGGAAAAATAATTTTTGACGCTGCGCGCGAGGCGGTCGGCAAGGCGAAAACGGTGAAACCGTTCACGTTTAAATCTCCGGTTGAAGTCGCCATCACCTATAAACACACGGAAAATGCGGACAGCGCAGACGGCGTCCACAAGGACGGATATACTGTGGTCACCACATATGAGAAGTATGAGGACTGGTGGGGCGGTTTATGGAAAAAATGAAAAAAACCTTGACTGATTGTTTGACACGGTTTCATATCATGTTATAATAGTAGGGTATCAAATCTTTTCTAGAAGGAGTGTCTATGCAGTTCTCAATTACTCATCAGGAGCGCTACTCCCGCGGTCAGCTGCTTCTGCGAACACTGTTCGGCATGTTTTACATCGCGCTGCCGCACGGTTTTCTGCTCTTCTTCGCATCGATCTGGGCGATGATCCTCGGATTTCTTGCGTTCTGGGCGGTGCTGTTCACCGGCAAGTATCCGCAGAGCTGGTTCGATTATCAGGTGAAACTGCTCGCATGGTCGAACCGGTTGATGGCTTCGATGTACAATTTCACCGACGAGTATCCGGCTTTCGGGACCAAGGGCACGAGCCAGAGCGTTTCGCTCACGGTACCGTATCCTGAAAAAAGCAGCCGCGGTCTTCTGCTGCTCCGCATGTTCTTCGGTATATTCTACATCTGGATCCCGCACGGATTCTGCCTCGTCTTCCGCGTCTACGGCATGATGTTCCTGATGTTCCTTGCCTGGTTTGCAATCCTGTTCACCGGCAAGTATCCCAAACGGTTCTTCGATTTCAATGTCGGCACACTGCGCTGGATGAACAATCTCAGCCTCTATACCGGCCTTATGACCGATGAATATCCGAAGTTCACCGGAAAAGAATAATCTGACGCATTGGTGTAAAACAAAAGCAGCGGCGTACGTTTCAGTGCGCCGTTGCTTTTTTTATTTCGCGCATGCCCGCAGGAGGTCACTATGCCTAGAAAAGCAAAATCGGTAACGGATGACGGCGTCATCGCCGTGCCGCAGCCCGACGACATCAGTGAAGTGGAACGCGAGGACGCCATGGGCGCATATCTCATGATGTTCGCGTCATGGGGCATCGGACTGCCGCTGCCGTTCGTCGGACTCATCGCCGCTTTCATCTATCACATGATCAACCGGAAAAAATCGCCGTTCGTCGGTTTTCATTCGCTGCAGTCGCTGCTCATGGAGACCCCGGTATCCATAGCAAACGCGGGCATCGTGGTGTGGGCCGTTCTTATATTTACGCCATACGCGTCACTGAACGCCTGGTTCTGGGCCGCCGTTGCGGTTGTATCCGTATGGAACATCATCTATATCATCGTATCGATCATCGCATGCGTATACGCCCGTAAAGGACGATTTTACTATGTCATGTTCTTCGGCCGTCATGCATTCCGGCGATATTATCTTACGCCGCGTAGGAACGCCGTTTCCGACCGGAACGAACCGCCGAAAGGCCTCTAATCTCCGCCATGAACCGTTATTTCATCCGCGACATCGCTGTTCTCGCCGGCATTACTGCATTGGTTGCCGTCGCTTCGTTCGGCATCTATCATCTCGCAACCGGCGGGAAGGATAAGAACACGTCATCGGCGGCAGTTCCCGCATCGCTTGAGATGAAGCTCAAGGAACTTTTCAAAAAGGAAGTGTCGCGCGACTCGAAAATAATCCACAGCACCGCGGCAGACAAAGCATTCGCGGCTATGGTCAAACGCTTCGCCGCAAACGAAACGAATCTCAATTACGATATCGAAGTGATGATCATCGATTCCTCGGTGGTGAACGCGTTCACATTCCCCGGCGGTCTCATTGTCGTAACCACCGGACTTATCAAGGAGGCGGATTCGGCGGAGGAAGCCGCGGCCGTCATCGCGCATGAGATGGGACATGTGGTGCATCGGGATTCAATGAACGCACTCGCGCGCAACGTGGGCCTTGCCGTGCTCTTTTCGCTCGGCGGTGACTCCACCGGAGCGGTGCGTGACATCGTCCGTCAGCTCATCAGCAATAAATTCACCCAGACGCAGGAAAAAGCTGCGGATGATTATGCGACGGCGCTTCTCGCCCGGTCGAAACTGAACCCGGTGCACATCGCGGATTTTTTCAAGAAACTCCAGAACACCCGCACGAAACAGGCCGAGGCGATACTCAAATATGTCGGCACGCATCCGGAGACCGCGGAACGGATTCGCCGCGCCGAAGAACACGCAAAGACGTTTGTCGGCCCCGAGAAGAAGCTCGGTATTGATTGGCGGAAGGTGAAACGCTCGCTGCCGAGTATGATGGATGCGGATTAAGCCCGCGTTATTCCGGAATCGCCCCGACAATATCCATAATTTCATCAGTAATCTGATTCTGCCGCTCCTGATTGAACGCCAGCGTGAGTTCATCGAGAAACTCCTCGATATGTTTTTCCGCCTGCTGCATCGCGGCCAGGCGCACGGCGTTCTCGCTCCGCAATGATCCGATGAGTCCGTGAAAAAGCCCCGAAAAAATATAGTGATCGAGAAGCGCCGCAACCACGGTCTCGTGCGAAACGGTAGTCAACGGCCGTACGCCGTGTTCCGGTGTCAGCGAATGCATCTTCGCAATCCGTTCTTCTGACGGCGGCAGCAGTTCTGAAACAAAGCCCTCACCGGCAACGGCATTCTTCATCCTGTTTCTGATGAGTATAATCTTCCCGAATTGATGTGACTTCCGCCAGCCGTTCAGTATTGCCAGCAGATCACGCAGGTGCGCCGACGCCGCCGGAAGCGAAAGCGGCATGCCGAGTTTTTCATCAACGCTGACACCCGCATCGTCCAGGTGACGGACAAGCCTGTGTCCCATAACGCAGATTCGTAACTTTTCGCGGCTTATTTTTTCCGCTGCGAGATAGTCTGTCAGCGCCCGTGCGGCCTGCTCGTTAAACGAACCGGCAAGTCCCTGATCCGAGCCGAAGACAATGACACCGGTAATCCCATCCGCCTTGATGCCGTCATCCGGCACTATTCCCGGCGCATCCTTGAGCAGGAGCGCGAACGAACGTTCAACGGCGGCTTCATACTCCTCCAATCCCGCTTCGGCTTTCTGATAGTGCTTAATCCTCACCGCAGCCATGAGCTTCATCGTCCGTACGATGCCGTGGATATCCCCGGCGTTCTTGAGCGAGTTCTTCAAAGCTTCCAGTGCGGCCATCAGGTCATATCCTTTGCCGACGCTTGGAATATTTTCTTTCCGGCGGCGATGATAGATTCTGTTTCCCCGTCGGTAAGCCTGTGCCCGCCAAGCACATGCTCCGTCATCGTTTGCGGCAGGTTACGCAATGATGCGATGAACGCCGGAATGAGCATTGAGACGGTTTCTATCGGTACGGCATCAAGGATACCGGCATTCAGGACAAGGATGAGTGCTATCTGCTCCATCACGCTGCGGGGCGAGAGCCTCACCTGCTTGAGCACCTCGCGCACCCGCCGTCCGCGCTCGAGTGCCTTTCGTGTGTTCTCGTCCGCGGCCGCGTCGAACCGGGAGAACGCCTCAAGCTCTTCGAACTGCGCGAATGATAGACGCAACTCGCCCGTAACGCCGCGGTATCCGGGAAGCTGCGCCTGGCCGCCCACGCGCGACACCGACCGCATCACATCGATGGCGGGAAGCTGCGCCTGCGAAAAGAGACGCGGCGAGACATAAATCTGTCCGTCTGTTATGGAGATGAGGTTCGTGGGTATATATGCGGAGATGTTCTCGGCCTCGGTTTCGACGATGGGAAGCGCCGTGAGCGATCCGCCGCCGTTGTCGTACGACAGATGCGTGGCGCGTTCAAGAAGTCGCGAATGAAGATAGAAAATATCACCGGGAAACGCTTCGCGGGCGGGCGGACGCCGCAGGAGGAGCGAGAGCTCGCGATATGACCGTGCGTGATGCGTAAGGTCATCATAGACAATGAGTACATCGCGGCCTTTCGCCATGAGATATTCACCCATGGCGGTTGCGGCGAACGGCGTGATGAAATTATGTCCCGGCGTATCCTCTCCCGACGAGACAACGCAGATGGTGTGCTCCATCGCGCCGTGACTGCGAAGTTCCGCGATAGCCGTAGCCACGGACGAGAGCGGCATGCCGATGGCGCAGTATATCGCGACGACATCCTGTCCCTTCTGATTGATTATCGTATCGAGCGCGATAGCCGTCTTCCCGCACTGCCGGTCGCCCACGATAAGTTCACGCTGTCCCCGCCCGATGGGTATAAGCGCGTCGACGGCGAGAATGCCTGTCGCAAGCGGCACCGTTACCGCCTGCCGGTCCATAATCGGCGGCGAGTCGCGTTCCACGGGCCAGTGATCCTCGGCGGCAACCGCGCCCCGGTCATCGAGCGGTTCACCGAGACCGTTCACCACGCGCCCGATAAGCGACGTACCCACCGGCACCTCGAGTGAACGTCCGGTCCGCGTCACCTCGGCACCGGCGGCCACTCCCGGCGCGGCGTCGAGCATTGCTATCTGCACTGCATCGGCTAACAGATCGATGATCATCCCCGTATGTGCGGAACCGTCCGCTGCCGTGATATGCACAAGCTCAAGATATCCCGCGTTCGAAAGCCCCGTTGCCCGGACAATACCGGCGTTCATTGAGGTTACGGTACCGAACTCCACGGCTCGGAGCGCGGGTTTCACCTCGGCCGCGGCATCGGCAATCGCTGCCAAGGGCTCACGGAAAAAGTTTTTTATGCGTTCACTCATCGGGAGTCCTCTTTGCCCGCGAGCGAGTCCACCGGCTGTCCTGCCTCTGCTATTTTCCGGATTGCATTGTCCAATACGAACCGCATCTGTTCCAGATGATCGTCGACATGCCAGGCGAGACGCTCACCGCCGGCGATTATCTCAATGCCGAACAGGTCGCTCTGCCGGGTGGTCAGCTCAAACGTCCGGGCATTGAGACGCGCGGCGATAATGTCCCTGATGGACTTTTCCTGATGCGGATCAAGCGTATAGCATGTGCGTATCTCGAATGCCGGTACCCGCGGAAGATCATTGAAAAGCGATTGATCCGTCTTGAGCTTCGTGATGAAACGCGCGACAACCCGCCGTTCAAGATCCTCATCGGCGAGTTCTTTCATCATGTTCCGCAGCGAGGAGATGACAATCCCCGATATTCCCGCAGCCAGTTCCGTCTCAGCCTCCAGCCGAAGACGCCGCCATTCAGCGAGCCACATGAGGCGTTCTTTTTCCGCTGCCGCCCGCGCTTCAATACCAAGTGTTTCGCGCAGCGCTTTCATCTGGTCAGCCGCTTCAGCCATGACCACATCTTTCCGCGCTTCCATCCCGGCCAGCGCTGTCTGCACCGCCGCTTCACGGTCCGCCGCCGACTTTTCTTTTGCATCCGCCTGCGCGAGCGTATCGGCGATACGCTTTTCCCGCGCATCCACCATGGTGATGATGCGTTTGAAAAGAAATTTGTTCAAAAGCCACACGAGCAGCAGAAAATTGACTATCTCTGCGATGAATGTGAAGAGATCGAATTCCATCAGTGCGCCGCGGTTTTAATCATGTAATTCCAGAACGGATTGGCGAAGATGAGAATGATGGAGATGACCAGGCAATAGATAGCTATCGCCTCAATCATCGCCATCCCGATGAACAGGGTACGCGATATCGAGCCGGACTCGTCGGGCTGCTGTGCAATAGCCGTCATAGCCTTCATCACGGACATGCCTTCAGCGATTGCCGGAATAATGGTGCCGACCGTGATGCATGCCGCGGCTGAGATGATTGAAACGACTGCAATGATAGTGCTGTTATCCATGAGTGCCTCCTTCGGCGTTCAGCGTTACGTTATCTCTATCCGTCTCACCGGGCCGTACTGCGGCCGCGAGTATGACCGAGGATAGAACCGTGAAAATATACGCCTGTATCTGTCCGAGCAGAAGTTCAATGGCGTCCAGAACAAGCGGAAAGATGAGGGGGATGATGCCGATCATGATGGCGGCGATAAGGTGACCGCTCATGATATTTCCGAAAAGACGGACGGACAGCGCAATGGCGCGTGAAATATCGCTCAGTATGTTCAGCGGCAGCATGATTGGTATGGGATGCAGATACGTTTTCAGAAATCCGAGCACCCCCTGTTTTGATATCCCGTAAACCGGCGCCGTCAGTAAAACGGTCGTCGCCAATGCAGCCGTTGTCGAGATAGAGCCGGTCGGCGGCCGGTATACCGGAACCACGGCAAGCAGATTTGATATCGAGATGAAAAGAAACAGCGTGCCGAGAAACGGCAGAAAGGGAGCCGGGTCCATCTGCATGGTGTTGCGTATCTCCGAACGTATTGTCAGTACAACCGTTTCCATAATCGTCTGCCAGCGTGAGACCCTCGGCCCGGAGCTGAGCTTCCGTGTCGCAATGAGTGAGACGGTCAGGAGAATGCCCATCACTATCCAGGTACATACAATCGTGGCATTGAGGCGGAGCCCGTGCCACTGAAAGAATATTATCGTATCCGGTGTGATATGCATATCCGCTCCCGCGTACAGCGCGCTACACCCGTCGGCTGCCGGGTGATTCCCGCTTTTTCATAATGACGGCTGCGGCCTGTACCAACGCGAAACCCGCAAGACATGAAAGTACCGCGGCAATTCCTCCGTACTTCACCGCTATGAAAAAACAGATGCCTACAACGGCGAACCGGACGAAAAAACTTGCCAGCATGAGCAATGACGGACGCTTTGCCTGCGCGAGCCGTTCAACAGTCCATGAAAGCCCGAGAAAAAAACAAAGCCCTCCGGCAATTCCCAGGAGTACTCCTGCCGTTATATGCCACATGTCAGCCTCCTCTGCGCGCCTTTGATATCCAATTCCATGCGATGACACAACCGGTGACTACGCCGACGAGCAGCAGTGTAATGGTCCAGCTGATCCTTGACGGATAGCTTCTGTCAAGCCAGATGCCGAACATGGTGAAAAGCACCGTCGGCACGGCAACACTCCACCCCACAATGCCGGAAAATCCGAGCCAGCGGAACACACTCGTTTTTCTGTCCCGCTCGCCGTTCTTTTTCCGGAGATTATCCTTTCTGACAGCGTTGGTCATGCGGTCACGCTTTTCATCCATGTCCCTCACCTCCTAACGAGCCCGTGTCATCTCCGAAAATTGTCTGAGAAAATCAGCTTCTATCTTTGCGGTCATCTCACGGATATCCTTCTCCTCCGCAATGACCGTCCGGTACTGTTCTGCAATCACTTTTTCAAGCGCGTCACGCTGTTCGCCCACTACCGCGTGGCGAACCGTCATCATGAGCGACATCGCCTGCTTCACCGCAACACCCTCATCTAGCGCCGCATATCGGACAGCATCAGATGCGTCGACATATTCCAGAACACCCGGCAGGAGCAGTGTTACCATATCCGTGTGCCGCGGCAGGAATGTCCACCAGCCCGAGACCGTCTTGACAGATACTTTACGGGCATCGGTCTCCAGCAGTACCGATAGCGGCATCATGATCTTCAGTTTCATCATTCTGTCGGCAGCCATTTCATCACCCTCCGGACGCGGCGGCATCGGTAATCGGTCCGATCATATACAGCGATTTTTCGGGATATTCCGCGAACCGGTCATCAAGAATCGCCTCGCAACCGTCGAGTGATTCTTCCCGCGATACATGTTTGCCCTTCAGACTGGTGAAGTGCTCGGTGGTAAAAAACGGCTGTGTCAAAAATCGTTCAAGCCGCCTCGCCCGGTTCACGAGCATGCGGTCGTCCTTTGAAAGCTCCTCAAGCCCGAGCATCGCAATAATGTCCTTCAGATCCTCGTAACGCGCAAGTGTCTGACGCACGTTCTGCGCTATACGGTAGTGCCGTTCACCGGCTATCGCGGCGGAGAGCATGCCGGAATGCGACTGCAGCGGATCGATTGCCGGAAAGAAGCCCTGACTTGAGCGCTTACGTGAAAGAACAATCGATGCTGACAGGTGATTGAATGTATGCACCGCCGCGGGATCGGTGAGATCGTCGGCGGGAACATACACCGCCTGAATGGAAGTGATGGCACCGTCGGCTGTTGAACAGATACGTTCCTCAAACTCCGCCAATTCGCTGGCAAGCGTCGGCTGATAGCCCACGCGCGACGGCATTCGCCCGAGCAGCCCTGAGACCTCGGCCCCCGCCTGTATGAAGCGGAAGATGTTGTCCGCGAGGAGCAATACGTCCTTCTTCTCCGTGTCACGGAAATATTCAGCCATGGTCAGTCCCGTATGCCCCACACGGAAGCGCGCGCCGGGCTGTTCGTTCATCTGCCCGAAGACGAGGACCGCGTTCTTGAGCACATCAACGGAGGCTATTTCCCGATAGAGTTCCTCCCCCTCGCGCGAACGCTCGCCGATGCCGCAGAACACGCTGATGCCGCGGTACAGCGACGCCACGTTATGTATCATCTCCATGATGAGCACGGTCTTCCCCACGCCCGCGCCGCCGAACAGCCCCGCCTTGCCGCCGCGCTCGAGCGGTGACAATATATCGATGACCTTGATACCCGTCTCAAAAATATCGGGGTGTGTGGTGCGACGCGTGAGCGGTACGGGAGTGCGGTATATCGGACTCACCGCGGAGGTTTTCACATCGCCTTTTTTGTCAATCGGTTCGCCGAATACATTAAACATGCGCCCGAGCGTTTCGGGGCCCACCGGTACGGTGACCGGGGCTCCGGTATCGACAACCTTCATGCCGCGGCTGAGGCTCTGCGCGGAACTGAACGATACGCAGCGCACCGTCTGCGGATCGAGCTGCGCGAATACTTCAAAACGCACCGCCGGCTTCTCGGTCATAAGCAGATGCGTGACGGCGGGCAGTTTATCAGTGAACCGGGCATCGATGACGCTGCCCCGAACCGTCATGATCTCACCGACATTTGCGGCGGATGCTGCATCGGACATGACCTCCTCCTTTCGTTTGACGTGCGTACGACCGGACCGATCAGCGAAAATCGTCCGGCGAAAGAGAATGGCTTTTGAAGAAAAAATCGTCAAAAAGATATTTATCCAGCACGTTCGGCGGCAGTTTCTCCTTGTCACGCAGCGCGATGTACATTTCCTCCAGATAGCCCTTAATCAGGTAGAATGATCCGAGAAAAAAGAAATCGTTGATTTCCATGGAGATGTCCATCGCCTGACTGATCGCAAGCGATGAATCGAGAACAGCGCTCTCCATGAGGTGATCGCGCACAACGCGTTTGGTGAGAAAGAGCGCGTAGTTCACCTCGGAGAGCGGGAAACCCATACGGAAGCGTTCCTGTCCGATGGATACGAAGAAGGCGCCTATCTCGGTCTTTGACGATTCTTTCTGCATCCATTTGGAAAGCATACGGTATACGTTCTCGTTTCGCATGATGACTTTATCAAACGAGTCATGATAATGCTTCATACACGCCGTCTTCATAACCTTTTCTTTCCACTTCTCCGACAGCGTAGCGGCATGCGTATCGAGCATCAGTATTAAATTCATGTGTACCATGGGGACGCCTCCTTTTGTACCATATGATTATAATATAATCACATCGGCAATATAGACAAGGCGCGCGCATTTTTGGGAACGGAGTACCGCGGCTGATGCACGCAGTACATCGATGTGCATTGTCAGCGGAGATGTTTCGCAAAAACCATCGCGTTCTGTTTACGGTATACGCGCGGCGGGACACCGTAGGCCGCTTTGAACAGCGCGGTAAAATGCGCCGCATTGTTGAAGCCCGCGTCATACATGATTGTAAGGATGTCGTTGTCCGTTGTCGCAATGCGTTCCGCGGCAAACGAAAGACGAAGTCCGTTGATATACGCGGTCGGCGTCATGCCGTAATATTTTTTCATCATGCGCGTAAGATGTTCCTGACTCTTTCCGGCGATTGCCACAAAGCGGCGAAGCCCCTCCGTGAAATTGCTGGTTGTCCTCATTTTCGTGCATGCGTCGTCAAGCCATGCGGGTATGGACTCGGCCTCGTGTGCGGTAGCGGATGCCGCATCAAGTGCTATAATAAGCAGCACCTTTCCCGCGCGAAGCCGCTCAATGGTATCGCGTTCGGCCCGGAGGGATACCGCACGTTCGCAGATGAATCGTGCCGCGCTCAATGCTGCGCGTACCGGACGCCGCGGGACCGTCAACGTCACATCACCGGATGAAAACCGCAGCACTTCAGTAAAAACATCGGTGGAAACCGCGATATTGGTGATGACCGCCGTGCCCGTGCCGCGCTTTTCAAAACAGTGCGCATCATCGGGATTGATGAACACCAGGTCATTCGCGGCAAGATTCTGCTCGCTGCCGTTCAGATGATGTATGAGTGTTCCTTCACGGACAATGAAAAACTCGTAAAAATCGTGCCGATGCGGTGTGAATGACATGCCGGCGGTGAACTCTGAGTCCGCGGAGTATACCGGTGCTGATGGGTTGAAGAATGTGGAACCGGTGAGTTTCTTAATGGTGTCCATGATTCTGGCTGCCGTTCCTATTACGTATTTTATCTGAATTATTGTCGCTCTCGCGATGCATCCGGCATCGTTCGCTGCGCGGCATCCTTGCCGCCGCTCACCTCGGGGCATCCTGCCCCACGGCTTGCGCTGGCGTACGCGGGCAGGGTTTTTCCACACGTTATTGTCGCGCATCCGGCGCGGAATATAAGACTATCCTTCCTTTTTTGGCGGTATGCTAAGCACGCGCCGTATCAATATACCACATCTCCCGTCAATCAGCAAGTAGCCCGAAACGCCGTAATCGCCTATATTATATGCATTGAGAATGCAAGGAGACACCGATGACAAACCGCGAACGGCTCATGAAAACGCTCAAAGGAGAGATACCGGACTGTGTTCCCGTGGCGCCCGATTTCTCCAATATGATACCCTGCCGCCTCACCGGCAAACCGTTCTGGGACCTGTATCTCTACAATGACCCGCCGCCGTGGGAGGCGTATATCACCTGCGCAAAGTATTTCAACATCGATTCGCTTATGGACGGTTACTTCCCCCTTGTCTTCCCCGAAGAGAATACCGACAAGCGCCCGTGGGAGACGTTCATCGTATTCAAAGACAGCGAACGCATCGTCACGCAGCGCTCATTCAAGGAGAATGGCAAACGGACATGGAGCGACCGCGTTAATGTCTACTACGTCGCCGATCCGCCCACACATAATGTCGATCCGGCAAAGGTGGGACTTGGGCCGGTGCCGGAACGCTTTGAGCCGCTTGAGGGAGTTAAGCAGGTCGACCGCGGACCGGAAGGGCTCAAACATGTGAAGGCGCTCATGGGCGATCAGGGACTCGTCGGTGTCTGGGGCGGAGCCAGCACCTGTGCATTCGGCAATGAGCAGGGCATCTATGACTACTATGATCACCCTGAAAAGCACGAGGCGTGGGCGGCGCAGCGTGTTGAGCACACCGAGAAACGATTCGCCCGCATCATGGCACTCGATGTGAAACCGGATTTCATCAGCGTGGGCGGTTCCGGCACGCTTGTGTTCAACACCGTGGAGATGGTTCGGAAGATCTCATTCCCGGCAGTCAAACGCGTCGTTGAGCTTGCGACAGCCGCCGGCATGCCGACGCACGTACACTCCTGCGGACCGGAAACCGAACTCGTAAAACTCATGGCGGAAGAAACGGGGCTCACCATCATCGACCCGCTCGAGATACCGCCGATGGGCGACTGCAACCTCAAGGAACTCAAACAGAAGTACGGCACCAAACTCACGCTGAAAGGCAATCTCCACACCACCGAGGTCATGCTGAAAGGCACGGTGGATGATGTCATCCGCGAAAGTAAAAAGTGTATTGATGACGCCGCGACCGGCGGACGTTTTGTGCTCTCCACGGGCGACCAGTGCGGACGCGACACGCCGTTTGAGAACCTTCATGCGATGGTGGAAACGGCGCGAACGTACGGAAAATATTAATGACTTCCCGCGAACGTCTCCTCACCGTACTCGCCGGCGGAATACCGGACCGCGTACCGGCAACCGTACATCAATGGCAGGGATATCATCTTAAAACGGCCATGGGCTGCAGCGATGATATCGACGCATTCGCCATGTCCGGTCTTGACGCCGTCGTGTATCCTTCGGGCTGTTACAAGCCGCTTGCATCGCCGGACTGGAAGACCGTATCCACCGCAGTGAAACGCGAGGACGGCAATGACGAGATCACGACGACCGTTGCAACGCCGGACGGCACGCTCACGAAAAAAAGCGTCCGCACCTATTTCACCACCACTGACACCGAACATCTCCTGAAAAAACCCGAGGACATCTATCTGCTGGACAGGTATTTTCCGACACCCGAGCTCGATCCGGCACTGGTTGCGAAACGACGCGATGCACTCGGCGACAACGGAATATGCCGGATGTTCACCAACGGACCGCAGGGGTCGCCCTGGCAGGACGCATGCTCGTGGTACGGCACGGAGACGATGATATACTTCGCCTTTGACATGCCGGACTGGACTCACGAATGCATGGAGATACTGCTCAGGAAAAAGATCGAATTTTATAAGAAGAATATCGCTCCGTTCAAAGGAATGTTTTCGATGATAGAAACCGGCGGCGGGGCCGCGTCGAACACGGTGATATCACCCGATATGTTCAAAGAGTTCTGTCTCCCGTACGACAAGCGCCAGCACGACATCCTCCACGATATGGACCCCAACCTCAAAATATCATACCACACCTGCGGCGGCATGATGAAGCTGCTCAATCTTATTCCGGAGAACGGCTGTGATATATCGGAAACGCTGTCGCCGGTTGCCTGCGGCGGAGATATCCGCGACAACATCGACGAAGTAACGGTGAAAAACAGTCTCGGCAGCCGTGTGATGCTCATGGGCGGTGTTAATCAGAGCCAGATTATCGAGGACGGCTCACGGGATGATATTTTTCGAGATGTGGAACGCGCCTTCAACGGATATGGAAAGAACGGCGGTTATATCATGATGCCGAGTGACCACTTTTTTCATGCACCGAAGGAAAACATTCTCTCCTACGCAGCGGCGGCACGGGCGATCGGCAGGTATCGCTAAAAACTACTTAACGGGCGACTGGTTCTGCGCGCCCAGGCTGAGCGTGATGAATTGTTCCGATTCATTGGCAATGCCGTGCGTTACCGTCAATACACCGCCGGTGTCCGAGTAGGTCAGCGTGGTGACAACCACTTTTCCGGCGTCGTCTTCCTGCGTATCGCGTGCGTTGTAGGTGGGTTTCTTTTTGGCAACCGCTTCCAAGAGACGCTTTACGAACGGTTCAAAGCGCGTATCAGATACCGGCGCGGTGAAACTCACGGTTACCTGGCTCACCGTTTTCCCTTCGATGAAAAGCGTTATCTCACCCGCCCGCCCTGCTATGGTAACAGGTTTTCGGAGCGTCTCGGCGGATGCGCTTTTCGGAAAATAGCGCCCCACCTTTGACGGATCCTGTCCCGGAGCGAATCCGGCGAGTGTACGCAGACTGTTGTCCGCGCAGATGATAATATCGTCAAAACTTACATGCTCGGGGCGCGACGGTGAACGCCCGCAGCCTGCGATTATCAGCGTGAAAAAACAAACCAGCCACGCAGCCGGCAGCCGCACCGCATGCATCCGTTCCCTGTCCATTGCTATTTTCCTGCGGCAACCGCTGCGGCGGGAGTATTCGCTGCGCCCTTTTTCTTCATTTTGTTCGAAAGATTATCGAACATGATGGCTATCTGACAGGCGACGAACACGCTTGAGTATGTTCCCGCGATGAGCCCGACGAGCATCACCGATCCGAAACTGTGCAGCACCGGACCGCCGAAGAAGAATATCGCCAGGGTGACCAGTATGACCACCGCCGCGGTACCTATCGTGCGTGAAAGCGTCTGATTGACGCTCGCATCGATGAGCGCCTTGTATGACGGATACAATCCCTTCATCGCCGCATTTTCTCTGACGCGGTCAAAGATGATGATCGTATCATTGCTCGAATAACCGATGATGGTCAATATCGCCGTGAGCGTCAGAATATTCCATTCAATACCGGTAATCGCGATGAAACCGAAACAGAGCGTAACGTCGTGCAGCAGTGCGATGACCGCGGCAAACGCATACCTGAACTCAAAGCGGAAAACGATATACGCGAATACGAGCACCCATGACAGCGCCACAATCAACGCGGATTTGAGCAGATTATCTTTACTCATAGAGCCGCTGATGGCGGTCTTTCCAATCACTGCGAATTTATCAGCGCCGAATTGCGCGGTTAGCGCGGCAATTGTCCGCGTATATACCGCGTTATCCTCGGTGGAACCTTTCATGCGCAGGATGAACAGACGACCGCGTTCAGTACCGATGACTTCCTGCAAATCCACACCGCCGCCGCTCTTTTCAAAAATCGCGCGGAGTTCAGCGATATTCTTCGCTTCGGAGAACTGCACTTTCAGTTCGATGCCGCCGGCGAAGTCGATACCGACCACCATGCTGCCGGTCTTCCACTGGTACAGCATAAGTCCCACGGAAGCGACCGACAGCGCTATCGTGACCGCGAAAAAGAACTTGAGGAACGATGTAAAGGGTATATTTGTTTTCATTGACATCCCCTAGATGAACAGCCAGTGTTTTTCTTTGATAAGATTCATCGACAGGATCACATCAAAGATCACCCGCATGAGGAACACTGCGGTAAAGAGGTTGATGAGCACCCCGAAGAACAGCGTCACCGCGAAGCCCTGCACAGGGCCGGAACCGAGCGACCAGAGCACCATTGCGGATATTAACGTGGTCATATTCGAATCGAGAATAGCCCAGAATGCCCGGTCGAAACCGAGATGTATCGCTTCGCTTATCGGCTGCTGTTTTCTGAGCTCTTCGCGGATGCGCTCAAACATGATGATATTCGAGTCAACCGCCATGCCGATGGTAAGTATTATACCCGCGATACCGGGGAGGGTGAGTGTGAATTGCAGCTGCGCAAGCACCGCGATGGTCATGATCACGTTGATGACCATGGCGATCGATGCGATGACGCCTGAGATCCTGTATCGGAGTACCATGAACGAGACGATGAGGATAATGGCGATGATAAGCGCTTTTACGCCGGCCTTCACCGCATCGCTTCCGATCGACTCACCCACGATCTCCTGCTGGCCTATCTTGATGCTGAGCGGGAGTGCGCCCTCGCGGAGTATGGTGGCGAGGTCCTGCGCTTCCTGCGCGTCGAAACCGCCGCTAATCTGGCCGCGTCCGCCGGGTATCTCGCTTCTGATGTTCGGAGCGCTCATGACATTCCCGTCAAGCACTATGGCGAGCTGTTTACCGATGTTCGCCGCAGTCACTTCGCCGAATATCTCGGCGCCCTGGGCGTTCAATTCGAAATCGACGGTAACTTCCATGAATTCGCCGCTGCCCACACGCGCCTCTTTCAGCATGTCGCCGGCAAGCACAATGTTGGTTTTCAGGATAAGCGGCGCACCGCGTACACGGCGGTGGAATTCGTCTTTCTTGCCGTAGAAATACAGATTGGTGCATCCCGCGGGGACTTTTGCATAATTCGTAAACGAACCGAGCCAGACGTCGTTCGTGGAAATGGCCTTGGTGGCCTCTTCGTCGACGAACATGAAATCAAGCTTTCCTTTCGCCTTGATCACGTCCATGATGCGGTCGGGGTCTTTCGCGCCGGGAAGTTCAATGATGATGCGCGCATCGTCCATACGCCGTATGCCCACTTCGCTCACGCCGAACTTGTCGATGCGTCCGCGAAGCCGCTCGAGAAGACGGGCCATACCGTCGCTTTTCTCTTCGGGGGTAATTTCCTTTACGCTCTTTTCAAGGCGTTTGGCGTAATCGTCGAAATCAGCCTCAAGCACGACACGCATGCCGCCCTGAAGGTCGAGTCCGAGGTTCACCGCCTGGCTGCGCAGCCGTTTCAGTTTGAGTACCTGCGTCACCTGCTCGCTGGTATATCCCTTACTGATCATCGTATCGATGGAATATTCTGTCTTTTCTTTTTCCGCTTTCGGCGTGAATGAATACCACTGCAGTGTCGGCCACAAAAACCAGAGGGTGATGCCGAACAACAATAGTACGATAACGAGCTTAACATTTTTACTCATAGCACGGCCCCATTACGAATTCCCGCATCGCTGCGGAATGCATTATATACGTGAAATACTATTTCTTTGCAGTGTCGTCGCCGAGAACGGTCGAGATAGAGCTTTTCAGAATCTCGATTTTGGCTTCATCGCTGATCTTCACGATAGCGATTTTCCCGCCGTCTTTGTCGGAAACGAATTCGCCGAAAATACCGCCGGCGGTAACAACCTTGTCGCCCTTCTTGAGTGCGGCAATCTTCTGCTGCAGTATCTTCTGCTGTTTCTGCTGCGGGCGGATGAGCACGAAGTAGAATATGACGAAAATACCGACGATAAGCAGGAGCTGCATCATCCCCATCATTCCGGCCTGACCGCCTGCTGCGGGAGCTGCGCCCTGTGCGTAAAGAACCTGTGTAAACATAGTCATTTCCTTTTTGAAGAGATAAAACGTAGCGCGATGATATCACAAATACCCGGAATGTCAAACATTACCCGCGCGTTTTTATCCGGACGGGCGGGTTCATGATGCGCATTGACAGATATCATCTGTTCCTGTACTATAAAAATTCAACAGACACAAAGTCATGCGTGAGGCGACGGCTGATGGAACTATCCATTATTTCGGTCTTTCTGATCGGATACATACTGATCGCATTTGAAAACGGCGTTCATATCAATAAAGCCGCAACAGCGCTGGCGACCGGGGTAATCACCTGGGTTCTGTTCATCATCTTCACGCCGGAACATGCCGCCGCGATACCGAAACTCAGGGAACATCTCGGGGTGATTGCCGAAATCGTCTTCTTCCTTCTCGGGGCGATGACCATCGTCGAGCTTATCGATGCGCATGACGGATTCGATGTCATTACCAGCCGCATCACCACCGGAAACAAGCGCCTGCTCCTGTGGATCATCGGATTGGTGACGTTCTTTCTCTCTGCCGTCCTCGACAATCTCACCACGGCCATCGTCATGACCTCGATGACACGCCGGCTCATGAGCGACCGCAAGGACCGGCTCACCTTCATAGGCATCGTCATCATCGCCGCGAACGCGGGCGGTGTCTGGACGCCCATCGGCGACGTGACCACCACCATGCTCTGGATAGCCGGAAATATCAGTTCCCTGAAGACCATGACGCATCTGTTCCTTCCCAGTATAGCCTGCCTTATCGTACCGCTTACCGTTCTGTCGTTCGGGATGCGCGGCACCGTTGACGTACCGGCCGCCAGCCGCAATGAACGCGTGGTCTCGCCGGAGAAATACATCGTCTTCTTCACGGGTGTCGGTGTGCTGGTGCTCATACCGGTCTTCAAAGCGCTGACGCATCTGCCGCCGTACATGGGAATACTGCTCGGACTTTCCGTACTCTGGATTATCACCGAGCTCATGCATCGCGGCAAGGAACACGACTACCGCACCAAACTATCCGTTGCGAAGGCGCTGCAGCGCATCGATTCCACCAGTATCCTGTTCTTCCTTGGCATACTTATCGCGGTGGCATCGCTTGAAGCGACGGGCATTCTGCATCATGCCGCCGACGCGCTTTCGTCAACGATCAAAGACCGGAACATAATCCTGTTCTGCATCGGTGCACTGTCGGCGGTTGTGGACAATGTCCCGCTGGTCGCCGCGGTCATCAGCATGTATCCGCATGCCGTATACCCGATGGACAACGTCTTCTGGCAGATGCTCGCGTACACCGCGGGCACCGGCGGAAGCATGCTGATAATAGGATCCGCCGCCGGGGTTGCGGCAATGGGCATGGAGAAGATAGATTTTTTCTGGTACGCTAAACGCATCGGCCCGCTTGCGGTAGCCGGGTATGTCGCGGGTTTCATTGTCATTCTGGCGCAGCATGCGGTGATGCAGTAACGCGAACCGCGCCCGCAGCCCGTCATCTTCCGGCTTTTGCCCGGGCCCGGAACAGCGCCGGAGTTACGTTCGTATATCGTTTGAATATCCTCGTAAAATACGCCACGTCCTCAAACCCGCACGCCGCCGCAATCGATTCGATGCTGCCGCTCTTTGCGCACAGCATTGCGCGGGCATGCTCGAGCCTTTGGTTGATGATATGCCTCATCGGTGACGTTTTCATGCGGCTTCGGTAGAGATCGCGCAGCCGCCGTTCGGGCATTTCCAGTTGCTGCGCCAATTCCCGCACGCTTATCATGCCGTTATGATTGCTGACTACGGCAAGCGAACGCTGCAGCAGGACGCCGTCATCGCGCCTGTCCGACGCCGTGCCTTCGACCGTGCGCTTGACATGACCGATGATCTCGTATGCATATCCGGTGCGAAGATCATCAGCCCCTTTGTCGGTAAGTTTTTTTTCAGCGAGAAGATGTTCGCCGGCAAGCCGTATCAGACCCGAGGTGTCATGCCACAGACCGGTGAACCGCTCAAGGCCGCTGTCCCTGAACTCGACGCATATGGAAACAAGATCGGTGTCGTTCGTCTGATCGTGCGCTATGCCCGCAGGTATGACGGTAAAATCATTCTCGCGGACGGGATAATGTTTCCCCGCGATAACGGTGCCGCCGTTGCCGCGGACATAGATCACCACCTCGAGAAGATCATGCGTATGCGGTACGACATGCCTGCCCCGCACGGCATTGACTTTCCTCAGGCTCCTGAACGTCATGCCGCTCAGGACTTCGTGCTGCCCGGAAGGTCGATCTCCACATCAAGCGCCGTAAGCGAGATATTGATATCCCTGAGAAACGATATGAGCGATATGATGAGGCTTACGAACGCCGCGATGAAAAGCGATGCGATGACGGACGCGCCGTCGCTGCCGGCAAGCGCCATGACAAAGATCGTGATTATCAGCACCGATGTGAAAAGAATGCAGAGTGACGCAAACGCAATAGCATTTCTGACTATCTTCGCCCGCCGTGAGAGTATCGTAAGCTGCGCGGCTGCCCTGCGCACATCGTCCGGCAAGCCGTTACGGCGTTTCTCCGCGAGCAGACGCGCACGGTCGATGATGCGCCCGAGACGGTTGGTCATCGAAAGGATGAGCAGCCCTACACCCGAGATTACGATCACCGGTCCTATTGCCGTCTGCAGCGCCGGAACAAGTGTTGTAAGTTTCATAGAAATTCCTTTAAAGTATGTTGTGCTGACGTAGTGTTTTGTACCATAAGACAGCCGTTAATGCAAGGCAGAAACCCATATCTTTGTATCGTCACTTCAGGAAATGCTGCAGCGTCCAGCGTTCGAGCGTTGGAAGGACAAACACCAGAATTTACACCTGCCACCACCCACAAAAGCGCGGCAGTGAGGCTGGAAATGTCTTTCTGCGCGCCGTGCACGTTTGACAATAAATGAATATAAGGCGCCATTCATTGTTGAGTTATATCTGCATGAAAGCGGCACGATGCCGCGAATGCGACGAATCCGTCCACGGATGGACGGCTGAGGAGCGCATGGCGCTCAGAAAGATATTTCCAGCCGAACGTCAGCGCGAACACCACTCCACGCGCGCCAGCGCGCACTTGCTATTATTCCCCATGGCGTTATAATTTTATGCATATCAAGTGTTTCGGAGGGACTTATGCGCCGTTTCAGTATTTCCGCCATTATCTGTGTCATCATGCTCTCGGTTACCCCCATGTTCGCCGATGTCAAAATGCCGCAGCTTTTCTCGGACAATATGGTCCTGCAGCGCGATGCCGACATCAAAATCTTCGGCTTCGCCGCTCCCGGCGAGAAGATAACTATTACACTGAGCAATCAGAAAGCCACCGCCGTTGCCGACCAGACCGGCAGCTGGATAGTTAAACTGAAACCGATGAAAGCTGGCGGCCCGTACACCATCGTCATTCAGGGCAATAATAAGATTACACTGTCGAACGTGCTCATCGGCGAGATATGGATAGGCAGCGGTCAGTCGAATATGGAATGGGTCGTCAAAAACACCACGAATTCATCCATCGAGATAAGCAATGCCGCCTTTCCCGGTATCCGTCTCTTCACCGTGAAAAAGAAAACGCTGTTCGCACCCACCAACGACGCGGACGCCGTGCAGTGGGCTGAATGCTCACCGAGCAATGTGGGCGGTTTCTCAGCGGTACTGTACTATTACGGACGCATGCTGCATCAGAGACTCGGCGTGCCTGTCGGCCTCATACACACGTCATGGGGCGGCACCCCGGCGGAAGCGTGGACACCCATGGAAGGATTCAACGATGAGGAGCTGAAGGTTTTTCAGGAACGTTTCGTGCAGATGACCAATTCATATGCAAATAAAAGCACGAAAGCTCAGGACGATTACGCAAAAAAACTCAAGACATGGGAAGACAGCCAGCGCGTAAAGGATCCCGGTAACAAGGGTTTTGACCTGGGTTATGCAAAAGCCGATTTCAACGATGCTTCATGGAAGACGATGAAGCTTCCGACGACTATCGAGAGCGCAGGGCTTAACATCGACGGCGCATTGTGGTTCCGCAAAACAGTTGATATACCGCAGTCGTGGGCGGGCAAAGACCTCATGCTCTGCATCGGCGCGGTGGATGATATCGACGTCACCTATTTTAACGGAACACAGGCGGGCACAACCGGCAAGGAAGTGTCAAACTGGTATATGGCCCAGCGGCGGTATAAGATCGCCGCATCATCGGTGAAGGCCGGTAAAGCGGTCATCGCCGTGCGCATGTTCGACGATTTCGGCGGCGGCGGACTCACCGGTCCCGATGCCGAGATGAAGCTCTATCCCGTATCCGCTCCGAAAGAAGCACTGGCCCTCACGGGTGATTGGAAATATATCATCGAATTCCAGACCGCTCCACTTACCGCAAAAGGTCCCCGACCCGCGGAACCGGTACAGCGTCCGCAGAACATACCGGCGGCGCTTTACAACGCCATGATAGCCCCGCTCACCAATTTCGCGATACGCGGCGCCATCTGGTATCAGGGTGAATCGAACGCGGGACGCTCGTATCAGTACCGGAAACTCTTCCGGACGATGATTGAGACGTGGCGCAAAGCGTGGAACATCGGCGATTTCCCGTTCTACTTCGTGCAGCTTGCCAATTACATGAAAAAAAACCCGACGCCGGTTGAGAGCGGATGGGCAGAACTTCGTGAAGCGCAGACAATGACACTCTCGCTCACCAACACCGGTCAGGCGGTAATCATCGATGTGGGCGAAGAAAAGGACATACACCCGAAGAACAAACAGGATGTAGGCCGCCGCCTCGCACTGCAGGCGCTCAAAAAAACATACGGCAAACGCGTTGCAAGCTCGGGACCGATGTACCGTTCTATGCAGATAGAGAATGATGCAATCAGAGTGTCGTTTGACTATGTTGCCGGCGGTCTTACGTTGTACGGCGCGAACGAGCTTACCGGTTTCGCCGTTGCCGGTGCGGACAAGGTGTTCTACTGGGCATCCGCGGTCATCGAAAGCAACACCGTGCTTGTAAAAAGCCCGAATGTACCCAAGCCCGTCGCGGTGCGCTACGCATGGGCCGACAACCCCGACGCATCGCTCTACAATACAGCGCTCCTGCCGGCCTGCCCGTTCCGTTCGGACGACTGGCCCGGAAGGACTATCAGCAACAAATAACATGCATTTCCAGGAATATTACCGCGCAAAACAATCGCTGATAGAACGGTATCTTGACGGATCGTTCAGAAACGCGCCGGATCCGCTTGCATCGTACTACGAGATGCTCCGCTATCCGCTTCTGGCGGGGGGAAAGCGCCTCAGACCCGTCCTCACGCTCATGGTGAACGAGATGCTCGGCGGCGATGAGACGAACGCACTTGAGGCCGCCGCCGCGCTTGAGCTCATCCACACCTATTCGCTCGTGCATGACGACCTTCCCGCTATGGACGACGACGACCTTCGGCGCGGGAAACCCACGATGCACGTAGTACACGGCGAGGCGAACGCCATTCTCGCGGGCGACGCGCTACTCACCCATGCCTTCACACTTATCGCGAATGCGCCGCTCCCGCCTGCCGCTGTTGTCGGCATTGTACGCGAGGTGAGTGTGGCATCGGGTATCTCCGGCATGGTGGGCGGACAGTTCCTGGACCTTGAGAACGAGGGAAAGGATATCCCGTTCGAAACGCTCAGAACGATACATGAATGCAAGACCGGCGCGCTCATTCGGGCGGCGGTACGTGTTGGCGGCATCATCGGCAACGCTGATGAACGTACGTTCGACGCGCTCACCGCGTACGGTGAAGCCATAGGCCTGGCGTTTCAGATACAGGACGACATACTCGATGTAACGTCGGACAACGCGACGCTCGGCAAAAATGTCGGCAGCGACGTAAAAAACAACAAAGCCACGTATGTGAAGTTTTTCGGAATCGAGGGCGCGCAGCGGAAGGCGGCGGAAGCGGTGGCGAAAGCGGTAGACGCGCTTTCATCGTTCAAATCATCGGGTTATTTATCCGCTCTTGCGCGGTATATCATCGATAGAAAATCATAACGCGGTGCGGGCGGTACCGCTTAGAAATCGCCGTCCGGCTGTTCAAGATCGGGTGCAACGACATCGAATGACGCCTCGAAGAAATCGGAAATTTCCTTCAACGCCTCTTCCATCATTGTCTTTTCCGGTTCCTCACCCTCGATCTCGAGGATGATCTTTGCACCGTGCACCGCCCCGAGGGTAAGCACGTTGAGAATGCTCTTCACATCAACGCGAAGTCCGTTATGGACCATGAACACACCGAGCGGGCTGTATTTTGAGCGGTTGGCGATATTACAGAGAATGCCGGCCGGGCGTGTATGCAGCCCGTTTTTGTTCTTGACTTCAAGCAGTGTGGTAAGCGTCATGCGTCCTTCTTCCCTTGAGTAAAATAGCGGAGCGTCCAATCAAAAACCTGTATCATCGTCTTCACCTTCAAAAAGACGCATGACCCGTTTATTGAATTCCTTTGCGGAGTGATACCCGAGTTTTTTCAGGCGTTCGTTCTTCGCCGCGGTCTCAATGAGTATGTGTATATTGCGTCCCGGGCGCACCGGTACGGTCAGCGACGGGACTTCCACGCCGAGGATGTTCTCCGTATGGTCCTCAAGCCCCGTGCGGTCATATTCCTTGTCTTCCTTCCAATCCTCAAGCATGACGATAAGTTCAAGGCGTTTCTTGTCGCGTACCGCCGACATGCCCGAAAGCCGGGCGATGTTGATGATGCCCAGTCCCCGTATCTCCATGTTGTATTTGAGCACCCGGCTGCTCGAACCTTCGATGATAAGTCCGCGCAGACATTTGAAGTCCACGCTGTCATCAGCGATGAGCCGGTGACCGCGCTGCACGAGCTCGAGCGCCGCTTCACTCTTTCCCACGCCGCTTTTACCCTTCAGGAGCACGCCCACGCCGAACACCTCAACGAACACGCCGTGCACGGTGATGTGCGGAGCGAACTCATCCTCGAGAAGCGTATTGAGCTTCTGGATGAAATCCCCGGTGGTGAGCGATGAGACGAACACCGGCACCGCGTTCTTCACGGCCCGCTCTATGAACGCAGCGGGGGGTTCGTTGCTGTTGGTGAACACGCACAGCGGTATCTTGTATTCGAATATCTTGTCGATGGTTGCGAAATTTCCGGCGTTCACGAGCTCCACTACATACCCCGCCTCGCCGCGTCCGAACACCTGCAGACGGTCATAACCGAAATTATCGAAATAGCCGAACAGGTTCATGCCGGGGCGGTTGATATGGTAGCTCGCGATGGTGTTCTCGAAACCCTGCGTCCCGGTGAGCGAGCGTATGCTCAGGTGATTGCTGCTGCGGTCATTGAGCGTGAGGAACTTCTCGATGCTGATGCGGTTCATTGAATCTTGGCTTCCTCTTTCGCGATGAGATCGATGACCTCTCTCGGGCTCTCCGCCTTGAGCAGCTTTTCCGACAGCGCGGTGTTGCCGCGCAGTATCTTTGCGATGATGGTGAGTATCTTCAGGTTCTCGCTTGCCGCGTCCTTCGGCGCGATGAGCATGAAGATGACATGCACGTTCTTCTTGTCGACGGCCTTATACCGTATGCCGAGACGCGACGTAGCGAACGCTATCGTGATTTTGTCAACCTTCTCGGTCTTTGCGTGCGGTATGGCGATGCCGCTGCCCACACCGGTTGACATGAGCCGCTCGCGCGTGAGAATGGCACGCTCGACCTCAGCCTTATCGGACACCAGCGCGTTCTGCGCGAGCACATCGACGATCTTGCTTAAGACCGCCTCTTTATCGGTGTCCTGTATGTTCAGGATGATGGCGCGCTCATCCATGCAGTCAATCAATTTCATAGCAATCGGGCCTCCATGAGAACCAGCGTAACGGCAGTGTGTGCGTTTATCTTCCGTAGCCTATCACGGTGCACTTGTTCTTCCCGTTCTTATAGATGCCTTCATAATTACCGGTCACGCTGTTGCGGAACACCATAAAGCGCATCGCATCGTCCTCGCGGAGAATTTTCCACGCGGTACTCACATTGCATTCCGCTGTCTTTATCTTTTTCTTCGCAGACGTCCGTACCTTGCCCTGCGCCACGCTGACTGAGCACTCGTGCCAGCCTTCTTTGCCGAAGACCGTTGAAATGATGCCGCCGGACTCATAGGAGAACAGATGCATGGCGCTATCGGTCTCATGCTTAATGATAAATGCCGGTACGGATGCCACCTGTACATTGAGCATATCCGTGTTCTTGGCTATGGGAAAAAAGCCGATGCAGTATCCCTTGTCAGCGGCGAGTTCAAGCGCCGCCTCGATGCTGTCCATGGGCTTGTCGGCGAACGGGGCGAATTCCATATGCACCGTATCGATATCGCGATCGTCCGCGCCGGCATTCGCCATGGCCCGCTGCTTAATACCCGCGTCATGCTTGTGGTTCTTGATGATATTCTTGGTGGACTTTACCTTCCGCTCAAGCTTGTCGAACAGGAGATCGATGGCTTCATAGAACGTCTTGCCTATTTCGGCAAAACGGAACACCTTGCCGTTGAGCATGATGGTGATCTCAACCTTGTGCTCGAGTTTTATCTCCTCTAGCAGGATGTGGGCGTCGATGATCTTTTTCGAATAGAATTTGATCTTTGCCATTTTCTTGGCGATGTATTCGCGCATGTCGCGCCGTACTTTGAAATGCCGTCCTTGAATGTTCACATGCATGTGTTATGCTCCGATCATTAATTTTGGTCCCCGGGGCCTATCGGTCACGGGAGGAAAGTATTTTAAGCTCTTTTCTATATTTCGCAACCGTCCGGCGGGCAATTTCGATGCCCCGCTCACTGAGGAGCGCCTTGATCTTTTCATCCGATAATCCGGAGTTTTCGGCGATGATGAGGCGTATCGTCTCCTTTACCGACTGCTTCGACGCCGTTCCCGACGACGAACGCACCGGTACCGAGAAGAAATACTTCACCGGGAAGACGCCCCACGACGTCTCTATGTACTTGCTGTTGCTGATTCGGCTCACGGTGGACTCGCTCATGCCGATAGCCGATGCCACATCGCGCAGGAGCAGCGGTTTCAGATGCTCTCGGCCGTGTTCGAAGAAATCGTGCTGCAGCTCCAGTATCGCCTTCCCCGTTTTATAGAGTGTCTTGCGCCGCTGTTCGATGGCATAGATGAGTGCGAGCGCCGAACCCATTTTCTCCGCGGCGAATTTGCCGAGATCTTCACCCGAGGTGCGGAGCGTCGCTCCGTATTTCTTGTTAATCCTGAGCGACGGCAGATAATCGTCGGTGATGACCACATGCCATTCGCCCTCTTTCTTCTCGATGCGGAGGTCGGGAACGATATACCGTATCTTGGTATTGTCGAACTGACGTCCCGGAAACGGTTCGCAGGAAGCGATGACGCCTGCCGCCGCACGCACACGCTCCGCATCTGAATTGAGCGCTTTCGCAATCGCAGTATAATCCTTCTGCGAGAGGAGCGTGAGATGCTGATCCGCGATGCGTTCGGCAAGCTCATTGCGGGGTTTGAGCGCCGCGAGCTGGAGGAGCAGCACTTCCCGCAGGTTCCGCCCGCCAACGCCGGTGGGTTCGAACGTCTTGATGGTGGCGATGATCTTTTCGATGACCGCGGCATCCGCTGAAAGATCAAGCGCGATGAGCGGCGCATCCATGGTGAGATACCCGTCATTATTGATATAGCTTATGACCGTTTCCCCGAGCGATATGAGTTCCTCGTCGCTGCATGCGAGCCGGAGCTGATTTATCAAATGCTCATGCAAGCTTTCCTTCGCCTCGGAAATACCACCCTCGATAAACTGCCGCTTTTTATCATCGTCATCGCTGTGGACTGCGGGTACATCGGCCGGGTCGTCGGTGTAGTCAACCCAGTCGAAGTTCGGCATGTCGGGATCGTTGAGGTAGAGATTGGAGTCAACATCAACGACATTCGAGTTATTATCGCTTTCAAGCAGCGGATTGTCGGATAATTCCTGTTCAATGTGCGTCAGAAGATCGAGATTCGACAGCATCAGAAGCTTTATTGACTGAATCATCTGCGGGCTTAAACGAAGCTGCTGTTTCAGTTTTAAATTCAGATGCAGAGCGTTCTTCACGCGCACTCCTTGCAGATTTCATGCCGATAAAAATATAGGGCTTATCTTAGTATAATAATATGCTACAATCAACGGCTGAATAAGTCAAGGAGAGCAACAGGAGAACACACACCTCAGGCGGGATGATGTGCGCCGGAGCGGATGTATCAGATGCGCGGTATGGTCATCTCGGTGCGCTTCGCCATGGCTTCATCGGCGAGAAAGCCGGTGATATGGCCGTACACGGAGTCCTCGATGCCGGTATATGAGAAACTCGGCTGTTCGCCGCGCATAACGCGCACGAAATCCGCGATGAGACGCGCATCGCCGCCGCCGTGTGCGCCGGAAAGTCCGCTGAAGTCGCCGCTGATATTCGTATCGACAACCTCTTCGGCATGTTCATGACCCGGCCGCGGGTCCATGCGGACTATGGTGAACTTCCCCGATTCAAATGCGCCGCGTATCTCGCCCTTCGTTCCGATGATCTGAATATTGCGCTCCGATTTCGACGCGCCGGAAACGAGATTATGCGTTGCCGTTGCGCCGTCCGCAAACTCGATGACCACGGACTGATGATCGATGATATCACCGTCGGTCTTCCAGACGCAGCGTCCGTACGGATTAGCCGGATCGGACAATCTGCGAATGCGTTCTTCACTTGAAGGGAGAGTCTGGTCCTTGAATTTATCGTTGAAATCCCATACATAGAACGGCCACCAGTTGTGGTCAACATAGTGCTTGCGTGCCGAATATAAACACGCCGCCTCCACTTCCTTCGGGCAGTCGGTAAGACAATGCATGCCCGAACCGACGGGCGCCTTCTCCGGTATGAAGAACATGCGGCTGCCCATACTCGCCACGCGTGACGGATGTATGCCGCTTTTCAGCCAGGTGATGAGATCGAGATCATGGCAGCATTTCGCCATCAGGAACGATGAACCGCCGTACTTTTTCGTACCCCACTTGCCGCGTATGAACGCCGCCGCAACATGGTGATAGCTCACATTTTCCGTGGTCTGTATGTTCATAATATCGCCGATGTCGCCGGCGAGTATGCGCTGCTTGATGCCCGCATAGAACGGTGCGTATCTGAGCACATGGCAGATGGCGATACGGCGCTTGAGCTTCTGCGCGGTTTTCACCAGATGCCGCATCTCGTTTTTATCCGTGGCGAACGGTTTTTCAAGCAGTATGTCGTACCCCGCTTTGAGGAGCGGGACGGACGTCGGCACATGAAGCTTATCCATCGTGCCGTTGATGACGAAATCGGCGAACTTTGGTACCCGGGAAAGTTCTTCCGCCGTTGTGAAACATCGCTCCTGCGGTATCTTATGCACATTCGCCGCGTGCGCGCGTTTGGTGCTGTCGGGTTCCGCCACGCCCACGATCTCAAGCTCATCGGGTTTTACCAGCGCATATTCGGCATAGAGCAGCGCCCGGTGTCCGGCTCCGACGATGATGGCGGTCAGTTTTTTCATGATGTATTCCTTTGATGCTGAAAGATGCAACAATAATAAATACATCGCTCTGAAAGGAAATGGAGAAATCTGCAAAATGTATGGACGAATCGGCAGTGCAACGCATCACGTGCTCCGTACAAAGCCCTCGCAATGACGGTGATAGTTTACCGCTTCCCGGTCATTGTGCGCATGGTACAGCAGTCTGCCCGCATTGGCAGTGATACCCAATCGGCGATATACCGGCTGTATGGATGGCATCAACGGGCGTATGCATGCACCATCACGACGATCTGCAGTATAGAAACCGCGGGATATGCCGCATGCTTCATGTTCTTTGCCGCCCCGCAGCGTTTCGCTGATATAGAGGTTGTAACCGCTCATGTTGAGGTGCATCGCCCGCTGCGCATAGCGCTCTTTTGCCGTACCGTCAAGCATACGCCATGCGTATACCGCCAGTCTGAACGACATGCGCCGGTGCGCCTGCAGCGGTGTGTTGCTGCGGTTATGCGGGACATACCTCCGCGCATAACGCACGCCTTTCCACACGCAGAAGACAACCGTGCCCAGCCGGCCATGCAGCCGGGCAATGGGGAATGAAAGTGATATAAGCGCCATAATAAACTCCATGCTATACTATACGTAAATGTGTTACATTGAATTTAAGGCGTGTATCGGGACCGGAGCGGAAGCGAAGGTGAAACGGAGCAGGTGCGGAGCAGATACGGAATGCACGCAGGCGCGGATATGTGACCGCGCCGGCTCATTCATTCTAAAACCGATTGCATAGCCGCTTCGGAAACGAAACAATAAGCGTTTTCCTGAAGATCATGTTTTATCCATTGATTCCGTATATATTCGACATGACGTATGAGGTCATCGTCATCGCGAACTAAATGATCGCGATATGATTTCTGCCATGCGAACTTCGGGATATCGATACGGGTGTTATACCGGGATTGCCATGTAAGTCGATTTTCCCGAAGGCGCAGATATATATCCGCGCCTTCGGGAAAATCGAACATACCCATACTATAATTTATATGCAATGATGATACGCGTTTCATGTTATGCATGAATTCCGAGTAATTCGGTTTCCCCAACGGCCGAATGATCAAATACACATGATCCGGATTGATCTTATACGCGATAACATCGCATTGCTTCAATTCCGACGCCATGCGGATGTCTTCGGCCAAAAGATCGCATACTATCTTTTCATGAAAATACGGATACCGTTCCTTCGTTACCGTCGTAATAAAATATACGGCATTTTCCAGATATATCCGCTTTTGTGAATCGCGATGCATGTTATTATCATACCGTGTTGTTGAAAAAAATGAAGACTGCCGAAAAAATGACGGCATCGTTGTACGCAGGCGCGATTATACAATTGCGCCCGTGTGGTTGTATCTATTTGCAGGTGCGGTCTCGAGGCCGTGCCTTGCGATATAACCATTATCTTCGACCGATAGTCATATCAGACAACGGTTTTATTGAAGGCGCGGATATATATCCGCACCTTCAATAAAACCGGTATTCCCTTTAAAATGAAGAAGGACGGGCATTGCTGCCCGTCCTTCGAGTGAACGAAACTGAACTGTTGCGAAAACGCTTATTTCGCGCCGCCGAAGCGGTACGTGAACTGAGCGTTCCATGAAGCAACATCGAGGAATCCATTCGGGCCGACTGCGAGTATGAGTCCGCCAGCCGGGGTTACATTCATCATGAGGTCAAGCATGAAATTCTCACTGAACGTGAAACCAGCGCCGAAGCTGATAGCATAAGACGACACATACGAAGCATTCACCGTGTCAATCTGACGCGTTACGGATGTCGTAGTATTCGTTGTTATGCTGGTCAAAGTACCGGCAGCATTGTAGTTGTCCTGATACGTCTTGTAGTCGAGGTTCTTGGTAGTTGTGTTGGCGAGAGTATAGGTGCCTTTGTAGTTTCCACCCATGCGCAGGCAGAACACATCATTGAACGCATATTCAACACCAACCGGGATACCCCAGGTAATGATATTAGCGTTTGACGAAAACTCGCTTGATGTAAAATCTCTGCGCGTAACGGTCTTAGAAACACCGATGTTCTCAGCGGTTGTAGTGGTCTTTTCACTAGCCTTGTAACCGGTGAGATTCAACGCATACGAAGCCCAGAATTTAGTCGAAACAGTGAGTCCGCCTTCTTTCGCCTTGAAGCGGAGAGCTGCGCGGGCGAGATAATCCTGAGCAAGATAGCCGTCCTGGCCCTTGATCAGCATGGAAACATCGGATTTATTGGTTGTTGCACCGTTACGGTTCTCGGTTGTTTCAGTGTAATTCTTCGTATCTCCATAGCCGATACCGTATGATGCGCCGACACCGACTTCAAGGGTGGTGAAGCCGTTTGCGTTGACCGGGAGGTACGCATGCGGTTCAACACCGAGTGTCAGTATTCTTGTGGATTCAGTTGACTTGTGGTTGTCGTTGGAGATAACGAAAGACGAGTTTGAAACGTCGGTAAGCGTGTAGTTAAATTCTGCATATTTGTCGTTGTTGTTCAGATTGAACAGAATAGGCAAAAAGCACCACATGTCCATCATTTTTGCGGCGGCAGTGAGGTCACCGGACCAGACCGCGGAGTCGTTGAATCCTCTTTTGTATTTGAGGCTTTCATCAAGAAGCGCCTTGTTGGCAGCATTGGTATCATACGTTTTGCGGATTACCGAACTCTGCGCGGTGGCTGTATCAACACCGAAGGTAGCATTGGTTCTGTAAAACGCTTCGGTGCGTGTTCCGCCATTGGTTACAAAAGCGCGGATACCAACCGGCATCGAGCCGAGATTGAAACCGCCGACAGCGACCCATTTATTCGCACCGGCGCTCTGATATGATTCGAAAGAGGTTACGGTGCTGGTGTAAATGTTAGCCGCAAGGTTTGATGCGGTTGTTGTCTGGTAAGTTCCCGGTGTTGTCGCATTGATCTGTGCAGATCCAAGAATTCCAAGAGACATCGGCAAGCCAAGCGGGTTCACAATACCGAAAACACCCGAAAGCTCAGCTCCATTGTTGCTGAGGAGCGTTGCAAGCGTACCGGGTGTTTTCAGTGAAAAGGTGCTTTTTTTCACATCAAGTATAAACATGGGATCCTGCAACCGGTCAAGGTCGTTCAGGATGCGGCCGACGGTCGTATCGAATTTGACCGAAGTGACCGGATACGGGTTGTACTGTATGGCGAACAGCGACGTTGTCATTGCCGCCAATGCCATTAGGATTACGAACTTCTTCATTTGACTCTCCTTCCGAAAATGTGTTTTAGATACAAGAACCCTTAGATACGAAAAGGAACGTTAGATGTAGTTGTTAGCTTTCCTCACCTCCCCACCAGAGGTATTTGACGACCAGAGAAGGTCTTTAGCGTAGATGTATCCCTGACTCGACTGCCTCATGTGTAGAGACATTGTACATCACGTCTTCTTAGATGTCAAGACCTTACCGATGTTTTAGACGTCAGCACCTTCATTTTTTGACGAATTTCGATGACTATATCACTTCTTTAAATGTCAGCGGAGGCACTTTACGTATTTCTCCGGCCTGTACGGTTCCACCGATGCGGTTAAGCAGCACCCGTACCGCTTCCTCGGCCATCGTTTTGAAGTCCTGTACGCATACGTCCATGCTCTGAAACGGTGCAATCCCGCCATACCACTGGTCAAACAGCGCCCCGTGGAGTACGGAAGCCCGTGGAAGCGCTTTAGCCGTATCCATAAGCAGCGGCTGCGATGAACTGATGATACCGATACTGCCTGAAGTATCCGGCACCGGCATATCCGGCGACAAGAGCGTATAGGCGATATTGTTATCACGCATCGCCTGTATACAGCCTTCACGTCTGGCATCCGCCACCGGATTACCTTCATAAAAGCCGGCAAACACATGGGTTACACCGCGACGTATGAGCTTACGGGTAAGTTCATAGGCGCCGTTTTTATTATCCGTTGTGACAACATCAATGGATTCTAGGGTTCGCGGATGCCTGTCCATAAACACGAGCGGGAAACCGGCATGCACCAGCACTTCTTCATATGGAGGATCGCCCTCGGGACCCGGAATGATAAGCGCGCCGTCCGCAAGCCCCGCAACAAGCCTTCCCATAAGCCGCTCATAGACTTCCGGTTTACCACGGTGCTGCACTATCATCAGGTCGTAATCGTATTCGTAAAGCATGTCGGCGGCATACTGCGCCGGTTCCCGCTCGATGGGGGCATTGAGGTGCGGCAGGAGCAGCCAGACCGTCTTTGTCTTTCCCTCGGCTAAACGCCGTGCCAGCATGTTGGGCCGATACCCGAGCCGTGCCGCGGCCTCCCGCACTTTGGTCTTGGTATCCGGATGCACACGGGCGTCATCACGCAGCGCGCGTGACACCGTGGAAAGATCGAGTTTCAGCTCAAGAGCGATATCCTTGAGACGTATAGACATATGCGGCCTATTTGACTTTATAAGTCCTAATCTCAAACGGAGACAGTTCTATCGCCGCGCCGTTCTTCGCGTCCAGTTTTGCGCCGTTTTCCCATTCCATGAGATTCGTCTCGGTCACCGTCCCCGCCGCTTTCAGTACCGCAGTGGTATGTTTGCCGCACGTTTCCACGATGCGCACGATATGACATTCTTCCTTCTCGGCCTTCTTCACTGCCGTTATCGATACTCCATCACCGGTCACTGTTGCGGGAAGCGCCGTATGATTCGCCGCAAATCCCGCGAGCATCACCGGCGGCACGTTGAGTGCTTCAGCCTCGGCCATCACGCTCGATTCGATGAGCGTTCCGTTATGCGGCAGAAGCGCATAGGTAAACACATGATTTCCGATGTCGGCATCCGGGTCCGGATCGCGCGGCGAGCGGAGAATGTTAAGATCGATGATATTATCCTTCACCTTGTAGCCGTATTTGCAGTCGTTGAGGAGCGCAACACCATAATCGTTGGCCGAGAGGTCCGCATACCGGTGGCCCACCACTTCGAACTGCGCGAAATCAAGGCTTGTGTTCTCATGGGTAGAGCGTTTCACAAAACCGTACTGTATGTCGAACGACGCTTCAGTGGAAACCACGTTCACCGGGAACGCCACGCGAAGCATGCGGTGCGCCTCGTCCCATGCCACGTTCGAGGTGAACATGAGCCGCTTGCTGTTTTTATCCAGCGACACCGTCTGCTCGATCTTCGAATGGCCTATCGTCATGCTCACCGACAGAACGCTACGCACCGGACCCGACGCGGTCTTTTTAATCGATACGCATTTCGCCGTTTCAAGGAGCTGTTCGGTGTAGTTGAAATCGATATCCCACGCATCCCAGTTGTTCGGATGATCGGCATAGAGCGAGAATACATTGGCCTTCGCACCGGACGCGAGCACCGGGCGTTTAGCTTCCTTGTCGAACGCATCAACAAGGGTTCCGTTTTTATCGAACGTATAACGGACAATGTCGTTCTCAAGCGTAAGGTCGTTCCCGGCCGCCGCTTCCGATGCCTTTGCCGTTCGTTTAAGCACAACTGTCTCGTACGGCGCAATGTCGGTGGCAATCACCGGAACGCCGTTCTCAAGCTGCACGGCAACAGGCTTGCCGTCCGCGCGTTCAACGCCCGCGCCTTTCCATGCCGCGGGAAGCACGACAGGCTGTGAAGCTGAATAGGATGTGATGTTCATGAGCGAAAGCGCGTTCTCATCCTTCGTAAATACTTTCTTTGCGGCGTCGGCTATCATCACATCGCAGTCCGCAAGCCCTTTCTCATATGCAGCGTGCGCGTCCTGATAGACAAGATTAATACTCGAACCGGGGATGATGTCGTGAAACTGATTGGTGAGAAGCATCTGCCATATTGCCTCAAGCTTTTCACGCGGATAGTCGCCGAGCGGCAGAAGTGACGCCACGGCTTCCGTCTGGCGCAGGCGGTTCTCGAGCAGGCGATTATAGCGTTTTGTCCGCGCCTGTGTGGTAAGTGTTGCGCGATGCAGTTCCAGATACAGTTCGCCCACGAATGTTGAAAGTTCATCCGACCGTTTCGCGAGGCGTTCGAAGAACCCGTCCGCGCGGCCGAATTTGTTTTTCGGCATGCCTTCGCTGTCGGTAAGCCTGAGACCGCTCTCAATGTGTTCTTCCTTAGGTCCGCCGCCGCCGTTGCCGATGCCGGCCAAGGTCATGTATTCATCGAGGAAAGCCTTTTCCTTAAAGTTTCGCTCGGCCCTCCGGAACACACCCGGCGTGAGCGGTGAATTGTAATTATCCTCCGGCGGGAAATGGGTTATCACTTCACTGCCGTCGATGCCGCGCCAGATGAACGTGTTGTGACGGAACACGTTGAACTGGCTCCATGATATCTTCTGTGTGAGGAAAAAATCGATGCCGGAGCGTTTGAGTATCTGCGGCAGGTTCGCCGAATAGCCGAATACGTCGGGCAGCCACAGGTTCTTCACATCAACGCCGTATTCGTCCTTGAAGAAGTTCTTGCCGTGGACGAACTGACGCACCATCGACTCGCCGCTGATGAGATTGCAGTCCGCCTCAACCCACATGCCGCCCTGCACTTCCCACGAGCCGTCGCGTATAGCCTTCTTCACCTTGGCGTGCAATTCGGGATAATGGTCCTTCACGAATTTATAAAGCTGCGCCTGCGACGCGCCGAACACGAAACCCGGATAGCGCTCGATGTTGGCTATCTGACTTGCGAACGTACGGGCGGTCTTACGCACCGATTCCTCGATGCGCCAGAGCCAGCCGGTGTCGATGTGCGCATGACCCACGGATATCGATGTGAGCGCCGTGCCGCCGTTCTTCGACGCCATGACGGGCTTGAGCACCGCGCGCGTCTTGTCCGCATTCACCGGATCATCCGCGAACACGTTCATCGATTCATAGAGCGCCTTGACGATGCGGCTGCGGCGCACATTGTCCTCGTCAAACTGCATGGCGAGATCGACAAGGAACGTGAGATCGAGATACAGATGCCACATCGTTTCATCGAGCATGCACAGGCGTATATGTTTCACTTCGCCTTTATAGTTCCCGTGGCGCGTGGGAGCGGAGCGTTCCGAGTTCGGATCGCGGTTCACACCGAAGAGTCCGTTGGCCGCCGCTTCAAGGAACAGTTCCACCTGCTCGCCGCCTTTGCAGGGTTCGAATATGCGATACACATCTTTCGAATAGTTGCCGGAAAAAACCGAGCCGTTCGTAAGCCCGTAGAGCGGAACGCCCTCTTTCGAATAGACAAGCGTCTCACCATTGAGGTCGATATGAGCGGCGACTGTCTTACCTTTCCATTCTTTCGGCACCGCACCGGTGAGGCGGAAATATCCGCTCTCCCAGGTCTCGCCCCAGGTCGCCCCCTCGGCAATCGGTGTGCGATTAAGGCTGATTGATTCCTTAAGCGGTATATGCTTCATCGATTTATGATATTCCGCCGTGAACGGCAGATTACCGGTCAAAATAAGGCCGGAAACGCGTTTTGCAAAGTTCCTGGCCTGTTTCATGCGTTCATTTTCAAGCTTTTTCATGAATTCGATCATAAATACCTCGTTTTATTTAAATACAAGCGCTTGGATATAATAATACTGAATTACAAAAAGGCAAGTAAATGGTGATTTAAATAGTCGCTTTTGCTTTTTCAATAAGCTGCCGTGCCGTATCGATATCCCTGGCCTCAGCAATAATGCGTATCACCGGCTCGGTATTCGATGTGCGCACATGCACCCAGCCGTCCGCAACATCGGCGCGTATGCCGTCGATATCGTTGATCACGGCGCCGGCAAAGACCTTACGCATTGCGGCATATATCTTCTTAACATCAGCATTACGTGCATTCACTTTGTCTTTGATAATGCTGTACGACGGTATCGCATCAACTATTTCGCTGATACGTGAACCGGTTTCGGCCATTCGTTCAAGGATGATGGCCATTGCAAGCAGTGAGTCGCGCCCCGCGGTCACTGAAGGGACAATGACGCCGCCGTTGCCTTCGCCGCCGAAATAGAGCTTTTTCGCGAGTATGGTCTCCGTGACATTTATCTCGCCTATCTTCGTCCGCAGCACTTTGCGCCCATACTCCTTCGCCACATCGTCTATCATTCGCGATGTGGACAGATTCACTGCGGCGTCCGTCGTGTGCTTTGAGAAGATATGCTGTGCCGCCACCGCGAGCGTGTATTCCTCGCCCACGATGCGTCCCTTCTCGTCGACAAACGCAAGCCTGTCGGCGTCCGGGTCCTGCATGAAACCAATGTCCGCTTTTTTGCGTTTTATGAATTGCGACAGTTCCGCCATAGTCTCAACCGTCGGTTCAGGCGAATGCGCGAATGTGCCCGTCAGTTCGTCATTGACAGCGACAAGTTTCACTCCAAGCCGTTCAAGGAGCACTGGTGTCGACACGAGTCCCGTACCGTTGGCGAAATCACAGGCAACCGTGAGTTTCGCCGCTCGTATTTTTTTCGCGTTCACATAGCGGACCACCGCATCAACGTGATCGCTCACCGCGCAGGGATACACGCCGATACTGCCATACTCGCGCGCGCCCGTCGTGACCGGCTCGTTCACCGCGCTTGCCGCCAGAAGCCTGTCTACCTGCTTCTGTCCGAGAAACACGCCGCCGGCCCCCGCGAATTTCAGCGCATTCCATTCTATGGGATTATGACTTGCCGTGACGATGATGCCGCCGGCAAGTTTCCTGTTCTTCACCGTATAGAGCACCGTCGGTGTGGGTGCAATGCCGCAGTCGTGCACATCCATGCCGTTCGCCGCAAGTGCACCGCAAACAACCTTGGTTATTGCGTCGCCGGTAATGCGTGTGTCGCGCCCCACCGCGAACGCGCTTTTTCTCGGGAACAGCGAGGCATATGCGTTCACATATCGTACGATGGTCTCTACATCAAGTCCCGCGCCGATAATGCCGCGTATGCCTGAAATGCTTGCCTTGAGTGTCTTTGCAGCGGTTTTCTTTGTGCTCATGTGCAGTCCTGACGTTTCATGTTGCCGTCATTATATCGCGACAGGCGGGAAATGCAATTTGCAGCAACCCGGCTATCGCACCGGTGGCAATTGCAGTAAATTACTATATTATCCGGTCATGATGAAAAAAATAGCTGCCGTCATGATCTCACTGCTGATCTCCGCATCATCCGCACCGCTGCTCACTGCGCCGTTCCTCAACGGCGGCATGTTCTATCACGCCGGATACGGCGATGTACGGTCGCCGTTCGGCGATATATCCGGACTTTCAGCCGGTCTCGGCGGACGGCTCGCTTTTTCCGTGCTGCCGTGGCTTCGCGCCGGCGGCATGGGATTCGCAAGCGGGTTCGACTACAACGGCCCGGGCCTTCCCGGAAGCTATTGCTCCATCGGCGCCGGCGGCGCCACCGTTGAAGCGTTCACCGCTTTCGGCCCCGTTGTCTGCTCGATAGGAATGCTTGCCGGCGGGGGCACCATCCGTCAGCTTCATATCATCAGCAACCAAAGCGCAGGCGTCAGCACCGTATCATATACGTCTACCGGCACATTCATCGCGGTACCGTTCTGTATCATCGAGATGCCGGTAACCCCGGCGTTTTCAATCGCCGTTATGGCGGACTGGCTTTTCGGCACACGCATCATCTCCGGCAGCTCATATGGACCGCGGGTGCATCTCGGCATACTGTTCAATCGATAACAGTGACGTCTATTTTATTGTCTGGGAATAATCGGACATTATGATATAATCAGCTCATGAGCAATGAAAACACCACGCCGGTCCCGCTGCCGTTCCCGCTCTTTTTCACCTACGGCAGCCGCTTTGTGTTTATCCTGAATTTCCTTGCTGTCACCGACGTCAAGGGCCATCGTGTCGCCCTGCATGCGCATCCATACCACGAATGCATCATCGTACGATCGGGACGGCTGAGTTATCAGATAGGGAATGAAAAGCTGCGTGTTGCACGCGGTGATGCGATAGTCATCGCGCCGCATGAAGCCCACACACGCTCCGTTGAATCTCCGGCATCATTTTACGCATTCCACGTGATGATCAGGGATGCTTCGAACAGCATCTCCGTGACGCATCGGTTCGCGGCGCAGGAGGCATTGCTTTCGGCATGCGTTCAGGTCATTGACGAATCGATGCGCAGAGAAAACGAGTGGGAGTCTGCAGCACGTCATATCCTGCTCGGTGCGCTCATCGGTTTTGCCCGGAATATAATGCACTCCGGCCGGAATGATGTGGAGAAACGTATCGATCCGTCATTCATTGCCGCGCTCAGGTTCGTGAACAACGGCATCCGCACCGACTTGGCGGTAAGCGATGCGGCAAAGGCAGCCGGACTCTCGGAGCGTCATCTCACCCGGCTGTTCAGGAAAAACCTCGGCATCCCGCCCCGGCAGTATATACTTGAAAAAAAGCTTTCACTGGCGTATTCAGATCTGATATCTGACAAACGGTCAACGGTTCGCGCTATTGCCCAGCGACTGGGTTTTTATGATGCCGGATATTTCGCCAAAATTATAAAAAAAACTTATAGAATGTCTCCGAAACAGATACAGTCGCAGGAATCATAGCGCGGGACATTCCCGCGACCCAATTTGATAGAACGGCATTATACCACGAGAAATACGCGCATGGATGCGCGGAATCATAATTTCCTCCCGCGCTACGCCAGCGCCAGCGGTGCCGGACGCACCGCGAGAGCGACATCAAATTAGATATATTTTTATATAGTGGCTGCCATAATGCGCAACAAGAAAACAACATAGCGCGGGATGCCAATAAATAGTAGAGGCGGAACGACCTTTTAATGATCGTTCCGCCTCACTCTAAGAAGGCCCTTGTTCACTAATGTTATTGCATTAATTGTGCCAATTAGAAATAGCATGTAAATTGTGCATTTTTCTTAATTTAATCAGGTTTATATGACTAACCAAACAACGAAAATCAAAATTTTAGTTGATATGTGTCTAATTATTTAACTATACACAAACATCTATGTACAATATTTTAACTTATGTCAGATTATCATACAGCGTTTTTATTACATTTTGAATGCCAGGGTGATGCTCAGCTCAAGCTTCATTACCCGGTCATTCCACGGGAGCACCTGATACGAAAAAACGAGCTGCGGCTGTACGAATATATTGTCCTTTATTTCCTGAAGATAGCCGGCCGAAAGCAGTACGAACAGAAGATCGGGACTGGAGCCGATGACCGATTTTGTAAACATATTGCCGCCCGTTATTATCTCCTGTTCAGCATAGCCGCCGATAAATTTATCATAGGCGAGTCCTATACCGAGCGAAACACTGGTAATATAAAACTTATTGATGCCGCTTATCGAGAGATAGTTTAAGCTGCTTCTCGCTATGAGATTGGTATTGGGTACCGTGCCGGTTGTGGCCACCGTGTTCTGCCCGATGAGACACTCCACCGCGGCTATGTCGGCAAACGGAATCTCGATGCCGTATGCCTGTACAACACCGGGATTTTTACCGATGACATAATCGAAGCCGAGCTTCATACCGATGCGGTTGCCGCTTTTCATGATGGATGATGTTGTCATCTGCTTTTTTCTGGTGGGGGCCACGACGACAGTCTCAATCGTCTCGCCGTCGCTCGTGGATGTTTTTTTTGTAACCGGCGCGGCGGCGGCTTCTTTTATAATAGGATCATCAATCGCCTCGGCGGCCTTCTTTACCGGATTTTTATCCTGGGCATACAGCATGGTGATTGCACTTACCGCGATAAGAATGGCGAATGTGTGTATGGTACGCATGCACTGCTCCTTGTTCATCGATACCCCATATAACAGTCCGGTACTGTTTCCGTGCAGTTCCCGGCCACAGACGAAAGCGACGATATCAGCCGTCGATGAAGTCCTTGAGCTTCTTTATCTTTGACGGATGCCGCAGCCGCCGCAGCGCCTTCGCTTCGATCTGCCGTATGCGCTCGCGGGTGACTTTAAACACGTAGCCAACCTCTTCAAGCGTATGAGAATACCCGTCATCAAGGCCGAACCTCATGCGCAGCACTTTCTGCTCGCGCATCGGCAGCATCTTCAGAACGCCCTCAAGCTGACGCTGCAGCATCTTGAACGTGGTTATATTCGACGGGTTCTCGGTCTCTTTGTCCTCAATAAGCTCGCCGAGCACGGTATCCTCTTCATCCCCGATGGGCGCGTTGAGTGATATGGGATCTTTGGCTACGTTGCGCACGCCTTTCACGCGCGATATCGGCCAGTTGAGGATACGTGCAATCTCTTCGATAGACGGTTCACGCCCGTACTGCTGCACGAACTGACGGCACACACGGGTAACCTTGTTGATCTGTTCTATCATGTGCACCGGTACGCGTATGGTCCTGGCCTGATCCGATATTGAACGGGTTATGGCCTGACGTATCCACCATGTTGCATACGTGGAGAACTTGTAGCCTTTCTTATATTCGAACTTATCGACTGCTTTGATAAGACCGATGTTCCCTTCCTGTACCAGGTCGAAAAAATGCAGTCCGCGGTTCACATACTTTTTCGCGATGGCGATGACGAGGCGCAGGTTGGCCTTGACGATATGATCTTTCGCCTGTGCGATGCGTGTGCGCGCATTATTGATCGTATGCACCCATGCGGCGAGCATGTCGTACGAAACGCGCGTCTCGTCCATGATCATATCGATCTTGCGCTCGGCATTGCGGAACGATTTTATCACCGCCTTGAACGCCACCGGGTGCATGGCGAGTGATTTTGCATGCCGCGCCAGAACCGTTTCGTTATTCATTATTTTAATATATTCGTGGAAATCATCCCGCGTTTTGCTGTATCTGCGGCGCAGATCGCTGAAATACTGATCCATCTGCTTGAGGCGATGCAGATAGAACTTGAGCTTTTCAGCCACACGGTCTATTTCAATACGGTTGAGGCGCACTTTCTTAAGCTCGTCTTCAATCTCCGCTTTTACCGCTTCCTGTTTTTTCTGAAGCCCCTGCGCGGCTTTTGATTTTGTTTCCTTGATGCGTGCATCAAGCTCCAGATAGCGCTCTGCAAGGCGTACGTATTCCTTTTCGAAAACTTTATATTTTCGTTCCAGTTTCCGTTTTTCATGCGTTGAAACGTTATATATCCGCGAGGGCTCGAGCACCTCGTGGATGAAAACCTTCTTTGCCTTGACGTTCTTGATGGTATTGAGTATCTCACGCACCACGAGATGCGAACCGATGACGATATTTTCAATATCCAGTTCGCCGCTCTCTATTTTCTGGGAATATTTTATCTCGTCTTCGTGCGTCAGGAGATTCACCTTGCCGATCTCTTTCAGATACAGACGGATTGGATCGTCATTATTGCCGACCTTTTCCTCTATTTCT
>JACRPF010000011.1 GCA_016214035.1 Spirochaetota bacterium | reverse complement strand
TGCTGTCTCGTTGCCTTGCTGAGCTGTCTCGTCGCGTTGCCGAGCTGTCTCGTAGCCTTGCCGAGCTATCTTGTCGCCTTGTCGAGCTGTCTCGTTGCCTTGCCGAGCTATCTCGTTGCCTTACTGATCTGTCTCGTTACCCCACTAGCTGGCCGAGAAAGGCTGTAGCGATATGTTTGCTGTCATCTTTTACGTAATCAACAATAAAAAAAGCCCCGGGCGGGAATGCATATCCCGTCCGGGGTTACGTGCGCTGCATGCGTCACGTTACACGGTCTTTTGTTCAACCGCGGTGTCAGTGGAACTGTCAGTTCCCCGTGACACTTCGCCGCGCAGTCTCTTCATCCGGTGCACGAGCGCATCCTGTCTGCCGAGACTCCCGACGATGAGCTCTACGACCGCTGATGCTTCCGCATAGGCGTCTTCCAGCGCAAGGCGTGCGCGTTTCGTCGCCATGAGCGAATTCACCTGTGCGGCTATCTGCGCATCCTTGGTCGCGAACGCCTCATCGATGAGGGCCTTCAGTTTGCCCGCCTTCACCGAGGCATCCACACCCGCGGTCTTTACCGCATCGGTGTTGGTCGTGAGAACGTTGAGAATCCGCAGTGCGAATTCCCGTTTCGAAACATCGTTGAGTGATTTCATAAATCACCTCCTTATTAATTTTGTAAGATTTCGTAAAAAATCATCACGCGCGCTTGACTTTCTCTGTCGCGCGCTGCACTCGGCGGAAACTATTTTTCCTCACAACGCACCGCTCAGCGTTCATCTTCCTGATGAATCGTTCGCTCTCGCCGCCATCCGGGCGGCTCGTGCGTTGCTCGGAAAAACAGTTTCCGCCTCGCTCCGCGCGCTCTGAAAAAATGATATACAGAATGGGGTTTGCTATGAATACTATACATTCACAATTTGACGACATCACCCTCATCAACGGCATCCTTGCCAACGATATCCGCTGCTATCGCCTTTTCCAGAAGCAGTATGCCGGCTACATACGCCATCTTTTCGGCCGCTGGATCAACGATACGTCGGATGCCGAAGAACTCGCTTGCGATGTGATGATGAAGGTCATCACGTCACTCGACCGCTTCGATGCGGCAAAAGGAAATATGCGCCTGTGGATCTATGTCATCGCCCTCAATACCAGGAACGACTATCTCCGCAAACTCGCCGCACGCGAGGAGGAAGCCGGAATGGTCTCGCTCGACGAACCGGTGTCAACCGGGAGCGACATTCTCCACATCGATCTCATCGTCGACAACAGAACGGACGGCTCGGAACCTGCTGCAACGGCGGCATATACGTCGGATCCGGCGCTTGCCGCAGCACAGGAAGTCATCAACGGGCTTTCCGCAGATACCCGCTATATACTGCAGATGCATGAAGACGGATATACGTCGTCCGAGATTGCTGAAACGGTACACAAACCGGAAGGCACCATCCGGAGCATCTGCTCACGCATCAAAAAAGCCATCCGCGCGGCGTATGAGAAGGTCATGAAACGGGATGAACCGGCTGCTGATGTCGACACGGAAGAGGACGAACCGGCAGATGAATGTGCAGCTGGCGCTGCGTTTTATAGGACAATGACTCACGATTCCCGAGCGGAGTCGAGGGATGAGTCATTGTTCTATAAAACGCATGTCACCCCCGCAGTTACCATCATCCGTACACTGCTGTCATATTACGGAGCGGTGTACAAGCGAACTAGAGCAGCCTGATTACGACATGCGCGGAGCATCGGAAAACCGTACCGTATGCAGCCGTGGCGGATTTTTCATCCTTTCTGCACTTTTATCCATTGTACGAAATGCATGATTTAGCGTATACTTTGTTCATATTGCCGCCTGGAGCTAATGATGAAAGTATTACTGACCGCCATACTGTTTCTGTTCCCGCTGTCCGCCGCATTCATGGACGGCGAACTGCAAAGTACCGTTGTGCCTGTCAATCTGCTTGACGGAAGTACCGCGAAAGACTTCTCGATCGGCGGGGGCGGCATAAGTGCCGCTGTTGACGGCGGCCAGGTTCCCAATACCTTCCATATAACAGTGCCGGAGAAGAAAGCGAGGTCCTGGGATATCTCATTCATGACAAAGACGACATCGCCGATAACAAAAGGCGATACGCTCCTCGTCATATGTTATGTCCGGGCCGCCGGCAGTACCGACAAGGTGGACGCCTCGCTTAAGATCCAGAAAAACTCCGATCCATGGACATCGCTTACCACGGTGCCGATTGTCGCCGGACGCGATTGGAAGCGGTTTGTGATCCCGTTCACATCGGATGAATCGTATGCTGCGGGTGACGTCAAGGCTGCATTCCTCCTCGCAACGAAGCAGCAGGAACTGGAGATCGGGAATATTCAATTCGCGGATTTCGGGGCAAAGGCCACCGTGGATGAAGTGAAGAACGCGGCCACAGCAACATCACCTGATATTCCGCTCGATATCAGCGCATTTGCGAACATGGGATTTAAGGACGATACCGCCGGCGACGGTAAAGGCGGCTGGAGCGATCAGGGTAATAAGCGCGATTTCGGCACCTTCGATGTGACGAAGACGGACTTCGGCGGTGTCACCATGCGTATCGCAGATCCCGCAAAGAATGCAGGCCGTTCAATAATTGTCTTCAAAAGCCCGCACATCAACGCGGCTGTCGATACCGCCGAGGTGAACGTTCCGGCTGAAGCCAATGCCAAAGGGACATATCTCTATCTGCTCCATTCCACGGCCTGGTGCGGAAACGAAGGAGATATCGTCGGCACGGTATCGATCAAACTCAAGAACGGAAAAATCATCGCGAACGATGTGGTAGCGCTGCGCGAAGTGGGCGACTGGGTGAGCCCGAGAAATTTTGATAATGGAAAAGCGGTCTATCAGGTGCGCACTGCCGAAGGGACTACCGCGTGTGTTTTTCTCTCACGGTTCCGCATCGGAGCAACACCGCAGGAAGTCGAGTCGGTTTCCTTTAAAACAGCCGCTCAGGCGATATGGATGATTGCCGGAGCAACGCTCTCATCAAAGGAGATAAGCATGGACACCGGTAACCGCGCGAAAAAAACGCCGCGACTCGTGAATGTGCCATATGAACGCAAGACGCCGTTCATCACAGAGAAGGACGGCATGGTAACGCTCACGCCGGCGCACACGACGAATGTCATCGTCAATCCGGGCAAGGGCTGGGTATTGTACGGCAATCCGAAAGGTCAGCCGCCTGAGGTCATGGAGATCGGCAGTCTCGGGTATACACGCTATGAGTGGCGTTCCATCGAGCCGGCGGAGGGAGAATATAATTGGGACCGCATCGACCAGGATATTGCGGCATGGTCGAACGCAGGCAAACAGTTCTCTTTCGGCGTCATGAACGCGAGCACGCACTCGCGCGATCCCTGGGTCACACCGAAGTGGGTGTTCGATGCAGGCGCGAAATACCAGAGCTATGAGCTTGACAGCGTGAAAATGGAGACCGCAGGGACGCCCGGGAAGAAGATAATACCGACCTTCGACGACCCTGCCTTTATGGAGAAACTCGGCAACTTCATCCGCGCCATGGGTGCACGGTATGACGGTAATCCGAATATCGCCTTCATCGATATACGGTCGTACGGCAACTGGGGCGAGGGACACATGGGATTCAGTGCGCCGTTCAAACTCGAGGATATCTCGGTTGACAGCTACATAGAACACTTGAAGCTGCATCGCAATGCGTTCAGGAAGACGCTCCTGCAGGTCTGCTCCGGCATGAGCAAATACGAACGTGCGCTCCAGTGGGCTGTCGACAACGGAATCGGCCTGCGCCGCGACGGCATCTGCGGCAACAGCGACGGCAGCGACGTTCTCGCCTGCGCGGGAAAACTGCCTGCGGTGTTCGAGTTCTACGGCAATTATGAGATGATGGAAAAACTCGGCTGGTGGTACGGCAAAAAGGATAAGAGCGGACATGGCTACCGTCTCGATGAGTGTGTTGAGACAGGCATGCCCACGTTCTGCGATCTTTCCCGCGGCGGGAAGTCGGGTCTGAACATGCTCACGAAGGAACGTGCGCTTACTGAAAATCTTGCCAATCGACTCGGCTATCATTTTGTGCTCATTGAAGCGAAATATCCGAAAACATTTACAGCCGGAAAACCGGCGGCGGTGTCGTTCACGTGGGAGAATCGCGGTGTCGCACCGATATACATCCCCGCATCGACGGCATTCGCGCTCATCGCGGCGGACGGCAGTGTTGCGCAGGTATGCAGCGCGGCGGGAATGGCGCCCTCGTCATGGAAACCGGATACGCCTATCACATCGGCTGATAAAATTCTGTTCAAAGAGGTCACTCCGGGAACATATACGCTCGCGGTCGGCATACGCCAGCCGCAGGACGGCACGAAACCTTCCATTAAAATAGCGAGCGATCTGAAATGCACCGGCGGCTGGTATGAGCTCGGACCGGTCAGCGTAAAATAAGACGTGTGATGCACGGGGAGCACAGGATGCAAAGATATTTTTATGGAATGGCCATTGCTGTTTTATGTGCGGCAATGATGTTCGCTGCTGATAACCCGGCTTCGAATGCCGGCGGACCGCAGATGCTTGAAATAAAACCGCCGCTCACCGACAAGGCGCTCAACAATCCCGGCATGGGATTGTATCTCTTCGGCACCACGAACGAAGCCGATTTCACTCCCAATGATTGGCTCTGGGATATCATGCACATCGGCTATTTCCGCGAGGACTGGGCGGCCGCACAGCCTGACAGCGACAGCGAGGATGATCTCAAAAAATATCTCGATCCGCTGTTCGACCTGTGGGTGAAAAAATGGAACAAGCGATTATCGTTCCGCTTCATGTCGCAGAACAAACATTCAAAACGGCAGTATCCTACGCCGAAATGGGTGTTCGATAAGGGCGTGCCGTCGGTGAAGCAGAGCGGCATCTATACGAAAGAGCAGCTGATACCGGTGTTCTGGGACGACACCTATCTTGCGCTGCAGGAAAAGTTCGTCGTGCAATTGGGCCGCTGTATGGACGGCCGTGCGGGGCTTGAGTTCATCGACATCGGCGGCATCGGCCAGTGGGGCGAGATGCATCTGAGCGGATGGACACCGGAACAGCTTGAGGCGACGGGATTCACCGAGACGCGGTATTTCAATGCGTATCGCCGGCTTATGAACGCATATGCGCGCGCCTTTCCGCGCACCAGTGTATTCCTGAACGTGGGAGATAAGGACCCGATCAATCATTATGCCGTAACGCGCGGTATTCACCTCAGGCAGGACGGCGTCACACCGGACGGACCGAGCGCCAATGTCGGCGAGAGATTGTTCAAGCCCTATAACCGTCAGCGCATCATCTGCAACTATGAACTCTTCTGCGGTCTTGCCGAGATGAAAACGCGCGGCTGGGACCCGGCGAAGAACGTATACCGCGGCATTCAGGACCCGATCAGTTATTATCATGTGTACCTGCTGGGATATGACGGCTTCCGCAAAGCGGGGCCCGAGATCAAGGAGATAATGTACAACACCGCGCGTAAATTGGGATTCCGGTTCGAGCTTTCATCGCTTAAGTGCAGTAAGACTTTGAACGTCTATCCCGGAAAACAGACCGCATCGCGACTGCTCATCGAACATACATGGAAGAACACGGGATGCGCGCCGTGTTATGAATCGTATGCGCTGCGCTGGACGCTTCGCGACGGCACCGGTAAAACGGTTGCGGAGGATGTGTCGTATCCGCGCGAGCCCACAACGCAATGGTGGCCCGAGACCAATGTAACGCTCCGTTCCGTGATTCGTGTTCCGCCGGAACTGCCGGCAGGCGACTATCAGCTTGCGGTGGCGATGACAGACCCGCAGGAACCGTCGGTAAAAATACAGCTTGGCATCGAAGGCTTGAACACTGACGGGTCATACACGCTTGTCACCATCCCCACCGGACGATCCGCCGTTCAGGCGTCGGCATATCGCGTTGATTTCACGGCGGGACTGAGCAACTGGCAGGCGGCGCCAGGGCTGACGATGAAACGTGACGAGGCCGGTAAAGACAGTCCGGGAAGTCTGCACGTCAGCGGTACGCAGCCGGGAAACGCCTGGAGTTATGCATCCGATGAGACTATCGTCCCGCTCATGCCCGCAAGCCGCTACCGCTTCTCCTGCTGGATGAAGGTGGATCAATGCACGATGCAGCCGCCCTACCTGAAAATGGAACTGCGCCGCGCCGACGGGAGCTGGGTGGGCAATGCGAACACGTCGCGGTATGATCTTTCTCAGAAAGGCACCTGGCAGAAGATCATGGCCGTCATCGAGACCGATCAGGACACGGCGCAGGGGCGCTTCGCCATCGAGCGCGGGCAGAAGAACGGAAGCGCAACGGTGGATATTGTCATCGATGATATACTCGTAGAACCGCTTGAGACGCCCTGACAGGCGTGATAATATATACCAGTGGAGAACACGTATGAGCCGGAATAGAAGCATTATTTTCAGCATCGCAGTCGCCGTACTGTCAATCAGTTTGTATGCCGCAGACGAGGTCTTTTATCAGAGCAAGCCCGACACCGCCGATTGGGTGGTGACGTGGAAAGCGACGAACGGCACCATCACCATTGAGGCACGCGACGGCACCGTGATACGGGCCGAGAACGGCGTGAACGGATATGCGGCAAAGAAATTCACCTACACGCCCGCTGACACAGAAAGCTTCATCGTAACGGTAAAAGCTGCTGCGTCGTTTCCGGAAAAAGGGCCGCTGTTCTATGTGATGGGCCGCGACGAAAAAGGCAAGACGATATTGTATGAATCCATCGGCAGGCCGGCGGCGGATGAAAAGATCCTCAAACAGTTCTTCACCATGAGCCGCGCCGTCCGCACATTCGAGGTGGGGCTCGACATGAAAAAGATGACCGGCGAGGTCGTGATAAAAGACCTGCGCATCGAGCGGTTCACGCCGTCGCCGGAAGCCATTGCGCTGACGAAACCGAAAGGCCCCACGCGCTGGGCGGCCACATCCATCGACCGGACCTACGGAATATCGGGGTTCGATCCGCGCTGGAAGGACACGGCGCTCAAGCTCCTCGCCTGCGCGGGTATCAACAGCACACGTGCGGGGGTAAACTGGAAGACGAGTGAGCCCGAGCGCGGGAAGTTCGATTATTCCGATTTCACCGACCGCATGAAACTGTTCGAATATTATGGCATCGAATATTCCATCGCCTGTCTCGGCAGTACGCCGTCGTGGGCGAGCGGCAAAGACCCGGACCGCGATATATCCGACGAGATCAAAAAAAAGCTCGGTGCATATAAGGTTTCGAATTCATATTGGGCGCCGAAGGACTGGAACGACTGGGAACGATTCGTCGAGGGTGCGGTGAAAGCGGGAAAAGGCACCGTCAAAGTATGGGAGATACTCAACGAGCCCGACCTTTACAGCGAAGGTTTCATGGGCACGTACGAGGAATACCGTGAATACGTGCGTCACGCATACATCGCCGCAAAACGCGCCGACCCGAAATGCCGGGTGTTCCTCGGCGCATTCGTATATTCCGAGTGGCTGCCGCAGCTCTTCCGCGACGGCTGGACGAACTGGTTTGACGGCATCTGCACGCATCCCTATTCCGGTACCGGAGAGGGCTGCGTCAACCGCAACAACGGCGCCATCTACACGACGATAACGTTCGGCGCACCGAAAGAGGCGTGGATAACCGAGGTGGGATTCCAGAGCGGCGGCTGGAAGGAAGGCCCGGGCTGTGTGAAAAACGAGGATGAAAAAGCGCGCGAGGGACGCATCGCACTTGAAGGACTTGCGAAACAGTCGGAGTTCATCGCGTGGTATACGGCACAGGAGCGCGGCAATATGTTCGGGCTTAACCGCATCGAGAAAAACTGGGCGCTGCGCCCCATGCCTATATTCTACGAACTCGGCGACGTGACGGGAAAACTTAAAAAATCCGGCGGCCCGGTGAGTGTAACCGTTCTCGGTGCCGGAAAACATGCGGTCGGTGAATCGTTCACCGTGCGGCTGGTCGCGAAGAACACCGGCGACAAAAAAATATCCGTGAAACTCTGGCCGGCGGGATTCATCGAGGCGCTCGGCACCGACAATGCGGGACCGAACGCGCAGGATTTCAACGGGACGATGGCGGCAGGCGAAGAAAAAGTCATCGAGGTCAGGGTGCGGCCGACGGACAAAGCGAAGGATGCATATCCGGTGGGACTTGCCGTCATCTGCGACGCGGGCAACTCATTGGCGCTGGCCGATATCGAGATCGGGAAATAGGAAAATGAAAATGCAGTCACTGCGTCGATGCATTCCGGCGATATGCCTTATGATTGCGCCATATATTTTCGGCGGATCACTGATCACGGTGACGCCGAAGGAGTTCACCGGCGCTATTGAAAATCCGCTCAAAGGATATCGGCCGGACGGGTACGGCGGAAAACCGTACTGCACGCTCTATCGCCGCTATATAAAATGGAACGATATTGAAAAATATGAGAACGATTCGGTCGACCGCATCACCGCATATTTGAACAGGACCTGCCAATACAAGGGCACGAATTACGGCGACCTCAATGTCAAGATAGTGCCGCGCGTGTATCTCGACTGGGACGGGAAACTGGCGAAAGACGGCAAGCCCATGCAGTACTGGCCGGCCGACATGCACGCGTTCGATTACGACAGTCCCGCGTTCAAGCGGCGCATGGTGCGGCTCATCGAAAAACTCGGCGAGGCCTGGGACAACGACCCGCGTGTGTTCGCGGTGCAGATGGGGCTTATCGGTTTCTGGGGTGAACAGCATAATCCGAATATCAACCGTGAGATGCTGGCGCTGCTCACCGACACCTACCGCAAAGCGTTCAGGAACAAACTCATACTCACGCGTAACGCGACGCCGGAATTCAGGGACGCGGGTTTCGGCTTGTACTATGACACCTTCGGTTATCTCGGGCGCGAACCGTCAGCCGGAAAAACCGAAGGCGAACCGCCGTGGCAGCTGACGTACCTGTATCCCGATCTCTGGAAAAAAGGGCCCATCGAGGGCGAGGTGGAATATACCTGGCAGAAGACCCGCGCGGGCGCCAAACCCGACGAGACGTTCGGCCGCACGCCGGACGAGACGATGGTGAATCCGGATTTTCGTAAGTACATGATAGGGATGATACGGCAGTATCATGTGAGCTATCTCGGATGGATATCGGATTTCGATGAAAAAAAAGCCGATGTGCTTAACGGTGCCGGTGAGATAATGAAAGCGTTCGGGTATCGCTTTGTCATCGAGGAATTCTCATATACACCGTCGGCGGCGCCCGGAAGTCCGTTCGATATTCAATTCACCGTACGCAATGACGGCAGCGCACCGATGTATCTCGACTGGCCGGTGGCGTTCGCACTGCTTGACACCACAACACGCGAGCCGGTGTGGCAGACCGTACTCACGAATGCACATGTACGTGACTGGCTGCCCGGCGAACGCTGGAGCCAGACATCGTTCGCCTATGACATACCCGCGAAACAATATCGTGTTGCGCAAACGGTCACGCTGCCGGCCTCACTTGCAAAAGGAGACTACATCGTGGCGCTCGCGATTCTGGACCGTGACGGCGGCATGCGTCCGAGCGCACGGTTCGCCATAGAGAATTACTGTACCGGCGGCTGGCATCCGTTCGGTATTACCGGCATCGGCGCCGCGCCGAAAAGCACCGCGGTGGATCCTGCCATATTCAGTTCTCCCGCCGTCGACCGTACATTGCGCTACATGATACCCGATCGTCTCCTGTCCGTGAACGATCCGCCGGTCCCCGCTGTCACCGCAGTCGAACAATGGAAACTCGATCCGTCCGCGGAATGCATAGACCCGTGGAGATACTGGTGTCTGAGCAAACGCGGGACCAACGTCGATATACGGAACACCTATGACGGGCCCGTCGAAGGACCCGCGGGCCGCAGGGTCATTGCGGTGAGCGGTACGTTCACCGGTGATGCCAGGATATATTACTATCCTTTCAACTACGAAAAGTTTCCCGACGGCAGATACCGCATGTCGTTCCTCGCCAAAGGCACGCCGGGGCTGAACGTTGAATTCCAGGTCTCGGATGACTGGGAGTATTACGACGGGAAAACGGCGTTCACACTCGAGAGCGACTGGAAGCGGACGGAGATCGAATTCACGGTGCGCAAAGCAGTGAAAAAACATCTGCGGTTCAATCTCGTCCTGCCCGCCGACGGCGCCGGCGAATTCATGTTCACCGATTATCACGCCCGGAAAACAGAGTAAAGGAAGGCTGCTCATCATGAAAAAGTGCAACAACATCAGATGCATTATCCTGCTCGCGGTACTCACCGCGTTCTGCGCCGGCGCAGAAGAGAATCTTGTCAAAGACGGGAATTTTGAATCCGCGGACTTCGCCGTGGAAAAAGACGGCAATACGCCGGGCGTGTGGACAGCCTATGTCATCAAAGACGGTGACGGCGGTTTTACGACAGCCCCGGGCGGCAGAAGCGGCAGCTGTGCAAAATATGAAAAACGCGCGGACGGCAGCCACAATTTCCATCTCAATCAGGTTGTCAGGGTTATACCCGATACATCATACGAAGTCCGCGCCTGGATGAAGGGCGATGCGCATCTGAAACCGGTCATCGCGATCTCGGGCATGAATTGGAAGCCGGTGTCGACAGCTTCGATGACGCTCTCCGCCGAGTGGAAAGAAATTCGTCTCTTTTTCAATTCGGGGACGAACACGCAGCTCAGATTCGAATGGTTCGCCGGGGCGAAAGGCACGATGTTCACCGGCATCGCCGGGACGAGCTATCTCGACGACGTTTCACTTGAACCTTTGACGGGAAAATCGCTTGCGCTGTCCGTGACCGTACATGCGGATGAAGCGGTCAAGACGGGCATCCCCGCCGGACCCATCGGTGTTTCCGAAAACGTGTTCAACACCTCGGACCGTCATTATCCCGAACGGAAGATCAGTCAGGTGAAGACGCTCGCGATGCTCGGCGGCAGGACCGTGCGCGGACTGGAAGGCAACATCGCCGACGTCCTTATCTGGTCTGTACCGCCGTATGACAAGCCGGCCATACGAGCGGCGGCGTATCACCCTCGGCGCAACTACATGGACCAATTCTTCAAACCCGACGGCACGCTGGTGAAACCGCTCGAGTTCGACGAGTTCATCGATTCGGGCAGAGCGGCGGGCGTTGCGGAATTCTTTTACGTGATAGGCATCGACGCGCTCAACGCCATACCGGGCGAATGGAATTACATCATCCCCGACGTGACGAACGCCATCGTCGCCGCCGCCGAGGGACAGGCGCGGTTCGCCCGTGAACGCGGCGCATCGTTATGGTTTGAGATAGGCAATGAGACGGATTTGAACGACTACAAGGAAAAAAAGCTTGTGCCGTGGACGGCAGAGGGATATATTGAAGCGGTGAAGCTTATCGCGCCGGCTATCAAGCGCGGCAATCCCGATGCGAAGGTCGGCGTGAATGCGGGCTTCAGGGACAACAAAGAATGGCTGGACAAGATCATTCCCGCGGTCGCCGGGCATATCGACTTTTTCGTCGCGCATGCGTACAGTCCCACGGGAACGTACGCCATCGACCGTGTGAACGATGCCATCGACCGCGCGGCGGTGCCGGATGCGCTCAAATCGAAGTGGCCGATATGTCTCACCGAGACGAGCTCGTATAATCCCGGCTCGCCGATACGCAACGATCTCGCCGAATCGGTGAAGAATTTCGGCCGCATGGGCGTTAATCTCCTGCAGCGGCGCGTCACCTACATGCATTTCTGGACCGACCGCGCGGCCGACAACGCGGCGAAGAGCGGCAAGAACGCGTTCCATCCCGACGGAGGGCTCTTGCCGATGGGGCAGGTGCTGGCGATATGGAACGAACATGCCGGCGACCGCATGCTCAGGGTAAACGCGGAACTTCCGTCAATTCCCGTGTTCGCAACGAAAAAGACGAACGGCGGCGTGAATGTTTTTCTGCTGAACACGGTCGGCATACCGCTGCTGTACTCGGTTACTGTAGATGGCGCAACGGCGAGAAATGCCGAACTGTGGACCTGGACCGGCACAAATGATCAGGATGTATTCCCGCGATGGAAAAGCGTCGGGCCGGTTTCGCGGGAGAACGGCTTGTATACCGTGGCATTGCCGTCAACGGGGTTTACGATGCTTTCGCTGCCGCGCTGACAGTCCCGTTATTTTCGCCAGAACATGCCGAGTTCGTTGACGCTGTCCTCCGGAACCTGCTGCACGATATCCCACAATTCGATGATCTTGGCATCCTTGAACCTGAAAATATACACGGCGGATAAGGTGATCTCGCCGTTGATGACAAGTCTTGCATGCACGGTTGCCATGTCGTTCTCGGCGGTGACCGATCCTATCTCAAGCTGTTTGTCGGGGATGTTCTGAAAACTGTCAGCCATGCCCGAGCGCAGATCGTGCGCGGAACTTTTATAAAAAGGATTATGATGTTTGAAGTCGCGGTGTATGAACGCCTCGAACGCCGCATCGGTATTGCCGGCAATGGTCTCCCGCAGGAACGCGACCGCGGTCTCCTTTGAAGTCACCGTGAACTCCTGCTGCGTGTCTTTCTGATGATGCCGTGAGGTTTCGGCCGCGGTACATGCTGCGTGAACCATTCGTGCACATCCATAGAAAGCCCCGCTCCGTTCATATAATTGTACACTGCGGTTGACAATCCTCTGCCCATCCACGCAACTGATTCATGCGCTGACGTGTAAGAAATATCATTTTTTGCAAATCCGTGTGTCGGGGCCGTTGCCGTTATGCCATATCTCTGCTGTTCCCGAAAAACACCGCTGTGTACGGTCAGTGAAAAACGATGCCAGTATGCGCTGGTGAGAACGCCGTCCGCAAACAGCCCGCGTACGGTCTCAAGCGCGTTCATCGTCTGTTGCACCGTTGCGCCGGGAAAATCGTAGATGAGATACGCGTGCGTCATAATCCCCACATCTGCGAAGTTCTTGAGCGTACGCGTCATCTCTGACAGCGTTGTGCCTTTGTTCATCGCGGCGAGCAGGTTCTTTTCCGCGCCCTCGAGACCGCCCGACACGGCAATGCATCCCGCATGTTTCATCTCGCGGCAGAGCTCCGGCGTGAACGTCCGGTCAAAACGGATATTGCCCCACCAGGATAAGCCTTCACCGGATACGGAGCGTGAAAATGCCCGGACAACATTCGCGGGCATCGCTTCATCGGCGAAATGAAACGCCCTGACGCCGTGATGATGCGCAATAGCGGTTGCCTGTTCCGCAAGCGCCGTTCCCGCAAGCGGCTCATAACGGGCGATGTAATCAAGCGATGTGTCGCAGAACGCGCAGCGGCGCCAGTAGCAGCCGTGAGCCGCCCGGAGCTTCACATAGCCGCGCGTGGACCAGAGCCGGAACATCGGGTTCTCCGATTCCGCGAGTGTGATGTAGCGGTCAAGCGGCAGTCCGTCATAGCATGGTGTTCCGAGTTTCGAGACGTGTATATCCTTCGCGGGGGCGTTGATGAACCGCACACTGCCGCGGTCTTTCAGATAGGTACGCAGCAGTTTTTCCCGCGACCGTTTTCCCGTGATATGCTCCAGAAGCGACAGTATCGGGAGATCCCCGTCATCGAGCGTGATGTAATCGGCGAATGAGAAGATGCGCGAATCGGTGAGCGAGCGTAATTCGGTGTTCACATATCCGCCGCCGAGCACCACCGGCAGTTCCGGATGATGACGCTTTATCCATTTCGCGGTACGCAATGCCCCGGCGAGGCAGCCGGGAAACGGCACCGTGATGCCGACAAGCGATGCGTTGGAAAAGTCATAGGCGGCAAGCGTTTCATGCAGCAGGCGCGTGATGATATCGGCGGGAGCAGCCAATTCGCGGGCGACGGCATCGAACGGGGCGGAATTGCCGGCGATGTGCTCCTGATATCTGCCGAGTCCGAAGCCGGGTATGACGGTTGCACGCGCAAGATCGTGAATATCGTCGATGTACAATGCCGCGTAATGTTCCGCCGTTTCAGTGATGCGGTAGTCATGCGCATCGTGTCCATTAAGGCGATTAAATCGCGGTCCTTCGGGCAGGAAGTCGCGTGTGATTATCCGCTGTGCGAGGATGGGATTTTTACCCTGAAGGAACGCGATGACCGTGTCGATGGTGCCGATATACTGATCGCGCTCAGCGCACATCCGCTTTACGGGACGCGTGAGTTTCAAATCCGCATCATCTATCGCCGAGAACAATCGTGTAAGTCCGTCACGCGAAAAAAAACGAAGAGCCGTTTCGAGGCTTGCGTCGTATTGCCTGACGTTGTATCCCTTCGACACAAGCGTGCCCGCAAGGAACGGCGTTGCCGCATACGGGGCGTTCAACTGGGTGAACGGAGGTGTGATGAGGATTACGTTTTTGGTGCGGCGGTTCGGCACAGACAATTACAGGCCGAGCACGTCACGCATCGAAAAGAGACCGTTCTTTTTGCCGGAGAGCCACTTCGCCGCCTGCATGGCGCCGAGCGAGAAATTCTTCCGTGAATGCGCCTTATGTGTGAGCTCTACGCGTTCGCCGTCGCGGCAGAACATCACTGTGTGTTCGCCCACGATGTCTCCCGCGCGAACCGCATGAATGCCTATCTCGTCCTTCGTGCGCTCACCGACCATGCCCTTACGGCCGTACACGCCTTTTTCATTGAGCGACAGACCGAACTCTTTTGCGACGACTTCGGCAAGCGAAAGCGCGGTGCCCGACGGGGAGTCTTTCTTTTTATCATGATGCGCTTCGATAATTTCCACCTCGAAGCCGCCCAGAAGCTGCGCCGCGCGTTCGACGAGCGCGAAGAGCACGTTCACGCCCACGCTCATGTTCGTCGCGTAGACAATGGGTATTTTATTTGCGTAGTCCGCAAGCTTCGTGCGGTCGGCATCGGTGAAACCGGTGCTGCCGAGCACATAACCTACCGGCTTTTGTACCGCCAGTGCGATGAGCTCAAGTGATGCAGACGCCGCAGTGAAGTCGATGACGACATCGCATGCCGAAAGAAATGTGTCCCGGTTGTCGGTGATGACTACGCCGCCCGCCGGTTTTCCCAGGAATGTGAATATGTCCTTGCCGATATCGGGATGCCCCTGTACCTCAAGCGCGGCGGAAAGCTTAAGCGCCGTGTCGTTCAATACGCTTTCCACGTTCATCATTCCCATACGGCCGCGCGCACCGCAGATACCGACATTGATCATCGTTGTGCTCCTGGAAATAGTAGTGTCATATTATCGGCTGATGAGAAAAATGCAAGCAAGCAGCCGTGCCGGTTACAAGTACCGAGTATCGTGCGTGACATTGCGAATAATGGCGACATATGATACACTTCCCAGCGGTACATGTTATAAGGAGATAACGCCATGAAAAAAGTTATTGCTTTTCTTACGTTGACCGCGGCACTTTTTTCCTACGACAGTATATATAACGGGTTTTTAAATCTATACTGGGGCTTGAATCCCGATGAAGTGAACGAGCGGCTCTTGGCGACGAATTTTATTAAAGCCAAAGTAAACGCGGAACGCGTCGAAATATATGAAAACAGTTATCCCGACCCTGAAATCGCCTGGAAGAACAGGATGCTCAGCCGTTGGACGCATTTCAGCTTCTCAACGAATCTGGAAGCGCTGGTCAAAGCCGACCCCGGCATTCGTTACCTCACGCAAGTTGATATCAATACGTTCAAGCGCATAACGTTGAAAGGCGACATGCTTCAAACACCGAATTCCTGGGTATATCGCTTTTATTTCTATAATAACCGGCTGTTCGCGGTATCACTGCGCTATGAAAACCCCGATCAGGTAAAAGCATATCACGACCGCAACCCTGATAAAAAAAGCACCCATCCGGGATATCGTATCCCGATATTTCTTTTCAATGAGAACAGAGAAAGCATTCTCCACCGTTATGGCGGATTCGGGGACGCTTTTTTCCGAAGTTACGACGCTTTCTCCGGCCAATATTACGGTGAATACTACCGGCAGGCAAACGACACAGCGCTTTCCATGTACAACATGGAGGAGTATGGTAACTTTTTGAACTTCACCGTCTCATATGTCGATAACCATGAACTCTATCGTATCTACCAGAGGATACAGTCGCGTTATTATGAAGGCACGGCCGATCAGCAGGATATCCTGAAGTTCTGACCGTTTCAGCCCGTCATACACACGCTCCCACAGCGGATTGATTTTTTTTAGCTGTTGGTGCATCCGTATATTTTCCTCATTGTTTTTTATCATATGCCGATACATATATCTGTATGCGTACACATGCGCCTTGATCGTCTGTCGTATGCTCGTATCAGCGCACCAAGGAGATTTCCCTCTATGAAAAAGATCGTACTGTTCGTTCTTGCGATGTGCGGCAGCATGTTTGCATACGAACCAATCTACAACGGTTTTCTCAATGTATACTGGGGGCTCAATCCCGATGAAGTGAACGATCGTCTCATGGCGACCAACTTCGTCACCGCAAAAGCCGTTGCGGAAAATGTCGAGATATATGAAAATGCATATCCCGATCCCACACTTACATGGAATAATCATATCATCCACCGCTGGACACAGTTCAGTTTTTCAACACAATTGGAAAAACTCATTAAGGTCGATCCGACCATACGTTATCTGACACTGCCGGGATCGAAAGAATTCAAATGCCTCACATTCAAAGGTACCGCACTTTCATCGTCGAACTCATGGGTATATCGATTTTATTTTCATCAGGACAAGCTGTTCGCCGTATCGCTGCGCTATGAGAGCGAGCAGCAGATCGCCCGCTATCTCAACCGCAATACGGAGAAAAAGGATATACACCCCGGATATCTCGTTCCGCGATTCATTTTCGAAGAAACAAGAACACGCATGCAGCAGAAATACGGCGGATTTTTGGACGGTTTATTCCGCAGCTTCGATCAATATGCCGCCAAGTATTACAAGGAATACTATCGGGAATCGAACAATTCCATGATAACATCATTCCATCAGGAATATTACGGAAACATCATCAATTATACCATTTCCTACATCGATAATTATGAGATGTACACCATTTACAAAAAGCTCCAATCCCGTTATTATGACGGCACCGACGACCGGCGCGACCTGATAGGATTCTAGTCAGTCACGTACGTCCCCGTCGCATCACGAAGGAGCACTCTTGTTATGGCAGTAATCCGCGGCTTTTGCGGTGTTCGTTACGACACACCGCGCCTATCACCCGACGACGTAACCGCGCCTCCCTACGACGTCATCTCCCCGTCAGAACGCGACGCCTTCATAGCGCGGCACGAGAACAATGTCGTCAGGCTCATACTCGGCAAAGAACAGCCCGGTGATGCTCCCGGCAGCGATAAATACAGCCGTGCGCGCGGATACCTTGACGCATGGCTTTCATCCGGTGCGCTTGTGTCCGATGACACACCGTGTTACTATCTGCTCAAACAGGAATACCGCGACCGTTTCGGACGTGAACGTTCCACGATGGGTTTCATCGGTGAACTTGAGCTTTCGCGTTTCGGCGAAGGCATCGTGTTCCCGCATGAAAAAACGCTCGCCAAACCGAAAGCGGACCGATTCAATCTTATGAGTGCGACACAGGCGAACCTTTCGCAGATATTCCTCCTGTACCGCGACAATGAACGCTCGATAGTCGATATGCTCAACGGCGCTGTACAAGGCGCTGCTCCGCTGTTCACGTTCACGGATTCGTTCAGCGTGACAAACACGTTCTGGAAAACCCCCGCGTCACAGCTTCCGTCACTCGCACGGGCATTCGTCGATAAACAGGTATACATCGCGGATGGACATCACCGGTATGAGACATCGGTACGCTATCGCGATACCATGCGCGAACAAGGAGCTCCGATTGGCGGAAAACAGGACTTCGCCATGGTATATCTCACCGACGCCGATGACGATGCGCTCTCCATATACCCCACACATCGGCTGGTGAACGGTATTGCCGCCGAAAAAATGAACGCACTGCCCGAAGCGCTGAAAAAGCTTTTTGACGTTCATACGGTCGCCCGCGACGGAGTCTTTGAACGCATGGCGGGTAAACCGCACGCGTTCGGCCTTTTCACCGGCGGGAACAATGTGCTCCTCATCACCCTGAAAAGCGGTGTCGATCTTGCGAAGGAAATTCCCGATACGCTCCCCGCGGTGCGTATACTTGACGTGAGCGTGCTGCACGTGCTTATCCTTGACCGTCTCCTCGGCATCGACCGCACCCGCCTCGAAGAACAGACAAACCTCACCTACACACGCGATGACGACAAGGCGTTCGCGGCGGTTGAGCACGGTGAAGCTCAGGCGGCATTCCTTCTTAACCCCACACCGCTTGACAGCGTGCTCACGGTAGCCGACAGCAGCGGATTCATGCCGCAGAAATCGACGTACTTTGTCCCGAAACTGCCGAGCGGACTCGTGTTCCGCCTGATGCGGTGAACGATATGGCCAACGGATTATCAGTCGTCTGCCTCGACCTTGAAGGCGTGCTCGTGCCGGAGATATGGATCGGCGTTGCAAAGACCACCGGCATTGAAAAGCTCATGCTCACCACGCGCGATATCCCCGACTATGACCGGCTTATGCAGGGGCGCATCGCCATTCTCAACGAGCATAAACTCACGCTTCTCGACATTCAGAACGTCATCGCCGCTATCGATCCGCTTCCGGGTGCGCTCGATTTCCTTGAAGGCCTCCGCGCGAAGACACAGGTGGTCATACTGTCCGACACATTCACCGAATTCGCCCGCCCGCTCATGCAGAAACTCCGATGGCCTACACTTTTCTGTAATACGCTCACCGTCGACAACGCCAATATGATAACCGGTTACCGGCTCAGACAGCCCGACGGCAAGACAAAGGCCGTTGCTGCACTCAAGTCCATCGGGTTCCGCGTCGTCGCCGCGGGTGATTCCTACAACGACGTAGGCATGATAACCACCGCCGATGCGGGCATTTTCTTCAAACCGCCGGCAAGCATCACCCGTGAATACCCGGCAATACCCGTGGCAAACGACTATACCGTATTCATGCGCATGCTCAGCGAAAAGCTCGGATAGACGCCGAAATTCATCAAGTATTCTGTATTTTCTACCGATAATAACAGTATAAACATTCAACGGACGCGCTGTATGGACAACATAAAAAAGTTCGGAATTCCCATCGTCATTGTGCTGGTAATCGGCATCGGTCTCCTCATATTTCTGCTTGTGAACGACATGCGCAAATCGAAGAACAAACTTTCCATGGCCGATGATGTCGTTACCAATGCGCTCACACCGGACGGCGATGTCGCCATTCCGCCGCCGTCAACAAATGCTGAAAAATATCTGTACCTTTCACCGGATGCGACAAACACCGCAGGTACCAGTACCGTTGAAATCGTTACGCCCGCGTCAAACGCGGTCGTGACTGTTACGCCAGATATCACTTCGAAAAAGGCGGCCGTCGAACCGGAAGAACCGGTCGCCGCGTCCGTACTGCCGAAGCATGATGCCGCATCCGCATCAGTTCAGAAAAAAAGTGCCGGGCCGAAACCCGCGATTAAACGCACGGTTAAACCGCACGTCCGTCCCGCATCCGCCGTTGAGCCGGCGGCAGTTCCGGCCGTCTCAGATACAAAACCCGTCATCACCGATTTCATCATCAACTACAACAAACATTTTTCAGTCACAAAAGAAACGCCGCTCCTCATCACTATTTCCGCGGCTGTCCCGTCAGCGGTCAAATATATTAATGTGCGTATCTACGCGCGCCGTGTGTCTGGTAAAAAAATACTCACCCGCGATCTGGTGTATGACATGAAAAAGATGTACTGCCTGCATAACCGGGCGCAGACACAGTTCCTGTGGAACGCCTGCGATGTGAAACAGCGTGCCCTCAAAAAAGGATCGTATATCCTGTTTGCCGAAGTCGATGCCCTTGATGATTCCGGCGAACGCACCGCAAGCACAGGCCGTTATGTCCCCCCGAAATGGGAACGTATCATCACGCTGAAATAAACGGTCCTTCGTTCAATACCGCGCCTATCTCTCGCGCTATCTTTTCCGGCGCATATTTTTCAAGAACAAACCGCCGTGCCGATTGTATACGGCTGCTGCGTTCCCCCGCCGGAAGTGTACATGCTTTCACGAGCGCATCGGTGATCGTCCTCGTGCTGTAGGGATTACAGTAAAACCCGAATCCGCCGGTGACTTCCCTGAGCGATGTCCGGTCGCTCACGACAACGGGAACGCCGGCAGCGAACGCCTCGACGGGCGGAAGACCGAACCCCTCGGCAAATGACGGAAAAACGAATACATGCGCATTACGGTACAGCGACGACAGCGCCGCGGTGTCGGGACGGGGAAAGAATACCACACGATCACGGATGCCGTACGTGTCGATCATACGATCATATCTGGTGCCGGCGATCGGACCGGTGACCACGAGTCTATATGTTCGTTTCAGTTCATCCGGAAGTCCGCGATACGCCGCAAGCACGCCCGCCAGATTTTTCCGTTTCCCGATGCCGCCGACGAAAAGTATGTAGGGGTCGGCGATCTGCCGTTTCGAACGGGCTGAGAAAAGTTTTGCGTCAACCGCGTTATGAATGACGCTGATGCGCTGTGCCGGAAGTTTCGCCACCTCTATAATTGCCTGCCGTGAAAACTCGCTCACGGTGATGATGCTGTCAGCCTGCCTCGCGGCATGCATATCGTCTTTGAACGCGCGATATGCACCGCCGGAAAAACTTTCAAGGAGCGCCCTGTCCCGCACCACCGACGGAATATGGAGCGCCATAAGCGGTATGACATCATGTATCGTCATGACAAGCCGGCAGTTCTTGTGCTTCATACGCGGCGGCGTGTTCACCGGAACGAAAAGCACATCAACAGCTGCGGCGTTGAAGACATCGGTTTCCGTGAAGGAGATATCCCATGCGCGGCGGGAAACGGCAAGCGATGCATCCCCGATAACGACAACACGCACGTTTTTTGCCCCGCGGATAACCGGGGACAGGTCAAGCGTTTTCGGTGTGAACAGAATGAATTTGTTTTTTTTGTTCTGCGAAACAAGCCAGGGAAGCACCGTTCCGAGATATCGCCCGAAACTGGTATGCGGTTCGGCCAGACATGCGGCATTGATGCCTATCGTCATGCCGGTTTTAGATGATGCCGTACCCGCAGATGCTGACAACAGCAGCTTCTTTTCAAGTGCATAGAGCGCAAATCGTATCGTCTTTGCCCGTTCACTTTTCTCCGCGGCAACCGTCTTCAGCGTCTCCTCAAGCACGCGCGCCGCTTCCTGGGCACGGATACAATTCGCGCGCAAAAGATGCGCCACACCCGCGCGGCGATGCTCGCTGTCCGTCAGCGTGGCACGGCCTACGTCATCATCGCTTGCACGCGCCGACAAAAGCTCGTGATCAATCCCTGACGTAATCGCTTCGATGTCATGCCGCATATGTTTTATCGCCGCAAACACCCGCTGGTCATCATACTGATACCGTGCGATATCCTCGATGACGCGAAGCCCCTCGCGCAGACGGTTCACGTTCGCGTCGATGATGCGGTATAACTTCATGTTGCTATCGCTTTTCCGAGCGCGCCGATGTCGTCGAAGATATAATCCGGCCGTATGTCGCCCGCGTCGGCCATAGCGCGCGTTGTCTCGCCGCTTAACACGAGTATGGAAGCGAAACCGTTGAGCGTACCGAACCGTATGTCGGTATACAGGCGGTCACCCACCATGGCGATTTCGCCGCGCGACAGTCCGTACCGTTCAATGAGCGCATCGGCCATCGGGGCGTATGGTTTGCCGATAACCGTGGGCGTTTTGCCGGAGGACGCCTCGAGCAGTTTCGCCATCGCGCCCGCATCGGGCAGCGGATGGGGGTGAAACGGACACACAAGGTCGGGGTGCGTCGCATAGAACGGAACGCCGGAACAGATAAGATCGTTCGCCTTTTTCAATTTTGCGTACGTGAGCGTGAGATCAAAACCGAGTACTACCGCCTCCGGATCCTTTTCGGTGTGCGCAATACCGCAGCGCCTGAAGTCTCGGCGTAGACTTCCGGTGCCGAGCAGATAGACACGCGACACACCCTGTTTTTTCAGATACACCGCCGTCGCATCGCCCGAGGTGAATACGCCGTCACTGCTCACGGGTATGCTCATCTTCTTGAGTTTTTTCCGGTAGTCACCGGCGGATAGTGATGAATTATTCGTCAGAAAAAGATAGCGTATGCTGCGATCCGTCAGCATATCGAGGAACGGCACGGTTTCCGGGAATACACGCCCGGCGAGATAGATGGTGCCGTCCATGTCGAGCAGAAAACAGCGTATGCGTTTGAGCCGTTCGATGTCCATGACGGAATTGTATCACGGAAACGGCGTTTTGTGAACAGCCTATTGCAGTGAATACTTTTTCGGATCCAATGGATGCGGCGCACGCTCACCGATGGCGTCATAATCCTGCATATAGTAAAACTCGGTGCCCGATATCTCTTTCTCGACAACACGCTTGAGGTGATTGATGAATATCGTGACGCCTTCGAATATCGTCTGCATGGCGGACACGGTCGACTTTGACTGCGTATGCGCCTGATCGAGAAGCTGATTCTTCTCAAGCTCAAGCTCGCCGCTTTTTTTCATGATCTCGGTCACCTGGGTAAGGAGTTCCTTAACCATCGGTATCTTCGCCGGCGGCAGGCGCATGAGATAGTCCTTGGGATTTTTAAAATATTCATCCCCGAGCGCCATCTTGATCTTTTTCATCTGCTCTTTGCCGTTCTTGATAGACTCGTATATTTCCTTAAGGCGTCCTTCGACGCCGAGGCTTCTGCCCACGAGGAGCTCGGTCTGCGTGCCCGAAGGTGCGCCGATGATGTTGGCGAATATGCCGCTCGTTGCGGACATCTTGCCGCCGATGATGACGCCCTTGCCGCTGATGCAGACGATGCGTCCATCCGATTTTATCTCCGAGTTCATCACCGACTGCTCGATGATGACATCGCCGAACGCCTCTATCTTCGCGTTCCTGATGAAGCCCGCCTTGATATGTCCCTGCGCCTTGATGCTGCTCTTCTCACCGCCGATGATGCCGCCGAGAACAATGATGTTCCCCGCGCTCTCAATGACGGCGTCCTCGACATTATTGTGCACCAGTACGTCGCCTTTCGCCTTGACAACGAAACCGGGCGTAATGCCGCCCCGGATGACCACGGAGCCCTGCGCCTCGATATTGCCGGTGGCGTAATCGACATCCTTGGCTATCTCCGTGCCGTCGAACACCGAAAGCACGCCGTTGCCGATACTGATGATGCCGTCAATGGTGGCGATGATGTCCTTGGTGTATTGATCCCCCTCGACATTCTTGCCGAGACGGTATATCGGATCCTTGTCCATCGACGCCTTGATGATATTGCCGTAGATATCCATACCGTTGACCGGATCGACCGCCTCATCATAATGCGCAATCACTTCTCCGGCATGGACGTTATGCACAAATCCGCGTTCACGGAAATCAATCTTACCGCCCTTCGTTTCCTTGCCGGCATCCACCTTGAAGCTGTAATCAATGATGACCTTCGCCACTTTACCGTGCAGCGGAGCCTTACCCTCGGCGAAAACCGCAGCCACGCCGCGATTCTCGTTGAGCGAGGCCTGCACCGCCTGCGATATCGCATCATGGTCCACGGGCGTTTTTATTTCAAGCGCGTTGATGATGGTCACGATATGCTCGAGATACACGGGCGTGCGCACTTTATCCTGCGGCGGCAGTATGAGCATTGCCCGCGACTGATCGGGATTCAGATATACGACCGGGAGCACTTCAACGGCAACAAGCCCCTCATAATGCACAAATCCGTACGTGTCGGCGCGGTAGAGTCCCGACGCCTTTTCGAACAGCGCGCCCTTGCCCGGCTTAATTGCGGGGTCTTTCACGAGCGCCTTGAGCAGCGGGTCCTGCGGTTTTACGAAGTTCCGTGCGAGCGCGGAAAACAGTTCCGGCGCATACTTGCCTTCGAGAATCATCTCATAGATATGCTTGATATTGTTCTCGCGGTCCAGCATGAACTGGAATTGCGAGGCTTTTACTTCGCGTTCTTTTACATCACCCACGGTTTCTCCCCCCGCCGCTTCCGGCGATCACTTTTCGCACAGGAACAGCATGACGTCGCCCAGGTTCAATAGTTTTACCAGGCGATCGGTAATTTTCTTCAGGAACGGCGACGGATTCTTCTCGATCGGCAGACTTCCCCACGACAGCTGCTGCACCACTTTGAATCCCGCATCTTCGACCAGCCGCTTCATCGTGCGTTTTGAAAAAAGATACAGATGCTGATCCATGACGCAGCGCCAGTCATCACCGTACAGTTTAGCCGCGATACCGTCGATGTTCGGCGTGGTGAGTATCATATAGCCGCCCGGCATGAGAACGTGGTAGATCTCGTCGATGAGCGACTTCGGATGCATGACATGCTCCACAAGATGCGACAGATGCACCACGTCGAAAAATCCTCCGGGAAACCGCACGTCCTCAAGTTTTGATTCGTACACCTTCAGATCGAAGGTGTCTATGGCATACTGCGCAGATGCATGGCAGATCTCAACGCCGTAGGAATCCCAGCCCTGCTCCTTGAGGTGATTGAGCAGAAGGCCCGTTGCGCAGCCGATATCGAGTACGCGGCGGCGTATGAATTTCCGTGAAATCTCGTCAAAACGTATGTCCGCGAGACCCTTCTTCATGAGCCCGAAAAAGTTCTCATGATTGCTGATCTCATATTCGAAATAATTGTCGCTGTAAATGGTGGCGACATCGTTGAACCTCGGCTGCGGGTTGCGGTATACAAGCCCGCATTTCACGCACCGTTCATATCCGAGATGGTCCGCGTGATATACCTGTTCCGTCTCGGTAGATCCGCACACATTGCATGCTATTCGTACCATGGTAACACCTTGTAAAAGCATTTGTTTCGGCACGCAGGGTACAGCCCCGCATGCTATTGCTTCTATTTTCGGCGTTTTACGGCTTTTTATAAGCGTATTTTTCCTCACCCTGATACCGATACCCCTCGCTTATTCTATGGTCTTCTTCTCGTACTCCCGGTCATTGAGATACACCGTCAGCGTACCCGTGCCGTATACGCTATAGGTGAAAGCTACCTTCTCCCCGCCGGCTATTTTATTGTTGTACTTCACTGTTGTCCCGAAATTATCGGCCAGCTCGACACGGAGCGTATATGTCTTTTCGTCGTTCGGCGCATCGAAAAAGAAACGCTTGTAACTCACCGACATGCGCCGGTACCCGTCGCGCTTGAGCATGCCGACGGTAAGATCGATCGTCGCTCCCGGTTTGAGTTCGCCGGTCTTCATGGACTGCGACATGACCGTGTTGGCGAGTTTTTTATCGGTGACCTCTTCGGAGGCGATGTTCACGACAATACCGGATGCCTCAAGCAGGCTCAGGACCTCGGTGAAATTTCTGCCCGTATAATCCTCAACCGCAATCTTTTCACCTGAATTGGCAGCGTTCACCACGAAGGAGATGCTGGTATAATCCGCAATCTCGGCACGCGCCGGCGGGCTCTGCTCCATGATGGTACCGCCGGCTACGCCGGACTTCATCACGAAGACCGGCGGAGCGATGCGGACATTGCTGTTGCGTTTCAGTATGGTGTTGCTTATCTCGGTGAGCGCGGTGAGATACTTCGTCCCCACGAATGCCGGCATGAAACCGAATGCGGACCCGCGGTTGACGAAAAGTTTCACCACACGCCCTTTCTTCACAAAGCTTCCGCCGCGCGGCGTCTGGCTCACGATAATACCGCGTTCTTTACCCGGCACAACGCGCGTTTCCACGGTCACCGGAAAACCATGCTTGCGGAGCTCTTCGGTCCCTTCGATGATATCGCGGTTCTCGACCTTCGGCAGCGTCACTGATTTGCCTTTTCGTACGGCAAGCGTCGATATGACGGTGATCAGGGCGAGTATGATGAATATATAGCCGAGAAAGAACGAAAATGCTTTTTTGAAACGTGCGGTGTCGGCGTGGCTCGAGGATACCGATTCGGGCAGCACCGTTTCAAGCGCTTTGCCGTATGCCTGTTTCGCTTTCGGCATGAATATCGTTGCGGTGTGACGCAGCGCGTTGCCGAAGCGGCGTATGCGTTCCGCGAACGATATACGCTTTTCCAGTATGCTACGCCAGGTGTTCTTGTCCGATTCGAGCGCCATTGATAAAATCCTTCGCCGTCTGCCGCCGTTTGCCTTCCCACTGCACCTCGGTGAGCGAAAGAACGCCGTCACCGGTCTGCACGAGGAGTTTGTTGCGTGCGTGGACGATTATACTACCAACCGGAGTATTTTCAAGACGATCATCGGCCGGTTTTGCAGCATATACTTTCAGCATCTTTCCGCGAAATCCCGTATACGCCACCGGCCAGTGCGCATACGCGCGCACCATATTGCATATCGAAATTGCCGACCGCGTCCAATCGATATGCGCATCCTCTTTCTTTACTTTCCAGCAGTAGCTCGCGTCATGCTCGTTCTGCGCAACAGCCGCGGCGATACTGCCAGCGGGGTCACGGTACAGATCTTTCACGAGACGTGCGCCGGCCTGCTTCACTGCTTCATAGAGCGATGTATAATCCCATGACGGCTCAATGGTGATTTTTTCCTGTGAGACAATATCACCCACATCCATTTTCAGCGCAATTTTCTGAAGCGTGACACCGGTGAACGCATCGCCGTTCAGAAGCGCATGCTCGATGGGCGACGCACCGCGATATTTCGGAAGAAGCGACGCGTGTACATTCACCGCACCCAGACGAGGGATATCGAGCACCGGCTGTTTGAGTATCTGGCCGTAGGCCACCACCACGAAAAGGTCAGACGAGAGCGCTTTGATCTGCGAGACCACATCCGGCTCATTGATATTCTCCGGCTGCAGCAGCGGAATGCCCCGCTCGCGCGCGAATGCCGAGACGGGAAGCTCCACAATGCCGCCATGCCGGTCTTTTTTCGTATCCGGCTGGCATATCAGCATCGCTATGTCTGCACCGGCGGCAAGGGCCGCTTCAAGACAGACACGGGTAAAATCGGTTGAACCGAGGAATATTGTTTTCATGGACCGAGTATATCAACTTTTCCTGAAAATTCCCAGATACTCAACATTCCCCTTCGCTCCGGTAATCGGCGACTGCATGATGTCATCGCAGCGCCAGTTGAGCAATGCCATCTTCGCGGTGAAACGCTTCACGATGGTATCACGAAGTACTTCGTCACGAATAACACCGCCGCGCGGCACTTCGTTCTGTTCCGCCTCGAACTGCGGCTTGATGAGTATTATCCATTCCTTCAATCCGGGAAACGCGCGCGTCACCGCCGGAGCGATGAGCGTAACCGAAATGAATGACACGTCCGTTACGGCGATATCGGGGACGGGATCGAACGTATGGAGATCAAGCTCACGGGCATTGAGTTTCTCGTACACCGCCACGCGTTTGTCGGTGCGAAGCGACTGTACTATCTGCGCGCGCCCCACGTCGAGCGCATGCACGAAACGGGCGCCGCGCTTGAGCAGGCAATCGGTGAATCCTCCCGTCGACGCACCGATGTCGATGCACACACGATCGCGTACATCCGCGGCGAACGTCTCAAGCGCCGCCTCAAGCTTCTCCCCGCCGCGCGACACGAACCGGGCAGTGGCCTTGAGCCGTATGACGTCGGTTTCCTTCACCGGCGCGCCTTTTTTATCAACACAATGTTCGTTGACAACGACTAATCCCGCAAGTATGAGCGCCTGCGCCTTCGACTTATTTTCCGCAAGCCCGCGGACGACGAGCATATCATCAAGGCGTTGTTTCATGAACGGCACCTATGTTCACTAGTTCTATCAGCCCCTGTCATTTTATCATCTTCCACTTTTCATATTTACTGCGCGCAGGTGAGGGGAGAAATGTTTTTCTGAACATCGTGATTATTCATCCACTTCGAAACCGGCTGTCATACCGTGCAATTCCAATCCGATACGCAAGCGCCACGATGGCGCGTACGCGCCGAATCTGTCCATGGAGGGACAGCTGAGGCGCACTGCGATGTGAAGAAAAATATTTCTCCCCGAGCGACAGCGCGCATGACCTACCCGCGCTTACGCGCGCAACGCCGCCCCGAACTTATGCTTCAGCATCTCAACAATGCTCTTCTCCACTTTATCGACAGCCTCGTCGGAAAGGGTTTTTGCCGGGTCGTTATACACAAGCGAAACGGCAACCGAACGTTTGCCTTCCGGCACCTGCTCGCCCTGATATACGTCCATGACCGTTACATCACGCACGAGCTCATGATGGTTGCGTACCGCCTCGACAATTGCAGCGAAGGCAAAATCGCGGTCGCAGACAAGCGCGAGGTCGCGGTACACCGGCGGGAATTTCCAGAGTTCAGTGAATGTCATCGGCGACGGCGTAAGCGTGAGCGCAAGACTCACGTCAATGGCGAAATAAAACACCCGCTCCTTGACGTCGAACGGACGTTTTGCCGAAGGTGTCACCTCGCCCGCATAGCCTATCTCCGTGTCACCGACCGTGATTGCGGCAGAGGCCGACGGAAGCAGAAGGTGATGCTGTTTCGCGCTTCTCCGCGCGTCAAGACGCATATGGCACATCAGTTCTTCGGTGATACCTGCGGCGTCGAAGAAGTCGAACGGACGCGATGCCGTATTCCATGCGGCGGGGGTCTTCCCCATGAACGCGCCGGCAAGTATTTTCTTCTCGACGAACGCATCGCCGTTCTTCGTGAACACGGCGCCGAGTTCAAAACAGGCGACGTCTTTCGATCCGCGGTTGCGGTTATGCGAGAGCGTCTGCATGATGCCGACAAACAGGTCCGGCCGCAAAATGTCGTAGTCGCTGCTGAGCGGATTTTTCACCGTGATGAACGACAACGCATCGAAACCGGCTTTGGTGAATAGTGACGCATCGCCCATCGAGAAGTTTATGAGCTGCGTGAGCCCGGCCGACACGAGCATATGCTTGATGCCGCTCATCACGGCGTATTCGGTGGGTATCATATTCGAAACGATACGCGGCAGCGTTGACGGAAGCTCGTTATAGCCGTAGAGACGCGCAACCTCCTCGACAAGATCGATATCGGCGGTTATGTCGGGGCGGTACACGGGTATGTCGACGCGCAGCGAATTCTCGCCGATGTTCGCCATGGCGAAACCGAGACGTTTGAAAATGGCATGCACTTCAACACGCGAGAGCGCGATACCTACATGACGTTTCACGAGCGCGCAGTCGAACACGAGTGTCCGTGATTCGAACGGATTTGGATAGATATCCTTGATGGTGCTTGCGGCAACACCGCCGGCGGTCTCGATGATAAGCTCCACGGCGCGGCTCATCGCATGCACGGTCTCCGCGATATTGATGCCGCGTTCGAACCGGTATGACGCGTCGCTCGCAAGCCCGAGCAGTTTGCTGCCCTTGCGTATCGTCACCGGATCGAAAAATGCGCTTTCCAGGAGCATGTCGGTTGTCTGATTATCAATTTCCGAATTGGAGCCGCCCATGACGCCAGCAACGGCGATGGGCACGGCGGCGTCGGCGATGACAAGCGTGCGGTCATCGAGTTCATGTTTGCTTCCGTCGATGACGGTGATGGTTTCGCCTTTTTTCGCGCGGCGTATGACTATCTGTTTGCCGCCGAGTTTATTGAGATCGAACGCGTGCAGCGGCTGACCGAACTCGAGCATGACATAATTCGTAACGTCAACAACATTGTTTACCGGACGGAGCCCCGCGCGCGTAAGCCGTTCGGCAAGCCATGCGGGTGACGGGCCTATTTTCATGCCCTTGATGAGCCGTGCGGCATACCGCGGACAGCCGATGTGGTCTTCAAGCGAAATGGTTATATTGCCGGTCTTATTCTCAAACACCTGCGGTTCGGGCACATGGAACTTACGGTCGAGCACGGCGGCAAGTTCGCGTGCGAGGCCGATGACAGACAGAAGATCGCCGCGGTTCGCGGTTATCTCGAACTCGAAAACATGATCGGCTTTACCGATGACCGTCATGATGCTTGCACCAACCTCGGCCCGCTCTTCGATGAGCCAGATGCCGTCCGACGACGCCTCAAGTCCGAGCTCTTCTTTGCTAGCGATCATGCCGTCGCTTTCGATACCGCGTATCTTCGCTTTTTTTATCACATGTCCGCCGGGAAGCGTTGTACCGCTCACAGCCACCGGAACGAGCGCGTCAACCTTCACGTTCGGCGCACCGCATACGAGCTTTTTCACGCCCATCGGCCCGAGATCGACCTCACAGAGCGATAATTTATCCGCATTCGGATGTTTCTCGACCGTGCGTATGCGTCCGATGAAAACACCGTTGATCTCACCGCCGATGGTCTCAATGCCGCTTACTTCGGCTCCGGCAAGGGTTATTTTATTCGCAATCTCTTTGGCGGGAATTCCCTCGAGATCGACGAATTCGCTCAGCCAGCTTAACGGTACTTTCATGGAAATGTTCCTTATTACAAATAGAAAACAAGTTTTTTATGCTGCAGAAGGGCTTTACCGATTGCATCATTCGGGAAACATTATACAACAGCCGGATTATTTTCGCAAACCGGCGGCGTTTTTTCCTGCGATCCTTTCCTGAACATCACCAGGTAGGTTTTCCCGTAGTGGCGAACCCGCCATGGCTCTTCTTTGATCTGTTTCAGCTCATGCTTTGACATCTCAAGCACGATGATGCCCTGCTCGGCAAGCCATCCGTTGCGTGCTGCCGCGAGCACTTCGGCATATCTGCCTTCGCTGTAGGGCGGATCGGCATAGATGAGATCGAACGGCGTGGCGCCGCGCGAGAGGAAACGCAGCACATCGTCACGGATGAACCGGATATTCTGCATCCCGATCTTTTCGGCGGTATCCGACATCGCGTTTACCGCGCGTGATTCGATATCCACGCAGACAACCGATGCGGCACCGCGGCTTATCGCCTCAAATCCGATGGCACCGCTCCCCGCGAAGAGGTCAAGCACGTCCATGCGCGCCACGTTCACCATGCTGAACAGCGCCTCTTTCGCCTTGCCCTGTGTGGGACGGAATTCATATTTCGGTATTGAGAGCCTGCGCCCTTTGTATGTTCCTGCGATGATGTACATGAGTCAATTCTCCGGAAATAACATGGCATCCGCGAACGCGATCTGGAATTCAGGACGCCCCGCGAACTCCATATTCTTCGCACGCGCTGAAAATGCATTAAGTTCGTTTCTGAGCGGAACGGAAAGGAGCGAGAGCTTCGCGCCCACGAGCGCCGCATTGCCGATGAACCGCACCTTCTCCTTCGGCAGTTTCGGGATGAGCCCGATGCGCATGGCGCTTTCAGGCCTGATATAATTTCCGAACGCTCCGGCGATATAAAATGTTTCAAGTGCGTCGAGGCCGATGTTCATTTCCTTAAGCAGGAGCTCGATGATGGAACGTATCGCTCCTTTCGCGAGCTGCAGTTCACGGACGTCCTTCTGCGTTATCACCACCGGCGATTTGCCGCCGGCGAGAACGAATTCGGTCTTTCCGTTCTTTATCACTACGCGTGAGCGTACCTTTTCCGGAACCGCTGACGGCAGTTCGTCGGGTTTGATCATCTCGCCGGTTGTGCTTATCACCCCGGCGGTAAGCATCTCGGCAATTGCGTCGATGAGCCCTGATCCGCAGATGCCTGTGGGCGCTGCATTTCCAATGACATTGATATGCACATCGTCACTGATCACCACACGCTCGATGGCCCCCGGCGCCGCGCGCATGCCGCAGGAGATCTCGGCGCCCTCGAACGCGGGGCCCGCCGGCGCCGACGAGGTGAGGAGCATATCTCGATTACCCACCGCAGCTTCGCCGTTCGTGCCGATATCGACGACGAACGAGATGCCGCTTTTGCTGTGCATGCCGGAGGAGAGCATACACGCCGTCGTATCCGCTCCCACAAAGCCGCCGACGATAGGCAGCGTATATACCGTTCCTTCGGGGTGAATATGAAAACCGAGATTTGCCGCCGGCGTCCGCTGTGCGCGCGTAAACACCGGTGTGAACGGCAATGCGGCAAGCGAATCCACGGGCACCTGCAGAAGCAGATGGAGCATAGTGGTATTCCCGGCTACGGCTATTTCGAATATACGTTCCCGCCGGATATTCGCCGTTTTTACGACCATATCTATAATCTCGTTCATCGTTGCGGTGATACTCGCGTGAAGCTGCTCAAGTCCTTTGGCGGTAAGCCCCGTTTTGATGCGCGATATTACGTCGTGCCCGTAGCGGTGCTGCGCGTTCAGCCGTGATGCGACCGCGATCTCCTTGCCGTGCGTCATATCGATGAGCGAACCCACCACGGTGGTCGTGCCGATATCGAACGCAATCGCGTAGATGCCGCCGTCGCCAGCCCCATGCTCGAGCGCAAGCAGCATCCCGTCATCGGCGCGATATACCGGCCGTACGGCATAGTTGTTTTCACGGAGTATTTTCGGCAGCAGTGCAATATGGTGCGTCGAACAACACAACGTCTGACCAAGCGCACGTTCAAGGAGCGTTATATCGGAACAGGAATCCTCAAGCGTGGGCGCGGTGAGCGACAGCGCTTCGGAGCGGATGACCGGCGCAAGCTTCACATGCGTTTCTTCACCCTGCTCCATGATCTTCGCCGCGGTGAACGTTGCTACCGCGAACACATGCACGCGTATATCACCGAGCGCCTGTGCCACGCAGGCCAGACGCATACCCGCCGCGCGTTCCACATCGCCGATGAGCCCGATCTCCTCGGGTGACGGCAGCGACAGAAGCCCTTCCGCTTTCACGACGCACTTACCGCAGGTTCCCTGCTGTCCGCACGCGAGGTTGAGGATGATGCCGGCGCGTTCCGCCGCCTCGGCAATCGTTGTGCCCGGCGAGACGAATTCCCTGACCTTCTCTTTTATGAATTCAACGCAGACTACCGTTTCAGCCGGTGTGTTTGCCGTGGGGTTCTTCATTATTTATGCCCGGAGGAATTTTCTTTTAAGAAATCCGATGAGAATACCGCCCGCATGAACGATTACGATAATGCCGAACAGCGAAGCGATTATGATGAGAAAGATATTACCGTACGCCGTATAGAACGTCATGCCGCTGCGCTTGGTGAACGAAGTGCTGAGATAGCCCTCACGCCAGAGCGGTATCGTCGCCTTCACACGACCATACGCGTCGATAGCGCCGGTGACACCGCAGTCGGTCGCGCGGAGCATGTCACGCCGGTTTTCCACCGCACGGAACAGCGATATCGTAAAATGTTCCCATTCCGAGGCGTCGGAATACGACCAGGCGTCGTTGGATATGTTGAACAGCACCTCGGCGCCGCCGCGGGTGAATTCGCGCATCAATTCGCCGAACGCGTCCTCGAAGCAGACCGATACCGAAAACCGGTAGCCATCCTCCGGATGCGTGAACACCGTATACTCATGCCACGGCGCCCAGTTGCCTGCCCCGGCGCTTTCCATTGTTTTATAGATGAAATTGATGACAAAACTGAACGGCGGTGTCTTTTTCATCCATTCATTGTCATAGAACGGATACGCCTCGCCGAACGGAACCATACGCCGTTTCGCATACCGCTTCACCACGTCGCCGGTCTTGTCGATAAGGAGCACGCCGTTGAAAAATTTAAAACGTCCCTTTGCCCCGGGTTCCAACAGCGGCGCGCCGAGCACAACGTATCGGCCGATGTCATAGAATCCCTGGTGCAGGATATAGGTGTTGTACATGTTGTACGGACCGGCATTACCGTCATTGAGTTTTTTACGCACTTCACGGATGCGGTTCACATCGGTGCGGTAGCGCTTTACCTCGGGCAGAAAAAAATCATAATAGTCGAGTGTTGCCGATTCGGAAAAAACGATGAGCGACGGGTTCTTGAGCGCGCCTTCTTTCGCGAGCCGTATGATCCGTTCACTTACCACGGTGCCGTTCATCAGTCTGCCGACATTCGTCTCGGTATTCCGCAGTTTGCCCGGGTCCATGAACAGAAATTTTCCCTTGGCAAGATTGGTGCTGCTCGGTTCATTCCACCGGTAATTGAAATCGAAATTTTCCTGCACGAGCGCCACCGGTATCTGTTTCGGCTGCGATGCATCCTCTTGTTTCGCCTGTGAAAGCTTCATGCCGCCGTAGACGAACACCGCGGCCAGTATGACAACCGACGCCGTATATTGATTGAGGAGTACGGCGGGGAAACGCAGATAGCTCTTCCAGTCAAACGTCTTGTCACGATACTTGATGAACGTATCGGCGATGACCGCATTGACCAGATAAATGACGAACGAAACACCGTACACGCCGGTGATGTCGCTCACCTGTATCATCGGCAGAAAATTCCACTGCGAATATCCCGCGATGCCCCAGGGAAAGCCGAGAAAGCCGAGTGTGCGGAAATAATCGAGCAGCGTGAATCCCGCGGCAAGCAGGAACACGCGGAAGAGCGGCTTCCGGCTGGCGATGAGCGAGATGAGCACGCCCGCAAGGCTGTAGTAGAGCGCATACGTAATGAGTATGAGCAGAAACGCCAGTATGGCAATCGGCAGCGGTGTCTCTTTGAGCATATATGCGGCAACCCAGTACAATATCAGTCCGAAGAATGCCGACACATATATGGCGGACGCGAGTATAATCTTTTTTTTATTGCAGGTAAATACGATTATCGCCATCGGAACGAAGGCGATGAACGCGAGATAAAAGCGGCTCTGCATCGGGAATGCGAACGCCATCGCGATGCCGCCGAAGAGCGACAGCAGGATTACTTCGATGTAATTAAGATATATCGTCGTTCGCTTCATCGATCGATGCGTTACAGCCGCATGCCGCCTTTTTTGAGTAGTTCAATCATCCTGCTGCGGAACACTTTTTCGTTCGGCGACTCGAGTATCATCACCACGTACATCGTCAGATGCGAGAGATCCGCAAGCAGCGACAGATGCGCGAGATAGTCCTTATATTCACCCGCAGGCGTGAGAAAAAGCGTCACCAGATGCGTGGGTTTTTTGTCGATAGCGTGAAACAGCATACCCTTCGGCGATGTGCCGAATATTATCGTCTCTTCCTTAAGCCCCTCTATCTCCGCGTGCGGAAAGGCCACACCGTATCCGAGCCCGCTTGAAATCGTCTTCTCGTTGGCAAGCACGATATCGGTGACCGCGGCCGGATCGATCTTCAACCCTTTCTCAGATGCTTTCGAAAGCATCTCATAAACGGCTTCACGCTTCCCGGTAGCCTGCAGATTGAGCACAACGCGGCTTTTCCTGATGTTTTTTACCAATTGTTTCATCGATGTCAGTGAAGCGATCATGCACGCCGTCCGGAAAATAATATAATTTATTCTACCATGCCGCCGGGAAAATACAATAACAGCCGGCGCGAATCACCAGCTTCCGCCCGAGCCGCCGCCGCCGCTGCGTCCGCCGCCCCACGACGATGAACCGCCGCCTGAACCGGAAGATGACGATGACGACCGCGTCTTCTGCGGTATCGTATACTGCGCTATCACCGAATGCCCGCACGATACGCAGGAAAACTTACGTTCACCGGTTCCCGATGACGAATAGGTTGCCGCCGTTATCTCACGGTCGTATTCGGTGAAATAGGTCATATAGCCGCACTGCGGACATTTTCTGTATTTTGAGAACAGCTTTGGATAACTGAGCACGCGTGTTTTGCCGGCATCGTCAATCCACACGTCATAGTCGACCGATTTTACCTTCTCCTCGTCCAGCTGCCCTTTCATCAGATGCGCGTCCTCGGCCCTGTCGGACAGGAGGCGCATCGGTTTTCCGCTGCTGCTTTTTCTCGGGCTATTCCGATACCGGTAGAGAAGCACTTTCGTGAGAAAAAAAATGCCGATGAATGGGATCGGAAAAATCACCGCCCAGACCGGAAGACACACCGGCCGCACGATGGCGTAACGCCTATAGGGGTCTTTCGGTACAAACGACGCCAATATGACGATGACCGCCAGCAGTGTTGCGCCAAAAACGATGACGGCGTATACAAGCAGAACACGGATGATATCACTGCCGCGCAGATGACGCATAGCAGATGCCGTAACATCACCGGTTCCCGTACCATGACCGTGTGCCGCACCTGCAGAGGAATGAGACGTTCCGGCGCTCTGTTCACTCAGCAGCACGCGCTGTATCTGCCGTACGCCTTCAATAAGTCCCGCACCGTATTCGCCTTTTTTAAAATGCGCCGGGAATGACCGCTCGCCGATGCTTTTGCATACGGCATCCGGCAGCGTTCCTTCAAGCCCGTAGCCGACCTCAATCTCCCATCGTCTCGCACCGGGCACCACGAGGAGCAGCACGCCATTGTCTCTGCCCTTCTGTCCAATCCCCCAGCGTTTGAAAAGATCCACGGCAAAATCCTTCGGCACCGCGTCGCCGATCGACTGAACGGCGACTACAGCTATCTGCGCACCGGTGGTCTTTTCTATATCGGCGATAATACCGTTGAGCTCAGACACATCGCCTAATGTCAGAATACCGTCGGGATTCGAGACATATCCGCCGTCAGCATGCTTGGGGTTCGGCACCGTCGCAGCAGTATAACCCTGCCCCGCGGAGCATACGAACGCCGCCGCGAGCAAATACAATGCGACCGCCCATACTCTCATCTGCTTTTCCTTACCGCTGAAGTATTATCCGCAGTTGCTCATCAAGGCTTGCTATCAAGTTTATATCACCGCGCTTGTCGACATCCGTAAGGAACAGCGGCCGGATCGACCGGATACCGATTGAATAGAAAAAGCTCCGCGCGATAAGCGATATACCGGCAAAGTCGCCCTGATTTTCAGTGGCGCCCTGCGCGATGACAATACCGCGCCGTGCAGCATCATCGATAAGCGTTTTGTGAATATAGCGCCGCGCATACAGCACCTGGCAGCGGTCGACGAACTGTTTCATGACACTGCTCACCGACAGAAAATAGAGCGGCGTCACCAGCACAACCGACGGGGTATGTTCGAGCAGCGGATAAATCCCCTGCATATCGTCATCAATAACGCATGACCCGGTCCGCTCACAGGTGCGGCATCCGTTGCAATGCTGTATACGTTTTTCGCGAAGCACCAGTATCTCAGCCGACGGTCCGGCATTCTGCTGAACATGCTGCACGAGCGTTTCGGTGTTCCCGCCAACGCTGTGTGCGCCGGAGATGATGAGGGTCTCAGCCAATGGACACTGCCGCGCCTTCACGGGCGGCCATGGTATTCTTGAAGAGCTTCTGCGCGTCGCGGAGTATCGCTTTTACCTTACGGTCATCATAGACAGGATCATAATGAAACAGTGATAGCCGTTTCACCCCGGCGCGCTTCGCGACCTCGCACGCCTGACGGTACGATGAATGCCCCCAGCCCGCGTGCGTGACAATATCGGCGTCATCATACTGTGTATCGTGGATGAGAAGGTCCGCGTCTTTCGCGATTGCAACAACACGCTCGTCCAGCCTGCCGTCGACATGTTCGGTGTCCGTAGAATAGACAACCGTTGCGCCGTCCGCTTCGATGCGGTATGTATATGCGCCGCCGGGATGATAGTGCTCCTTCGCGGTGATGGTGACATCGCCCCCGATAGTGAACGCGCCTTCTTCGACCATTTTAAATTGCACGGGGCTCCCTATCTCTTTGAGGCTCACCGGGAAATATTTATGCTCCATCTGTCCGGCCATGATCTCTTCGAGCGACTTGGTATACCGTGACTTGCCGTAGATGTGAAACGAATTCTTTTTGTCGAACAGCGGCAGAAAGAACGGGAATCCCTGAATGTGGTCCCAGTGCGTATGGCTCAGCAGAATCGCCGCGTGTATCGGTCTCTCGCCGTATTCCTTCATAAGTGAAAGCCCGAGCGAGCGTATGCCTGTCCCCGCGTCGAGAATGACAAGCGTGCCTTTCTTCGAACGCACCTCCACGCATGCCGTGTTACCGCCGAAATGCATCATCGCGGCCTGCGGGACCGGTGTTGATCCGCGAACGCCGTGGAATCGAATTGTCATATCATTATCCGTTGAAGTGATAGTTCAAATATAACCATTGCGCCAGATTTTGCAAACTGCCGCTATTTCTTCTTTGTCTTTGCCTGAGCCGGCGCCTCCGCCGCGGGAACCACATACTGAAAATGTCTGACGGCGGAGAAGTCGCGCATATTCTCGACGGTGCCGATGCTGATGTTCTCGTCGACCGTGTTGACCACGATGGTCCCGGCGATATCCTCGGGTAGTGCCGCAATAGTCCGTTTATCATGATCGAAATGCGGATAGCGGTTACGGTACGCGGTGAAGCGCATGCCCTTGGAAACACCATGCCGTCTGCCGAGATTCAGTATGATATTGTTTTCCTGAATCTTTACGATGGTGCCGAACAGCGGCATATCCTTCGCTATCGCGCGCGCGATCTCGTACGCGGCCTCAATCATTTTCTCTTTGCCGGTTTTCGACGATCGGTACACACGAAGCACGCGCCTCGTATTCGCGTCGATGAGCGATGCATCAATACTCATCCGGTCGCCGGTGGCGAGAATGTTGCCCTCGATATAGAAATCGACGGCATTCTCCTTGATAGCCGCGAGCATGGTCTCGGGTGTATATTTTTTCGCGTACATCTCACGCGTACGCACGTTCGGGAATTGATGCAGCGTGTGCGCCAAAAGCTCAGCGAACGACGCCTCAAGCCCTTCATGGTCGCCGCGCACGATGCGGAAGATGTCGAACACCGCCACGGTGAATCCGGGCGACGGAACGGCATACTGCTCAACGCCGTACTGCCGCGACGGCAGCGCCGTAAGTTCACGCGCGCGGTACTCGACGATGGACGCTATCGTCCGGTCGTCGGGCGCGAGTTCATGCGCTATCGTAAGCTGCTCGAGATACCGCTCGGTCTGATTATTATTACGGTAGATGTTCGCAAGGTCGCGCCGCGCCGGCACATCGGCCGGTGTAAGCCGCAGAAGCCGCTTATAATACACTTCCGCGCGGAAAAAATCATTGTCCCGCAGATACTGCTGCGCCGCGGGCCGGTAGAACGCCGCAGCCTCGGTGCGCCGCGCATCGCCCGGTTTGACGGATGCAAACAGAACGCGCTCATACGCCACACGCGAAAATATCTCGTCCGGATTCGCGTCGATGTACTTTTTGTACAACGAAAGCGCCTGAACACTGTCGCCTATTTTTTCATAGAGAAACCCGAGGCGATAGTCCTTCTCGCCCAGCAGCGTTTCGGCGGGAAGCGATTTGATGACGCTGATAGCCGAACGGTAATTGCCGGTCTTGATGTGCACATCCGCCATAAGGAGCTTCGCGCGGTAAAAATCCTTGTGATAATAGAGCGCCTTCTCAAGCGCCGCCAGAGCCTGCTTTTGGTCGCCCGTCAGGTAATGATAATTGGCACGATGATAATACACCAGCTCGCTTCGCGGATGCATTTTTACGAGCTTGTCGAAATAGATCTTCGCCGCCTCGCGTTTGCCGGAAAACACGAGCAGATATGCCAGCGCCGTATTCGGTTCTATCGCATCCTCGGCATAATCGATGGAACGCTGATACAATGACTTCGCCGTATCGATATGTCCCGCCATCTCGGCAAGATATCCTTCCGCGTATACGGAATAATAATTCTTATTGTCGACGGCGCGTAATCGCTCAATCGATTTTTTCGCGTCATCAAGCCTTGCCTCGAGCAGATCTATCTGCAGAAGCCGCTCAAGCACGCCGGCGTCACGCGGATGGAACTTGCCGAGCTTGACGAGCACTTCCTTCGCGCGTGTGTAGTTCTCGAATATGATGTAGATGTCCGCAAGCAGTATTGACGGCTCGGCGTAGTACGGATTTTTTTTATACAGGTCCTCAAGCACCGGGACCGCGGCATAATACCGCTTTGCGTCGTATGCGCTTTTAGCCGACGTGTATGCCGCTTCCGCATCTCCCGCCGCGGCCATGGCGGTGAACGGCAGCAGCAGAATGCATGCCGCTGCAAGTATCTTCATAGCGCGAAAATCCTTTAACTGCGTTTGAGTATGGACTGACGCCGCATGAACGCGGGCGTGTCGATATCGGCATCCGTTGGTGATTCCATATCTTCGAGGTTGCCCAGACGTTTGTGCCGGTCAAGTTCCTCTTCGCTCACCACTTCGTACGGCAGCCGGAACGGTTTCTTCTCGGCGGTGACCGGCATGACGACAGACGATTTCTTTTCAACGATTGCAGCCGGGGCTTTCACTTCCTCGCGGACAACCGGATCTTCGTCGGTATCGTTAAGCAGTTCACGCTCTTTCGGTTTCTGCACGGCGGCAGCGGAAACTCGTTCCTGACGAACCGGAAGAATGATCTCTTCCTCGTCTTCTACAGCCGATACCGCTCCCGCCTCAAAACCGGTGGCGATAACCGTCACCTTGATCTCATCCTTCATGGTCTCGTCGTTCGAAACGCCGATCTTGATATGCGCGTCGGCATCCGCGAATGAATGGAGCACGCGGGCCGCTTCGCGGTATTCCGCAATAGTGAAGTCCTTTGAACAGACGATGTTGGCGAGTATGCCTTTGGCGCCTTTGATGTTTTCAACTTCGAGGAGCGGATTGCGCAATGCCGCTTCCATGGCGGTGCGTACGCGGCCTTCGCCCTTGCTGTGGCCGATGCCCATATGCGCCCGTCCGCGCGATATCTCTATCATCGATTTGACATCCGCGAAGTCGATGTTCACAAATACGCTCGGCACGGTGATGATATCGGCGATGCCCTGCACGCCCTGGCGGAGCACATCGTCGGAAGCGCGTATCGCATCCTGATAAGACGTGCGGTCACCGAGTATCTTAAAGAGGTTCTCGTTCGGTATGAGTATGAGCGAATCGACATTATCGAGCATGCGGCGAATGCCGTCCTCGGCAACCTTCATGCGGAGCGTTCCTTCCATTTCAAACGGCTTGGTCACGATGCCGATGGTGAGTGCGCCCACACTTTTTGCGATACGCGCGATAACCGGCGATGCGCCGGTGCCCGTTCCGCCGCCGAATCCGCTCGTGACGAATACGAGATTGGCGCCGCGAAGCGCCTGCTCTATCCGTTCAACATCGGCTTCCGCGGACTGTTCGCCCTTGACCGGGTCCATGCCCGCGCCGAGTCCGCCGGTAATCTTCTCGCCGATTACTATTTTCGTGTCGGCCTTTGCTATTGAAAGCGCCTGACGGTCGGTGTTGATGGCGATCATCTCGACATCGGATATACCCATGTCGATCATGCGGTTCACCGCGTTGACACCGCCGCCCCCCACGCCCACGACTTTGATAACTGTTGGATTTGTGTTCTGAAGAGGCTGTTCCTCAGCCATTTCGATACGTTGCATCATGTTTCCTCCCATTGAAAAACGATACACTACGCCGGTAGCAGATTGCAGTCGGTTAACATATTATATCACAAAAGAAGCTTTTTTGCAAGCGTTTTTTGCTCTTTTTTGATGTACCACCGGCATACCCGGAACAGCGCCGTACTATCGTTTTTTGGGCTGCGCGAGCGTTACCAAAAAGGTACGGATCTCAAAAGGCTTGGCGATGAAGCTGAATCCGTCGGGATTCAGCTTCACATTATCCGTCGGCCGCTCAAGTAAATCGGTCTCGACAACGCTTTTCAATGGACGTTCGATGACGACAGTGACATTTTCCTGCATGTTCTTTGACTGATAGAACCGGAGCACATATGCGTCCACATCCTCGGCACGCTTGACCGTATCGAGTACCGTATGATTCGCATATACCTTGATGAATGTCACCGTGTCGCGATCGCCGTTATGGGGTTCGGTTTCCGTCACGAATACCGGATTATTGAACCGGTAACCGGTTTCCACCGTCAGTGAATCCTTTACATGCCCTTCATGCGGATAGATCGCGTAGGAAAACCGGTGTATACCGATATCGGCATTCGCGTCGGGATAGGTGCCGGCTTTGATAAGCGTGATGCGCATGCAGTTACCGCGCACATCGTGGCCGTACTTGCAGTCGTTGATGAGCGAAACGCCGTAGTCGTTCTCGGAAAGGTCTACCCAGCGGTGGGCGACACTTTCGAACTGCGCATATCTTCTCCGGTCGTTCCAGTTGTTCGCCCGCTCAATCTCACCGAATTGAATCTCCGCGGTATACGACGCGGTGTGCATATCCACCGGAAACGCCGCCTTCAGAAGCGTCTGATGTTCACGCCAATCCGCCTCGGTGTGAATATCGATGCGATCCAGATGCGCGTAGATGACAATGTCCTGGCGTATCGTTGAGCTTCTGAAACGGAGTTCACGCCGGTACACGGCGCAGAGCGGCCCCTTTCCCTTAAGCGAAAACGACTGTGAAGTCACCGGATACGGCTTCTCCGTGTAGAAAATATCCGTGTCCCACGCATCCCAGTTGAGCGGAATATCTTCGAATGCGGTAAGGTCGTTCAATCCTGAACCCGGCGCTACAAGTTCACGTGAGCGGCGTTTATCGACAAGAGAGACAATGCGCCCCGCCGCGTCAAACTTTATGATGAAATATTTGTTCGTGCAGGAGCGCGCACCGGCAGCAAGGCCGAATGACGGCGCTTTCACTTTCTTCGGTGCGGGAGGCGTCTCCGCAAGTGCGCACATGCCCCCTGCGGGCATCGCCTCAATATACGCCATGGTGCGGCGTTCACCGAGAATCGTTACCGTCTGCAGCGGCACCGTCGTATTCGTATGCGTTGCCGTGAGAACCCCCACGACCTCGCGTGTAAGCTGAACCACGTCGGTGCGTATCCACGGCAGCGGATTATATATCAGAAACCCGTGCTCCGATGTCTTCATCGATACGCCCAGATGGCGCATCGAGCCCGTGATGATAGTTTCCATGTCTTTGAATATGCGCTCATATTCCTTCGCCGAATCCTCGTACACTTCGGGGATGGATGAACCGGGAATGATATCGTGAAACTGGTTGCGCAGGAGCGTCTCCCAGCCGCTCGTGAGCGTCTCTGCCGGATATGCTTTCCCGAAAAGTGCCGCGAGCACCGCAATCTTTTCCGCGGACTGCAGCAGCGATTCCGCGCGACGGTTGCTGCGCTTGTTCTGCGCCTGTGACGTATAGGTACCCCGGTGCAGTTCAAGATACAGTTCCCCATCGATCACCGGCAGCCGCGGATTCTCCCGCACACGCGCATTCAGGCGTTTGAAAAAATCGGTGACGCGTCCGTGCACCACACGCGGCATGAACGGCAGCTGGCTGATGACAGGGCCGCGCTCAAGCATTTCCTTCGTGGGACCACCGCCGCCGTCGCCGTGACCGAATGCGGCAAGGAGTTCATCGTTTACATCCTTCTGCGCGTACGCGCGGTAGGTGTTCATGATATGCTGCGGCGTCTGTTCGCCGTTGTATCCGCCGCCGCCGTGCACGTAGTGGGTAAGCACTTCGCTGCCGTCGAGTCCGCGCCAGACGAACGTATCAAAATCAGGCTTATTGTACTGCGACCAGGCTATTTTCGTGGTCATAAAATATTTCTGACCGGACTTGAGCATGATCTGCGGCAGCGCCCAAGAATATCCGAACACGTCCGGCAGCCACAGCACATCGGTCATCATGCCGAACTCGCGCTGATAGTAGCGCTGTCCGAAGAGCATCTGACGCACGAGCGATTCGCCGGAAATGAGATTACAGTCGGCCTCAACCCACATTCCGCCCACGGGCTCGAAACGTTTTTCCTTCACGCGCTTTTTTATCTCGGCGAAAAGCTCCGGATTGTCCTCCTGAATATAACGGTAGAGCTGCGGCTGGCTCTGCGAGAAATGATAGTGCGGATAGAGCTCCATGAGATGGATGACGTTCGCGAAGGTGCGTTCCGCCTTCTCGCGTGTATGCGACAGACGCCAGAGCCAGGCGACATCGATATGCGCATGTCCCGCGGCGACGACGGTCGGACGCGACGGATCGCTGTTAACCGCCTCGGTGAAAACACCGAGCGCCGCGCGTACGCTCGCATCGAACACACGCGACGATGTGCCGAATGCAAGGAGCGACACCGCGCGGTTTGCGATTCCGAGGAGATGATTGTATTCATAGCTTTCCGTGGCAAAAAGCTCGAGTGTCTGCACCAGCGTTGTAAGTCTGATGAACAGTGACTCAACATCACCGTGAAGCGCCGCGAGCGACGCCTGCGCGAACACGAGCTCTTTCCACGGCCCCATCATGTTCGCGTTGAGCCCGCACCAGGTGCGCATATCAACCGACAGCCGTTCGCCGCCTTTCGCTTTTTCCATGAGCACGAGTTCCCGGTGGAAACAGTCGTTGGAACCGATAATCTTTCCATTCACGACCACGAGCGACTCGGCGTTCGCAAGCTCGCGCGCGGGAAAATCGTTGGGCATGAGCAGCAGATACACGGTCTTGCCTTTCCACGTTTTCGGCACCGCGATGTCTTTATGGAAGAACCAGAACCCGTCACGCTCCCCCCAGGAGAACGGCAGCGTACGTTCAATCCACTTTTTATCGACCGCGGGGATATCACGTTCCGCGGGCGCGGCCTTCCGTGACAGTATGGTCTGAAACGGCAGCGTATGCCGGTAGCGGAATTCGGAAAGCTTCTGCACAAGCCGCTTTACTTTACCTGCGGTAAGATACTGATCGTTGGACATTGCGGTATCCTTGGTGATAATTATCCGGCGCGGGCGATTGCGTCAGACGGCGTACGGACGGAAAACGGCGCGGAGCATATCGGCGCGCTTCACATCACGCACATTTTTTTTCTCGATGTCACCGCCGTAGCATATGTGCCCTTTTTGCGCGGTGAAAAACGCCTTGGTAAGAACGGAAAGCGGTATCGGAAACAGTTCAAGCGAGACGCCGACGCGAAGCCACGACAGAAACGCCACCGTCTCAATATAGGTGATCGATCGTGCGGCGGCAAGCATCGCGAGACTTCGGTAAATTTTGTCCTCTAGGAGCGTCCGGTCACGTTTATACACGCGTTCACGCATGCGCTCTTCCGCGGTGACAAGCGTCTGGGCGAAGGCGTCCATCATCGAGATCACGTCGTCCTCGCTCACGCCGAGCGTAGCCTGACTGGCAATCTGTATCATATCGCCGATAGAACGGCTTTTTTCTCCGCGTAACCCGCGTATAATGCCGCCTTTACGGACAATGCCGGTGAGTATGCGCTCGAGCTTTTCCTTGCTTTCCCATATCAGGAGCGGTATGTGCACCATGAACGACAACCGGAGTCCCGTTCCGAGATCGGCGACCGCCGCGGTGTGATACCCGTGATCGGTATCGAAGGAAAAATCGAGCGTGTGTTCAAGCTCGCGCTCGATTCCGTTGACACGGCGGTATACCGCATCGAGATCGCGTCCGTTGGCCACCGCGGAAAACCGCACATGATCCTCACCGTTGACCGTGATCGCATGCTGTTCGTTCTGTTCCACATAGAGGACTACATTGTCGTGTGTGATGCCGGTACGCAGGAGTCCCCGTTCCACAAGAATACGGCGCGACAGCGGATTCACATCATCGATGGAAAGTTTCGTGCAATGCCGGGAAACGGCGTCGATGGATTCTATTGCCGATGCGGTCCTGTCAGCCACCTGAAGACGCTGTTCGCTGCTTGCGTGATGCGGAAACGGAATATCGGGAAGATTGCGGGAGAGACGCGCGCGCGATGAAATGATGATATTGTTGTCATTGCCGTCGGAAGACCACCACGCCGCTGTTTCGGGAATGCGGTACGACGTCATCGATCAGGCCTGTCTGCCGCCGGATGAGCGGCGTTTTTCCATCGCGGCGATGGTATCACGCAGCACGGCCGCTTTTTCATAATCTTCGCGCTTGATGAGCGTGGTAAGCTCACGCTTGAGCGTCGCAAGCCGCGTGGGCTGCGTTTTGCCCGCACCCGCATGCGGCCGGCGTCCGGCATAGACCGGTGAGGACTGTGTTTTGCCTGTCATGCGCGCCACTTCATCCGTAAAAACATAGTAACAGTGCGGACAGCCGAGTTTTTCAGTTTCGGCAAGCATTCGTGACGTATACCCGCAGCTGCTGCAGACAAGTGAAGGTGTCTCCACGTCAGCGGCAGTGTCTTTCTTTTCCGTGCGCTCCGCCGGGGTTGCCGTGCCCATGGAAAGATCGAGCGCGGTGAGATCCTTGAAAATTCCTTTCTGCTCGGCGCATGCCTTGCAGATGTGCAGTTCCTTGCTTTCGCCGTTTACGATCTCCTGAATATGGAGCTCGGCATCAGCGCCGCCGCACAGCTGACACTTCATGCTACCGCCACTCCTTCACGCGCAACCAGTTTCTTGAACGCGTCGATGAGTTTTCGCGTCATGCCGCCGGGACCGCCGGTGCCGATGACGCGTGCATCAATTTTCGCGACCGGTATCACTTCAGCGCCCGTACCGGTAAGGAAACATTCATCCGCGGTATACAAATCGTAGCGCGTTGTTGCCGCTTCGACCACGGTGATATGCTGCTCTTTCGCCAGATCGATAATGACGTCCCGTGTAATGCCTTTCAGTGCGCCGTAATGCGACGCCGGCGTATAGAGCACGCCGCCGGTGACATAAAAAATATTATCACCGGTGCATTCGGCGACATACCCGTCGTGATTGAGCAGTATCGCTTCTTCATAGCCGAGCTGCACGGCCTCGATCTTCGCGAGTATGTTGTTCAGATAATTAAGCGATTTGATGCGCGGATTGAGCGATTCATTGATGTTCCGCCGGGTGGGTACCGTGATGAGCGAGATCCCGTTGTCATACAGTTCCTTCGGATACATCTTCAGTTCGCTCGGTATGATGACTATTGACGCCTTTTTGCATTTGCGCGGGTCGAGACCGAGATCGCCCGTACCGCGGCTTACGATGAGGCGGATGTATCCATCGGCCAGACCGCTGTTCTTGACCGTGGTGACCACGGCCGCACTGAGCGCATCGGCGGTGAGCGGCACCTCGAGCATGATGACCTTGGCTGAATTGAAAAGCCGCTGAATGTGTTCGTTTAATTTAAATATTCTTTTATTATAAAAACGAATGCCTTCAAACACGCCGTCGCCGTACAGAAATCCGTGATCGAACACCGACACGGTCGCGTTCGCCGGCTCGAAATACTTTCCATCGATATAAATACTTGCGCTCATAAAATCTCCGGGTTCAGTATCGCACCGCATTGATACCCGCGTACTATATCATGTCCATACAGTAATGCAATTACTGGCTTTAAAAAACGCGGATGCCGGCGGCGAATCTGAGGCAGGGAACTAAATCGTCCCCGGCTGCGTCATACTTCAGACTGAGGTCATACAGTCAATCATGTCATCGGAGGTCTCATCGTATGAAAACCACGCAATGCTTTCTGACCGTTCTCGGGGTGTGCATCACCTGTCTGATCGGCACATCCGTACTCACCGCTCAGGCGCGGCAGCCGGTGCAGAAAAATCAGCCGGGCAAAACCGCCGACACCGAAAAACGCGCGAACGCACAGGACGCATCAGATAAACGGGCAGCGGCACGCGCCGACGCCGACAAACGAAACGTTCCCGACAAGAACAATCCGAAAAAAGCGATTGCAACGAACAGCGGCGCGGATAAAGAAAAATCTTCTACTGCAACAAACAAATTGGCCGGCGCCGACAAGACAAAAAAACAGATACCGTCCGACATCCAGAAGCAGAAAGAGACAGCCCGTGAGACCGTCATCGACAATCGCCAGGGCAATCAGACAAAACGCATCGAACACGGTGTTCAGAAAGGATATCTCACTCCCGTGGAAATTAAAAAACTCCAGGACCAGCAGGCATCCATCGCCAATCTTGAGAAGTCGTTGAAGGCGGACGGACGTCTCTCACACAGCGATTTCAAAAAGATGCAGGACGCGCTCAACGAAGCGAGCCGCAACATATGGGGCGAAAAGCACGACACCGACGGCAAGCAGATGGCTACGTTCCGTCTGGGACAGAATGTGTTTGCGAAAACTGAATTTGCGAATAAAATGGCCGACGCGAACCTTAAGCCTGCGGAAGCTAAAAAAATGCTGAGCGATTTCCATGCAATCATGGAGATCAAAAAACGTCTCGCCACCGAGGACCTGCCCGACGGACTTCGGAAAAAACTACAGGATGAATACAACGATCTGCTCAACAGGTATTTCGAAATGAGAAACGCCTGACGGACATTCAGTCTTTGTAAAACCCGCTGGTGAAGCTCTTGCTGAATGCGACGAGCGCATTACCCCGTATCGCTTCACGGATAGCGTTCATGAACCGCTGCATGAAGCGCAGATTATGCGTCGTCATCAGCGTATGGAACAGCATTTCCTTCGCATGATCGAGATGTCTGAGGTACGCCCGTGAAAAGGTGCGGCAGGTATAGCAGTCACATCCTTCCTCAAGCGGCAGACCATCTGAAGCATATTTCGCGTTACGGATCTTTATCGTTCCTGAAAAGGTGAACGCTTCACCGTTTCGCGCATTGCGTGTGGGCATGACGCAGTCGAACATATCGATTCCCTGCGATACGGCCTCGATGATGTCGCGCGGTTCGCCCACGCCCATGAGATAACGCGGCTTTTCAGCGGGAAGCTCCGCAACGGTGTATGACAGGACTTCACGCATGCGCTCAAAACCTTCACCAACGGAAAGTCCGCCGATGGCATAGAACGGAAAATCCATGCCCACGAGGTCACGCGCGCTCTCGAGCCGGAGTTCACGCACTAATCCGCCCTGCACGATGCCGCCCAGGAATTGGCGCTCGCGATATTCCGATGCGTTGTGATGATCGATGCATTCCTTCGCCCAGCGCGACGTGCGCGCCACCGATGTCCTCGCGTAGGAAAGATCGGCGTCATGCGGCATGCATTCATCGAACGCCATGATGAGATCCGCGCCGATGCGGTGCTGATGGTCGATGGCGATCTTCGGCGAAAAGAAATGAGTAGATCCGTCTACCGGCCACTGGAAGGTGACGCCTTCATCGGTAATCCTGTTCATCTTTGACAGTGAAAACACCTGATAGCCGCCGGAATCGGTGAGCATCACATGCGGCCAGCCGTTGAAACGCTTCACCCCGCCGAGTGCGGCCACCGTTTCCGTTCCCGGACGCATCGCCAGATGATAGGTGTTCGCGAGGATGAGTTTGGCACCGGTATCGGCCACCTGTACCGGCGTCATCGCCTTCACGGTGGCGTTGGTTCCCACCGGCATGAACACCGGCGTCTGTACCTCGGTGCCGTTTATGGTGAGCGTTCCGGCGCGGGCAGCTCCGCAATTATCGGTGATTTGAAATGAAAGGCCGTTCACACGAAGTATTCCGCCCACTGGCGGTCATTTTCCCAGATGCGGACCTTATCGAGCGTCACGGTCTTCGGCAGCGACTGTGACATTTTTTCATAGATGAACTTCGCGAGCATTTCCGCCGAAGGATTTCGCACCTTGAAATAGAGAATATCATTGAGTATTTTATGATCGAGCGATTCGGTGATCTCCTTCAGGAGGCGTTTGAGCTCGACGAAATCGAGCGCAAGCCCGTCGCTCATCACATCCTCGGCATTAACAGTGAGCTCAACCTTGTAGTTATGCCCGTGCATATTCTCGCATTTACCTTTGTAGCCGCGCAGATAATGCGCACTTTCGAACTCTCCCATAATATTGAGCCGGAACATCAGCGTATCCTCTTGATAAGTTTCGCGATTAGCTCGACCTGTTTCTTCAGCAGCGCGGGATAGATGGGGATGGACACCGCACGCAGGTATGCCGTTTCAGTGTTCGGGAATTCCTCGCGGGGAAGTGAAAGGTAGTGATGCAGCGGTTTGTACACCGGCCGCGCCACTTCCACGTCCTGCCGGCCGAACATCTCGATAACCTCGGGCACCGTCATCTCGCCGTCGAGACGGATGACATAACGGTAATTATTGGGAATCTCGGTATCATGCACGATGGGTTTTGACGCCTTCGCCTGCATGAGCGATGTATTATATATCTCGGCAATCTCGCGGCGTATCTGCAGGAGTCCCTTATTGCGGATCGGATTGTCCTTATCAAGTTCGCGCATTTCAGAAAGACCCACCGCGGCCTGCAGATCGGTGGGGTAAAAGTTATACCGTTTCTTGAAATCGTCCTTCTTGTCGTAGTGGCGGATGTCGCGGAGTTCTTCAATGCCTTTTTTGCGCGTCAGTATCATGCCGCCCGCGCCGCCGCTCGTGATCATCCGGGTTGCCGCAAGCGAGAAATATGCGTAGTCGCTGAAACTCCCCGCGGGAAGTCCCTTGAAGCGCGCACCGAGCGCATGGCCGCAGTCCTCGATGAGCGGCACCTTCGCCTCGGCGAGTTCATCGATGAGCGCAACACTTCCGAACATATGCGACACGATGACCGCCTTCGTCCGTTCGGTGATGCGCTCCAGCACCATGTCCATATCCATGTTGAACGTGTCCTCGCCGATATCGACAAGTACGGGCTTGGCCTTCCGCGCGGTGATGACCTGCAGGGGCGATACGTTCAGAAATGACGAGAGTATCACCTCATCGCCCTCGCCGATGCCCATCTGTTCCATGATGAGCTCAAGCGCCGCCGTACCGCTCGTGACGAACACGGCTGAAAATCCCTTGCCGAAATAATTGGCGAACGCGCGCTCGAATTCATACACCACGTTGCCGGTGGCGAGTTTGTCGCTCACCAGCACATTAAGCGCTTCCTCAAGGTCTTTCTTCTGAATGGTTGGCCGTGAATGCGGAATCATATATTCGTCCTTCGCACGAATGCTTTCATATACGTCATGATGTTTTCCCAATCCTTTTTGGAGGTGATGATCATGTACCGCGAGAGCTGGTGCATATCGCGGTTCTCGGAGAGCGGCAGGAGCACCGCGCCGCGCTCGATGGTGAACGCACAGGTGTACCCCGCGGCACGCACATTGGAAACGGTTACCGCCGAACGCACGCCGTACGGATATACAAACGCCGTCACCGGCCGGCCCAGATTCGTCTCGAGCATCTTTTTTGACCGGTATATCTCATTACTGAATACTTTCGGTGAGGTGAGGAGCAAATCCGCCGTGATGCGCTCGTGGTTATAGCCGTGCGAGGCTATCTCGCATCCGTCATTCGCAAGCGCGACGATGTCTTTCCATGTCATGAATGCGCTTCCGACACCGATGATGGCCGGGTATATCGCGATGACCGGCTGAATGCCCATGGGCTTCATGACATTGGAATACACGGGCAGCATCGACTTGAAACCGTCGTCGACGGTGATTAGTACATTGGTGACGCCGGTGAGCGTGTCGTTGGTGATGTCGCGGTAGGTGACAAAACGGAAGCCGTTGGTGATGATCTCACGCATCTGCGCGCGGAATTCATCCACGGAAAAATCGATCGTACTTTTTGGATTGTTCCCCATGAAGGTGTGATAGCAGAGGATGAACACCGCCTTCTGCGGACGTGCACCGGCGAAGGCGACGGATGACAGCAGAATACTCAATAGTAGTGCAGTGACAAGTTTATTCATACGGCTAAGCAGCATTCCTTCAAATATATTCAGACCACCCCGGATATCGTTTTTTCTCTGCATACTGTCGCTCTCGCGATCCATCCGGGATCGCTGGCGCTCGCAGATGCGGGCAAGGCCTGTTGCTCGTTATCGTCGCGCATCGTGCGCGATGTAAATACTACTCCTCCTTAAACTTGAGAAAACAAAGCCCGCATCAAGCCAAACCATGCAGCAGCATCTGATTTATCGGCTGACCCGCGGGGACCATCGGCATCACATTCTCTTCGCGCGCCGTCTGCACATCAAGAAGATATGCGCCCTTGTGGTCGAGCGCTTTTTTGAGCGCAGCTTCGACATCGCTTTTTTTCGATACGCACGCTGCGGCGATGCCGTACGCGTCCGCAAGCTTCACGAAGTTCGGCACATACATGGGACAATCTTCCGTCGGGCTGTTGCATCCGGGAGGACAGCTCGTTTTTTTCTGCAGACACGTCGAGGCGTAATTCTTTCCGAAGAACAGTTCCTGCCACTGGCGGACCATGCCGAGATAGTGATTGTTCAATATGATGATCTTCACCGGAAGGTCGTAATTCGAAATGGTGGCAAGCTCCTGAATGTTCATCTGTATGCTGCCGTCGCCGGAGATGAGGAGCACTTTCTTTTCGGGTGATCCGAGCTGCGCGCCGATGGCCGCGGGAAGTCCGAACCCCATGGTGCCCAAGCCACCGGAAGTGATGAGCTGCCGCGGATGCTTGAACTGATAGAACTGAGCCGTCCACATCTGGTGCTGTCCCACGTCGGTGGCGACAAGCGCATCCGGCGGCGCGATGCGGCTTAACGTTTCGAGGACGAACTGCGGCTTTATTATCTCACCCTCATGATCATACTTGAGCGGATTGTCTTTCTTCCACTGCATCACGCGCGCCTTCCATTCACCGATGTCGCAGGCGCTCACGTCGGTGATAAGCTCATCGAGCACCATCTTCGCGTCGCCGATGATGGGAATATCCACCGCGACGCTTTTTGACACCGACGTCGGGTCGATATCGATATGTATCACTTTCGCGTGCGGCGCAAAACTCTCGAGCTTGCCGGTAACCCGGTCATCGAAACGCGCGCCGACCGAGATGATAAGATCGCTTTCGGTAAGCGCATGATTCGCCGCAAAAAGTCCGTGCATGCCGGGCATGCCGAGAAACAATTCGTCTTCAGTTGGATAAATGCCGAGGCCGAGAAGCGTCGTCGTTATCGGTATGCCGGTCTTTTTAACGAATGCGCGGAGCACGTCGCTTCCGCCTGCATGGATGACACCGGCGCCGCCCATTATCACCGGCCGTTTCGCGGCCATTATCATCGCCGCCGCCTGTTTGATCTGCCGCGGATGACCTTTATAGTTTGGCTTGTAACTTCTGATATCAACGGTCTCCGGATATTCCTGTGTAAGTGCTGCCTTGACGACATCAGCAGGCATATCGACAAGTACCGGACCCGGACGGCCGGTACGCGCGATGTAGAACGCTTCTTTCAGTATGCGCGGCAGATCCTTGACGTCACGGACGAGATAATTGTGTTTGGTGATCGTCCGCGTAATGCCGGTAAGATCCGCTTCCTGGAACGCGTCATTGCCGATCATCATCGTGGCGACCTGCCCCGTGATGGCGACCATCGGTATGGAATCCATATACGCGTTGGCGATGCCGGTAACAAGATTCGTGGCACCCGGCCCGCTTGTTGCCAGGCAAACGCCCACCTTGCCGGTAACGCGCGCATAGCCGTCTGCCGCATGCGCCGCGCCCTGTTCATGGCGCGGAATGATGACTTTGATATCCTGCTGTTTCGCAAGCGCGTCGAAAATGGGTATGACCACGCCGCCCTGGTAGGCGAAAAGATATTCCACACCCTCTTTGCGAAGGGCCTCGACGATCATTTCAGCTCCGGTCATCTTTTTCATGGCTATGATTCCTCATTATTATGCCGTGGACGGATTATCAGTGTGACTGTCGCGCATGTTTGCACGGGACGGCAACGCAAACAATGTACAATAAATATGGTGGAAAGTCAACGTACGGTGATTCTTACGTACGGTGGTTCTTATCGTATACCACGCTGTGCGGTGATAACCGCCCCCGGATAGTAACGCTCAAGTATCTCCCGATATGAAAAACCCATCTCTGCGAGACGTTTTGCACTCCATTGCGGCATTCCCGCGAGATGGCCGAATCCCCTGCCGCTGATGACAACGACGGCACGGGTGTTCGACACGCTGCAGAAAACGCTGCGAACGCCTTCAATCCCGCTGCGTTCCAGCAGTGACCGGAAACGATATCCGGGTACGGTATGCTGCGCTCCCGTTCTGTCGATGATGAAGAAATCGGTAACATATCCGAATCGATGAACGGCTGACGTCACCGCCACCGCATCTGCCGGCAGGTTGAAGACAGATTTCAGCGAAGCATACGGCACCTGGCGCGTCCAAGCGAAATACGGAGAGCGGCCGCTAAGCGGTTCTCCGTGCACATCATCGGGAAACGGATTGATATGCGCGGGGTAATCATCACCGGATAATCCTAATGCCGTTGACGGCGGGAACACGACCCCGCATGATGTCGAATGCATGAATGGATAAAAAAGCCGCCCGTTATAGGTCATTATCATGCCTGCGGTGTCGGCAACTGCACTCCGGCTCGCCGGCGTATCGGTGATTGCACCGCCATATACCTGATGCTCTCCGTCAAGTTCCCCCAAAGAACGTTCATCGGAATGCTGCTCAATATATGCGATGAGCGTACGCGACGCTATCGCCTGAGCCCTCAATGCCTCGCGGGAAGCATGACCCATTTCGCTGCCGACAACCGAGGAGAGATATCGCTCTTCGGATATTTTATTGTTCACATACAGTGTCCGGTTTGAAACGGCTACGGATATACTTCCGAAATAGGTGCGGCAGGAACGCTCCGTGCGTACGGTCATTGGAACGGCTTCATCGCCGGGGAACATCATAACGGCGGCGGAACTGTCAGTACGGCTGCATCGTATCTTCTCTTTTTTATTACTATTGCCCGATGCATCCTGCACCGTGATTCCACGCGGATGGGAGATTTCAACATAACTGCAGCGGGAGACCAGCTTCAACTGCACATCGATGCCGTAACAGCATATCGCTGTGAGGGCTGCTATTACCACTGTAACTCTCATACGATGAACATACTCTGATCCTGCGGCGAAATCAATGCCTCCAACATCCCGACAGCAGTTGCTTCCGTCCATAAGGCAGCTTAATTTTCTCATGCCGTTTTTCATTGACGAAAAACACGGCGATGATATAATATCGACTGCCCGCTTTTGATGAATCTTGGTTATGGTATTACTATTTGGAGGCCTGTCGATATGAAAAAACTATTATTCGGAGCTGTAGTGCTTGCGCTCAGCAGCATGCTGTTCCCGGCAACATACCGCGTTGCGGTTATGGACTTTCAGGGAAAGGCAGTGTCGGCGGATGACGCATCAGCGCTTGCGGATTCGTTCCGCGCGTATCTCGTTGACACGAAAATGTTCACGGTCATCGACCGCGCGAGCATGGATAAAATAATGAAAGAGCAGTCATTCCAGCAGACCGGCTGCTCGGACACCGCCTGCGCCGTGCAGATAGGTAAAATACTCAATATGGAATATATGTTCACCGGTACGCTATCGAAGTTCGGCAGCACGTATACGGTGTCGGTTAATCTAATCAATGTAGAAACATCGGAGATCACCGCGGCCAAGCAGGCAAAGGTTAAAGGCGAAATGGATGCGCTTCTCGAAGAAGTGGGCAAGATCGCCCGTGACTTCGCGAACATGCCGGCAAAGCGCGACACGAGGGCGGACAATAGAGCGCGTGACGAACAGGAAGCGAAAGCGAAACGCGATGCCGAGGAAAAGGCGCGCCGTGATATGGATGAGAAATCCCGCCGCGAGGCAGACGAACGTGCGCGCCGTGAAGCCGATGACCGGTCAAAACGCGATGCAGCCGCCCGTGCACGCGTTGCTTCGGGAGCTGAGCCGAATATACTGAAACCAATATTGTTCTGGTCGAGTATCGGCGTTGCTGCGGCCGGTGTTGCGATAAATACGATGGCCTATCTCGACCCTATCCAGAAATATGACAATTATAAAAACGCTACCGGTGATTTTGCCAATAAATGGCTGAATTACAGCAATGCAGTAGTCAATATCGCTCCGGTGAACTATATCGTTGCCTGGTCATGCTACGGCGCTGCCGTTGGACTCGCCGCCTGGTGGTTTTTCACGCCAGAGATGACGACCACCGCGATGGTCATCCCCTATTATGACGGACAGACCGCGGCGCTTGCATTCAGCGCGCGATTTTAACGGATATGAGGTATCATATGAAAAAGCATCTGTTTATATTCGCGTTCATCCTTTCGGCAACACTGCTTCTCATCTCATGTTTTCCGACACTGCAGCCGCGCAACAATCCGCTTGATCCGGATGCATCAACTGTTTCATCCAATTTCGGCAAGGTATGGAAACAGCAGTCATTCACCGGCGGATTTACCACACGCGCACGGCATGCGGCGACGGTATTCAAAGATAACATCTATGTCATCGGCGGCTGGAACACCGCTGACGACAGTACCGGCGGCACGCTTTTAGCCGACGTATGGCGTTCCCCCGACGGTTCAAACTGGATGCAGATTACATCGAGCGCCCAGTTCGGCCCGCGGCGTTCATTCAATCTGTTTACATTCGATAATAAAATGTGGGTCATCGGCGGTTATTCGAATACCTATCTGAACGATGTCTGGTACACCGCGGACGGCACGAACTGGACACTTGCAACGGGCGCCGCATTCAGTCACGGCGGCCGTCAGGGATGCGCCGGATTCGTGTATGATAATAAAATGTGGATACTTGGCGGCGATAATGGGGTAGTAACAAACGATATCTATAACACGACAGACGGCGCAACCTGGAACCTGTGGTGGCCAACTACGCCATTTGAATCGCTTCGCTTCGGGGCGGCATTCGCGCTGAACGGGAAACTCGCTTTCATGTATGGTCAGGACGGCACGGTTTTCGATGCCTCCGGGCACTATTATGTTTCGAGCGACAACGGGGTTAATTGGACATACTACACCGGTCCGCGCGGCATGCTGATGGCATATACGGTTGCAGATAATAAAATGTGGATTATCGGCGGCAACACCAATCTGAATAGTACGACAGCAGCGCCCGTATCGACCATAAAAACTTCTGTTGACGGCGTATCGTGGAATGAAGTCACGACAACACAGGTGTTCACCGGCAGGCAAAGCGCCGCGGCGGTTTTTTTCAAGAACAGGATATATCTGCTCGGCGGATTCAGTGGTGCGGCGTCGCTTGCCGAGGTATGGTATACCGAATAACACATTTCCGCAAATTACTATGCAGGCGCGGTTCTCATACCGCGCCTGTTTTTTAGGATGGCAGCTATGCGTAACGCGCACGAAACAAAATCTACACGTTTGAAAAGCATGAATGCCGACGTCATCGCGTATGAACGCGAACTCGTGAGACGCCCGGCGTTAGCACCCGAGAACGGCGGCACCGGGGAACACGATAAGGCGGCGTACATCATCACCACGCTGAAAAAGGAAGCGCTCACGTTCCGTGATTATCCGGTAAAAGACGCCCGCGTACCGAAAGGATATCGCCCTAATTTCTGTTTCATCCGCCCCGGCATCGATACTACGCGCACGTTCTGGATAATCGCGCATATGGATGTGGTCCCCGAGGGCGACCGCAGTCTCTGGAAAAGCGACCCGTTCAAACTGCGCGTGAAAAAAGACACGCTCATCGGCAGAGGCGTGCTCGATAATAACTTCGCCATCGTCGCGGGAATGCTGTTCCTGAAAACCATCGCGCGTGATACAACACCCCCGCCCGTAAACGCCGGCGTGTTCTTCTTCGCCGACGAGGAAGTGGGAAGCAGATACGGCATCGAGGGCGTGCTCAAACGGTATAAAAACGTATTCGGCAGAAACGACATCGTCTATGTTCCCGACATGGGCTCACCGGACGGCGCTATGATGGAAGTTGCCGAAAAATCGATGGTATGGATGACGATGACCGTGCGGGGAAAACAGGCGCACGGTTCGCTGCCGAATCACGGCAGAAACGCGCACCGGGCCGCGGCGTATCTCGTAACCGCCATGGACGCCATGCGCGCGGCGAAATTCGGCGAACGCGACGCCATGTTCGATCATCCGTTTACGAGCGTGGAACCCACGCGCGTAAAAAACAATGTCACGAATATCAATACCATTCCCGGCGAACAGGTAATCTCATTCGACTGCAGACTTCTGCCGCAGCACAGCATCGCATCATTCATGAAAGCCGTGACTGCCGTACAGCGGTCCGTTGCAAAGAAGTTCGGTATTACCATTACCCGCACCATTCAGCAGCAGCATTCGTCGCTGCCGCCGCTGCCCGTTGATTCCACGGCGCTCACACTGATGCGCGGAGCCGTAAAAGACGTATTTAGCAAAAAAATGCAGGTCTACGGCGTCGGCGGGGGAACGTGCGCATATTTTCTCAGGGAACGCGGCATCAACGCTGTTGTCTGCGGTAAAGGAAAAGAGACGGCGCATGCGCCCAATGAAAGTGTCGCCATACGCGATATCACCGATTATAGTAAGCTCTTTCTAAACGCACTTAAGCGTCTTTCCTGAATATCATCGACAGCGTCACTTCATTGCCCGCTTCGTTATAGCGCATCTCCGAGAATATCTTCCGTGTCATAACGATACCGCGCCCGTGTGCGAGCATTTCGCCGCCCGCAGCGGCAGCATCGCCGGTCCCGTTGGCCCGTGCGCGCCAGTCAAAACCGCCGCCCTCGTCGCGTATCCTGAAAATGGCCCGGTCTTTGCGAAGCACATAGCGTATCTCAACACGGCGCTTGCTGTACGGCTCCTGTGACTGCCGTTCGCGTATGAAATCGAAATAGCGGTCCTCAAGCTGCGCCGCCGATTTCTCCTCAAACCCCACCGCAAGGTTGCCGTGCTCGATGGCGTTCAGGAGTATCTCACGAAGCGCAATACGCACCTCCGCCACCGTGTCCGCGGGGAGATATTTTATCAGCGTGTGCGCGAGTCTGCGGCTGATGTCCTCGGCGAGACCGAACTGATTGTCAATGCGGTATACCGCCTCCTCCGTTTCAAGATAACTGAACAGCCGGTCGTCCACCGTGGAGGCCTTCATGAGCACGTGCCTGCTCCCCTCGCTGTCGATATGCGTGAACCGCACCTGCATCGGTTTGGGTTCGTTGGTGAATGCGGTGAGGAATTCAAGGTTTATCTCGAGCGGTTCATTGCCGGTGATAAACCGGTCGAACGTATCTTTGAGCAGTACCCGGTCTTTCTCGTCATGCGCATAAAGGATGCCGCTGAGCGGCTTTCCGACACAGCGTTTCGGATTATGCCTGAGCACCGCCGACAGCGCCTGGTTGGCGCTCATGATGGTAAACGCCGGATCGAGCGTGATGATGATGTCGTTGGTGTTCTCAAGCACCATCCGGTTTATCCGTTCCGACATGCCGATGGCGGCATTCGCCGAATTCAGATCGACCACTTTTTTTTCAAGATCGGCGTTCAGCGATTCAATATTCTGCTGCACCTTGAGAAAGCGGTTGGTGAGCACGAAGGTGATGCCGGCGACGAAAAAAAAGAAGAAATAATTCGACAGCATAAGGTTCGCGTGGATGGCGATGGAGTCCACGATGTCGAACACCGCCGACAGCGAAACGAGTATGGTGCCGATGAGCAGATTCCCCGGTATTTCGCGGAAAAGCGCATCGGCAACCGATACGGACAGCGTACGGCCCGATTTCCGTATCGTCTGAATATCCCGGAGGAACGCCCGTCCGATGAGGAACACAATAAAATAGATGAGCGGAATCAGCGCCGTATACTGCCAGACGCGAAGCACATCGATGCGGAACGACTGCGACGGTGCAAGTATCGTGGCAAGCGTGAGTAGTGCCACAAATCCGCTGTAGATGAGACTGAACAGACCCGCCTTACGGTTGATCACATGATCGAAGAAAAGACCGATGAGCGGGAACAGCGCATAGAGACTGATGACCTCAACCAGAAGATGGATATTCGAATCGGGAATGAAGGTATAGATGAACGGCGTGCGGCAGAACAGATACACGAACAGCGCGATGGAGAAAAACCCGTAAAAGATATTATACGACCCCTTCACGCGGTTGGCGAACAGAAAGAGATGATAGAAACCGATAAACAGATACAGCGCGATGAGAATGAGCGAGAGCGGGTTCTGCCGCTCTGCAAGGAGTTCGCGGTAATGATCAATGCGGAACTGATTGTCGATCTGCACCGCCGTGTCCATGAACTGTGCGTCGCCGGAAAGATACATCGCGAGAATATTCGTCCCCTGCCTGAGATACTCCCGCGGCAGATACAGCACAAGCCCCCGGCGCATCGCCCCGCGCACAATTTTTCCCTGCGCGTTGGTATACATCGCGCGGTGCAGCATGTGCCCGTTCATGTACACTTCATAGTTCAGGCCTATCTGCGGTATCAGTAGTCCCAGCGGACTTCGATAACGCTCGAGTACCGCGTCGGAAACGGTGAAGGGCAGCACAACGGTACAGTCACGCTGGTCGGGGGGTAGCACCGAGAACACCGGACGTTTGACGATCTCCGGCAGAATATCGTATACGGGCCAGTATGTCCTGTTCGTCTTCCCCGTGGGTATCACCATGACCGCGTTTGACCGTACCGGCGGCTCAACGGTATACCGCTGATCAAAACCGCGGTACCAGTATGCATCAATGGACGAGAACGTTACAACCCCTGACTGCGCCGCAAGCAGCGCTGCGCTGAGAACATAAATAACGAGCTGGTGGATTTTCATGGGACATACCTTTGCGCCTATGATGACTTCAGAATACAGCGATTTTCTTTTCTTGTCAAAGATTCGTGTCTAGTATTCGAAATAAAAGAATTTCTCCCCCCCGAGACGCAGTAACTTCTTTTCCTTTCCCGTACGTACCGGAGGAAACGATGCATGCCACGGCACATATGCGTCTGTATTCGTATACCAGGTATCGAAACGCTTGAACCTGAACTGGGCGATGCCCGCCGATCCTGCCGTGTCGCCCCGGGTGTTCACCGGCATGGTGAAGGCGAGTGCCGCGATGGTGTCGCATTTGCCGGCGAGATCATCGTCGATAGTCATCATAAGCGTCCGTGACCGCTCCCGCGGAATGCCGTTGGACGCGTCCGATACCGGAACGACGGAAAGACAGGTGTACATCGCCTCCATCGGAAAATCGAACGTGATACTGCCGTCCCCCGACGCACGGATAACGATGGGCGGTATATTGAACACGAGCAGGAACGGATAATCCCTGCCGTGATGGTCGCCGCCGAAAAACAGCATCCAGTTGCGCGTCATGATGCCGTCCGCGCGGATGTCATAAAAAGTTCCCTCGAGCGGGCGAACGGTGTAATTGCTGCCGAGATAAAAACCCGTGCGCGTCATGGCGCATCGTCCGGAAAGCCCGCTCATGACGACCGTCTTCCAGAGCGTTTCAAGCACGGGGAACGGCGACAGCGAACTGCGGTAGATGCCGTGGAAATAATAATCGCTGCGCCGGTAGGTAATATCATGCATTGCGGCGTACGGGCTGATATTGCTCACCGCATACGTCACCGTGAGCGGCATATTATCGCTGATAGCGACGAGGTCACCCGCATAGTTGGACAGATACATGATAAGCGAAAGATGATTGCTGGCGTTCCTGAAGAGCGTGCTGTTCGGAATGACAATGTCACGCGAGACATAGCTTTCGCGCACCGCATACCCGCTGACGGCGCTGATGAGCCGCCCGTTGCAGAACAGTTCGCTCTCAATGTGGCGTACCGGCATTACAAGTGTGATATCGTTGGTTGCATCGGAACAAAATAAATCATGCTCGAACATAAGTTTCGACAGCGGCGCATCCGGCAAAAACCCCGCGTGAGTAACGTCGGTGAAGAGGTAGGTGTCGAACCGCATTGTCGGGATCTCAACCGTCGCCTCCATAAGCCCGCGCGACGCGTTGGAAAACTCGCCGGTCAGCCGCCACGGCGCGGTGTTCGTGTGCGGCGATACAATGGAAACCTCACTCGCCGGAAACGGAGCGAAGCATAGTGACATGACCGGCATTGCATTGGTGTCCGGATAAAGCGCGATTGTCCACGGCCTCAGCGGCGGCTCAAACTGCGGATAACGGTTGGTAAACGAAACAAGCGGAACGGCGAGACAGAAAAATAATAATAGATTAGCGGTTCGTAAGCAGTTCATACCCGTCATCGGTAACGGCAACGGTGTGTTCATAGTGCGACGAAAGACTTCCGTCATCGGTTACAATGGTCCAGTCGTCGTCGAGCATTATCACTTCATGATGGCCCATGTTCACCATCGGTTCAACGGCGATGGTGACGCCGGCGGCAAGTACCGGACCATGACCCGGCTTGCCGTAATTGCTTACCTGCGGGTCTTCGTGCAGATGCGAGCCGATGCCGTGCCCGGCGAACTGCCGTACCACGCTGTAGCCCTCGCGCTCGACGGTCGTTTGAATCGCGTGCGACATGTCGCCGAGATGAACGCCGCCGTGCAGCGCCTTCATGCCGGCGAAGAACGCAGCCTCGGTGGTGTCGATGAGCTTTCGCGCGGCCGGTGAGATCTTTCCGACCGCATAGGTCTCGGCGGAATCCACATGATACCCGCGGAAACAGAGTCCGATATCGATGCCGATGATATCGCCATCCTTGAGCGGGACTTTGCCGGGTATGCCGTGAATGACAACCTCGTTTACGGACGCGCATATCGTCGCCGGATATTTCACGCCGCCGCCCACCTTATAGCCCTTGAACGACGGTTTGGAATTGTGTTTGATGATGAAATCGTACGCGAATGCGTCGAGCTCCTTCGGCGTTATGCCGGGGGCTATCATCGCCTTTATCTTCGTGAAAAGCTCCCCGAGCATGGCGCCGCCCTGGCGCATTATGGCGAGTTCGGTATTACTTTTGGGACGCAGTGCTGCCATCGTTGGTTATCCGATAAAATATTTTTCCGTCAAATTCTTTTCCGATGAGAATCTTTTCCGCAACCAGTTCATCAAGAACGGCACCGGCGGCCTCACCGTGCGCAGCGATAATATCCTCACGCGTCTGCGGACGAACCGTGACTGATGCGATGATCCAGTCTTTCATCTCATGCATCGAGCATCTCCTTAAAACGCGCAAGCTTCGCTTCGTCTACGGGCCGCGCACTGTCAAATGCCGGCGGACGGTACACGGTGTTCATGCATACCGCATCGTGACGTACCCGGGAGATTACGGCTTTCAGCGCACGCATCTCCTCATCGGTATCATTATACCCCGCGACCACGAGCACTTCAATCCACAGTTTCCCGCGGAATTCCTTCGAGAACGTCACAAGCCCTTCGGTCATCGAGGCGAGTGTTATCTTCGGATGCGGCATGACGATTTTCTTGAACGTGGCTTCGATAGCGGTATGATACGACGGCATGACCAGGTCCGCGTGCATGAGCCGCTGCCGCACCTCGGGACTGCCGAGCAGCGTTCCGTTGGTGATAACGCATACGGGAACAGCAGTCTCCTTTTTTATCGCGTCGATTATATCTCCGATATTATCATTGAGCGTGGGTTCTCCCGCACCGCTGAATGTTATCCACGAAAGCCCTTGTATTTCGCCGAGCCGTTTGCGCAGTTCAGGGATGATATCGCCCGCCGTCACGTACGGTTTTGTGTCGACGGTAAGCGATGTCGTTTTCCCGCTTTCGCAGTAGATGCAGTTACAGGTGCAGAATTTCGCGGGAACAATGTCCACGCCGAGTGACAGCCCGAGCCTCCGTGAGCGGACAGGGCCGAAAATATGCGCCATAATGGTGCGCGCTATTCCTTCTGTTTGCGCGCTTCCTTTTCAGCGTTCTTGCTGTCGGGAATAAGCGGACCGCCGGTATATGATTCTTCGATGAGTTTTGCGATATCTTTTTTCTGACCGCCGGTAAGCGTGATGGTGCCTTTGGTGACGACGCCGTCGGTTACATGTATCTTCGGTGTCGATATATTGCCGAGCACGCGGCCGGTCTCAAGGAGGTACACGTCCTCCTGCGCGTCGATATTGCCGATAAGCGTTCCGGCAACCGTCACGCGCCGGGCGGTAACGTTCGTTTTAACTTTTCCCGTAGGCCCGATGATGAGGTGGTCCTCGGTCTTAACTTCGCCCTCGAATTTTCCGTCTATCTGCAGCGACCCGGCGATGTAGAATTTGCCTTCAAATGCCGAACCCTCGCCGATCACGCTGTTTACCTGGTCATTGCGCGCCATTGCCTGCTCCTTGTCGTCCGAAGTAGTGAGATTATACGTGCATTACTATTTTTTTCAACTGGAACGCCGGCAGGAACCATGTGCGGATAATCGTTGCTTTTTACCGTGTGCGCCGTATAATATATTCGCTCACGATACGCACTACATAGTAGCGGAGATGTTCATGAAAAAAAATATAGCACTCGCCGTTGCGGCGCTGTTCGCGGCGGCGGTCTGTTTCCCGCAGACTGCGCCGTTGAAACCCGAGATCGAAGGCCATATCGGCCTTGCGATTCCCTGGGGCCCGGGCATCGGTGTCGAGGGCGGCGCGGCGTATATTGTCCCCATCGACCGCATGTTCAACATCGGCGTGCAGATGAATCTTTTCTACAAGCAGTACAACACGCAGGCATCAAACACCGGCACGAATATCATCGCCGGCGCGGCGCTTGAGCGGCAGCTCTCGGTATTCATCGTTCCGGTGTATGCACTCGCCCGCATCGATATACCGCTGCCGAATGTCACCTGGATAGAACCGTTCGTGCAGGTTATGGCGGGATACACAAGCCTGTTTAACAATATCGTGTCCACCGCGAGCAATCAGAGCGGCGTTTTTTACTTCGGCAGCTTCAGCTGGACGGCGGAGGGCGGCGTAAGTTTTCCGCTCGGCGAACGCACACGCATCGGCGTTCACGCGGGATGGAATTTCGGTTTCCCCGCAACGCGCATCTCGAAAAGCAGTACGTTCGACAATGTCGGCATTGAGGCTATCGAGATCTCCGGATTCTACTGCAATGTGGGCGTGTCGGTATCCCTGTAAGCTCGCCTGTTCTCGCAACAATTCCTTCCGCCGTGTCCGTATACCGCGTCAGCGGCGTACCGTCGATATCGCGCATATCCGGTGAAAGCTCAAGCAGCGGAATCAGTACGAAATTCCTGCGGCGGAATTCAGGATGCGGAATCTTTAAATACTCGTTCTCAAGGCGGACCCGTCCGAACAGGACGATATCGATGTCTATGGACCGGTTACCCCAGCGCTGTATGCGTATGCGTCCGAGCTGCCGTTCGATAACCGAAATACGCCTGAGCAAAGCATTCGGCGACAGCGTTGTGCGCACCGCGAGAACGCAGTTGTAAAAATCGTTCGTCGCAATACCTCCGACGGGTTCGCTCCGGTACACTGAGGATGCGCTGACGATGCGCGTGTGATCATCACCGTCGAGCATGAATGCCGCGCGCGCAAGCTGCCGCGCTGCATCACCCGTGTTCGACCCTAATGAGAGGTAAACGAGTTGAGGTATGTTTCGTTGATCTTCCATATGTCCGGCTCAAGCGTCCTCAGTATCCTGTAATCATGTATTTCGGCTGTTTTATAATAGAGAAAAACGACGTCTTTATATGAAAGCCCCGCAAGCGCCATCCCGTAGGCGCCCCACTGACACATCCCCACGCCGTGGCCGTTGCCTGTCCCGCTGAACCGGACATGCGTCTCGTCAAGTTTCACATCGAACGCGAGCGACTGCATTCTGCCGGCGCCCATGAGTTTGCGCAGTTCGCCGCCGTTTATTTTTTTTGAGCCTGCATCGCCTGCAGCCAGAAACGCATCAACTCTGCCGGAGCGATTACGTTCGATGACCGCGACACGATGTATAGCGCCCACACGTACCGCAGCCTGCGCCAATTTTGCGGCGAATTCGTCTTTGGTCACGGCAAACGACCAGTGTCTGGCGTTCGTGCCGCAGTAGTAGCACGGGCAGCCTCGCAGATACGGTATATCGACGCCGAATATTCTATAGGTGCTTTCGGTATATCCGCCGCACGATGCGTGAAAATACGCGGGAATGATATGCCCGCGATAGATGATAACCTCTCCCTCGGTTTCAGCCACGGCCGCATTCACATTCGATGCGCCCGGAACGATGCCGCGATACACCTGATATTTTGTGGTATTGTCCACATCATACGGCGTGTCTTTCTTTTTCAGGAGCATATGATGAAGCGCATATGAGCGTGCGGTAAGCGCCTGCGCCTTGAGCGCCTCGAGCGGCCAGTCCTGCTGCATCTCATACGGCAGTACACCGCGCACATACTCTTCAAGATCGAGTACCGCAATGGCGGCGACCGATCCGTTGTGCGGAATAAACCGGACTGTGCCGTTCAGCGATATGCCGTTAAGCCTGATGACTGCTGCCGACGAAATGTCAACCTGACGGTATATGCCGTATCCGGAAACGGACACACCGTCGCGGCCGGCATCGATTCTGAATTCGTTATTACTCGCGATAAACACATGTGCGCCGCTTTCAGCGCTAAGCCCGCTTTCGCTTTTCACCGAGAACGGCGCTTTCATATCGGACATGAGTACGCGGATTTCCGCCGGGAATAATGCCGCACAGATGATGAGAAACGCCGCACCGCGGATGATGTGCCGCCGCCGTATCGTCTGTGTTCCCATATACGCGCGGGCGTCAGGTGCGCGGCGTGCGCATATGCCCGAAACGTCTGCGATCAAAAATAAGTGAATAGATGAATCCGGTACGGACCGCATGCGGAGTTACATCGATGCGGACGCCGTGTGTACGCAGCGCTGCGGTTGTGCCGGCAGGTTTCAGCTGGCGGATTTTTTCTGTGAGCGCCTCGGCCTCGGCCCGCTTCTGTTTTAACTCGTCCGCCTTCTTCGCCCAGACATCAGGCTGAGCCGGTTGCGCAGCGGCAATGGATGATTCATACACCGCAGAACCGGAGTTTCCCGTTTCCGAAGCGGTTTCTTCGCTGTTGGTATTCGCCTCTACGGAATTCTGAAACACGCGGCGAAGCTGCCGGACAGCATCTTCATCGTCATCGTGAATCGTATCATCAGCCGCTTTTTCTTTCTTCCTGAAAGCGCCGATAACCGCTGAGATTACCACCCAGCCGATGATGAGATAGATTATCCAATCCATGGTGTCCCTAAAAAAAAGAGGCGACACAATGCCGCCTCTTTTTGTTCACGTTTGTAAGTTCGATTCTACCAGTCGTCGCTTGGATCGTCAGCATCCTTGTAGTTTTCAAGATACAGATCGGTATCCGCGGTGATATCGTCGAAATAGACATAATACTTGCCGTGCGTATACAGCGGGTCGCATTCAACACGTAGTCCGACAAGATGTATACCGCGGTCCATGGATGAATGATACTCATCCTGCGGAAGGAACGGCGACACCTGCGCGGTGATCTGCTTCCAGCCGGTAAAATTGAGCTTCTCGTTGCCGATCATGTTCATCTGGCCGTAGAAATCGGTGATGACGAATGAAAGCCGATGCTCGTAATTGCGTCCGGCAACCCATACATTGAGCTGCTTGGTGACGCCGGGTACCTTTATCTTGCGCGGCGGCGTGGTGCTGAACCAGTTATATCCGGTCCTGAAATACTCGACTTTCAGACCGAGGATATATTTATTCATTTCCTCGCCTTTCGAGCGCACTTCGTTGGGACCGCCTTCCTTGCGAAGGAGACTTACGATACCCTGGTCGCGCGGCATGGATGCTTCCCATGCAGTCGCCATTTCGAAATTTTCAACAACATAATTGGTGATTGATTCGATGTTCGTTGCACCGCCCGGTGCAGGCGCTTTCGCAGCCGTCGTTGTACCTGCGGGCTTTGCCGCTGTCGTTGCACCGGTCTGTGTATTTACGACTATGACCGCCGCGAACATCATCATTGCTATGATCAGAAGAACCGCTTTTTTCATTGTGCCATCTCCTCTCTTATGCCTTCACTATTTTCCCGAAGCTGACGGCGAAGCTTCGCGAGCGCGTGTCGAATACTGATCAAGCCCTGCGCCGCCGAGCTCTTTGGCGAGTTCAACTTCAAGATTATCCCCGTCATACTGTTCACGGAAGATATCAGTGACCGCCTTGAAGTAATCGAGGAAAATATGGAAACGATCCTTGCGCTCATTGGGTGTTGACCAGAGACGGAAGCGAAGGAACTTGAGTCCTTTCACGCGGGGAACGTACGGTTCGTCCTGCTGAATGCTTGCCGGGATGGTGACCGTAAGATTGCGCCATCCGATGTAATTCAATGTTCCGAGCGGAAGCGCGTGTACATAGCCGATGTAATCTTCAAGATGCATTTCCATGCTGTACATGAAATTACCGCCCCACGTCCATACGTCAAGTGTCTTAACACGGCCGGGAATGCGTTTCTGCACTTTCGGGGTAATATCGAAATAATTATACCCTTTCCGGCTGAATGCAACGGTTACACCGAGACTGTTGGTGGAATCGTCCCCGAGCACGCCCATACCGACCGGCCGGGTGGGATAAATCTTCATCGCCGGGAACTTCATATCCTGTCCGCTATCGTTCTGCAACGTCCCGTTGACGAGGAATTTACTTCCCGTAATCGGCTGCCACTCATCGAGGGTTTCGAAATTATACATGACCCTGCTTTCTACATACACGGGCTTTTTGGTCTGCTGTGCGAACAGGCCGACCGTAAGCACCATGACGAGCAGGAATGATCGGGACGCTACTATCATAACACGACTCCTTACGCGTAGTGTAATTTGCTTCTCAAATACGTTCATTATAGTTATCGTCGGCAATATTAGCATAAAATATTAATATTGTCAATGCTCTTCCAATATCTTTTTTCAAGGAATGACGCGCCGTGACGCCGCGCATAACGGATGATCTTCTCGATACCCACCGTGGTGCCGTCGCGGTGGAAATGTCTGAAAATCCGCTTCACCCGGCGGTAATCACCCGGTGTATCAACCGTGAGCGACAGATCTCCGCGACGCAGCGACGGTGCAACAACCGGTTCGTGTACCGAAAAGCGGTCCCGGTTGCGATACAGATACTGGGTAATATGTTCGCGTGAAAAACTGTCGTCCGCCTCTTTATGCGCCGCGGCAAGTGCGGGGAACGAAATGACCTCGACACCGCAGCCGAGCGGCAGGCCGAGATAGTGTGAGAGATCGGCGTGATGCCGTTTGTGGTACCGGACTATCATGTCAACGCCTTTCGCCGAGACCAGCGGATTATCCCCGGTGGCGCGCACAACCAGATCTGCTTTTGCCCGTTTCGCCGCATGATAGAAACGGCCGAGCACATCTTTTTCGCTGCCGAGAAAATATTCAATTCCGGTCCGCGCGACGATATCCTTGACATGCGGCCATGTTTTTTTCGTGGTAGCCAATACGATGCCGTCTATGGTGCGGGACTTCTGCAGCCGGCGTATCGCCACTTCGATGAGCGGTGTGCCGTTGAGCGGGAGCAGCATCTTTCCCGGCAGGCGGCGGGAGTTGATGCGTGCGGCGAGAATGACGATCGTTTTCATTGCGTATACGCTTCGTTTCTAATAGAAGATATTGTTATAATTCAGCTTGATCATGCGGTTGAGCGTATGCGTTCCCGTGTAGGTATACTGCAGATCAAGCTCAACGGAGAACATATCGGAAAAATGAAACCCGGCTGACGCATTATATACCGGCGATTCTTCCGGGCGGAACGTGATATTCTCGACCTCGATCTTCACTTCAAGCTGTTTGCCTATGAAAGAACTGAATCCCGCGAAACCGCTCACGAAGTTCTGCTGTCGGTACGCTTCGGGGAGCACCGGGTAACGCACGCCGCCGGTGAATATCTGAAAGCTGTCCTTGACGAACAGCGGAACGCCCTGACTCACAACCGCATACAGGCTCTGCACCGGCTCGCCCTGCCGGTAACCGCCGTCGTTATAGGTCTGCGGTCCGAAACCGAGCGCCAGATGCAGCGCGTCGGGAGCGCCGCCAAGCAGCCGGAATTTAGCCATGACCGACGGTATATGCCACACCGCTGACGACGTGCTGATGGCCCGTTCCACCGATTCGTTCACGCCGAGCGTGATCCCTTCCGTGACGCCGATGAGCGATTTTATGAAGATGCCGCCGTTGTTGTACACATAGAATCCGACGTTATAAAACCCGCGGTCAAGCGTCATCGCCGTCGGGGTATCAATGAGTTCCACGGTCGGGGCTGCGCCGTGCACGCGCGAAAGGACGGCAAGCGCAACGGTCGCAACGACGATGATGAATTGTTTTTCTTTTCTGGTGATCATGGTGGCGCCTCGCAGCACGGTTCTTACTGCAATTGTCGGCCGGAGCCAAAAAGACATGAGCAAAAAAAATGTGCGATGCGGCTAATATTTATGACTGATCATGCCGACAATAAAAATGAGTCAAGAAGATCCCAAAGAGTGGCATCAAAAGGATCTTCTTAACACTGTGGTGGTGTTGCTCAAGCATCCTCTAACGCAGGGCGTTAGTTTATGCTCTCGCATTGTGGTTTTTAAAAGCTCTTTTACAAGCTTTAACTCAAGGTATTTTTCCCAATACCTATTCGTAACCTGGCAGTTACAGTTTCGGTGTTGTGAAAAAAACCTTGAACACTTTTTGAAGGGACGTCCGTATCCGCGTTTTCCCGCCGGTACGCCGCATGTCCTTTCATCAGGTACGTCGACCTGTGCCGTTAATCCGGTGCGGGCTGATTGACTACGGAATAAAGGCAAGGAAGCCTTTATAATAAGTTTTTTCAAGGAGGATCGTATGATCATCAATCACAACATGAACGCGATCAATGCTAACCGGGTGCTGAAGTTCAAGCACTGGGACGTGAACAAAAGCATGAACGCGCTCTCGTCAGGCATGCGCATCAATCGCGGCGGCGACGATGCATCGGGTCTCGCAGTGAGCGAAAAGCTCCGCTCGCAGGTCCGCGGACTCCGCCAGGCTGAACGGAACACCGAAGACGGTATCTCGTTCATCCAGTCTGCTGAAGGTTATCTGCAGGAAAGCCAGGATGTGCTCCAGCGCATCCGCGAACTGGCCATCCAGTCGTCGAACGGTATCTATACCGCCGAAGACCGCATGCAGATCCAGGTGGAACTCTCCCAGCTCGTTGACGAAGTCGACCGCATCGCATCGCACGCCCAGTTCAACGGCCTGCGCATGCTCACCGGCCGCTTTGCAAACGCAGTTGCCGGCGGAACGCCCACCGCTTCCATGTGGTTCCACGTCGGCGCCAATATGGACGAACGCAAACGCGTCTACATCGGCACGATGACCGCAAAAGGTCTCGGCATACAGTATCTGAACACCACATCGACAATCTCCGTCAGCTCGCCCGAGAAGGCGAACCAGGCGATCGGCATCGTCGACCAGGCGCTCGTGAAGATCTCCAAACAGCGCGCTGACCTCGGTGCGTATCAGAACCGCCTTGAGCACACCGCACGCGGCGCGCTCGTAGCGGCTGAGAACATGCAGTCTGCCGAATCGACCATCCGCGACGCGGACATGGCCGAAGTCATGGTAAGCTTTGCGAAAGACCAGATACTGGTTCAGGCCGGTACTGCGATGCTCGCACAGGCGAATCAGAGCGGTCAGACGATGTTGCAGCTTCTCCGGTAATTTGCAGCAAACTCGAACTGAAAAGGACGGCGGAAACGCCGTCCTTTTTTATTTATTGACAGCGCGGGATATATCCTGAAACCCTATCTGTAAAATAACTTGCCGTGAGCATTATACACTTCTCAAAGCATTTTTTCAACCAAAATAATGACAGTGTCCTTGCAATCGCACCCGCAATGGATATAATCCATCGTTAATCACTGACACGTCAATCATTCTCAACGAGGATTCCACCGTGCCAAAACGCACCGATATCAAAAGCATACTCATCATAGGCGCAGGCCCCATCGTCATCGGACAGGCCTGTGAATTCGATTATTCCGGCTCGCAGGCCTGCAAGGCCATTCGCGAGGAAGGATACCGCGTCATTCTGGTCAACTCGAACCCGGCAACCATTATGACCGATCCGGAAATGGCGGATGCGACGTACATTGAACCGGTAACACCCGAGTTCGTCGAGAAGATAATCGAAAAGGAACGCCCGGATGCGCTCCTTCCCACGGTAGGCGGACAGACGGCGCTCAACGTCGCCTCGGCGCTTTATGAGCGCGGCGTGCTTGCCAAGTACGGCGTGCAGATGATAGGCGCGAATTATGACGCCATCAAGAAAGCTGAAGACCGTGACGAGTTCAAGAAGGCGATGACGAAGATTGGCCTCGGCATGACCGAGAGCGTGTATATCAAGACATTTGACGACGCCATGGAGATAACCAAGCGCATACCGTTCCCGCTCATCATACGCCCGTCATACACGCTCGGCGGCAGCGGCGGTTCGATCGCTTACAATATGGAAGAGTATCGCCTCCTTGTCAGGCGCGCGCTCGACGAATCGCCGGTACACGAAGCGATGATCGAGGAATCCATCATCGGCTGGAAAGAATATGAGCTCGAAGTGATGCGCGACAAACTCGACAATGTCGTCATCATCTGCTCGATAGAGAATTTCGACCCCATCGGCATACATACCGGGGACTCAGTTACCGTTGCCCCGCAGCAGACGCTCACCGACACGCAGTATCAGAAACTCCGCGATTATTCCATCAAGGTCATACGCGAAATCGGCGTTGATACCGGCGGATCGAACATACAGTTCGCGGTGAACCAGTATACCGGCGACGTGAAGGTAATCGAGATGAATCCGCGCGTGTCGCGCTCGTCGGCGCTCGCGTCGAAGGCTACCGGGTTTCCCATCGCAAAGATAGCGGCCAAACTCGCCGTCGGCTACACACTTGACGAGATACCCAATGACATCACCCGCGAAACGCCCGCCTGCTTCGAACCAACCATCGACTACTGCGTGGTGAAAATTCCGCGCTTCGCGTTTGAGAAGTTCAAAGGCGCGAAGGATACGCTCGGCATACAGATGAAAAGCGTGGGCGAAACGATGTCCATCGGTCGTACGTTCAAGGAAGCGCTGCAGAAAGGCTGCCGCTCGCTTGAAATAAAGAAGGACGGCTTTGACGGCATGTTCCTGAATTACGAGAACGGGAACGTGATTCCGGGCGTCGAAATGGACGCCACACGCGAAAAAGTGAAACAGTATCTGACGTCGGCGCAGTATAACCGGCTGTTCTACATCAAGGACGCCATGCAGCTCGGCATGTCCATCGACGATATCTACGAGTATACGAAGATCGACAAGTGGTTCCTCTGCAACATGAAGGAAATACTCGATTTCGAAAAGACGCTGAAGGGACATCTCAGAAAAATAGACCGCGAGATGATGCGCACGGCAAAGCAGATAGGTTTCTCCGACAAACAGATCGCCTATCTCACCAACACCAACGAGCGCGAAGTCCGCGACTACCGCAAATCACTCGGCATACTTCCCACGTACAAACTGGTGGACACCTGCGGCGGCGAGTTCGAGGCGAAAACGCCGTATTATTACTCCACCTACGACGTGGAGGATGAGAGCGTAGAAGTATCGAAGGATAAAAAAGAAAAGGTCATCATACTCGGCGGCGGCCCCAACCGCATCGGCCAGGGTATCGAGTTCGATTACTGCTGTGTGCACGCGGTGTTCGCGCTCAGGAAACTCGGGTACGAGACGATCATGATCAACTCGAATCCCGAGACCGTTTCCACAGACTACGACACCTCGGACAAACTGTACTTCGAACCGCTCACGCTTGAGGACGTGCTCAACATCGTCGAGAAGGAATCGCCGCTGGGTGTCATCATCCAGCTCGGCGGACAGACGCCGCTCAATCTCGCGCTCAAGCTGGAATCGTTCGGCGTGCCCATACTCGGCACGTCTCCGAAAAGCATCGATATCGCCGAAGACCGCGACAAGTTCAAGCTCCTGCTCGAGAAGAACGGATTTCTCCAGCCCAAAAACGACACCGCATACTCGGCGGACCAGGCGCTCAAAATTGCCAATATCATCAGCTATCCGGTCGTCGTACGCCCGTCATACGTACTCGGCGGACGCGCGATGCAGATCGTGTTCGGCGACGAGGACCTGAAGGATTACATGACGCACGCCATCATGGCGTCACCCGAACACCCCATCCTCATCGACAAGTATCTTGAACGCGCCACGGAAATAGACGTTGACGCCGTGTGTGACGGGACCAGCGTCACGGTTGCCGGCATCATGGAACACATCGAGGAGGCGGGCATACACTCGGGCGACAGCGCCTGTGTGATACCGCCGTATACGCTCTCGCGCGAAACGTTGCGCCAGATCGAGGATCAGACCACGCGCATCGCGAAAGACCTTAACGTGGTGGGCCTCATCAACATTCAGTTCGCGCTCAAGGACGGCGACCTCTACTTCCTCGAAGTGAATCCCCGCGCGTCGCGCACGGTGCCGTTCGTGTCGAAGGCAACCGGCATTCCGTGGGCGAAAGTGGCCGCGCATCTTATGGTGGGCAGAAAACTGAAATCGATAAAACTCCCGGCAGTCAATGTATCGTTCGTCGCCGTGAAAGAAGCGGTGCTGCCGTTCAACAAATTCCCCGAGGTGGACATCATTCTCGGACCGGAGATGCGCTCCACCGGCGAGGTCATGGGCATCGATGCATCGTTCGGCATGAGCTACACGAAATCGCAGATAGCCGCCAATCAGGCGCTGCCGTTCACCGGTACGGCGTTCCTGAGCTTCAAGGGATACAATCGCGAGTACCTCCTCAATCATATACGCGTGCTCAAGGAGCTCGGATTCAAACTGCTCGCCACGGAAGGCACACAGCGCTTTCTCAAGGAAAACGGTGTTGAGGCCGAAGTGGTGCCCAAGTTCAGCGACGCGGTTCGCCCGAACATCGTGGACAAGATAATCAACGGCGAAGTGAATATCGTATTCAACACCCCCGAGGGCAAGGGCGCGCATGACGACGACAAGCCGATACGCCGCGCGGCCATCAACAATCGCGTGCCGTGCGTGACGACCATACCGGGCATCATCGCGTCCATCGAGGGCATCGCCCAGGCGCGGAAGGCCGAGATGTCGGTGCGAAGCCTGCAGGAAATACACAGCGACATACCCGCGGGGATACTGTAACCGCACGGCCGCATGAGCCTCCTCGCCGTACTGCTCGTCACCGCGTCGGTACTGTTCCATGCGACGTGGAATGTCTCGCTGAAAGAGGAATCATCGAACGCCGGCTTTCTTGTGTCGTTCAACGCCGCCGCCGCGCTCGTGGTGCTGCCGCTTGCCGTATGGTCAATCCTTCATCACACCGTGTTCCTGCCGCTCATGCCGTGGCTGATCGCAAGCTCCGTCTGCAACGCCTGTTATTATCTTTTTCTGATGTGCGCCTACCGTGCGGGTGATTTTTCACTTGCCTATCCCGTCTCGCGTTCGGCACCCATTTTCGTCGTTACGCTTGCCGGGCTTTTTTTCGGCGAACGCCCCTCCGCGGCGGGACTCGCGGGCATCATCCTGGTCGTAACGGGATGTTTTCTGCTCCCGCTTGAAAAAGGCAGAATGACGCTGAAGAAGCTCCTGTCTCCCGTCATGGTCTTCGCATTGCTTACCGCGCTCTGCACCAGCGGTTATTCGCTGTTCGACAAGTTCGGATCAAAACCGGCATTCCAGTCGCTCGGCATGATGGGCACGCTCGGCTATATGGGGCTCGAGTGGTTCCTCACTGTCGTCATGCTCATACCGCTCGTACGGATATTTCTCCGTGAACGTGCGCTCTTTAGGCCGTTGTTTGAAAAGACCCGTAAAACGTTCTTTGCCGCATTCCTCATGACGTTGTCATATGGCTTTGTCATGGCGGCGTATCAGTATGCGCAGACGAGTTATGTCGTGGGCTTCAGGCAGATGTCCATTGTCCTCGGCGTCATACTCGGCGCTGCGGTGTTGAAGGAACGCGTGAACGCATTGCGCGTTACCGGTACCGCCATCGTCGTCGCGGGGCTTGTACTGCTCGCGCTGGCATGACCGGTTTAAAATAAAAAACCCCGGTCTCGATCGCTCGAAACCGGGGTATGTAATTACTGTTTCAGGTCAGATTATATCTTGAGCATCACGCCGAGCGTGCCGCCCTGATTCCAGCCGCCATGGTAATTATATTCTGCGAACAGCGCGAAATTATCCGAAAGGAAATAGCTGACACCGTCAGACGACCAGAAATTGACACCGGTCGGATTCCAGTAACCGTAATACGTATTATTAAATCCTGGGGCTATTGTCAATCCGGCTCCAAGACCGATATAGAAATCAACGTTGTCAACAAAGCTGATTCCAAGCTTGAGGCTTTTAATGCTGAAATGCCCGGTCACCATACCGCCGACACCGAATCCCATGCCGTATGAATACCACGGCAAAAGATCTGCAAATCCGCGAGCAGCAACACCGAACTGGAATGGAAGAATGTCAGCCACTTTTATTTCGGCAAAAATCCATTCAATGCCGCCGCCGGCACCGAGACCAAGATAGCTGTAATGCAATCCGACATTCACCATCACATTACCCGGTTTCAACCAGCTTGTGATCTCAAGCTTCGGCGCTTCTGTTTTCGGTGCTTCCGCCTTCGGTATGACTAACTTCGGGGCGCCGAATGACAATGAAACGGCGACGACTGATGCGAGAACTGCGGTCAGAATTTTTCGAACCATTGCGAACTCCTTTGATATTGTTGATGCGCGCTTATAATATAGAAATTGATGATATTGTCAATCGTCCGCGTCGCGGCAGCTACGGTCAAGCGGCAGCTACGGATGCGTAAACGGCAAATACACCTTGGCGCACAGTTCGCGGTATTCGGAATCCATATCGCTGTACACGGTGACGCCGCCGCCGCTTTTGAACACGAGACCTTCCGGCGTGCGCTCGATGTAGCGTATCATGACGAAACTGTCGAGTGAACGTCCGTCGAAAATTCCCGCGACACCGGTATACCAGCCGCGCGCATAGTTCTCCACACGGCGGATGATTTCCACGGTCTTTTTCTTCGGCGCGCCGGTGACCGAGCCCGCGGGAAGCAATTTGCCCATGATGTCGCCGACACACGAACGCCAATCACGCTGGAGCACGCCTTCGATGTGCGAACTTATCTGCAAAAGGTCACCGCTGTTCGTGTGCACCCGCTCGCAGTAACGGAAACGCCGCACGCGCACACGGTCCGCCACCATGCCGATGTCATTGCGGATGAGATCGACGATGGTTACATGCTCAGCATATTCCTTCGCGTCATCGATGATGTGTTTTTTGGCGTCCGGCAGCCGGGCGTCGATGGTGCCTTTCATCGGCCGCGAGATGATGCTGCTGCCGCGCATCGTGACGAACGTCTCCGGCGAAAAGACCAGAAACTCGTCGTTCACCAGCAGCCGGTATTTCGCCCGCGCGCGCAGGAACAGTTCCTGAAAACCGAGATTCGTCCGTACCGGTGTGGGCTGCGTGAGGTTCAGAAGATACGTGTTGCCGTTGACGAATTCCTCCTGCACCGCAGTGAATGCTGCATGATACCGGTCGACAGGAATTGGATGTGCACTGAACTCCGGCGATACTGTATCGGCGGAAATCCGCGGCATCGATGCGCTTTGCCTGCCGTTGATATCAAAATAAATTCCCGGTGCAAGTTCGTTCAGCGGCGCCACATAGGGATGCGCACAGTCGAAGTCGAACATGAAAAAAAACGGCGTACCGCGTGCACCGAGCGTATTCATGCGCGCAGCGGCTTCATCCTTCGTCATGGCGTTTTTATCTTGAAAAAAAGTATATTCTCGCGTGACAGCATTTCCTTCGTTGCGTTCAGGGTATCAGGTTTGTCGGGTACGGCGATACGCACTTTGTACATGGTGACATCGTCCTTCGTCTCGCGGACCACGAATGCCGTACAGCCGAGCGCTTTCAATGCATCGCACTGACGTTTTGCCGCATCGTCGCTTTGAAACAGTCCCGTCTGATAGATCACCTGACCGGCGGTGTTCACGGCAGCAGCCGCACCATGTATCACCGGCGGTATTGCTTTCTGCACGGGCGTCGGTACAGTTGTCGCAGCATTCGTTGTGACTGCAGGCGTGCCCGCGGATAGCTGTTTCAGCCGCTGACGGGCAAGTGTTGCGGCATAGGATGAGCCCCAGAGTTCGCACACGATTGCATAGCGCGCTTTCGCCCGTTCATTATCGCCGGTATTTTCATAACACATCCCGAGCCGGTACGCGGCGAATGCGCGGTCCTGGACGGCGTCCTCTTTTCTGACCGCCTCGCGGTAGCACTCGATAGCCTGCGGGTACCGTTCCTGATCATAGTAACTGTGCGCAATGCCGATGAGCGCCTCATAGTAGCGGTCATTTTTCGCCGCCGCAAAGCGGTTGGTGATGGACGCATAGAGCGTCCGTGCGTCGTCGTATGAACCCCGTGAAAGATAGATGGCACCGAGTTTGAACGATGCATCGTAATAACGCGATGAGTTCGAATACGTCGAACGGAGCTCGATGAACGCACGTTCGGCCGCGGGGAATTTTCCGTGCAGATAGTTGATGGCGCCGATGCGGTAGAGCACGTCATCGCGTTTTTTATAGCCGGTATAGGTGTCGTAATGCGCCTGCCAGAGCGTCAGCGCGGGAAGATATTCCTTCTCGGCGTCGGCGAGAATGAACGCGATATCAGCAGCATAGGGGCCGGACGGATACCGCGCAAGCAGCCGGCGCATATCGAGCAGCGCCTCATTGGTCATGCCTTTACGGTATCGTGCAAGGCACTGTTCATATTCATCGGCCGTCTGTGGATGGAGCGCCGTGGAGACCATGACAGCGCCGGCGGTGATGACTGCAAGAAGTCTCATGCGTTCGTCTGCGTGCACCAGGATGCGTGTGTGGAGGAGACATCCACACGCGGAATATCATGAAGACATTCAGGAACGCGTCTCGGACAGCGCGGATAGAACACGCAGCCGGTGGTGTTCCTCGCTATCGAGATATCGTCGGCGATGTCTACCGCGCGTGAACCGTTTATCGAATAGGTCGATGCGAGCAGGAGTTTCGTGTAGGGGTGCCGCGGATCGGAGAAAATATCGGCCGTGGTGCCGTATTCCATCACTTTGCCGAGATAGAGCACGAGCACGCGGTCGCTCACGAAACGGATGACGGACAGGTCGTGTGAGATGAACACATAGGTGAGATTATCGTCGTCCTTGAGACGGAGCAGCAGATTGAGTATCTGCGTCTGTATCGATATATCAAGTGCGGAGACGGGCTCGTCGAGGATGATGACCTCGGGCTCGACGGAAAGCGCCCGGGCGATACCGATACGCTGACGCTGTCCGCCGGAGAACTCGTGCGGATAGCGGTCGAGCGCCTCAGCTCCGATATCGACACGGGCAAGAACACGCGCCGCATGGTCACGCCGCTCTTTTTCCGGAGCGATGTTATGTATCGCGAGCGGTTCTTTGAGAAGATTCACTATCGTGAAGCGTGGATTGAGCGTAGCCGCGGGATCCTGAAAGACCATCTGCACCGCTTTCCGGTAGGCGCGGGAATGATCGGCAAGCATGGCGTCAACCGTGGTATCTTTATAATAGATCCTGCCCGCCGTCGGCGTAATAAGCCCGATCATAAGCCGCGCGAGCGTCGACTTGCCCGAACCGGATTCACCCACGACGCCGAGCGTCTCCCCTTTCGCAACAGTTACGGACACATCGGAAAGCGCGTTGACGGTAAACGTTTTTCCGTACAGCGGATTGGTGCGCGAGTTGAACTGCTTTGAAAGGCCTTCGGTGCGGAGGATATCGTTCATGCGGATATTATAGTGCATCAAGGTGTAAAATCAACGGTTGAGGTGCATCGGACGGATGTTTCATGAATAGGATAGTCTTTACACGGTTCTATTGTAAAATGCAAAAACGGCGATATACTTTCCCGCATGAAAGTGATACGAGTCTGCATCATACTCATGTATGCGGCACTGCTGTCGGGTGTGCCGTTTTTCTCCATAGAACATACGCTCATCTACGATACGGTGAATGCCGACAGCGCCGCATTCGGCGGACATGTGGCCGGTGATAATCCTGCCGCCGCGGTTATGCATAATCCGGGATATCTGTCTTTCCTTACGAACGAATATGCCGAATTGTCGGGGCGCTTTGCGATGCTCGCGCCATCGACAACGCGCGATTTGACGAATCAGCGGGGTGATGTCTTCGGCTATACGGTGTCATCGTTCGGCATCGGCGCCCGGGGCGGCAGTTTTCTCTGGCGGACACTCGCCAACGGCAGGATAAACGCCGTGACGGAAGGCGACAGGGTTTATTCATACGCGTATTCACTGAACGAGTATTCATGCGCCTACGGCGTCAAAGAGGGTGCGCTGAAACTCCGCGGCGGGCTCGTGGTCCGGCTGTATTCAGGAACACTCTATTATAATGAAGTCCTTACCAACGGGACGCAGATATCATCGCAGTTCGAGAATCCCATCGGCACGAGCGTGGGCTACGGCATGGTATTCGATCAATTCGCACCGCTGCATCTGGCTGTCTTTTTTGACAATATACCGCTGCTTTCGTATATGTGGTTTGAACGCATCCCCGACATCACCATGCCGTTCTCGTTCCGGCTCGATGCCGGCCTCGTAGCCGAACCGTTCACCGCGTTCGTCTCATGGAAACGGCACATCACCGACACCGCGGCCAACCGCATAGCCGGCGGTGTCTCCGTGAAACTGCCGCTGCGCTTCACGCTATCGGCAGGGATAACGCATTCGTTTACCGACGGATATGATACGGTATCATTCGGACTTGCGAATTCCATCGGCATGCATACGGCTGCGATATCGGCGGAGATGAATCTGCGCGACCTTTCATTCATGCCAGACAAGGGTGCGGTGTATATGCTGACCTACAGGATAATGCTGTGAAAAAAAAACATTCTGGAAAACAGCGCGGCTATTCGCTTATGGAAGTGCTCGTCGTGCTCGGCATCATCGGACTCGTGCTTGCGGTCGCCATCCCGTCGTTCGTCGCGGCGCTCGGTTATGCGCAGAAGGTGACAACGCAGATGGAACTTGCGTCGATAACGGCGGCGCTTGAGATGTACCGCGGCGAGAAACAGAAATATCCCGCGCGCCTCGAAGAGCTTGTCGCCGAAAAACTTCTGCCCGCGGGCGGCGTTATGGACAGCTACAACAGGCCGTATGTATATCAATGTACGGCGAACGGGACCGATTATAAACTCCACTCGACCGGGAAAGACGGCGTTGACGGTAACGACGATGACATCGCGGCGGCGCGATAGAGGTTATACGCTGGCCGAAACGCTGGCGTCGCTCGCACTTGCCGGCGCGGTTTCATTGGCCATCGCTTCGCTTACGCACGGCGTCTTTGCGCTGCTCACGAAAGACCGCAATCTCGAAGCAGCGGTGAATATCGCCGGGGAGCGGATGGAGGCTGTCGCCTGCGCCGCAACTCGCATTGGTTTTACGAATGAGACGGTGTTCTCGGGCAACGCATCGTTTCGTGTTGAGACGTTGACGATACCCGACGACTATGTCGATAATGTTCAGGTGACGGTGGTATGGACGGACAAAGAAAAAACAAACAGCTATTCGCTCGCGTCATGCGTAGCACTTCCCGGCGCGGCTTCACGGTAGCGGAAACGCTTGTGGCGCTCGCGGCGGGCGCCGTTCTCATGACCGTGCTCTTCACGCTTTTCACCATCGCGGTGCGGATGAACGATACGGTTTCACTCCGTGCCCGTGAAAAGCTTCTGCGTATGCGGCTGCACAATACATGTGCCGAAGTGTTCGCTGATGCGACGAACGTCATTATGCGCGGGAACGAGCTCACGGCAGCATTCGTCACCGGTCAAACCGCTGTCATTATCCTTGAAAATAAAACGCTTTCCTGCCGCAGAAGAAAGCCGGGAACACTTACCGAATTCACTGTTACGACACTCGCAACCAATGTGAACGGTTTCCGGCTTGAGCAGCTGCCCGGCCGCATCAACCGTGTTGCCGTTATCGCGAATATCGGCGGACAGACGATACGCAGAACCTATACGCTCCTGCCGGTGCAATAATTCTTTATGCATTTCGTTATAGTATATCATGACCATGGAAACGACGATGACAGCAGTCCGGTCGGCAGGTGAACGGCGCATGAAAAACAGCGTCGGAGACTTCTTTGCACGGAATCGGGCGCGGCTCCTGCATTTCATACGCAAGAAGGCCGCCGGCCTCACTGAATATGACCCGGATGATATCCTGCAGGATGTCATGCTCTCGCTTGTCGGACGCGACGACGCACTCGACACGGTGGAGAACCTTGCCGGGTATGTTACGCGTTCCATTTCGAACCGCATCATCGACCGGCGCCGCAGCAAAAAGCCCGCGGTCTCGATGGAAGAACGTGCGGACGAGGAATCATTAAGCATCGGCGAGACGCTCGGTCAAACGGATTATGAAGCGCACACGCGTATGGAAAAAAAGGAATTGGCACGGCGCATCAGAGAAGCGGTGGACGCATTGCCGCCGCCGTATCAGAGCGTATGGGTTGCCACCGAAATAGAAGGCCGATCGTTCAATGAACTTTCGGAGGCGTGGAAAGAACCGGTGAACACGCTCTTGTCACGAAAACACCGGGCGGCGAAAATGCTTCGGAAAGCGCTGCACGATATAGAACCAGCCACATAGGAGGCAGTATGAAAAAAAAGGAAGAACCGGCAAAGAACGCAGCAGATGAGAAAGAATATCAACCATCACCCCACAGGCACTGGCCGCATCCGTTGAAACTTATCGGCATACCCATTCTCGGAGTCATCGGCGTCACGGCGATAGCATTTCTGTTCGGCTATATCGTCATGCTCCTGTGGAATTGGCTTATGCCGCCCATCTTCGGATTGAAAGTCATAACCTATCTGCAGGCGGTGGGCATCATCATCCTTTCGAAGCTCATCATCTCGCCGTTTATCCCGCATCACAAACCCCCGCGGCCGCCGCGCAATTGTTTTCCCTCACGCGGCACCGACACCGATTGGAACGTCAAAGGCGGCTGGGGTAAGTGGCGATATTATGACGAGTATTGGAAAGAAGAAGGCAAAGCCGCGTTTGAAAAATATGTCGAACGGCGGGAAAAGGAATAACGATTCCTGTCCGCTATGTGCGAAATAAACTGAGTTAATGTTCACCTACATCAAACATCTTTTCAACCGCTGGATCAACATTCCCGTCACTGCGTGATACACCGCATCACCGTCTCCGCAATAAGCATGTGCCCGGCAGTATCCGGATGATTGAGGCCGTTGCACAGCCGCGCCGTCGTATCCTCACCGCGCTTTTCCATCGCCTCCCATGCCGCATAAACGTCGGCAACGGGGACGTTGTTATCCAGAGCGGTCGCGCGAAGCGCTTCGACATACCGTTTCAGCGTACCGTCACGCTGACGCCCGATGATGCTTTCCGCCGTTTTGCCGCGATGCACTTCCGCTATGTTCGGATTGTCATGCGAACCCATATAGTTCGGCGTGAGTATGATGATATCCGATTCCGTTTTCTCACGGATGCTGCGGATGAACGATGCGATGGTTTCCCGATAGCGGGCTATGCCGTCGATACCGCCGCCGCAGTCGTTGAGGCAGAACCCGATGAGCACGAGATCCGGTGCATGGCGGATGACGTCGCGTTCGAGACGACCGAGCGCCTGTTCCGCAGTCTGGCCGCCGACACCGGCGTTGATGACGCTGAACGTCGTCGCGGGATACGCGCGTTCAAGCATACGTTTCAATTCGTTATGATACACATGCTCATGGTCAATGACGCCCGCCTGCATGCAGCCCTGCGTGACGCTGTCGCCGATGGCGGTGATGAGCACCGGCGCCGACGATGTCTGTTTCGCTTTCTGTTCTACGCGTTTCAGAAAATGTTCGAGCATATGATGTTCCTTTGCATTGAGTATCAGCGTTGCTGTATCCAGCGCCGGTATGCGCGGGGCGATTTGCCGTATACACGGGAGAAGAGCCGTGAAAAATGGAATTGATTATTGAATCCCGTTTCGGCGGCAACCTCGCGCACGGGTTTTCTCGTTTCAAGGAGCATCGACAGCGCCCGTTCCAGCCGGTACGTCACGAACGCCTTTGCCGGTGACACGCCGATGGCCGCGGCGCAGCGGTGCGCGAAGCCGCTTTCGCTCATGTTCATCGCCTCGGCCATGCGGCCGACGCTCAGCCGGTGTGACGGGTCGCGCGCGAATATCGCGGCGAGACGCTGCTTGAAATCGTCATCGGCAGGAGCGGCGCGCATGTCGTCGGAAAGCCGCGCGTCAGGACAATAGCGTACGAACTGCCAGAAGAATTCGGCGGCCCTGTCCTCCACAATGCGCATGGATACCGCATCGTTGCGCTTCGATTCTTCATACATGGCGGTTACCAGCGGACGGAACACCGCGCGCGGGAGGGACACGGCCTGCGACGCCGGCGGTATGCCTTTCGTGAACACCCCGGTGAACGGCTCATTGCCGGCGAGTGAACGGGTGATCATGAGATTGACCGTGTAAAAACAGACGCCTTGCCCGCAGCGGTCCTCGTGCATATCGCCGGGCTTTACCGCGACAACGGTATCCGGCCCCGCGCTCACCGTGCGGTCGTTGAGGAGACAGCGATAGATGCCTTTGGTGACATAAAGAAATTCATAGGTGGTATGACGATGCACCGGAAATGTGTATGCCGCGCGCGTCTGTGTGCGGGCGAAAAGCACCAGCGACGGCGTTATCCGCAGCGCCGCGGGGCTTGCGCGGAAAAACTGGCTCGGGCTTACGCTGAAACGCATACCGCGATTGTACATGAATATGACGTACTGTCAATTTCAGACAGAATAGTGCAGCATCATTTTAAACACTGAACAGCATCACCGGCTATAGCCTTCATGACGCAGATGTACTACTATATAAATGCAAAGGAGTTAACCAATGGCTATGACAACAAATGACCTGAACGGCATTCCGGTTGCCGGAACATACGATATCATCGTCGTGGGCGGGGGACCGGCCGGAGTATCAGCTGCGTTCGCGGCATCTCGACGCGGGATGAAAACGCTCATCGTTGAGCAGTTCAACTGTCTCGGCGGCATAGCCACCGCGGGGGGGCACGGACATATCTGTCTCTATTCCGGCTGGGGCTGGGATCCGAAAAAAGCGCAGCGCATCGTGGGCGGCGTCATATGGGAAATATCGAAACGCACCGCGGATGCCGGATACGGTGTTGCGAACAACTGCGCATCGGATTTCGAGATTGAAGGCATGAAATATACACTCGACAAGATGGCCGAAGAGACGAAGACCGATGTCATCTATTATACCCAATTCGCCGATGCTATCGTGGAGAACGGCAATGTCATCGGCATCGTCGTACAGAACAAATCGGGACGTCAGGCGTATTATGCAAAACGCATCATCGACTGCACCGGCGACGGTGATGTTGCCGCACGCGCGGGCTGCGGATACGACCTCGGCGACGAGGAGACCGGACACTGTCAGCCGATGACCCTCATGTTCACTATCGGCGGCGTTGCAATGGATAAGGTCCGGGAATTCAAAAAAACGCTCCCCGCGGGCGATAACGATCTGAAAAGCGTCTGGAAAAAAGCACAGGACAACGGCGACATGCGTCCATTCCAGAGTAAGATCATGGGCTGGTGGTGGACACCCACGCGCCCCGATCAGGTTGGCGTGAATTTCACGCATATCAATTTCGTCGACGCAACGAATGCGGGTGATCTTACCAAGGCTACCATCGAAGGACGCAAGCAGGCGTATGAGACAATAGAAGTCTATCGCAAATATATCCCCGGCATGGAGAACTGCTACATGGTCTCAACGCCGAACACCGTGGGAACACGCGAGAGCCGCCGCATACACGGACACTATACGCTCACCAAGGATGACATTAAAAACCAGCGGTCGTTCGATGATTCCATCGGCTATGGATCATTCTTCATAGATATTCACGGTACCAAGGGCGCGGGCATGGACGAGAAAACATGGTATCCGCCGGCGGGCTTCAAGTATCAGATACCATACGGCATCATCGTGCCGAAGGATGCCGGTAATCTTTTCGTCGCGGGACGCTGTGCAAGCACCACACACGAAGCACTCGGAAGTCTCCGCGTCATGCCGCAATGCGGTATCATGGGCGAGGCGGCTGCAACTGCAGCGGCGATCTCCATACAGAAGAATGTGCAGCCGAAGGATGTTAACACCAGAGAACTTCAGGCGATGCTGAAAGAGCAGCGGTGCATCATTGACGAGTCCGACATCGGCAATTGAACCTTTTGCAGGCGATCGTTCCCGTGTGAGAAAAGTTGCACCCGCCCGAGTTAGAATCGTTGTAGTAAAAACGGCAGAATTGACTATACTGTTCCTGTAACAGTCGCGGCGATACGTCCCGCGGCACAGGAGCATATCATGAAACTGAAAGCAATACCGCTCATACTTTCGACACTTGCGCTCGCCGCACTGCCGCTGCAGCCGCAGGAGATAATCAAAAGCCTCAAGATAAAGAAAGAAGGAAACATCGAGATTGATGTCATGCGCATCGGCATACAGGTGTACGACGACAATTGGAGCATGAACGGCCAGGGCCCGCAGACCGTAACCTTCGCCGCGGGATATCCGAAAAGCACGCCCGCGTCGTATGAACTGAAAGGAACGTTCAAGCACAAGACCGGCGCGACTTTTGCGCTCAATGAACGCATCACAAAGATAAACGACAGCTCGATATCGTTCGAGGCGTCGATGAACACACCGGGCGCGAAGCTCAATTCGCTTGCGCTGTCGGTGGATATCCCGGCGGACGCGGTCAAGGGAAAGGCCATCATGGTGGACGGTCAGGCTGTGCCCGTACCATTGGAGTTCACCGGCACCACCGGCGTATTCTCAGGCGAGGCGAAAAAGATCGTCATCCCGCTCGCCAGCGGCAAGCTTTTTTTCGAGGGCAATGTAAAAATAATGCTGCAGGACAACCGCAAATGGGGCCCGAGTTTCGATCTCCGTATTTACTTCGACAATTCAGCCGGCGAGATCAAGGATGCGGCGATAAAACTGAATATGGGATATGAACCGTTCGAGAGCAAGCCCATCGACATTTCGGCGCAGGCGAATATGGGCTTCCGCGACGAGACCGCCGGCGACACGAAAGGCGGCTGGACCGATCAGGGCTCGGAGAACGATCTTGCCGCACTGCAGACGGGTTCACAGATATTCTGCGGACTTACATTCAACATCATCGACCCGGCGAAAAACGGCGGCAAATCATGTCTCGTGTTTGCGGGGCCGGACCGCGGCTACTTCCTGAAAGAAGCGGTCATTCCGGGCGGCGGTGCGCAGTTCAATTATCTGTTCCTGCTGCACGCTATCGCGTGGCCGCCGTCGGGAAAGGAAATCATCGGCAGAATAGCCGTGGCATACGAGGACGGAACAACTGCCGAACAAGCCGTGACGAAGGGCGTCGACGTCGCCAACTGGTGGGCGCCGGATGACCTGACGAACGGCACCGTGTCGTGGGCATCGACAAATAAAAGTTCTTTCGTAGGGCTTTTCGTTTCGAAATTCAAAGTGGAGAACAAGCCGATTAAATCCATTTCACTTGTACCGACGGGCAAAGCGGTGTGGATGGTTGCCGCCATGACCGGTTCTCCCGAGAACGTGCCGCTCAAGGCGCTCGTTCCCACGTACATCGCCGAGAACGACAACTGGAAGCCGATCAGCGGACACGCCGCCGTTGAAAAAGGAAGCGTCCTCGATTTCTCGTTCCTCGTTGACGGTCCCGCGGGAAAATACGGCGAGACGGTCATACGCGACGGGCATTTTGAATTTAAAAACATACCCGGGCAGAAGGTGCGTTTCTACGGCCCGAACGTATGCTTTTCCGCAAATTACATGGAAAAGCCGGACTGCGACGCGTTGGCCGATCTCTGGGTAAAGACCGGCTACAACTGCATCCGCTTTCATCACTACGACCGCGATTATATCGACCGCAGCGCCGCCGATTCGGTTACCGCGCATGCGGCAAACGTCGACAAGCTCGATTATCTCTTTCATGTGATGAAACAGAAAGGCGTGTATGTCACCATCGATCTGTTCACCATACGGCCGCTCAAGCCCAACGAGATACCCGAGATCAACGGCCGCGTTCCCGAGATGAACGAATACAAGGCGCTCGTGCGGCTCCTCCCCTCGGCGATGGACAACTGGAAAAAATACGCCGCACTCGTTCTTGAACACAAAAATCCGTACACCGGCATCGCCTGGAAGGATGACCCGGCGCTGTTCAGCGTCTGCGTCCTCAACGAGGATGCGCTTGCCTACACCTGGGGTACCACGCCGGACTCAAAGCGAATCACGCTTGCCGCGTTCGACCGCTGGGCGAAGGAGATGAACCTCACCTGGGGTACGGAAGCCGAGCGAAGCAAAATATTCATGCGGTTCCTTGTCGAGATGGACATCAGGATGTTCAAAGCGCAGAAAGAGTATCTGACGGCTATGGGCGTGAAGGCTCATCTGACCGACGCGAACAACGTGGACACCGTACCGCTCGCCTTCTTCCGCAACACGCTCGATTTCGTTGATGATCACGGATACTGGGACCATATGAACTTTCTCGAAAAGCAATGGTCCCGCCCGTTCCAGTTCGGCAATAAATCAGTAATCCCCGCGATGGCCGCCATGCCGCGCGGACAGATGCCGGTACGCATCTTCGGCAAACCGTTTACGTTTACCGAGTTCCAGTACGTGTGCCCCAACGAGTACCGCTCCGAAGGCGGCACCGTGTTCGGCGCGTATGCGGCGCTCCAGGATTGGGACGGCATCAACCGCTTCGCCTTTTCGCACAGCAGCAAAGGCATCATCGATTCGAACGTCGCGGGCGCCGCCGGCGGTTTCGATCTCGCGAATGAACCGATCAGTTATCTCTCCGAGAAGATAGGGCTCCTCTTCTTTCTTCGCGGCGATGTAACACCGGCGAAAACACTGTTTCCGTTCGTGCTCACCGACAACTATCTCACCGCGGGCGAAGGCATGGTCTCCGAGTTATGGTCCGCGGGATTTCCGTCAAAATATTCGACGCTCGGTCTTTTCGGCCAGGTGGGCAGTTTTATCGCGGGCGGTCCGGCGTCACTTCCCGCAAGTGCGGCCGCGGTGGGAATTCAGGAGAGCATCAACGGAACAACGGGCAAAACGCCGTACTACATGGCGGGCGATACGCTCATCGGAAAAATGCTTGCCGACGGCATACTGCCTGCGGCGAACTTCGACACGAACAGAAACACCATCAGGAGCGACACCGGCCAGATCGTCATTAACGGAAGCAACGGAACATTCAGCGTTGTCACCGGCATGAGTGAATCGTTCGTACTCCCCGACGGCACCTCGCTTGCGGGGAATATCATGTCCGTAAAAAACGAAGGCCATTTCGCCACGATATCCGCCGCATCCGTGGACGGGAAAAAGCTCGCCGACAGTTCGCGCATACTCGTAACGCATCTTACCGACGTGAAAAATTCAAAAATAAAATTCCGCAACAAGGCGAAGACCATTGAGGAAGAGGCGGGCGGCCCGCCGATGCTCGTCGCCTACGGCAAGGCGTCCATCACGTTCACCATCGCCAACGCGGCCTCGCTCAAGGTGTTCGGCTGCGACATATCCGGCAGACGTATTGAGGAAATGAAAACACAGCGGTCCGGCGGCGCACTTTCCTTTACCGCCGAAACAATACGTGACGGCAAAGCGAAATACATGGTGTATGAGATTGCCGCAAAATAGTCCCGTGAAACGATTTGCGCTTCCGTGTATCATTGTATGTGCAGTCATACTCGCCGCGGCTGCAGCATATGTTTACAGCCGCCCGTGGCACCGCGGTTTCATCGTCACGCCGATGTATACGCTTGCGCACACAAACAAAACCGCTGCGCTCACGTTCGATGACGGGCCGTCGCGCGAACGGACGCCGCGGCTTCTGGCGCTTTTGAAAAAGTACAACGTCACGGCGACGTTTTTCATGACCGGCTATCACATCGGGCAATACCCCGAGATCGCGAAAGCGGTTTACCGTGACGGCCATCTCATCGGCAATCATTCGTTCCATCATCGCCGATTGATCTTCAAGTCGCCGTCGTATATCGGCCGCGAAATCGACGCTGCCGATGCGCTGATACGGAACACCGGTCAGACGAACGTGCAGTACTTCAGACCTCCCTATTGTAAAAAGATCCTGCTCCTTCCGCTACTGTTGAAATTACGCGGCAAAACGCTTGTTACCGGAACGTACGACCCTCCGTCGGAATACAAAACGCCGTACAACAGCACGAATATCGCAAACGAGGTGCTGGAAAATATCACGCCCGGAGCGATAATCTTTCTGCATGACGGCAGCGGTGATAATGCCGATGCATTCATCGATTCCGTTGAGCGTATTATTCAGGGGCTGCGGGCGCAGGGATATGTTTTCGCGCGGATCGATCGATGAAGCACATAGCTCTATAAAGACAAAGAAGTACAATATAACGTAAAGACATCGGTGAGCAACTTTGCTATATTTTCAGGCATAAGGAGCATCCGTATGGCTGACAAGCTCACCGTCCATATTATTCTCAATTCGCATCTCGATCCGGTATGGCTCTGGCGCAAAGCGCAGGGCGCCGACGAGGTGCTCAATACCGCGCGGACCGCATGCGAGATCATTGACGATTACCCCGAGGTGCACATCACCCGCGGCGAGGCGTGGTTCTACGACGTGATCCGCCGCATCGATCCGAAACTCTTTGCACGCATACAGCGGGCGGTGAAACGCGGTCGATGGCACATCGTAGGCGGCTGGTGGATTCAGCCGGACTGCAATCTGCCGTCAGCCGAATCATTCATACAGCAGGGAAAAATCGCGCAGGCGTTCTTCAAAAAGTATTTCGGAACAACCGCGAGCGTGGGATACAACGTGGACAGCTTCGGTCACGCGGCTACGTTGCCCGATTTTTACCGCGCCAACGGCATCGACAGCTATATCATGATGCGCCCGGGCACGAATGAAAAAACGCTTCCGGCGAATCTCTTTACCTGGGAATCGCCTTCGGGAAAACGGATCACGACATGCCGCATCAATTCTTACGCCACCACCGGCGGGCTTAATCAGATCGAGAACAATATCAAAGGAGCTATCGCTTTCGCCGATACACGCGTTGGTCATGTCCCGTGTTTTGTGGGCGTGGGTGATCACGGGGGCGGTCCCGCACGCGCCGAGATTGATTGGGTTCTTTCACACCTCCACTATGCTCCCGACGTTGAACTCGTCATCAGCCATCCGCGGGCATTCTTCGATGCCGTCAAAGCAAGCGGCGCTGCACTTCCGGTGATCAAGGATGAACTGCAGTATCACGCCGTCGGATGTTATTCGGTTGTGCATGACGTCAAACAGCGCATGCGACGCGCCGAGCACATTGCCATGCAGGCTGAGCACATAATCGGAAACGTATACGGCAAAGCGCGAACCGGAGCAGCGCAGAAACTCTCCGATGCGTGGCGGCATATAGCGTTCAATCAATTTCACGACATACTCGCCGGCAGTTCCATAAAACCGGCGTACGACGACGCATTCGACGAACTCGGCGCCGCTTCGTCAGCATGCCGTGATATCATCGTCGATGTGACACGGCGTGAAATGCTCACGCTGAAACGCTCCGACGCACAGCGGCTGGTATTCTTCAATACATCGAAAACCGATTTCGACGGGTATATGGAATGTGAGCCGTGGCTCGGCTATCGCTGGACGGGAGAGCAGAAAAGTTTTACGCTTGTCGACGAGAACAGCAGTGAGATCCCGTATCAGATCATCCCGGCGGATGCGGCATTCCATGTACTGCGCATCATGCTGCGTCTTGCGGTTCCCGCCGGCAAAAAACGCATCGTCACGGTGCGTCTGTCGGATCCGTCAGCAATATCGCCGGATGTGCGCCGCTCGGATAATGCTCTATCAACCGCCGGACTGACCGCGGCGCTGTCGAAACACGGACTGTCGTCACTGGTCTCCGGCAGTTCGGGTTTTATACGCGATGAAGGCATCCGTGTTGAAATCTACGAAGACCCCACCGACACCTGGTCGCACGGGATTCACAGCTATGACACAAAACCCGCCGGTGTATTCACCGCTTCGGTAGCGTGGCCGGTGAATCACGAAGGACCGCTCCGTATCTCTATGAAAAATGAATTGCAATTCGGAAGTTCTTCGCTTTCATGGATGGTGTACTGCAATGCCGGTGAAACCGCCGTTCACATGCGGCTCAGGCTTCACTGGCATGAAAAGCAGCGCATCGCAAAACTCATCATCCCGTTCAACGCGAAAGCGGCGGTGCGGGAAGACGGCATTCCCGGCGGTATTATCGCCCGGCAATGCGACGGACGGGAATATCCGCTCCACAATACGCTGTCACTGTCCGGCGACGGCAGGACGCTTACCGCAGTGAGCCGTGATATTTTCGCCGCCGACGTAGCGTCCGACGGAGCAATGCGGCTGACACTCGTACGAAGTCCGTACTATGCGCATCATAATCCGTTCAAAGTCGAAGCGAATCATGATTATCCGCTCACCGACCAGGGTGTTCACGAATATGAGATAACACTTATTCCATCGTCATCGGTCGATCGAAAAACGATTGACGCTGAAGTCCTCCGGCAGACCGAACCGATATGGATGACGGAAACAACGGCGGGTATGGGGCATCGATGAATGCCGGTCAGATGCCGAACTATCGGCCATCGGTATTTGGCAAATCACAGAACACTGATATACTGATCTTTGCTGACAGGAGTATCTGATGAAAAGCATTTCGTATATATCCAAATGGAAACTCTCATTCACACATCCGCTGACGAAAAAAAAGCATACGATACCCGCAGCAGCCCCGGGAAGCATCGCAGCTGACCTGATGCGTGCGAAGGTCATCCCCGATCTTTACGTCGGCGCCAACGTGCTCGTTGCGCAGCAGTGGGAACGCACCGATTTCACCTACACCGCTGCATTCACTGCACCCGAACTTAAAAAAGGCGAACGTCTTGAACTCAATTTCGGCGGCGTGGATACGGTCGCTGACGTAGTTGTGAACGGCAAACAGGTCGGATACTTTGAAAATATGTTCATCCCCCACACGGTAGACATCACCAAAGCGCTTGCCAAAAAAGGAAAGAACACGCTTATGGTGACGATACACAACGTGCTCGATTATTCCTCGGCACGGGTGAAACGCTGGGGCATCGACGGATTCGAATTCAATCATCTGCCTGCATACGAGAATATATTCGTCCGCAAGGCGCAGCATATGTTCGGCTGGGACATCGCGCCTCGTATACTCTTCGGCGGAATACAACGGCCGGTAACGATGCAGATACGGCGCGCAAGCGGGATCATACCCGAGGAATTCTACTTCGCCGTGCGGTCGTTGAACGCTGAGAAACAACAGGCATCCGTCGATATATCGTACGGATTGTCGCTCGATCCGGATACAAACTGGCGCGAGTATGAACTGCGCATCGAGGGCCGCTGCGGCGACAGCTCCTTTTCACGGATAACGCCGATCTATTTCACGCACGGCAAGGCGCAGTACATCAGCATATCGAACGCGAAACTCTGGTGGCCGGCGGGTTACGGTGAGCAGCATTTGTACGATATATCCGTGAAACTGCTGCACAAAGGAAGAGAGATCGATGAATACAAAACCCGCGCTGGTATACGGACCGCGGTCCTCGATTTCAACGCAGATCTTTCGAATACCGCCAATAACCGGTTTCAGATAAAGGTAAATGGTGTCGGTATCTTCGCCCGAGGCAGCAATTGGGTGCCCGCGGACGCGCTGCATGACGGCGACGCCGAACGCATCAAAAAGATACTGCCGATGTTCACCGATACGCATTGCAACATCGTCCGCTGCTGGGGCGGCAGCGTCTATGAAGACCATGCGTTCTTCGAATACTGTGACGAACACGGCATCATGGTCTGGCAGGATTTCATGTTCGGCTGCGCGCGTTATCCGCAGAACGACGAATTCCTTGCGCAGGTGCGTGATGAGGCGGTGACTATCATCAGAAAGCTCCGCAATCATCCGTCGCTTGTGCTCTGGGCGGGCGATAACGAGATAGATTCTTCATATACATGGTCGAACCCGGGACACACGCCGCCGTCCGCCAATAAAATATCGCGCGTTGTGCTCAAGGAAGCGGTCGCATATCACGATCCGTTCCGCTCATATCTTCCGAGTTCGCCCTTTGTCACCGACGAGATGCACTTCGCTAAACGGCATGACGACACACCCGAGCAGCATCTCTGGGGGCCGCGCGGCTATTTCAAGGATGATTTCTACGCGAAGAACACGGCGATATTCGCAAGCGAGATAGGCTATCACGGCATGCCGGCGAAAAAAAGCATGGCACGATTCCTCTCAAAGGAGAAAGTCTGGGGAAGCTTCAACAACAACGAGTGGATACTGCATGCGGCGAGTCCGCAGGAACGTGAAGACGGACCGATGGGCAAACGGAATTATCTCATGCAGAGCCAGGTGAAGCATCTTTTCGGCAACTCGGTTGATCAAAACGATATCGACAATTTCATCCTCGCTTCCAAGATAACGCAGGCCGAGGCAAAAAAATATTTCATCGAGCATTTCCGCTCGCGTAAACCCGCTTCCGCCAACGACCTGAGCAAGCCGCACAAGACCGGCATCATCTGGTGGAACATGATAGACTGCTGGCCGCAGTTCTCGGACGCCATCGTCGATTATTATTACGAGAAAAAACTTGCATACGAATACATCAAACGCTCGCAGACGCCGGTGTGCATCATGGTGGCGGAAAACAGCGATGAGCGCGATATCGTTGCGGTGAACGACACGCTTGCCGCGGTACACGGCGAGTGGAAGATATCGGCGGACAATGCTCTTGTGAAAAGCGGAACATTCGATATTGCACCGAACGGCAGCGTAAGGCTCGGAACACTTGAAAAAAGCGCCGCGCCGTTATTCAACACGCTGGAATGGACAGCGAACGGCACGACATGGCGCAACCACTATGTTCAGTCTGCCGCGCCGTGGGATTTCTCCTGGTATGTGAAACAGTCTGCTTCGTTCAGGGGAGAATTATGAAAACGGAATACTGCGTTTCGCTTCCTCTGATGAAATCCGCCGATGTCGTCGTACTCGGCGGCGGACCGGCCGGTATTGCCGCAGCCATAGCGTCGGCACGTAACGGCGCGAAAACGATCCTCATCGAACAGCACGGCTGCCTCGGCGGCATGATGACGCTCGGCCTTGTGACACCCATCGGCGCGACGCATACCAAAAGCGGCAAACCGTTCGGCGGTATCCTCGCGGAAATGCTTGACCGCGTTGCGGCCGATGCGAAACGGTATGCCGGCGGTACGGAGCATCTGTACTCATCGCCGCATGTCATCAAACACGTAGCGCTCGACATGGTTACGGAAAGCGGATCGGAAATACTGTTTCATGCGATGCTCGTTGACGTCATACGCGAAGGCAATACGATACAAGGCCTCGTTGTCGCCACAAAATCCGGCCTTGCGCGCATCGACGGACGCATATTCATCGATGCCACGGGAGACGGCGATCTCATCGCGCGTGCAAAAGAAGAATTCGTCATCGGCAGCGAGCCGGATGTGCTGAAAAATCTTACCGTGACCGGACTTGATAAAGTCCATGAAGAAGACCGCGCCTACGGCGATTACGATGAAAGCGGTCTCATGCAGCCGGTGACCGTGATGTTCACCATGGCCGGAGTGGATGGCGCGCGCGCGGAACGGCTCATCAACAAACGGCTCACCTTCGCCGATTTCGGCATTACAAAAGAGGAATTCGCAAAGCTTCCGTACGCCAACACGCCGGGGTTCACCATCGACGGCGAGGACATTCCGCTTCCCCAGGGACGCATACTGTTTTTCAAAACGGCTCGTGACGGAGAATATGTCATCAACATGTCGCGCGTGACGGCAGTTGACGGGGCCGATGCACTCTCGCTCAGTGCTGCCGAGATTGTCGCGCAGAAGCAGGTTTTTTATATCGCCGATTTTCTCAAGCGATATGTCGACGGATTTCAGCAGAGCCACATCGTTGAAAGTGCGGCCACGCTTGGAGTCCGCGAAACGCGAAGACTCGTCGGGCGGTATATCCTTTCGGGACGCGAGGCCATTGAATGCGTACCGTTCGACGACGTCATCGCGCACGGTTCGTATATCATCGACATACATGATCCGCAGGGCAGACGCAAAGCGGTGGGCGGCGCCATCAAAGGCGACTGTTTCGACATTCCGTATCGTTCACTGGTGCCCAAAACGATAACCAATCTTCTCGCAAGCGGACGATGCATATCCGCCGACCATGTTGCGCATTCAAGTACGCGGATACAGGGGACATGCATGCTCACCGGACAGGCGGCGGGTACGGCGGCGGCACTTACGCTGTCCGATAATGCGGCGGTATCCGCACTCTCAGTTCCCGCGCTGCAGAAAAAACTTGAAGAGCAGGGCGTGAGGTTTTACCGGAGATGAAGAACACCTATATCGGCATTGATATCGGCGGCACAAAATGCGCCGTCATCCTCGGGAAAAAGTCAGGCGCGAAGATGAACGTCATCGACCGCGTTTCATTCCCGACGGAAACAAAACGCGGGCCGCGCTATGCACTTGATACGCTGATAACTTCGGTCGATGCGATAATGCACAGGCAGAACATCGTCAGACGGTCGGTCAGCGGCATCGGCGTAAGCTGCGGCGGACCGCTTGATTCAAAACGGGGCGTCGTGCTTTCACCGCCCAATCTTCCGGGATGGGATAATATACGCATCGTGCATATGCTGGAAAAAAGATTCGGCATCCCCGCCGCGCTTGAAAACGATGCGAACGCCTGCGCGCTTGCCGAATGGCGTTTCGGCGCGGGGCGCGGCTATCGCAATGTTGTGTTCTTCACCTTCGGCACCGGTCTCGGCGCGGGACTTGTTCTCGACGACAGACTGTACCGCGGCACGAACGATATGGCAGGTGAAGCGGGGCACATACGGCTTGCGCCGGATGGGCCGACAGGTTACGGCAAAGCGGGATCGTTCGAAGGATTCTGCAGCGGCGGCGGTATCGCGCAACTAGCACGGAAGATGATAGAAGAACGGCGCAAACGCGGGCGAAGCATCGGACTTCTTGCCGCACTATCAGCAGACGATGTTACCGCGAAAGATATCGCCGCAGCCGCGGTAAAAGGCGATACACTTGCAAAGGATATTTTTGCGGTATCGGGCGATCACCTCGGGCGCGGATTGTCCGTGATCATCGATATACTCAACCCGGAAGTCATCATACTCGGAAGTGTATACGCGCGCTGTGAACGTTTCATCAAACCGCATGCGATGCGCGTTATACGGACCGAGGCGCTTCCACGCTCGCGCAGCGTATGCCGCATCGTACCGGCAGAGCTCGGGGAATCAATTGGTGATTACGCCGCGCTTTCTATTGCCGCGTCTATCGAGCGTTAACACGGTGCCGACAGGCCGTTCGCGGACTGATATAATGCCGATGTTTTTTTTTGACGCGCGCACGGTGACGGTAAACTCCACGGTCGTCGTAAAACCGGCGCTGAGCGTATCCCCCGGACGGTATGCCGCAAGCATATTCGACAATGCCGCCTGCGACATATTGGTGATGGCGAACTCCTGCATGAACGAGTCTATATCGTCATACTGTATCTTATTGTCCCAGATGAGGAACGGAAAATTCTCATACACCGCCGTCCGCTCCGCCATATAGAGCACGCGATAATCGTTGTCGTTGGTGTGTACTGCGCCCGTGCGTCTGCAATTGGATAGTGCCAGTTTCTGGAACACATCCTTTGGATATGCGCCCCGTTTCGGCGAGCAGTCTTTCCGGATTTCATCATACAACTGACCGCTGACAATACCGCCGAGCACATTGGTGAATTGCGCGAACGATTCATCCGTCAGCTTCTGCTGCACGCGTCCGTACAGAGCGGGTAGCTGAAAATAGCGCTCGCAGACAGCGGCAAGTTCGGCATCCGTCGGTATTATCGGAGGCACTGCGGCCGGCGCTTCAGAAACAGCGGCAGCGGCGGCATTAGTTACAACCGGTGCTTCCGTCGTCGAACCTGCATCTGCCGCATAAAGCAGACAAGCGGATGTAATGGCGATCATACAATTGATTGTTTTCATATCTTCTGCACTTCAGTTCTTATAGATCAGCGGCACGCGTTCGCTCAGCATGCAGGGTATCTCGTAGGGGATGGTGCCGATACGCGCCGCGAGCTCTTCGACCGTTATTTCATCGCCGCCCTGTTTCCCGATGATGACAACTTCCTCACCCGGAACAACCGGACGCTGATGGTCAAGGCGTGTCACATCAAGCATGCACTGGTCCATCGTCACGCGTCCGATCAGCGGCACACGGACACCGCGAACCAGCATCGACAGATTATTCGAGAAACGGCGGTTGAGCCCGTCCTCATAACCGATGGGAACCGTTGCGACAACGGTGCTGCGCTTCGCGATATAGGTCCGTCCATAACTTACCGACATGCCCTTGTCTATTTTCTTCACGAAGATTATCCTGCTTTTGACGCTGATGACCGGCTTGAGCGTAAGCCGTTTCGGAAGCGGGAACGTCGTATACCCGTAACTGATGAGCCCGGGGCGTATCATATTGAAGATGCTTTTCGGCAGATTGACGACGGCCGCCGAATTCGCCGCGTGTATATATTTCGGGCGAATGCCGAACGCGGCGATACGTTCGATGATTTTCGAAAACCTGGCCAGCTGTCGCCGGGAGTACGGCACGTCGTCGTCGGAGACCGGGAAATGCGTAAACACGCCTTCAAGGATGATGTTTTTTTTAAGCGCCGTATATTCCACGAACGGCAGGGCGTCTGATTCGGAAACCCCGATGCGGCCCATACCGGTGTCGATCTTCACATGCACCGGAACATGCACGCCCCGCGTATGCGCGGCGCGGTCGAGTGCGTCGATGAACTCGCGCGTTGCGACAGCCGGAATAAGATTGTATTTGAGAATGGCCGGTATCTGTTCGGGAAAACTCAAGCCCAGAATAAGCAGCTGTGCGTGTATGCCGTTTCTGCGAAGCGTCATCCCTTCATCGGTGGATGCGATGCCGAGATACCGCACCCCTTCGGCGATTGCCGTTTTCGCCACGCCTATCATGCCGTGTCCGTACGCATCCGCTTTTACCGGGAGCAGATACTCGCATTTGTGTCCGGCGAACGCGCGTATCGCGCGGATATTGTGCGCGAGATTTCTGAGATTACTTTCGGCCCAGGTGGGGCGTCTGCCTTTAAGCTCCGCGTTCGTCATGGTGTCAGTATATTTGCTCCATCTGCTTTGTCAAGAAATCGCGCTTCATCTTTCATTTGAAATATTCGCTGATTACCGTATACTCTGCGCATTGCGGTCAACGGGAGAACCTGTCTATGAACTCGCGTGCGAAAAAAACGGCCATTGTCGTCGGCGCCGGACTCGGCGGTATAGCCGCGGCTGCGCTCCTTGCGAAACGCGGCCATGCGGTCACGCTTTTTGAAAAGAACGATTACGCCGGCGGCCGGTGCGCCACCGTAACACACAGGGGTTTCCGCTTCGACGTGGGCGCAACGCTCTTTCTCATGCCCGAATCGTTCCGTGCGCTCTTCACCGAACTGGGCGAGCGCATGGAAGATCATCTTGAGCTCACGCGCGTCGACCCGGCGTCGGAAGTTCATTTCCATGACGGCACATCGATAAAACTCACCGGCGACCTGCTCGGGCTCAGGGAAGAAACCGAGCGCTTCGAACGGGGATCATTCCCGCACGCGATGGATTATCTGCGTCTCGGTCACGACTGCTATCACCGCTCGCTCGAGGCGCTCATCAACCGCGACTTCAGACACTGGTATCAGTTCTTTACGCCGAAGAACATCGCGCTCTTCCTCCGCGTCAAAGCGTTTTCCGACCTCTACCGCATCGCCGCGCATCACTTCACCGATCCGCGTCTGCGCGCCGCATTTTCATACCACTCATTGTATGTGGGGCTCAATCCGTACGGCGCCTCGGGAATGTACACGATGCTCCCCGCGCTTGAGATCATCGAAGGGTTATATTATCCGAAGGGCGGCATGGCATCCATCGCCCGCGCACTTCTGTCGATTGCCGAAAAAAACGGCGTGCGGTTCAAACCGAACACCCCGGTTGAACGTATTGCCGTTGCGAATGGAAAGGCCTCCGGCGTCCAAACGAACAGCGGCGTCACGAATGCCGACATCGTAGTTGTCAACGCCGATGCGCCGTATGCATACAAAAAACTGCTCGGCGAGAAGATACGCCCCCTGAAGTACAGCTGCTCGGCATATACGTTCTACTGGGGCATCAACGGACGTCTAGACGGACTTACGAATCAGCACAATGTTTTTGTCGCAAAGGATTACCGCAAAGAACTGGTGACCGTGTTCAACCGCAATGCGTTCGCACCGGAAGGACATTTCTATCTGAACCTGCCGTCACGCACCGATCCGAAGGCCGCACCGAAAGGCAAGGATACGATCATGGTCATCGTACCGTGCGGACACACGGTGACGAAACAGCATCGCGATTGGGAAAAGGAACAGGCAGCGGCGCGTTCATGGGTGCTCAAGCGGCTTTCCGGCTACGGCGTTGCGAATCTTGAAAAACGCATCGTCCATGAAACGGCATACACGCCCAAAGACTGGGAATCGTTCGGCAATCTCACCGGCGGCGCCGTGTTCGGGAGCCTCAATCATTCGCTCATGCAGATGGGATATTTCCGCATGCATAACCGGCACCGCCGCTACCGCAATCTCTTTTTTGTCGGCGGGAGCACCGCGCCGGGCAGCGGCCTGCCGATGGTGCTCATCGGTGCGCGCCTCGCCGTCAAACGCATCGATGAAGAGATGAACTGACCATGGCGTCGAAGCGTATAGACCAGCGCGAACGATCGATACTCGAGATCGCCGCTGGAAGCTGGGAGGATGAACGCCGGAACGTGTTCGCTGCATGCTACCGTGTCATGCGCAAGGTAGACGACATCGTCGATAATCGGCGCGCGGAAAAAACGCCGATCAGTGTTTCGGAGCGCAGACAGCTGCTACGGAAGATTTCGGATGTCATGAGCGGAGACCGCGATGAAAACGGGCGCAGACGCTTCAAAGAATTGTGCCGCCGCTTCGTGATGCCGTCATGGCCGTGGCGGCGATGGAACCGGGCGATGCGTTACGATCTTGCAACAGGTTTCTTCCCGACATACGACGGTTTCCTTCGGTATGCTGAAGGCGCGGCGATAGCGCCGGGCGCCATCTTCATGCATCTCTGCGGACTTACACGGCATGGCGGACGATTCTCCCCGCCCCGCTTCAACATACATCATGCCGCACAACCGCTTGCGCTTTTCTGTTATCACGTCCATATTCTCCGCGATCTCAACGAGGACGCTGCTGCCGGCATCATCTTCATACCCGACGACATTCTCGGCGAGCACGGTCTCTCACGGGATCAATTCCTTGCAGCACTCGCATCGAACGACACCCCGGCGCTGCGCGGTATCATCGCGTTCTATCACCGGAGGGCCTCGGTGTATCTGCATGAGGTTGTCCCCGCACTCGCCAATGTGCTCCCGCTCATGGAGGAACGCTATCAGCGGAGCATCCGTATCCTCTATGCGTTATACCGGGCGGTGTATGAAAAGATCGACCCGTCACGGAATCGATATACCGGAAACGCGCTTGCGCTTTCACCCCGCGAGAAAAAACGTATCGCAAGCGCCCCGCATTTGCATTTTTAACCCGCCATGATATAACCAAAGCGCACATTGCATATTTCCTGATAACAACATCATTCACATACGGAGCATATCTCAATGGAAAACACTGCGCCGAACGAAAAGGCTGTCCGCATCGCGAAAATCAAGACGCTTCAGGAACGCGGCATCGACCCGTATCCCGCGGCATTTCACGTCACACATCAGAGCAAGGCCGTCAAAGAAAACTTTGAGGCGTTTGAAAAAGACAAGACCGCGCTGACGATTGCCGGACGCATCATGCTCATGCGAGTCATGGGCAAGGCGAGTTTCGCCACCGTCAAGGACGCGTCGGGAAACATACAGCTCTACGTCACCCGCGACAATCTCGGCGAGGAGACGTACGATGTGTTCAAGAAACTCGTCGACATCGGCGACATCGTGGGAGCAACCGGCGAGGCGTTCAAAACGCGCACCGGCGAGATAAGCATAATCGTGAAATCATTCACGCTTCTCACGAAGGCGATAAGCCCGCTGCCGGAAAAATTCCACGGGCTTACCGACACGGAAACACGCTACCGCCAGCGCTACATCGACCTCATCATGAATGATGACGTGCGTCAGTCGTTCGTGCTGCGATCGCGCATCGTCAAGCATATACGTGACCTCCTCGGTACGCGCGGTTTCGTCGAGGTGGAAACGCCGATGATGCAGGTGATACCCGGCGGCGCCAAGGCCCGCCCGTTTGTTACGCATCACAACGCGCTGAACATGGACATGTATCTGCGCATCGCGCCGGAGCTCTATCTCAAGCGGCTCATCGTGGGCGGCATGGAACGCGTGTTCGAGCTCAACCGCAATTTCCGCAACGAGGGCGTGTCCACCAAGCACAATCCCGAGTTCACCATGATGGAAGTGTATCAGGCATACGCCGACTGCGGCGACATGATGGAGCTCACGGAATCCATATTCGGATCGATATGCGACACGTTCATCGGCAGCCGCAAGGTGCCGTATCAGGAGACCGAACTCGATTTCACCGCGCCGTGGAAACGCATACCGATGGCGCAGGCGGTAAAGGATCATACTGGACTCGATTTTTACGCGATGAATAATGAGCAGGCTGCGGCTGAGGCGAAAAAACTCGGCATCGAGGTTAAAGGAACACCGGACAAGTTCGTCATCATGACGCTCGTGTTCGAGGAAAAAGTTGAAGCGCATCTCATACAACCCACGTTCATCACCGACTTTCCGCAGGTGGTGTCACCGCTCGCCAAACGCAAAAAGGACAACCCCGAGCTCGTGGACCGGTTCGAGCTGTTCATCTATGGACGCGAGATGGGCAACGCCTTCTCCGAGCTCAACGACCCCATCGACCAGCGCGCGCGGTTCGAGGAGCAGGTGAAGGAACGCGCCGGGGGCGACGAAGAAGCGATGTTCATGGACGAGGATTTCGTCAACGCGCTCGAGCACGGCATGCCGCCGGCGGGGGGCCTGGGCATCGGCATCGACCGGCTCATCATGCTCTTCATCAACTCGGGAAGCATCCGTGATACGATACTGTTCCCGCACATGCGGGCATAGCGCGGGAGCTGCCGAAGCGGTACCGCTGTACTCACAGGGAACTATAGTTCACGTTATTGCGTCATACATTCGTACGAAACATTACAAATCGTGACCGTACGGAGGAACGACATATGAAAACACTTTTAACCATGCTTGCCTGCGCCGCCATGCTCGTCTGCGCCGATGCAGCTCCCGAGAACGTAGGTTTTCGTGATAAAAAAATCGAGAGCGGCGACTCCACGCAGTACCTGAAAAAGATGCTCTCGCTCACCGATGAGCAGGAAAAAAAGATTACCGCCATCATCGCCGACCGGCAGTCGAAGATGGAGCGCAAAAGCATTGAACTCGACAGGGAGGCGCTCAATCTTAAGGAAGAGCTTCTCAAGGACAGCCCGGACGCCGGCAAGGTGAAATCGATCATCGATAAAAAAGGCGCGCTTTCAGCCGATTTGGAATATATGCGCATCAAAGCCGACCTCGATATCAAGGCGCTCCTCAATAAAGAGCAGATGGAGAAATGGCGCATGATAATCAACATGCGTAATCAGATGATGCAGCGGCGCGGAATGCCGATGGACCGCGGCAGCGGAAAGAACGATACTCCGCGATGACGATGCTTGCGACTGCGAGCACGGGTGCCGACGAAACGGCGCTGGTACTTCGTCTCAAGGCGAATGACGAGGCCGCCTACCGCGAGATAACCGAACGCTATACGCTCCCGCTCACCAGCATCGCGATGAAAATCGTCGGCGACGCGGAAACGGCGCGCGAGGTGGTGCAGGATTCGTTCGTATCGTTCCATAGAACGCGCGAGCGGTTCAACGGCAAGGCGAAGATATTCACGTATCTCTACCGCATCACGACGAACAAGGCCATCGACGCGGTGCGGCGTTCGGTGCGTTCGCGCGCGGTGATGGAGCGGCTTACCGCGCATGTCATTGAACAGGAAAAACACGATGACCGGGTGGCGGACAAGATCGTCGTTGAGAAGGCGCTCGCACAGCTCGCTCCGAAATTGCGGACACCGCTTCTGCTTGCCGAGTACGAACACTTGTCATACGATGACATAGCCGCGGCGCTCAGCATCCCGCTGAACACCGTACGAACAAGGATATTCCGGGCCCGCGAACGGCTCTTGACTATCTTCAAATCAATGGGGGTGACATTATGAAAGAATGCGAACAGTATGAAATGCTGCTGAGCCGCCGCATCGACAATGACCTTTCCCCCGGTGAGACTTCACAAACCGCCGAGCATCTCGCGGTCTGCGCCTCATGCAGAAAAAAAGCCGCGGCATACGGCGCATTGCGTAAACGTCTTGCGGCACACACGCCGGATATGGGTGCCGCCGTATTTCATCCGATGGCGGCGCAGCGCACCGCATTCAACCGCATCATACTGCAGGCAGCGGCAGCGGCGGCAAGCCTGCTCCTTATCGCGGGAATATCGTCACTGTCATTCATACGGACACACCGGGTGAATGAACCCGTGCGTCTTCCCGGCGTCGACACCCTTGATTATCATCTGATGAACATGCTCAGTGTTCAGCACCGCGGTACCGTCACCGATCAGCCTGCGGGTTATGAGCCGATGGCGGCATATTTCAGCGCGACGGATCTGTAAAAATGACCTACTTCTTTGCAAGCAGCTGCAGTGCGTGCTTGATGAGCGCTTCCGTCTGAAGTCCCGACGGCGCTTTGCCTACGGCAGCCATAGCCTCCGAAGGCGAAAACCCCAATACGATGAGCGCTTTTACCGCATCGCCTGCCGTACCGCCCGTTGCCGTCCCGGCGCCGGGTGAAAGTTCCATTTTCTGTATTCTGTCTTTCAGCTCGAAAATAAGTTTTTCCGCTTTTTTCATACCCATGCCGGGTACCGACGTGAGCCGTTTCACATCCTGCGCGAACAGTATTTCAACAAGTTCCGCCGGCGTGAATGTTCCGATTATCTCCATGGCTATTTTCGGACCGATGCCCTGCGCACTCAGGAGCAGGAGGAACATATCCTTGCGCTCCTTGGTGGCGAACCCGAAAAGCATCATCGCATCCTCGCGGTGGATGAGATGCGTAAAGAGCGTGATGTCATCGCCGCTCTGCGTAAAATGCCTGCCGACGCTCACCTCAAAACCGATGCCGCCGGTAATGAGCAGTATTGTTGTATCGTTGAGATGTTCAACGCGTCCGCGAAGCATTCCTATCATCGTGCTCTCCCGATTGCGCGAAGCACCGCTCCGCGGCTGATGTGTGTTACCGCGGCGGCGGCGGCGTCCGCGGTGTCGTCCTGTGTTATCGTTCTTCCGCCGAACAAGAGAGGCAGCATACGCGCTATCTGCGGTTTTGTCGCGCGTCCGCTTCCCGCAACCGATACTTTCACTTCATTCGGCGTATATTCGAAGATCGGAACGCCGCGCTGTGTCAGTGCGAGCAGTATTACGCCGCGCGCTTCCGCAACCGCAATCGCCGTCTTCGTGTTCTTGGAGAAAAACAGCTCTTCGATGGACGCCTCATCCGGTTTATGTTCCGCGATGAGCGAATCCAGTTTCGTATACAGCATCGAAAGCCGTTCGGCGATCGTTTTGCCCGCCGGCGTTTCTATGACGCCGTGTGCGTGCAGCGCATATCGCTGTCCGTCGGGGGTGACGAACGCATAACCGGTACGTCCGTAGCCCGGATCGATACCGAGTGTCATGACCTCAATACTCTGCCTTTACCTCGAAGTACGCTTTCGGATGCAGGCATGCCGGACATTTTTCCAGCGCGCTTTCACCTTCGTGGATGTAACCGCAGTTGCGGCAGCGCCATTTCACCACGCCGGATTTCTTGAATACGGTGCCCTTGGTGATGCTGTCAAGCATTATCTGATAGCGTTCTTCGTGTCCCTTTTCCGCGGCGGCAATCTTCTCGAACATGATGGCGATATCGTTGAAGCCCTCTTCTTTCGCCGTCTTTGCGAAACCCGGATACATTTCCGTCCATTCATAGTGCTCACCGTCGATGGCGTGCTGAATATTTTCCGTGGTTTTTTCCGATATGCCGTTCAATGTCTTGAAATGCCGTTTCGCATGTTCCTTCTCGTTCTCGGCGGAATCAAGGAAGATGGCTGCGATCTGCTCATAACCCTCTTTTTTCGCCACCGAAGCGAAATAGGTGTACTTGTTGCGCGCCATCGATTCTCCGGCGAACGCCGCCTCAAGATTTTTTTCGGTTTTGGTTCCTTTCAGATCTTTCATGCGATACCTCGTAGTTTAATTGTTTTAGTGCTTCGATAGTTTACAGTGTGACGCTGTTTTCCCACACGCCGTGAAGATTGCAGTATTCCAGCGCGATAAGCTCGCTGTATTCGCCGCCGGCGAGTTCAGCCGTAATCGTCGGTTTTACATACGTGGGCCCGAACTGCGCGGAGGCAATCTCCACCAGCTGACTGTTCTCTTTTTTCACGCCGAACAGTTTTATCCATGCGATGTGATGCTCAACCGTGTTCGGATGCGCCACTTCTTTTCCGACGATCACTTTCACCGTCGTACCGCTTACCTCGATGGCCGGAACATGCTTTTCCTTGCCTTCAACGCTCGCGTTTTTCAGCTTTTGACCGAATCCCATGTGTTTCCTCCTGATACGTTTATATACACCGTGATATCACGGTAGTATTATCCTTGTATCGAAGCGGCCAATGCACGGCCTGCTTCTCTTGCGCGCTCGATGTCGGCTTCCGTCGGGATAAACTGCACACGCAGGGCATCGACGGGCAATGACCACTCCAGAGCGGCCAACATTTCATGAATCTGTTTCGGAGCCTGGCCTCCCCATCCGTACGAACCGAATGCGAAACCGGTGCGGTTCTTAGGCGCAAGGCCTTTGAGATACGTGAGAAAACCCGCAACCGTGGGAAGCATATTGTTGTTGAGCGTTGACGAACCGACGGCGATGATCTTAGCCTCAAGCGCCGCGGTGATGATATCCGACGACGGTGTCACGGCGGCATTATAGATGGTGGTCGGCACGCCGGCGTCTTCGAGCCCGCGCATCAGCGCTTTCGCGAGCAGTGCAGTCGACTGCCACATTGTATCGTAGGTAATTACAGCGGTATTCTTTGTCTCATTGCGGGCCCATTGCCAGTACTTTTTCATGATATCGGCGATCATGGAACGCCAGATAATACCGTGCGATGGGGCGATGATATCGATAGCGAGCGTGCCGAGCGCGGTGAGCACCTTCTGCACCTGCGCGCCGTACGGCCATACAATATTCGCATAGTATTTGGCGGCCTCCTCCATGAGAACGCCGCCGTTGTATTCATCATCAAAACGCTCGGCCGATGCGATATGCTGACCGAACGCATCGTTCGAGAACAGTATCTTCGACTCGCGGTGATAGGTAGCCATATTGTCGGGCCAGTGCACCATCTGCTCATAGTGAAACGATACGGTCGAACGGCCGAGCGAGAGTGTTTCCCCGTCGGCAACCGCCGTCACCTGAAGCGATGGAAAATGCCGTGACAGATTCTTCACGCCGTTGGCGGATGCGAGTATTTTCGCCTTCGGGCAGAGCGCCGCAAGGCGTGTCAGGCCACCGGAGTGGTCCATCTCGGTGTGATTCGATATGATATAATCGATTGACGCAGGATCGACGACTTCTTTCACGCGCTCGATGAGTTCATCGACAAGGTAATATTTTACCGTATCGACAAGCGCAATCTTCTCATCGACAATAAGATAGGCGTTATAGGTGCTGCCCCGCTCGGTGGTATAACCGTGAAAGTCGCGCAGATTCCAATCCACGCCGCCCACCCACCAGGCATTACTGTTTTTTTTTATTTCACATTTCACTGACAGACATCCCTCTCGGACAAGGTGATATTACGCTTTAGAGAACTGGTCCTTCGGCGCGCCGCACTCGGGGCATGTCCAGTCATCGGGGAGTTTATCGAACGGAGTTCCCGGGGCTATTTTTCCTTTCGGGTCGCCCTTCGCCGGGTCATATACATAACCGCAGACGTCGCACACATACTTGTCCATAGGAGCTCCTTTGATACGAATACTGTTTGCATTATTCAGGGAATTCCCTGCGCGTTATCAGTACGCTCAATGATTATAATAAAATTATCGAGGATGTCAAACCGTACGCTGCATGCGACAGATTACATATTTATCATAGGGTGTTTCTGCAGGTGTTGTGCGTAGGCGACGACATGGATAGCCCGTGCGGGACGCGCGGGACAGACATATTCACATTCCCCGCATCCGATGCAGATTGCGGTGTTGACCAGCGGGATGTCCAATCCTTCTTTGTATTCCGCTTTTTCTATGGCCTGCACGGGGCAGACATCCGCGCAGTGCATACACGGACTCTCGTCTTTCACGACGATGCATATGCTCCGCTCAAAGCGCGCATAACCGATGCGTGTATGCTGCTTTTCAGCCGGCGTGAGAGCGCGCAGCGCATTGGAAGGGCAGACAGTGGTGCATTGCGTGCAGGTGAAACTGCATGCCGCGCGCGTAAAATCCAGCCGCGGCAGGAACGGATAGGTGATGCCGTATTCGAACGCGGACGGAACGATGACGCCGGTGGGGCATGCGGCGATGCAGGAATGACACGCGGTGCATGCGTCCGTCAGGCGTTTCACGCCGCCAGACCCCGGCGGTGTGATGAGCGTCCTGTCGTCTGCGGGAACAAGCGGTGTTTTACCGTCAAGCAGCATGCGGGCCGGTATTGCAAACCCCGCTGCCGCGACAGCCGCCGCTTTGCCGGCGTTCACAAGAAATTCCCGCCGTCCGTTATCAACGATGTTTTTTCGACGCGGTAATCCATACGAGACACCGCCGTCAGGACAGACATCGAGACAGTCAAAGCAGGCGACGCAGCGGCTCCGGTCGACGTTCTTCTGTTTCGCATCGATGCACTCAGCCTTGCAGCGTGACGCGCAGATGCCGCAGGAATTGCATTTATGTTCATCAACGATGATTCTGAACAGAGATATGCGCGACACTACACCGAGCAGCGTACCCACCGGACAGATGAGCGAACAATAGAGTCGTCCGCGCCAGACGGCGAGTACGATACCGGCAACGAGTACAAGACCGGCGGCAAGTGCGGCTATGAGCGCTGACGGATGCGGGGCGATGATATTCCGGTCGATATGAGATGCGAGCGCATTATGCGTCATCGCGAGTGCGGGCTGTACCGTAATCGCCGTCGTGCGTGTGAAAACGCTGAACGGATCGAGCAGTGTTACGACAGCCGACAGTCCTCCGGCGAACGCAAGCGCGTAGATTATCGCAATTACATATCGTACGGGGGAGATGCGATGAAACCGGTAGCGCTGTTTCCTGAATCGCCGGGCGATGAAGCGCGCTATATCCATGAGTATGCCGAACGGACAGAGCACCGAGCAGTAGATGCGTCCGAACACGAGCGTGACTGCTGTGATGACGATCAGAATGATCAGACCTTCGACAGCTCCCGTTGCGGCAAAACGCAGCGCGGCAGGAACTGCTTCGAAGACAGGTAACATAGATAAAAATACAACATGCCCCGCGGCGGCGGCGAAAACGGCAAACCCGATAAATACGATCGAAGCGATAACGATGCGGAGTACGCGAAAGATCATCAGTACAACCGTGTGCCGTTCATGTCAGGCGCGAGATATATTAATCGGTCCAATCGTCGCTCTTGATGGAATACTTGGCGCCGCCCGGCATCGTATAGCCGTGGGTGCGGCCCTGCTGGAACTCAAGCTTTTTCGGTGCCGTAATATTATAGTAGAGAACGGCTTCGGTTGACGGCGGACAGGTGTAATCGCCGAGGCCCGCATAGATGTAGGTCTTGCATTTGATGCGCTTGGCATGATTGGCCGCGTCGTAATAACCGAGTGCATCGGTCCATTTCATGAACCAGCCGCTGAGACGGTTGCGGTTGCGTCCGCCGAGGTCGCAGCACCAGGGTATGCTCGCATCGCAGCGACTGACATCGGGGTCAAGTCCTGCTGCGATGAGACACTGTAATCCGCCCTGACTTCCGCCGCTGACAATAAGCGTTTTGCCGTCCCATTCCGGCAGCGATTTGACGAACTCAAGCGCGCGAAGCACACGGAAAAACATGCCGTTGAAATATGCGGTCTCCGGGTCTTTGTTCTCTTCGTCGTTCCAGGCGTACCCCTTGAGCGTGGTATCCCTCAGGTTCTGATAATAATCTTTCGACTGCCCGTTGATTATGCCGTGCGCGTTGATGTCGAATGCTATCGAGTTCACACCGGCCCAGGTGTTTTTGTTCGCGCTGCTGACGCCGTAGCCGTGAAAGCTCACCCGAGCGGGAAGCGATTTCGCCGCGGCGTTCTTCGGCTTGCAGAGATAGCCGGATACGGGCATCTTGCCCGGGCAGTCAACCTTTACATCAAAGACTTCGACTTCGGGTTTGTCTGATGTTGACGGCACCATGTCGGCGCGGACGAGGACTGCCGCGAGTTTCGCTTTCTGCTTGGCCCAGAACACATCGAAATCTGCGGGCTCGGGCCATCCCTCTATCTTGTCGAGTGCGACACCGGCACCGCCGTCGAATCCCGGCGCCTGTTTGTCGGCATTCATGAGCCGTTTGCCGTTCTCGTCGCTTGCGGTCACGATGATATGGACGAATCCCGGTATGTCTATCGATGTAGTGATGGTGAGCGGTTCGTCAGCCGACGACACCGCCGTTCCGCCGTTGGTCTTTCCATCGTCACCGCGCCGGAGCCAGGTGAGCTTTTTTCCAGATACGGGTTTGCCGTCCTCGAGGAGCTGCACGGTGAACACCATTTTTTCGCCGGCAGTATACGTCATCGGGTTTTTATCCGTGACGCCCGTGAACGTAAACGTGCCGGCATATGCTATCGCCGCTGACAGCATCAATGCCAGCAGCGGGAATATCGATGCTGATACCGATCGTCGTGATGTGTGCTGCATAATGGAAGACTCCTTGAACGTTTACATGAACAACGGTCGCGAAACCGTGCAGACAATATAGTACAATTCGCGTGATTTGTCTATGTGTGCGTCAAACGTAATTCTCCGCGAGATCGCATTTTACTAAATTCCATGCTCCGTCCGCGATGCTGCAGTATATCCGTCGTGTGTCATCAACGATATTCCGCACAGCGTATTGACTATGGTGACGAACACAATATACTTGATATCCAGTTCAAACGGGATCGGCAATATGATGGCAATTCAGATATTCGGAACAAAAAAGTGCCGCGATACGCAGAAGGCGCTCCGGTATTTCAAGGAACGCGGCATTCCGGTGCATTTCGTGAACATCGCCGAGAAACCGGTGTCGGGCGGTGAACTGGACGCGGTCATACGCTCCTGCGGTATTGAAGCGCTCATCGACACCGCGGCGAAGGATTATGCATCCGTGCAGTATCTCGCCGACAAACGTGATATGCTTCTCACGCATCAGGCAGTCATCAAAACACCGCTGGTACGGAACGGAAACGCGGCGACGGCCGGTATCCGGGAAGACATATGGAAGTCCTGGAAAAAATAGAAAAACGGATGATATGATATAATGGAAAAGAGCGATGAAGCGAAAAACATTACCGGCGCTGAAATACCGGCAGAGAAGAAAATATCGAAACAGGATGAAGCGCCCGCATCTGCCCTGAAGAAAAAAAAGAAACGGAAGCTCAATTCCGAGATCAACATCAATGACCGTTTCGGCTATCGGTACCGCTGATACGTGCCGGATTCGGTTTGCGTAAGCAGTACGGCATGGTAGAATAACACATCGTTCCACGGGAGTACACTATGAATCAACGAATTCTCACGCTGCTTGCTTTCGGAATGTTTCTCTGCGCCTTTCCGCTTCTGCCCGACGTGAAGCTGCACGGATTGTTCACGGACAATGCCGTGCTCCAGCGCGAGACCGATCTGCCGGTATACGGCACCGGCGACGAGGGCGAACAGGTCACCGTTGAGTTCAACGGGCAGAAAGTGTCCGGCACCGTGAAGGACGGCAAATGGAAAGTGATCTTCAAACCGATGAAGGCGGGCGGACCGTTCACCATGACAGTGACCGCGAAGAACACTATCGTGATAAAAAACCTGCTCCTCGGCGATATATGGCTCTGCACCGGACAGTCGAATATGCAGACGTCGATAAAATATTACAAGACATATGAGAACGGGATATTCACCATGTTCGCGGACATACCCGGCGATTTCAGCAACGACATGATACGTCTTTATAAAGTAGCATCGCGCGCGGCGGATGAACCCGAGGAAAAGGTGACGCCCGACCGCGGTGACTGGAGCAACTGGCGCGTCTGTGCGGGAACGGCCATCGAGGACTTCAGTGCTACGGGATATTTTTTCGGGAAAAAACTGCAGCCGGAAGCCGGCGTACCCATCGGCCTTATCTTCACCACCATCGGCGGTACATCGGTTTCAAGCTGGGTGTCGCGGGCAACACTCACCAGTAAGCCGGAGTTCAAACCCTACGTCGACAGCTACGAACAGGCGGTGAGTAATTTTCCGAAAGCCAACGAGCGGTACACCAATGAGTTGAAAATATGGAAAGACAAACAGAAGGCCGGTGAAAAGGTCGGGAGAATGCCGGAACCGCCGATGGGTCCCAATCACATCAAACGCAATTCGGGACTTTACAATGCGATGATAGCGCCGCTCCGTGAATATACCATCAAGGGCGCCATCTGGTATCAGGGCGAATCCGACTCCGGACGTCCCATCGTCTACCGGACGTTCTTTCCCGCGATGATAGAACAATGGCGTTCGGAATGGGCGCCGGGTCCGTTCTACTTTTTCTTCGTGCAGCTTGCCGGATACATGACCGTGAACGAAAAACCCGAGGACCCGAACTGGGCGTATCTCCGCGAGGCGCAGACGATGACGCTGTCATTGCCGAATACGGGCATGGCGCTCGCCATCGACGGCGGTCTCGAGAAGAACATACACCCGCCGTACAAGGAACTGGTCGGCGGACGTCTCGCAGCGGTGGCGCTTAAATCCGTTTATGGCAAGAACATCGTCGCTTCGGGACCGATGTTTAAAGCCGTGAAATTCGACGGCGCAAAGGCCATCGTCACGTTCGACAATATCGGCGGCGGACTCGTAGCGAAAGAAGTAACGCTTGATACACGCACACTGCCCGCAGGAATACTCAAGGGATTCGCAGTCTGCGGCGAGGACAAAAAATTCAAATGGGCTGATGCTGAGATAAAAAGCAACACCGTTACCGTCACCAGCGCAGAAGTCCCGAATCCCGTTGCGATACGCTATGCGTGGGCGAATTTCCCGCTGGCAAATCTCTACAACAAAGAAGACTTTCCTGCTGTACCGTTCAGGAGCGACAATTTCGAACCGGGCGAAGCAGGGAAGATCGGCGGCATTGCGATGAACAAACCGTGGAAGTGTTCGCATCCGAATGCGGCGCAGAACGCTGCCGGCAATTACGGCGGACTTACGGACGGTATCGCCGACGACAACGGACGCAATGTGTTCTCCACGGACAGTGCGACGAATTTTCCGAAGAACGCCGTCATCGATTTGAAGGGCTCATTCAACGTGAGCGCCATCCGCGTGTATAACTCGAAACTCGGCGGAACGAAGACGGTGGAAGTCCTCGTTTCATCGGACGGAGAGAATTATACCGCGGTTGGGCAGAAAGAATTCACCAATTATTCCGACGAAATTTATGACGCCGGTACGCTCAAGCTTGAAAAAGTTTCGTTCGTGAAAATTGTCTTTCATGACGTTCATGACCTGTCGTTTCAGAACAAGAAGAACGGTTTCGTGTTCCTGAGAGAGGTCGAGGTGCAGGGCGTGCCGTCGAAATGAGCATACGGTCCCGCGGACACAACGCGGTGCATTGTAAATGACCATTGAACGGCATATACGGCTGTTTGACATCATCGCGCCGGTATATGGATTGTTTTTTAAATATCAGCGGCGGATGTTCCCGCAGACACTTGATGTGCTCGCTGCTCATGTATCGATGAAGCCGGAAACCGCGGTGCTTGATATCGGCTGCGGCACCGGAGCGCTCACGTCCGTGCTCCATGAGCGCGGGCTTGCCGTCACCGGCGCTGATGCGTCCGCGTCGATGCTCCGTCAGGCGAAACATCACACCAAGAACGCCATACCGTTTCATCTGGTGCGTCCGGGCGAGGCACTGCCGTTCGCCGACAAAACGTTCTCGCTGGTTGTTTCGTCGTTTGTCGCGCACGGACTCACCGCGCCGCATCGTGCCGGTCTCTACCGTGAAGCGAAACGGCTTGCGAAGGATGCGGTTGTGTTCATCGACTACGGGAAAAAACGGAATATCGGCGCAAGCATCATTGAGTTCTTCGAGGGCGGCGATTATTTTAATTTCCGCGACAATGCGGAAAGCGAGATGCGCGCACATTTTTCATCCGTTAGCGTCATTCCGCTCCGCGGACTCACGGTGCTCTATATCTGCCGCTGACCATGCGTTCCGGCGAGGGCATATGCCGGTACGCCATCGGTGATATTCCCATGTGATGTTTGAAATATGTCGAGAAGTACGTGATATCGCGAAAGCCCAGGCCCCGTGCTATCTCCCGCATGCTTCTGGCACCGCGAAGCTCCTGCTGCGCCGCCGCGATAATCCTCCGGTCGATGTACTGCTTAAGGCCGATGCCCATGTCCTTTCTGAATTTTGCCGAAAGATAATAGCCGCTCACGCCCGCCGCATTCGCAAGATCGTGCACCGTAAGCCGAATGGAAAGATGCCGGCTGATATAATCGAGCACCGTACGGTATTCCAGGACGTTACGAAGTCTTTCATCGAACAGTTTCATGTCATCCGCGCCGATGAACGATAGCGCGTCGAGCATTATGCGCTGTTTCATGACCGCGCTGTGGAGCATGTTCGTACTTTTGAAATAGCGGAACACCGGTGAACTCCGGTACGATGAAAAGGGACGCGTGACACGCGGATGCACAAGCTCGAACGCATCGACCAGCGAATAGATCGGCAACCGGAAATCAACCCAGACCTTGTCGAGGCGCACCGCCGTATCGACAGCGCATTTCGTGTTGACGGGGATGAGGCACATCATACCGCGCCTGAGCGTTGTCTCTGTTCCGTTCATCGTGAGCAGCGCTTTCCCGCCGGTGATGTACCAGAGTCTGTTGAACAGCGACGGATGCCGGTACATATCAGTGCTCATATCATCCAGATGTGACGATCTGCCGAAATAGAGTATCTCAAGATCGATGTTGCTGAAATACGATTCGTGCAGGGGTCTGCGTTCAATGCTCATCCGTAAAGTTTAAATGCTTTTTATCAAAAATTCAATTGCTTCCATGACCGCACTGGTGTATACTGATCGCAGTTATTGCGGAGGTCAGCATGGTAGTATCATTCAAACGGATGATGAACATCACGCTTCTCGGCGCGATCAGCGCGGTTACGATATGTTCCGCAGCATATGCGATGAACATCGGCACGAACGAGAAGCGCGTGTGGTGCCATTATGTCGCCTGGCATTTTGCCACCGACGTTTCCTATTCCGCCATAACTCATTATGACTTTGCATGGCGCTATCCCGTCAAAAACGAAGCGGGTGATTACCGTGACGAGATGTCAAACGCGGTGCGCTCCGGCATCGACGGATTCTTTGTTGATGTCGTGATGAACGCTGACAGTAAAAGCGTGGCCTTCACCGGGCAGACGATCGCGATGCTCAATGCATATGAAGGCACGCCGTTCATGGTGGGCATCTGTCTCGACGGAGCCGGAACTAAGGATACGGAATGGTATGTGAAAAAAATCACCGAGATGATAACGAACATCTGTACGCATCCGAATTATCCTGTCATCGACGGCAAACCGGTATTTATTACCTATGGCTCCATGGGCCGAACTCCCGATGGCTGGCGTGATGTCCGTCGTCGTCTCAAAGAAACGGGCTATGAAATATTTCTCATCGGCGATATCGGCGCCGGGTATGATAAAAAGATGTCGGCGGAAAAGGTGACGCCGTATAACGCATGCTTCGACATGTTCTACAGCTTCGGCTCATTTCACAGGAACGATTCGGTGTTTCAGCCTGTTGCCGAGAGCGCGCCCATCGTGTGTAAAGCCGCGCGTGACGGCGGCCGCTCCTACATGCCCTGCCTCTGGCCGGGATATCTCGGCGGCTGGCTCGGCGGACGCAACGATTATTATCAGCCGTACCGCGGGTTCGATCAGCTCTTCGAGAATTTTGACACGATGCGGAAAACCGGTGGCGAGTGGCTGCATATCACCACCTGGAACGACCTTGAAGAGACGCCGATGTATCCAATGCTGTTTACCTTCCATGCGAACACCGAGCTGCTGAAAGCGTTCACCGGATATTTCAAAGGTGCCGCACCGGAAGCTGACGTACCGCGCGTGTATTTCGCGTATCATCGCGAGGAGATAATCGGAACGCTTCTCCGCATTGAAGCGATGTCCATACCGACACGCGCCGTATCGGCAGCGGCGACGGTGTCGGGTTATCTGTCGGATAATGACGGCAAGAAATGCTGTGAGCTTGCACCGAAATCGGTCTCAACGAAAGATTTCTCCCGCGCGGAGTGGCAGATACCGACAGCCGACTATTGCTATTCGCCGTGTGTCGTTCCGACGGTTCGTATCGAGACAAAGGACGGATATCTCATCGAGCGGAAACTGCCGGCCGTATTCCTGAAAAGCGGATGGATACAGAACCAGGTGACCGTTCGTGTGCCGCCGCATGAGATGGCTACGAACGAGGCGCGCCTTTTGGTACAGCAGCAGGGAACGATGATCACGGCACGTCTCTCACTTGGGACCGACGTTTCCGTAACACATGCGACACTCTGGCGCAACGACAGGCCCATCGGCGAATTCGGTACGAACGATGGATGGCTTGCGTATCTTGAGATACGCCGGAAGAACGTGCCGAAATTCACGGCTGCAATTTCAGGCGGTACGTTCATCGACGCGAATCAGTTCGGGCAGGCGAAGAGCGAATCGTTCAAAGTCTCTCCGCAGGAGCTGTTCATCGAAAAGACGCCGTCATGGTCCGGTGTGATGATGGCGGCACTGCGTAATGATGGAAATGCGGTGCTCACAGTGAAAGCATCAGGAACGGAGACGAATCTTTCACTGAACGATATATGCGCGCATCAGGGAACATATATTGATGTCAAAGGCGGCTCGCTCCACATCAAACCGTCGGAGATAGACTGCTTCATCATGGATCATTCACCGCTCAACGTTCGCAGCGGAACATTGTCGCTTACACTCGATTCGCGCCCGGCGCATGAGAACGATATATTTTATGCACGTATTGAGACATCAACGGGAACGGTTTTTTATTCGTCGGCGGCAACACCGTTCGCAGCATCACAGCCGCGGTCGATACCTGTTACTGAAGCATTTTTCAATCTTGAGACACTTGCCGAAGCGCCCGGGATACCGCTCCTGAGCGGTTTTCTCGAGACTCCGGCGCAGCAGACACCTGTTGTGAGAAAAGTATCCGTGCATCCCGCAAACTTTCTTGCCGGACGCTGGACGTTCGAGAACGGCTTCATCGATACGCTCGGTGAGCGCGACCTGCCGGTGTGGGAGAACCGTTCATTCCTGACTTCCGGCGGTCATGACGGCGGCACCAGCATGACATTCACGGGGACCAACTCGCTGAAGCTGCGGCTTCGAAGCTGGCCGCTCGGCGCATGCACCATCGACCTGTATCTCAAACCGAAAGCGGGCAGAAGCGGCACACAGAGCATCATCAAGCGGGGCGGCGGTTCATCGGCGGTGACGCTGTCGCTCCTGCCTGACGGTACGCTCAACGTCATGCGCGAAGGTAAACGCGCCGTTGTGTCCGACGGATTCATGACGACGGAGAAGCTCGTTGATGACAGCTGGAATCGAGTGCGCATTACATTCGATGAGACCGCACTTTCGGCGCGCATCAACGGTAAGCCCGCCGGGTCGAAAACACTTCAGCCGGGGCGCGAACACTTTAACTGCACGATAGTTCTCGGCGGTAATTACACCGGTGCGCTTGACGACCTTGCCGTATTTTCAGTTGCAGACGATAGGAACTGACGCACTTTTCCGATTTCCATTGACAAAAAACGCCCAACGCATATAGTGGCGGCATCATGGAACAAAAGAAAAAGAGCATTGTCGCATCATCGGCGAAGATGTCGGTCATGACCACGGTAAGCCGCGTGTTCGGACTTATCCGTGATCAGCTGCAGGCGCATTTTCTCGGCACCACCATGCTGTCGGACGCGTTCTCAATCGGCTTTCTCCTGCCCAATCTCCTTCGCCGTCTGTTCGCCGAGGGAGCCATGACGGCGAGTTTCATCCCCGTGTTCACCGGCGTGGAGCATCAGCGGACCAAGGCGGAATCGCAGCAGTTCCTTTCGTCGTTCTTTACGCTCCTTACCTGTATCATGGTCTTCGTCACCGTCATCGGCATCCTCATCGCCCCCGCGCTCGTGTCGATAGTCTATGCGGGTGCGGCGCAATCGGCCGATAAATTCGATATGACCGTGGCGCTCACACGCGTCATGTTCCCGTATATATTCTGCATCTCGCTTGCGGCTGTCGTGCAGGGCGTGCTCAACATGCACGGGAATTTCAGCATACCCGCGTTCACGCCGGTCATGCTCAACCTGGCTATCATCGGCACCGTACTTGCCGCGCATTTCATCTTCCCGCACGCGTTTCCGAACCTCGCCTTCGCCTTCGCCGCGGGTACCGTTGCAGGCGGTGTTCTGCAGCTCGTCATGCAGATACCGTTCTTCCTCAAGACCGGCTACACGCTGTTTCCCGCCTTCAAATGGAAGGACTCCGAACTGATACGTATCGCGAAACTTTTCGCGCCCGGCATCATCGGTGTCGGTATCTATCAGGTCAATGTGCTCGTGTCGTACGGTTTTGCGGCATCGCTCGGCGACGGACGCGCGTCGGCGCTCATGTTCGCCAACCGGCTCAACGAACTTACGCTCGGCATCTTTGCCGTGTCGCTCGCAACCGTCATGCTCCCGACACTTTCCCGGGAGGCGCTCGCGAAGGACACAGGGCAGTTCAGGGAATCGCTCTCGTATTCGCTCAGACTCATCGCCCTTGTCACGGTGCCCGCGACCGCAGGCATACTCGTGCTCTCCGACGAGATCGTCAGCCTGCTGTTCAAGTTCGGTAAATTCGACATGCAGTCCGTGAAGCTCGTGTCCGGCGCGCTCATCACCATGTCGCTCGCGCTCTTTTTCATCGCGTCATACCGCATCATCGTGCAGTCGTTCTATTCGCTCAAGGATACGCGCACGCCGGTCATCGTCTCCGCGATATCGTTCGTGCTCAACGCGCTTCTGAGTTTCCTCCTGACGCGCATCTTCAAACTCGATATCATGGGCATCGGTCTTGCCAACGCGGTGGGGAATACGCTCATGTTCCTCCTCATGCTCTCGCTCTTGAAACGCAAGATGAAGGAAAAGCATATCGTGCGCATGGGCGGCGGACTTATGCGCACCATACTCGCGTCGGCCGTCATGGCGGGTGCCGCGTTTGGCGGAAAAATACTTCTGATAACACCGCATATCGGAAAACTGGCGCTTGCGTGGAAACTCTGCGTCATCATTGTCATTGCTATTGGCGTGTATCTGGTGTGTAACTATCTGTTCGGGAATAAGGATTTGGCTGAGCTGGTGAATGCGATGAAGAAGAAGTTGAGACGAGGGTGAGCGACGAAGTCGCGAGGGAGTGGTCGCGCGTTATTGCTTGGAGGAAATATCTTTCTCGAAATCGGCAAATAACTCGCATACTGCGCAACTATAATATTCGCCACTATTATCTAATAGATGTCTGACTCTCCGTTAATTGCCTGTGTTGCTCAAACAGATTTGCCGATTTCTCGAAAGACATTTCCTCCTTCGCCAATCGCGCGGTAAAAATGAATGATGGTAAAAGATTACTGTGTCATTGCTATTCCAACGCTCGAACGCCGTTGCGGCTGCTATCGGACCTTCTGAAGACTTTCGTATAACTCTATTTCTTTCGACAGGACCTTGTTGACTACTTTCGAGACCGAGGACTTTCTCTTCGCGGCGATATCGGTAAAGAAATGCTTGACTTTCCGATCAAGATATACCGGCAGTTCGATGTCGTTTTTCGGGATATAGAAGCGGCCCTTGACGGCCTTTGTAAAACCATAGTCTTTTTTCATATCATTTGCCTATGTGTATATATCTGATACCCAAATCACGGCATCCATAAAATCAATGTCGTACCTTTTGATATTACGCGAAATATGATCATTTATTTTAATCAATCCTATGCCGCACAATATCAATCCGTTCAAAATCCGACTCAAGGGGCATGGATATGCGTAACAGCAATACGAAATTATTCCACCAGCCATCTTTTATTGGAAAGAATTCACCCCCGCGATTAATTCTATAATCAATTCCAAATGCAAAGTAATCAAGCAGCGTGCGCCACATGATATTTAAACGCATTTCCGGATAATCACGCGACCTGTTTTGAAACATCGTCATCATCCGTGTTGCAATTATACTTGCCGAGAAAATTGAGTTCGCATCCCAATAATTAAAAGATGCCGCCAAGTAATAATCGTTTCCTTGAACATATAGTGAATTGGGCGAAGTTGGAAATGAAAGCGATGACCCGAAAGCCATTTTCTCCAACAATAGATTTCGGTCGAGCGCATGCTTAAAATACCCATTAATGGAACATGATAAAGTCTCGTCGACTCGATAATTACCAAACAGCCTGTAAGTAAATGTTGAATCAGTAATACGCATTTCAGACCATGTCACTGTTCCATCTAGATAAAAAGTATTCAAATTACGCAAAGTTTCCCGCTTGTCTGTCAATGCAAATCGTATCGAATGACTTAGCGACATGCCCCATGGGCTCGTTTGGGCAACAGCATTCGTCATCGCTCCATTTGTTGCATAATAAAAAGCAGTTCCGTTGCCTCTGAGCCAAGAACTGATCAAAGTATAATACCCTCGAAAATATCCAAAACGGGCACCAATAGTCGCTATATTTGCAATCATATCGTTTGTTGCTGTCTGCAATATTTGATTTACACTTATTGAATATGAACTGTAAATGTTAGTTACAGTAATAGGTACATTGTAGGCCGTCAATGTTTGGTCCGCATGTTTATAGATGCAAGTATTATTCACAATGAAAACATCATTTTTAAATAACATATCTATGCGTGATTGCCACAAGAAATCATTCTTTAAACCAAGATACTGCGTCTGTAATGATTCCATCGTATATACATATGGAAATAAACAAAGGCTTACAGTTCCTAATGAAGTGCCATATCGTATACCAATCCCGATGCTTTCCTCGGAATTAAATTGTTCACTATTCCCAGTTGCGCTTACAAAACCAGGCAATTGTAAGCTAATGACATTGCTATTTGAGTTCTTATTGTTCCATATAATCAATGTGTCGTTGCTGATAAAATATGTATTTATTGAACATCCGCGAATCACCGCCACCCTCATTTTCATTATTTCCTGCTGGGAGACAACACCGTCGTTAAGTATCTGTCTGATAAAAGCAGTATCATCAGAGGTGATCGTCGGTGAAAATCGCGTATTCGATACCGATATACTATTGGTTAAGTATACATCATATATAATATTTGTCGCCTCGTTACTTCTTTCGATAAATATTGGACATTCATCATATTCGTAAAGAGGAATCATCTTTTGTGAAACCGCTTCTAAATATACTAATCTTTTGGCGGCAATCGCATTTGACCATACATTTCCGGATAGAAATCTATCTTCACTAAGACGCGGGTCAATGGGATGCAGTATCAAGGTGCCATTAGCAATGCCTGTGGTTAAAAGAATTAAAAGCAATTTCAGAGATGCTTTCATATATCCTCTAAGTATTACGATAATGGAATACTGCTTTCCATTTTACCGCGCCATTATGCGCATTATAATTCAATATAGCTTCAACGTCAAGGTGATCTTTGTGTATTAATATTTTAATAGATATTGATACCCCCCCATCTGATAAATTCCCTCACGATCGGATATTGCTTTACGGGATTTCTGAACCATCATCCGTAATTAAAAAATAAAGCGCACAGGAACGGCGCAGCAGTGTATGAAACGTCACACGCATGTGGACGTACATATATACATTACAGAAGGGGTAAACCATGCGGGAAGAACAAAAACCAGAACCGGCGAAACCGGCGGAAGCCGTTTCGAATATAAACACAGTAGGAGGCCATACCATGGCACAAAGCAACCGTATCTCTCTCACGTTCGATCCCGCGGAGCAGGAGCAGATAGACCAGGCTATCGGCACGCTCAAACAGAAGCTCCTCCCGAAGCTCAAAACGCTTTCGGCGGAAGACCGTTCGGAAATGCTCAAGATGGGCGACAAGACGATGGCGTTCGTCACCAAGGCGTACGACTATGCGGCGCAGCATCCGTCGTTCGTCCCCGCGTTCCTCGATATGAACGAGTTCAAGACCGACAGGACGGCGGTGGAGAATCTCAGGACCATGGCGATACAGATCAACGAAATCGCCGATGCCGTCAACGACTCCACCATGCTTTCGGGCAGCGAGGCGTATCAGGTAGCATTGATGTTCTATAACTCCACGAAGAACGCCGTCAAGTCGAAGCTCCCGGACGCGGAGCCGGTGTATCGTGATCTGTCCGAACGCTTTCCCGGCAGACCGAAAAATGACGCCGCCGCGGTGAAAAACGCATAACATCGACAATCACATGATTTACTCCCCGGAGGTTCTAAAAGGTATCCCGGACATATCTTTTTTTATTAAATCAATACAAGCACCGTCCTGTATTGCTCAACGGCGTTCGAGCGAAAGAAAACAGCACCCAGAATTTACCCTTTCGCCATTCATTTTTCCAACGCGCGTTCAGCGATGGGAAGAAATGTGTTTCCGAGCAGCGCATTTATCTGACGGTAAAAAAATAGAATATAGTATATAGATGAAATCACTGCCGTGTGCGAGCGCCACGATGGCGCGAACGCGCCGAATCCGTCCACGGAAGGACGGCTGAGGCGCAATGCGATGCGGGGAAATACATTTCTCCCCGAGCCTCAACGCGCATACATCTCCCCCTTATAAACCCAACGTCTGCATCAACGTCGTCGTATCCGCATACTTCTCGAACACGTCCTTGATGATCTCAACCTTCGCGCCGTCGCTCGGCTGCGTCTTCACGGTGAGCGAATACACCTGCGAAGCGACGTTATACGTGTCGGCCTTGGTTATCATCACCGGAATGTTCGTCTTTTTGAGAAGCGTGATGATGCTCTGATGCGGCATAAAACCGCCGGTGAGGAGTATTCCCGCAACGTGGATGTCCTCGTCCTGGCCCATGAGGTGCGTACTGATGGCGACGAGTATATTGTCGATGCGGTCTCCCGGCGTGATGACGAGCGAGCGGTTGGTGAGATACGCTATGGTGTTCTGCGGCTCCATGGCGGCGATGACGATGTTCTCCACATAGTCGTTCATGTGTTCACCGTTGCAGATGATCTCTGATTTCGTCTTCTCGCGTATCTGCGATATGTGAGGGTACGTGAGAAACGATCGGTAGGGGATGAAGCCCATGGGTTTGTAGTTCTTGTAGATGAGGTCTTTGGAGACAATCTCCTTGATCTTTTCGTATTTGTCCTCGAGCACTTTATTGATGATAACGCCGATGATCTCAAGTCCGCCCTTGTCGATGAGTGCCGCGTTAAGCACTATCTCGTCGATGGCGCTTCCGATGCCGCCCTCGGCAACCATGATTACCTTCGCGTTGAGCATACGGGCAACCGTTGCGTTTGACAGTCCGAAGATGGCGCCCACGCCCGAATGTCCCGTGCCCTCGATGATGACCACGTCCTTGTCTTTTGACACCGTTTCGAACGCGCGGAGGATGTCGTCTTTCAGATGCGCATACTTGGAGCGGTTCTGTATGTAATCGGTGGTGAAACCGCGGGGAATCGCTACCGGGCTCATCGCTTTGAGATCGTCCTTCATGCCGAAGATGTCGCGCATGAAGAGCGAATCGTCGTCCACGGTGATATCGCCCACCTGGACATATTTCTGGCCCACCGGTTTGATGAAACCCACCTTGAGCCCGCGGCGTATGCAGTAATTCACTATCCCCACGCTCATGGTGGTTTTCCCCACATTCTGTCCCGTTGCTGCGATGAAAAGCGGTATCATGGATGCCTCCGTGAAATAAAAAAGGACTGCCGGTTATTCCGGCAGTCCTTTGGTGATCTTCGTGTCTGTTACTCTTTATCGTTCATATACACCCAGGCGGATACGGTGACCGGCGTGTTTGCCGTGACCTTGATGTAGTGCGAGAATACGGCATTATGCCATGCGCGGATGCTCTGCTTTCCGGATTTCACGAACGCGGCGTCGGTATTCACCACCGGCGGAACACCGAACCATGACGCTTCGCTGCCGCCTTTGTACCAGCCTTTCGGTTCCCCCTTTTCCTCGTCCATTTCCTCGAATCCGCCGTTGACGATGACCGCACCGGTTGCGGTAACATCATCATAGTACACCGGAACGGGCGATATGTTCTTGTCCTCGGCGTTCTTCTTCCAGTAATTGCCTTTGAACTGCAGCGACACATCGCCGGTGGCAAGCGGGGTGAATGTGATTGATACCTGCGTCCACTTGTTCTTCTCGATGTCGATGTCGCCGGTGATAAAGCGCAGGTTCTGCTCGGGCTTCATCCAGGTCGCAAAACGGATGCTGCCTTTGGATACGGAGAAATTCGTGAGCCCCACCAGCTTGCTGTTGCCGTCGACGTCGATACGCGCGCGTGCGGGCATCTGACCGAAGCAGAGCGCAGCCGCGGCGAGCATGAATGCCAGAGAAAAAAGATGTTTCATGGAACAACTCCTTATGTGAACTATACGCCGATTATATCCCGACCTGCGTGAGAAATCAATATCGGTCGGGTAACGATCTGTCAGCCGACGTCCTTGCACGCGCGGTAGATGTTGTCGAAGAGTTCTTCGATCTTTCCCGTGGGTGTCGCGGAGAACGCTACGCGGATTATACCCGCAAAGGCGATGACGCCGGTGCTGTACTGCGTAAGAAGCCGCTGACGCACCTTTTCGCTGTCCGCACTCCTGAGCTTGATACACATGAAATATCCCGAATTGAACGGCAGCTGTTCGAAGCAGTCCTTGTATTCCGGATGTTCCGCGAGCACTTTTTTCACAAGCGTGCAGCGTTTTTTCAGCGTGTTGAATTTTTCCTGCTTCTGCGCCGCATAGTCCGGCGACTGGAGCGACTGGAGTATGAGCGACTGCGATATCATCGGTGCGTTGGAGACATTGCCGCGTATCGCGCCGGCGAGTTTGTCGGCAAGGGCGCCGTAGAGCGCATCGCTGCCGCCCTTGACGCCGAAGGTCACAAAGCCCACGCGGAATCCCCACACATAATCCTCTTTGGTGGGACCGTCAACCTTGACCGCAAGCACGCGCTCGTGAAGGTCCGCCGTGAGCGAGAACAGCGATTCGGGATATACCGTGTCGTCGAATGCGAGGCCGAAATATGCGTCATCAAGGATGAGGACGATGGAATCCCCGGCGGCGGCAGCTTCATTCACAATGGTGACGATCTTTTTCGCCTCGTCGTGCGTGGGGCTGTAGCCGCTCGGATTGTTCGGGAAATTGAGCAGGATGACTTTTTTCTTCGACGCGCTTTTTTTCACCGCGGCGACAAAGCCGTCCACGTTGAATCCGCCGTTCGCAAAGGTCGGGAACTGCGCGAACGATGCGCCGTAGGCGTTGCTGAATACGAGATCATAATTCTCCCAGTAAAGATCCGGCATGATTATCGTGGTCTTCTCATCGGCGAAAAGATACCCGAGCATGCTGAGTCCATGCGTCAGTGCGATGGTGACCACGGGTAGGCTCACCGGTTTTCCCGCAAGCGTGGGGTTTTTCACCGGCAGCAGTTTTTTCCATTCGGCGCGGAGCGCAGGGTCGCCGTAGCTCGGGGCATACGGAAATATCTGCGCCGGCGGCAGCGACACCTTTGACGCGATTGTCGAGAGACACAGCGGTGAGCCGTCATCCTCGAGTGCGGTGCCTATGGTCGCGTTGATCTTCTTGCCCTTCGCCTCGGCGGACTGTGAAAGGATGCCGCGTTTGGGGAAATAGATGTTGCGTCCGCGTTCCGACAGTAGTTCCATGACTGCGGGGTTCGCCTGTTCAATGATGCGGTTGAGGTCTGCTGCTTCAGGATGCATGATGGTTCCTTGATTTATTATTGTATTCCGGCGTGAGTTTAACTTATTCTTGCTGTTGCGTCAACCATAGCGCGGAACACCTTAGCGCGAAACAAGGGCATTTCCCTGCGCTAAAAACCAAGCCGTTTCAGCCATGCGGTGCAGAGGCCGGCCCAGCCGGTGACTTCCGGAATGTCACGCGAGACGCCGAGTCCGTGGCGTCCATGCGGATATATATGCATCTCGCACGGCACATTGTTGTCGCGGAGCGCCGCGGCGAACGCGTATGCGTTCTTTACATTCACCACCGCATCGTCCGCGGTGTGCCAAAGGAAGGTGGGCGGCGTTTTTTCATTCACCTGCTTTTCGTTCGACAGAAATCGGATCAGATCATCCGACGGGTTCTCGCCAAGCAGGTTCTTCATCGAACCGGTATGCCCGAATGGTTCGCTTAACGCGATAACCGCATAACAGAGCACCGCCGCGTCGGGACGGCAGGAGAATGCGTCGACGGCATCCGCGGTCGAGGGCTCTTCATTATAATTCCAGTGCGTGGCGATGGTCGACGCGAGATGTCCGCCCGCCGAGAATCCAAGCACACCCACATGATCCGGATCGATATTCCATGCGGCGGCGTTCGCGCGCACCAGACGCATAGCGCGTTTGGCGTCCATGAGCGGATAGGGATGACGGTACGGCGAGACGCGGTAATTGCAGACGACGGCGGAAATGCCCGCATCGTTGAGCATGCGTGCTATCGGTTCGGCTTCATGCGCAGCCTTGTTCACGTAGCCGCCGCCGGGCAGTACCACCACGACGCCGGTTTTTTTCCCGTTGTCAAGGATGTACGGATCGATGTACGGCTTGTCGGCTATCGCGGGATCGAGTCCCGGCGTGTTCTTTTCCCACAAGGGCATGCGTTCGATCTTTTTGATCATGGTGAACTCCAGAACGATGGTGTTATTTTCCGGCTTTGCGGATGGCGTACATCATCCCGTATGTCGCGACATAGAGTGTATCGCCCGAGACCACCGGTGACCCGGCCATCTCACGTTTCATATTCACTTCCGCCATGAGCTTTACTTTTCTGTCGTGCTTGAAAATAAAGAATTTGCCCCGTGAATTTCCGATGAACACCTTGCCGTCGGCGATTATCGCGGACTGCCATATCGGCGCGCCGGTGTTGTATGTCCATTGTAATGTGCCGGTGGCGGCATCAAGACAGTGGACGAGGCCGCCCTGATCCGACACGTAGAGCAGGCCGTCGGCTATGGCGGGGGTGGAGACAGAAAGCGTGATGTTCGTGTACGCCCAGATGATGCCGGTCTTTGTGAGGTCGCCGGTCTTCATTGCGTCGATGCACACTAACAGTCCGCGCCGGTTGGCGTGCGTCCAGTCCTCGCCGAGGACCGCATACGCTTTATTGTCGAAGCACACCGGTGTGGCGATGACGTCGCTCGGCCTCATATTGGTGCCGCGTATCGCGTTGAGATCGACCGACCATATCTTTTTCAGCATGCCGCATTTCGGTGTCGTATTCGTGTGCGCGGGTGACGGGTCGAACGAGTAGCATACACCGTCGCCGCCGCCGAAGAGTATCTGCTTTTTGCCGTGAACAATCGCAAGCGACGGGGAGCACCAGTTGCCGTGCACCGTATTCGTCGGTATATTTTCGAAATCACGCGCCACCAGTTCGCCGTTCTTCTTGTTGAGCACGATGAGCGCAGGGCCGTTGGTGTACGGGCTCCGGTCGCGATGCCGGCGTGTGATGCCCGCACCGGTATTGATGAAGATATGGTCGCCGACGATGAGCGGGTTGGAACCGTAACCGTCGTGCGGCATGATGCCGAACGCCTTGAAGAGGTCGAAACGCCAGATGATATCGCCGTCCTGCGCGTCGAGTTTTATTTTGTTGGTGCCGGCGTAGAACTGCTCTTCATTGGTGAACGGACCGTCGTTGCCGTTGGATAGCCCCATCATGTCGTAGCAGATTACCTCGGCGTTGTAACCCGTCACATACGCGCGTCCGTATTCAACCGTGGGCGATGAACAGAGTCCGAGGCAGTATTCCGAAAGATAGCCGCCCGAGGCCGAGCGCGGAACGTTCGCCTGCCACATGAGCGCACCGTTACTCTCGTTGAGACAGATGAGCACGCCGCGATCGCCGGTATATTTTTTCGTTCCGTATGTGGATGTGCCGAGCAGTACGCGTCCCTCGGCGACGACAGGGTTCCCGTAGGTGAGATATCCCACCGGAGTGTTCCACGCCACATTCACCGATGATTTCAGCATGAACGCGCCGGTGTTCGTTGAGAAGGCCAGATAGAATGTGTCCACAAGGTTTGTCGCATCGGAATGCATGAGGCGTTCCGGTGTGCGTCCCCACTGCGGCCATTGACCGAATGCGGACATCGACGCGGATAGCAGAAAAATGATGATGTGTTTCATACGCTTTTGTATCTCGATTATATAATTTTGCGAAATTGCCGTTCAAAACAGTACGTGTCCAAGGCATAGAACAAATGAAAGATTCTCCATGTGTCGATAACAGCATGAATCGGGAGCCATTATACGCGAATACAAGGCAATGTCAACGAAATGTATGGAAAACACATCAATAATATTTTCTATACAGACGCATTGAAGCGCACGATAGTTTGACATTCCAAAACTCCTGTACTATACTGAAACAGTTACAAACCGGAGGTATCACGTGCGTATTCTATTGATTACCCTTGCTTTTTCAGCAGTTTTTCTTTCCGCTGCTGACTGGCCGAATTTTATGGGACCAACGCGCAACGGCGTGGCATCCGAAACAGGTATTATAAAATCATTCACCTCCTCAGGGCCGGCGGTACTCTGGTCCGCCAAACTGGGTGAAGGGTTCGGCGCTGCGGCCATCGTCGGCGGTAAAGTGTATATACTCGACCGTGAAGCGGACACTGAGGATATCATGCGCTGTTATGACCTTGCCACCGGAAAAGTAGAATGGAAGACATCGTACACAGCTCCGGGAAAGACCTCATTTAACGGTTCGCGCTGCGTTCCCGCGGTCGATGAGACCTATGTCTTCAGCGTCGGGCAGATGGGACAGATCACCTGTTTCGAACGCGCCACGGGAAAACAGTTATGGCAGAAATCCATCAGTGATGACTACGGTGTAAAACTGCCCAACTGGGGTTTTGCGCAATGTCCGGTCATTTACAAGAACACCGTTATCATCGGGGTACAGGGCAATCGTGCCGGTGTGGTGGCGTTCGACAAGGCTACCGGCAATGAAGCGTGGTCATCACGCACGCTTTCCGGCGGCGTGGGATATGTCTCCCCGATGGTCTACACGATCGACGGTGTGGATCAGGTGGTCATGATAAGTGCCCGTGGAAAAAGCGAAAAAGGCGAGGTTGTCGGGTTCAACGCCGAAAACGGCAGAGAACTCTGGACCTATGACGGCTGGCAGTGCAGCATTCCCATCGGAAACGCGCTGCATCTGGGTAACGGGAAATTGTTCATAACCGGCGGTTACAAAGCCGGATCGGTGATGATACAGGTCTCGGGTTCATCGGTAAATGAGGTGTTCAAGCTTGACTTTGAGACCTGCGGTGCGCAAGTGCATTTGCCGCTCGTTATCGGGGAATACATGTATCTGTTCAGCAACAGCAATGAGCGCAAGGACGGTATGACGTGCATCTCGCTCACGGGCGATAAAAAATGGAACACCGGCAAAACCCCGAATTTCGGACTCGGCGGGAGTATATTTATCGAGGGACAGATATGGGCTGTTGACGGCGACACGGGAAAACTGCATATCATCGACCCGTCACCGGACGGATATAAGGAAGTGTCCTCGGCCAAAGTGCTTTCAGGAAAGCAGATGTGGGCGCCGCTGGCCCTATCCGACGGGCATCTCGTGATTCGCGATCAGTCAACGCTCAAATGCCTTGATGTAAAGACAAAATAACAGCTGTACGCGGGCCTAATTTTATACACTTCCGCTTCCGATAATACTATAAGAGGAAGAATCTGTTTCGGCAGTGTAACAAATGAAAAAAATCGTATCGCTTACATCACTTACGGATATTGTCACCGAGCTTCCGCGCGGCGGCTATCTTGTCGATACGTCGGCAGGGTATATCCAATTCGGATCACCGCCCGAGACCGTGAAAGACACCATGCTGCTGCCCAAAAGCGCCCCGCAGATATTCATACTTCCGTTCGAGCATTTCGATCCCGGCATGGGCATCAGCATGGCGGAGGTCGAGTTCCCGACCTATTTCAACTTCTTCATAAAAAAACGCAAGGTCATCGCCTACGCATATGCCGAACAGTGTGAAAGCCTGCGTGTCGTATTCAATGAAGCGTTCCTCGGTCCCGACGAAGTCTCCGTCAAGGATGAGGTTGAATCCATAGAAGGCGCCATCATTCCCGACATAAAGAAAGAGATGCAGTATTTTTCAAGCAGCCTGAAAAGCGAGGACCTGCTCGAAATACGCCCCGTCGATCTGAACGGCATTATCATCGGCGACGTGAAGGTGGTTCCGGAAAAGGACAAAAGTTTCACCGTCTATGACGGCGGGAAAAAAATCGCGCATATACCCGCGCGCATGAAACCGAACGTTGAGTTCGACCTCGGCACAACGCTTTCCGAACCGTTCATTCCGCCGGATTTCGGCATCACCTGCCTGGGTCCTTCACATGGATTCGATCCCACACAGAACACGTCGGGTTTCATCCTCTGGATAAATAAAACCGGCATCATGGTGGACCCGCCGGTGAACTCCACCGCATGGCTGAAAGACTCGAATGTCAATCCGAAGCTCATCGACGCGGTCATACTCACGCACTGCCATGCAGACCATGACGCGGGAACGTTTCAGAAGATACTTGAAGAATCGCGGGTGAAGGTGTACACAACGCCCACGGTCATGCGGAGCTTTTTGAAGAAATATTCCGCGCTCACGCGTATCCCGGTGCCGCGGCTCATGAGCATGTTTGACTTCATGCCGGTGAAGATGAACGCGCAGTATAACATCCACGGCGCGGTGTTCACGTTCTATTATTCGGTGCATTCGATACCGACCATCGGTTTCTATTTTCTGTATCGCGATAAGACGTTCATGTATTCGTCCGACCATCGCGGCGACCCGGAAGGGCTTGAAAAGCTTTTCCAGGCCGGCGCCATGTCGAAGGAACGGCGCGATTTTTTCCTCACTACACCGTGGGAAATGGATATCATCTATCACGAATCGGGTATTGCGCCGCTGCACACGCCGGTGGCGTATCTCAATTCGCTTCCCGAGGAGCTGCAGAAAAAAATAACCGTGTATCATATAGCCGAAAAAGATTTTCCGAAGACGACCAAGCTCACGCTCGCAAAGTTCGGCATCGGTGATACGGTGTATCCGGAGATCACCAAGCACCGTTTCGAAGAGCCGTACCGGATACTCGACGTGTTCAGCCGTATCGATATCTTCGAATCGCTACCGTTCGAGAATATCAAGTATCTGCTTTTCTGCGTCAAGGAAGAGCATTTCAACCGCGGGGACTGCATCATACGCAAGGATACGCCCGGGGATAAATTCTATGTCATCGTTTCCGGCAATGTGTCCATCGGCGGACTCAAAAACGTCAGCGACAAAGTATACGGCACCTACGAATATTTCGGCGAGGCGTCGCTCGTGCTCGGGGCCCTGCGCGCAGCCGATGTCATCGCCGCAACAAGCGTCACCGCATACTCCATTGAGAAACAGCCATTCCTGCGGCTCATTCAGGGGACGCGCGTGGAGGACCTCATCCGGCGCATCGCGAAAATGCGTACGGGCGATACCTGGAACGTGGTGAAGGCAAATAAATATTTCAGCAAGCTGTCATCGTCGCAGATAACAACCATCGAGGGAATATTGACGCCGTATGAAGCCAAACCGGGCGAAATACTCACTGCTGCGGGCACCCATGCCGCGTTCGTGTATATCCTCATCGACGGCAGCGTAGAAAAGCGCGTGAACGGAGCCGATGAGACAATTGCCGCGAAAGGCGAATTGATCGGCGATATTCCGATGATGACGGAGAACAACCCCGCCCGTTTTACAGTCACAGCAATTACATTTTCGAAACTGTATCGTATTGCTCGCGAGGATTTCATTCATTTCCTGAACGTCAACCCCGGCGTGCTCATGGAAATGCTGTTCAACGCGAAAGCATAGCCATAGCGCGGGCTTTCAACAGCTCATTCTGAATAGCCGGCAGTATTCATGACCGCATGGATGCGGTACAATATTGGAGAGTTTACAGACGCCCGCGCTACGCCGAGCGCAAGCAATCCATGGATGGATTGCGAAAGCGACAATACTGTTTGCGAAACACATCGCGTTGTTGAAATAAATGCACGTCAGTAAGATGTCGCCGAGGAAGAACACTCATGCACGGCTTCTCTACAATCAACCTGCGGGGTCGAGGTGTTTCGTCAGATTGATATACCACTGCTGCAGTTTGGCGTCATGCGAGTACAGACGACCGGACGTGCTGGAGAGGAAATGATCGGTTTTCACGCCGCCGATATTGAACCCGGGATTTGAATTGATCGTCCTCAACGACGACTCAATAAGCTCGCTCACGGGCTTCATGTTTCCCTGCGCATCGGCAACTTTTTCTACATTGATGCCCAGTGAGGCATAGTGTTCGAACAACTTCTGTGCCCGTGTCTGCAGTTCCGCAACAGCGACATCGGGTTCGCCGTTCATCGCGCGGAAGAGAAGATTGAGCGGAAATATGCTTTCAAGCCTGCCGATATCATGCTGTACGCTGGAAACAAAATTGACGAGTTCCCTGGTTGATTTGAAATCGTTGCCGGAGAAAAGTTTCGGCTCGCCGTATGAGACGACGGCGTCTACTTTCGCCTCCGGGTGTTTGTTGGAATAGTTCACGTACCGGGTGTAGACGAATTTCTGTTCATCCAGATAGCGGAGCATTTTGAGGATGCCTTTATGCTTTGACGGATGAACGATGTACGGAGCGTCGGGGTATTTTGAGAATGAGATGCACACCGGGGTGATGTAGAATTTAGTCCGGCTGTCCTCCCGGGTTATTCTGCTGAAGATCTCGAAGAAGACGGGATTGAGCGCGCGCAGGAGTCCCGATTTCGTGCGGCCGCCGTTACGCACTTTGGTGATCGGGTCCTTTTCCTGGCCGGGGTAGAAAATGAAATCGCGTTTCACGTGTTTTTCACCCGCGCCTACAATCATTTCCTGTTTCAGGTAGGCCGGGAACACATCCTTGAAATAATGCTGCTGTGATATGAACGCTTTCGGATATCCTTTGCGTGTGAGGAATGCATCGTTCCGCACGAAGACGATGCCGCCGTAATTCCTGAGCAGTTCCGCATAACTTCCGACAAAGAGATTATGCCCGGCGAGGAGCATCACTTCCTTGGTGACGAAGTGTGCGTGGAGCGGCATGTGCAGACTGTAGTCGTAGAGCGTACGATGACGCGGTACGATCGCTTCTACCGCATCGGGATCCGCGGCGATTTTCTTCTGCGCCGTTATTCCCCGGACGACGGCGCTTGCGAAAATGCCCTTTGGTCCGGGATTGGTCATCTCAAGACGGTCTTTTTCGGCGATGTACACGCTTTTGTCGAAGAGCGTCTCTATGATGGGCTTTCTGAGTGATTCCGTGTCGAGCGGGCCGGGTTTATCAAGATTATGGCCGATATAGGGGAAATAATCTTCGATCTTTTCCAGTTCTTTCATAGGTACCTGATGAATAAAGTAGTAACATGCTGCATCGATGCAGTCACATGATCCTTACTATATCCTGAATTTTCACAGCGTCAAGTCCGTTTCGGAAGCACGATTGAAAAAGCGGAATAAAATTATATAGTATCATCCATGAATACTGATAAAGAGACACAACTCGCATCTTCGCTTGAAAAACTCGGACGTGTTGTCATCGCGTTCTCCGGCGGCGTTGATTCGTCATATCTGCTTGCAGCAGCGGTGAACACGCTCGGCAAAGACAATGTGCTCGCGCTTACCGGCGCTTCAGAATCGTACACCGAAGAGGAGATGAACATCGCGAAAAATGTGGCGTCATCGCTTGATGTACGGCATGTGATACTCCCCAGCGGCGAGTTCGACGACGAGCGGTTTGTAGAGAACAGCCCCGACCGTTGTTATTATTGCAAAAAAGCGTTCTTCACCGAGATATTCGCCCGTGCAAAGGCAGAAGGATTCACACATGTGCTTGACGGTACCAATGCCGACGATACGCACGATTATCGTCCCGGCAGCAAAGTGGCGTTCGAACTTCCGATACTAAGCCCGCTCAGGGATGCGGGATTCTCAAAAGACGACATCAGGCGTGCATCGAAAAAACTTCGTCTGCCCACGTGGAACAAGCCGGCAAACCCGTGTCTCGCCAGCCGTTTTCCGTACGGCGAGCGCATTACCCGTGAGGGTATTCGCATGGTGAGCGGCGCCGAGGCGTTCATACGCTCGCTCGGATTCGTCATCGTACGCGTACGGCATCATGGAAAGCTTGCACGTATCGAAGTTCCCGGGAAAGACATACGGAAGATCATGAAAGACGGTATACGCGGCGCGATAGACAGACGGCTGCGTGAGCTTGGCTACACCTGGGTGAGCATCGACATGAAAGGCTACCGGATGGGCAGTCTCAACGAAGCGCTTGCGAAGAAAAAGTAACAACGTATCGCAGCGCGAAACTATTTTCGTTTCACTTTTACTGCCGCATCGCGCTCAAGTCTTTTTATCGTTACGGCGAGTTTTCCGCCCGACGATTCGCCCGCGCCGTCCGAGGTCACCGTACCCGTGAACGGATCCATAATAATCACACGATACGCGCCGTCGGCAAGTCCTTCGAATGCAACGGCAACATCAGTAAGCGGTACGGGTTCGCGTTTCAGCACATTACGGTAGAGCTGCCCGTAGGTCTGATTGGGCAGATACGCAAACGCCTCATCGCCGGCGGAAAGACCTCGCGCACCCACAAGTCCTTTCGGGTCGTTCACGTCGATGACGACGTAGTATTTGCCCGCGCGGAGCCAGTCGTCCGCGGCGTTCTCGAGCATCACGGTGTGTTTGCCTGCGGGAAGCGGCACTTCGAACCACATCTCATCGGGCGTAAGGTAACGGCGGCCGCGGCCATACGTCCTCCGCTGCACCTCGTTTCCGTCGACCGATGCGACCATAGTCTGACTGCCGCCGCCTATCTCATCGACGCGCGCGATGAATTTACCCGGTCCCGGCATATCCATGGTGAACGACGGCGTGAGGCGCCAGTCCTTTCTGTCGCCTCGTTTACCGTAGAGCGTTCTGCTCATACCTTCAAGCCACACGGCGTTCTCTGTGGTGTCAATAACGAATGAATCCTTCGGCGCGCGGACTCCCCAATCGGGTACGTCGCCGTACGATGACGCAATGATGACGCGAGAGAATCCGCTTCCCTCGGCCGATGCTTTCGTCACGCGTACCGTCGCCGGTTTCCACGGTTTGACCGACAGCGCGATATCGCCGGTGAACGCAAGCACGTTGCGGAAGAGATCCCACGAATCGGTGCGGTCGACCATGGTATGCTCCCAAACCATCACTGCGGCGATGCCTTTGGCAAGATTGTCCCAGAGCTCGGTATGCAGCGTTTCACGGAACCATGTGATGTCGTCGGTGTAATAGCATTCCTGCGCCACGCCGGGTTTTGCAAACGAAGTCACTCCCTGCGAATAATCCATACGTTCGTTAGCTTTGCGTTTATAATTGGCGCCATAGATGATCGGCCGCCAGCCGGCGGTTATTTTATGGAGATAATCGCGCGCTTCGGTGATAAACGAAAGCGCGTCAGGCGAGGCGTCGTCGTAATCGTTGAAGCCGTTGAGCGCCCAGAGAGATCTGCTGTAGCCCCATCGTGCGATGATATAGCGCAGGCGTTTCTTGTACCACTTCCGTGCGGTTTCGCTTTTTAAAAGTTCATTGAATGACGTCACTACGCCGCCGTTCTCCACGTTGTACGGATTGAACTTCCATGCGTCATACGATGTGCCGCCCATATGCTCGTTATTGTCCTCAAGCGTGAGCATCACGGCGTATTCGTTTGATTCTGCGAGCGCGATGACGCGGTCAAGATGCGCCGCGATATGCTGATTGTAATACCCGAGGCCCGCGTACGAATGGGTATCGTTCTTTTTCTCCTGCGGTGTCCATTCCAGCCATGCCCAGTGGCAGAGCCACACGCGCGTGGCGTTCATCATTCCCGCGGCGCGCCCGAAATAATTTTCATATGACGGTGCTCCGCTTTTCGGTTTTTCGTTCAGGCGCGTCCATGGTACATTGGCTCCGCAGCCGAAAAATGCCGAGCCGTCGCTGCGCTCGAAATAGTTCGGGTTCGCGGTGCTCACTCTGACGAACCCCGGTTTTTTCGATACGGTCACCGTGAATGGGTATGCCGTCGATTCAGCGGTGACGCCCTGCGCGTCGCGCACGGTTATCTTCATGGCATATGCTCCGGGTTTATCGCCCGCATAACGCACCATCCAGCACGCAGGGCCGTTCGTCCGGTACTTGCCCGAATAGAGCATCTGCGTGAGGCCGTTCTCCGGCTCAAGCGGCAGCATGAAGAACGCGGGGATGGTAACCGTATATCCGTCGGGTTTCGTGATAACCGCGTTGACAAGAATATCCTCCGGATCGAATACGTTGCGGTAAGCCGCCTGCACATTGAATGACGCTTCAATCTTTTCATATTGCCCCGCCGATGCCGTCATCCGGAAATTATCCACGGATGGAACTCCCGGGGATGCGGCGGAATACGGTGCACGTAATGTTTCGATGAATGACACCGCTTTCTGCGTTTCACCGGCGGTATAGGCCTCGACGCGGTCGGCCAGAAGATCGATACTTCCTTTCGGGACAACGCCGACGGCAAGTTTCAGATATGATGTCGCCCTGTCGTAAACCGGTACGGCAAGATCGAAACGAACGGGTTCCCATGATTGTGCTGCGGGTATTTTCGCCGTTGTATGCGGGTGCTCCTTCACCCAGACATTTCCGGCGCGGGTGTATTCGATGAATGCCGCATATACGTCGCCGTCTGTTGAGCCGCCGCGATTTTTGAATGATATCGAGATGCGCAGCGGAATTCCCGGGGCGGCCTCGAACGGCGAGTTGAGCACCGCGCTCTGTTTTTCGTTTCCTGAGAACCTGAGCGATTTCTTTCCTTCGCAGGCATCGTCAGCGGTCTGCTGCGACTTGTTATACCACCACGATGTTCCCTCAAACCCCGCGTCATTGACGGTTATCTTTTTTTCAAGGGCCGATGTTTCGGCACCGAAAATCATAGTTGAGAAGGCGAGTGCCGGTATTATACTTTTTAATGCGATGTTCATAAGCGCCTCCGCAGTGTCGATGGAAAACATACTAGTATGAGTATATGTCAGAAAACATATTTCGGGGATGTAGTATAGGCGTAAACGGATGTAAATTATGAACATCTTCAATTCTACGCCTGCAGTGAAGCACTGTCATGTTGTCGCTCTCGCGTGTTCGCACAGGAGTGCTCACCGGCGGCATCCGGCACCGCTGGCGCTAGCGAAGCGCGGAGTAGAGTGTTGATACGCGCTTCCATGCGCGCAACTCCTATATACGTTGGTTTTTGTAGTCATGGAGAGCGTGAATAGCCCGCGCTTTGAACATCGCTTTACAGTACTCCGCGGCATGATAGAATGAAATCATGACCCGCGAACGTTCCTATACCATTCCCGCGCCCGACCACGCCCCGGCGCATATCATCGCGGCCGGAAGGCTTGACGGGGATAAAAACTATACCCGTGTCAACGACCATAACGGCGGTACTACATTCGCATATACGACCGGCGGCAGGGGAAGACTTATCATTCGCGGTATGGAATACCGTCCCGAACGCGGCGGTGTATACATTCTGCCCAAAGGCGTGCCGTACCGTCTGGAATCCGATCCGGAAAACCCGTGGCGGAAAATCTGGTTCTGGGCCGTTGGTCCGCTTGCCGACGAGATGATAAAAGCGTACCGATTATCCGCGGTACATTACATCGGTATGCCGTCACTAGGCCCGTTGTTCAGGAAAATGCTCGCGTGTGCGGAGAAGAGCGGGGATGACGGTGTTGCCGTTGCGCATCGGCAGATGATGTCGCTCTTCCACACTATTGTTATGTTGTTATCTGAAATGACCGCGCACCATTCGCAATTGTCCGTCCATGCGCAGCGCATCATGGAATATCTGGACGGCTGCGTCGAGGGAAGGGCGTCGCTCGCGAAGGCGGCCGAGTGCATCGGCAGGAGCAGGGCGCAGGTGATACGCATATTCAAAAACGAACTGGACACTACGCCGTATGATTATCTTTTGTCCCGGAAGATCGCGCACGCGAAAAATCTGCTCATGTACGGCGGTATGAATATCCGCGAAGTCGCGCGGCTCCTGTGTTTCACCGATGCATATCATTTCTCGAATGTTTTCAAACGGAAATGCGGCATGTCCCCGGCGCAGTTCCGGCGGAATCGAAAATAAGCTTTCTTACCTGATCTCGAAACTGCGTGTATCCAGTATGCTCGAGCGGGATGTCTTGTTATCCTCATCGAGCATCTCTGCCAGTATATTCTTTGAAAGCTCGGCACGGGTTGAAGTCGGATGCGTGGTGACGATATACCGAAAATACTTTTTCGCCGTTTCCATGTCGCCGCCGTAGTACGAGGTGCAGGCGAGAAAGAATACCGCATCGACACGGTGTTCACCCGCTTCGCTGAACGCCGTGTAGTAGCGCTTGAGGTACTGCTGCGCCTTTGCATAGTCTTTCGCCTTGAAATAGATGCGCGCAAGCGAGAACATGGCGGCTTCGGCGGCTTTCGGGTTCGCCTCATGGTCGGCGATGCGCTGGTAATACGTCGCGGACACTGCCGGGTCGATATCCTCGAAATACGTTCCGAGCTCAAGCAGTATCGGTGTTTTTTCCTCACCGGAAAGCGATGCGTCGTCAATGACCGATTTTACATACGGCAGCCATTCGCCGAACTGCTTTGTGTCATAAAGGATATCGGCAATGGCGATTTTTGCGGCGCGCGTCTCGGCGGAAGCGTCCGCAGCCGGTGCGAGTGCCAAGGCCTTCCGGTAATTCGCAACGGCCTCGGCGGTGAACTCGGTACGGTGATACGCGACCGCGAGTTTGTAGTAGGCGTCGCGGACGAACTGGCCTTTCGGATAATCATCGATATAATCCTTAAGCACCTTCATCGCGTCCTTGTAACTTCCCGCGGCGACCAACGCATCGCCTTTGCGGTACCGGGCCTCTTCGGCGTACCGCGGCGACTGCCGTGCGATGAGCGCATCGTAATATCCGGCGGAGGCGTCGTAGCGTTTTTTCTGCAGATGCGTATCGGCGAGTTTCATCATCACTTCGTCGGCATATTTGTTGCCGGGAAAACGGGTGAGCATGAGCTGCCACACGCGCTCGGCGTCCTCGTCCCTGCCGCTGATGGTATACGCGCCGCCGAGGTCGTAGCAGGCGTCAAGGAGTATGTCGCCGTGCAGTTTGAGGTTTTCAAGCTGTTTGATGAGCCAGCGGTATTGTTCAATTGCCTCTTTGTAGGCGCGCGCATTGTAATGTGATTTCGCCACGAGCATGTGCGCCTGAAAGAACTGCTCGCCTTCCTTGTATGCGTCAGCCGCCTCACGGAAACGTTTTGCCGATGCCGTGTAGTCGCTGAGACTGAAATCACACCACGCGGCGCGCATAAGGCCGTATGCATAGTCGCCGGCGCTGCCTTTGGTGCGTGCTGCCGCATAGGAGAGGAAATAGCCCCGCGCGTCTGCATACCGTTTCAGGCGGTAGCATACCTCGGCAAGTTCCTTGAGCGACTGCAGGTATTTTACTGATGAAGGATATTTTGTCACCACCGTTGCAAAGTGCGCGCGCGACCCTTCGTAGTCCTTTTCATTGTAGGCGATAACACCGAGGCGGTAATAGGCGCGGTCGGCGTAATCCGTGGCGGTGAGTTCACGCGCCGCTGCTTTCGCCTTTTCGTAGTCCTTCATCTCGAGGAACACGTAGCTTTTCAGCTCAAGCACGTCCGTTTTATGTTCGGCGTATCCGTCATATTTTTCTCCGGCGCCGATGAGCATAAGCGCGTCGTTCGTCCGTCCGTCATCGATGAGTATGCCGGTGAGAAAAAAGAACGCGGGCCACTTGTCTTTCAAGAGGTTCAATGACGCACGCAGCTCGCTGACGGCATCGTTCGTTCTGCCGAGACCGGCAAGCGCAATGCCGAGTCCGTATCGTGCCGGACCGTAGGTGTCGGCATTCGAGAATACCGATGCGCGCGAATAGAAAACCGCGGCATTTGAGAACGAACCGGACGTTCGATAGAGCGTTCCCACGGCGGTGAGTGTTTCGGCGAGCGTGTTCGTGGCATGTTCGCCGGCAAGACTCTGCATGAAGCGCTCGCCGTTGACCAGGTCGTTTGCGGCGTAGTAGTAGCGTACGAATTCAGCGAATATCTCCGGACGATACGACATCGGCAGATGCTTGATGGTGTCATAGTATGCTGCCGCCTCGCGTCCCTCGCCGCGCGCGATGAGTGTACGGATGTAGAGGTATGCGATGTACATCGACGGGGTCACCGGTGTCGTATTGATAAACCGTTTCGCATACGCATACGCTCCGGCAATGTCCTTCGCATCCAGTGAAAGGGTCACCAAATACCCGGTGGCGTTTTCAAGTATTTCAGACGGCTCGCTGACTGCCTCCCTGAAGAAGTTCATCGCGTTGGTGTTTCTGCCCATCGTCATATGATTGCGCGCAAGATAATATGCGGCAAGCGACCGGTAGCGTCCCTGGGCCGCGGTATAGAGGCGCGTAAGCATCGCGGTACCTTCGGGGTCCTGGCCGTTCGCGTTATAGGCGATACCGAGCCTGAGCATCACCTCGGATGTTATAGCGCTTTTCGGATAACGCGTGAGCACCGTTTTGAATTCGAATATCGCCTCTTCATATCGCTTCTGTTCAAAGAATATATAGCCGATGGAATAGGCGCACAGCGGTGCGTAATCATCGTCCGGATACTGCTCCACGACGGTGCGGTAATTGTCGCGGGCGAGCGGAAGGTCCTTTTTTTTGTAATAACTCTGCGCAAGCCAGTAATACGCCTTGCCGCGGAGCGGGGATAACGGGTATTGCTTCAGGAATATGCCGAGATAACGTATCGTTTTTTCATATTCGCCGAGATGGTAATAGGAGACTGAAAGATAATAGTGCGCTTTGTCGGCGGCGGCGGACAGGGGAAACATCGTGATGAGACGGACATACTGATTGGCCGCGAGCGCATACGCCTTTTCATCGAACGCCTTGGATGCGTTGACATACAGGTCTTCCGCCGTCTGCGCCGCGAGCGTCAATGCCGACGCCATGAAAACGATCATCAGCCATGGCATGATTTTTTTCATACCGGTACTTTATAATGAATCCCGATTTTTTCAACAGCAACGCAGGTAGAAGTGTCTTTACCGATATCGGCGGAATTGCTCCTACCATGTGATTTTCACAATAGTTGATATTGCACTTGATTTTCGCAATGAAAACGGTTACAATCACAGTATTCCGGTAAATATCGGAATGATATGGAAAAAAACGTAAAACAGAACACTATCGTCGATATCGCCAGGGACACCGGTTTTTCCGTGGCAACGGTATCGAGGGCGCTGAACAACAGCCCCAAAGTCACCGAGGCGACCAAACGCCGTGTTTTGGAAAGCGCCCGCAATCTCAATTATACTCCCAACGAACCGGCGAAGATGCTGGTGCGCGGATCCTCACATACGATCGGGCTGCTGCTGCCGGATAATTCCGCGGTCAACCATATCATCTATTCAGCCATCAACCTTGAATTCATGAAACGGAAACTCGAGGTCATCCTTTTCAACGCGAACAACAATCTGTCGGTTGAGGATTTTCTCATGCACGAGCTTGTCAAACGCCGTGTGATGGGCATCGTCGTTCTTCCGCTTCCCGGCGAATACAAGATGTTCGACTATGCGATGAGCTCGGGGATACCGCTGGTCGTGCTCGGGCGTTTCGTGGCGGCATACAATGTGAGTCACGTGCTCTTTGACTTCCGTAAGGGCATCAGCGAGGCGGTGGATCATCTGGTCCGTGAACGCGGCAAACGCAATTTTGTGCAGCTGGCACTCAAGGATGTAGCTGACGGGCTTGAACGGCGCAAGGCTTTTGAGTTCGCACTCCGCGCAAATCAGATAATACCCGACCACACGCTGGTGCATGCAGTCGAAGATACCTGTGAAAGCGGATATACGGTCATGCGCGGACTTCTTGAGCGCGGGGAAATCATCGATGCGGTGCTCTGCAGTTCGGATTACACGGCGGCCGGTGCGCTTCGTGCCATCGCCGACCGCGGACTTTCAGCGCCGAATGATATCGCCGTTGTCGGATTTCACAACATGGATATTTCGCAGTACTATACGCCGCGCATCAGTACCATCGCGGTCGATATCGAGGAATTCGCGCGCCTCGTCGCCGACACCATGATCGGACTCATCGAGGACAAGTTCGAGATGAAGAACACCGGGGTGAGCACCACGTTCCTGCATAAGGAAACGACGTAGTCCCACCATCGACACAGCGTTACGTTCGTCAGCGGTTCATGATTGCTGCGTTCGCATTGGTGATGAACGTGAGCATATACGCACGTTCATTCTTTTCGGTTATATTCCACTCATCGTTCTGATTCGGCAGATCGAACACCCATACGGCTGAGAGCGGGATATTTCCGTTGACGATGGCGTCTATCATTTTCTCAAAGAGCGCACGTTCCTCCGAAGGGCCGAGCTTTTTGTTTGCGCCGAATTCCCCCACGAGCAGCGCCTTGTTCACCTGCGCCGCCGCTTCCATGGTTGCGGCAAGCACCTCGGGCATCGACGCGGGATTATCCTGCGAAAAGTATTTGTCCTTGCCTTCATAATAGTGAATCGATATGCCGTTCAACGGATCGGGGTTGTCGCGGATGAGCACCTTCTGATATTCCTCACGCGTGTCGGTGGTCCAGCTTCCCTTCGCGCTGTTGTTCCACGCCGACGGCCGCGGCCGTGAATTGCCGCTCATGATGAGCCGGTTGGCGTCGAGGGTGCGGGCGAGTTTTCCGAATTCGCTGAGTGCAGTGATCATGATGTCCGACGTCAGTATGTCCGCCTCCGTGCGCGCGGGAACGCCCTGCCGCGGCATCGCCTTTTTGTCGGTAAGTGATTTTTTCGCGTTCGGCAGGTCCACGCCGAGATTGAACTCGTTGCCGAATTCCCACGCCCACACGGCGGGATTGCTCCGGTATCGCGTCATCACCTCGGTGGTGTACGTGCGCATGAACGCATGCGTCTTACTCGAGGTGTCGCCCCACGCGGACAGAGGTTCGCCGCAGATATCGGCTGCCGAAGGAAAATTCCAGAACAGCGACGGTATGACGCCGATATGGTTCGATGAGGCCGTCGCGATGACGTCGTCGAGTATGGCGAAATAACGCGCCTTGTCAGTCTGATAGAGTTTCCAATCCGTCGGCCAGAACGGGCAAGCCGCGAAACGCACGAATGGAATATTGTATCGGGCGAGAACGGCAAAGCCGTCGCGGTAGGAGGTGTTCGTAGGCGCGAGTACCGCGCGGTAGAATGCGCTGAAATAATTGATACCCATGGCGCGATACGGTTTTCCGCCGCGCATGAGCGTACCGTTCACGATAGAAAGACCGGGGGAATCGGCTCCGGATGCGAGGAGGAATGTGCAGAGCACCAAGGTGATAAAAAACGGTCGGCGCATATGAGGACTCCTGTCAGACATCACGGACGCATATTTTTTTTCCATGCATCGGTGAGTACGGTGAGGCTTTCGGTGGTTTTTCCGCCGTCCGGGTCATTGCTGTCCGGCTCGCCGGGGTCGAACGTGGGATTCCATCCGTTCCAGCCGCGGTAGCAGTGATATGCCCAGCTCCATCCGTATTTCTCGAAGATGTCGATGGAATCCTTTATCCACCGCGATGCCCCCGGCGCCCAGCGTATCGCCGAGAATTCCCCCACCCACATTATCGCGTTGTTCTTCTGCGCAAAATCAATCGCTATTGCCATGCTCTTTTCAAGCGCGGCTTTATCCCACATCATCGCGGAATCCGAAGGGAACAATTTCAGCATGCCGGGATACGGTTTGTTGATATACTCGGCCGACTTGTATCCGCCGATGCCCTGATGCGTATACGTGTGCGGCATGTAATGATGAAATGAATACACCACTTTCGGGTCGTCAATGGGCGTGAACTTTTCAAATCCCCACGGCAGCCCCCATGGCCCCGGCTCGATGATGAGATACGTGTTATTATCGAGCGTACGCACCTCTTTGCAGAGCACCGGCATTATCTGCTTCTGCCAGAGTTCCATCTCCTCTTTCGTGTTCGGCTCGTTCAGAAGATCGTAGCCGATGACGTTCGGGTGCGTGCCGAATTCGCGGACGATATACCACCACACTTTGACGAGTTCCTGTTCATAACCGGTTCCGGCTGATCCGGTGAACATGACGTCTATTTTCCGGCCGATGATGTCGCTTGTCGTGATGATGACCTGCATGTTATATTTTTCAGCGAGATGCAGCGCCACGCGTATGCCGTCGAGATGACGCTTGTACGGCGCCATCGGGTCGTCATCCGGTATCGGCGGCATCGTCTCTCCCTTTTTGACGTTCCAGATGGATTCGGAATCCACGTTCACCCAGAGCCTGAGCAGATTGATATTCCAATCGGACATCCGTTTGAATGCCGCCTCTGAGATGTATTCACCCGGATCGGTCGTGTTCGCGCCGATAGGTCCGAACGTAACCGTATTGACGCCGCGAAGACCGTTTTTCGGCCAGCGTTTTTCGGCCGTACTTTTTGTAAGCGGTTTTGTGAGCAGCATGAGCGACTCCTCTGTCTGACCGAACGAGGCAAGCGCTAGATCGGCGAGTTCGATATATGACGGAACGAATTTTCCGCCGCCGCCCGCACCCTGCGTCTGAAAGCGTACCTCAAGACGCGCGGCATCTTTCGGCACATCGATGAGCTGCAATGCGCGGCGGAATTCCTTTACTGACGGTGTGAGCGGTTTGTAGCTGCCTTTATTCTTAAGCTCTTTCCCGTCAGCACCATACCACATCCAGGTTATCGCGAATGACGCATTCGCGGCTTTATCGGCTGCGGTGCGGTAACGGAAGCTCAGTTTCAGCGTTTTCGGGGAATCTGCAGATACGGCATACACAAATCGGTAAATACCGTAGGCATCGGTAACGGAGCGCAGTGTGATGATGCCGTTTTCCTGAGATGCCGTAACGCTTTCCAAAGCCTGCCAGGTATCCGCTGCGGGATTTACGGCGGCTGCGGCGATAGAACAGACTAGAAAACCAAGAAATATTTTTCTCATATAATGCCTCACTCCTAACCGGATATACCGAGACGGTACGTCATGCATTCTGCCATGAAAAAGAAGACACTGAACATACGATCCCAGCGGTAATGCTGCAGCATGCGTTCCATCAGCTGGCGTCCGGCGGTGATATGGTGCGCGTCGCCCGAGAGCGCCACAATCCATCCGGCGAAGAGCGGGTCGCGCATGAAAATGCTCTCGTGCTGCTTGCGCGGCGATATGCCGTTGTGCCACATACCGTACTGCGCGGTTGCTACGCGTACGGCATCCTCGATGGTCTCCTGCGGCTTCCAGAGCTCATTGAGTTTCCGCCAGTCCGGCGACGCCTGCAGTTTGCTGTCGTTGTCGAAATGCCGGTGTTCCGGCAGATGCACCAGCGCCCGTTCTGCATTCAGCGAGAGGCCGCGTTGGAACTGTTCGCGGATGCGTGAATCGGTTTCCATGTCGTAGAGCGCGCGCAGTCCGGCCTGAGAACTTGCCGATGTCCAGAGATTCGTGTTATCAGGATAATGCGGCGATGCGCCGGGGGCGGCATACTGAGCCCCGCGGGAACAGAACGTTATGCGCGTCTCACCGCGGGCATTTACCGTTTCGGCGGCCAATGAACGGTATCGGTCCGTCCAGAATGCGTCGCCGGTGAGATCGGCCATCGCGCGATGAATGAACAGGATGCGTACGGCTGCATCGAAAGCGGGTTCTTCGCCGCGGAGATCCCCGGCGCCATCGGCGAATCCGCCGGCGAGATTGCCGAAGTACCCGAACGACGGCGGTGCGCAGTAAATGCGCCATGAGGAAGCGACGAGCGCGCGCGCCGTCCGGTCCATGGCGGCGACAATAACCGCGCGGTCATTGCCGGTCGGAATGCCGCTTGCCGCATAACGCCACATGCAGTAGAACCAGGGGTAGGTCTGGTCGCTGGAACTCGCGCGATAGTGGCTTTTACCGTCAGGTCCGAGACCGCGTGCGATGAATCCCGGCTGAGACGCGACCGCGAGTGAGAGTAGCCAGCGGGCAATGGATGACGCGCGCGAAGCGATGAGCGGTTCGTGCGCAATGAGATAACGGTCGCAGAGCGCGGAGAGGTACAGCCCGCCGAAAAACGGCCCGTTCTCGGCCGATGTCCACCAGCCGAGCGCGTTGGGTCTGTTATCGCGGTGATCCTCGACGTCGGGCAGCAGCGTGCCGCCGTCGGCGCCGGTATAATCGAGAAGCGCGCCGTCGGCGGCGATGAACCTCCGCCATATCGTCTCGTGCGCGGGCTGTATTGTTTCAATAAGTGATGCTGCTGTCATGGATGCTATTTCCCGCCGGTCAACCGGGTGTGAAATTTCGTGAGCACGTCCCGATAGGGCGCATAGTTCACATCGTCCTTGAACACTTCTATCCAGTCCGCTTTGCACAGCGTGATTCCTTTTTCCATCGCGGCGGCAACATCAGATGCGGGCAGCTCTTTCATCTTGTATTTTCTGATAAGTTGCATGCCGGTATGACCTTTTCCCGCGAATGAAGTGACGATCTTCACCGTCGAGTTTTCGGGTCCGAACCACGCGTCATGGGTGAGGAAAAGCGCCGATATGCCGTAGCGTTCAGGATATGCGGAGAATCCGTAACGGTGTATGAGCATCGACGGCTCGGCAAATCGTTTGGACCCGAACATATCATGCGTCGCCATGACAAGCCGGTGCGACGGAAACGACGCCGCAAATGTGTCGATCATCCGTTTCCACGCGCCGGTGAACTTTTCAGCCGTATAGCCGTTCACCTCGAGCAGCTCATCTCGCCCGCCGAGCGGCATGCACGGTTCAATGCCGTTCTCCGGGGCGGGGCCGGTAATATTCACGGCGGCAAGTCCCTGTCGGCTGTTGTAACGCGCGCCGAATTTCTTCACCGTGACGGAAAAGAGGTCGAGGAACACCGGATCCCACGGCACCGGCGACGCATGCGCACGTGTCGTCACTTTGCCCGTCATATAATCGTCCGCCGATGTGAAGGATATTTTTTTCACGCCTTTGTCATATACCCAATTCGATATCCAGTTCCCCGTGTTCAATGAAAATACAGCTCTCTTGCCGTGCTTTTCCGCGGCGGCGAGCACCGTGTCATATGCCTGCCAGCGGACATTTCCTTCCGACGGCTCCACCGTGCGCCACGAGTTATAGAACGTAATCCCGTCGATCTCCGGACGAGCGAGTATGGCGTCGGCATCAGGCGCTTCGTAATCGCCGACGAGGATGCAGAAAATACCGCGCGGCGCATCGCCGGCATATAACGACAATGCGACGGCGGCAATAGAAAAAAAGCTGATGAACGATCGCATATGAACTCCTTCTCTAACGAACGATTATTGCACCGGGACAACGACACAGAGATGCGGTATACCGTAGCTTATCTCGCCTTTTCCGTCGTGTGACGGTATCGTGATCTCGCTTCCCGCGCCTGCCCGCCGCTCATAGACCGTGTCGGTGACGGCGGCCGAGGGCGTCGGCGACCAGCGAAGCGACAACGCGCTTTTTTTCCATTCGGCCGGTATCGACGGCTTTCCCGATTCATGCACGACCAGATATACGACGGCGTTTGTGCGCACGACGATCGTATACGGTATCAACGGCACGGTGGCGAATCCGCGATTGACCGATACATACGTCCCGCCGGAAAATGACTCGGGACTGACGGTGATGGGAAATTTATCCGAACAGCGTTTCATCGCTGGTGTAACGGCGCCGATCTTCAATCCGATCCAGCCCGCGGCTTTTTTCGCGCTGACCGTGTCATTCTCTGCCACCGGGCGGACAGGGATAGGATCGGCGGCAATTGTCCCATATCCTCCGGCGAGCATCTCGTAATACGCGCACTCGCCCATGAAATATACCGGCGATGACAGCCGCTGATAATCGAAAAAGGTGAGCGCGCGTTCGAACGGCAGTTTCATCCGTGCGATGAGGCGCATGTCGCCCGACAGCATGACTATCCATGCGGCGCTCATCGGCTCCCGCAGAAGACGCGTCTCATGCATGCGCCCGACGGACGCCCAATCGATGAGCTGCTTCTGCGCAATGGATTCCGCTTCTTTCGGAGTCGTATGGGCTTTCCATTTATGTAACAGCGTCCGCCAATCGGTGTTCACCGGATGATATTCGAAGTCCTCATAGTCGTACACGAGCGGGAGTGCGGCCTCTGCGGTTGCGGTGAGCGATCTCCGGTAAAACCCGCGTATCGTCTCGTCCGTTTCCATATCGAGCAGCGCGCGCACCTGCGCCTGCGACACGACATAGATCCACGAATTCTCGCGGAGTGCCGGGTCCTCGCCGTTTACGTCCCACGCCATACCCCGCGCGCAGAGTTCAAGACGGCTGACCGTGCTTCGGAACGGAGTGGCGAATGCCGCATTGGTATACCGTTCATACCACACGGCGTCGCTGGTAAGCTCATACAATGCGCGGCAGGCGAAAAGCAGTCTCGGCACGCTGCGGAAATCCTTCCAGTTCCAAGTTCCGTACGTGCTTCCGGCAGCCATGGACGGTTCGCACGGCATCTGCCATTGCGACTGTCGGAGCGCCTCCGCTGTTCGCGTCATGAGGGCGATGACCGCATTTCGCTCTGCGGCGGATGGGATACCGGATCTCGCATATGTCCATAGCCCGAAAAACCACGGCGCTATCTGGTCGGATGATGTGACCGGAAAATGCGCATTGCCGTCGGTTGCGAATCCCCTGCCGATAAAACCCGGTGTCGTTGTTTTCTGCGCGAGTGCGAGCAGACCGTTCGCGAGCCGCTTCGCCTTGGCCGCGTCGTCGGGATTTCCGGTAAGTGCATACCGGCGGCATATCCCGGCAAGATATAATCCGGTGAAGAACGCGCCGTTCTCAATGGGGCTCCACCAGCCGAGCGCGTTGGGCATATTACTTGCGCATTCTTCCGGCGTGGGCAGCGATACAGTTCCGTCGGCGTTCACGTAATCGAGCATGATGCCGTGTTTATCGATGAACCGTTTCCAGATATCATCGTGCATGGCGCGCACCGGTGCAAGATCGGCGGCGTTACAGATAACTGCAGCAGCGATGAACAGCACAGCGAGAAAGCGCATGACCACTCCTTGCGGATGTAATGCCGGACAATACGGAAGCTTAGCACGGGTGAATGAAATGTCAACAATTCCGGATATAAGGTAGTGATGACGCGGTGTTTCGTCCTTGACTTTTTGGACACAACCCGCATTATATGGACATGGCCACGATACGTTTCACCGACCGCCGGGATTACGACCGGCATCTGTCCCCTTCAGGTCTGGTGAGCATTGTGCCGCATATGCTTTCCGGCGACTTTGCGGAACACACGCACGATTATGCCGAACTGTTCATCGTGCAGAGCGGCGCGGCCGTTCATCGCGTGAATGGAAAAGAGGACGTGCTGCGCCCGGGCGATGTCTACGTACTCGGCGAAGGCGTTTCACATGCATTCCTCGGCGCAAAGAAACTCGCACTCTACAACATCGGGTATCGTCCGGCGCTGCTGTCGCTTCTCGGGGACGATGTGCGGAAATTGCATGGATATCAGGCGCTGTTCGTCATCGCGCCGTCGTCGTCCGATACCGGGTATCGCGCCTCCATGCGCCTTGCACCCGCAGAACGCGCCGCGGTTACGGCGATCATCGAACGCGTGCTTGCCGAACTCGCTTTGCATGCCGGCGGGAATGAGACACTGTCGCACCTTGCCGTATCGGAGCTCATCGTACGTCTCTCCCGGTATTACGCCCCGCACCGGTCGTCGTTCATGAATGCCATCGATCCGCTCGCCCGTACCGCCGGTTTTATGGAAGCGCACTGGAACCGTCCGCTCACCGTTCAGACGCTTGCGAAGCAATACGGGAGTTCCGTGCGTCATTTTGACCGCGTCTTTAAAGCGCACTACGGCATGACGCCGTTCGACTATATCCTGCGGCATCGCATACGCCGCGCCGGCGAAATGCTCGCCGGCCCAATACGTCCGATCACCGATATCGCGTTCGACTGCGGGTTCACCGACAGCAACTATTTCTCGCGGCAGTTCAAACGCCTCACCGGGCGTTCACCGAGCGACGTGCGCCGGCGGTGAGCATGCATTGCTTTTTATAGCGGATTCATTATATATATGAGCATCATGATACTGACGGAGTTGCCGCATGTCGAATGAAAGTGAGCTTGCCCTTGATGTGTTTGACGATGGTCTCTGCTGCGCCCAGGCGGTTCTGGCGGCGTTCGCGGAGCAATTCTCGCTCGACCGCGAAACAGCGCTCAGGATAGCCTCGGGATTCGGCGCCGGCATGGGCCGCATGACCAATGTCTGCGGGGCCGCCACCGGCGCGTATATGGTGCTCGGACTGAAATACGGTTATACTGTTTTTAATAAGGAAGTGAAAGAGAACGCCTATGCGATGGTGCGCGAATTCTCACGCCGTTTCCGCGAGCGCAATAACGGCAATCTGCTGTGCCGCGAACTGCTCGGCTGCGACATCAGCACGCCCGAAGGACATGCGTATGCGAAAGAACACGATGTTGTGACAAAAGTATGCCCGAAAGCGGTTGAGGATGCGGCGCTGATACTGACGGAGATGCTCGAAGAGGCTGCAAAAAACGGAAAATAATCCGATTGATAGTCTGATCCGGCAAATCAGTCGCCGTCATTTGCGCTTACCGCGCTCCCGATATATACTCCGGCGATATGAAGAAATTCCCCGACATATTCATCATAATCATTGTGCTGCTGCTTCTTGTCATCGGTGTAACGACGATTTATAATGCGCTGGCGCTTTACCGCACGAACAGTACCGGCGGATTCTTTTTCAACTATCTTGCCATCATCGGCTTGTCGATTGCCGCGTGTATCGTCTGTATCTTCGTCGATCTTTCTTTCGTTGAACGCATCGCGCCGTATGTCGCGCTCGGCATACTTATCGCACTCGTGGTTGTACTCGTTCCATTCATCGGCAGAAAGGTGGGCGGTTCACGCCGATGGATACCGTTCATCATGTTCACGATACAGCCGTCGGAAGCGGCGAAACTCGGCCTCGTTGCATATCTTGCCGCGCTCTTCACCCGCAAGGGCGAAAAGATGACGATGTTTTCAAAGGGCTTTCTGCCGCCGTTCATCGTGAGCATTCTTTTTGCGTTTTTCATCATGCTCGAACCGGATATCGGCACGGCGCTCCTTATCATCGCCGTCGTTTTCGGGATGTTCTTCTTCGCGGGCACGCCGGTCGTCTATCTCGTATCAACGGCGCTGGTGTCGCTCCCGCTGTTCTATCTGCTGATATCGGGAAAAGCATACGTATGGTACCGCATCGTCGGATTCCTCAATCCATGGGACCGGAAATCCGCCGAGGGATATCACCTTGTACAGTCGTTCAAATCGTTTGCACTGGGCGGATTCACCGGCAGCAGTATGGAAGGTCTTCTCGAGCGTACCGTATCGCTTCCCGCTGCTACCACGGATTTCATCTTCGCCGTCATCGCGCAGAAGGCCGGTTTTCTCGGATGCACGGCAGTCGTGCTGCTGTTTCTCGCTTTCCTTATCCGCGGACTCCATGTTGTTAAGCACACCGAGGATACGTTCCGGCAGAACCTCGCGTTCGGTATCGTGTTCATGATCGTCGTTCAGGCGTTTCTCAATATCCTCGTCGTGGTGGGTCTTGTGCCGACAACCGGCATGACGCTGCCGTTCATAAGTTACGGAAACAATTCCCTCGTCATAACCATGGCGATGGTGGGGTTACTGCTCAATATATCACGGACGGCATCGGAGACTGAACAATGAATATTCTTATCTGCGGCGGAGGCACCGGCGGACACATCACCCCGGCGCTTGCACTCTATGATGAGTTTATGCGGCGCGGCATCGACACCCGTCTTGTCGTGGCCGTCCGCGACATCCCCATGCTGCCGGAACAGGTGAAACGAGAGACGTTGGCGCTCCGCTCCCGCGGCGGATTCGGACGTGTACGGTATATGTTCGAGCTTTTTTTTGCGCTGCTCAAAAGCATCGGTCTTATCCTGCGCTATCGGCCATCCGCGGTCATCGGCATGGGCGGATATATTTCCACGCCGCCGCTTATCGCCGCACTTCTCATGCGCGTACCGCTCTATATCTGCGAACAGAATTCTATCCCCGGCAAGGCAAACCGCTTTCTGGCGCGTTTTGCCGCCGACTTTTTCCACTCATTTGCGCGGTCGCAGCAGTATATTGCGAAGGGTTCCGTCACCGGCAATCCGGTCCGCCGGGATTTCTTTGAATACACGCGGGAACGTGCGCGAAAAGAGCTTTCGCTTCCGGCAAACGATCCGGTGCTCCTCGTCATGGGCGGTTCGCAGGGTGCGAAGCGGCTCAATGAAATATTTCTCGACGCATATCCCGATATCGTGAAACGTGTGCCGAAGCTCGCTGTATTCTGGGTCTGCGGGGCTGCGCATCACGGCATTATCTCAGGAGAGATATCCTCACGGAAACTCACGGGAATTACGCTCCTTTCCTTCTACAAAGAGATGCACCGGCTGGTACATGCGGCCGATTTCGCGGTAGCCCGTTCCGGATCGTCGTCGCTCAATGAATTCCGCGCCGCGAAACTTCCCGCGCTGTTCGTTCCGTTCCCCTTTGCCACCGACGATCACCAGTTCTATAATGCCGAAGAGGCCGCAGCGGGCGGCGGGGCGTTTGTTGTCCGCGAGGAATTGCTTGATAAAATAAAATTAGCGGATATAATCTCCAATGTGCTGACGGATGCTTCTCTGCGCGCAAATATGCGGCGTATGACTGCGTCCGGATTACACAATGCCGCGTCGGTGATCGCCGATGCGGTTACACGCCGCCCATAGATACGCAAAAATATATTGCCACTAAGGCGCATGACGGCGTGACACCGGAGTCGTCATGTTCGCGGAAAAGCAGAAGATACATTTCATAGGCATCGGCGGCATCGGGATGAGCGGTATTGCGCGCATCCTCATGTCCATGGGTTACGGGGTGAGCGGCAGCGACCTGCATGCCGGCGAGGTCACCGACGCGCTCAAGAAAAAGGGCGCGACGATCTACATCGGGCACAACGCCTCGAATATCGCGGACAATCTCGATCTTGTGGTGACCTCAAGCGCCATCGACGAAAAAAACCCGGAAGTACTCCGCGCGCGCGAACGCGGCATCGTGATTATTCACCGGGCCGAGATGCTCGCCGAGATCATGCGGTTGCGCTACGGCATCGCCATCTCGGGCACGCACGGCAAAACGACCACGACGTCGCTCGCCAGTCATCTCCTTGCCGACGCGGGACTCGCGCCCACCTCGGTTATCGGCGGAAAATATTTCAACATCAATACGAACGCTAATTTCGGCAAAGGCCGCTATCTCGTCTGCGAGGCGGATGAAAGCGACGGCTCGTTCCTCATGCTGTCGCCGGTGCTCGCGGTGGTCACCAATATCGATAACGACCACATGGATCACTACGGCACGGAAAAAGCGCTTCGCGATGCATTCGTTACGTTCATCAACGGTATCCCGTTCTACGGCTCGGCTTTCCTCTGTTTCGAGAACGCCGCGGTGCGCGCCATCGTGCCGCGCATTACCAAGAAATTTTATTCGTACGGTTTCAACAAAAAATATGATATCTATGCGAGCGACATACGCCACCATGATGACGGAAGCACCTTTCATGTGCATGTGAAAGGCGACGATCTCGGCGAGTTCACGCTGCCGCTTTTGGGCGAACACAATATACTCAACGCGCTTGCCGCCATCGGCACTGCGGTGTTTTTAAAAGTAAAACCATCGGTGATACGCCGCTCGCTCGTGCATTTCGCCGGCGTGGGCCGCAGACTCAATCAGCTTGCCGCCGGACCCGTGCGCGTATACGACGATTACGGCCATCATCCCACCGAGATCAAAGCGACGCTTGCGGCGCTCAAACCGACGGTACAGGGAAAGCTCATCGTCGTTTTTCAGCCGCACCGCTACAGCCGGACGAAAATACTGTTCCGCGAATTCGGACGCGCATTCGGCGACGCCGACACGGTTATCATCACCGACATCTATGCCGCCGGAGAAAAACCCGTCAAAGGCGTCAACGGGAAATTGATTTTCTCCGAAGTGAAGAAGCACGCGAAGGATGTTCATTTCGCGGCGAAAGACGATATTATTCCATTACTGACACGGATATCGCGCGCCGGAGACACGGTGTTGTCGCTCGGTGCGGGAGACATCTACCGGACGGGAGAACGCTTTGCCGCGCTCCAAAAGCCTTGACACGCTGCTCGCCGAGCGGAAGATCGAGCATGATGTCGATGTCCGGCTTGCGGTCATGTCACCGCTTCGCGTGGGCGGAGCCGTTGATTATGTCATCACGGTGAAGAGCGAGGCGGAACTTCTTCTGGTGCACGATGCGCTCAAGCAGGAGAACATCCCGTTCTTCATGCTCGGCGATGCGACCAATATCCTTCTGAGCGACGACGGTTTCCGGGGCGCGGCGATACGCCTGAAGGGGACATTCGCGTCATTCACGATCAGCGGAACGGTATTGACCGCCGGGGGCGGCGTTTCCATGGAACGCCTTTCGCGCGAGACGCGGATGCAGAAACTCAGCGGCATGGAATTCGTCTGCGCACTTCCCGGCACCGTGGGCGGCAGCGTCGTCAAAAACGCCACCTGTTTCGGACAGTCTGTTTCGGGCATTCTGAAAAGCCTCACGATGTTCTGTCCCGAAAAAGGCATTACCGAAAAAAAGCTCGGTGAAATAACGTTCGGCACGCGCACCAGCAGCATCAAGAGCTGCATGGTGCTTGCCGCGGTGTTCGCGCTTGAGGAATCGAGCGAGGAATCGATACAGTCAACGACGGAGAAATACCGTTACATACGCGGTGTGCTCCAGCCGGCGGGCCGCTCGAGCGGTCTCGTGTTCGCCGATGCGGCCGAGAACAAGGCGTATCAGATGGTTGAACGCGTGGGGGCGCTCTCGCTCTCCTTCGGCGGCGCAATGTGGTACAAACAGTTTCCCAATTACATCGTGAACCCCAAGAACGCGAGCGCACGTGATATCTATATGCTAATCAAAGAGACGCAGAAAATGGTCGCGCAGCATTACAGCCATGAACTCGATTTCAATCTGGTGATGCTCGGCGATTTCGGCGTCTGAAAACGGAGTACTGATTCATGAAAACGATGTTGAGCGGCATTCAGCCGACGGGAGACCTGCATCTCGGGAATTATCTCGGAGCGATAAAAAACTGGGTGCGGCTTCTCGATGAATACTACGGCTATTTTTTCATCGTCGACTATCATGCCATCACCATCCCCTATGACGTTGCCTCCATGCAGCCGCGCATACTCGACGCCGCGGTGGAATATCTCGCCTCGGGACTCGACCCGTCGAAATGCATCATCTACGTGCAGTCGCATGTGCCGGCGCATACGGAACTGACCTGGATACTCAACAGCGTCACACCCATCATGGAACTCGAGCGCATGACGCAGTACAAGGACAAGGCCGAGCAGCACAAGGAAAACATCAACGCCGGACTCTTCACGTATCCGACGCTCATGGCCGCCGATATTCTTCTCTATCATCCGGATGCGGTGCCGGTGGGCGAGGATCAGGTGCAGCATCTCGAGCTCACCCGTGTCCTCGCGCGGAAGTTCAACGCCCGCTACGGCGAGTATTTCAAGGAGCCGAAAACGCTCATGAGCGAGGCCAAGCGCATTCTCGGCCTCGACGGCAAACGGAAGATGAGCAAGTCGCTCAACAATCACATACCGCTCAAGGCAACCGCCGAGCAGACGGAAAAACTCCTGCTGGGCGCGGTTACCGACCCCGACCGCAAACGCAGAAGCGATCCGGGCAATCCCGATGTCTGCAACATCTATTCGCTGCATAAATTATTCACGCCGGCCGCCGAGTACGAAGAGTGCGCGAAGCAGTGCCGCTGTGCCGGTATCGGCTGCGTGGACTGCAAGAAGATACTCGCGAAACATATGAACGCGGCGCTTACCCCCGTGCGCGAACGCATTACCGCATACGCGGCTAAAAAGGATTTTGTGATAGACGTGCTCCGCGACGGGGCGAAAAAAGCGAATGAGGTTGCGAATAAAACACTCCGCGAAGTGAAGTCGCTCATGGGCCTCATCGCGGATTGGCAGTGAGGAACGGCAAATATGGATGAAGATTCCATTTACCGGCGCGTGAACATACTGCTCGTACAGCGCCTGGTCAAAGAACAGTATCACGGTTCATCCGATGCCCCGACGATAGCGCGGGCTATGGTGCGTGTGCTCAATAAAAAAGTTGCAGCCATGGTTGACGCGTTCGAACACGGCGAGGGCGATTTCTCCGCATGCTATTTCGATGCGGTGCGTGATATCGATGGCAAATAACATTTTCGCAGCCCCGATCAGCGGACGGGCGCTGAATGTGGTGAAAGCCGCGTTCCCGCATCTGACGCGCGGCGAACTGGGCAAACTCTTCACGCGCGGGCGCATCATGTTCCGCGGTGTGAAAATAAAAAAGAGCGAACAGATAGTCGCGGGTACCGAGCTCGAGGCCGATCTCACCGATTCAGAAAAACAGGGTGTTATCGCCGCACCGCCCGCGGCAGATCTTGCGGTCGTGTTCGAGGATGATGCGCTCATCGTGCTCGATAAACCGCCCAACATGCACACGGTGCCGGTGCGTTTCAGGGAAGCGGCAACGCTCATGAACATGCTCCGTGCGAACCGCGCGACGATAACCGCCGGCGGCGTGCTCAACGCGGGAAGCATCAACCGGCTTGATTTTGAAACATCGGGGCTTGTGCTCGTCGCAAAAACTGACGCTGCTTTCGAAACGATGTATGCGGCATACCACTCGGGCGCGGTAGAGAAATATTATCTTGCGCGTGTTGCCGGTGCGGTCAACGCGCCGATGGTGATGGAAGACAGGATACGGAAAATACGGGAACAGCGCGAACGCATGGCGGTGGGGGAGACAGGATTGCCCGCGCGCGCGGAAGTTTCGGTTATCGGCACCGTCGGTACGGATTCGCTGCTGCTCGTGAAGCTCATCACCGGGGTGCGCCATCAGATACGCGTGCAGCTTGCAGCACGGGGACTGCCCATCGTCGGTGATGCGGGATACGGCGGACGTCTTCATGAACGCATGCTCCTGCACAGCTACATGATCGAGATGACGCATCCATTGAGCGGAAAACGGATGACGATCGCCGCTCCGCCTCCCGATATGTTCTTTCACTAGCGTATGGAAAATAAGATCCGTTTACAGGTAGTCCTCTCCCGCGCGGGTGTCGGTTCGCGCCGCGCATGCGAAAAATTCATCGCCGAAGGCCGCGTTGCCGTGAACGGCGTCACGGTCACGAAACTCGGCACCTGCGTTGATGCCGCCGATACCGTGTCGTTCAACGGCACGGATGTGGTGAACGCGAAAAAAGTCTACTATGCTTTTCACAAACCGCTCGACGTGATGAGCACCATGGCGAAGCTCAAAGGCAAACGGTCCATCGCTGATTTCGTCCAAGCACTGCCGCGCGTGTTCTACGCGGGCCGCCTCGATTACAATTCGCGCGGCCTCATGATACTCACCAATGACGGCGATTTCGCGCATCACATCACGCATCCGTCGTTCGAGATACTGAAACGCTATGAAGTCGTCGTGCAGGGAGAGGTCACTTCCGATGTGTTCACTCCGATGATAACGGGTGTGACTATCGACGGTGAGCGCTACCGCATCCGTGATTTCACCGTCCTACACGCCGAGGCGTCGCATTCGGTGGTGGAACTCGTGCTCAACGAAGGCAAACGCCGCGAGATACGCATCCTCTGCGACAATGCCGGATTTCCGGTGACCGATCTTATCAGGCGTTCGGTGGGCCCTATCACGCTCGGTGAACTTCCGGAAGGACAGTTCAGACCGCTCACGGATGATGAAATCACAACGGTGAACGGCACCGTGCCGCGGAAACCTGCGCACTAGCAATCCCCGATTTTATCCGAATAGTGCAAGATACACCGGCGCAGTGCAAGGTGTTTTTCATAAAAAACGCATATGCTGTATACTGTAACGATTATGGAGGTCCGGCATGCTGCGCACCATCCTGCTGTCAGGTTTTTATATGATAGTCGGCGTGTTTGTCTATTCCGCCCAATTCGATATCACCGCATACGGCGCAAAGGCCGACGGGACGACGATGAACACCGCTTCAGTGCAGCGTGCCGTCGATGCATGCAGTGCCGCGGGCGGCGGGCGTGTCGTCATCCCCGCCGGCGTGTTTCTCACCGCGGGAATTCTCCTCAAAGACAATGTCACGCTGTATCTTGAGGCCGGCGCAACACTGCGGGCACCGCGGGAACTGTCTCAGTATGATAATAAGCAGAGGATATTCATTGCGGCTGACAGTGCGACGAATATCGGTATCGCCGGGCCGGGAATACTCGATGGAAGCGGCGATGCGTTCTGGGTTAAGGATGAAAAATACCGGGAGAAAAAGGATACATGGTCGGGGGCATCGCATAATGCATGGAAGGCGATTCCCCGTCCGTCAAATATCCGTATTTCAAAATGCCGCGGCGTATCGGTAATGAACGTCATGATCACCAATTCGCCGTCATGGACACTGCATGTCTCGTCGTGCGACAACGTTATCGTCGATAATGTCACCATACGCAATCCGCTGCACGGGCCGAACACCGACGGCATCGATATCAACATGTGCCGCGAGGTTATGGTCGCGAACTGCGACATCAGCACCGGCGACGACGCCATTGTACTCAAAGCGACCAGCGCAGCCGACCGGCGCGTATCCCGAAACATCACGGTATCGAATTGCCGTATCGAAACTGAATGCCAGGCGTTCAAGATCGGCACTGAAACACTCGACGGGTTTGAGAATATTGTGTTCCGCGACTCCTTCATTTACAACCGGTCATCAGATCCCGGCGAGCGGGCATCCGCCGGCATAGCGCTTGAAGCGGTCGACGGCGGCACGGTGAACGGTGTTGTCGTCTCAAATATCGTGATGACGAACGTCCGTGCGCCGATATTCATACGTCTCGGCAATCGCGGCAACGGACAACCCGCCGGGAAAAAGATTCCGGGGGCACTTAAGAATGTCGTTATCGAAAACATCACCGCATATCATTCACTCATGGAATCGTCTGTCACCGGCATACCGGGTTATCGCGTAGAGAACGTGACGCTGCGCAACATCGATATTGAACTTGAAGGCGGCGGTGAAAAAGCGTGGGCTGCAGTTGCGGTGAAGGAAGCTGAAGACAGCTATCCCGCGCCCCGCATGTTCGGTGTGCGGCTTCCCGCGTACGGTTTTTTCTGCCGTCATGTGAAAGGATTATCGTTCAGCAATGTCCGGTTCAGGAATCTGCTTCCCGACGCCCGTCCCGTGCTTTATTGCGACGATGTTGAAACGCTCGCCATCGACAACTTCATTGCCGGCGATGTTTCAGGCGATGAAGCGCTCATGCGATTCGTGAATGTTGTTGACGCAACGGTGACGAAAAGTCCCGCGCCGCGCGGGGCAAAGCTTTTCCTGAAAGCGCGCGGCGCAATGACAAAGCGCATCATGCTCGGCGGGAATTCCATCGATGCATCGTCGGTGGATGCGGAAGACACTATCAGAAATGAGATTCAGCTACAGTAGCAACGGAGATGCAGATGAACATACAGTCAGCGGTCATCGTATTCATAGCAGCAGCGGTATGCGTTGCCGCCGGAAGATATGACGTCACCTCGTACGGTGCAAAGGGTGACAGCACGACAAAAGACACCATAGCCATACAGAAAGCCGTAGATGATTGCGCATCATCCGGCGGGGGCGAAGTATTTTTCCCCAAAGGGCGATATCTGAGCGGGTCGATAGTACTAAAAAGCGGCGTGACGCTCTTCATCTCACCGGACGCTGTTCTCCTGGGAAGTACCGAATTATCGGACTACACCACCGGGAAACTGCTTTTCGCTGATAAGGCTGAGCATATCGGTATCGAAGGCGGCGGTATTATCGACGGGCAGGGAAGTACGTTCTGGGTGAAAAAAAAAGAAGTGTATTCCGGTACGGCGTGGCGCGGCACCGCGCAGTTCAATTATCAGGCGCAGAAGCGCCCGTCATTCATCCATCTGGTCAAATGTTCTGGGGTGAGCATTCGCAACATAACGCTCACGAATTCCGCGTCATGGACCGTGCATCTGCAGCGCTGTACGAACGTGAAGGCCGACGGCGTGACGATACGCAATTTTCTCTACGGCCCGAACACCGACGGGTTCGATGTGAACTCCTGTGTTGATGTATCGATCATGAATTGCGATATCATCACGGGGGATGACGGCATAGTCCTCAAAAGCACGGAACCCGGACACGATCATCCCTCGAAAAACATCACCGCCGCAAACTGCCGCATCTGGAGCGCCTGCAACGGACTTAAAATAGGTACCGAGACGCACGGCAGTTTTGAAAATATCGTCTTCCGCGACTGCTTTCTTTACAGCGCATCTGGCGATCCGCTCGACCGTACGCTTGCCGCGGTGGCGATAGAATCCGTAGACGGGGCGAACCTGAACGGCATCTATGTATCAAACATTTCAATATCGAATGTTAAAACGCCGCTGTTTGTCCGTCTCGGTCATCGCGGCGGCAACAGCGAGAAGACGAAACAGGTTGATCCGAACGTGCCGGGGACAATTCGCAACGTCGTCATCGCCGGCATAACGGCGGTGCGTTCGATGTTCGAATCGTCGATCACCGGCATCCCCAGTCATCCCGTTCAGGGCATAACGCTGTCAAATATACAACTGGAATACGAGGGCGGCGGCGGCGCCGACCTTGCCGATTGCGAGGTTCCCGACGAAGCGGTGATCAGACATTATCCCGAGGCGCAGATGTTCGGGCGTCTTCCCGCATACGGCCTCTACTGTCGACATGTCGACGGCATACGGATCAGCGGTCTTTCGTTCCGTACGCTCGCAAAGGATGAGCGCCCGGCATTTATCTGCGATGACGTGAAGCGGATTGATCTGAGCGGTTTCACCGCGGGCGGATCGACCGGTCAATTCCCGGTAATACGGTTTCTGCATGTAAGCGATGCCTCGGTAACACGGAGCAGCGCGCCCGCCGGCACCAAGCTGTTTCTTGCGATTGAAGATGATGCCGATGATGCACAACAGGTGTCGTTCGACGGCACCGGCATGAAAAACGCGTCACAGGCATTCGCTCATATGAAGCCCGGAGCGCTTTTTTCGGCAGATACGCCGCTGATCGGAGCAAAGGTGAACGGCGCGGTGCTCATTGAGGCCCATCGCATGAAGCTGAGCGCACCGATGACCGTCGTCGAGGACGGCAGCGTTCCGACGGGGAAATATATAGAGGTTCCGCTTAAGGGCGGACGGGACCGCGGAAACGCCGTCGCGCGGTTTGAGCTGGCAAGCGACGGTGACTACCTGATACAGGTGCTCGTGTTCTCGCCGACCGCGGAATCGGACACGTTTTACGCGAGCATTGACGGCGGGAAACCGGCGCTCTCCGACGTGCTTGAGAAAAACGCCTGGCGCTGGGATTTCGTACGCGACCGCGTGAACGATAAGCCGGTGCCTGAATCAAAGATGACATATCGACTGACGAAAGGGACACATACATTGAAAATTCAGAACCGTGAGGACGGGACGAGAATAGCCGCTCTCGTGATAATCAGAACAGATGCCGCCGTAGACGCAGCTGATGTGTTGAAATAACACGATGTGTCCTTTCGGCTGATGCGGCAATTTGATTTTTTGTCCGTAACGCTGTACTATTACGGATAAGGAATAAGAATATGTTCGAAATCATGCAGCTGAAACACCTGGTGCTCCTCTCCGTGAGCGGCGTGCTGTTCGCCATCGGGCTCATCGGCGTCATCACCCGGCGCAACATCATCCTTGTTTTCATATCCATCGAGATAATGCTCAATGCGGCGAATATGGCGTTCATCGCGTTTGCTGTTGCTTATAATGAGATCACGCCGGCCGCCGCGGCAGTTTTTGTGATGGCGCTCGCGGTGGTCGAAGCCGCCGTGGGGCTTGCGCTCATCGTTACGCTGCACAAACGGCGCGGCACGCTTGCCGTGGATGCATTAAACCTTCTGAAGCATTGATGCATACATGCGCCGGCTCATACTCGCGTATATTTTTTTAGTTCACGCGCTTTTCGCGCGGAATATCGCCATCGTCACTCCGTTTCCGTTCGGTCTTGCGCCGGAGGATAAATATCATACGCTCGCATTCGCCGATCTCGTCAGCAAGGACCTGCTCCTCTACACCGCGATGAACGAAAATCCGGTGAACGAAACGAACACGTCGTACGAGAACATCAAGCGCAATGTCAAAAAGCTTTCGGATAAGTACAATGCCGATGTGCTTATTGCCGCGACGATAAGCCCGTTCAAGGAAGATTTTGTCCTGCGTTATTTCATCTATGAGCGCTCGAATCCGCACCAGTGGAAAGAGCGCACCCGCTCCGCACGCAAGGAGCGGTTTTACCGTCTTGTCACCGATTTCATCGACGATTTTTATCCCACGGTGAAGATCAAGCGTGACGGTCCGCCGCTGATCGCGCTCAACGAGGAGGCGTATACGCCGCTCATGGGATATTATCAGGAACTCTACGACATCGGCGAGAAGTACCGCCCCACATCACGCACCTATCAGTACCGCAGGAGCGACTGCTACACCAAGTTCTATCAGTTCTATCAGGACAATCTCTGGTTCAATCTCGATTACTGCCCTATCGTACTTGAAAACGGACCGCCGGCGGTTGCGGATGCCGTGACCGCGTCGATCACGAAGACACTCGGCGAGTCGCATCATTACGTGTCGTATCTTTCAGCGGTGCGTTTCTATCACCGCTACCGCGTGAAGGTAAGCCAGGAAGACCTTGGCGAAAGCATGAAGCACATATCGCGCGCCATCGAACTGCGGCCGCTTTCTTATAACTACCATTTCTGGCTGTCGAAGCTTTTCTTTCTGCAGGAGGATTTCGCCAACGCCGAACTCACGCTTGAGAAAGTTATCGATATCAACCCGACGCATATACCGAGCTACAAAGGCCTCATATCCATCCTGAAGGGCAAGGGGACGACGGAACACAACGAGACAATAATACGTTACGCGACGCGCGTCATCGAGGCCGAAAGCGAAAATACGGAGATGTACAATCTTGTCGCCGGTATCTATGAGGGACAGACATCATGGTCGAACGCATACTACTGGTATGACGCATATTACCGGACGCTCGACATGCAGATACGCAACATCGGTTCCACCGGCATCACCAACGTCCGGCAGTATGCGAACCTGCAGTATCAGAGCAAATATGTGGCGAAGAAAGTGGCGTATGCGTACCGCATGGCCATTGAGACGCGGGCTATTGTGCCCGCAAGAAAATAGCGGGCGGCGCTATTTTACGTAACTGAAATAATAGATGTTTTTACCCGCCGAACGCATCTTGTGTTCGTAGAGTGTCTGTTTATATTCCTGAAGCTCATGCGCCCACGGCGTTGACAGCGTGTTGTTGAACGCGCTGCGTTCCATCACCGGGGCCATCACCGTTGTCGCATATTCCTCGTCATCGGTTACGAGAAAGAATCTGCCATTATCGGCAAGAAGATTTCTTACCGATGCGACGAACTCATCGCTCACGATGCGCCGTTTGTTGTGCCGTTTTTTTGGCCACGGGTCGGGGAAATTGAGATATACCGTATCGAATGTATAGGTGTTCAGAAGCACATCCGTTATGACCGCGACGGCTTCGCCGTGGATGAACACGAGGTTTTTCAGCGAACGTTTATAGGCTTTGATGATGCTTTTGTTGATAGCCTTAAGCGACCATTCGAGGCCGATGAAAAAGACATCGGGCCGCTCAAGCGCGTGCTCGACGAGGAATTTACCGTTGCCGCTGCCCACCTCAAGTTCGAGCGTCGTATACGGTTTTACACGCCCGGCGAGGTCGTTCCGTATATCGGTTTCAAATGCGTCAAGCGCGCAGGCGGCGAACGATTCGGGTGTCACATGATTGAATTTAATGGCAGAACTCCGCAGGCATGATGGGCAAGAAGTATATAGTACGTGCTAAGGATTTACAATGATCTCAGCGTTCAGTGCACCCGCCGTTTTGAGCGCGATAAGAACCTGTATGATATCCTTGACATCGATGCCGAGGTCATTCATGCTGTCGACGAGTGCTTTCACCGTTGTGGCATCGGGGATAACTTTGTTTGCCGATTTCTTTTTCGAGCCGCCTTCCGTATCCGCGCCTGCCTGCGTCGCCGTAGTATCGCTGATTTTGATTTTCATTCCCGCAACGCTGACCGCCGCGCTCGATACGCGCACGTCTTCGCCCATGACGATGACGCCGCTCCTTTCGTCGATTACCACTTTCGCGGAAACGTCCTGTTCTATCTCGAGCTCCTGCACTTTGGAGATGAAATCGACCGCGTTGCTGAGCGAATTGGTCGGTATCGCCACGCCGATACTTTTCGCGTCGATGGGGACAACGCCGGCGTCGGCGTAGCGTGTCTGTATCGCCTCGCGCACATTGTTGGCGGTCTTGAAATCGGGCGCACGGAGCACCAGCGTGAACGAACCGTTCTCAAGGAAATCCGACACAAGCGCCTTTTCGATTATCGCTCCGTCCGGAACCGTTCCCACCGTTGTAACCGCGCCCTTGCCGTCGGTGACGGCGACATTGCCCTGTGCCACGGCATAAATGACGCCGTCGGCACCCTTGAGCGCGGTCTGCAGGAGCACGCCGCCGGAAAGCGTTTTCGCGTCGCCGATGCTCGCAGCCTGCACGGTGATTCGGTCGCCTTCCGCGATGAATCCCTCAATATCGGCGGTAACCATAACGGCGGCAACGTTCTTCGTCGTCATACGCGCGTCGTTCACCGCGATGCCGAGATTGTCAAAAAAGTTCTGCATCGTAGCCTTGGTGAGCGGGTTCTGTGCGGAATCGCCCTTGCCGGCAAGCCCCACGACGAGTCCGTAGCCTTTCAGCTGATTTTTGCGGACACCTTTTAGAAATGATATGTCTTTGACGCGAACGGTCGCTTTCGGATATGCGGCTCCCGCGATGAATGCTATGAGCGCTAACGGAAGAAGAATTCGTTTCAGCATGGCGTTACCTCGTAACGGTGTACGTATGGCCTGTTACAGTACTATTTTCGGAACATATCGCTTTTTCTGTAGAACAATATTATTTAGATGTTTTTGTACTATTTTCCGGAAAATGTCAGCGCGTGCGTTCCGGATGAAAGCGACAGCGGCGTTCCGATAAATGCCTCTGGTCTTCCGTCCATGACCCAGCGGCCTGTCCGCGGCAATTCGATATGCGCATCGGCATGCGGCGGGATTACAACCGAGATTGATATACTTTCTCCCGTCTGTTCCCACGATACCGCGATGAGGCCTCGTATCGACAGGTGTTCCGCGGTGACGGAAGACAAGCCTTTCGGAATCAGCGGGCGTATCCGCACCTTGGAAAAACCCGGCGCGGCGGGGACGATTCCCGCAAGTGAGCGAAAGAGCCACGCGCACACACTGCCGAACATGGGGTGATTCCGGCTGCCGCCTCCGCGCCAATGTTCCCAGAGCGTCGTAGCTCCGCTGGCCAGCATATGACCGAACGAGGGAAAGTCCTTTACGGTCATGATGCGAAACGCATCGTCGATAAAGCCGCAGTCGGTGAGCGCGGCAAGGAGCAGCGGCGTGCCGAAAATACCGGTATCGAAATGATATCCGTTCCGCGCGACATGGCGGGCGATATTCTCTGCAACGCGTGCCCGGTGCTCATCGGGCACAAGTCCGAACATGAGTGCGAATTCGTTCGCGCCTTCGCTGCCGATAGAATAATCCCCCGTCACCGCATCGAAATATTCATGATGCACTGTTGCCGCTACCGCAGCGTGAAGCTCCGCATAGAATGCCGCATCAGTTTCGTTACCGAGCGCGCGGGCGATATCTTTCATGAGCAGTGCGTTATAGCCGAGATAGCAGGTGTTCACATATTCGGGCGTGAGCTTCGGCCGTTCTCCCGTCGGTGTGCACCAGTCGCCGAGGAACCATGAGCCCGGTTCTTCATGCGTGACGATGCCGCGTTCATTTCTGCACGCTGCGAAATACCGCAGCCACTTTTTCATCGCGTCGTAGTTCCCGTCGAGTATCCGACGGTCGCCGTAGAAACGATGCATGAGCCAGGGTATGATGACGAGTGCGCTGCCCCATGGCTGTCCGCCTCCGCCCCCGCCGAACGGCGCCGTGTGCGGGACGAAACCCGTTTCGCTGTTTTGCGCGTCGGCGATGTCGGTCACCCATTTCGTGTAGAACGCGCTCATGTCGAATGCGTACATCGCAGCCTCGGCCGCTATCTGTCCGTCACCGGTATAACCGAGCCGTTCGCGATGCGGACAATCGCTGGGGACACCGCAATGCATATTTGCGAGCTGTGTATTGCAGAAAAGCCGGTAGAGGTCATTAAGCGTTTCGTCGGAACAGTGGAACGATCCTGTTTGAAGAACATCGGCATGCACTTCGCGAATGTCTATATCCTGCTCGGAGAATGATTCTGGTGCGCCAATGACGTCAACATACCGGAAACTGTGCCAGGTAAAGCTAGGCTCATACATCTCGCTCTCGCCGCCGCAGATGAACGTGTCGGTTTGCGAATAATCCTGGCCGCTGTCCTCGACATAGCGTATCGTTATCGTCCGGCCCTTTTCTCCTTTCGTACGGATGCGCGCCCATCCCGTGACATTCCGTCCGGCATCGAATCTGCGGACATTATCCGGCCCGGTTACCGCCGCCGGAGTGAACGTATTGGTGACGATGTCGGGCGGCGACAGCTGCGCATGCAGTGTTCCCGAAGGCGGACGCGCTCTGCGTGCAGCGATCCACGACGCGTCGCTGAATCCGGCATTTGCCCAGCCGCTGATGTCTCTGCGGGCATCGAATATCTCGCCGGTAAATATGCCGTTGTGGATAATGGGCCCGGCGCCGTATGACTTCCACGACGTGTCCGTGCCGATGATATGCGTTCTGCCGGAAGCATCGATTATTTCGAGCTGCGCTATCACGCGGGGCGAATCGTACCACATCCATCCTTCCACGGTCCGGTCGCGCTGATCATACCAGCCGGTACCAAGTATGATGCCGACCGCATTCAGTCCGCCGGTCAGCTGTGCGGTTATGTCGTAGACATTATAGAGTACCCGCTTTTTCGTTCTGTCTTTGAACGGATAAAGCATGTGGCGGAGTTTTCGTTCATCATAATTCGTCTGCGCGGGCGCGAGCACCGCATCGCCGATACGTGAGCCGTTGATGAATAATTCGTACATCCCGAGGCCGGCTATGTATGCGCGGGCAGAAACTATCTTTTCCGGCAGCTGAAATTCCCTACGGAACATCGGCGCGGCGCCGGAACGGTAATCATCCGGATGCGGGGCGTGCATGTCGTCGATCCAGTGCGCCTGCCAGTCGGACTCGTTCATGAATCCCGTTTCAAACCACGTATTCTGCCAGGGGCCGGCATTGTCGTTTTCATCCCACAAACGCACCGCGCAGTATACACGCGTACGTGACGGCAGCGTTTTACCCGCGTATGCTATTTGAGCATTCTCCGGAGACAGCACCTTTCCCGTGTTCCAGAGATCGGCATCGTTCTCATTGCAACGCTCAGGCGTCACGGCGGCGATTATCGCATACGCCGTCTGCTTACCTGGAGTCTGGTCCGCCGTCCATCCGAAACGCGGAGCGGAGATATCGACGCCGAGCGGGTGTTCCCGGTATTCTATCGTGATATGTTCAGAACGCATCGGGCAGAAGTCCGATATCCGAACGCTTGAGTGCTGCTGCATCACCGGCAATAATCGCCTGCACCCACGGCTGTCTTCGGTAATGCTGTGCTCCGAACTTCGGCAGATCTTCATTCAGATACATCATGCCGCCGTTTCGAAGCACGCCGCCGGATGCGAGTCTTTCGGCCAACGCTTTGCGTATGCTTGTGTCACGCGGCAGAGCCGCCGGATCGCCAACCGTCTCGCGGTCGAATATGAAATAAACGCCGTCAGTTCCCGATGAGTGCACGGGAAAGAGATACAGCTCCTGCTGATACCTGACGAGATTCGATTCCCTGTTGTAGAAATCCTCAAGCTCGGGATTGAACAGCCACGATGCGCACATGATGCCTTTCGACGGCTGCTCCGGCACATACTTCGGAAAGAACGACAAGGTCTCTTCCATCGATGACTTACAGACATCCATGCCCATGCCGCCGCCTTCGGGGATATGCATGGCGAGCAGCGTATCATCGCGTTTCACGGCGTCATTCCACACGCGGGCCGGGATGCGGATCTTCCGGCGCAGCGCACGGCCGGTGGGCAGAATGGGATTGCCGATGATGTGCTCACCGTCATAATCAAGCGATGAAATCCATCCATGTTCTTTGTCTTCATGTCCGGCAATTGAATCGATGAAACCATCACCCGTATACTTTATTTCCGGTTCCGACAACATGAGCGTTTCGCCGGTAGCCGCATGACGGAACATGCGCACCGCATATCTGCAGGGGTTGGGAACATATTGAAGCCGGCCGAGCCGGTACAGGCCCCCGCCCGGATGATTGCGGTACCAGCCGATATGCGTATGCGGCGTCCCGATGAGCCCGCCGTGAAACCGCGCGAACCGGGCGACACCGATGCCGTAATCCGCGAGCACGCCTTCAGTGACGGCCTCGGGAATACCCCGTGCGTGATGATAGGCGACGGTGCGTTTCACCGAATCGAGTATGATGAGCAGATAGAACACGCCCCAGTCGTCACCGAGCACCCGCGTGAGTTTAGGCCATTTCGAGAATTGAAAATAGTCCTGTTTGAAAAAGAGGAGCCGATAGCAGTGCCAGATGAAGAAGGACAGCGCCGGTTTTAAACTGATGATGCCGGCGGTACGTATCAGCGCTCCGTCGACGGCCGGATCGAGATGCGCCATATTCCGCGCGGCGATGATGTGCGGCGGATTGAGGAATGACGGATGAGGATACGGATAACACGCGACGGATTCTTTCCAGCCGGGACTGAAAGCGTCGATGCGGTCCGTAATACCGAGTTCAGCAAGAACATCGTTCAACTCCATGAACATACCCCCCGCGATACGTTGTGTGTTACGCCGGTATTTCGTGGCTCAGGCAATGCAGTGTTCCGCGTCCGAGAACGATATCAACGGCGTGAATACCGATGACCGTGCGTCCGGGCAGCGCCTCAGATAATATGCCGAGCGCAATGCGGTCATTCGGGTCGTTGAACGTCGGCACCAGAAGCGCGTCTTTTGTGAAAAGAAAATTTGTATAACTCGCCGGCAGGCGCATGCCGCGGAAGACCACGGGCCCGGGCATGGGGAGTTCAATGACTTTTGGTTTCGACCCGTCCGCAAGACGCGCGCCGGTGAGCCGCTCGCGGTTCTCCTCGAGATTCCGGTAATTGATGTCACGTGAATGTTTCTCGCGGGCGATCACCAGCGTTGACGGACCTATGAAACGGCATATGTCATCCACATGACCGTGCGTATCGTCACCGACGATGCCGCCGCCGAGCCAGATGACGTGCTTCGTGCCGAGATATTCATGGAACACGGCTGCGTAATCCGCTTTCGAAAAGCCGGGATTGCGCACCTGTATCTTCGTATGCATGAGGCATTCTTCGGTGGTTATCAGGGTACCGCGTCCGTTGCCGTCGATGGCACCGCCCTCGAGTACCACATGCCTGCCGTTATACATCGCAGGGGTAAGTTTCGCGCCCGTTTTGCGCGCGACAAGCGGTGTGAGTTTGATATCGTTGGCGTATTCCGGGTAATTCGCCCAGGCGTTAAACGAGAACTGTATCGCTTCGACACGCGAGCCGTTCTTCACGCATACCGGGCCGCTGTCGCGCATCCAGTTCCGGTCCAGACGATGTATGAGAAAATCGACGTTTTTGCTGTTCACACCGGCGTTCACGAGCATGGCGCGCACGTTCGAACGATGGACGGGATTTGCCGCAACAAGCAGCAGACGTTCGCTTGCGGTGACGAGCCGCGCTATCTCGGCAAAAGCCCAGTCGACGGCGTCGAGTTTTCCCGGCCACTCGAGTTCAGTCTGCGGCCAGGCAAGCAGCGTGTATATATGCCGTTCCCATTCAGCTGGCCAGCGGCGCCTGCCGCTCTGCCCCGATGTCATGTTCGGTTTCATGCGTTTCCTCACGTGTGCGTTATACCCTATTATAGCGGGCCGATGCTTTTCCGCAAGGTAGCGCGGGCGAAATATACTTATTTTTTAAGTATTATCAGCCTTCCCTCGACCGACAGCGATGAAAACCCGAAGTGTGATTGTATCCAGGCGAATGTTTCAGCGCGGTAGAAAAACAGATGTGTGGTGTCGCTCGCGTAATGCCACTGTGCAAGCGGTGTATCCGTGAAGCATGCAGTCATGATGAAGAGTGCACCGCCAGGTTTGAGCAGTGACGCAAGCAGCCGGAATTCCTCTGCGGGAGTACGGAAATGCTCAACAGCCTCACAGCAGGCGATGTAATCATACTTCCGGGTCAGCGCCGCAGAATCATTCCTGAAAAGCGGGTCATAGGGCGTTACCGAATAACCGTGTTCGCGAAGCAGTGCGGTTATAATCCCGCTTGCGCCGGATCCGAAATCAAGTCCCGTGTGGGATGCGGTGAATTGCGCCCGTACCGCGGTGAGCATCGGCGAGACAAAATCACGGTACCCGCGGTCTTCGATATCATTGGTGTGAGCGAGATACCGGCGCCGCTCATCGTCAATGGAAAGATAATGCCGCGGATGCAGCAGCACCGCAGCGCAGCCGCCGCAGGAATAGTAGTCCCTGTTTCTGGCCGATTCGAAATACGATGTCTCACCCCCGCACAGGGTACAGATCACCGTGCTATCATGTGCGGAAATGTGCGCCATTCGGTTCCATATGGATGGTGACGTCGGTGTTCGGAAAATCCAGGTGTATCGCCTCTTTCAGCCGGTCGGTAACGTCGTGCGCCTGGTCGATCGTGGCTTCCGGCGGGAAGAGCAGGTGCATGTCGACGAACGAACGGTTCCCCGCATGACGCGTGCGGAGCTTATGGTATTCATACCCGGTGTTCCTGATAATGTCTTCAAGCCGGACAAGATCGTTGCGGCTGAAACCGGTGTCGAGAAGCGGTACCACCGCTTTTATGAGAAGGCTCACGGCTTCGCGGGTGATGAACAGCGCCACCGCGATGGCGATAATCGGATCGAGGAAGTGCATTTTCGTTATCATTATTATCAAAAGGCCCACGGCAACGCCCGCCGAGGTGATGACGTCGGCTTTCAGGTGGAGCGCATCCGCTTCAAGCGCCATGGAGTTCGTTTTTTTCGCCATGCGGTAGAGCGCCCGCGAGACAAGCGTGTTCACCAGTGCGGAGATGGACATGACGATGACGCCGGCGATGGCGAACTTGATCGCCTCGTGATGGATAATCTTCATGACGGCTTCATAGATGATCCATGCCGATGCTGCGAGAATGAGACCGGCCTCGATGAAGCCCGAAACGTTCTCGAATTTCCCGTGACCGTACGGATGTGTTTCGTCGGGCGGATTATCTGATACGCGCACGGAGAAAAAGGCGATGACGGCCGCAAGCAGGTCCATGGCCGAATGTATCGCCTCGGAAATGATACTCACCGCGCCGCTCATGATGCCTGCGGTTAGTTTAAGGATTATCAGGGTGATGTTGGAAATAATCGACAGTCGTGCCACTTTCGCTTTTTCATTCATAAAACACTCTCTTTGTTCCGGGATGGAACTATGTTGTTGTTTTAGGAAGTCCCACAGCGAAATGGAAAAGTCACTGCTGCTTTCAAGAAAGCCCGGCGGCATCCATCGGATCCGCCTGATCCTCCAATCATTTTTTCAGTATACACCGGCATATTTTTTTGTCAACAAAAACGCAATCCATTCCGGAAAACGAGAGTGCCGGCTCATCCGGTGCAATGAATATATTTGACGCCGCAATGGTAACCGACTATACTATTACGTATGAAACGCACACGAATACAGCAGCGCCGGCTGCGCGTCGCTGTCATCAACGAACTCGCCGATTTCAAGACGAACATTGGCCGGAGCGTACATTTCATGGAGACGGTCGAGGGACTAAACCATGAGGCATATGACAACAACATAGAACTCTATTACTACGACAGGGATTTCGATCTCTCCGCATGTGTGAAAAAAAAAGAACATCGCACCTTCGACGGCATCATTGGAACTGTTGCCTGGTGGCCGCGGAAGCGGGAGTGCGTGTGGGATGTGATTGCGCACGATGTGCCGTGCGTCTATATGCACAATCCTCCGCGGACCGGATACGCGTACTATGTGGGTGTGGATGAGTGCAAAGCCATGGATATGCTTGTCGGACATCTGAAAAAAGAGGGACATGAGACTATCGGGTTTGCGGCGGCAAGCGCGCAGCACTATACACAAATGCGGTACATCGGATATCGTGATGCGCTCAAGCACCACGGGCTGAAACCCTGCGGCGATCATGTCGTAGGCATTGATGTAACGACATCCTATTTTCCGGCAAAAGCCATTGCGCGTTATGAGAAGGGGGAACAGCATTCGACAGTCACCCCGCGCACCGCAATCTATGATCATTATACGCATCTCGTCGCGCCGCCGTCGGCGATCATTTTCGAGAACGACTATCTTGCCATCCATTTCTATCGGCGGGCCCTGTCGGACGGTATCCGCATACCGTACCGCTTCGGCATCGCCGGATTTGACAATGAACGGCTTCGCTTCGCGCGCTATTCCAATTTTCTCACCACCGTCGATCAGCCGTATAAGACCATCGGCATTACCGCTATCCGGCTTCTGGCCGACGTCATCGCGGGCGATGCGGATCCGCTTAAGCATATACGTGTAGAACCAAAACTTATCGTTCGAAGGTCAACGCTCAAGCGCACGCTTAAACATACGAAACAGTCTGACGATGAGCTGAAACGGACCATTGACGATTTTATCATGGAAAACTTCGCCGACCCGGACCGCATGAAAGAAATAGCGGCGACATTCATGATGAGCCGTGATTATTTCCGTCAGCGCTTTTCACGGTTATTCGGCATGCCGTTCACCGCATATCTCAACGACATGCGTCTGTCGCATGCGGCGGATGCGTTGAAAAAGACCTCGCGCTCGATAACCCGCATCATCATCGAAAGCGGATTCAATAATTATCAGAATTTCAGTTTCTTATTCAAGAAGAAATTCGGTGTAACCCCGCGGCATTTCCGGACAACGGACAAGGCCGGTACGTTATCGTCTGACCGGCGTTAATCTCGTCACGAAAACCGCTTTCTGCCCCCGGGTTTCGATGTAGATGCTGTTCTTGCGCTGCGGCGGGCGGTCCGGCGCGGAACCCTGATAGACCGTGAACGGTCCCGGAACGATGATTGCAACAGCGATGTTCCGGTTGCTTTTGAACGTCACCTCGAACTCCGTTCTGTCCTTGAAGCCGGCGCTGCGTACGTCTTTCCAATATGAAAAGCTCTTCGGGCGTCCCTCGGCAAATGTGCTGTCCGGTTTGAAATTTTCCGGAAGCGCCGGAGTCCCGTACAGGTTCAGGGCAAGGCCGAGGCGGGCGTCGCCGCTCCCGGTATACGTCACGGCGACTTCATCAATCAGTGTTTCGCCCTCGATACGCATCGTGCGGCGCGCGGAAGCATCGGTGCGATAGGCCGGTTGTTCGGCGGACATGACAGAAGCGGCGGCATCAAAAGAGATGAGCTTTCCCGGATTCCATACGGCCTGCCCCTCGCCGTTGATGAGCGGAACGTTGTGGTTGAGCCCGCGTGTGTAATAATACTTATGCAGCGGCGATGCATAACCGACGGTGCCGCAGTCGTGGGATATATCGATGCCGTCAAAACTGGCTGACCAGCTCAGCGCTTCGCTTTGAGAATGCGATTGACTGAGCTGTCCGTAATGGAAGAACACCTGCCACGGCCCTTTTTTCAATAGAGCGAACCGCGCCGATTCCATGTTGCGGGACACTACGTCGGGCAGATTGGTAGTCCCGCCCTCGGTCCGTATCGGATCGACCAGCGTGTCCCAGTTCAATGCGTCCTGCGCGAGAACGCCAATCGTTGTGGGCAGAATGCGGGCGCAGTCCCCGAACAGACCGAGCTTCACATACGGGACGCCCGTGGCATCACCCGGATTGGGAAGCGATCCGTCGGGAAACCGTATCATGACCGGTGCAAGCACCATATTCTGCACCAGTGCGGCCTCGGTTGCAATGCGGTCCTGTTTGCCGACAAGCCCCGCAAAGTTCAAGAGCGGCAGGACGGCATACACGCAGAAATTATTGTACTGTATCGACTGCTCGGCCCAGAAATAATCGCTGGTAACGCCGCGGCTGAATTGCGCGCGCAGTCCGAACTGTCCGTTCATCTCGCGTTCCCACATTTCCTCGTCGCCGTATAATAACGCCACCTGAGCCGATGAAGCGCGCTGCCATATGGCGATATTATGTATTGTCTGATAGGAACGGTCCAGCAATTCCACTTCCGGCTTGAAAAAATTGCGGTACCATCCCTGACGGCGCTCGACCCCGGCCCAATCGAACAGGAGGCGCGCGGTTTCGGCTATTTTTGAAAGATACATCGCGTCATTGAGGCTGTGACCAGAAATGCGGGCGTAGTTGTAATTGTCAACTTTGACGACGGGGAAACGCTGATAGTTGTCTGCATAAAAATCCAACTGCTCCGCGGCCCAGTCGGCGTATTTTTTATCACCGGTAAGTCTGAATAATCGAGCCGCGGTGAGTATGTTCCCGAAGTGCTTTTCCCGGAGTTTGAAAACCCAGCCGCCGAACGTTTTCTCGGTTATTTCCACCTCATGTCCGGTGCGGCTGGTGAATGTTTTAACCTCTTCGCCCGGGATCTTTTCCGTCCAGACGAGAAACGATCCGTCCACCGGGCTGACGAATGCGCTGTTGCGGCCGCATTTCCATTCCACCCGGTCCCGCGGACGTGTCATCCATGCGTCGATGGCGGCACACTGTTCGTTCAGCCACTTTTTGCCGGCCGCGTTCGTTGCAACGTATTGCCGCGCGCTTTTCCAATCCTCCACCGGTCTGCGGTAGACACCGCCGTCCGGCTGCACCAGTTTCAGTTCGGCAAATGCCTTTTCAGGCGCGGGTTTGGGGAAATCCGGCAGCGATTGACCCCATGACTCCTGGGTGCTCATGGCGCCATCAGGTTCATTCTGGGCTGACAGCGAGAGCGTCCCCACGATGATCAAACAGAGAACACGGTGCATGGTTTTTGACATGTGTTTACATATCCTGAATCGTTTATTTTTTGCGTCGATGCATAATAGTATAGCTGATGTTCCGTTCAAGTGGTGCAAGGAAAAGGAGTGTATGACTGTTTCAAATAATCGAACAGTGCGTCTGGAGATCGGTTGTGTTTCCACATTCTGTAAACAGCACCGCGGTCATTCTTTTTCAAATCAGTTCCTATACGCTCAAATCGCGATATTTTGCCGGCGGTATTCCGGTGGTTTTTTTGAATATCTTGCCGAAGGATGCTGCATCGGTATAACCGGAGGCGCGTGCGATCTCGAGTATCGACGCGTCCCTGAAGAGGAGCATTTCCTTCGCGTGCTCAACACGTATGTTACGGAGATAGTGCGCCGGGGTCACACCGTGATATTCGCGGAAGCGCTTGATGAAGTGGTTTACCGAAAGTCCGTGCGTCTCCGCCGCCGTGCGGTCGGATATCGTTTCACCGCGGTGTTCCGTGAGATATCGGGCGGCGGCTTCCATGAGTGCATCCGTTTCATCCGCCCGGCCGATGATGTATTTATAGAGGAATATTTCCGTGTATTGCGATGCGATATGCACGGCATGCCGGTGCGCGGAATGATATTCCTCGAACACAGCGGAGAGAATACGCTGCATGTCGCCGGTAAGCTGACGGTACGCGGCGCCGCCGGATACGGAAAATCTGAAATGCGGCATGAACTTGAGCGCCGACATGACCGTTTTCTCCGGGAAAAGATACCGGTGCATCACGCCGGGCGCGATGACAGCCATCTGTCCGGCATCTATTCTGCGCATACCGTTACGATCAAGCTCAACGCTGCCGTCATGTATCCAGTCTATTTGCCAGAAGTCGTGCGCATGCGCGGGAAGGCTTTCATGCGGCATTATCGTATTTTTGTAGTTGCAGACGATGAAACGAATCATGAATTGCCGCCCATCCGTGCGTTCACACGGTTATCGCTGTCCGTGCGGACGCCATCATGCCGACGATCTCTTTCATCGTGCTTACTCTGCCCGCGTGTAAATCGTTCACCTTGTAGAATGAGACGCAGGTACCGCAGGCGACAAGGTCAACGCCCGCGCGCGCGAGCATATCGATCGCGTCGAGCACCGGAGAACCGGCTGCGAGCAGTTTGACGCCTGCATTATAGAATACGATGGCGTCCGGTTTCTGTTCCGACGCATATAATGTGCGCAGATATGAACCCATGAGCTGTGCCCCGAGTGAATCGTCGCCCCTGCCGAGCGTTTCTGCATTGATGATGACAAGTTGTTCCATGACGCTGCTCCCGTTATCGTATTTTGACCGTTCTGCGCATAGCGGCGCCAAGCGGGTTGACTGTCTCATTCAGAATATTAGTCCGGGCGTTCATCTCAAGCAATTCCATCGCATCGGACCGGCTTAACCCCCGGGTGATTTCGGAGTATACTACTCCCCCGAAGAATATCGCCGATGCACTGCATGACACATACCCCGCGCCGATACGCTTCGCGTTCATCAAAAGCATGGAAACGAAACGCTCATCAAGCGGCGCCCAGAGACTGAATGCATCCCGGACCAAAACAGCATCATTGGTGATGCCTGATGCGGCAAGCTCACGCGGTGATGCTTTATAGAGCCAGCCGGTCATCATGACGCTTTTCCCCAGTTCAGCCGCCCGACGTGCGATGATGTCGCAATGTTCGATGGCCGTCTCTCTGGTAACGGCGCTGAGGCGTATGTCAAAATATTCTACCGGAAGCTGCGCCACGGCATCGAACCACTCGGGGTTGACCGCATCGATAATGATGCCGACATGCGTTCTCCCGCTGTCAAGCCCCGTCAGAACCGTCTGGGTGAGCGTGCGGTAGTCGTCGGGGGTCGCGAGCAGACCTGTCCGTGCGTTGATATATTCCGGATCCTGCAGCACCGAGAGGTAATCCGGCGACATTTCTCTGATGATAACGGCGGACGCCGCGGTGATGCTTTTCGCGACTGCCTGCATCGTCCGGTTCGTTCCATACGGGAGATCGATGACAACGCGTATTCCGCGTTTTCGCGCGCGTATCTCGGCGGCTAGTATACGGTAATACGCGGCGTACTGCGGTGCGTTCGTTGCACCGATGAGCTCCTTTGTTCCGATATGAACCGTTACCGCGCTGAAGCCGAGCGAGACGATGCGGTCGAGCACTGCAATGGCATACGCACGTGCGCGTTTGCCGAACAGAAGCTCACCGCGGGCGCTGTCCGAAGCGAACAGTTCGGCGGCAACGGTAATATTCGTTGCGGGACCGCTTCCTGTGGCGAGTACATTCTCCACCGCGTTCAGCTGCCGTTCAAGATATACGTATAACTCTTTTTGACCGGCTGGAACATTCGTTGCGCCGTAAACGGTACATGCCGCAAGTATCACTGCAAAAGCCTTCATGCCTACACTATAAATACGATTGCGGAGAAATGCAAGACGATCCGGGATGGATTTTTCACCGTGTGTGTGATATAGTCTGCGCATGGCAGTCAGGAAACATGTAAAACGCCGGAGAACAGACGAGACGTTCATCGTCGGCTGGCTGAAAGACAATCTGGCCAAAGACCGGTATGAACATTCGCTCCGTGTCCGCGATATGGCAGTGCGTCTTGCCGAGCGGTATCGCGTGAGCGTGCATAAGACGACACTCGCTTCGCTTCTCCATGACACGGGACGCAGCCTGCCCGACGCCGCAGCTATGAACACGTTCCTGAAACAAAACGGCATCACCTTTCCCCGTGAACATGTCTCAAAAAGCCTCCTGCATTCTATGGCCGGCGTCGTCATCGCCCGGACCACCTTCGACGTCCAGGATGAAACGATTCTGGACGCCATACGCTGGCATACGACCGGCCGTGCGAATCTGTCCATGCTCGGCAAGATCCTGTATATGGCCGACCACATCGAGCCCGGCCGTCATATGCCCATCTGCAAGGACCTGCGGAAAACCGCCATGCACGATTTCAACGCCACGCTCCGCGCCACCGTGCGGCTGTCGCTCGAGTATGTCATCGCCACCAACCGTTTTCTAGCGAAGGAAACCGTCGATTTTTATAATGAGCTGGTGTGAGCGGGACGGGTTACAAGCGTTTCGGCTCGGAAGAAATATATTTTATTCCTCGCTATTGGCATGGTTAGTACACGTATGTGAAGATGAATTGAAAAAGGTTTACTTTTTATTTTATGTAATTTGACACGGAAACTTTTTCGGATATAATCCGATTTGTTGATATACTCTACATCGTTGCGCCAGGAGCGGTATATGCGGTTTGTTCTTACGGCACTCATATGTATTCCATTCTTGCTTTCCGGCATTGATGGGAGCAGCACATTCAGTGAACGGTATAACAGAAACGCTCTTTTACTATCAAACAACAATTTTATCACAATTGACGGGTCAAATCGATATGAATTGGGAATATTCGGTCCGAGCCGAGAGCTGCGTACGGCAATAAGCAATTCTCCTCAGGCGCAGAAGACTTTCACCGTGTATGATGATTATCGGGCATGGGGAAACGGTTTATTCTGGGGCGGCGGATGGGGGACGTATTTCGGCGGTTTCGCACTTGGCATCGGAATTATGTTTGCGTTTCCAAATAACATCGGGATTACCACCGGTATCGGTGTTACCATCGGCGGATGTGCCACGGGATTGACCCTGGTGTTCGTCGGTCTCGCGAATTATCTTCAAGCAGATTCCATATTTTTCAACACCATATGGGAATATAATTATGAACGGACATCTGCGCCGGATATCTATCGAAAATTTACATTCATCGAACAGCATCAGCTGTTCTCGGCTGAATTTCAACGTGCCGATAAATCCAGACATTTTGCTTTTACCGGATACGGAACAGACACTGCATTTCTAAATATGCTACGTGTCTCCGCTGATGCGGGCAAAGTACTTCAGGATTATGAGCGTGATGTTCTGTTTGCACAAATATTTGTATATACGGGTCTAGCGATATCTGCTGCGAATCTATATTGGTTTGTATACAATCCTAGGCTGACAAGTTCGTTTATCCCGCCTGAAAACCGGTTCTATGCTTTTCTAGCGATTTGCGTTGTGGGCGGGATAGTTGAGAGTTTCGGGAGTACTTTTTCACTGGCGTCAATACAGAAATTGCGTACTGCAGTATGGTATTACAACCGTGATATCTGTGACGGAAAGGCCGATCTGAAGTTGTGTGATTCAGAGACCAATACGAGCGCATCGCCGATATCGCTGACCATCGGACCGGGTGCTTTCGTGATGAGATTCTGAAGCGAACACATCCGACGCATTCTGGTTACAGTTTCGCGCCGTTCATCAGCTGGTGCTTCATCCACGGATTCGCCACAATGGGGTCTTTCAACGCGGAAAGCTCCTGTAGCAGTTGCGTCCGCATCCGCTGTATTTCATCTTTTCGCGAAACATCAGCGATGAGATTATATATTTCCCACGGATCTGTATCGAGGTCGTAATATTCATCCACATCGGTGAGATTCCAGACCAGTTTTTTCCGACCGTCGGTAATCATGCGCTCGGCGTAGAGACCGAACTGCTGGCCGTTGTACGACGAGGTTATATGCGTCCGCGTGCGGTCGTTGCGTTTCTCGGAAAGCTGCGGCAGCATTGATATGCCCTGATATGACGACGGTATCGGGAGGCCGAGCAAATCAAGAATGGTCGGCCCCAGATCAAGATAGTGATTGATGAGGTCGCCGTTCGTGCTGCCGGGAGCGATGACGCCGTCATGTCGTATGACCATCGGCACATGCGTGATATCCTGATACATCACGTAATGCTTGTCCATCATCCGGTGGCTGCCCGTCATGTCGCCGTGATCGGTGGTGTAGATGATCATCGTGTCTTTCATGAGACCCTGCGACGTGAGGAACGAGAACACGCGGCCGAGCGCGTCGTCGTACTGCGATATGACGCCGTAATACTGCGATACGATCTGCGACCATTCTTTCCATGTCCAGTTCTCAATGCCCCAATTACTGAGCTGCTGACGCTGTATGTACGGTTTGCCCGTAAAGGTGTCGTTGAAACTGCCCCACGGCGGAATATTATCCGGGCGGTACATCGATGCGAACGGTTCGGCGGGAAAATTGGGAAGATGCGGGTGCATGAAGTCCAGACGCACATGCCACGGCGCGTCACGGTCGGCAAATTCTTTTATCGTCCCGACGCAATCCTTCGCGAACATATGCGTGTACGATGTCTCCACATCGCCTTCGTCTTTCATGCCGAGCGCGCGAATGCCTTCAAGCGAGTGCCATATATTCCCCGCCGGACGCCGTGCGGGATAGCGTTCCGGGATATACCGGTCATAGCCGAAACCGGTAGGATTAATCGTCGGGTTCACATGCCATTTACCGAGATACGCGGTGCTGTATCCCGCTTCCTTCAGTTTAAACGGCCACATATCCGCGTGCGGTGCTATACCGCCCATCTTGAATCCGGCGCCGCCGTCGTAATTCCAGAGACCGCCATGAACTTCGGCTATCTGTGAACAGAGTAGCGACTGCCGCGCCGGACAGCAGATGGGTATGGGCGTATACGCCTCGGTGAACGACATGCCGTTCGCCGCGAGACTGTCCAGATGCGGCGTTTTGACGATGGGATTTCCGGTGAAGCCGAGCGCATCGTAGCGCTGCTGGTCCACATTGATGAAAAGGATATTGGGACGCATATCAGTTGTTCCTTCCGGTTACTCAATAATAACCGGCGCTTCTCCAACAGTCAGAATTCCCGACTTTGATTGGATGGCATCTCCCAGAATGCCGGTAATTTTTCCGGTATTCTCCGGAACAGATATTTCCGCACTTTTTTCGGTATTCCATATGACCGTTGCTATTCTGCCGTCGCGCGCCAGCTTTACTGTATATGTCCCTTCCGCATCACGGGCACAGGAAGTCATGACTGCGCCGGTCATCCATGCTGCGACATTGCTGTAGGCCTTTACGCACGGTTCTTTAAGTTCATCATTGTCTTCCCGCAGGCCCATGCCGCCTTCCCACCGGTAAAGGTTAAAGACAGGAATCCCCATGGCCCAATTGATGAGATATGCCCGGGCAATGCAATACGCGGCAGTCTCGATGGGCAGAACTTTTTTGGTATCAACACCTGCAGTAACATTGGTTCTGTAAGAAGAAGCTATTGACCAGCCCGCTTCCGTATTGAAGAGCGGTTTTTGACAACGGTTGTTTTTCATTATCTTTTGTACCAACTCGATCCGTGGTATGGTGCGCTCGGGGCCCATGCCTCCCGAGTAGAAGTGGAAACCGACCGCATCTATCCATGAGCCAAGGCCCAGTTCCAGCAGCTCATCCAGATAGGCCGTACCGGCAGCGGCACACGATGGTGAGATCACCTGCGCAGCCGGGTCTATTTCCTTGACGATCAGGTACATCTCCTTCTGCAGTTCGATAAGCTTTGTCTTACTGCCGGAATAAAAGCCGCGTATATCCGGCTCGTTCCAACCCTCATAGTATTTGACCTTTCCTTTACACCTGGTGACTACGGTCCGGACAAAGTTCCGCCAATCATCGATATTTGCAGCCTCAGCTGCGCAGCCCATCCACCACTTACCGTAAATGGGTATTTCTCCCGGCCGGGCTGAGGCCCATGTGGGAGAAAAGGCAAGGACATAATGTAAATCAATTGTGTGTTCGGCAGCCAGGCTCAGGTAGTTGTCGAGAACATCCCAGTTCCATTTCCCTTTTTCCTTTTCGAGCCAATTCCAGGATACATCACTGTCATGAAGTCTGAGGTTTTTAAATGGTATCGCCGGCCAGGGATGGCTGTCAGTGACCGTCTGGCGCTGATGGGGATTATAGGGGCTGTAATGAAGCCCGAATAGCGTTGCGGGAACAGGTTTCGCCGGCGGTGAAAAAACTGCCGCACTGATTCCGGTCTCTATAACGCAGGAGACATCATCGACCCAGAGCGTTCCCGGCTGTTCCATGATGATGAACAGGCGGGCATCACTGTCATCCTCATCGACAATTTCACTGAAGCGATATTCCTGCCAGCCGGTACTCACCTTGAATGATCCGACGGCGTATGACTTATACGGTTTTCCTGCCATCCGAAGTAACACGCTTACCCGCAGCGGTTCTGACGCGGCCAGCCATATCGATACCGTGTGAAGTTTTGCCTTTTGAACCGCCACCGGGGTACAGCATTGAACCCGTCCGGAATCTAATCGTGTACAATCAATACGTTGTGCTGAACCTCCGGAGTGGATAAACGTTTTTTCTTCACGGTAGATAACCTCCGCCTTGAACGAATTGTCACTCCACCGGTTTGCAATTCCCGACTTGGAGAACCCATTTTCAAACCCGGGATTGTCTATCTGTACAGTAATGACGCCGGCAGGTTCTGCGCGCAGGGCGATGCCTATCACTGCGACGAGAAGTATGCAGAAATGCCGGTTCATCATGAGCTTAAGGACGGATTTTTTTATTTTGCGCAGCATACTCGGCTCCGTTGGGGTGACACATGACATACTACAATAGTAGCGCCGCGCACAGAAAATACAATGCTTTGTACCGTCGGAAATTTGTCATGAACCGGTGTTCAGCCGTTGTCCGTGATGCCGTGTCCGCGGCGGAACACCGCCGGTGACTGGCCGGTCACTTTTCTGAACAGTCTGCTGAACGCAGCGATATCGTATCCGTACCGTTCGGCGATATCGCCGACTGCGTTGCCGCCGGACAGATCGAACGATGCGCTTCGCATGACTTCGCGCAGTATGTGCGTACGCGGAGAGACCGCGTAGGTGCGGCGGAATACGCGGGTGAAATAATCCTGTGAAAGCCCGAGCGCACGTGCCAGATCGGCGCTCGTGGGATGCCGGTGTACATTGTCCCGGATCGTATCGCGGATCTTCCGTTCGGCAGCCGGGTTGAACGCATGCTGCTGCGGTTTCCGGATGATGCGCGACAGTTCCAGGAACAGCAGTGCCAGATATGATCTGACCGCAGCGGCGGACCGTTCCTTCAGCTGCATTTCATGCTGCAGACGATCGAAGAGCCACGACACCGCACCGGCGTTCTCAACGGCAAAAAAGCCGCATTCCGGCTCCGGCCCTGTTTTCCCGGCAAGCGTAAATTGAATTACCGTATGAACGGTACCGGGATGAAAAATAAAATCGTGTTTCACGCCGGGAAATAACCAGAAGAACGAGCCCGCGCGGCTCACAATGTTCCGTCCGTTCACGGTCCGTTCGATCATCCCGCCGTGTACCAGCTGAAGGATATGCTTCGGCCAGACACGGTCGGTATATCGTATACGGGACCGTATCCGCTGCGTTCCGATAATGCGGTCATTAACCGTCAGCCGCACCGTTCCATCAGATACGCGGTCCATCAGACGGTGAAGATAGTCGATCTCGGATATTTCGCGATGCTTCATACGGGTCATGATGCGTTGATCCTCAACGATAACGGTAGGTCATAGACATCCGTCCATGCTATCCGGAAAACCGCTCCGATGCAAGCGGACATACCGCGGATCACTTCACGTCAGTTGCGTGTTCGACTGTTCGGTCATATAATGGAACCGCATCTACATGCACATGGAGCCGCTATGAACAACCGGAAGATCATGCTTATCACCGGCGCGAATACAGGAATCGGCAAGGCGACAGCAACAGCGCTTGCTCGCACCGGCGCCCGCGTTGTCATGTTCTGCCGCGATCAACAGCGCGGCGAACAGGCGATGAAAGACATCATCAGCGACAGCGGCAGCAGCGCGGTCGATCTCATTCGCTGCGATCTCGGCAGTCTGGCGGACATCAGGCGAGCCGCGGCTGAATTCAAAAAACGATATAAACGCCTTGATGTCCTCATTAACAATGCCGGCGTCATCACGCTGGATCGGCAGGAGACCGTCGACGGATTTGAACTGCAGTTCGGCGTGAATCACCTCGGCCATTTTCTACTGACACATCTACTGCTCGACATGCTGAAAAAAAGTGCGCCGTCGCGCATCGTGGTCGTCGCATCCGGAGCTCATCGGGCAGGGCGCATCCATTTCGACGACATCAATCTCAGAAAACACTATTCCGTCATACGTTCATACGGTCAGGCGAAACTGGCGAATGTACTGTTTTCCAATGAGCTTGCGCGCAGGCTCGCGGGAACCGGAGTGACTGTCAACAGTCTGCATCCCGGAGCCGTGGCGTCGAACATCGGTGTCGACAGGAAAACCGGTTTCGGGAAAACGATAATGTGGCTGGCGAAGCTTGTACTGCTCACGCCGGAACAGGGTGCGCGGACATCGGTGTTCCTTGCCGCGGATCCGTCGGCAGCACAGATTACCGGAACGTATTTCAGCAAATGCAGACCGGTGAAAACATCGCGGCGGGCAGCAGATAAAGATGCGGCTGAAAAATTATGGACGCTCAGTGCGCAGATGACGGGAACAGCAAACGCTTGATGCGCGGTTAATTGCCGCCCCTCAGACGTGACGCGAACTGCGCTACAGCGACATCCATGGATTCAAGATTGCCGCTCGATACCTGTTCGGCGTAAACCACCTTGCCGGACTCGATGTCCACAAGACTTGCGTTGAGCACGAGCTTGTTGCCGAGTCTGCCGATGGAACCGACCATGAGATATTCGACGTTCAGTATTTTTCCCACCTGAACCGCGCATGAGGCATCCGAGCAGCCGGTCTGCTGGAATTCCTGCTCTTTCAGTATCGTGTCCATCTTCGAGCGTTCGATGATGGTGAACATGCCGGTCTTCTGCACTTCGGTGCGGAGCATATCGGACACCGTCAATGCCGATGCCGCATCTATCCCCTGAGCGTTGAGGCTCATGACGGCGAGACGCACACCCGGCTTTATCTTCGGCGCAGCGGCGCGTGTCATCGTACCGCCGGTTCCGTCGAACGAATACGATGTCACTTCCGTGTCAAGATAATTCCAGCTTGCTGTCACCCAGTCAATGATGGCTGTCCAGCCTGCGGTGAATGCAAGATCCACTACAAGCCAGCCCCAGCCCCACGTCTCATTGAGCACGAATTTCTGCCGTTGACCGGCATACTCAAGCTCAACGATATGCTGCTTGTGATTCAGGTTGATCTGTGTTTTCAGCGGCGTCACGCCGACGAATCCACCGTCGACGTACACCTTGGCTCCCGGTGGGTTCGACATAAAGGAGTGGTCGACCTTGCTTCCTTTCAGAATGGTGGCGCAGTTCATCAGGGTGAACGACATGCACACGAGCAGCAGTAATGCGATTGTTTTTTTCATTTCATACTCCGGTGTGAAAGTTCCGCAGAACAGCCGTTCGGCGGACAGGATACATTGATATTCTCAACGTTGGGAGTATATCACGCTGGTTTTTTGGCGTCAAGTGTTTTTAACGCTGCAGACACGCACCCGCTCGACATCCATGCTCGTTCTATTATCTCGCCGAGTCGGGTTGTTTTTTCTTCCACATTTTCGCAAGCGTTTTGATAAAAAGCCCGCCTACCACAGAACGCGCCTGAAAGCCGATCTGTTTTCCGTTGACGGTGTCGTACCAGTCGGTGAGCGGCACCCGCGTTGGCGTTTCTTTCAGCCAGCGCATGAGCGGCGAAATGAATGCCGCGAAGTCTGTATCGTTTTCTGCGAATGTCGCCGTCCAGAGTATCCAGTCGATCTTAGTATAATCCTTACGGCTATCGAGCGGCAGTCCGTAGACGTTCTGTTTCCGTAGACAGAACGCAGTCTCTTTCCTGGCTATGGACGCCGGGAAAATATGCAGACCGAGCAATTCATCCCAGACGAGATTATATTTCTGACTCCATGTGCCCGGTTTATCGAATACGAGACGATAGTGATCACCGTCATCTGCCATCCGAATCCACGACGACGCCATTTTCTTTGCGATAGTGCGGTACTTCACCGCATTTTTTTTATCTTTCAGCCGGGCGGCGATCTGCGCATATGATGCAATGCCGAGTATCGCCTTGATGGACAGGTTCGCGTTATGCGCGAGATGTCCGGCGAAATCGTCCGTGCAGAGCTGATGCTCCGGGTCGAGACCTTTCTCGGCGAGATATTCCGCCCAGGTGCTGAGCGCGCTCCAATAACGCTTCGCATACGACAGATCATCAGTCGCCTTGAGGAGCGCCGCGGCAAGGATGAGCATGTTGCCGCATTCCTCCACCGGCATCTGATTATCCTCGGTGCGTTCGCCGCCGCCGTATATCTGGCCGTTCGCGAGCGGAAAGGTGCCGAGGTCGTGCGGTGCGAACGGGAAACGCCAGCGCGAACTCTGCGCGTATTCAAAAATGGGTGTCATCATCCCTTCCAGCAGCTTCGGCGCGACGAGGAGGAAGAGCGGCGCTGACGGATAGGTGACGTCGACCGTGGCGATGCAGCCGTTGGAGAAATTCTCTTTCGAGAAAAAGTACGGACTGCCGTCGAACGCAAGCGCAACCTTGTGCGCGCCCACCGCCTGACGGTACGACAGCGAGCAGAGATCGCGATACTGTGTACCGCCCGCGCGTTCACAGGAAGCGAGCAGTGATCGGTCGAATGCGGCGCAGCGTGCGGTGAGTTTTTCACGGTCCTTTGCCGCGGTGAGGATGAGTGCGCCCATATCCATACCGCTTTTACGCCAGTAGGGCTTGAGTTTCATTCCCATATATTCATTGCAGACGATATCGTCATACGCTATCATGAAATACGTCGATGCGGTTTTCGCTGAACCGAGATCTACCATCGCCGCCATTTTGACACACCCCTCACGTACGGAACGGGGCTGCGCGAGGTCGTCGGATACGGGTATCGTGCCGCTTTTTCTGAACGATGAACGGAGTATGCCGTCATCGCCGATAGCGGTCACTGTGTTCTCCGACGGAAGTGCGACGTAGCAGTAACCCCAGTCGCAGCGGATATTGTCGCCTACGCGTCCAAGCACACGCTGATCGAATGTTCCCGCGCGCATGACGGATAATCCTTCGAGACGATGATGCATCCATATCACCTGCTGGTTCATCGTGTCGGTTGCCCATTCCGCGCCCACGTCGAAATAAACGGCGATGTGGTGCGCCCGGCCGTCGACAGAATGAACATCGAGCGTCACGTATGAGAGCGGCCGGCTGAGTATTTCAAGGTCGTCAGGCAGTATAGGACTCACGAATGAAACGGTAAGCGCAACACCAGCCGCCTGAAACGTATATATCGTCCGCGTGGGAAGTATCTCGCAGGAAAGCTGCTCCATGCGTTTCTCGCAGACCGGCCCCATCCACGCGTACGGTACGCCGTCGATGCGAATCATACCCGCGGCGCCGCGTATCGTTCCTGTCCAGTGCTTCGGCCATTCATCGGTGAGTTTGTCGGCGAACGACCACATGCTGAAATACGGGTCATGGACGATGAGGGGAGTCGCCGGTGCGCGTCCGGTATATCCTTGAATCGCGCTTTTTGTTTTCTGCTTTTTTGTGCTCATGGTCATCCTCATCTATTTGGGCTCACGTATGAATGCCGCACGTATCTTTTTCATATCGAACTTTTCAGTCCGGTCGTAATTATATATCCCGTTCTGTTCCTGTTCAACGTCGGTGAGCTGCGTGTAACAGTAGCCGACGATGTGTCCGAACGAGAGCAGTGCGTCGATCTGGCCGTCAAGTCGCGCGTAGAACTCGTCAAGCGTTTTCGGCGCTTCACCGTAGCCCCATGACTTTTCGGAAAAGCGTTTCGTCTCGTCGGCTATCCATTTGATGCCGCCGAATTCGTCGACGAGATACGGCTGCCCGCTGTACGGCACTTCCTGCTCGGGGAAATTCCGCCAGACGCCGGTGTCGGTTTTCGGCGCAAGCTGTTCGGCGAGTTTTGCGCCGTCCTGCGTGTAATTGTGCACGGTCCAGAGATCGGTTTTCACATGCGCATAGCCGCTCGCTTCGTTTACCGGACGCGACGGGTCGATGCGGCGGGTGAGATCGTACACTTCAAGGTGTGATCGCCGGTGCGCCGGAGTCCCCGCATTGCCGCGCGTCTCATTGAGCGGTGTCCACGCGATGATGGACGGATGATTCATGTCGCGCTGTATGATCTCGCTCCATTCGGTGAGAAAGTTACGCATGCTGTCGGGCTTGCAGTAATCGATGCCCCAGCTCGACGACTCGCCCCAGGTGAGATAGCCTAGTCTGTCGGCCCAGTAATGGAAGCGCTCTTCGAACACTTTCTGATGGAGCCGCGCGCCGTTGAAGCCAGCCGCGAGTGAAAGCTCGATGTCACGTCTCAATGCGTCATCACCCGGGGCTGTCCAGATGCCGTCGGGATAAAAACCCTGATCGAGGACGAAGCGCAGATACACGGGTTTGTTGTTAAGGAATATTTCGTTTCCCTCAACATGTACTTTCCGCATGCCGAAATAACTTTTTACGGAATCGACAATCGTTTTCCCATCGAGTATTTCAAAGATGACATCATAAAGATGCGGGCTTTCAGGCGACCAGAGTTTCGCTTTCGGTATGGATATGGTAAGCGGCATGCCGTTCGCGCAGGTGACAGCTGCATCAGCGACGCGCTGACCGCCGTCGAGTATGGTTGCCTTGAGCATGGTGCCGTTTCTCACCGCATGATATTCGGGAATAAAGGCCACAGTCCCCGCGTCGATATCGGTGATGGTGCGGACGCGAGAAAGTCCCTTCATGCCTGCGGCTTCAAGCCAGACCGTCTGCCATATGCCTGTGGTCCTCGTATATTTGCAGCCGTATGAGGCGAATCGTTCCGATTGCTTTCCGGCGGGCTGATTCCCCGACCGTATATCGTCACGGACGGCGACGACAAGACTGTGCGATGCCCCCGCTTTCACCAGACCGGTGATGTCGAACGAGAACGACACCGTTCCGCCGTAGTGAATACCCGCGCTTTTTCCGTCGATGAACGCCTCGCATTCGTAGTCAACGCCGCCGAAATGTATGAGCGTGCGTTTCCCATTCCATGTTGACGGTATATCGATCTTCCGGTGATACCACATCGCGGGGATGAAATCGGTGTGACCGATGCCCGACAATACCGACTCCGGACAGAACGGCACGATGATATTCCGCTCGAAGCCGGTGCTTTCGGCAAGCCCGCGCTCGCGGCCGCTCACGCCGAAGTCGAACGTACAGGTCCACGGTCCGTTGAGGTTGATCCAGTCGCTGCGTTCGAACTGCGGTTTCGGATGCTCGGGTCTCGGTATGCTCATATATCGTCTCCGGCGTTCAGATTGGGTATAGGATACATCCGCGCGGGGGTTGTGACAATGGGTGAAACGGTCATGGGCATGTGTGAAACGCGCATCCCGAGGCGCGTGAGCGCAGAGGGTAGTACGCGCATTGGGGCTCGGGGAGAAATGTATTTCCTCGCATCGTATTGCGCCTCAGCCGTCCATCCGTGGACGGATTCGGCGCACTCGCGCCATCGTGGCGCTCGTACAAAAAAGTGCCTTTATCTGTATACCATATTCTCTTTTTTCCCGTCATTAAAATACGATGCTCGGAAACACATTTCTCCCCTTCGCCGATCGCGCGTTGATGTAATGAGATGGTGATGGTGTGAATGATATTGTCATTGTACCAACGCTCGAACGCCGTTATGTACTGTTGGCGCGTTCGTTCTCGGATTGGATATCACTTTGCTGCACGTTTAGGAGTCGAATTAAATGAGGGACTGGGTTTTCAGATTATCTGTCAGGTGCTTTTCGCCAGCAATGTTCGAACTATGTTCCATATCAATATAATGGCATATAACCAGCCGGTATACAGAAGTGTATACAGCATACTGTAGCCGATACTTTTTTTAAGATTACCTTTGCACCTTCTATGCTTTATAAAGATAATCCTGTAAGCCCGATAAAATATCCAATACATTATCGACGCGGTCACAAATATCAATCCGACGGCAATATTGGCGGCGATCAGGAACAGCAGCACAAATACAATTGACACAATTATCCAGACAACTATCGAGATTACCATACCCGATATTCCTTCACCAAGTTCGACAACAGGTTCCATGAATGATGACAATGCATCCGGTATTGATTCAATTTTTATCGTCACTGGCTGGTAGTGTATCGGATCTTTCTTTATGAGGATACCGATATACAGTCCAAGCACTAAAAATATGAACAGACAGCCGGATAGTACGGCCAGTATTATCTGCAGTTTGATAAACAGCGATTTATGACTTATCAACAATACCATCGCCGATGCAAGTGCAATCGCAATCACTGAAACGATCATTGCTGTTTTTGCGCTTATACTGGAATATGTTGAAACACTATTAGTATTCATATTTTTTCATCCATACTGATAAAACATTACCTCATTCTTTTATAATGATATATCCGGTAGCCATTTCCCTGTACAAATCCATCCGGTTCAAAACCTTTCCCCAGCATGGTATCAAGTATTATCGCCATAGCCATCCCCGTTCTATCCTCTTTGCCCGAGACAGTCATCGGTTCAGACACCTTTAAATCGATTGCATTTATGCCATTGAAATTCGCCTCAGTGATAAGCTTCTTACCTGCAAGGGCATCGTTGATGACAAGCATGCAATTCCTTGAAGGTTTTTGATTGATTGCCAGAATGATTATTATCAGCGCGGCTGCGATACATATCGTAACGACAATTGCACTCATAATATCAGTTACTGCCTCCAGTTGTGCGGCTTTTACTATTCCTCATCTATGCCTGCTGTACGTTTCCCGTCTACAGCGGTCTGTTTTGTGTTTTTTTATGCTCTTCGTAATCATTTATAATTTCCATAAACGCCAATAGGCCTGAAGACCATAACAGTCCGCGTTCCATTTCTGTCAATTCCGAAATATCTTTCCACTGCACATCCATTATTTCCTGATCTGCTTTTTCAGGGTCACTGCCTTGTGATATTGTACTGCTGCCGATGTCCACATGGTATGTATATTCCTGATATGCATCACTATAGTCATTAAAGCTGATCATTCGCACTATAGTACCGGCAACATTACATTCTTCATGCAACTCGCGTAATGCCGCTTGTTCCGGCGATTCATGCTCTTCTATTCTCCCTCCGGGCAGCAGCCAGATTGATGTATCATTATCCTTTTGCTGTACCATTAATATTTTATTCTCTCTGACTATAAAACACTGCGCACGTTTCATATACGCATTCTCCTACTCGAATTTTTCACTATTTTACTCAATGATACAGCTATCATGTCTTCCGCTTTTCGGTGCAGTACACTGTACTGCGCGGCAAATGTACTCATGTGACGGCTCCAGACTCCCGGTGTGCAAAATATTGGTTTTTCCACCACTCTTTATACGGATGATCTGTGTTATCAATTACTGATTGCAATTGACTGATATTAAATGGTATTTTTTCCATTTCGAATGAAACATTATTTTTTGATAAATCTAATATTCCGTATTCCGCCCATGGTTGAAGTGCAGTTCCATTCCCTTTTGAGCATGATTCATTAAAAACACTTCCTACACTTCCGGGATTAATTATAATCTTTCCATTAAATTCTCTTCTCATTTGCCTGTGTGTATGCCCGCATACAAATATATCATCATTGCATTCATCAAGATATACATGAATGCTGTCATCGTCAGTATCCGGGGATATTCCTTCATAATTATGTTTTGGTGTACCGTGGAAACAATATATTTTTCTGCCTCGTGCATCCTGCAGTTTTACTGAGGACTTAAATGTACGGATAAACTCACGTTGCGGTTCCGATATGTGCCCTAATGTCCATTTATTTGAAATAAATACCTCCTCGGAGATGACACTTAACATTCCCATCTGCGAAAAATCAATAAATGGTTCATCATGATTGCCGAGAATAAAACTGCAATGTATACTTTGCAGCATAGTTATGACTTCACCTGGTTGCAGTCCCATACTGATGATATCGCCAAGACAAATAATTGATTGTATAGCATTTCTATCAATATCCTGGATAACAGCTTGAAGTGCTTGAAGATTGCCGTGAATATCTGAAATGAGTGCAATTTTCATATGTCAGTCAATAATAGTTTGAAGAGCATCATATTCATTATTGTATATAAACTGACATCTTAACTTCGCATGACAGAATAATGAGCCGCAAATGTACTCATGTGACGGATTCAGCCGCTTGTCAGACTGCATTATTTTTTCCCTAATTTATTAATTTTATACGTAATAAATGATCCTGCACTGTAGTTATCATCACTATAATAAAACATTACCATTTCTGATGCCAGGTATTTTAGATTCACGTTATTATCATTCACCTTTTCGAATACATTTTTATAATTATCCATATCACTTCCTTGAAGGGCAATAGTCGCATGGAAGTGATATTTGTCGCCGTCATGCGCTGCTTTTGTATCTTTAAATTCATGCTCAAGCCTTCTGTTTAATTCTTTATGTATTTCCATTAATGTGCTTTGGTTGCATACATCAAGAAATATTCCATTGGCAAATCTATATAATGATCTGAATTCAATTTCAACAGGAGCCATTTCTGATGATAATCTGTCAAAGAATTTTTCTACTTGAGCTAAATCATCTATTTTGAATGGCTGCTTTAATGATACATGCGGCGGTAATTGGGCTGCATAAAAACCATTGTTGATGTATTTGTCTATTTCAATTGCCTTTTTCCTGATATAGTTATGTATTTCACTACTTACAAGATACGCAAATGCACATTTCATACGTTATTCCTCTCAATGCTGTCTGACAGCAGACTGAACCGCAAATGTACTCATTTGACGGCTCCAGCCGCCTGTTATGTGGGCATTATTTTTTATATTTAATCTCAAATACTCTATATTTATTATTGTATGGGAATAAAACTATTTCCTGAAGAGCATCGTCTTTTTTAAATTTATAAACAATTCCAATACCAACACCCATTATTATACGTAATGCACTTTCTGGCTTATCATTTGATATGATTTCTGATAAAACGCTATCGCGATTAACAAATAAAATATTATAATATTCATCGCCAGTAGTTATCTTAAAACTTTCAAATGGACCTTTGACAGATAGCAAATCACTTCCTTTAAATATCTCGAAATCTGGTCGAAGATATTCTTTTATTTTTTTAATATTTTTACTAATTAACACATCTTTAAATCCTTGCCAATCAAACGGTGATATCTTTGCATTGTCAAGCTCTTTATAGCATTGAATTCTTATGCTATATAACTTATCTTGATTAAATTCGATGCTGTAATTTCTATTTGTATAGTCATAAGCGTATAATTTATCACGAATATGTTTAATATTGTCTGGTTTACCAATTTTTGCCAAAACGGCATATTTTGAATCACCAAGGCGACAACCCTTAAATAGGTACATATTTTTATTTTCATAACCCGTAAGTTGTAAGCTATAAATATAATTTGGATTATTGGTTAAATATTCAAAGACAATATATGAATTATTATCATATGCATATAAATCCCAGGTTGAATACTTATTTATTCCATGAGCAGTTGGGGCATTGCCGAAAATGTTTGTTACTGCATTCTTTGTTTGCAATAAATAAAAACCATTAAGAGATATTTGATTGTCATTACTTGCTGAATATAAAACGGATGTTGCAATAAATGCGAGTACTAATATATATTTTATCATTCAAATCTCCATATTTCTATATTTTCTTCGCCCACATAACAGTAGGCTGAGCCGCAAATGTACTCATTTGACGGCTCTAGCCGCTTGTTGGTCGGCATTTTTTTCTTTTTCAAATATATTCGGCAAACATAATATTGCATTGTATGAATTCGTATTAAGTGAACAGATGATATTAAATAACCTTGAAGTGCGATATTGATTTTGATTTTCTTGATTATCTATATTTGTATTTACAATTTCATATCCTAGATATGTATATCCATTTTCGCTTTCTATAAATCGATATAAAATGTTTATATAATTATTATTTATATATTCAATTGGATATTGTATATGCATATACTTGTATTCGCCAATTTCAGTTATTCTTGTATTGATTTCTTTTCCTTCAGGATATACTATTTTTTTATTAACAGGATAACATTTTAGAAATGCTTTTTTTATTTTATTATGGTTTTCGTCATTGCTGTATTGTTTAATATTTGCTGTAACACAACCAGTTAAAGTTGTCAGAAATGTAATTGTAAATACCATAAAGACATATTTCATATTGTTTTCTCCTAATTATGACGCCCAACAGTAGCCTGAGCCGCGCGCGTACTCGCGTGACGGCTCCAGGCGCTTGTTAGGCCGAATATTGGTATAATCCGGGAACATAGGTTACACTTTAGTCCGGGTACATGGGTTACAGAAATTTCTGCCTCCTTGATACTGCTGATACTCGTTCCATAATATCAATAATGCGATTCTTCTCGAGATCGAATCTTCCAAGCAGTACAT
>JACRPF010000006.1 GCA_016214035.1 Spirochaetota bacterium | reverse complement strand
GCCACTTGTTATCAAGTTTGTGATTTATCCAATCGCGAAAAGATTGTTCCATACGATGCCTCCCAAGCATTAATATTGGATGAGGATATCATGAAACCGAATTCAATAAAATAGGCATTTTAAGTGGGAATTTTCCAGGGCTGTTCTTCGCTTGATTTTCCACTGGAATGCGGTATATTCAGAATATAACGGGTGATTCGCGCAGGAGTTGTTTCATGGTTCATTTGGTTGATGATAATAGTATTTTTTTTTGGTGCGCTTTTTTCTTCATAGGCATATTCTTTTCCATCACATTTCTTTCGGCACAGGAAAGTCCTGCTATTGTTGCCCAGGATACGCAACGCCGGGTAACGAATTCCATTCGCGAAGCATCAGTCGCCGATGAAAGCAGAAATGAGCATGAAACCAGCACCAATGCACAGAAGTCCTGGGCGGTATCATTTGAAGCTGGAAACGGCGCAATTGCCGGAATAAACGGAGAACTGCGCTGGGGTATTCTGGGTGCCGGCATAGCAGCGGGCTTTGATTATTCACAGGAGAAAATAGCGGAAAATGATTACGCGCTCATATTCATCAGCGGGAGCGCGTTCGGCATCATACATCTTCTCGGTGAAAGCGTTTTTATCCTTGATGGGCGCCTGCGGTTCGGTTATAATTATCTGTACGTGGCGGGGGACAGTGCGGTTCCATCGGGTGGGCTTGAGGTTACCCCCGAGATATTGATCGGCGCGTATAATATTTATCTGATGGGTTCGGGGAGCATTATATTTTCGAAACGCGTGAATTTTATCCCTCAGATCGGGGTCGGATATCGAATAAGGTTTTAGCCGAGGGGCAGGAGTGTAGGGGATGAAAAAAGCGATATTGCTTGTAATTGTATCGACTTATTGTATCACCGCCGTACTGTCGTATGATCTATTCCGCGGGAAACGTGATACGCTCTGGAATGAGCCCGGCGGTTCGAAAGCGCTTACTTCGAATGCGATTGGCGCTACGAGACGTCAGGCACCTACGGTAGCGATCACGTCGCCTGCAGACGGCAGCCTGTTTGCGGCACCCGCTTCAATCAGCATCGCGGCAAGTGTAACACCGGGCAGCGGCACGGTAACGAATGTTGCATTTTATAATGGCGTGGTGTTACTAACGAATGACGCCCATGCTCCTTATGGTTTTTCATGGACTAACGTATCAGCCGGAGCATTTACGATCAAAGCTGTTGCAGTGGACGCTAACGGCATTCAGGTGACGAACAGCGTAGCGATTACCGTGACAAATGTACCGGTATCGACCAACTATACGGCGGCATATGCCTGGGGTTCATATGGAAACGGGAACGGACAGTTCAGCGGTGTACGCGGCGTGGCAATCGACAGTGAGGGTAACGTATATGTCGGCGATTACACGAACTGTCGGGTACAGAAATTCACCAGTAACGGGACATTCATCGCCACGTGGGGAAGCAACGGACCCTCGGCGGGGCAGTTCGCTTATGTGCATGGTCTGGCTATCGGCAGCAATAATGATGTCTATGTCGCCGATTACGGGAATTGCCGGGTACAGAAGTTCACCAGTAATGGAATTTTCATCACTAACTGGGGAGGTGCCGGTACCGCTTCCGGTTTTTTCATGACTGCTGTCGGTATTGCCGTAGATAAATATGAATGTGTGTATGTGTCCGATACGGCATTGAATCGTCTGCAGAAGTTCAGCAATAATGGCGTGTTTGTCACCAGTTGGGGCGGATCGGGAAGCGCCAATGGGCTTTTCAATTACATGATATATCCGTTTGCTGACAATAACGGCAATGTCTATATTTCGGATTACAATAATCATCGTATCCAGAAATTCACCGATACGGGAAACTTTATCACGAAGTGGGGGACATTCGGTACGAACAAAGGTAATTTCAATATCCCATTCGGCATCGGCATGGATACAGGCGGGAGTATCTATGTCTGCGACGCGAACAACAATAGAATACAAAAGTTCACCTCATCGGGAGGGTTTATCGCGACCTGGGGTGCATCGGGTACGAACCTCGGTGAACTCGGCGGCCCCCTGGGTATTGCTGTCGACAGTGCCGGGCGCGTATATGTTGCCGATTCATATAATAATCGTATCCAGGTATTCACGCCGGTGTACTGAACCTCAGTGACGGTGATGTGTCGATTGCAATCTGAACCACGGATTCGTGAGGGGCTTGACGGAACACCGATGATACATATACTACCAGCATGCTCATAGACCGCAATAAACTCTGCGAAGCACGAGCCATTCGTGGATGTATTTAAGCAAGGACCACTATGGACAGGCGTCGCTTTTTATTCTCATCGATATCCGGTACGGTAGCAGCGGGCTTACTGGCCGGTAATCAGCGTGATAAAGAGACGGACAACATCCGTCGTGACGAGACCGCGTTCAAACCGTCCGGCGTTTCCGGTGAAAAGTTCATCGACCTGAGCGGTCCGGAAGCGATGATCGGCGGCTATCCGGTCTCGTGGCTGGAAAAGCACTATGATCTTCCGCTGCACGTGTATCATTCGTCGCCGATTGTTGCGGCGATAACGGCATATAAAACTGTTTTTCAGGAATTGTACCCGAAAGGGGAGATACGCTTCGCGGCGAAGTCTAATCCGCAGATAGCTGTATTGAAGGTCATGGCGCAGGAGGGCATCGGTGCCGATGTCACCTCCGACAATGAGGCGCAGAGCGCGCTCGACGGCGGTGTTTTACCGAAGAACATCGAAGTGAACGGGAATGCGAAATCGGATGCGCTGATACGGCTTGCGATATCGAAAGATATGATACTAATCTGCAATGATACCGAGGAATTCCTTATCATATCGCAGATTGCCCGCGAGATGAACGCAACGCCCCGTGTCATGCTCCGTATCTGCGGTTTTGCCATGGGTACGAGCAAGGACGTGCTTTTCACCACATCCGGCTGGTGGACGAAATTCGGCTGCTCGATTTCATCGGTAAAGCCGTTCTTTAAATTGCTTGCGGCGCATCCGCATATGCGTTTCATCGGTTTCCATACACACGTTGGATCGCAGGTGATTGACCTTGAGCCGTATCTCCATGTGACCGGCAAACTCATCGAACTTACCATCGATGCGCAGAAGGCGGGTTTTCCGTGCACGCATATCAATATCGGCGGCGGATTTCCGGTAAACTATCTGGAAGAACGCGAGTGGTCTGACATCAAGGAAAAGATACGCTACGGGCATGAGCGTGCGCTGAAAGGCGATACCACAAAGTACTGGGTCTGGGGCGGTGATAACGGCGGGTTTCGCATCATCAAGGACGCCGAGAATCCTGTCGTGTGGACCGGCAAAGAGAACTACACATCGTATCCGCGTGAAAAAATGCTCCGCGCGATATTGTCTGGGACGATAACCGTGAAGGGCAGGCGTGTCACCACCATCGAGGCGCTCAAGGAAATAGGCGAGCCCACGTTCGTGATAGAACCCGGGCGCAGTCTCGTTGAAAAGAGCGGTATAACGCTCACCCGCGTTGTGCAGGTGCGCAGAATGAATGAACTCTACAACCTCGTAACCATCGACGCCGGGGTCACCTCGTTCGGCGGATTGTTCTCGAACGTACCGGTGAACAAGTGGGCTGTCGCGAATGACCTCGGGAAAAAGGATGTTTTCCCGTTTGAAACATTCATCGCCGGCAATCAATGCTACTCCACCGATCTTCCGGCGCGGTACAAAGTGGCGCTGATACGAAAGCCCAAACGCGGCGACGTCCTTCTCACGCACGACACCGGTGCCTACAGCGCGCAGTTTTATGCGTCGAACACCAATCTCCATGCACGTCCGGCACGCGTCCTGATACTGCGTGACGGCAGCGTGGTGATGATGAAGCACCGCGAGAAGTATGAAGAGATCGTTTCCTGAAGATTCTCAGCAGGCGCGGTTATATAACCGCGCCTGCGTGTTAGTTATAAAAACAACCATAATTTGATTTTTTCACCTCAACTGATATAATCATGTGTGCCGTTGCGAAATACAATACGGCAAAGAAGGATACACATGAGCCTCTCCTACAAAAAAGCCGGCGTCGACATCGAATACGCGGACGAACTTATCGAACGGATAAAAAAGAACGTCAAGTCGACATATACGAAGCAGGTGCTCACGCCCATCGGCGGCTTCGCATCGCTCGTGGGTTTCGACCGGAAGTACAAGGATCCGGTGATGGTGTCAGGCACCGACGGCGTGGGAACAAAACTCCTGCTCGCCTCAATGATCGGGAAACACGATACGGTGGGCATCGACCTCGTGGCCATGTGCGTGAATGACGTGGTCACTACCGGCGGACGGCCGCTGTTCTTTCTCGATTACATCGCGATGGGTTCCCTTTCGTCGATACCGTATGAAACTGTCATCAAAGGCATCGTCGACGGCTGTAAACTGGCCGGATGCGCACTCGTGGGCGGCGAAACAGCGGAACTCCCCGATATGTATAAAAAAGGCGAGTACGATCTCGCAGGATTCGCCGTGGGTGTCGCCGAGAAAAAAGAGATACTGCCGCGCAAGGATATCGTTCAGGGCGACGTGCTCATCGGTATTCCGTCGAGCGGTTTTCATTCGAACGGTTATTCGCTCATACGCAAAGTCATCGAGACGGCGAAACTCGACTTGAAAAAGAACTACGGTTTCAAGCGTTCACTCGGCGCCATGCTCATTGAGCCGACAACGATTTATGTGAAGGCGCTCCTCGCGCTCACCGGCAGAAAACTCATCAAGGCAGCGGCGCATATCACGGGCGGCGGGCTTCTCGGCAACGCCACGCGCGTCATACCTGATAATGTGGGCCTCGCATTCATGAAAAGCGAAGTGTCGCCGAAAGGGATATTCCGTTTTATTCAGGAACAGGGCTGCATCAGCGATATGGGTATGACTGAGACGTTCAATAACGGCATCGGTATGGTGCTTATCGCTTCAAAGAAGAATGTTGCCGCCATTACACGCACCCTGAAGACATTCCGGCTTGCACCGCGCATCATCGGGTCGGTGGTGCGCGGCAAGGGTGACGGTTTCATCGAATGAGAAAGGAGATCATGAACGCGTCGCAGATGGATGTGACGCTCAAACGTCTCGCGCTTCAGCTCATCGAAAAAGAGAACCGGCTGAAGGACTTCGTGTTCGTAGGCATACGTTCGCGCGGTGATATCATCATGAAGCGGCTCGCCGCGATCATCGCGCAGTCGGCGGATATCGAGATACCCATGGGCGCCCTTGACATCACGTTCTATCGCGACGACCTGAGCCGCCGTGCGGAACTCCCCGAAGTGAAGCAGACGGATATCGCATTCGACATTACCGACAAGCGCATCATGCTCATCGACGATGTTTTTTATACCGGACGCACGGTGCGTGCGGCGATGGATGCGCTTTTCGCGTACGGGAGACCCGCGCTGATACGGCTTCTTGTGCTTCTCGACCGCGACAATCATGAGCTTCCGCTCAGCCCCGATTATGTGGGCATGAGACCGGCCGTGAATCCCGGCGATATCGTCAATGTGAAGCTTGACGAGACCGACGGCGTTGATGCAGTTTATATTGAAACCAAATAACGGGACATATCTATGAACTATAAAGCACATTTTACCTGCGCCGAAGGCTGCGGTGAACACTATGAACTCGATGAAGTGGTATATACCTGCAAAAAGTGCGGCGGCCTTCTTGAAGTGACGCATGATATGGCGCCGCTGAAAAAAACGAGCGCAAAGAAATGGAAGGAGCTCTTCGACGAACGTATGCGTACCACCGTGTATCCGTACGGTTCCGGCGTCTGGGGCAAGAAGGAATGGGTCCTGCCGAACATCGATAATGAGAATGTGGTGAGCATGTTCGAGGGGCACAGTAACCTCTTCTGGGCAAAACGCCTTGAGAAAGACCTCGGACTCAAAGAGCTCTGGATAAAGCAGTGCGGTACGTCGCATACGGGTTCGTTCAAGGATCTCGGGATGACGGTGCTCGTATCGCAGGTGAATGAAATGATAAAAAAAGGCGTGCCGCTTTCGGCAGTCGCATGCGCGTCAACCGGTGACACGTCCGCGGCGCTCGCGGCATATTGCGCCTTCGCCGACATACCGGCCATCGTATTTCTGCCGCGTAACAAGATATCAACCGCGCAGCTCGTGCAGCCCATCGCCAACAATGCCATTGTCCTCGCGCTCGACACCGATTTCGACGGCTGCATGAAGATTGTGCAGGAAGTGACCAAGGACAACCGCATCTATCTCGCCAACTCGATGAACTCGCTTCGTATTGAAGGGCAGAAGACCGTCGGCATCGAGATCATCCAGCAGCTTGACTGGGTGGTGCCCGATACCATCATCATACCCGGCGGGAATCTCGGGAACGTGAGCGCGCTCGGTAAAGGACTCCTCATGATGGAAGAGCTCGGGCTCATCAACAAACGGCCGCGCATCGTGGTGGCGCAGGCGCATAACGCGAATCCGCTCTACCGCGCTTACAAGAATGGGTTCAAGGATTTTGAACCCGTTGCGGCGCAGACCACGCTCGCTTCGGCGATACAGATCGGAAATCCGGTGAGCTACAGAAAAGCGGTGAAGATGCTCAAAGAGTTCAACGGCGTTGTCGAGGAGGCCACGGAAGAGGCAATAGCCGAGGCTTCCGCACGCGCTGACCGCACGGGACTGTTCTCATGTCCGCATACCGGTGTGGCTATGGCGGCGCTCTTCAAGCTCGTTGAACAGAAGGTCATCGGCAAAGACGAACGCGTTGTGGTGATATCAACTGCTCACGGACTTAAGTTCACCGAGTTCAAGGTGGGCTATCACGAGAGCAAGCTTCCCGGTATAGCCTCGCGGCTCGCGAATCCGCCGGTGGAACTGCCCGCGGATGCGAACGCGGTGCGTACGGTCATCGACCGGGAGATAGCACGGCGGAAGTAGTTTCCTGCAGTAGAACTTTACTTTTACAGTAAAATGAATATACTTTTACAATCATTTTTCAGGAGAATTGTATGCGCAGCGACATGATGAAAAAAGGCGTTGAAAAAGCCCCGCACCGGTCATTGTTATATTCACTCGGTCTTACCAAAGAAGAAATAAGCCGGCCTATCATCGGCATCGCCAATTCGGCAAATGAGATAATCCCCGGGCACATTCACCTTGACAAGCTTGTTGAGGCCGTAAAGGCCGGGATACGCATGGCGGGCGGAACTCCGCTTGAGTTCTCCACCATCGGCGTGTGCGATGGGCTTGCCATGAATCATGACGGCATGAAATATTCGCTCGGCAGCCGTGAACTCATCGCCGACAGCTGCGAGATAGTCGCGAAGGGTCATCCGTTCGACGGCTTAGTATTCATCCCCAACTGCGATAAAGTGGTGCCGGGCATGATAATCGCGATGGCGCGTCTGGATATACCGTCCATACTCGTTTCCGGCGGACCGATGCTCGCGGGTCAGTCGAACGGCGAGGCGCTCGGTCTCGACAAGATGTTCGAGGCTGTCGGCAAAGTGGCTTCCGGCAAGATGAAGGTGGAAGATCTTGAGGAGCTTGAGATGTGCGCGTGTCCGTCCGCGGGTTCATGCTCGGGACTTTTCACCGCGAACTCGATGAACTGTCTCTCCGAAGCGCTCGGTATATCGCTCCCGTTCAACGGCACGGTGCCCGCGGTGTATTCGGAACGCATACGGCTCGCGAAGCACACAGGCATGCAGATCATGGAACTCGTCAAAAAGAACATACGCCCGTCGCAGATACTTACGAAAGACGCTATCCTCAACGCGATAACGGTTGATATGGCCATCGGCGGATCGTCGAACACGGCGCTGCATATCCCTGCCATCGCGCATTATGCACGCGTGCCCATAACGCTTGATTTGTTCAACAAGGTCAGCGAACGGACGCCGCATCTGTGCTCGCTCGCTCCGGCGGGAATGCATCATATGGAAGATCTCTATCAGGCAGGCGGCGTATACGGCGTGATGAGCGAGCTTATCAAGAAAAAACTGCTGAAGACAAATGCGCTCACCGTGACCGGCAAATCGCTCGGCGCCAATCTCAAGCATTTCAGGAACCGTAATACCGCGGTGATACGCCCCATAGATAAGCCGGTGCACAAGGACGGCGGACTTGCGGTGCTGTTCGGAAATCTCGCACCGAAGGGCTCGGTGGTCAAGCAGGCCGCGGTTGCCGAATCGATGCTGAAACACCGCGGTCCCGCGCGCGTATTTGAAAGTGAGGAATCCGCATGTAAAGCGATACTCGGCGGCAAGATAGTCAAGGGCGACGTCATCGTCATTCGCTATGAAGGTCCCGCCGGCGGCCCCGGCATGCGCGAGATGCTCTCTCCCACGGCGAACATCGCCGGTGTTGGTCTCGGCGAACATGTTGCGCTCATCACCGACGGGCGCTTCTCGGGCGCAACGCGCGGATCGTCCATCGGACACGTCTCGCCGGAAGCGGCGCTCGGCGGCCCCATCGCCGCGGTTAATGAAGGTGACATGATATCTATCGACATACCCGCGAAGAAGATAACGCTTGAAGTCTCCGATGATGAGATAAAGAATCGTCTGGCGAATATCAAGCCGCGTGAACCGAAGATAAAAGAAGGTTACATGGCACGCTACGCGAAGATGGTTTCATCCGCCGACAAGGGCGCGGTATTCCCGTTGTAAGCCGGAAAGTTGCATGCTGATAAAACCTCATTCTCGGCTGGTGATGATCGGAGATTCGGTCACCGATCATGGACGCACGCCCGCAGGCGAAGGCCAGCATGAAGGCATTGGTCGCGGCTGGGGCGGCTATGTGGCGCAGGTGGACGCGCTTCTCATGACTCATTATCCGGCGCATGCGATACGCGTGACCAATCGAGGGACTTCGGGTAATACCGTACGCGACCTCGCCGCGCGCTGGCAGACGGATGTCATCGATCTCAAGCCCGACTGGCTTTCCGTGATGATAGGCGTCAATGATGTGTGGCGGCAGTTCGACAGTTTCCGCCAGACCGAGCGTCATGTGCTCCCCGACGAATACGGCGCGACACTAGAACGTCTCGTGCGGGACACGCGCCCGATGCTCAACGGGCTTGTGCTTATGACGCCGTATTACATGGAAGCCAATACCGCCGACGCGATGCGAAAACGCATGGACGAATACGGCGCCATCGTGAAAAAAACGGCTCAAAAATATGACGCCATCGCGGTGGACACGCAGGCCGCGTTCAACCGCGTTCTGGCGCATATGCATTCGGCGAATATCGCATGGGACAGGATACATCCGAATCATATCGGTTCCATGGTGCTGGCTACCGCGTTCCTGGACGCCATCGGGTTTTCATGGAATGGTGCCGGCGGAAAATGAAACACGCACCGGGAGGGGCGCAGTATGGATGATAAAATAAACGAGATCGTCATTCACTTTACGAAGTCGAAGGATTACCGCATGGTGCCGATTACCGGCGTGTGGGGCGGACTGAACGCCGCGGGAAATCTTGTTGTCGACTGTTATGTGGAGAAAAAAGACATACCCGAATCGGTGAAACTGCAGGTGTCGCCGGGTACCGTCATCGAGGTGAGCCGCAGCGGCGAACGCACCATACGCGAGGTGCAGGTGGGTATGGAACTCAGACCCGATATAGCGTACTCCATCGGCAAATGGCTTATCGAGAGCGCGAAGAAGGCCGGTGTCAAAGAGATAGAACCCGGCAGTCCGAACTGATCGCATACGGACGAACCGGTGCTGCGGCGTGTCCATGAAGTACTTCATTCCATGCTGCCGCATGTGAAACGCATACTCAAGGCGCTTACCGGAAGCATCGTCTTTTATATCGTACTTTCTATCATCATCCATTTCATCGTATTCCGTTCGGCGGATCGCGTGATGTTCGGACCGCCCGACACGGGGCTTGACCGCATCGGTGAGAACCGCATCATCGTGTCCATACTCGGCGGACATAGAAAAAAGAAGACCGATGCTGCCGACAGCAACGAGAGCACGAACGCGGCCGGAGAACTCATCGTTGAGAAATTCACGGTGAGCGCGATCGACGAATCGCTCCTGTTTCAGAAACCCGCTCCTCCCGTTCAGACCAATGCCGTTGCGGCAATCCCCGCCGCGACGAATGAAACGAATATTTCAGACATCACCGGCATGGCCGGCACTAATGCGGTGTCCAATGTCAGCAATACCAACCGGTATGTCATTCCCTTCGACATCGGCGAGACGATTGTCTACGAGGTGGAGGTGGTCATCGATGAACTTCCGGCGGTGCGCGGCGTCGTGGGCATGGTGAGCATTGAGCTTACCGACATTGCGTCGATTAACGGCAGGCGCGTGTTCGTGGCGCAGGCGGAGACCAGTTCGCTTGAGGCGATTTCCGATCTCTACACGCTGCATGACGTCTTTTACTCGTGGTTCGACGCACAGACGTTTCAGACATACAAGATAGAGAAAAAGGTGCGTGAGGGACAGTACTTCGACTACGTCACCAATATCTATTATTCCGACAAGGGCTACGGCATCTACTACAATAAGAACTCGCCGGACGGCAGGCGGTACGAGATGGCGTCGTACAACTCCTATGACATCATCACGCTTCTCTATCTGCTGCGCGTGGTCGACAAAACGAAACCGTTCATACTCAACTGGGTGGCCGACCGGGGTGAACAGCGGGAACTTAATATCGTTTTTCATGACGAAGGCTATGTGGATGTTGCCATGAAGGGGAAATTCAAGCGCGTGGATGCGATTACCGCGAAGGATGTGAAGACCGGTATTACGATATATCTGGCGAAACAGTACGGCTTTTTTCCGGTGAAGGCGGTCATCCCGGCGTTCAAACTCAAGGATTATACGATAACCGTCGTTGCCACGCTCAAGAAATATACGCCGGGGAGAAAGGGGCCGTTTTGAGAAGGGGCAATATCACATTCGTTTCAGCATTGCCATAGTCTAATAACGACAGGCAACTCGGGGCTTACCGCTTTGTCGCGATCTTTTTCCGGTAAATAGCAGGTGAACTTCCGTTCTTTTTCGCGAACAGCCGAGAAAAATAGTACGGGTCCTCGAATCCTGTTTGACTGCTGATTTCCTGCACCGACAGGGTGGTGGTACGCAGGAGCTGCACCGCAAGCCGCATGCGGAGGTCGATGAGATACTGCATCGGCGAACGTCCGGTCTTTTTTCTGAAGAGCGTCATCGCATGGAAACGCGAGAGGGGGATATCCGTAAGCGCGTGTTTCACCGTGAATTGCGGATTATGAATATTGTCCACGAGCATGTTTTTGATCTTTTCAACGACAGGGTCATCGGTTTCGCGGTTCATCTCGCCGCGTATGTAGTGCATGAGCGTTCCGAACAGTTCATCACAGGTGGTCTGCCAGCGGTCGCGCTTCAGGTGATACTCCCGGTTGATGAGCTCCATGAGCGTGTTCATCGGCGCGTGTTCGGGGTCTTTCACGACAACGGCGGCTTCCGGCGGGAACGGACATTCGTTGACGAGCATGGCGATATTGACGTAGCCGTCGGGCGCGAATTCGCGGTGCGGTATACCCGGCGGATTGACGATGAACGTACCCGCTTCGAAGGATATCTCGCGGTCACCGCTCCAGGCGGTCCCCGTTCCCTTGCAATATAGTACCACTTCCCATACGCCGTGCGTATGCGCCGGATATGAGGTAATATTGCTGGATTTGCCTATAGCGATGACGTTATTCATGCAGATAGTGTATGGCATTATCGCAACTTTGTCCATCCGGAAAATCTTTTGTCTATTCACTTTTATACGCTATCGGCTTACTATGTATGCAATTGAATGAGCGCCATGGAGGCTATCATGAACGACTGGTACAAAAACAGCTACGCACGTCTCCTGATCGACAACCACATCACTGAGGATGACCCGTCGTTCATGACAAAGTTCAATCCGGTGAACTATGTCGCCATGGCGAAAAAGGCCGGTGTGGACTCGGCGATGATATACGCGCTCTGTCATAACGGCAACGCGTACTATCCCACCAAAGTGGGGCATATGCACAAAAACCTCAAGGGTCGCGATATCTTCGGCGAGACGGTGAACCTCATGCGGAAAGCCGGCATCGTTCCCGTGGCGTATTACACGAGCATCTACCATAACCATTCGGCGAAGACGAACCCCGCGTGGCGTGTGACGCATGCGAACGGCAAGCAGCACGGCGGCCGGTACTGGTGGAGCTGCCCGAACAACGACGAGTACCGCGCATTCACGCGTGCGCAGATAGGCGAGGTCATCGCATATGATGTTGACGGCATTTTCAATGACATGACATTCTGGCCCGGCATCTGCGTGTGCCCGAGCTGCCGCGCCAAGTATCTGAAGGAAACCGGAAAAGAGATTCCTGAGAAAATCGACTGGAAGGATAAGGAGTGGGTGTCGTTTCAGCGTTTTCGTGAACGCTCGATGGCGTCGTTCACGCAGGAGATATCGGCATTCATCAAATCGAAGAAGGATATGACGGTCACGCATCAGACATCGACGATAATGCACGGATGGATGAACGGATATTCACTCGGCATCGCCGATGCGTGCGATTACACATCGGGTGATTTTTACGGCGGAAAATATCAGCATGTCATCGGAACCAAGGTGCTTGCGGCGGCGACGAAGAATATGCCGTACGAGTTCATGACAAGCCGCTGCGTAAATCTCCGCGACCACACGTCGATGAAGTCCGAGGCGGAACTTACCGTCGAAGCGGCAACCACGCTCGCGAACTCAGGCGCGTATTTTTTTATCGATGCCATCAACCCCGACGGTACGCTTGAGGAAAGCGTTTATGAACGCCTCGGTGCGGTTGCCAAAACGCTTGATCCGTACATGCAGACGGTGAAACGGCTAAAACCGGTGATAACCGGTGACACGGCGCTTTACTATTCATCCGCCGCGTATATCGACGACAATGCAAGTTCCGATATCATGACGCCGAACGGCAATAAACCCGCGGCGGACGAACTGTTCGGCACCTCGATAATACTCACGCGCAATCACATCCCGTTTCGCGCCGTTACGGCGGCGTCGAAGGATTATGAAGGGCTCTCGACGATTGTCATGAACAACATCGCGTATATGTCGGATGAAGAGAACGCAAAGATACGGGCGTTCGTGAAGAACGGCGGTACGCTCATCGCCACCGGGAACACGTCGCTGCATGATCTTGACGGGAACACCACCGGTAATTTTGCGCTGGCCGATGTGTTCGGCGTATCATACGCGAAATCATATGCAAAGAAGTTTCACTACATCTCCTTTAACGACAAACGCTGGCTTGTTTCGTCACATGCACGCGCGCCGTTCGTGACGGCGGACACCGCAACGGTAATCGCCCGCATTGTCGAACCGGCGTTCGATCCCGACGCGAAGGAATATGCCTCCATTCACAGCAATCCTCCCGGTGTCATAACCGGGTATGCCGGACTTACGGTCAATAAGTTCGGCAAGGGGAAATGCATTTACCTCGCATCGCCGATGCTCTCGCTCAAACAGGACGCGCAGCAGGAATTCGGCGCGTGGCTGTTTCGCGAACATGCGCCGTCGGACATTGTGATGAAAACGAACGCGCCCGCATGCGTTGAAATAACCGTGAACAAAAGCACCGTCGAGAACTCGTATCTCATCGGCTTTGTGAATTATCAGAGTGAACAGCCGAATGTTCCGGTGCATGATATCAGCGTGACCATCAAGCTCCCGGACGGCAGAAAACCCAAAAGCTGTACGCGCGTTTCGGATGGCGCAAAGCTTCCGGTCACATTCGACAACGGCGGCATTACATTGACGATTCCGCGACTTGAAACGATAGAAATGATAATAGTGGAGTGAACCATGGGGACAAAATCAATCGCACAGAACGCACTTGAACAGGGAAAAGGTATTGTACGGCTCGCACCGAACTGGGTGCCGCGCTCATTCTGCATACCGGGACGCAGAATAAAACTTCACCCGGATGATTATTACGCACTCGGTGGCGAACGCGGGGGCATCGACGAACGCTGGTTCGCATCAACCACACCGGCGGACAACGGGCCGCTCACGGGGAAAAACGAGGGCTTGAGTTTTATCGTCATGAAAGACGGCAGCCGCGTGGAACAGGTGACGCTTCGCGACGCGGTGGCGGACCTCAAGGATGCTATCATCGGTAAACGCCTGTGGGATACGTATAAGGCGTGGCCGATGTATTCCAAGTTTTTCGACAATCAGATGGCGCTGCCCCATCACATCCATCACCGTGACGAACACGCGAAACTCGTGGGACAGAACGGGAAACCAGAGGCGTATTATTTTCCGCCGCAGGTGAACAATCACGGCGGCGATTTTCCGTATACGTTTTTCGGTTTTCAGCCGCATATCACCAAAGACGAAGTGCGCGCCTGTCTCGCGTCGTTCACCAAGGGCGACAACCGGATAACGGCGATATCGCAGGCTTTTCGCCTCATGCCGGGTACCGGTTGGGACGTACCGCCGGGCGTGCTGCATGCGCCGGGAAGTCTCTGCACCTATGAGCCGCAGAAAGCGTCCGATGTGTTCGCCATGTATCAGTCGGTAATCGACAATCGCCAGGTGGTGCCGCAGGAGCTCCTTTGGAAGGATACCCCGAAGGACCGCGCTGGAAATATCGACTATCTCATGTCGGTCATCGACTGGGAGAAGAACGTCGATCCGGCGTTCGCGCAGAAGCATTTCATGAAACCCGTGCCGGTAGAGATGGAAAGCCGGGGATACAGCGAGCAGTGGATATGCTACCGTTCCGACGCGTTCAGCGCGAAGGAATTGACCGTCATGCCGGGGCAGCGTGTCGTTATCAAGGACGCGGCCGCGTACGGGCTTATCATGATGCAGGGTCACGGGACGATGGGCGTGTGGAACATCGAAACACCGTCGATGATACGCTTCGGTCAGCTGACGAGTGACGAGTTTTTCGTGAGCGAATCGGCTGCGCGCGACGGTGTGGAGATATATAATCCGTCGGAAACGGATCCGATTGTGATGCTCAAACATTTCGGCGCGGGCAATCCCGACCTGAAGCTGTAATGTCCGGGAGCGATCAGTTTAATCGGAGACCACGATTCTGTTCCTGCCCGATCGTTTTGCAGCAATAAGTCTCGTCTCCGCTTTCTCAAGGATGGCGGCAACCGGATTACCGCCGTTCACGCGTTCTCTGCAGTCCGCTATCCCGCAGCTGAACGTGGCGTGTATCCGTGCTTCGCGGAACATGAACGTATGCTCCCCGACGGCGTTGTGTATGCGCTTCATCGATGATGCCGCCTCTTCACGTGTGCCGGAATACACGATGATGAATTCCTCACCGCCGTAACGGCCGAAGATGTCGTAGGGGCGGATGTATTCTCCGATGATGAGCGCCATCTCCTGAAGGATATAATCGCCCGTCTGATGGCCGTGTGCGTCGTTAATCTTTTTGAAATGATCGATATCGATGATGATGACGGCAAAACTTTTTTTATCGCGACGGAATTCATCGGCCAGCGCATCGAGCCGTTCAAAAACATGCCGGCGGTTATAGATGTTTGTAAGCGCGTCCCGGATAGAGTGCTCGGATATTTGAGCTTCCAGCTTCTTTCGTTCGGTGATATCGGTCCGTGTGCCGAACATCCGAAGCGGCCGTCCCTCCGCATCCCGTTCGATGACTCTGCCGCGGTCACGCACCCAGACCCAGTCGCCGTTTCTGTGTCTCAGCCTGATTTCACAGTCATAATATTCAGACTTTCTGCTGAAGTGCTGCTCGAGGAGGCCGTCGGATTCCTTCAGGTCGTCCGGATGCATCAGCCGTCGGCATATCTCATTGGTCACGGGCGGCAGTTCCGCGAGCGCGCTGCCGAAGATTTCTGCCCAGCGTTCGTTTACCGTCATCGCCCCGGTCTCTACGTTCCAGTTCCAGGTGCCTATCTGTGCCCCGGTGACGATTTCATTTATGCGCTGTTCCAGTTCATCGGCCTTTTGCGACAACAGCATCTGTCCGGTGATATCCGTCATGGTCATGAGGATATATTTTTTGCCCCCGCTGCCGAGCACATCACCCGAGAAGCGTACGTGGAGTACGGTGTCATCGCGAGTGCGAATTGTCAGGGTACTGTCACTGATATGTCCCGTTGCCGCGAGTGTATCGGTTATCCGCTGAGCCGCATCGGGAAAAAGACCGATATCGTCGGGTCGTTTACCGATAATCTCGTCCTTCGTGTAACCGAGTTTCGCAAGGAATGACGCGTTGACATCCGTGAAGATGCCTTCCGGAAAACTCATGACTGCCATCAATGCGGGGTTCGCGTCGAAGAATCTAGTGAATAGCTCAAGCGATTCATGTTCGCCGCTGACGTCCCTTGACAGGCAGAAGACGCAGTCCATGTCGTTCCATCTGTCGGGCCACATCCGCATCGAAACCGGTATGCGCCGTTCATCCCTGCCTGCAAATTCCAATGAGCAGTTGTTCCGCTCCCCGGTGAACATCGCGTGCAGAACAGCAGACGCTTCGTCGTGTTCGTCTTTTGGCGGCAGGTCATAGATGTTCTTCCTGATGAGTTCGGCGAAGGGATAACCGAGAACACGCACCGCAGCATCGTTGACAAAGACGATGTCTCCCGCGGCAGTGCAGACGATCAACATGTCATTGATGTTGTTGAAGAATGACCCGAGTTCGGTCGTTGTCATCGGACGCTCCCGCATACTTCTGATAATAGGTCAAAGCGCGTATGCTTTAATAGTAATCACGATGCGGAAGATATGCAACTTTCAGTGACATGATGCAAAGCTTGCAATTCTGCTTTCAAGTGATATATTTCAATCAATGGTTTGACTCCCGCTGGAGAAAAATTGTGGCGTATTTGATGACAGACAAGGCTTCCTTCCTTCCTTCCTTCCTTCCTTCCGCAAATAATTCTTACAGTCGAGCAACAAGCTCTTCTTCCGACCGCCATACTCGAAGGGCAAGGGCTCATGAGCCATTGTCCTCTGGAACGAAGATTCTATCAAATAATATATTCCATCTACAAAATGAGGGTTACAATGCTAAGAATTCGTGCTGTATTCAAACTTTTATTTATTTTCATGTTTTTTATTTCGTCACTTTCGTATGGAATAAAAATACAGGCAGGGGTCATTGATTTTGAGGCGAAAGGCATTTCAAAACAAGAGGCATCAGGAATAACTGATATTTTTCGCAATGAACTGGTGGCGAGCGGAAAATATTCAATATTGGAACGTAATAATATGGAGTCCATTCTAAAAGAACAGTCTTTTCAAATGACCGGATGCACAGAGAACACATGCGCTGTGAAAATCGGGAAGCTGCTGAACATGGAACACATGTTTTATGGGAGTGTTATGAAATTAGGCGGCGTATTTGTCATTTATATTGCGCAAGTGAAAATAGAAACCGGTGAAATAGTAAAAACAGCGAAGGAAAAAATCAGCTCGCTGGAGACGGCGGATGATGCGCTCATGAAAATGATAACGGTTTTTACCGGGATAGAGAAGAATACTTTATCGCCCAAAAGTGATGCGGCAAGCAGTCTTTGGACGGCATCGTATAAATCAACAAGCTTTATGGTGGACAATAAGGCAAAACCTATTGTGTTTTGGAGTTCATTGGGCGGGCTTGCCGCAGCGATAGGGCTGAATTACTTGGGGTATTCTGTTGCTGATGGTGCTGAAAAATATTATAACTCGAACTATATGCAAAGGGCCTTGCCCACCACAATAGCTGGTTATTATACGAATTATTCGTTTCAAATAGATTTAAGCACGTTCTTATACATCTCTGCATATAGTTTATATGCCATCAGTACTGCGGGTTTCGTAGTCTGGTTTTTTATGCCGGATAAGGTGTTGTATGCGCGGATGTTTAGCCCGCTTGAAAACATCAATGCGCGTATAGCGGTAGACTCAATTCATTTCACTTATACATATAAATTTTAGAGAGCATTAGATGAAAGCCAACTATGTCATATTGTTCGTATTTAGCATTTTTCTTGGATGTATACCAGCAAAAAAAGAAAGGCTGAATCCATTTGATGCTGCAAATGACCCCAAAGATGCTTATGCGGTTAAGTCATTTAATCCACAGGTTTCGACAATTGGCATTAAGATTGTTCAAAAGGTATTTGTGCAGGACGAACAGAATGTAAACGAAGATGTATTTGATTATGCCTGGGATACAGATTTTAATGGCGTAATTGATGTCGCTTATTCAACAAATAAATATGCGGAAGCCGGTTTTAGCGCGATTGGAACAAAAAGCTTATCAATGTACGTGAGAGATATCTATGGGACTGTGAATAAAATTACTCGAAGCAATTGTGTTATTGTACAAAGTAATACCAATGGATATAAATTTGATGACGCGTTGGTTCCTGTAGAAATTGAGTTAGTGAAGATGGAAGGATATAGTACTGAATATCAGGCACGCATTGATGGGCTACAACATTACAGCGGGAATTATTCAATATACCTTAATCACGCTATCGTAAGGATTACTCTTGTTGGGCCAGCGAACATATCATTTTATTCATATGTATTTGGAAGTAGTTCATTGTCTGTAAGTTTCAAAGTCGATGGCGTTGCATGTATGTACAGGGAAGGCGGCTACGGCTATGGCGATTGGTTGTCAAATACATTTTCTATCACTGGGTCTGGAAGACATGTTGTAGAGTGGAGTGGCAATGGCAATATTGATGATATACAAGTATGGTAACAAAGGCTACAACGAATATGAATCGCAATGATATTATTTTGCATGTTACAAATGCGTTAAAATATTTTTACGACAAAGACTCGTTGCTAATTGAATATTCATTGAGCGAGCGCTGCATGACACACAGGATTGCAGTGTATTTGGAATGTATTTGTTTTTATGGATATTACATTGATTGCGAATATAATAAAACCCATTTGATTGGGTATGATGCAATAAAAAAGGTGAATAATCCCAAAGGGAATTATATTGATATAGTTATCACCAAGCGCTCAAAGGAAAAAGCGGATGACCTTGCTTGTTTTGAGGTTAAAAAAAATAAGCCAGTACGTGAAGATGCACGCATGGTAGACCGGGAGAAATTAAAGATATTAACGAGTGGAGAGCATTTTTCATATCAATATGGCTTTTTTATCGTTCTTGGAAGATCATTCGATGAATCTTTTGTGGAATTATATGAAAACGGTAAATTAACTATTGAAAACATTTTAAAACATGCAAACAAAAATATAGCATAATATTCTAAAGGATATATACAATGAGTGATTCCAAGCAACCAGAAAAAACTTCTTCATCACCTACAGAATTACCAGCGGAGGCTGCAAAGCCTGCCGTTAGTAATAATATAATTTCGGAGGACAGGAAAATGGCTACGCAGAATCTCGTATCGGCAACGCTCGCGCCTGAAACCAAGGCGGAGATCACGCAGAAACTTTCGGGCATCAAAAGTCAGCTCGGGTTTCTTCTCTCACTCGACGCATCGGAAGTGCACTCGCTGTTCAAGGCCGGAAAGGAGCTTGAACCGTTCCTCGACAAGGCGCATCAGGCCGTTGAGGCACATCCGGAGATATTGCCGGGCGTGTTCAACGTTGCGGAGTTCAAAAAGGATTATCAGCTTTCAAAGGATATGGCCGATATCGTCGCTATGGCGAATGAGCTTGCGGAAGGGCTTCAGTCAACGCACGTTGCCGTCAAAAGCGACGCGATGGCTGCGGCATTGGATGTGTATGCGGCGGTTCGTCAGCATAAGGACAAGGTATCGGGTTTGAGCACCATTGCCGATGATATGGCGGTATATTTCAAGAAGTCGAAGAAGAAAGCGGCTATGAAATAGATATACGACGCTAAATGAAAAACCGAAGGCGCGGTCACGTGACCGCGCCTTCGGTTTTTTATTGGCAATGGAATCTTCGGAGATTGAAATTCAATTTCAGGAAGGTGAAATTCAGTCTCCGGAGAGTGAATTCCAATCTAGGGTGACTGAAATTTACTCTCCGTTACGTGATTTTCACTTTCAGGAAGATAGAAATCAATCTTGGGAGAGTGAATTCCTGTCTCTGTAAGGTAAAAATCATTCTATGGAGAGTGATTTTCAATCTCAGGAGTATGAATGTCAGTCTTTCAATAAAATCCGGCACTGAAGGCGCGGTCTCGAGACCGCGCCTTCAGTGCCGGGTGGAGTAAAGGCTATTTGACTTTTCAATATATTTACGTAATATACTGCTAAAGGAATCAATGATGCGCCAGACAACCACACACATCGCGGAAACCGTTTCCGTAGTAAAGGTAGCAGTAGTGGTGGTCTAGGCGCCGGTCTTTCAAGCGATAATAACGCTCTGCCGGTAACAACTGGCAGGGCGTTTTTTATTGCGCGGGGCTTTGAATATGAACAAAAATCATGAAAAAACTGCATTCACAGAAGAACACGCACAGGAGGTGCGAATTATATTTGGACACCCGCGCAACGCTAGCGCAAGCAGTGCTGGATGCACTGCGGGAGCGACAGTATATTTAGAAAATACGATGTATGAAAGAAGAACCAAATATTTATGCACAGGAGCCATCAATGAACGGAGCGGAACTCACCATCAGATTACTCGAACGGGAGGGAATATCGGTCATTGCCGGTATTCCCGGCGGCACCAATCTGCCGCTCTACGACGCGTTATATGCAAGCAGCATACGCCATATACTCGTCCGGCATGAACAGGCAGCGGGCTTTCTCGCACAGGGGATGTCCCGCTCAACGGGGAAAACGGCGGTGTGCTTTGCAACATCGGGTCCGGGCGCGACGAATCTCATCACCGCATTGGCAGACGCGAAGATGGATTCGGTGCCCATTGTGGCGATAACAGGACAGGTGTCGACAGCACTGATCGGCACCGATGCGTTTCAGGAGATAGACATCTACGGCATGACGATACCGATAACCAAGCATAATTTTCTGGTGCGTTCGGCGTCGGAACTGCTTGAGGTTATTCCCGAGGCGTTTCGTATTGCGGCATCGGGGAGGCAGGGGCCGGTGCTCGTGGATATCCCCAAGGACGTGCAGCTGTCGCCGGTGAGCGTTGACGCTTTTCCGGAGCGTTCGGCCATTGATGCGAAACCGGCTCCCGATGAACAGTCACTGCGTACCATCGCATCCATGATTACTGCGGCGAAACGTCCGCTGCTGTACATCGGCGGAGGATGCATACACAACGGCGCGTCGGAGCTCATCCGGGAGCTTGCGCATCGCAACGGCATACCGGCGGTGCATACGCTCATGGGTGCCGGTGTTTTTCCTTCAGGTGACGCGCTCGATCTCGGTATGCTCGGCATGCATGGCAAAAGCGCCACGAATCATCTGTCAAAAGAGACTGATCTTCTCATCGTGCTCGGTGCCCGTTTTGATGACCGGGCGACAGGGCGCAGCGACGCATTCTGTCCCGATGCGTCCGTGATACATGTGGATATCGACGACGCGGAGATAGGGAAGATACGGGCCACGGATATGCATATCGTGGCCGATGTTTCACAGACGCTGAAACTTCTTCTGCCGCATATTACGGAAAATAAACGAAGCGCCTGGCGCGCGCGTATCGCCGAACTGAAATCGATGCATCCGCCGCTCACCGTGAGCGACACGCATCCGGCGCATGTGGTCGCCGCGGCACAGTCCTATTTCGGCGACAATGTTATTGTCACCACCGACGTGGGGCAGCATCAGATGTGGACGGCGCAGACGTGGAACTGCGTGCGTCCCCGGCAACTGCTCACGTCGGGCGGCCTCGGAACCATGGGCTTCGGTCTGCCCGCGGCGATAGGCGCATCGCTTGTCAATCCCGATACACCTGTCTGCTGCATGAGCGGCGACGGATCGATACTCATGAACATACAGGAGCTTGCAACGCTTGCGGAACTCAATCTGCCGGTGACGATAATACTTTTCAACAACGGTCATCTGGGACTGGTGCGTCAGCAGCAGGAACTGTTTTTCGGCAAGCGGTATATTGCGTCACGGTTTCAGAAGAACCCCGATTTCGTCACCATCGCGCGCGGTTTCGGCATAACGGCGATGCGTGCAACGCCTGAAACGATAGCCGATGTGCTGCGGTCGAACAGCGCGGGGAAAGCGCCACTCTTCATCGACGTGGCGATACCCGCCGATGCGAACGTGTACCCGATCGTGCCGCCGGGTAAAGCGAATCATGAGATGATAGGAGCTGAACTATGAATAACCGCGCACTGCTTAAAATAGATGTCAGGAATCATCCGGGGGTCATGTCGCATGTGACGGGACTTTTTTCACGACGTGCGTACAACATGGAGGCCATCGCCTGCGCCCCCATCGATGAGACACTCAGCAGGATGTATATACTCGTGGCACATGACGGAAGACTTACGCAAATCGTCAAACAGATAAAAAAGCTCGTCGATGTGCGGAGTGTTACCGTGGCCGATGACGCCGGTGACACGGTGTATGAGCGCATACACCGTGTCTTTGATGAAGTCTGATATACCGCTTGTCAACGCCGCAGATTGTACTATAATGTCGTCATGTTCACGTACCATTCGGAAACATTGACCGCCGGCACACCGGTGGACGTCGTCGTAGTCGATTCGGTCGATTCGACGAACACGTACGCGAAGACCATGCCGCTTGCGAAAGCCGCGCTGGTGCTCGCGTATGAACAGACCGGCGGCTACGGACGGTTTAAAAGACCGTGGCGCTCAGCGCGGGGCGATATCATGATGACGCTTGCGCTGCCTGCACCGGCGCTTCGCGGGGACACGCTTCTGTCGCTCTATACGGGCTATTGTCTCGTCAAGGCGATAGAGCAGTATGTATCGGCCGGGGTTTCAATAAAATATCCGAACGATATCTATATCGGCGACGCGAAGCTTGCGGGAATACTCATCGAGTCGCTGTATTCGGCAGCGGGTGCTATCGAGCGCATGGTCATCGGCATCGGTATCAACGTTTCAGGCGACGCGATAGCCCCAGACAGCGGATTTGCGGCCACGTCGCTTGCGGCGCACGGATACAACGGCGATGTGAACGAACTGATAAACGGCTTTATAAAAATGTTCTTCAGATATCAGGCGTATCTGTCAGGTGAGACGGCGCTTTTTATCGAACTCATGCGTCCGTATCACCGGCTCTACGGCACGAAGAGGCGCTTTGTGCATGAGGGAAAAGAGATGACGGGTGTGATCAAGGAAATAACGGAGACCGGAGCGCTCATGATAACGTTCCCGGACGGCGTAACCCGCCCGGTATCAAACGTCACCTTCAGTTCACAACAGACATAGGCGACGCGTCAGACGACGTCGCTTCGTTTCGGGAATACCGTGAAAAGACTGCTGATGGCGGAAAGTTCAAAGAGCTTTTTCACCTGATCGCGCAGGCCGCAAAGCGAAAATCGTATGCCCTGTTTTTTCATCCTGTTGCGTACGGTGACGAAAAGACCCACGCCGCTAGAATCCATATATTTTACCGCGGTGCAATCGAATAGGATATGTTCGATACCGGAGTTTGTGGATAACAGTTCATCAAGCTGGTTTCTGATCTCGGCGGTCTGATACATATCCACCTCGCCGTTCAGGGTGAATATCAGCATGTTGTTTTGTATCTCGGTCTGTATGTTCATGCGCACTCCGCAGGCTGCTGATGCATATTTTACCGGTATCACCGAATATTGCAATGATATCCGGCCACTCTGTGTAACAGCGCAGACGTGATTTGATGAAATAGGGCAGAGGATGTATACTTATCGCGAAGGCACCTCGTATGAACAAACCATCCGTGAAACTTCCCTCAATACTGCAGCGTTCGCTTGCGCTGGTTACCGTTGCCGGCTGTCTTGCGATGCTCTACGGCGCCGCTGTCGGCAGCCCGATGGCCACCGACTATTTCCGCAAGCTCGGTTTTACCGAAGTCCATTTCGGCATACTCAGCGGCATTCCCATGATAATGGTCAGTTTCCAGTTCCTGGGAGCGTTATGGAGCAACCGGCTACGCTCCCGGCGTGCGGTTTTCATGTGGCTGATAATATCGGGGCGCATCATGTGGCTCGGTGTAGTGCTCACGCCGCTCATTCCGGGACTTGCGGTGTCAACACGCATCGCGCTCATGCTCGTGATGCTCGCGCTTTCCAATCTTCTGCAGAACATAGGTCCGCCGATATGGTTCTCATGGATGGGGGACCTTATCCCGCGGCGCATCATCAGTCGTTACTGGGGCGGGCGTGTGCGCTGGCAGCAGATCGTGTGGCTCATCGCATATATCCCGCTCACGGTGTTCGGCTTCAAATATGCTTCGCTGGGATTAACACTGCCTGAGGCGTTCACCATCGTCGTCATCTGCGGTGTTCTCGCCGGTGTTGTGGATATCATCCTTTTTCTGTGGATACATGAGCCCGAACCCGCGCCGGTGCATGTGCGTCCCATCCTCGAAACGATACTCGAGCCGATGCGTCAGCCGCAGTTCAGAAGCTACATGATCTGGAACTGTGCGTATGCGGCATCCGCGATGATCGCCGCGGTATTCATGCTCCTCTATGTACTCAAGGTGCTGGGACTTCCGCTCTGGCAGGTGATGATAATCTGGTGGACACCCGGCATCGGTAGCGCGTTAGGCGCCAAACCGTTGGGAAAACTCATCGACCGCTACGGGAGCCGTCCGGTACTGGTGCTCTGCACAGCGCTCAAGCCGCTTGCTCCGCTCATCTTTTTTTTCATAACAAAAGAGACCGCCTTCTGGGGCCTGTCGATATTTTTCATCGCGGACAATATGCTCAACGTCGGCCAGCAGCTTTCGACGAACGGGTTCATGCTCCGCATGGCTCCGCGCGAGAACCGCGGCATGTTCGCAGCGGCAATCGCATCGCTACCGGGTCTCGCCGGTGGATTATCGGCTATCGTCGGCGGCGTACTGCTTCAGCTCTGGGAAGGGCATGATATCGGGCTCTTCGGACATACGTGGAATAATTATCAGTATCTGTTCCTGTTGAGCACGGTGCTCCGCATACTCTGTATCCCGCTTGCGCTGCGCATAAAAGAACCGGAAAGCGCCCATCCGCGCGATGTGATTGCCGCTATCATAGAAGACTGGCCGTCACGCATGGTGGCGCTGCCCGCGCTCATCTTCCGGCGGTTAAATGCGCCGCGACATCATGAAAAGAAAGATGACTGACGTTGCCTATATCGATTCGAGAAACAGGCACGAGTGTTTGGATATTGTCACGGTGAACGAGTCTTTGGTTAACATTACCGGCTCACCGGTCCAGAAATCACGATACTGAAGCGTCGTATCTATATCCGTGCTCTTGATAGTGAGCCTTTTAGCGTTGTCGGCGTAATTGACGAAAAGATATCGTCTGCCCTTGTCATTCATCTGTACCCATCGCTCGGGGTATTCGTGTTCGAAGAGGTCGATGGGTACGCCGCGTCCGCGATCATCCGCCGCCACGGTTTTACGTACAAGATCGAGCCCGCGTTCGTTGAGCCGTGTAAGCTTGTCCGAAAGTGCGATGACGCCGCCGTTGACCACGGCAAGCGACATGAGCACACGCGCCTCGTCGTAGGTGACAAAGTTGTCCCATCGCTCTTTCATTCCGGTGTTCTGATTCTTCATGTCGAGGAATACATTGAGCGGATTCATGCGGCGGAGGTCTGTATCGTCGCTGGTGTCGTCGCCCCGGCAGACGGCGAAGTCCGGATCGCTCCACCAGAGCACGCGGTTCATCCAGTAGCGGGCAGCCATGGATTTTACGTTTATCTTCACGTTCTCCCAGCGCGGTGCGACATCGGATGATACGCGCGTGCTGTCAACGATGCCGTCGCCCGCCTCAAACGGGAAATTGCAGCCGAGTATGTGTGCGTCATTTCCGGCGGCATTACGGATGTTCTGAAGCGCATCGCGCATGAGCTTTCCTTTTGCCGGCCGTTCGCCGTTGTTATAGTAAACGCCGTTCTGCAGATAGCGGAGGAAATCGAGTTTGAAATAATCGTATCCCATGGAACGGTATCGCGCGAAGATGTCGGCGAGGAATTTTCCGCCATTTCTTGATGCGGCGTCAAGGATAAACCCCATGCGCTTCATGCAGGAGAATGCGAGCCCCGGCAGTCTTTTGTCGCCGGTCACGAGCATATCGGGATGCCAGTCGGCGATGGTACTGTGCTCTTCAACGATAAACGGAGCGAACCAGAGGCCCGCCTTCATCCCCTTTGCTTGTATCTTCCTTGCAAGGCCGTCCATGCCGGACGGGAATTTGTAATTGACCTCCCAGTCGCCGTACGCGTACTGCCAGCCGTCGTCCACCACGATATACTCCACGTGCTTTGATAACACCGGATCGTTCGCGATGAACTCCACGTTCTCCATAACCTCGGCCTCGCTGATGCACCAGCGGTAATAATCCCAGCTGTTCCACATAATCGGCCGTTTGGAGAAGTCCTTTTTCGATGAAGACTGACGTTCGCCGTAACGTTCAAGCATCGCATGGCCGTTGCTGCCGGATGTTATAGTGAGCGGTTGAAGCCGGATGATGTCGCCTTTTTTTACATCCGCCTCGGTGCGCATGGAAGCGGTGAATGCCTGAACATTTTTCATCGTACGCATACCGGTGAATATGCATGGATACGTTTCTTTGAGGTCGAAACTCGCAAGCGAAAAATCATTCGCCGTTTTGAATGCCGCAAAGTGCCAGCTTTCGAAGGGCTTTTTCTGCGCCTTCGTGCCCGGAAACGTGAAGAGATTGCAGCCGCCCATGACGTGTCCGTGCGTGAGCATGGATAGTACCGAAACAGTGCCGGAGGAAACGGGATGCAGAATGTCGATGCGTTCGCAGGACATCGCTTTGGTAAAGCGTATTTCGCCGCCGATGACGATTCGATGACTTTCGTTGTCCTTGAAAGATGATATCGTGAGCGTTACGGTAACGCCTTTGCCCGTGCCGGTTATGGTTTGAGTTTCACCGCTTACGGATGAGTGCCAGCGGATATCGGTGCCGCGTATGGTACTTTCGCCGCTCGCGATGGCGACAGTATAGTCCTTGAGCGTAAGGCCGCCGGCGGTGATGCTGAAACATCCGCGTTGTGTGTTAAAGGAAAGTCCGCCGCGGGTTTTGATCTGTTTCTGTTTCATATACTCATCTTCCTTTGATGCGCATGTCCGGGGTGCAGCTATACGTGTGCGACATCGATGCGCTCATGGGGTGAGGATAAAGTACCGTACGATATTGTCAAGTATATTATTGCTCGAGTTTGAGGAACACTATCGCGTGCGCCGGGAGCGTGAAAGTGAGGCTGTTTCCCGAGACGGCAGGGGCGAAGGGTTTCACAAAATCCTCTTTTCTGTCGAGTATCGGCAGCGCGTTCGTGTCGTCATGCGTGAGTAGTATGCCGGTGGCTGTCTTCAGTGCAAAGTTGTTCACGGTTATCGACGCGGGGTATTCCTTTGCCCACATGCCGTTGACGAGCATCGCGTAGATGCGTTTGCCGTCGGCGGTTGCGGTGATGATCGCGGGTGTTGCGGTGATATCCGTGCCTTCGGTTTTCGTTCGCGCTTTTTTGATCGTGTAAAACGGAGCGGTGCCGTCAAGCGCAAGCACATTGTCGCCGACGGAACGGTTGTAGTAATAGTAGAGCCAGTAGAGGAACGTGCGCTTTTCCTCGGTACCGGCCTCGAAGGTGCAGAAACCGTAACCGGGCTTTCTGACGAACATTTCCCATGCGGTTGCCCCGCGTATGATATCGTCGCCGGTGTAATACACGAGCCGTGCCGCGCGGAATACAGCACCCATGATGTTGGCGTTCTGCGGGTTTTTCTCGCCGGGCTCGTCATTCTTCGTGGGCGTGTAAAGACCCCACTCGGTGTCGTACTGCGCGGCGTCGCGTCCGGGATTATATTTCTTTATCAGTTCGGTCCATTTGGCAATACGGCAGGCGATGTCATAATTCTCACCGAGCATTGTATCCTCGAAATCAAAGCCCTTCGCCCAGCTGTACCAGTGCGGGGCTACGAGGTCGTAATGACCGGCAAGCGCCGCGAGGAGATAATTACCCCATTTGAAATCATCGCCTTTTGTGGACATGACGGTCTTCGCTTCCGGCTGTACCGCCTTGATGGCCGCGTTTACCGCTTTGTAATGCTCAACGTAATCGGATGGTTCCTTGAAAATCGGGCTGTTCAGATACGGCTCGTTGCTGATCTCCCAGTAGCGGAATTTATACCCTTTGCTCATCGAATATTTCACGCCGCGTACCCACACATCGGGAGCGAGTTTCGTTTTTGCGCCCTGGTTCTCAAACTCGAGTACCACGGTTTCCTGGGGCACACCGATCTTGTCGAGCAGCGCCGCGGCTTTATCGATGGACTCTTCGAGCGAGAATTGTTCGTCGCCCATGGCGTAGATGCGCGTGAGCGGCAGTTTGAGATCTTTGATGGCGCCTTCCATATCGTCCGAGAGCGTATACTTGCCGTCGCGGGAATACGGTTTTCCGGCCCATCCGGCTACTTTATGAAACGAAATGCCGCCGACGAGCCTGTTCGCTTTCCGCACTGTTTTCGACGGGTCGATGCTTATCGTGAGTGTACTTCCGGGTTTGAGGCTGCTTTGCGGTTTCCGGTAGGCAACCGTGCTCTCATCGATGAGTGTGAAGCTCAGCGCCGATTTCTTCGCGGTGATGACGATGTCGTCAACCCAAATCGTCCGTTCATCTTCTTGTTTCACCGCAGCAGAAAAGCAGAAATATACGAGCGGCGAGCCTTCAACGGTGAAGTCGAGGCCTTCGGTAAAGGTATAGGTGATCTGTTTCCATTCCGCGGTTACCGGTATCGTGTAGCTTCCGAGTGAGCGTCCGTCCTTGAGCGGATTGGTGGAAAGATACGCGCCGGTCCAGAACCGCGCATCGCCGGGCTTGTCGGCTTTTACCCAGAAACTAATCGTATACGCCTGGCCTTTTTCCGGCTTGAGCGCATTGTCGAACGGCGAGGTGATAATGTAGCCACGCGTATTTGCCGGATGATGGATGCGAAACGACGCTTTGCCGCTATGCGCGTGTGCCGTGTCAGCGGTGTAGTTTTCCGCTTTTTTGAATTGGTCGGGCCCCCACATGACCCAGCCGTCCGGCGGATTTGCCGTGCCGGATTCGAAATCGCCGTTGTTGATAAAACCCTCAGCCGCGACGAGGGATAATGCGCATATAAGCAGTACTATGATCGTGAGCTGTTTTTTCATTGAATGCTCCTGATACGAACGTTCGTTATACCGGCAGTATACGTCATTTCACGGGAATTGTATTTGTATAAAATCCTGTTTTCTTTATATGGAACAGCGAGTGTGCTGCTGTGGTGCGGTGTTGACGCGGCGTCATGAATCCGGTATACTATGTACATAAGTGAACAGGAACTATGAAACAATCTTCAGATAACGACAATTCACCGATACCGACAACGGCGCCGATACCGGTATATCTTACCGACAAGGAACGATATAAAGAATTCCTTCGCGATGTGTTCCTCGGGGACACCAGAAAATATGAGGCGATTCCGCTCTACGGCGTGCTTGTGGATGTGCTTAAGTATGTCGTGAAAAAGCGCAATGCCGTCGTCAGTTCCCGTGAGGATACAACGCTTTTCTCAAGTGATCAGCGGATACGGAATCTGATGGAATTGTTCGTTCTGCTCAAGGTGAAAGGGTATGCGACCGTGCATAAGGATGATGATAACGGCGCTATCACGGTATATTTTCATGAAAGCGCTCCGTCGCACGATGCCGAGCCTGAAGAAACGGTTGATGACAGCGTAACGCTCATCAGCCGCTGCAGGGAACTCATCATACGCATTGCGCTTTCTGCGCCGTCAACGCTCATCACCCGTGAGGATTGCCTTGAGCATTCCGCCGTCAGGGAGATAGATTCCACGATATTCACACCGGCGTTCAATTCGCTTGTTACACCTGCGGAATCGCTGCCGGTGCTGCTCCCGATGAAGAATCGCGACGGAAACCCCGCTGGATTCGCGCTTCGCTGTGCGCTCCCGTATACGTTTTTCGAGCGCATCTATGAGAGCGAACGCTCCCGCCTGTTCGAACTGCTCTCCGACGAAGCGCTGCGCAGCGGTGCTAAAACGCTGCCCGCCGTCGTGGTGCCGGAATCAAAAGTAGACACGCTTGCGGTGCAGTATCTGCGCTATCTCTGTACGTACGCCGCACAATATCCGTCGGTCGCCGAGATGCGCACCAATGCGTTTCCACTCCCCATTGCCGATGAAAAACGGGAACACGCCTTCATGCTGACGGACACGTTCCTGAAAAAGACGCTTGAGCTTATCTCGTTCATGCGGACGGATAAAGCTGGTGTAGTGCAGTTTAATTATGCCGAATTGTTCAAAATAACGCCCGAGCAGATAGCCAAAGAGCTCAAAAAAAGAAGCGGCGGCATGCTGAGTAGTTTCGTGTTCAAACAATATCTCGCCCGTATATCAGCAGCGCGCACATCGTCAGGCGTCGATAATGCGTTATCGTCGACCATTATGCTTGTTTTTTCACGGAAGAACCTTAACCGGTATCAGAACGATTCGCTCGAGCGGTTTGCCTATGAGCGGAAAGAAAAGATAAAAACGGCACGGCCGGAGCCGCTGGGTATGCGGCTTGCACCCTCCGCACGGACGCAGACGCAAGCTCCGGCAACAGCAACGGCGTTCGTCGAGGCCGGCGTACCTATCGACCGCGTGTGCCGCGCCGTGGGACTCAAGGACAGCATACCGAAGACCGCGGCGCAGCTTGAAGAATATATCGCCGGTGCCCAGAATGACTGGTACGAGCTTTCCAAACTGCGTGCGAGCGAGCGCGATACGCTTATCGCTGCCATACAGAAGAGCATGAACTCGGTGAAGAAGAGCAACCGCCAGTCGCGGGAAGACATTCAGCAGGTATATCAGAACGTCTCTACACGGGTCACCAACACCATGGAACGCGACGCGTATAACAGATTGGTGCGATATCTTTTCATTAAGACATTGTGCACACTGCCGTAGCATTACGTCATCATTATTCGATAATTATTGTTCCCGATTCCGGCTATACTCTTTTTTTCAGCGGCAGTTTGAAGTGCCGGGCGAGTGAATACGCAAGTTTGTCACCCTCGGCGCTGAACGACCAGTAGAACAATTCCCGTATCGGATGGTCCTGCATCATGGACGTAAGTGCTTTTTTTGCGACATCCTTGGCGATGCCCTGTCCGCGCATCTCCGGAAGCACGAGCGCCGAGCACAGATAGGCGGTTTCATAGTTCGCCTTCAACGGTGTTCGCTTCAGGAGCTCTTTTTCATTTATATGCCCGCTGATAAATTCATTCATGATGTCGTGCGTGGTGGGGATTATCAGCATCCACGCGACAGGCCCGTCTGCGTTCTCCTGCTGCGACATCGTCGCCGGGTGTATGCGTTCAAGTTTTTTTCTGTCTTTCGAAGTGACCGATATCTGGTCGGGGTCCTTGCGTGCGGCAAAGGCCTCATCGGCAAGCTTTATCATCCGCTCCAGGTTTTTACTCATCATGTTACGTAATCCCGTACACCTGCCGCGGCGCCAGAATATCGGGATAGGTTTCTATCAATGCGCGGCGAAGCATATAACAGAAATGGCATTCATCCACATATGACGCTTCGTGCGGCAGGTTATATTTACGAGCAAGCGCCGCCGGTCCGCCGTCAAGCAAAAGTCCGCAGATCGGATCGTCCTCAGCGTGATAATTATCGATCAATGCTGATAACGGCGTTTTCAGCGCATTGCCCATGCACACGCCCTGGCAGAGATGGACGTTGCCGTACGCGTCAAGATGCACACGTGACGGTTCTGCCAGTTTCTCGTGCGGGCAGGTTACGAGTTCTTCCCACGGCCGCCGGGGCAGTCCGTCGATGAACTTCTCGACCGCCCGTCCCTTGAAAAGCGTAGTGCCGCCGACCGTTCGTTTTCCGTCTACGGACTGTATCGCTGGCTTTTCGGTGCGGAGCGTACTCGTCGGAATTCCGAGTGCTTTTGCCGCCGCGAGCGCGCGTTTCGCAGAATTCTCCACTTCGTCGCCGAAATGAAACGCGTCGGCGCTCACGCTTATTTTACCAACACTGAGACTGGCCAATGGTTTCAGCCAGAGCTCGGCATCCGCAATGGACCGTGCCCAGTACGCATTGGTGACCACGCTTGTCTTCAGTCCGAGTTCGTGTGCGTACCGTATTCCTTCGACAAGGAGCGGGTAATACAAAAAAGCTTCGCCGCCTTCGAAACATACGTTCGCAATGCCTGACTTTTTGATATCATCGAGCATGCTTATGAGCATAGTGACGGTGAACGTGCCTCTCGCCTCGGGGCCGGAGAACAGAAAGCAGTGGTCGCAGGAGAAATTACACGCATAGGTAAGCAGTATGTGGACGCTGGTAAGCGTAGCCCTGGCTCGAGGTTTCGATGCATCATCGGTCATAACGTCTACAATAGCTAATTATCAATTAAAAAGCAAATAGCTATGGAAGATTATTACTTCTCGTTGAGTTTGAAATACTTCAAGAGCACCTGTTTGCGGAGCGTGTCGGGTGCAGGCGCCAGATGCTGCACATCCGGCCCGTCGTGTTCAACGCTCCAGCCGGCGAATTCGCGGAATGCGTGGAAGGTCCAGTCCCAGCCGTATTCCTCGAATATTTCGATGCAGTCATTGATATATTTTTCAGCGCCGGGGGCATAGGCGATGGCCGAGAACTCGCCGACGTATATTTTCGCAGTATGCCTGAGCTGAAAGTCGCGCACCGGCTGCAGTGTCTTCCGTATTTTCTCTTTGTCCCACTGTTCGCCCTCAAGGAGTCCCGGGTATGGCATCTTCGTGAATGCGCCCGTGGAAAAAACGCCCTGATGCGTGTACGAGAGCGGAAAGTACATGTGCACTTTATAGATGATGTTGTTCATGCGCAGCGCAGACATATACGCGTAGGTCTGCGGCCGGTCGGACTCATTGGACTCGAGCATTATCGGCGTGTCCGGATCGATCTCGCGTATCGCTTCGGCGGCCATGCGCTGCAGATTCCAGTAGTCGAACGGTGCGGGCATTGTCTGCACAGGTTCGTTCACAAGGTCGTACGCGTAGACGCCGGGATTGCCCTTGTAACGTTTGGCGATGGTCTGCCATACCTTGATGAAATGATCGGCGTACTTTTTATCGAAGAACATGCGCATATTGTGTGCCGACACTTTTCCGCCCGGAGGCGAATGCAGGTCGATGACCACCTTGATGCCGGCCGGTTTCAGCAATGAAATTGCCTTGTCGAGGTCATCGAGTTTGCCCTTGAGCCAGGTGTCGTATTCGTCAAGGTCGGTCTCGGTGCCGATCTTTCCCCAGTTGCGTGTAATCTGCCAGCGCATGAGATTCACGTTCCATGAACGGAGCGTGTCCACATCGTTCGTCGTGATGGTACGCGGCGACATGAATCCCCGCTGCCGTTTGTGGTTCAGAATGTTGTCAGGATACGTGATCTTATATTCGAGATTGATCCGCCCCTCCGGACTGAAGACGTATCCGGTCTGGAGACTGTCGAGGATAAATTCGATCTTCCCCGAACTTTCCTGCAGTCCCAGCGACAGAATGCCGGTGGTCACCTCACTGCCGAACGTAACGTTGAATGCGGTATCCTGCCAGCCGTCGCTCGTGCCGAAGGGCGCTTTAGCGGCGGGATACTGCTGCGTGCCTTTCTCGCCGTTCTTATACGTGAGCATGAACTTCACGCCGTTGTAATCCTGCGGCGGTTTGGAAACGTTCAGCGTGCGGTAGCGGACGAAGAACGTCACCGTTTTTCCGCGATATGGTTTCAGATCGAGCGTTGTCTCAAACCAGTGATGACCCTTTGCCTGCTCGGCGGGGACTTCGGTCGTGAGAACGATCCTGCCATCCACGGTGTTCGTCGTGGAACAGCCGCCAGCGGGTGTCCATGATGACTTGCTGATATCCGGCGTATTCGGGATAGGCTGCAGCCGCGGGATGTCGGTAACACCGGCACCGAAACTCACGGCGGCCATTATCAACAGCGCACACAGTTTGTTCATGTCGGGACTCCTGATTTTTCTATCAGTTTACACCGGAATGCGGAAAAAATCTTGGTAAATCTTGTGAAAAAATCGGATGATTTTAAGAAACAAAATCGAAGCAGCCGATTATTCTATTTCTTCACCATTATCTTAACGATCTTTATGCCCTGTGATGAACTCAGTTGGCAGAAATACACACCGGGTTTCACCGTACTCCCGTCAGATGCTCTGCCATTCCATGAGAGCTCATGTGACGAGGAGCTTTGAACTTCAGCAATCAGCATGCCGGAAAGGGAATATATACGCGCCGATGCGCCTTGCGGTACATTTAAGAACGTGATATTTCCAACACCGCGAAATGGGATGTTCTGCACGCTGACCGTATCTGCCTGTGGTGTTATCATCGTATTTTCATCAGCAGCGGATTTTGCAACAGCACCCATTTCAATTCCGTAGACAACCGTGAACTTATCAATATTCGCCGCGCCAAGCGCGCTTGCTGCGGCAAATCGGATAGAATTCACCCCGGCAGTAAACGGTACGGCAATGTGTGCATATTTCCAATCAGTCCAATTACCTGTTGACACAAACGTGTTTCGGCCAACAGCAGTGCCGTTCACCACGATGTCGCATGGCCGATCGGCTGCAAGACCGTTAGCATATCGGACTAATATCGTCACCGTCTGTGCGGTGCTGGAAACAACATTCCATTCAGCATAACTTCCCGCCGCCGACTCAAGATCAAGAAATCCTTTACCGCAGAATCCTGTCCAATTCGTTGCAACAACACCCCGGTATATTATCGCCGCCTCTTCGCCCTCGTAATCATATCCAAACATCAGAGAATCAACATTCGGTCCGCCGTTCGAAACAGCAGACATCAGTTTCACTGCATATGCACCGGCGGCGAGAGCCGTCTCAACGACACCATAGCGCCAGGAAGCCCAGCTGCCGGTAGGTTCAAACATGACCGTGCCGCTATCGATGCCGTTGACAGAGACGGCGCATGGTCTTGCCGGTGTGATGCCGTTCGCGTATCGGAATATCGCTGTATATGATTTTGCCGCACCCGCAGTGATGTTCCATGCGGCAGAACTGCCGATCTCATTGAAAAAGTCGATGAATCCGGTACCGGTGTAACCGCTTTGATTTGCAGCAATGCCTGCCCTGTAGAGCGTCGCGATTTCCCCTTCATAGACACAGCCGGCAACAGAGAATGCATACGATTTCGTGTTTGTTGCGCTTGCATTTCCAAAAGCATCCATGCCGTAATAACGAAGCGTTGTCGTGCGGTCGATATAGAGTGCTGCACCGTTGGTTGTAATTTGCTGATATGCACCGCCATTGATTGACCAATAACCGTGGTTTTCGTTTACATCCAAAGTAATAGCAAAAGGCCTGTTCGTGGTACAGCTTTCAGGTACGCCGCTCACTGTAGGTGCATCCATATCAATCGTGTAGGTTCTTGTATTTGTTACGCTGGAATATCCGCCCGCATTGCGTCCATAATACGATAGCGTTGTTGTGGCCGCGATAGGGATGCTCACGCCGCTTGTGGTGAACTGCCGGTATGAACCGCCGTTCGTTGACCAATAGCCATAATCGGCAGTCACATCAAGTGTGATGGTAAACGCTTTGTTCGTCGTCAGACTCGGCAGCACACCCGTAATAATCGGCACAACAGGTTCCCCGGATTTCGTGTTTTTATAAAAAGCGGTCAAGCCCCGAATTGTTGCTTCTCCGGCTGTTTTATTTGTATACATGGTGCGGAACCTGCCGCCGCCTTCGCATAGAAATCCGGAAATACCGAATTGCACACAAGGCCCGCCCGCCCATGACGACCCGATGAGGCTTTTTGAGTTATCCATCGGATCATAGATAGTGTTCAATAGGTCACTCTGTCTGAAGTATGCCGCCAGAAGATTCGTTCCGCCAAGGATGCTTATTTCCGATCCGATTTTTACCGGGTGATTATACACCCTCAATTCTGAATTGTGATTATTCCAATTTATCGTGATCTTTTCCGAGGTTGCCATGATGCGCTCAAGATCTCGCTGCATGACATAAGCTTCGGGGGTCTGCGCTGCTGCAGATGAACCGGCAGATCTGTATGATTGATTCATATCAACACCAAGCGTATTTACCCGATAGAATCCGTATTTAGCAGAATCGGGACTGGCAAGAAGAACGAAGTGGCAGATGGTCCGTCTGCGCGCATCGGCTGCCGCTTCGGTATCGCCAAGCAGCCATTCCATCATCCCGACATTACGCCATGCGGCATTACATTCACCCGGATGCACTTGAGAGAAATACATACCCCATCGGTTTGTCCGGGGTACCGGGCTGTTTGGATCCGTGATCACAAAACGGTATATGTTTCTGCCTTCCGCGGATTGTCCGATATTTGTAATAAAAACGCAGGGATTATTTTTGTATTTATCTGCAATCCGTATTGTTTCTTCATAACTCATCGGGATCATATGCCCGAAGTAAACCTTATCCTGCTGCATAACCGGTAATATGATCCAGTCATCACGCGGTTCCCATGAGTAGTTTGTGTTTTGATACGTAAGCGGATACCAGGTCACTCTGTCATATGAGTATGAAGAAAAGTAATGGTTATAATGGTAATCCCACTCTGCAGCAGAATTGAACAAGGTGTCAATTCTTATCGATTTGCCGAGTGCATTGCTCGAGATGATGAACTGCAGCATGTTAGGCCAGTTGTCGTGTCCCGGTGCCGCCCCGAGGACCACCTTGAATCGATTCTCGCTGACATACGAGATAACTGCTCCCTTTGAACCATACTCGCCGTTAAATGAAAAATCCGCGACGGTCAAAGTTCCTGCGAATACGCTGCATGACGCTGCTGCGATTGCCGCCATACGTATGAGCAATCTTCGAAATGATATGTTTTTCATAGTGGTACCTCGTGAATACAGTATAAGCAATTTATATGCAACTGTCAACAAATTTATGCAACTTTTGCATAACGGGTCATGCGTTCTCGCGGCGTGCCGCAGCGGCGTTGATCACTTTTCCATACGGCGATAGCGGCATGAAGGCGCTGTTTTTGTCTATGAGTTGAAACTATGATCCGTGTTCCACCGTTACGGCTTCATGATTACCTTAACGATCTTCGTTTCCGTCAACGTACGAAGTCTGCAGAGATACACACCGGGGATCGTTCGGGCGTTTCCCGATACGTTCCACACAAGTCCGCGGGCATCCTTCGTGAGCGTTGCGATCATCCGTCCCGTCAGCGAGTATACCGAACCCTCAGTACTATCCGGAATATCGATGAAAACGATGGATACACCGTCCTTCTTGTAATGGACGCCGCTGAGTGCGGTGATGATGCGGTTGGTGCTGCTTGTAATTGATTCGATCTTCAGGACCTTCACTTCACCCTGGAGACTTAGCGTCATGCTGCTTACATTGGTGAAATTCTGCAGGGCATTTGACGAGTCCGTGGGACTGTAGACCGCAACCGTATATGCGCCCGGCAGTGTTACCGTCACATTCGATGCCGGCGGTATGATATTCGTGCGTGACGAGTTATTCCACACCGATACTTCGCGCCAGAGTGCGAGATAAAAGCTTCCGTCCCGTTTCTGCAGCAGCACGGTTTTCACCGGCGTACCGCTCACGGTAAACACAAGACCGGCTGGCGTGAATGATGGCCCGGGGTCTTTCACCAGCGCGGTCATGTTTTTGAGCGCGGTATACGCCGGCTTATCGCTCAGGTCATAACGTATGAGACCGAAGTACGCTTCTACGTTCGTCAGCGCTCCGCCGTCGGTGATGTGATCCAGGAATTGATAGTAATAGGTCCTGACGATGCCGCGTGAGAACATGTCGAAATATATGCGCGGGAGATAAATGCCCGCGGCCAGTTCGGATGCGGGGTGATGACCGTTTGTGGTATTGGTCGCGTTCTGATAACCGATCTCCGTTATGAACACCGGATTCGTTCCGGTGGTGATGGCGCATGCTGCGATCTCATTCGTTGTCTGACTTGTCGACGGCATCGCCCCGCCCGGATACGGATGACAATTGCCGTAATCGGCGATGGCGCTGATATTCCCCAGATTCGACCGGTACGACGCGTGATTGATGATGAACGACGGAGCTATCACGGGAATTGACGCCGTTTCCGGATCGCCCTTCATCTTCGTATAGATGTCCGCCTGATAATTCGATAATACGCTGACCCAATTTGACTGCGCACCGTCAAATTCGTTCGGTCCTTCAAAATAGTCGGCAGCGCTTATGAGTCCGTTCGTCTTTAAATATGAACGATAGGTATCGACAGTCGCCCATGCCTGATTCAGTATAAATCCGATCTTGATGCCGCTTGCCGCCATATCCTTCCATGCCGCCGTCCCGATAGGCCGGTCAACAGCAAGGTCGTCGCGAACGTGCCTGATGTTTGCCGCAAGGAGTTTTGATTTTACAAAACTGTAATTGTTCGTGTAAAGCCCGTTCATGAACATATGCACGCAGACGCCGATGGAGTCCATGAACGAATCCGCCTGACGCGCCGGCGCGCTGAATATAATGGAAGAACATGCGAATAAAGTGACAGCTGCCTGAAGAGTAGTGCGGAGTGCTTTATATACTTTCTGCGATATGGCCATAATAATGACACTATATCACGCGTGGAAATGATTTTCAAGCGACGGTCAGCGCGCGGTAATCTCGTACCAGAGCGTTTTGCAGCGCGTACCGATATCTACGACGACTCCGACAGGCGGCATTGACAATGACGGTTCACCGGAGTATATTGATATCATGCGAGATAGCCGCAATGAAAGCCGCAAACACCTTTCCGCTTTTATACCGCCATTGATCGTAAGAATCATGTGCAAATATCTGCGCATACTGCCGCACGTTCTCGGTGCAGGCATCATCGCCATCACGCCGTCGGCTGTTCTGTGCGCCGCCGGAACCAATCTCGGCGCCTATGACATCACAACCGCCAGGCAGGTTGAAGTGGCGGACGTCAAGGCGCGTCTCGATCTGGATTCGTACGGCGGTTCGAGGAGTATCAAAGGCCGGGCGACCGGGTGGTTTTCACTGCAGCAGATAAAAGACCGCTGGTGGCTGGTAACGCCGGACGGCAACAGCATGATTTCGCTGGGTGTGACACACATCCTGGCGGCGTGTGCACTTCCGTTGTTTGATGCGGCATATCATCGTGATTTCACTGCATTCACAAGGGATGCTGCCGAAAATCTGCGCCGCTGGGGGTTCAATTCGGCTGGTTATGGCGGGGTCAATAAGCAGAACCGGCAGGCGATGCTCAATGAGATGCCGGCGGTGGTTTCATTGGAACTGCTCGAAATCTCACGGTATTCAAAAAATCCCGAACGCATTGATCTGTTCGATGGAACTGTGCGCCGCGATCTCGCCCGGAGTATAGCAGAGTACGTCGAGCCCGTGAAAGGATTGAAAAACCTCATCGGATATATGTATGTGGACCTGCCGCAATGGTGGAACCTTGAATTGCGGCGGAAGGGAAACGACTGGCCGTTCGCCTATCGCAGATTGGCGGCCGGTGCGCCGGGTAAAATACGATATGTTGATTTTCTTCTGGAACGGCGGAAGACGGTGGCTGCTGTCAATGAAGCGTACGGGACAATTGTGGCGGACCGTGCCGGTCTCCTGGCGGAACGGGCATGGGCAAATCTGCGGCCGGACGATCAGTCAGTCATGGATGACGACAGAGCGTTCGTTGCAGTTCTGGTCCGGGAGTATTACAAGTTCTGTCATGACGAGATCCGAAAACTCGATCCGCAACATTTGATCTTCGGTGATCGTTATGCGTCGGTTGATCTGGGGCTGGAAGATGTCATCAAAGAGGCGGTTCCCTATATCGACGGCGTGGCGATTCAGCCGATTCCAATAAAGGGAATGGCTGCCCGTTTTGACAAGGCGGCGTTTGACCGTATTGCTGAGCTCACCGGCAAGCCGATATTAATCTGCGATTTCGCGGTGAACTTTGCCACGCCGCAATTCCCGTCGGGGATGTGGGGATCGTGGCCCACCGAAGACGCGGCGGCGGATCTCTGGGCGCACTACTTGGATGACGCCTTTGCGCAGCCGAACATGGTGGGCATTCATCGCTGCGAATATATCGACCTGCCCGTTGCTATGCCGCAAGGTAACGTGCTGAAACAGGGATTGGTGCAGCAGGATGGCCGGCCATATGTGCGCACGGTGCAGCGCTACGCCGGGATACACAAAAAACTGTACGAACGTATATACGGAGTGGAAACGGAAGGTGAAAAGTGAATCAATACCTGAGAACATTTCTGCATGTACTGGGCGTGGGTCAGATCGCCTTTGTCTCACCGCTGATGGCGATCGGTAATGACAGGCCGCTCTTTGATCCCTCCAGGGCGCTTAAGGATTATGCGGGGAAGACCATTATCGGCTCGAAGTCGAGTGCAACCGGGAGGAGTGATTCCGTTATCGCGGGGGAGTTTGCGGAGCAGTGCGCCGAACTGCAGCTGAGGAATTGCACAGGACTTCAGGTGCAGGTCTATCCGTCCTATCAGGGGTCGTGGCCCGATGCGGCTCCCGCCACAATTGAGAAGATGGTCTTCAGGACCGACGGGCTGAATGCCCTCGTGAACTGGGGTCTCGAACACCGGCAGAAAATCCTGCAGCACCTCATGGTCGGTCCGAACACATATTTTCCCCAGTGGTTCTGGAAAAACCAATACACATCAGAGGAGCTGGATAAGCTTCTGCAGCGGTACATAATTGCACTCATGACCGCGAATGACAACATGCGCAAGATGGACGGCTGGAATATTTTCAATGAGATGTTCGTCTATAAAGCTGCGGGCGGAGAATATAAAAAGGACGGAACCGGCCCGCAGGACTGTGTGTGGTTGCGCATGGGATTCGAAGCCGACCAGTCCGGCTTGAACGGCGATGCCAAAGTCAATGAGAAGCATCCCGTTGTTTTCCGGAAGGCGCTGCAGTATGCCTCCATGGCCGTCGGAAAGCTGGAGATCCGTGATTGCGAAGTGGAAGAGATCAACCGCAAGAGCGACGCCCTCTATCAATTAATCAAACACCTGCTCAACAGCGGTGTCCGCGTTGATGCGGTGGGCTTTCAGGGTCATCTCCAGGTCAACCGGACCTACGATTGGGACAGCATCAAAAAAAATATCCGGCGCTTCAAAGACCTGGGCATGGAGGTCTACATAACCGAATTGGACGTGAGTATGGGGACGGGGTGGAAAAAAGGAAATCCGTTCCCGGCGGATTATGAAAAGCTTCAGGCTGAGCGCTACTACGGCATTGTGAAGGCGGCCCGGGAAGCCGGAGTGAACCGCATCGATATCTGGGGGCTTTCAGAGGCGGTCAACCGGCATTGGCTGGTCGGGCAGAAGGTCCGCTTGTTTGATGAGCAGTTCCAGCCGCGAGCAATCTATCAGGCGGTACTCAAGGCGCTCTGCGATACGCAGGAATGATCCCGCGGGTGCTTCTGCCGCCTTCAGCTGTGCTCTTTCAGCGTGCGGTAATCTCGTACCAGAGCGTTTTGTAGCGCGGGCCGATCTCTATCACCCTCGACGATCCATCCCGCATAGGTGTTCTTCACATAACCCATAATCGTGACAACGCCGCGCTGTTTTTTCGTCAAGTCCAAGTCGAGTTCGCCGGTGTCGGACACCACGCGGTAGGAGTCTAGTTTTACCTGGTCCGGCCGGAGTTTTCCCGCCGGCGTGGATTTATATCTGATTGGCAGAATGATGCCTAAGGCACGGCTGCCTTCCGTCGGAATTCGTCTGCGAGCCGGTGTGTCCCATATGACGGAGCAATGGCGTCATGGGTGAGGGCATACAGCATCCAGGTGATGAGCGCATGGCGCCGGCGCAGCGAACGTGAAAATAGCGCACCCATGCCCACGATGAACGCGATGATCCTGAACGGCGCGATCGACCGTGCTTTTATTTTGAGCGTATCTTTTGTGCCGAGTACTGAAGCGGCAAGTTCGCCGAGTTCCCTGAAGGTGAATGTGTCCGGACCTCCGAGAGGATACTGCCTTCCGCCGGCCATAGTCCCCTGTGCGCACGCAAGCGCGATCGCCGCGACATCGGCGCCGTGTATCGGATTGATGCGGACAGTCCCGTCACCGAATATCGTGTATGTATTCTTCTCTCGTACGGAGGTGAAAGCCCTGTTGGTGAGGTCTTTGAAGTACGCGTTGGGGCGCAGTACGGTGAGCATCATGCCGCACGCCGATGCACGTGCGGTGATTGCATCTACCGCAGTCTCTTTTGCGTCGCTGAACGCGGTCTGACGGCGCGAGTGGGGACCTTCGAACGTGGCCATCAGGATGAAGTGCTTCACGCCGGCATCCGCCGCTTCCTCTGCGAGACGGATGTTCGCGTCACGATCGATAGCCCAGAAATCACCCTGGGCATCGTTTCCGCCTCCCGGCGCTGCCATGCAGGAGATGACGACATCTATGCCGGTAAGCGCAGTGCTGAACGATTCACGACGGGACGCATCAACATACACACATTGAGCGCCCATCGCGCATAATGTCTGTACCGCTCGTTCCTCACTCCGGTCCTTGGCTATTGCGGTGACCTGAAATCCCCCGCGGCTGAACGCTTCAGTCATATAGTAACCGAGATATCCGGTTGATCCGGCGATCAGCACTTGGGGCATGTGTTCCTCCTTGCAGGAACGATCATCGTAAGTGTATCGTGTGATTATTGCAATATGCCGCATCGTTCGGTAACATTGTTTACCAAGCGATGCAGTAATTTGCATTTTTTAAACACTCGGATAAACTTTCCGGACCATGGAAGTCCTTTACATCCTCGACCTCTTCGCCGTCTTCGTCTCCGCGATAACCGGGACGCTTGCCGCCGGTAAAAAGCGCATGGACCTTTTCGGTGCGTTCTTTATCGCGTTCATCAACGCGGTTGGCGGCGGCACCACGCGCGATGTGCTCATCGGCGCTGTGCCGGTGTTCTGGATCTCCGATATACGTTACCTCATCGTCATCATTGCGGCATCTATAATCGCTTTCATATTCGCGACCTATATACTCCGCATACGGAATGTCATACTCATCTTTGACGCGGTGGGGCTCGCGGTATTCACCGTCATCGGCATACAGAAAGCGCTGTCGATAGGCATCGCTCCCGTATTCGCCGTGGTGATGGGGCTTGTCACCGGCGTCATGGGCGGCGTGCTGCGCGATGTTTTCTGCAACGACGTGCCGCTCATCTTTTCAAAAGAGATATACGCGCTCGCCTGCATCATCGGCGGCATCGTGTTTTTTATGCTCCGTTCATTCGGCCTGCCCGACACCATAACATTCGCCGGGACTATTGCGGTCATCATGGCCGTCCGTCTGGTGGCGATGGAATTGAAACTGGGGCTCCCAAGGATGCGGCTCAAATAGTATTGTTGCGAAATACGTCCGGGTATGATGAAATAGCGCTATGAAAACGAATAAAAAAAACGCGCTGATATCACTCGTCGTTCCGGTTTATTTTGAAGAGGGCATCATCGACGAGTTCTATCGCCGCGCCCGTGCGGCATTGTCGGCCATTCCCGGTACACGTTACGAGATGCTATTTGTGAACGACGGCAGTACGGACAAGTCATTGCCGCTTCTGCTCGCGTTATCGGCGCGCGATACGAACGTGAAGATAATTGATTTTTCCAGGAACTTCGGCCATCAACTTGCGATAACCGCCGGCATCGACGCTGCCAGGGGCGATGCTGTCGTCGTTATCGACGGAGACCTGCAGGACCCGCCGGAGCTTGTTGCCGCGATGGTCGAGAAATGGCGCGAAGGTTATGAGGTCGTGTATGCCCAGCGCAAAGAGCGTAAGGGCGAGAACGCCTTCAAGCTGGCTACCGCGAAACTGTTCTACCGCTTCATCAATTCGCTCAGTGACGTGAACCTGCCGCTCGATACGGGAGATTTCAGACTCATGGACCGCGCCGTGGTCGACGCGCTCGGGCAGCTCCGCGAGGAGAACCGGTATGTGCGCGGGCTCGTGTCATGGGTGGGGTACCGTCACTGCGCGCTCGCGTATGACCGCGACAGCCGCTACGCCGGAAAAACAAAATATACGCTGAGCAAGATGATACGCTTCGCGCTCAACGGCATCACCGGGTTTTCGGAAAAGCCGCTCATGTTCGCGAGTTACGCCGGCGTGTTCGTCACCGCTGTCGCTTTTCTCTATCTTGTGTGGATAGTCGTTGATAAATTCATACATCCTGCGGGAAGCGTGCGCGGCTGGTCGTCCACGGTAGCCGTCATTCTTTTTTTCGGCGGTGTTCAGCTCATATCGCTCGGCATCATCGGTGCGTATGTCGGACGTATTTACCGCGAGGTGAAAGCCAGACCGCTTTATATCGTCCGTGACCGTTACGGCTTTAACGATAACAAGGCATCGAAACGTTAAACGCGAACCGCCGCCGCCTGCGCCTGCATGCAGAGCTCGGCCGCTTTGAACGCGTGTTCCTGCGTCATCGCTTTTTCCGTTCTGTTGATGCAGTCGAGGATGAGCTCTCCGAAGAACGGATAACCCACTTTACCGGCTACCTCTTCGTGATGCTCGCCTTTTTTATCAGCCCAGAACACATGGTCGCCCGTTTTCGACGCGGCGAGATTCAGATATTTCCTCAGTTCGATGAAGCCCTCGGTGCCGAGCAGGAACAGTCTGCCGTCGCCCCATGAACAGAGACCGTCGGGCGTGAGCCAGTCCACGCGGTGATAACCGGTGGCGCCGTTGTCGCCCACAAGCGTCACGTCGCCGAAATCCTCAAGCTCGGGATATGCGGGGCTGTTGTAATTGCTGACCTTGGCCGCAAGTATCTTCGCGTTCTCATTGCCCGTGAAGAAGAGGAACTGTTCAAGCTGATGGCTGCCGATGTCGGTGAGTATGCCGCCGTACTGTTCCTTGTTGAAGAACCATGCCGGACGCGACGGGGCGGTGAGCCGGTGGGGCCCAAGCCCGATGACCTGCACCACACGGCCGATGGCGCCCTGTTTCACCAGTTCGCCTGCGTATACCGCCGATTCAACGTGGAGGCGCTCCGAGAAATAGACCATGTATTTACGTTTCGTTTCGGCAACAACCTTTTTCGCCTCGGCAAGCTGCGCGAGTGTGGTGAACGGCGTTTTGTCGGTGAAGTAATCCTTGCCGTGCTTCATCACGCGGCAGCCGAGCGGTCCGCGTTCGTTGGGTATGGCAGCCGCGGCGACGAGTTTTATATCTTTGTCCTCGAGTATCGCCTCTGCCTTCGCTGCTGGTTCCGCCTGCGGGAATTTCTTGACGAAGGCCTCTACTTTTGCGGGGTCCGGGTCGTACACCGCCGCCAGTTCCGCGCCCGCCTCGATGAGGCCGTTACACTGGCCGTAGATATGGCCGTGGTCGAGGTTCATAGCCGCGAATTTGAATTCACCGGGTTTTACCACCGGCTTCGGCTTTCCCTGCGGGGCATAATTCATTCCGTCGGCTTTTTGTGACATGCTGCGTGCTCCTCATGATTACGTGATGCGGCAGTATATCATGAAGGAAGGTTGTAATGCAAGTATTACGAAGTCCGCGCGTTCAGTTCGCCGCCACCTCGAAATAGATGCTCTTGCATCCATTGTCGATTGAGAATGTGAGTGTATCTCCCGAACGCACCGAAGGGATTGTTTTCACCCGTTCTCCGGTGAGCGGATTGATGACGAACACCTTCGTTCCGGCCGCATTTTTAATTGATATCTTTGCGTTTACCGGTTCTGCGATAACCGGAGCGGCCCCCATGTTGAATATCAGTCCGCCTGCGGCATCTATCTTAGTGGTTTTATTGCGTGCATTTCCCACTGCCGTTACCAGAAGCCGCCCGGATGATGAAATGTCTTTACCGTCGATGGAGGTCACGTTCACCGACGCCCATGTCATCGCTGACTCTACCTTCATTCCGGAAAGTCCGTCGCCGGATTTGGGAATATCGCACAGTCTGCCGTTTACGCTCTGCGTTTTCGGCGTGTCGATGAACAGCAATCCCATCGCGGCATAGCGCCGTATCTGCTTCGTGTCGCTGACGATATATTCTCCGCCCGATTCCGTGTCGCCGATCTTTTCAAGCACTTTCCGGTACGCATCGGCGGGGGCGAGATCGGAACGGGATAGATCGCCGAGCCAGTTCGATTTTCCGTCAGGTCCGGAGAATGTCATGCGGTATCTGCCGAGTGCGGGCAGGAACGGCATCTTGCGTATCGGCAGGATATTGTCGTCGATGGCGGAGTCGGGGAGTATCGCTTCTAGGTCGCGTTTCGCGGGAGCAACGTCTCCGCGGCGGTACAATGCAGCGCCCACATGCGATAATCCCCAGGTTGCGGGGTCGGTCTGCTGCGAGTGTATCAGTATTCCCGGATTGTTGGTGAAGCGGCTCCATCTGCCGCCGTCGAATGAGCCTGTGGCACAGTAGAATACCATGCCGCCCCAATCCTGATAACCGGCGTAAGCCGCGGCGTACGGAATACCCTCGCAGCGGTAATCATTAGGGAAGCAGAAATTCCATTCACCGTTGACGAGCGGATATCCGTTCAGCGCGCCTTTCGCGAGGTCGGAGATGAGCGGCAGCTGCGAGACGGGGCGCGTTATCGCCTTATTGTCGTTATATGTCATGGGCCTGCTTGATACGTTGGGGTGATCGAAATATGAATGCTCGCCGATGTAATCCATCTTCGCGTTCACGGACGCTCTGAGCTCACCGAGTGCGAAGGTGATATTATCACCGCTTATCGGTGCTCTGATACCGAGCGACCGCAGATGACTTCCCATTTCCTGCAGATACTGAAGCTGAAGCTCTTCGGCGAATTTGCGTGTAGTGTTGTCCACTTTAAAAGAATCCGGCAGCGGACGGTCAGCGATGCCGTTCTTCGCAAGCCATTCAGACCAGATCACTTTCAGCTTTCCCAAATACGGCTCCGGCACACTTTTCTGCAGCGTTCCCCAGTCGATGAACATGCTGCACTCGTTGATGATCTCGAACATGGCAACACCGGGGTCGGACGCGAGCGGTTTGCCGTTGTAGGGGTTTACGTGGGTGAAGAGTTCCGTTGCGAGACGTTTTGTCGCCTTTCTGAGTTCGGGGTCGAAGATGCTGGCGAGTTTCAGATTCTTGAACGGCACATTGGTCATGCCGTTCATCGCTTCATACGGAAGACCGTCATTGAGGTCCATGAAGATGTAGATGCCGTTTTTTTCAAGTTCGGCGACAAGGAATTCCATTTTGTCGAGCATTTCCTTATTGATCTCGCCGTTATCTCCCACAAGTAACGTGTAACTTGAAGCATAGAGATGCAGTCTCACCAGATTCACGCCCTGTGCGGCGGCGCATTGCGCAATGCCTGCGGCAAGCTCTTTGTCGGGGAACGGACCCGCAATGGCGAAATTGATCCCCCAGAAACGAACGGGTTTGCCGGGTTCTTTCTCGAATTCAAAAACACCGTTCCTGCTTTTCACGAAACCGAATTTACCGGCGGGTTTGTGATTGAGCCCGCTGAAGTCGAGGGCTGATCCCGGCTGAATGGTACCGCGCCATGCAATGGGACATTCATACCAGTCTGACATATCAATCGCTGCCTGGTCACGCTTTGTGTACGTGTTGGACACAGCCTCTGTTTCAGCGGCGGTGAGCACTCCCGATTTCAGTACCGTTGCCGCGATGAGTATTGGTGTCGCAGCCGTCTGCGCTGAAACGAATTCAATGCCGGATATCTGTTTGTCGGGACGCGGATTGGTGACTTTCATTACAGAAAGTCCCACTTCGGCGCTGCCGTTGGCGCCGGTCCATGCAAGCTTTGCGTCTGTCGGCGGACGTGCCATCCACCAGTCGTTGATATCGCGTCCGTATTTCACCGGAATACTTGCCGAGGTGCCGTCCGCATACATAAGTTTATACGTTGCAACCGGTTTGTCATATTCGGCGCTCCATGCGGTTGCCTGCAGCATATAGAGCGCATCGCAGGCGGCAGGTGCCGTAAGCTGCATGGTGCCCGTGGTCACGGGAAATCCAGCGGTGTGTTCGCCTTTGAGGAGCACCGCGCGTCCGGTGATATCGAATGGTATTCCGGAAAGCGTCATGAGGCCTGACGGAAGGATACGCAGATCGTTGCCTGAGCCCTGCCCGGTCCAGCCGTCACCGTTCCTGTCGATGAACGGACGTGCGGCAGCGGTTGATAACGTGACAGGGACGAACGCCGGATGGATGCGCGGGGTGATTGATATGGCGAGTGCACCGACAGCCTTGGTCCCGTTTTCTGCATCATAGGCCATTGATAACATCATGCGGAATTGTCCGTTCCACGACACCTCGCGCATATCCTGCAGATGCCAGACGGCGGATGATCCTGCGGGATCGATGCGTACCGTGCCGGCGATGCTGTCAACCGAACCGGCGGGTCCGAACTGCACCACATCGGCACCCTTGCCCGCGGGTTTCAGTGAGTCGAAGGCGGACCGCGGAATGTTCAGCGTAAGCTCGATATATTTTCCGTTGAGGCCTTTCTTGAATTCGAATTCATATCTGACGGTGAGCGTACCGTCTTTGGCCTGCGAGACCTGACGCGTGAGCGTGCCGCCCTTGTCGCTCCACTCGGCAAGCGATACTCCCGTCGGGCTTGTGCTCAGCGCGGGCTTTGCGCTCGTAGGTGATGACACCGATTTCCAGTTTGCGTCCATAAGCAGGAGCGACTCGCCGTCGATGAGCATCATTCCGCCGCTGTCTATCTGCAGACGTCCGTTTTTATCATACGCCACATGTTGTGCGATGCCGGCTGACCCCGACAGCACCATGGCGGCAATTGCAGCTGCGAGGTGGTTGTTTTTTGCCATAATCCGCTCCGTTTCATTCGATATTAGTAAAACGATTTACTATACTTTACTACATTTCCCGTTTTCTGTCAATAATCAAAGGAAATCAAGGCTTTTCAGTGATACGGTACTATCGGTCTGTCAATCTCAAGTCCTTGATTTGCATTCCCGTCCGCCTGCGGTATACTAGCGCGAGGAGTCATTATGAAACTGTTTGAACGTATCTTTCCGAGAAAGATAAACCAGAATACGAATTTGTATAACGTCTTTGTCGTCATCATGTGCGCGATATTGTTTATCACCATTTTTCTGTCATTTTCCGCCATAGCATTCTTTGTGATCAATACCGCCGCCATGCTCACCAAACGGGAGATCGGCGGGCAGGCGCTTATCGTCGGGCTGCCGTTTACCATCATCGTTCTTGATTTTATTATCTGTATGTTCCTGCTCATCACCAATGTCAAATGGCGTGACGACCCGCCGGCGTCACCCGAAGATCGCGGTACGGTTGCAAAGAAATAATCCGAGGAGATATCGATGCGCGTATATACGAATCTTTTCCCCGAAGGAAAACGGAAAGCGCTTACGTTGAGCTATGATGACGGGAAGATTGCTGACCGAAAGTTAGTTGAGATCATGGACCGTTACGGTCTTCGCGGTGCGTTCCACCTGAACTCGGCGTTCCTCGGCGATGCGACACATATCACAAAGGAAGAACTGCCGTCGCTGTTCAAGAATCACGAGGTGTCAGTGCATACGGCAACGCATCCGCATCTCATCTGGTCGCCGATGGCGCAGATCGTGAAAGAGATCACCGACGACAGGACGGCGCTGGAAGCCGTGATGGGATTTCCCATTCGCGGCATGTCGTATCCGTTCGGAACGTATGACAGCCGCGTTATCGCAGTGCTTCCGAGCCTCGGTATCGAGTACGCCCGGACAACGGCGTCGCATCAGAACTTTCACATGCCGGAGAATTTTCTCGCATGGCATCCGACGTGTCATCATAAAGCGGACGTTATGGCGCTTGCCGACCGCTTCATCGCGGAAGACCCGCGCGACCGCATGATGCTTTTCTATTTCTGGGGCCACAGCTATGAGTTCGATAATGACAGGAACTGGGATGTCATAGAGCGTTTCGGTGAACGCATCGGAAAACGAAGCGATATCTGGTATGCAACGAACATCGAGATCGTCGATTATGTGAACGCCCAGCGCGCGCTGCGTTTCTCGGCAGACTGCACCATGGTACATAATCCGTCTGCGACGACGGTATGGATTCTGGCAAAAGGCGCACCGGTGGCGATAGCCGGCGGTACTGCCGTAACGATAGGCTGAACAGCAGCATGACGGGCGGACGATACATCCTGCTCAACCGGAAGTACGATACCAACGGCAGCGACTTTTCAACACCGCTCAATTTCCCGAAATATTACGATCTGTATCGCGGCATCTATGATGAAGCGCGCCGGCGTAACGCATCCATCACCGCATGCGACCGTACGCTCGATCTCGGACGGTTCATGCGTGAAAAAAAATACCGGCAGTACGACGGGCTTTTAGTCATGCATTTCGACGATATCCGTGATCCGGCACTTTCGGCGCTTACGGACCGCATGCGTACGGTGTTTCTGATGAACGATGCATCTGACGGCGATTCGTTCACCGGTGCCGATGACGTTCAGGCGGTGAAGCTTCTGGTGGATCATCTGGCAGCTTCCGGGTTCTCGCGTATCGGCTTTTTTGCTTACCGGAATTTCCGGTATGTGTCGCGCCGGCTCTACGCATATCTTTCCTGCATGAAAGATCGCGGCATTGCACCGAAGCAGCAGTGGGTGCACGGCTATGACTTTGCCCGCGGCGTTTTTACTCCGCCGTTCGCGTCGCGCGATCTTGCCCGGTCGACCTATAAGAATCACCCGCCGGTATTTTATAAACACTTCGAACAGTTTCTGGCTGCGAAAGAACGGCCCGATGCCGTGATATTCGATACCGATCTCATCGCGTATAATTTCATCGCATACGCCCGTTCGCACGGTATACGCATTCCCGGGGATATCGCTGTTGCCGGTATTGACGATATTCAGAATATTACCGATCCGGCATCCGTTGAGTTTCTGACAACGGTCCGCATCGACTACCTTGAGATGGGAAGGACCGGGATGCGGCTCCTGCAATCATCACCACCGCGGGGGGGAAGCGCGCGGATACTTCTTCCCGGCACGCTCATGGTCCGCGCTTCGACACAGCGGCATGCCGATGATTCCGCCGATGCATTCCGGCATGCGGTCGAGCGTCTCATCGCCGCGCAGACCGATTTCGGTATTTCAAACAGCGCTTTTTCCGCGAGAATCGCCCATGCGCTCGATCTCGACCGGGCGTACTTTCTTGCGAAATACAAACATGTGTTCGGCGTGAACTTCACCGCGGCGGCGAATCGCTGGCGTCTATTACAAGCGGCCGCGCTGCTCCGTGAATCGGATATTCCCATAATTGACATCTACTCTCGGACAGGTTTTAAGAGTCACCACAGTTTCAATTACTGTTTCAAAAAGGAATACGGCATCAGCGCGCAGGCGTGGCGCAAGCGGCAACCGTGATTTTTTACGCATGTACGACATGGAATTTTTGTAGACAGAAATCTCCGGTTGTCCTATACTGAATTAAGCTTTTTAAACAGGATATACCCATGCGCATTTTCCTGCCATTCGTACTGCTCGCCGCTTTTCTTGTCGCGGCTGATATCCATGTTGCACCGGGCGGTGATGACGGCAACAGCGGTACAAAAGACAAGCCGTTTGCGAGTATCACCAGAGCGCAGACGGCGGCACGCGCTGAAAGAAAACGGTCCCCTGGCGATACTGTTACGGTATGGCTTGCCGGAGGGATGTATCACCTCGCCGAAAAGCTGAGCATGTCCGCGGAAGACTCCGGGGCGTCCGGCGCGCCGACAGTGTATCGCGCACTTCCGGATGCACGTGCGATAATCAGCGGCGGCAGAAAGATAACCGGTACATGGAAGAAAACAGCGGGGAAGAATTTCTATGAGCTGAACGTTCCTGATGTGCTGTCCAAACGGTGGTTTTTCAATTCGCTCTATGTGAATAGTGTGAGCAAAACACGGGCACGAAAACCCAACGAGAACGAGAAAATGATGCGGGCCAAGGGCCGCGCGCAGGGCGAGCAGTCGAATAAGGCGTTCGTGTATTTTTCCGGCGATATAGATCCGCAGTGGAAGAACCTGACGGATATCGACATCATTCAGATTAATTCATGGACGCCGACGATGCACCGCATAACCGCCGCCGATGCGGCGAAACGCGTGGTTAAATTCGAGAGCACACACGGCCGTCCGGTTGACTTCTGGGAAAAGAACTTCAGGTATTACGTCGCCAATGTCTTTGAGGCATTGGATTATCCCGGCGAGTGGTATCTCGACCGCGTCACCGGAACGCTCTATTACTATCCCGAGCCCGGCGAGGATATGTCACGCGCGGATGTCATCGCGCCGGTGCTCATGACGCGCATAATGGAAATCGTATCGGCAGATTACGGAACGCCGGCGCAGTATCTTGAGTTCCGCGATATCACCTTTGCGCATGTTGACGGCGATCTTGATAAACACAACGGCGTCTACCGCCAGGGTCATATGTATCTGAGCGCGGGCATCTATGCGAAGAACATGCGTCAGTCGATGTTTTCCAACTGCGAGATAGCGCATCTGGGCGAGTATGCGATGGAACTCGACACGGGGTGTCAGAGCAATACCGTCGTGCATTGTCACATCTGGGACATGGGGTCAGGCGGCATACAGATAGGCATCACCGATCTGAAAACGCTTCAAACGCTGGAGAAAACTGCGCCGAAAGAACAGATACGCGTGCTGCATAATACCATTGACAACAATATACTGCACCGGCTCGGGACTATCTGGCACGGCTGCTACGGCATCATCAACCGGTTCTGTTCATACACGCGCATCACGCATAACGATATTTTCGATGTGCATTGGGACCCGATATCATCCGACGCGCGCTGGACATATAACGGGGAGGATTATTCCGGCGGGCATGAGGTCGCATATAATTATCTGCATTATCTCGGGCTTGGATACCAGGGCGACGCCGCCGGTTATTATCAGTTCGGTCCGCTTGACACACACGTGCATCACAATATTACGTGCGATACCGTTGCATATCCGTTCATACATGCCGGTTTCGCGGGCTATTATCTCGACGAGATGTCGCGCGGCGCGCTCGTGGAGAACAATCTCGCGTATAACGTGGACTGGTCGGCGTATTTCCAGAACTGGGGTTCGAACAATACCTTCCGCAACAACATCGGCGCGTTCGCCCGTGACGGGTTCATCACCCGCGGCGGTCTTGGTAAAACGGGGCGCAATCATTTCGCCGCATCGAACAATATCTACATCGGCTCGAACAGGATTGCCATCGGCAGAAAAATGGAGAGCGGCAGCATGCCTCCGGAAATCTCCCGCAATTGTTACTGGAACACCGCCGGCGACCGCGACATGACGTTCATGAACCTGTCATTCGATGATTATCAGAAGCTCGGTTACGACCGCGATTCGATAATCGAAGACCCGCTGTTCCGCGATCCAAACCGTTTTGATTTCACCGTTGATCCATCGTCACCGGCTGTGACAAAGGCCGGTTTTGTCCCGTTCGACGATGAGATAAAAAAGGCGGGATTGTACGGTGACGATGAGTGGAGGTCGCTGCCGAAAAAATTTGCGGTGCGGCCGCGCATTCCGGTGGATAACGGATTTGATCTGTCGAAACTGTCGCGTGTGGATCTTGATTTCGAATCGATGGCCGTAGGCACCGAGCCCAATGAGTTCACTATCCGTAAGGAAAAAGATGCGACGTTCGCGGTAACCGAGGACGCTGCGTTCAGCGGGAAACGATCGCTGAAATGCACCGATCGGAAGGATATCTCAAAATCATACAACCCGCATGCATTCGCCCAGTTCAAGAACATTGAGAGCGGCAGATTCCGCATGTCGTTCGCCGCGATGATCAGCGCTTCACAGCCGGTGAACTTCCGCGTCGAGGTACGCGGCAAAGGTTTTGTCGATGAGACGGGGCCGCAGATCGATTTCAATCCCGACGGCACGGTCATGGCGGGGAAAAACAAAATAGCGGATATCAGACCCGGTACCTGGGTGGTCGCTGCGATTACGTTTGTGATCAACGGCGACAATGCGGCGTATGATCTTTTGCTGAAGTATGACGGCACTGAGATAAAAAAGTCGCTGCCGTTCGTGCACGCTCATTTCAAGTCGGTTACATGGGCGGGTATCACGGCGAACTCGCAGGCGGACGGCGAAATATTCTTCGACGACATGTTCATCGGAGTGGAGTAGCGGCGGGAAGCTGTCAGCGCGCGCGGAGTATGAAGTTGTTCTTGCGGAACTGCTGCGGCGAAACGCCTTCCTTTTCCTTGAAAAAACGGGAGAAATAATACTGCCCGGCGAACCCGCAGCGTTTGGCCACATCGCCGACGGTGGCGTCTGAATTGAGCAGAAGCTCCTTCGCACGATTGAGTTTCAACATGAGGAAATAGGTGGTCAGCGGTATGCCGGTCTCGGCGCGGAACGATTTGCGAAGCTGTTCATAGTTCATCTCTTCCTGTGCGGCAAGTGCGTCATAATCGATACGGAGCGCATTGATGTTCTCGCGCATATAGGTCTTCACGCGTTCAACGGGGCTTTTCGTCCGCGTCATCGGGATGCGGTTGATCTTCATGTGCATGCGCGCGAGTATCTCATGCAGAAGAAAAACGCTCTGCACCTCGTGCCCCGGCGTCTTGAAATACCAGGCGTTGTAGAGCGCTTCATACGCCTCGATTATCCTGTCGTCCATGCCGATATAAAATACCGGTTTTCGCGGCGGAGGTATCAGATCGCCGAACTTTGTTTTTGCTATGGTGCCGTCGAACGTTACCCAATATTCGTTCCACTTCGTGCCCGGCTTCGGGTCGAAGTGATGCCAGATATCTGGATACAGATAGAACGCGGTGCCCGGCGTGATGCGCGTGTATGGAGTAGTTTCGTCCTCGAAGAAGCCTTCACCCTTGATGAGATAAATCGCCGAATGATAATACATCACACGCCCTTTGGCGGCGGTGAAATAGGTGGTTTTATTTTTATTCAGTCCGGCGGCTTGTATCATCATCGCGGTTAGGCTATCGCAGCTGAAAAAATGGGACGATCAGCCCCCGCCGGATTTTCTGGGCAGACTGACCTGCGATGCCCCCGCATGGGCCGGCGCCGTCGGACGATTTTTTACAACATAGTCCTGGCGTTTGTATGTATGCTTGTCATGCGTTTCGGCGGTCTTTTCCTCTTTTCCGGCGTCTGCCGCGGCTTCAGCGGCCTTTGCCGCCTCTTCTTTCTGCCGTATCGCCTGCATTGCTGTTTCGTCGGCGGGCATATGGCAATGCTTGTATTTTTTACCCGATCCGCAGTGGCATTTCTCGTTACGGCCCAGTGCGAGGCGTTTCGCAAGTTCGTTTTTTTCCATGTTTCATCCTTATCGCGCGAACTTATTTTCACGCTGTTGCCTATAGCATATCTCGTTCACGGTTTCCGTCAAGTCCCCCGGGGGTGATAATAGTGCCATGGCGGTTGGATAATCCCGTTTTCTCCCATTTTTCCATAGCATTTTACTTGACAAATCCTTCATTTGGTTTATCTTATACGAAATTCTTTTCCCTATGGGAATAGTTTTGTATCAACTCTGAGAAGGCCGGGATCATGAGTTATAGAACAGGCATATGCACGTTCTGCGGGACCGGTTGCGGTCACCTGCTCGATGTGCGTGACGGGAATGTTCGCGGGGTGTTTCCACTAAAAAGCCATCCGGTAAGCAAGGGCCGCCTCTGTGTGCGCGGCTGGCACGTGCATGAGCTTCTCAATACGAATGAACGCATCACGAAACCGCAGATCAGAAAAGACGGCAAGCTCGTTGAGGTGAGTTACGATGAGGCGATACGTTTCTTCGTAGAGAACGTCTCAAGGCTTCGCAACGAAGGGCAGGACGCCATCGGGTTCCTCGGCTCACCGCGTTCGTCAAATGAAGAAAATTACACGTTCATGAAGCTGGCCCGTACGGCGTTCTCCACGCACAATGTGTGTCTCGACTCAGACCCCGGACACCGTAACAGCATCGATGTCATGCATCGCGGCACCGGCATGGCGGGCATGCTCGGATCGCTGGAAGAGATCAGATCATCCAAATATATATTCGTCATCGGCGCCGATATCACCAAACAGAATCCCATCATCGGCAGCGAGATACATATGGCCGCGCGTAACGGCGCCACGGTCGTCACTATGGACAGCCGTCATACGCAGATCGCGAAATTATCGAACCGCTTTCTGCAGATACGTCCCGGCACGTTCAAGATGGCGCTTGCCTATATGGCGAAAGTGCTTATCGAGGAAAACCTCGTCGACAGCGATTATATCAAGCGGCAGACTGAGGGCTATGAAGCGTTCCTCGGCTGTCTGTCGTTCCTCAAAGTGGCCGATGTCGAAGCGGATGTGGGAATCGATCTGAGCCTCCTTAAGGAGACCGCACGTGAAATTTGCCGCGCCCCGTCGGCGATGGCGTTCTTCTCGTCGGGCATCTCGGGCTTTGACAGCGATACTATAGGTTATCTGTATAATCTTTTTCTTGCGTCAGGCAAGATCGGCAAAGAGGGATGCGGGGTCAATCCGGTTACCGGCATTTCCAATCTGCAGGGCGCCTACGACATGGGGATAGCGCCTGACCTCCTTACCGGATATCAGCCGGTGAGCGACGCGTCGGTGCGCGACAAGTTCAATAAGGCATGGGGCGTTCGTCTGAGCGCGCGTCCGGGCCGCACGGTTGAGGACCTGCTCACCAACACGAACCGTTCACTTCGCGCACTCGTGGTCGTTGATCATGACAATACAGTCATTCATCACAGCGCGGAACTGAAATCGGTGGATTTCATCGCATATGTCGGTTCATTCAGGAATGGTTTCACCGATTATGCGCACGTGGTGCTGCCGATAGCTCCGTACATCGAAAGCGACGGGACATTCACCAATACCGAACGGCGCGTGCAGCTTTTCAAACAGAAGCGTCCGCCGCAGGACGATGTAATGCCCGGCTGGCAGTTGTATACGGCCATCGCGGCAAAGGCCGGCTGTTCGTGGACGTACACCTCGGCATCGGATGTCATGGATGAGATTGCGCAGCTGACACCGGTATATTCCGGCTATCGCTATGATGCGCTCGAACAGAGCTTCGGCATACAGTGGCCGTGTACGGCGGAAAATCCCAAAGGCACGGCGCGTTTCAGCATTGAAAACTCGCCGCGGAAGATGAACTTCGTTCCGACGGAATGGAATTTCAGCGTTCCCGCCGCAAGCGAGGAATATCCGGTGCTCATGGTCGTCGGCGAGGCGCAGCATTACTGGCATCAGAATAATCTCATGAAGAAGACGAACATACCGCTGCGTGAATACAACGCAACGCTGCTTCTGTATCCGCGCGGCTATGTGGCGGTATCCCCGGAGGATGCGAAAGCACTCGGCATACGCGACCGCGGCGTGGCAAAGTTTGTTTCACCGTACGGCGCCATGGAGGCGATGGTTCAGATCACCGACAAGGTGAAGCCGCGCACCGCATACGTCGCCTATTTTGTGGATGACATGGTAACCAATTTCTTCCTCGCGCACCGGAGTATCATGAAGCTCGGCCAGGATGCCGCCATCCCGGTACGGATAGTGAAGGTATAACGATGTACATAATAGAAAAAAGCAGGGTGATGGATATCGCGCGGGAGCTCAAGAAGACCTATCAGGTCTACGGGCCCGTCCTTGAAAAGGATTCACTGCAGGTGATGTTCTCGCGCACCGAGGATGTTGAACGCATCAGTCTTACTGCCGCATTGCCGGCGATACCCGCAAAGCACGTCATGTTTCCTCATTATAAAACAATCATGAGGTACAAGTATGACAGGACCGCGCAGAAAGTGGATATCACACCGCTCTTCGATGAAACATCGAAAGCGCTGTTCGGTCTTCGTTCCTGCGATCTTACCGGACTTCAGTGTCTTGACCGATTTTTTCTTGGACAGGATTACATCGATGAGATGTACCGGAGCTTCCGCAAACGGACGTTCATCGTAGCCAATACCTGTGTGTCGCCGTTCCGCGAATGTTTCTGCTCATGCACGGACAGCGGCCCCTCGGCGCGCGAAGGATATGATCTCAATCTCACTGAACTCGGCGATGTGTATCTCATTGAGACCGGAAGCGAGCGCGGCACGGCATTGGCTGAATCGATGCGGCTGAAAAAAGCCGATGCATCGTTCACGCAGAAAAAATCGGCGGCGATAGATACATCGCTCTCGCTGTTCGACACGGTGGCGCAGGAGAACAAGGCGTGGATGTCACGCGTGGTCAACCGCATCACCACGGGCCTCATCAACGACCATGTCTGGACCTACATCGGCGACCAGTGCCTCGAGTGCGGCGCCTGCACCTTCGTCTGTCCGAGCTGCTCGTGTTTCAATGTGGCCGACGCGGTCACCGGATCCGGCGCTGCGGACCGAAACCGCACCTGGGATTCGTGCGCTTTTGAAGGTTACTCGCGCATGGCCGGCGGACACAATCCGCGCAAGCCCGTCGAGGACCGGCGCAGTAAACGGTTCTTCTGCAAATTGTCATATTCGCAATCGAAGAAATATCTGCGTCCCGGCTGTGTGGGCTGCGGACGCTGCGCCTGGGTATGCCCCGGCGACATCGGCATGCCGAATGTCGTAACCTATATCCGGCGCGAGATCATCAACGAAGAGGCAAACCGGAATGGCTGACATCGAAAACACCACAATACCGGAGATCGCCACGATCGACGAGATACGCGACGAGATAGTCGACGTAAAGACCTTCTACCTAACGTTCGATCAGCGGCCGGATAAAAAACCGTTCGCGTTCAAATCCGGTCAGTTCATCATGTGCACGGTGTTCGGCGCGGGCGAATTCGCCGTATCACTTCCCGCGTGTCCCACAAACGACCGTTTTCATATAACGCTCCGCAAAATCGGCAAAGTGACTAATGCCCTCCATGATCTCAAAGTGGGCGACAAGATCGGCGTGCGCGGACCGTTCGGCAACGGATTCCCGTTCGAGGATATCAAAGGCAAGAACGTCATCTATGTGGCCGGCGGCATCGGGCTCATCCCGCTGCGCTCGTCCATCATGCATGTGATGCAGAACAATCAGCAGTTCGGGCGTATACTTCTGTTCTACGGATCACGGACACCGCGCGAACTGATGTATCAGCAGAACCTCAAGGAATGGAAAACGGCGCCCGGTTTCGAAACGTTCGTCACCGTGGACAATCCGGTTCCGGGATGGGACGGCAGCACGGGCTTCGTGCATACGCTCATAAAAAAAACGGATATACCGCTCAAAGATACAGTTGCCTTTGTCTGCGGACCTCCGGTCATGTTTAATGCCGTCATTCAGGAGCTTGTTGAACGCGGACTCGATGAGAACAATATCATCTCCACGCTCGAAAGGCATATGAAATGCGGCATCGGAAAATGTCAGCACTGCTCCATCGGACGCACGCTCGTGTGCACCGACGGGCCGGTGTATACCTATCATCAGATCAAGACGCTCGGGGAGCAGATATAATGCCTGCTCTCGGGGTAGCGAAGTGTCTTGCCGAAGGCGCATGCGTCGTGGGCGTGGGTAATTATCTGCGGCACGACGACGCCGCGGGGCCGTACATCGCCGATACGCTCGTCAACAAGGCGCCGGGGCTTGCGGTGCTGAACGTTGAGGATGTACTTGAGAATTATGTGTTTCGTATCGCCGAACGGACAGAACCGAATGTGATCATCGTCGATGCGGTAACCACCGGCGGCGTACCTGGATCCGTTGTCTTCGGTCCGATGGCGTCGTTCATCGAGCATGCCGGCGCAACAACGCATAAAGCCGCGCTGTCACTATCGTCATCGATATTCGAGAAGTCCGGAAAAAAGGTGTGGCTCTTCGGCATCGAAGCGAAGGATACCGGTTTCGGCGCGGGGATATCGCCCGAGGTACGGCAGAGTGCCGATGCCGCGGTGGCATTGTTTATGCGGCATGCACCGAGCACCGCGTCAGTTGAGGAGATTGTGCAATGAATGTTCTTGTTCAGCTCATACATCCGGTCACGGCGGTCTGTCTGCTTATCGCATCCGCGGTGCTATCGCCGCTCATATCCCGTGCACGTAAGACCGCGGGGATTATTAATCTGATTTTGACGACTGCCGCGGCAGCGGTGGTGCTCACGCTCTGCTACCAGGCGGTATTTACCGGGCCGATAGCGCCATACGAATATCATCTCTTCGGTGTCAGATACGTCTTCCTCATCGACGGGCTTTCGGCGCTTTTTCTTGCGCTGGTCGCCGGTATGTCGGTGATGAGCGCGCTCTATTCGATACGCTACATGGATCATTTCAAGGACTACAAACTTGCCGGGTACTATATTGCCTTCCCGCTCTTCGTGCTCGGCATGATGGGTATACTCACCGTTGACGATCTGTCGATGGGGTTCAGTATCTCCTGGCAGCTCATGACGGTGGCTTCCTATGCGCTCATCCGGTTCGAGCATCGCGTTCCCGGCAATGTCCGTAACGCGAACAAATATCTCATACTCATGGAACTTGCGTGGGTGCTCATCATCACCGGGACGCTCTTCGTCAACGGCATCGCCATCGGTGATACGCTCCATGACATCACGATGAAGATGGCGGCGATGAAACCCGCGGCGCTCTTCGCCGTGTTCGGGTTCATCCTGGTGGGTTTCAGCTTCAAGGCCGGGGTATTCCCGTTCGGTCAGCTGTGGCTGCCCGACGCGCACTCCATCGCTCCGTCACCGGTGAGCGCCATGCTTTCGGGTGTCATGATCAAGACCGGCGTCTACGGTATTCTGCGGACGTTTTTCTGGATGACACCAGAGGGTTTCAACGGCACCATATGGGGTGTTATCATCGCTTCAGCCGGAGCGGTAACGCTGTTCGTGGGTACCGCGCAGGCGATGAAGCAGAACGATTCGAAGCGTCTGCTCGCGTACAGCTCCATCGGGCAGGTGGGATATATCATTCTCGCCGTAGGCAGCGCACTCTTTATGATGTACAGCAGTTCGCCGTTCGTCAAAGCGCTTGCGCTTATATCCATCATCGGCGCGCTCTATCATGTCATCAATCACGCGGTGTTCAAGGGGCTTCTGTTTCTTTCAAGCGGCAGCGTGCTCTATGCCACCGGTACGAAAGACCTTAACAAGCTTGGCGGGCTTATGGCGCTCATGCCGGTTACCGCAACGCTTGCCGCGGTCGCATCGCTCGCGATATCGGGAGTGCCGCCGCTTTCGGGATTTGCGAGCAAATGGACCATCGTCGCGTCATCGCTTCTCGCGGGAAGCACGGTGCCGTGGCTCGCGCTCTTCGGTATCGTGGCGCTGTTCACGAGCGCGCTTACGCTTGCCTGTTATGTGAAACTCTTCGGCATGACGTTCGCCGCATCCGGTGTTCAGTGGAACGTGCCCCATCCGGTGAAGGAAGTCCCGTTCTCGATGCTCCTGCCGAAACTGCTGCTGGCGCTGGTCTGCATCGTGCAGGGCCTTTTCCCTATAGCATTTTATAAACTTATCGCCGCGGTGTTCCGCGCATCGGAATCTTCGTCGCTCGAATCGCTGTTCGCGGCGTCCGCGTTCGGTGAACAGATCGTGAACAGGAAAACCGGTGTTTCGCTGATGATTCCCGGCATCGGAGCGAACATCGTCGCAACGGCGCTGCCGCTCATGATACTTGCGGTCATCGCGGGTGCGTTCATTCTCGCGGCACTGCTGAAGCGTTCGGGCGGCGCGAAGGAACAGAAAACCGAACCGTGGCTGTGCGGTTATCAGGACCATAAAAATTCGAACCGGTATACGAGCACGCATATGTTCTCCGCACTGAAGAAGCTGCTCTGGTGGACCGGCGGCAACGTGAAGCAATGAACCGAGGACTATGATAATGACCATCGAATCGATTGAATCAATAGAAGAAAAACTCAAAGCGGCGATACCCGGCGGCGTCGTCGGTGTCACGCGCGATACGCGCCGCATCTATGTTGACGTGAACCGGACCGTGCTTCGCCAGGCCGCCCGCACGCTCATCGAGCTCGGCGCGCGCTATCAGGTGGGTATCGGCTATGACACGCTCGCCGAGAACAAAACGCTGTCGCTCATCCATTCGTTCTGTTTCGACAAGCCCGGCGTTTTTGTCGCATTGCGCACGAGCGCCCCGGAGCACGATCCTTCGTTCGAATCGATAACCCCCGACATCCCCGGTGCCGACTGGTCTGAGCGTGAATGCTTCGACCTGCTCGGGATGACATTCACAGGACATCCGAATCCCAAACGTCTTATTTTATCGGATGACTGGCCCGAAGGCATATATCCCATGCGGAAAGAAGTTCCGTGGAATCTCATGCCGCCGCCGGCAGACAAGGTCGCTTTTCAGCTCGATGAGGCGCCCGCGGGCACTACGGTGGTTCCGGTGGGGCCGTTCCATCCAACACTTCACGAACCCGAACACTTCGCCGTGTATGTAGACGGCGAGACCATCAAGGGCTGCGAGTACCGCGGATTCATGGTGCATCGCGGCATTGAAAAGCTTTGTCAGACACAGGTTTCATACAACGAAATACCGTTTATCGCCGAACGCATCTGCGGCATCTGCGGATCGGTGCACGCGGCCGCGTATTCGCAGGCGGTGGAACTCGCCTCAGGGCTCAGGATATCGCGGCGCGCGGAATATATACGCACCATCATGCTTGAGATAGAACGGGTGCATTCGCATCTGCTCTGGCTCGGCATCGCCGGTCATCTCATCGGTTTCGACACCGTGTTCATGCAGGCGTGGCGCGTTCGTGAGGCGCTCATGTGGTTCGGTGAAAAACTCACCGGTAACCGCAAAACCTACGGGATGATTGTCGTGGGCGGTGTCAGGCGCGATGTAACCCCGGATCTCAGGGAAGAACTGCTTACCGTCATCAAGAAGATAGAGACCGAGCTTGTCACCATACATAAAGCGGTTGCCAACGATTCGCTGATACACCGGCGCACGAAAGGTGTGGGCACCATCACCAAAGAACAGGCGATCAAATACGGTCTTGTGGGACCGGTGGCGCGCGCCCGCGGTGTGGATATCGATGTCCGTCGTGACGTCCCGTATGCGGCGTACGATGCGGTGAAATTCGATGTACCCGTTGTCGACAGCTGCGACGTGTGGGGAACGCTTGTGGTGCGCATACTCGAAACGTTCGAGGCTATCAAGATAATACGCCAGTCGCTGGCCGACATGCCCGACGGCGCGCTCATGACCGAATATGCCGAAGAACTGAAACCCGGTAACCACGCGGTCATGGCGGTTGAAGCCCCGCGCGGCGAATCGGTGCATTATCTCATCACCGGCGAGAATAACCGGCCCGAGCGCTGGCGTGTGCGCGCCCCCACGTACCCGAATCTCCAGGGCGTGCCGCTCATGCTCATGGACGAACAGTTCGCCGATCTTCCCATCATCATCGGCAGCATCGACCCGTGTTTCTCATGTACGGACCGTCTCGCACGTATCGATGTGCGTTCAGGTGATGTGGTGCGTATGACCGGTGCCGAACTTGAAGCGCTTGCGCTGACCGCCACGGCGAGGAAATAACACGATGGATATCGTATTCAGCATCATCAACGTACTTCTGTTTCTCGCGCTTGCACCCCTCTTCGAGGGACTTATCAGAAAGATCATAGCCCGGGTGCAGTCCCGTCAGGGGCCTCCGGTAATTCAGCCGTACCGCGATCTGTTGAAGCTGCTCGGCAAGGACAACATGAAAAGCGGCGGCCTCGCGTTCACCATAGCGCCCATGCTCGCGTTCGCGTCCATTCTGAGTGTCATCGCGTTTCTGCCGCTGGGCTCACGCGTCAATATCCTCGCGGGTCATGCGGATATCATTACGATGGTGTATCTGCTCACGCTCGGCGGTGTGGCGGTGCTTCTCGGTGCGCTTGCAAGCCGCAATACCTATGCGGGCATCGGTTCAAGCCGTGAGATGATAACCATGATAATGGTGGAACCCGTACTCGCCATGTCGTTCATACTCGGCGCCGTGAAAGTGAAAAGCCTCATGGTAGGTTCTGCGGTTGCGGGAGTCTTCGGCAATGGGTTCAGCATCTCCGCGGTTATGATGCTTGTCGCGTATCTCCTCGCGCTTCAGGCTTTCGTCGGACGTCAGCCGTTCGATATCGCCGAGGCTGAAGTTGAAATACTTGAGGGGACGTTCATCGAATACAGCGGTCCCAATTACGCGCTCTTCAAATACTATCTTATGCTCAAGCAGATGTTCTATGCGTCGCTGTTCGTGGTTGTGTTCATTCCGCTCGGACATACGCCGGTATATGCGCTTAATATGCTTATCCAGCTTGTGTGCATCGCTTTAGTGTATGTAGTCATCGCGCTGATCGGGTCAACGAACCCGCGGCTCCGTATAGACCAGGCACAGAAATATTATGCGGTACTCATCGCGATATCACTCGCCGCGATCGGTCTGTCCGTCTATGGATTGTAGGAGAGAATCATGTGGCTGATCAGTAAAATACGACAGGTGATGCTGGTGCTCAAAGCCGGCGTGGTTACGCTCCGCTATCCGTTTGTGCCCCGCGCGGTGCAGAGCGGTTTCCGCGGACAGCCGTCATGGGACCACCACAAGTGCGTCGGCTGCGCCGGCTGCGCGAATCATTGTCCCGCGCGTACCATCATGGTGCGCGACCTCTGTCAGGATATCCGCGTCATGGTGTACGACGGTTCGCGCTGCACCTACTGCGGCCGCTGCGCCGATGTCTGTCCGGAAAAGGCGATATCGATGAGCGAGCAGTTCGAGCTTGCCACCGGCGACAAGAATGATATTTCCGTTACGCTCGAACTATTCATGTTCACCTGTCAGCGCTGCGGACGCTGCTACAACATGGAGACGACGAACATGATCGACAAGATGAAACGTCTCGGCTACCGCTACGACAGCATACAGTTCCGTGCGATGATCCCCGTGTCCACGGAGCAGTTTTCTACCGAGATGCTTGCGAAGACCGAGGCGTACCGCCGTCCGGTGACGAAGGGAGAAAAGTAAGATGCTTTCGAAACTCTGCAAAAAAGCGTTCGCGAAATCGCTCTGGATATACCACTGCAATTCCGGCGCCTGCAACGGCTGCGACATCGAGATACTCAACGTGCTCACGCCGTACTACGACGTGGAGCGTTTCGGCATGAAACTCGTCGCGTCTCCCCGTCATGCGGACGTGATGCTCATATCCGGCGCTGTGACACGTCCCACGCTGCCGCTCGTGAAAAAGGCGTATGACGCCATACCGAATCCTAAGCTCGTGTTCGGCATCGGCTCCTGTGCGGCCGGCGGCGGCTGCTGGTTCGACACCTATCACGTCACCGGCGGCGCCGACAAGGCGGTACCGGTGAACTACATCATCCCCGGATGTCCCCCGCGGCCCGAGGCGATACTCTACGGTGTGGCCATGGCGCTCGGGCTTGTGCCGCAGAAGGCGTCTCCGGTGGAGCTCAAACAGGTTGAATTCCCCATCGATATGTACAAGCGCAACCGCGAGTGGGAAGAGCGCAACGTCATCTATAAACTTCTTGACTGAGGAATAAGGGATACGCGATGAAAAAAATACTCGTTGTCGACGATGACACTATATTCAGCAAGGCGCTTGCCACCATGCTCGGCGCCAACGGTTATGAGGCCAGGGAAGCGCATTCCGCGGCAGAGGCGCGCAAGCTGATACTCGCTGAAAAACCGGACGCGATAATACTCGACATCATCATGGAGACGGACACAGCGGGTCTTGAACTCGTGAACCAGATTCGCAATGAACGTCCCGATTCGAAATATACGAGTGTGAAGAACACGCCCGTCATCATTCTTACCGGCATCGACCGCGTAACGCATTCACGGTTCTCGCTCGATGAAGGCTCCAATTTTCTTCCGGAGATAAGCGCGTTTTTCACCAAACCGGTGGCAACGGATGTGCTGCTTGCAAAATTAGCGGCCTGCGTGAAGTAGTTACCGTTCCCCGGAGCTCACAAAAACAAAACGTATTTTATCGGCGCTCTTCTCCGTGACCGCAATAAGATCGCCATCCGGTTCGCTGTAATATGTTGTGCCTTCCGGTACGACACTGATAAGATTCCTGTTGCCGTTCATCAACTGTTTTCGCAGAACTGCATCGGTCACCGGCGTGAGCGGGATGTCGGGGAAGAGCGCCGAGAACGGGATGACTGCGTCGGGTGTAACCGCATCAGGCGATACCGCGTGTGAAAGATCGATAGTGCCGATACGGGTACGTGTGAGCCTCGCCGTGTATGCGCCGCAGCCGAGTGCCGTGCCGATGTCCCTGACAATGGTGCGTATATAGGTGCCCCTGCTCGACAGCACCCGTATGGTGAATGCCGGCGGTTCAAATCTCAGCAGTTCATGTTCGTATATCGTCACCGTGTGCGGTTTGATGTCGGCCGTTCCGCCTTCGCGGGCAATCTTGTAGGCGCGTACGCCGCCGACCTTGCGGGCCGAATACTGCGGCGGCGTCTGGGTGATAGTGCCGCTGAACGATGTGCGGATGAGGTCACGCAGACGGGACTCATCGATGTCCGGTATTGCGACTGTCGCGGTCACCTCGCCGGTGATCTCGTCGGTGTCGCGTGTTTCACCGAGTATGCCAACGGCTACATATTCCTTCGGCATGCCGTCAAACATGGGTATGAGCCTTGTGTATGAACCCAGCGCGATAAGGAGCAGTCCTTCGGCGAACGGATCAAGCGTACCCGCATGGCCGATTTTGGTCACGCCGAGTGAAGCGCGTGCGCGATATACCGCGGAGAACGAACTCGGACCTGATGGTTTATTGAGTACTAGAAAACCGTTCATGAGTGACGGTTCTTGAGTATGTCCGTTACCAGGGCAAGATCTTCCGGCGTGTCAACACCGTAAAGCGTTTCCGCGGTCTCAATCGTCCGTATGCGGTAGCCGGCGTGAAGCCAGCGGAGCTGTTCAAGCATTTCGATGGATTCATAATCGCACGGCGGGAGTTTGACGATGTCGAGAAGGACGTTTTTCCGGTAGGCGTACACGCCGATGTGTTTGCGGTAGACCGCCTCGCGCGTAACGTCCTTGCGCCGGTGCGGTATTGTCGCCCGTGAGAAATACATCGCGAACCCTTTCGCATCGATGACCGCTTTCACGACATTTTCGTTCTGTATCTCATTCTCGTCGTCAGTTCGCTTAACGACAGTGGCGATATCAACCGCGGGGTCGTTGAACGTTTCCATAAGCGGCGTGAGTATTTTGCTTGAGATCATCGGCTCGTCGCCCTGCACGTTGATGATGACATCCGCCTCAATGCGTGCTGCGGCCTCGGCAATACGCGATGTTCCCGAGGTGTGATGCGTTCCGGTCATGATGTAATTGATATCGTTGCGCCGGCATGCGTCGGCAACCGGGTCTTCATCGCAGCAGACGATGCAGTCGTCGATTCCCGACGTGCGGCGTGTGTTCATATATACATGGTAGATGAGCGGTTTTCCGTTGATGTCCTTGAGCACTTTGCCGGGGAGACGTGTCGATCGAAAGCGTGCCGGAATGAGAGCGATGAATTTCATTTTAGAATCCAAGCGTTTCGTTAATAAGTACAATATGGATACGCCGCGCGGGCCATGAACGGTGTATGACGGTGGTGTAATAGCAGAGACGGTTGGAATGACGGCAGTCCATGCAGGTGAGCGTTTCAAGACACGGTGTTCCCGCATTGAACCGGATGGCGTTCATCATCGCCGCCTGCTTCGCGCGTCCCTCGGCATTTTCCTCCGAGGCGCAGATCTTGTTCACGCCAGCCGCGACATATACTTTTTTAGGACCGTACATCATGGCCGCAACACGGTTGCCGTTTTTGTCGATATTCAAAAGCCGCCCGTCCATGGTTATCGCGTTGGTGCCGGTGAGAAACACGTCGGCGCTGAACATGGCGCGCTGTATGTCCTCTTTTTCATCGGGGGACAGCCCTTTTTTGTTTCGGTTAAGGAGCTTGGGATAATCACCGTTCGCCAGATAATCGATAATGCCTATCTGTTCCAGTGTCCGCGAGCCTCCGAAGCCGATGCTCATCTCGCGTGTCACGGCATTCTTGAGCAGGTGGAGCGCCTCACTGGCGTTTTGAACGATAGTGACATCGAACATATTCCTGATAAGCTGTGCTTCGAGACGCTTAAGCTGAAGTTCCTGATATGCGATGTGTTCCGGTGCTTCCATCACTAAAAATCCCAGTCGTCGTCTTTTTTCTTGGCGGCGGGTGTCGTTGTCGCGGGCTTTGTGTTTGTCGCCGGTTTTGCGGTAGTTGTAGCCGGAACAGTTGTCGTGGCGGTCGTCTTTGGCGTCGTCGCGGCAGGTGTTGTGGTAGCGGGTGCGGCAACAGTGCCGCCGGCGTTCTCGCTTTGATATTTCTTTACCGCGTCCTCGAACCGTTTTTCACGGTCGGTCATGGTCTTTTCCGCCTTGTCGAGCGTGCTTTCCTTATCGGTCAGCGTTTTCTGCTTCTGTGAGAGTAGGTCCTCAAGCTTTTTAAGTTCAGCTACCTGTGTGGTGAGTTTCTGTTCATACGCCTTCAGCTCTTTTTCACGTGCTTCAAGCGCAGTCTGACGGGCGGCAATCTCTTTTTCACGGGTGTCAAGGGCGGCTTTTTTGTCGTCAAGCTCTTTTTTATATGCGTCGAGTTCCTTCTTGAAATTATCAAGTTCCTTCTTTCGGGCATCGAGTTCCGCCTTGAAGTCGTCGAGCTGTTTTTTCAGATCTTCAAGCTCTTTCTGCTTCAGCGCAAGCGCCTTCTCGCGTTCGGCGATCTCTTTGCGCTTCTCTTCGATTTCCTTCTGTATCTTGCGTATTTCCTGTTCGAGAATCTTCAGTTCTTCCTCTTTCTCGAGTATTTCGATGACCGACAGTTTCCAGGTGGCTTCGTTCGTTTTTTCGCATTCCGGATACAGCTTCAGAAAATCGACGAAACGGACCTTTGCGTCACGGTATATCCTGCTGTTGAAGAACGCATCCGCTTTATAGAACGACGCATACGGCGCAAACATCGACGTGGGGTAGGTGCGGATAAAACTGTCGGCGCGGCGTTCGCAGGTGAGCACGTCTTTTATGGCGTGAGAAACGAGCACGAGATTGAACGTAGCGCGTATTTTATAGCCGGGGGACGCGTAGGGGTTATCAATGACCTTGTAGTAATCCGCCTCGGCGTTTGTGAAGTTGCCGAGCAGATAGTAGCAGTTCGCTTTGCCGAAGATGGCGACATATTTTGCGGGGTTGTCAGCAATGCCCTGCAGCGCGCTGTATTCTTCAAGCGATTCGCGGTATCGTTCCTGCGAAAAGAGACGTGCGGCGAGGCTTCCCTGAGCCCGGACAAGTTCGCCGGTGGTCGTGTATCCGGAGAGATATACCGATGCTGCCGCGATGATGATACAAGTGTGAAGTCTCATTTTTTCCTGCCTTGCGCGATGATAAAATCAAGAGCCATGCGATATCCTTCCGATCCGAACCCGCTGACCACGCCCACGGCGATATCGGAAATAAATGAATGATGCCTGAATGTTTCCCGTTTGAATATATTCGAAAGATGAACTTCTACCGCCGGTATGTTCACCGCAAGGAGCGCGTCGCGTATGCCCACCGACGTGTGCGTGTACGCCGCGGGATTGATGATGATATAGTCGACGGTGCCGTGCGCTTTCTGAATGGTGGTGATGATATCGCCCTCGCTGTTCGATTGGAAGAACGAAAGCGTCACTCCGGTGCTGCCGGCATGATCCTTAAGCATGGTGTGGATTTCATCCATGGACATGGCGCCATAGGTTGATTTTTCGCGTATGCCGAGCATATTGATATTCGGACCTTCAATTACGAGAACGTTCATGGTTTCCACCGGTTATAGGTCATTTAGTATGATTCTATTCTATATTAACGGAATATTTCATGATAATATTTACTCATATTCTGATGGGGGCAGCTTTATCTGATATTTGACAGGTTTCATTGATTGTATTATAATATATTAACGTTAATATATAAGGATAACGTATGCTCTATCTACGTCTGCTGCGATTTTTCTGCATCGGTGCCGCTTTGGTCAATATCACGTTTGCCATTGAGAATGCCAAGGATATGACCATGAAGTTATATGCCGTTAAAGATATGACATTTTCAAAAAAAGCAGAAGCACCGGGGGCTGTGTATTACGGTTTCGGAATTACCGCGCAGACAAGCGGCGGATATTCATATATCAAACCGGAGCTTTATGCCTTTATCAATGCCGGTAAAAAAGACGATACGGCCGCGAACAGTACGCAGCTTGTGCTGCGTAACGGAAAGGCATACATTAGTCTTGTGAGGATCGACGAACACGCTATTCCTGCCGACATGCAGGCCGCATATTTCACGTTCCGGCCGCATTTCCTGGAAAAGTCGGGAGGGTACACACTTTCATTCCACCGCATGCTTACGCCATGGGATGCTGCTGCAACATGGAACAGGCCGTCAAGCGACGGGAAACCATGGACCGGCCTGAAAGGAGGCGTTGATTATGACGTTGCACCGTTCGCAACGTACACCGCTGAAACGGGTGTAAAGTCGCCGACGGCTGCCCCGGGTTTTGCTGATGCGTTGAGGAAGTGGGCGTCCGGTGAATGGCGGAACAACGGTTTTGCTGTGTTCATCAACGGAGAATGTGTTCAGATGAATATCAGCACGGAAACGAATTCCGCAGCGGTGGCAAAAAATAAAAAAGCCGAATCGGTACTGCTTGATGCCGACACTTCCTATGCCTGTGTGCTGAACGATACGGTTCTTAAAGCGCTTGTCCTCGAACGGGATGATTTGACTTCGTGCAGGTTCAACATCAGGATTGCCGCATATGAATCCGGCGGTGATGCTGAATTAGGATTGTATCGTCTCATAAAGCCGCTCGATGCAGATGCTGTTGCCGAATCCGAGCCGTTTGCTGCCATTCAGGCACGCGAACTGACGAAAGGCGATAATATAATCAATATCACCAAGGCGGCGCTGCGATGGTATGACGGGTCATGGGCAAACAACGGCTTCATAATCAGATTGAAAGTAAACGGCGCATCGCCGAAGATTCGTATCATGACGACGGCCTTTTCATATGACCGTGAAAAGAAATTATCTCATTTCCTGCTGTCATTCCGATCGCGAGAAAGTGTGCAGCTGTTTTCAAATCCTGTCATTCCGACTGCAGGACTATATACGCGTACGGTGAACGGAAAGATAATGTACGGCGATAAGCGTCTGCGGCTCTGGGGTGTATGCCGGCATGACAGCGAGAACCTTTTTACCGCGGAGCGCATCAAGCGGCTTGGTTTCAACGCGGTGCGCATCTGGGGGCCGCGCGAGACGGGCTGGTATGATGATGCGTCGATAAAGACTCCCGCCGTCTCGGCATCGGGCGAGGGTACCGGCACCGCCGTAGACCGGTACGACCGGTTCTTTGCGGAATGCAAACGGCTCGGTCTTTTCGTAATGTTCCCCGGTCTTCATGGTCCGCGTTTTCCCGATACGATCTTTTCCGACGACTCATTTCTCCGCGGCAGTGAAGGTGAATGGGATGAGTGGAAGGCGGCGCTTGCCGAGTCGAAAAAGGCGGGGCTTGACAACAGGCATTACAGTTTCTTTGATGAAAGGATGAAGCGTTACTTTTTCACCCATGCGCAGCTTGTGCTCAATCATGTGAATCCGTACACGGGAAAGCGGTATGCCGAAGAAGAAGCGATATGCATGTACGAAGTGAACAATGAGAACGGCTTTCTGCAGTGGATGCTCGTGGGGAACCGCATTGAAAAACTGCCGGCGTATTTCAAGGCCAAACTCATGAAGCGATGGTGTACATGGCTTATAACGAAATATACCGATGACGCCGGTGTCGTCCGTGCATGGGGAACAATTATGCCGGGTGAATCGCTCGCGTCGTCTTCGTATGCGCTCGCGCCGGCGGCATCCGAAGCGGGGAAGTATCCGAAACAGCGCGGTGCGGACCTCGTTGAATTCATGGTCTCGCTTGTAGTATCGTATAATACAGAATTTATCGCCATGTGCCGGGCGCAGGCGCCGAAAGGCATCGGTGTAAATGTCGCGCCGATAATATCGGACACGCAGTTTATGAAGAATATACCCTGGATGTATGCCAACGCCGCGGCGTCCGATGCGGTGTCGTTCGGCATCTATATGTTCACGCTGTCATCCTCGCTTACCAAGCCGCCGGCCTTCTATACGGTCGATCATCTGACGGTGAAGGACAAGGCGACGGTTATCTATGAATTCAATGCGGGGCGGCCGAATCCGTATCGTGCCGAATGGGCGTACAAGATGGCGCTGTTCGCCGCGTGGCAGGATTGGGACGGTGCATTTTTTCATTATTTCAATGAGCCGCGCAGCCATGGGCTTAAGACGGGCGATGACGTGCAGTCGCATGAAGAGTATATATCATCAAAGCAGTGGACGCCGGATCCGAATTTCCCGCAGGGCGCTCCGGATGCGTCGTTTGGTGACGGTGTCGACCCGGCAAAGTATTCGGCATTCGCCATAGCGGGACGTATTTTTCTTTCGGGTGCGATACATCCGGCGCCATCGCCCACGGAATACCGCATCGGCCCGTCGGGATATGATTCATATGACTATATGCGCGGCATCGGCGAACTGACGGCGGCAACCGCTTTTACCCGCGGCGCACGGATATCGTTTCAGCCGAAGCAGCAGGATGCATTGGCTATCGGAGGTGATTGGTCAACCAATGCGGTGAGCGGACCCGTTTCCTGGAACAACGGCGAGGTTGTCTGGGACTGGGAGAACGGGCGCGTCATTGTGGATACTCCGTCAGCGAAGGCGTATGTCGGTGTGCCGGGAACATACCGTTTCCGCGACGGCATAACCCTTTCCGGTGTGGATGCGCCGTTCGTTGCGTTCGGTATGACTACGGAGAATGGAACACCGCTTCTATCTGCGGATAAAAATACAAAGATATTGACCAGCGCCGTGTTCGATTCGCAGAATCTCGGGTTCTCAATTGATATGAATAACGTACCGGACGGCGGGCCGTTCATTCATCCGGCGGAAACAGCAAAGCGTACCGGTAATACCGGACTGCCTCCGGCGATACTGACGCCGGTGCCGTATCTTCTCTCGTTCCCGAAGTCGTTTACGGCAACGCTCAGCGGATATGATTATGCGCTGCGACGTGTGGAATCCGCAGAACTGAACGGTAAGAATATTATTGATAAAAGCACGGGACAGGCGCTTTTTGCGTCGACACTGAGAATAGTTTCATGGGGTGCCGCGGCGCCGGAGAAAGTGATCGAGGTTACGCGCAGCGTGTCGGCAGGCACCAGCGGTTCTCCCAAACGGGTAAATGTTCCATTCTGGAATATTATACCGGGGATGGACTGGAATGCCGATTACCGCTGGGCGCATCAGCTTATACGCGACGGTAGCATACCATTCGGCGGTATATCAAAATTCATCGGTGATGCTGCCGCTCAGACAAAATCTATCACGGTCAACGAGCTTGTGATACTGAAAGATACTACAGCTAACGTCTCGCTTATATTCAATAATGACTCGCTGACGAGGATAGATGTCGAATTTGTAAAACCGCCGGTATATTCAGAGCTGGTCACACACTGCAGGAAAAATATCGGTGTCGCTCCGGTGAAAGAAGTGAACGTGACCACGGCCGCAACCGCCAGCTCCGTGGATTGGGAAGTGAAGGATGCAAAGACGGGATTGACGATGCTTGTTACGGTCAAGGAAATGCAGGGAGTTATATCGTTCAGTGCCGAAATCAAGTGACAGGAGCCGGTACTATCAAGACGTTCGGCACTACGATCGCGGTGCGGCGATTGTTTCTCCGGTGTCGAATGCTCCGGGTATGACGACGCTCGGGATAGGACTGCCGTCTGAAGTGATTTTCGACAGTATCATTGTTCCCGCGTGAATGCCGGCGGCATAGCGGTCGTACGGAGCGCCGCCGACCATGAGCGCAGCGCCGGCGCTGATCCGTTCACTGTGGTCGAATGTCGCTATGGAAAAATCGCGCGGGATAGTCCATCCGTTCATGCCCGCCGCGAGGATGATACGCGGAAGTATCGATTCTCCGAGGGTCACCACCGCGGTGCTGCCGTTCTTTATCAATTCACCGGCGATCATCGCGGCGTCATATCCGGATATGACATGCGGTGTGCCGGATTTCGAAATTGTATCGCGATACGCTTCATACCGGGCCGAATAACTGAAGTGCGCATCTCCTTTCGTGGTGTACCGGTTCCAGGCGGTGTCGCTTCCGGCGTGAAATGTGATGCGCGTATGCCCGAGCGCCATCAGTTCACGGATGACGAGTGCGGCGGTTTCATACTCGCCGCGGTCGATAGAGTCATGCTTTCCGAAGATACCGCAGTCCCAGAATATGATCGGTACATCGATCTTTTCCAGTTGTGCCTGAAGCCGCTTCGAGAATCCCGCGTGTACCACCAGTCCATCGAATATGCGGTCGCGCAGTATGGGCGGCAGTTCAGTTTCGTATCCGAGTTCATTCACTTCCACCAGCATGGTGTGATAGTTGTGATGATACAGTTCATGGCTCATGCCGAGGAGGAAGGGGTATTCATTGTAATGCTGCACCTGACCGTCTGCCGGCTCGCTCATAACGATGAAGCCCACGATGCGCGAGCGTTTGAGCACGAGCGACTGCGCCGCCCGGCTCGGTTTGTAATCCATCGATCCGGCGATGCGTTTTACTTTTGCCACCAGCTTCGGATCGTACAGATCGCCCCGGTTGCGGTTCAGAATGTGGGAAACGGTATTGATTGAAACACCGCATTTTGCCGCGATATCTTTGAGCCGTATATTCATTTGTTAACGCTAATATACTGTATAATATGGCATTGTCAACTTGACATTTGTCGATTTGTGCATATATTATATTAACGTTAATATGGAGTAAGTCATGTTCTTTAGAATCATATGCGTATATGCGCTCATCATCATTGCCTCCGCAATGCCAAAGAGCGGAAATGTGCTGCTGGAAGAGAACTTCGACGGTTATGCTGCCGGAAAAGTATGGCCGGGAAGCGTATCCGGTTCAGCATCAATCATGGTCGATGCCGAGCTCTATGTATCTTCGCCGAATGCTTTAAAAGTAACGGATGCCCCCGATACCAAGGACGGATGGCAGCCGAAATTCGGATTCACACTGCCCGCGCGACCCGGTGAACATATCCGACTGGCGTTCGACTTCAGATTCGATTCCGGATCCGGCGAGAACTTCACCATCGATATCATGCAGGCGAAAGGCGAGCAGCGCCGTGCGCGCGTACGTATAACCGACACACGGATATACACGGCATCGAGCGGAAAAGAATTCGGTTCGCAGATAGCTGGTGAAACGCAGATCAGCAAAGGGAAATGGCATCACATAGAAATACTGGTGCCCGCATTCGGCAGTTCAAAAATAACAAATATTTCGATCATAGCTGACGGCAGACAGTATTACGACCGTCCGGTGTGGTCCGGTACCTCCGGCGATGTCATCGATTCGATAGCGATGTATGCGGAAGGAAAAGTGAGTAATGTCACCTACATTGATAATGTGCGGATAGAAACTGCGGCGGATGAAGCGTTCATCAGGCCGGCGGCGGCGGTGCGGCCGGCATTCAGCGGTGAAATAGCCGTGGACTGCGGAATTCCCGGTGAAAAGATCACGCCGAGTTATCTTGGCGCGCACATCACCGATAATATGCTTCCCGAAGAACGAAATGTATTCGCCGCCCGCAGATTTTCCTCGCATGGATTATACGGCGGAGCGCTCATACGGCATTTTGTCGTCAGCAAGCTCAAAGAAAAGAAAACATTATCCGACGGACGCGCTGTGGAATTCGGGAACCGTACGTGGTGGGGCGGTATTCAGGCGAACGATGCTGAACGAGGTGCGGCTGAAACAGCACCGTACCGATATCGCGCAACTGATTTCTGGCAGATGCTCGACATCACCGAACAGTTCGGGTGTAAAAGCCTCGTCGTAACACCCGGCTTTCCCATGCAGACAAAAGAAACCGCTATGGCCGCGGTGGCGTTCTGCAATGCCGACCCGTCGGATACGCGCGTCATCGGCGTCGACAAATGGGGCGAGGACTGGAAGACAGCGGGATACTGGGCATCGATACGCGCGAAGGGCGATGACCGGCACGCGGCGCATCCGAAGCCGTATCAGGTGCGGTACTGGGAACTGGGCAATGAGTTCTATTATCCGGTAGCGGATTCCATACCGAAAGGCAATTGGATGACGATAAGCAACTATGACAATTACGATGCGTCACGTAATAATACGGTACGTGCGCGCTACTATCTCAACGGTCGGGACATCGATGGCGAGCATTTTGACGGGTATCTTGCATACTATGAAGCGATGAAATCAATCGATCCGTCGATACGTATCGCGCCGATGCTCGCGCCTGAAAGCAAAGCGCGCTGGTATGTTGACTGGAACGAGGTGCTGCTCACCGGCGCAAAGGGCAAAATGGATTTTGTTAGCTATCACGGGTATGCGCACAGCGGTTCGCTTACGCCCGAAGGCATAGTTGCTCAGCCTCAGATGGAAGGGCGCAGCATCATCGACGCGATTAAAAAGCACATGGCCGAACGTTCGGTGGATCTGCCGCTCATCAACTCGGAATGGCATCCCTATGAGCCGATAAAAACAGGTTCGATACAGATGATGGCGTCACTTGCGACGGCGGATTCCATCGGCATGTTCCTGACGATGGGAGTACGCGGGCAGTGTTTCTACGGACCCTACGACACGAAGCACGGTAATGACGGCAGCTGGGCAACGCTCGTGCGTGCGGTTGAGTCAAATGCATGGAAGCGTCCCGCGGCGTTCCGCTGGCCGTCGTATTACGCGTTCTATCTCTGGACCGGTGCCGCTGATCATCTTCTGTCAGTAACCTGCGACGGTGACGTTACCAATGACATTGCAGTGTATGCGATGAAACGCAAAGCCGGCGGTGTGCAGATTATCGCCGTGAGCAAACGGCCGGAAAAACGGTCCGTTACGCTTGCGTTGAAAGGAATTACGGCAAAGTCCGCTGTCATTGACGAAGTGTATCCCGCGAACGGAAAACTTACCGATGAAGATGTCATCCTGAACGGCAAAGAAATGTCATCGTCGGAAATGCAATCGGTCGACGATCTTTCATCGATACCGTCGGCGGCCCGTGTCTCATTGACAGGTTCATCATTTCGGTATGAACTGAAAGGCTATTCGATTACCCGTTTCATTGCGGAGTAGCGTATAGAATAACATACGGAGGATTCGTAATGCTGCACCTGATGTTTGTCCGTCATGCCGATCCCGACTACAAGAACGATACTATTACCGAGCGCGGTCATGCCCAGGCGAGATCGCTTGGTGAAGCGCTCGCAACGGCGCGTATCGATACTATGTACTGCTCACCGCTCGGGCGCGCACAGGCGACGATGCGCTATGTCGCCGAACGCAAGGGCATGACAGCCACGACGTTTGAATGGCTTCGCGAGCTTGACGGCTGCTACGGCAAGAACGAAGCGGGCGAAGGGCTTTGGGCGTGGAATCAGCATGGTGTTGCAGCTTTCGCAGACGGGGCCGTGTCGATTGAGAACTGGAAAGCGCGCGTTCCATACGGTGAAAAGATGACGGCGGTGTCGGCGGTTCAATACAAGGCGTTCGACGATTTCCTTGCGACGCGAGGCATTGTCCGCGACGGAGTCCGTTACCGCATCGGGGAACCGGTGGATGAACACATCGCTTTTTTCTGTCACGAGGGTTTTATCAAGACGCTTCTGCCGCATCTTCTGCAGATACCGCTGCCGGTGGTCTATGCGCAGCTTACGATAAATCCGTCGAGCCGGACGACACTTGTGCTTGATGAAAAGGATGGTTACGGTGTTTTTCACGCGAAGACGATAAACGACTGTTCCCATTATCACGACTGCGAACAACTGAACCGGGGGAAATGATGAATACATTCACGCTTACCTGTCTCGACACGCCGAACACAAATCGCGGCGTTGGTCTTGCGCTCGTTCTGGAAACGCCGGGCAGGAAGGTGTGGCTTTATGACACCGGCTGCGGCTATCCCGCACCCAATGGATGGGAGGGAGACTTCAATGCGGGCCGCGATATCATAGCGCCGTATCTGAAAGAGAAAGGCATTACCAGGTTAGACGGCGTTGTCACCAGTCACGCGCACTATGACCACTTTGGCGGTCTGCTCTGGCTTGTCGACAATGTTCCTATAGATATGCTCGTGGACAGCGGTTTCGATTTCTCCGGGGCATGCGATGCGAATTATTCCAAAGAGCTCTCCGATTACACGGCGCTGCGCAAACGGTTTCAGCAGAAGAAAAACGCCTATCGTGCGGTAGTGGCGGGGGATATGTTTGCCATTGATGATGCGCTTGCAATCGAGGTCATCGCACCGCCGAAAGGTTTCTTTCCCGATCCGCATCCCGAGAAACGTCCGCCGAACGATCCTGCGTCGCATTATCTACTCAATTCAAATTCCATCATCCTCAAAATAAAGCACGGCGATGTTTCATTTCTGCTCGGCGGCGATATTGAGAAAGAGGATCAGGTGGATCTGCTGCTGCCGTCGGTGAAGCCGGGGGCATTGAAATGCGATGTGCTCGTTGCCCCCGGCCATGGCCTTCATTCTGCTCCTGAATTCGCTGAAGCGTCACAACCGGCTACAACGGTGGTGAGCCTCTACTCGCGCTGGCTGAACAATTGTACCGCACGTGAAGCATTCAGTGCAGTCGGGTCGAAGGTATATATCACCGGTATGAACGGGCGTATCAGTGTTGTGTCCGACGGCCGTTCGCATGCGGTGACAACTGAACGTGCATCATAGGTGACGGAGAAAACCAATGGCCAATTATCCCAATCACGCACAGGTGACACGACGGGCGCTTGCAGTGCAGCCTGCGTGGATCAGGACGGCACTCGCAAAACAGTCAAAGCGGCTCATTGAATATTACTGCCTGTACGGCGATCTTGTGGTGAGCGGGAAGCCGGCTGAACGGAAGATCATGGAACGTTTCATGGTCATGCCTGACGGCAAACGAGCCGTCATGGGGCCGTCGTCGCTTGATGAACGCGAGAACGCCCGCGTATGGTACGATGCGTTTCAGTACTGGTACGCTGCAGCAGCACATGCCGTGAAGCATAACCGTATTGCTGATGCGGCGCAGTTTCTCGGCGTCATATCACACGCCCTCGGCGATACGACGGCGCTTGCGCATCCACTGTCGCATTCCGAGGGGCTCCGGATGGAGCTCATCAAACGTCTGTTTCCAACGAAAAAAAAGTACCGCTACATGAGCCTGCATAATCTTCTTGAGAATCTGCCGACGTCGTTTTCCATCACCGGTCATCGTCCGGTACTGCTCGGCCGCACACCCGATGAAGCCGCGTTCATGACCGCGCAGTCTATGGTGCAGCTTGCCACGCGTACGCTCGCGAAACTGTCGTCTGCGATCAAGGCGCTGTATGCGGATAATATTTCCCGTGTGCAGCGCATCGCCGGTGACGCATACGCCGACAGTTCACGTGTTTATGCGGATATCGTATTTACAGCATTCTCCATAGGCGCAGGAAAATATGAGCCGGCAGATGTAGACGGCATGAAAAATGAAAAACTGCGGCTCGATACGCTGGTGCCGTATGCGATGAGCGGCTGGAGTCCGCATCCGTATTTTTTCAAGCAGCTGTACAATGCTCCGTGCAATTTCAACAGGCAGATGGAGCCTTTCCCGCTGATGCTCAGAGACGGCGGCGGACGACGACGACAGTATGTTCACGGTTTCGGTGCGGGTATATCATCGTTCATCGAGTATCGTCTGCCGAAGAATACATTCCGCCAGTTCACATGCATAATCGGGCTCAATGACGGATTGGTACAGCGTACGCCGGCTCTTGTGGAAATAAAGGATGGAACGCGGGTTCTTTTCAGCAGGAAGTTCAAAACGAAACAGGAAGTCGCTCACGTTACTATCGACCTTGCCGGGGTGAATTCCTTACGGTTTGAGACCGCGGCTGTCGGGAAGTATGAAAAATTCGGTACCGTTGACTGTCATATTGTCATAGCCGATCCGGTACTTGAACGTACAGCCGTGACGTGACTGGTAAGCCCGTAGCGTCAGACGTCAGTTTTTCAGAAAATTCCGGATGATGGCTTTTCCGTGCTCGGTGGCGATGCTTTCCGGATGGAACTGCACACCGAACAGCGGATGTTTTTCATGACGCACACCCATGATCAGGCCGTTCTCTGTTTTCGCGGTGACGGTGAGTTCCTTCGGACAGCTCGCCGCATCGATGATCAATGAATGATACCGTGTGGCCGCGAACGGCGATGGTATGCCTTTGAACACGCCGTCGCCGGTGTGGTGTATCATGCTGAGCTTGCCGTGCATGATTTCGGGTGCGCGGATGATCGATCCGCCGAACGCCTCGCCGATGGCCTGATGTCCAAGGCATACGCCGAGGATGGGGATCGCGGTGTGAAACTTCTTTATAACCGCTATCGATACGCCGGCTTCCGTGGGAGTACCCGGCCCCGGTGAGACGACAATATGCGAGGGCTTCATCGCCGCTATTTCGTCGAGCGTACACTCGTCGTTACGGACAACACGTATGTCACGGTTTATTTCGCCGACGTACTGAACAAGATTGTACGTGAAGGAATCGTAATTGTCTATGAAAAGTACCATACAGGGATTAAATCGCTTTTGCCACCATATCGCCCACTTCGGTGGTAGAGTAGCCCATTCTGCCCGCGGCCTGGCTTTTCATCTTGAGCATTGCCGCTGCCATTGCAGTTTCGATGGCAGCCGCGGCCTGTGACTCGCCGAGCGTGTCAAGCATCATCATGCCCGCGCCGATGGTGGCCATGGGGTTGATGACGTTCTTGCCGGTGTATTTCGGGGCGCTGCCGCCCATGGGTTCGAACATCGATATGCCGCCCTTGTCCGGATTGATATTGCCGCCGGATGCCACACCGAGACCGCCCTGTATCATCGCGCCGAGGTCGGTGATGATGTCGCCGAAAAGATTTTCGGTGACGATGACGTCATACCATTCGGGGTTCTTCACGAACCACATGTTCGCCGCGTCGATGTGGTTGTAATCGCGCTTGATCTCCGGGTAATCACGTTCGCCCATCTCCTCGAATGCGCGGTACCAGAGGTCGCCCGCGTGCATGAGTACATTGCGTTTGTGCACGAGCGTAATGGGCTTTGCCGCATACGCCGGATTTTTAGCATTGCGTTTTTTCTTAAGCTCGAACGAGTAGCGCAGACAGCGGTCCACCGTGCGCCGGTCGTACACCATGACCTGCGTGGCAATCTCGTCCGGCGTTCCCACGCGGGTTGCTCCGCCGATGCCGGTGTATATCCCGCCCGAGTTCTCGCGGATGACGACGAAATCGATGTCGCCCGGAACCTTGTCCTTGAGCGGTGTTTCAACGCCCGGATAAAGCTTTACCGGCCGCAGATTGATGTACTGGTCGAGCGCGAAACGCGCTTTCAGGAGAATGCCGGTCTCGAGGATGCCGGGCTTTACGTCGGGATGTCCGATGGCGCCGAGGTATATCGCCTCAAATTTTTTCAGTTCAGCAATGGCGCTGTCGGGGAGCGTTTCACCGGTTTTCAGATAGCGTTCGCCGCCGAAATCGAAATACGTATATTCGAGTTTTATATTGAACTTTTTTGCCGCAGCGTCGATGACCTTGATGCCTTCTTTGATTACTTCCGGGCCGGTTCCGTCGCCGGGAATGACTGCGATCTTATGCATGTGACGCTCCTGAAAAATATTATCGTGCCTGTACGGCGGATTTCATAATACAGGAATAGGCTGTTTTGTCAAATAGCGCGGGATTTAATTCATTGCCAAGACAGATTAAGAAATAGCATTCAGAGAATGGTACGCGCAAGGATGCGCAGAAACAAAGCGACTCCCGCGCTTTGCTAGCGCCAGCGGTGCCGGATGCACCGCGAGAGCGACAGGAAGGTTTACATACGTCAATTTATTACAACCGGAAATAATTCCGTATCACTTATACGCCAGCATCTTGTCCAACGCGATGAACGCCTTCTCGCGTATCTCTTCGGGCACCGTGATCCGGTGTTCGCCGTAGGTGAGCGAGTTGAGTACATCCTCAAGGGCGATCTTTTTCATATTGGGGCATGATACTTTCATGTCGGGGAAATAGAACTTCTTGTCCGGGTACTTCTTTTCGAGCGGATATTTGATGCCGATCTCGGTGAGTATGATGAACTCATTCTCATCATGCTCGCCTGCATAGCGTATCATCTGTGACGTGGACATCACTGCGTCGGCATGGCGGCGTATGCCGGGGTTCACTTCCGGATGGCAGAGCGTCACCGCCGATGGATGCGCCGCTTTCATCGCGAGCACGTCCTTCTCTTTGAACCGCTGATGCGTGGGACAGAAACCGGGATAGAGATGAATGATTTTCTCACTGCCGAGTTTTTCCTGTATCCAGCTCCCGAGATATTTGTCCGGCGTGAATATCACTTCTTTCGAAGGAACACCTTTCACCACGGCTAGCGCGTTCGCCGATGTGCAGCATACATCCGACAGCGCTTTCACCGCAGCCGTCGAGTTCACATAGGTTACCACAGGTGCGCCGGGATGCTGTGCTTTGAAGGTGAGCAGTTCCTGTTCATTTATCATGTTTGCCATGGGGCAGCCTGCGTCGGGATTGGGCAGGAGTATGGTCTTATGCGGGGCCAGTATGAATGCGCTTTCCGCCATGAAGTGAACGCCGCAGAGAATGATGGTGGTCTCCGGGCCGTCCTTCGACCGGCGTGCGAGTTCAAGCGAATCCGCCACGACGGAGGATATCTCCTGAATCTCCTGCGGCTGATACGTGTGCGCGTATATGGCTGCGTTCTTCTCGCGGGCGGTTGCGATGATTTTGTCCTGTAAAGATGTCATAATAAAAGTATACCATAAATTCAGAAAAAGCGAAGTGATATGACGAATACGACAAGGTCGTAACAGTCACCTGTACCAGGAATACATTGTCCGTATTTATACCGCCATGGATATCATTTTTGCATGACGGGATATTGTTCTCCGGCTCCTGTATACGTATTTTACCGTATATCCAAACCGGAGGCAGAATATGAGTAAAGTAACCATGGCGATTCTCGGATGCGGCGGAATGGCGGGCGCGCATGCCGGACGTTTCAAGAATAATCCCGATGTCGCCATCACCGCCTGCTGCGACGTGAACGAAGGCGTGGTGAACGCATTCATCGATAAAAATCTCGCGGGATATGAGCCCCGGCCGGAGGTATTCACCGACCCGGCGGCTATGTATGCAAAGGCAAAGCCGACTGCCGTCACCATCGTCACGCCGCATACGATGCATTTCGATCACGGCATGCAGGCGCTCAAAGCGGGCTGTCATGTGTTCATGGAAAAACCGATGGTCACCAACGCCGGTCAGGCGCGTGAACTTGCCGCCGAAGTTGAGCGTACGAAAAAAGTATTCGTTATCGGCTATAACACGCCGTGCACGCCGGAGTTCTATCACGTGCGTGAGACCATACGGAACGGCACGCTCGGTACATTGGAAATGGTGACCGGATATCTTTCACAGGGTTGGAAGAAGGCCACCATCGGCAAATGGCGGCAGGATCCGGCGCTTTCCGGAGGAGGGCAGGCATATGACAGCGGTGCGCATCTGCTCAACAGTCTCTGCTGGTCGGTAGAGTCGGATATCGATGAGGTGTTCGCATTCATCGACAATTCCGGGACACCGGTTGATATCAACTCGAGCATCAACGTTAAGTTCTCCAACGGTGTTGTCGCCGCAATCGCGGTGAGCGGCAACTGCCCGAAAGCGGATTCGTTCATGACGTTCATCTTCGATAACGGGAAGATCGATATCAACGGCTGGAACGGGAGCTGGATAAAAATCGCCAAAGGCGATAAGGATGTGAAGTATCCGGCAATCGATGAAAAGGCGCAGACGCCCAACGATAATTTCATCGATGCAGTTCTCGGTCGGGCACAGGCCCGCACGTCACCGCGTAACGGCATCATCCAGAGCGATCTTATGGATGCGATATACGAATCGGCACGCACCGGGAAACCGGCACGTCCGAAGAAACGCTGACAGCGATCATCCGATTCGGGATTGACACATGCCCGCCGGCGGTTTATAGTGAACACATCACATTCCACCGGTGGAAAATGAATATGTCATGTTTGCGGCGAATACTGGCATTTATAGTGTTTGCGGTGTCGGCAATATCAGCGTCATGGGCCGAACCGTTGCCGGGACTTCATAATCCGCGACTGCCGGCAACGGCAAAAGAGTTACGCCCGAAAGCGGTGCGGGTATTGCTGTTCGGAAGATTCCTGACGCAGTGGTTCGGGCAGTATCGCAACGGAACGATACACACCAACGACCGTCTTGACCCGTCTCCGCGTAATCTCATCGATATCAGTACGTACGCGAAGGAAGGTATTACGGTCGTCGTCACGCCATTTTTATGGGCAAAGCAGGGCGAGGCGCTGCCGTCGGAGGATTCGCCGGAATGGAAACAGCATATCGATCATTTCGCTGAGATTATCCGTCTCTTCGGAACGAATATCTGTTATCTGACTCTGGATAATGAACCCACGTTCGAACGAAGCGATGCCGATCTCGCAGCGGGGCCGGATAAAACATCGCGTGTGATCCGGTTTTACAATGCGCTTGCGGCTCGCGGGCAGGCTGAGAAACGCCGCAATCCCGCGCTGTCGAATCTGTGCATCGTCTCGCCGGGGTTCTACGGTATTGAAAAAAAGATCGACGGAACGATACCCGCAAAGCTTGATACCCATCTCATGCCGCTTCTCGAATGGGCGATGACGAATGCTGACATAGATGCTATCGATATACATGCGCATCTGAGGTCCGCGGACGAACTTGCCGCGATACTCGGCTACCTGAAACAGCGTACTTCCAAGCCTGTACTCATCAATGAATGGTCGCAGACGCCCATCGCACATGAATGGCTGGACAAACCGCTCGACAGCGGATACCGTTCACGGTATGGTCTCGCCCGGATGACACCGCGGCGGTTCATCAGCGCATGTTACACGAACAGGGTTTCGTCCGCGCAGTGGAATGAGTTCATCGCGTTAGCGCCGTTTGAGGCCGATTATTTTCAGAAGTCTTACACCGTTGCATCGCAATTCGACGTACGGGTGATGCTCTATCCGCATGGTCAATGGGGTTCAACCGAGTTCGACCCGAACGAGATACTGGCGAGCAGGACTGTAATACCCAGGGGTGACGGTACACCGGAGCGTAACTATCAGTTCTTCGACCGCCTGTACGAAATAGTGAAACGATACGAGGAAGGCGCAGCATCATCACGCTGATGCCGATATGCATTGCGCCGCAAAGCCCGCATTCATCCTTTGACTGAGAAATCCCCGGGGAAATATTCTTTCACCCGGGCCCCCCAGGTGACGCAGAGCTCCCCGGTGACATTATGGACGATGTATTTTACGCCGAATGCATCGGATGTTGTTTCAAAAGTGTAGTCGCTTGGTTCATAGATCGTGTGCAGGCGCGCATTCTTCGTGAATATCACCGTTTCTGCGTTGGTGCCGGTAGGCCGGAAGGTCACCGTGGCATTTTTCAATCCGCTTATCTGCATGCGCCGGTTCTCGCCGATATTCTCATGTGTCATCTCACGGCACTGCATGACGCCGTTTTCTCCGCGCACGAATATCCTCGCTTCCAGATTTGACACTTTCTCCGTCTGATACACGCCGTATCCGTTCTCGAGGATGACATCCCTGCCGCGGAAAAGCGGAACGCCGTCCGGCGTTGACAGATGCTGAACTACCGTCGAGTTCGTGCCGAAGCCGGCGTAATAGAACGCATTGTCGTGGATGCGGACCGTTATGCGGGGGCTGAGTACGGCGCTGTCGTATTTTACAAAATCGAATTGCCAGCCGAAATGGTTCAGCAGATCGCGGTACATACCTTCCACAAAGAAGTAATCAGTTCTGGGAAGATATTCCGCACTGCGGCTGACCTTCTTGAAGGAATTGGTGCCGCGCAGCCAGATGATATTCCCGTTTCTGGCTGCAGCAGGACGACGGACATTTCCCTGAACATATTCGTGAAGCGTTTCAGCTTGTGCGTCTTTTCGAAGCTTCCGGTCTATCGGTCCGCCGGAATGAACGGATGTATGTCGGACTTTGCCGCATCCCGGTATTTCCAATTCACCGGAGATAGGTTCCGCAGGTTCAAGTTCGAGCAGCTGTTCTATCTTTTCACCGTGTGCAGGACCGTAGAACAGTACCTTGCCGCCCTGTTTGACAAACGCGGTGAGCCGGTCGACAGTCTCGTCGGATACAAGTGTCGGCGTTATAAGTATGCGGCCGGCGATCTTATCAAGCGGCATATTGTTGAAGTTCCGCGTGGAAACTACCGTATTCAGCGGCAGCCCTTCATTGATAGCGCCGATGATCTGAAAGTCACCGAACATGACTTCTTCCAGTCGTTGGCCTTTCGCCACATGATCATGATATTCGTCGAACGGATAGAGCCACACGAGCGGTCCTGCCTGATCCGGCGCGGTGCGGTATGCATCGATGAGATGCGGCAGCGCTTCCTGCGGGACCTGATCGGGGAGGTTACCCCAGGTGTCGTCAACGGATAGCAGATTCAGGCGTGAAGGATTTTCGGTGTCGCCGTTCGCGTTCAGGCGTGATACCGCCATCGGCATATAGATGTCATGCGGCATACGGTCATAGCGGTCAAGCCACGGTGAGTTCAGCCACCACGGGTCATGCGTGTAGAGGCGGAACGGATATCCTTTTCCCGGAGGCAGTTCAGCGATGTGTGAAAGCATACCGGCAAGCTCGAGGCCGAAATTGTGATCGAGCGCCGCCCATGGAGAGTTCGGCGGGGCTTCGATATTTTTTATGTCGTTATATATCTCACGGAGCGGAACGGCGTCGCTGGCAAGGTCGATGCCGGTGGTAAGGTTCGTGCCGCGTGTCTCGATGGGGTAGTCCGGACAATTCTTGCGGAAATCGTTCCAGAACTGGAAGACCTTTTTACCTGTTTCGCGTGTATTGTCGGGATAGAACTTTTCGCCGTCAAAAACAGCGCCGGTGACGCCCCATGTCTCGGTGCCGAAACCGAATCCGTTCGAGAACCAGATGAAATCGAAATCGATATCGCGGAGAAATATCTGCGACTGTTTCCCGATGAACGTTCCGAACGATTCACCCTGCGGTATTCCGTCCGGATATGCGGCGTAGCGGTATTTGTCCGCGTTCAGCACGCTGTAGCAGAAGATAAATATTTTTTTCCCGAGCATATTGCTGAGAATTTCAGGATGTCTGTTGTACTTGAAGTCCGAACGCGCGAATTCAGGCCCCGGGTCGAAGGTGGTCCCGATCTTGAGGTCGCGTCCATAGCGGCTGCGGTATGTCTTTTTGAGCACCGAGATCAATCGTTTGAGGTCCGCATAGGTCCATACCGGCGGTTTCTCCATAAAGAGACGTGTCACCTGATGCATCGTCTGCGTTTCCCTGGGTTTATCGCTTGTGTGTTCATCCCACATGTTGGCAGAACCGCAGTAGCGCGCGTATTCCATCGTGTCGCTCAGGTCGCCGGTGTATTCCAGGAGTTCGGAGCCGTCGCCGGTCCAGAACATGAGCTGCGTATCGCCGCCGTTTATCCACAGCGGTTCCCATTGTCTGAAAAGTTTAAGGCCGGTCTTTTCGAATCCAGCATCGCTCATATCGAAACAGAAGGGTTTCAGCGTTATCTCGAGAGATATTGTTTTCCACATGGTGATGTTCCTCACGTTACAGTATAGTAGCTACTATGTTAGGCATAGACTTGGACTATATTGTCATTATTCAAGTAATGATGGCAATATTAATATCAGCCAGTGGCGTTAGTGCGGTTCTGCATGACAAGATCGGCTGTCGTGCACGACGCGCTGGAGATGATGTCACTCGGATTCATCTTCAACTGCATGCCGCGGATACCGGCGCTGATGAAAATGAAATCATAGAGTATGCAGGTTTCATCGATATAGGTCGGATATTTCTTCTTCATACCGAGCGGTGAACAGCCACCGCGGATATAGCCGGTGAGGTCGAAGAGCTCCTTCACTGGAACCATTTCGGCATTCTTATTGCCGGATATTTTCGCCGCTTTTTTCAGGTCAACCTCTTCTTTGCCCGGTATTATGCACACGATAACGCCTGTCTTATCGCCGAAAAGTACCAGCGTCTTGAATACCTGATCGATATTCTGCCCCAGCGATGCGGCAATGGCGATGGCACTCAGGTCCGTTTCATGTACATGATATTCAATGAGTTCATAATGTATGCCCAGCGTATCAAGAAACCGGGCTGCGTTGGTTTTTGTCATGTGTGCCGCGCCTATGTCCGAATCAGCGATGGATTGTATTCTCGGTGAACGTATGGCAGTATAACGGTATACGCCGCAACGTCAAGACGCGTTGCACGTACGGCGATATCGATTAACGCCTGTGAGTATAATCAGTTCGATGGTATAGGGGAACACATGGTTACATGGATTTCCGTAAACTCGCTGAATCCGGTACCGGCCCGTACGCGGCATTTCTTTGTCCCATGGATGCGAACATCAATTCTGTTGTTGCGATACATCCAATCAACTTTACCGACACTGGTATTTACGCCGTTCACCGTGAGCGTGTGCTTCAGCCAGCTTGACGGAACCCCGCCGCCGATGACGAGCACGGGTTCGTCTCCGGCTTCATTCACATACGTGAGCATGTCGATCTGCAGGAGCAGCATCTCAGCGGCCGTCCAGTAATGCGGTGTCACGTGCGGCGGATTAACCCAGCCACGGATGTTTTCATATCCGCCGAAGGAGTTTTCCTCGCCTTTACCTTCCCAATAGGTAAACAGTCCCGGTGAACATTGATTCCTGAAAAAATATTCCAGGGTTTTCCATACGTAATCAGGCCTGTCGATAAATAGCCACTGGTGAGCTTCGGCGGCGGTGAAGTACGTCCAGAGCGGACGGGTAGGGTATGTGCCGTGCTTCTGTATCTTTTCCCATCGTGATGCGATAGCATTTTGGAACGGCGCAAAATCAGTATCGATGACCCAGGTGGGCCAGAGGGCGGACATGAAGGTGCGCTCGTTGTAGTATTCCTTATCCTCAAAATGTGCAAGCCACGCGTTTCTTATTTTTTGGGCAAGCTGTGTGAACTCATCGGCTTCCTTCGGCTTACCAAGGACATCGGCAAGTCGCTTTGCCTGCATGAGCCCCCGATACGAAAACGCGTTGATATAGAGTGCCGGATAATGCAGATCCATTGAACCGATGATCAGTCCGTCTTTTTCCGGTTGACAGATGACGGGAATGCAATCCTTTTCGATATGAGCGGGAACGATGGGTCCTATCCACGGTTTATAGAGTGGTTTTTTCGCGTCGAGCATTTCGGCGATGAGCCGGGTCTTACGCTGTACATGCGGCCACATCCGTTCCTGAAAATCGCGATCGCCGGAAAGAATAGCAACCGTGACAATCGCGTTTATCGTTGAACCGGGAGCGTCGCCCTCAGCGCCGAATCCGCCGAAAAAATCGTTCTCGGCGAAGTACTCGGCAAGGTCCATGGCCACACGCATCTGTCCGCATCGCGCCATTGCGACGACCGAATAAGCGCCGTCACGTTCCCACGCCAGCGGGTAGTTGATCGGCTCGCCGGGACATGTCTGCTTACCGATAAAACCCATCATGAGATTGGCCGCCTGCGCGTTGAGTGATGCGGCGAATTTTTTATCGGGGATATCAAGCTCAATGGCGGTTTTCACCGTGCTGAACGTCAGCGGACTTCTGAACTGCGGTGCGGTATCGCGCACGGTCAATGTGAGACGTGAAGCATCCGCAGATAGTATCAGCCGCGCATATCCCCAGCCGTTTGCGCCTGTCCATTCACTAAGCTGATTCATTGCGGTCTGCCACCCAGGTGTCTCTTCATCGCCAAGATACACCCGGCAGACTGATTGTTCCAAGGAAACCACCCAGCGGTGATTGATGATGATCTGTCGTTCATCAGTATGAAGTGATTCCACCGGCCCACCGGTAGGTCCGACACTGCGAATCAGTATCGCAATCGAATTATCTGCAGCGCGCTTTTCAAGTTCGAATGTCCATCGTCCTGCATCAAGCGACCATGTGCATTTGTAATATGGTGTTTCCGTAACCAGCGACGGCATCGGGCTGGAATCGGTCCAGACATACCGCTGCGTGATTTCCTCAAGCGGGATATCGTCACTTGTGGCTATACGCTTTCCGTCATTCCCGATGACCCAGACTGATATGCCGAAACTGCCCGGAGCCGGACTGAAACTTCCGCCGGGTTCATGATATCCTTTCTGCGCAATCGGACTTCCGGGTATTCCCAGCGGGACATGACCTGTTCCGCGCGGCCATGGATCAGCAGGACGAAGTTCCATAGCCCTGAGCACGGTTTGGCGCTGGGTGAGCTTTGGTGATGATGTATCCGTTTTCATTCCGGTATCCTTACGGGCGGTTTCATTCAGCGTTGTCAATTTCATGGTTTATATATAAGATAGACATGACGCTATTGGAATATCTGATATGAACAAAGACATACGCGAAACGAACATGCTTGGCATCGGCACCCGCCAGTTCACCCGGAGTTCGAACGACTGCCGGGCGCTCATGGCGGCCGGTATCGAGCATGCGGGTTTCGGAAATCCCGGCAAAGGGTATTATTCGGCGCGCACGAATCCGTCAGTGCATCATATCGCCGCATGTTATGCCGGAGCGGGTGAGGTCTACTGCGGAGGGACATGGTCGCCGTTCATTCCCGGCATGGTTGTCTGTCAGCCGAAGGCGCATGCACACGCTGCCAGAAGCGTTAACGGAAAACCGTTCAGCTTTTTCTGGATATTCTTTACCGATGATTCCCGCTATGCAAAAAGCAGCATGCTTCAGAATCCGCAACGGCTGACGTCGGATTCCATCGCCGCTGCAGGAGCCGTGCGTGAACTCTGCTGGAAGGGCATGGGCAGACAGAACGTGCCGATAAAAATTGAACACGCCTGCGTAGAGCTCATCACCTCGTGGCTCGATGAACTGCTTTTTGACAAGGGTGTTTCGGGACGACTTGAGCCGCTGTGGCGGAAGGTCATAAGTCAGCTCGACAGGGACTGGGATACGGAATCACTTGCGGAGCTGGCCGGAGTAAGTCCCACCCATCTGCGGCGTATCTGTGCAGATGAAACAAAGGCAAGTCCCATGAAAAAACTGACACACTTGCGGATGGAGCATGCCAAAACGCTTATGACAATCACCGATATGAAGATGGATGAGGTGGCGTACCGGACCGGCTACGCAAACATGTTCGCTTTCTCGGCGGCTTTTAAACGGTATGCCGGTGTTTCTCCAAGCCGGTGGAAGGAATTATATAACGCAGAGACATCTGAAGCATAATGCGATAGGCGTATCATCTCGCGGCAGTATCGTTGAAACATGAAGATGGCAGTTATTCCCGTGCGTGCTTAGTGCACAGCAAAGCAGCGGTTGGTGCTGCCCTGCACCGCGACTCCGTCGGGATTCACCACGATGGCCGCGGTCTTTCCGCCATGCGTGACTGACACCTTTGCTCCGAACACCCCGGGAATCGGTTCAGACGATACCGTTGCAGGAACACCGTCGAGTGTAACAGCCCAGACGAATGCCGTACGTCCGGCTTTACGCCGCATTATCATAAGCGGTATGCGGTCTTCAGTGCTGTTGCCGACGCCGGTTGCGGTGATGATCTCCGTAGGTTCGCCTGCATGAACGCTTAATGCCGTCGTGAGATTATCCGCCACGGTGATCGTCCCCGAGAAAGCATCGCTGACGGTGCTGCTCACGGCGTCTTTGAGATAACGGTATCCCTTATCTCCGGGAACTGTCCATGATGTTCCGTCAGGCTTGTTTTTCCATATGCCGCGCTGATGATAGACGATGTCCAGCGTGTGCGGTTCGGCCGCATCAACGAGATCTACTATGAGAATGCACTGTTCGGATACAAGCGCCGCAGCCCGGACGAAACGTACACCTTTATAAATCGGTCCCGCATCGGCAACGGCGTAGTCGATGTCGCCGTCCTTTCCGAATGCGAGCAGTGATCCGGTTGATTCGGCCTGCGACGCCTGATCGACGGTGAGCGTGTTATGCGCGAATGTCGTTTTGTCCCAGCCGTCATGGATTGGCGATCCGTATGCCCGTGTGCCGGGATCCATGGCTGCAAGCATGCCGCGCGCATAGAGGACAAAGTTCAGCTTGTCCGGATGTCCGTGCCCGCCCCCGTGCGGACCGTATTTGAGACAGAACCATGTTGCGTTGCTGCCGGCGCCTTTTTCAAGTATCGCATAGCCGGATTCCTTCGCGGTGCGGCTGCCGGGTGCGGGTATTTTCTCTTTCGACAGATCGTCCGTTCCGAAGTAAAGCGCAAGCGGTCCTTTCCGGGTGCTTTCGGCGATGATGGACGCGTACTGCGGATTTTTATACCGCGCATAGCCTATCTCATAGATTCCCGCATTGGCGGAAACGCGCACCTCGCCGCTGTCGTTGAACGCGGGAAGCCAGAACGTGGGGGAGGCAAGTATGATGGGCGCGTCGAACATCGAATTGAAATCCTTCCCGTACAGATCGATGCCGCAGTTCTTTGCCGCTTCAACGAGCGGCCAGAGCCCTTCGATGGTGAAGAAATGATATCCCCACGCACCCTCGCGCCAGACGCCGTCGGACTGAACGCCTTTTGCCATCTGCGCGCGATACCCTATTTCCGGATCGTCGATGGCCCGGGCGATGAGTGCGCCGTCGCCGAGCAGGAAGCCGGAAAGCCCTATGGCGCTGTTGAGACGGCATTGTATGTTGTGGATGCCGAGCTTTGACTTCAGTATTACATCGTTCAGTGCGGCGCGTATCAGATCGTTCTCCACCGCGCCCCGTTCCGTTTCGGTCAGCGTCTGCCAGACTAGATCGGCGCCCTGCAGTATGTCGATGAGCCATGACGCCTCGGTGAGCGATTGGGAATGAACACGGGCGCCGGACCCTTTTTTTCCGTTGTTGCTGTGCAGTTCATACCGGCGATACTGCTTCGCATATGCGATCAGGATCTCCTTTGCGCGTGCGGCACATGCCGCATCACCGGTGAGCTGAAAAATCACACCCATACGCAGCGCCTGTCCCGCATTTTTGCTGTGGATTTCGGCTATCACATTGCCGTCAAAATCAAGGTTCGCCTTTGCGGGATTACCGGTAAGTATGTGGTTTCCCGCGGGACAGCTGTGTTCCCATTCCCAGTCGCCGGTCTTTTTTCCGCGCTTAAGCCGTGCACCGTGCTCGGGGCAGACATAATTGTGGCTCCAGTTCCCGCCGCGGGGCGGCAGGCCGAATGGTTCGGCGAGCATCTGGTCCACTGATGCGCGGTACTCTTTCCAGGCATCGGTCCACTGCGGACGCGTGATCTTATCCTTTAACGAGACGATTCCTTGAGCATTGAACAGGAGCCGCGGGTGTGCGGGGAGTGCGTGGGATGACGCCGGTACAGATGCCGTGTCGCCCGGCTTTCCGTCGGAGGCAACGAGCGTCAGATCATCGAACAGAACCATAAATTTATCCCCTTTTTTTGCGAATGAGAACATGATGCCGCTGACCCGTTTCAAGTCCGCGGCGGATGGCGGCATGCCGTCTTTTTTACAGGCAGCAAAGGGTACTTCGCATTCCTTCCATGCTTCAGTGAGCGTTGTCTCGGCGCGGTATTTTATCTCGTTCTTCCCGTCACGGATGATGAGCGTTACCCCGAGCGGGAGCGGCGCTGACGCCCGCGCGTAGAAACGGAGCGCATTCGCGGTGCCGGAGTCGATGCCTTCGATATCACATCGCGCCCACGAATAGTCCGTTTTCGTGCAGTCTGCGGAAATGGAGACTATTTCGCCGCGCGCGGGATCGGCATCGCCAGCAAAGGAGATCGCCGCGTTCTCCTTTGTTTTCCATTGTTTGACCGTGCGGCCGATGTCCGCACCCGACGCGAACGTGAACACAGTGATGGCAAGCATGATCCGCAGCGCATAAAAATATAATCGATGCATATCGTTCCTCCCGGTCAGGACATATCTCAGCGTATCCGTTTCAGCGAAACGTTTCTCACCTGCACCGCGGCGGTGCCGTACGTTGCGAACCTGAGCTGTACACGTGCGTTCGTCTGCCGAACGCTCATCGTAAATGTACCGCGATGCTCCTTCCAGTCAGATGTGATGTCGGGCACGATGCCGCAGTATTGCGGCTGCGGGAGTGCATCCTGGATGACGGCTGCTTTCATCCTGCGCGGGGCGTCGGCGCGCGCCTTGAACGAGAACACGTACGTTCCGCGTTCAATGAGTATCTTATCCTGCTTTACCTGGATGTCCCATTCCTTGCCGCCGTCTTTCTCGGTGACCACGGCGAGCACCTTGTCGGCACTGAACGACGCCTTCGCGCCGCCGGTGGTCATCGCAGTCCATCCGTCCATCCCCGCGAAGCCGCCGTTTACGATGAGTTCTGCATCCGGGTTAAACGACGGTAAGAGCAATGCGTCATCGGGCGACGTAACAAGTTCGCTTCCCCCGTACGGGAGCTCATATTCCGCCAGGGGGCGCACTCCTTTCCAGAGCGGAAATACGTTTTCACCGCGCGTGAGCGTGCGGAACGGGCCGGCACTATTTCCTTCCGCGCCGCCCAGCACTTCTGCTGTCACTTTTTCATGATGATATACTGCGGACATGGGTTGCGCATCATAGCGCAAGGTCAGGGTAATCGATGCATCGTCGTATGCATAGTCAATCGACGCTCCCGCGGCGCTTTTCGTTTCACAATCACTGCCCTTATTGTATCCGTTCCATTTTTCACGCCACACATCGAAGCCGATTGATTCTTTCTCACCGCCGAGCTTAAATATGCCGGCCGCAGTGCCGTAGACGTTACCGTCAAACCGCCGTCCGTCGATGAGGTCGGGGCGGTTGCTGAAACCCGGGGGCAGCATGGCGACCGCTATACCGCAGGCGGTGAAGATGTTGCCGTAGCACCAGTGTTCGAGCGCGGTCCACGACCACGGCGGTTTTTTACCGTGATCGCGTTTGACATCAGCGGATTGACGGTATCCGTATTCGGATCCGGCGATGAAGTTGTTCATGACCACAAGCCCGCCGGATTCGCGTGAACTCACCGCCTCGTGCGTGTTTCCGATGAAGACGTTGTATGCAAGGAGGCATGACGCCGCGCACATATTGCCTATCTCCAGGTCGAAGCCCTGACGGTTGCCGATGAAGATGTTCCGTGCGATGATCGTGTTGGTGCCCGAGCCCTGATCAAGCCAGAGACCGGCGCAGGCGTTGCTCCTGAAAAGATTTCCGATGATGCGCGCATTGTCCGGTCGATGCAGCTTGATGCCTGCCGTCTCGAAGCGCTTCATGCCGGCGAACCCCAGCGTATTATTCCGTTCGATGATGTTTCCGATGAACCGTATTCCCCGCGCATCTGAACCGGCGGTGCCCGGGCCGAAGATATCCACGATGTGATTGCTCACGATCTCATGAAACACGGCGCCCTCGCTGTTTTTTCCGTTCTCGCCGCGTTCGATGTCGCCGCGGGATTGGTCCGCGAGCGATTCAAAGCCCACGTCGATGCCCACCATGCCGAGGCGGAAGACATTGCGTTCGATGCGCCAGTGATGACCCGACCGCGTCCCGAGAATGCCCGCCTGTTGCCACTCGCGATGTTCCTTTTCCCAGAAATTGGTAGGGTAATTATTGCCGCTGTGTTCCATCACGAAGCCGATGACGTGGATGTAACCGAGTCCGCGTCGATGCGGTGCAAAGACGCGTCGGCGCGTCAAGATCTCCACGGTTTTCGTTGACGGATTGCCGGCGAAATGCACGTATAATTTTCCGCTGGAGCGATCATACCACCAGGTCCCGGTCTCATCGTTCGCTTCGTTCTTCAGCGGCACCTGACGGTACATCCTGCCGTTCACGTACACCTGCCCGAGCGTGAAAACGATGTCCTTGAATCTCGTCTCGGTGACAAATTTTCGTTCGAATTCCCTGCGGCCGTCGCGGCCGAACGGCGTTGATGACATCTCAACCCTGAAAGGATTTTTGTCGTCATGATAGCAGTCGTCGGTGAACATGGCTTCGTCGGGAACGGCGCAGTGAAGCTTGCCGTCATTCTCCCATGCCGGTTTCCAGATATCGGATCCTTTGATGACTACGTTCTTTCCCGGTTCGGCCATATAGACGATAGGTCTGTCAGACTCGCCGCCGCGGGGCGGAGAGACCCGCTCGCGATACACACCCTCATGGACGAACACCGTGTCGCCCGGCTGTGCGGTATCGGCGCCTTTCTGTATGCTGCGAAACGGCGCCTGCGCTGTGCCGGGATTCGCGTCGCTGCCGTTCACGGCTACATGGTAGGTGATGCCGCAGAGCGGCGCTCCGGTGATGCATGCCGCAGTCATCACGGCGCAGAGGGTCGCGGTCAGTTTCATGTGAATCTCCTGATGTTACAGTCAGCGATATCGGACGGCAGTCGCGTCGAAACGGGCGGCGTATGTTCTTATTCCTATTTGAAGAACTTTTTGATCTCATGCGTACACGGCACATCGCAGGTGACGGTAAATAAATCCGCGTCGATGTCGTAATCAAGCACCGCCACTTTGTCAACAGAGTCGAGATATACGGCGAACTGTTTGGTGACAAGATAACCGCACACGATCATCCTGCCTTTGCGCGGGATGATGACCGTCGTCCGGTGCTTCTGCCGATTTTCTTCGCTCCCGCGGCCGATGGCATCGCGCTGTTCCTTGGTGGCCTTGCCGAAGTGGTCGGCATCGCCTACGCCGGGAAGTTCATAATATGTCACAAGTGATTCCTTGCCGAGTTCTTTCGCGCGTGCAACATACCGTCGTGCATGGTCAACTGTTACACGAGGGTCCGTGTCACCGTGCGCGATATAGAGCGGTGTGATGAGGTTCTCGACCATGGTAAGTCCGCTCCGTGAACGGTACGCCATCGGTTTAGCGTCGGGAGAACCGCCTATCCACGGGTCCATCTCGTCACGGAATTCGCCCTTTGTGTCGTTGGAATACCAGAACGCGTAATCGGAGATGCCGCAGAGCGCCGTGCAGGCCGCAAAGAGGTCAGGGAATTTGCCGATGATGCCGTAAGCGTTCCCGCCGCCGCCGCTTCCCGCATCGAAGTAGATGACATCGGGATTGGTGATGTACTCGCGGTACAGTATCTTCGCATAATTGATGGCGTCGTAGACATCGTGAAGTTCATAGCCGTTGCAGTCCTGTTTTCCCTGCGAATATTTGCGCCCGCGCATGTCGACCGTCACGCGGAAATATGCGCCGGCCGGTTTGTCGAGATATGAAAATCCGCCGATGTCCATATGCCAGCCGTGCGTCGTGGCGAGAAGGGGAGACGGCTTCTCCGGTTTCGTGACAAGCATCGCGAGCTCGAGCCCCGGCGTTCGCGACGATTCGTAATATACGAGGTCGCGTCCCGGCGAGTACATGTTCTTTTCGCTCACGGTGATGTTCTTACCCGCAAGCGGCGGCATGTATTTCTTATCACCGGTCTTCTTTTTGTCGCCGACCGCAGCGGTAGCTTCCACCATGTAATTGTTGTCGTTCATAGCAGCTCCTTTGCTGTTCGTGTCATTGATCATATTCACGGTCACGGTGAGCGCTGCCGCGGTACCGTCGCGGGTGAACTTCGCGCGTGCCTCGAACCAGTCGTTCTTCGTCTTCCGCCGGTCATGCATGAACGCGATGAACGGCCCGGTAACGCGGACGCTGCCGCCTGCAGCGGGAAGGATGAGCTCCGTAAGCGACGTGTCAGGCATGATCTGAAACTCTTTCGCTTCGCGTGGAAGCAGCACCTGTTTGCCGTCGGCTATAACCGGTCTTCCCGCCGATGACAGCGGCATCCTGAACGCGAGGCGCACATCGGTAAATTCCGCCGGCACCTGTTCGATGCGGTAGGTTAGTATAATACCATCAGCTTTCTTGGTCACCGTCTCGGAGAAGCTCAATTTTTGTTTCGATTTTGATACGGTGAAAGTGCCGCGCAGTTCGATTTCACCGTCACGTGCTGCGGGGAATCCCGGACCCGGCGCAATCGACGAGTCCGCCTGAAACGTCGGCGCGGTTCCCGTTTCGCTCACCACGGCGAATATCGATACTCCGCCGAGCGTGATGATGCCGTTGTCGGCAATCGATATTCCCGGAGCGATATCTGCGGCGAAGATCGCGCCGGTGAAGATCATGAGCATGATTGCCTGAAATACCGCATGCATCGGTTTCATAATGATGCTTCCCCGGCGTGATGTTTTTTATCGTGCATCAAAGAACTCCGTAAGCGGATATGCCTCGCGATTCACCGCACGCGCCCAGTCGAGCAGCGGCTGATACGGTTCGTACTTCCCGTCGAACATTCCTTTGTTGGCGCCGCCCGCGGCATCGAGCGCTGTCGATTCCAGGGGATCGTCCTGGTACTTGAACCAGTGCCAGCCAACGCAGGTCTTCGATTCAAGGAGCCCCATCACATAGTGCTGATAGTACGCCGCGCGGTCCTTCTGTGTGTGCACGAGCCATCCGGCGCCGTGCGTGTTCGCAAGTCCCGTGTCCTCAGCCTTCGCGTACCACTCGGTGATGATGACCGGTTTACCGCTCCACTCGTGCCAGCGTGCCACCTGGTCGAGGTCCGGTCCCCAGACGCCGTAGTAATTGATCGAGATCACATCGACGTACTTCGCGGTCATTTTCATGAAGAACGGATTGTCGAACTGCGTGCTGTAACAGATGCGCGAACCGATATAGAGATGGTTGGTGTCGTACTTTCTCAATGCTGCCGAAACGATGCGGTAGTATCGTTCGAAGACGAAGGTGATGAATTCCATGCGGTCCCGCCGTGTGCATCTGCTCAGGTCAGTGTGTCCCAGACGGTCCTTCAGCCAGGCAACAGCCGCGTCGTATCCATGTTTGAGATTCGGGTTGTTCACATCGAGCGAGAGATGCCGGTCGAGCAGATCAATGGAGCATTGAAGTTCGTTGTCGGAAAATATACCGAGCAGATACGGGTCGTTTACGAAGTTGGTGACGCTTTTTGCATATTCATTGCAGTGCGCCTCGAAGTCCGGATGGAATACCGGGATGCAGTCATTGGAAAATCCGGTGTGTCCCGCGGTTGGGTAGGTGAGCTTTTTCTTGTAACCGAACGATGACATGAATCCCATGAGCCAGGTGTATGCGAGCGGCCGCGACACCGCGCGTGACAGCGGTATCTCATTCATGCTGCCGCTGCCTTTCCCGTTGAAGCCGTTCTCGAAGAAAATACGCGATGTCTCCTCAGCCCATTTTTCCTTTGTGCCGAACTTAGTCTTAAGCGCCGCTTCAGCGGATTTTACCGGTCCCGTCTGGTTCATGCCGATGTGTATGAACCGGTATCCGTCAGGGTCGAACATCCACCAGCGACCGCCTATATTTTTCGTATAGAAAAATCCCGTCGCCGCTTCTTTCGGACGGTCTGTCCAGCCGCCGTATTTGTTTACATGAACTGTGTCTGCTTTCGCCGCATATCCTTCAAGCAGCTCGAGTGTTCTCGTTTCACGTCGCTGCCAGATTCCGTTCGTGGTGTTTCCCGGGGATTCGACGATTACCGTGCCGTCGTTGAAATTCTTTTTTTGTACGGGTTTGGTGATATCATAACCGTTTTTAGTCGCCTGAAACAGCGAGCGGATTTCCGCAGCTGAGAGCGCGCGATTATACAGTCTGAGCTCACCCACGCGCGCCCGTATCGGCTGACTCGTGCGCCATGGCGGCTGTCCGATATAGAACGGCATGCCGTTTGACCCGATTGCGCCCGAATGGGGCATCTCGGATTTTTTCTCTCCGTTGACGTAGAAGACCGCTTTCGAGCCGTCGTAAGCAGCCGCAAGATGCACCCAGGTTTTTATTTCCAACTCGTCTCCGCTGTTGAGAAGCACCTTCTCTCCCTTTCCGTTCCATGTGCCGAAATACGCCTTTTTACTGTCAAAGTACATGCCGAACATCGGAGTAGACCACCCGCCGTTCGTGTGCGGCCGGCCGAAGATGAGCGAGAACTTTTTCATCTCGAACGGCTTCACCCAGACGGCGGTTGTCACGTTATCTGCAAGCGCAAACGGCGTGCGTTCCTCGATGGTCACCATCGTATCCATGCCGTTGAACTCAAGCGATGATGCCGCATTTTCCTGCTGTATCTCGCCGGCGGTGATAATGCCGCTGTTCCCTTTTGGTGAAAGATCTCGTACCGTTTTTCCGTCGCTGCCGGTAAACTGCCAATGACCGACAAGTCCGTCGGTGAGTGATGCTGCCGTAAGCGGTGAAAAACCAAGCAGTGACAGCAGCAGCGGATACACAAGCGTTCGTTTCATATGATCTCCTGCGCTAGAGAATGTAAGGACGCGGCTCATTTTTTTCTGTCGAAGAAATCGATGAGCGGATAAATCTCGCGGTTGAGTTCGCGCATCCTGTCAAGCACTGTCGTATACGGCTCAAAGGTCACCTGTACAATGCCCTTGTTCGAGTCGCGGTTCGACGGTTCGGCGTTCATGTCGTTCGTGTCGTTATCCATATACTTGAACCAGTGCGAGCCCACACAGGTTTTCGATTCGAGAAGCCCCAGTAGGTAGTGCTGATAGTACAGTCCGCGGTCGGTCTGCGTCTTCACGAGCCATCCCGCGCCGGTGGTGTTCGGGAATCCCATGTCGTCGCCCTTCGCATACCACTCGCTGATGATGATGGGCTTTCCGCTCCAGTCATGCCAGTCGCGAACCTGATCGAGGTCCGGTCCCCAGACGCCGTAGTAATTGACGGCCACCACGTCCACATATTTTCCGGCTTCCTTCCAGACGAACGGGCTGTTCTTTTCCGACGAGTGCAGCCTCGAGCCGAGGTAGATGTGATTGGGGTCATATTTTTTAATGGCTTTGGAAACCGTACGGTAGTATTTTCCGAACGCAAAACCCATGAACTCCTTCCGTATATCATCGTTGATGTCGCCCTTGCCGGGATTTGCTTTGCCGGTCCGTTCGGCGAGCCATTGTTTCGCGGCATCATAGTTCGGCTTCTGCGCGGGATCATTCGGGTCGAGCGTGAGATACTTCGTTATCTCGGGTGTGAGGAGCTCATTGTCCGAGAAGATACCGAGCAGATACGGTTCATCCTTCGTGGCGGCAAGTACCTTGGCGTAATTGTCGCAGAACGTCTCGAAATCCGGATCGAATACCGGGATGCAGTCCTTGACGAAACCGGAATGGCCCACGCCGGGCGCGTTGAGCTTTTTCGTTTTGGCGAAATCCACCATGAAGTTCTTGATGATGGTATAGACGATCTTCGTCTTCGCATCGCGGAGCGCCTCCGCGTCCGACCAGGCGCCGGCGCCGTTGAATCCGTTCTCCTTGAGCAATGCCGCCGTCTGATCGGCCCAGTCACCCTTCGACGAGAAACGCTTCGGGAAATTCGCCTTCACCGTAGGACCGCCGCCGGAACCCACCGATACGACGCCCGCGTGAAAGAAATATCCTCCGTCCGGATCAATGAGCCACCAGCGGTCGCCGTTTTTCCTTGCATAAAAGAACCCTGTTGCATCGGCTTTTTTCGCGGCGAGCCCGCCAAACCGGTCGTATGCAACCGAGTCTCCGCCGCGTGTGTAGCCGTCGAGGAGATCGAGCGTATAGGTTCTGTATTCCTTCCATTCGTCCTTCGGACTGCGTTTCACCGAGACCATAATGCTCCGGCGTTCAGGTTCAGCTATCCCGTTCGGGTAGGCGTCTTTCGCTGCGTTGTAATATGACATGATGTCGCCCTCCGGCAGGCCGCGATTATACATGCGCACTTCGCCGACGGAGCCGCGGAAGTATTTGTCATTATCCTTTATCCGGCCGATATAGAGCGGCGTATCAGGAATGTCGATAGCCCCTTTATACGGCGCGCTTCCTGCGTCCACTCCGTTGATGTAGAGTTGCGCCCTGCCGTCATCGCATGAGACGGTGACGCAGACCCACGCTTTCTGACGGACCTGTATGTTTCCGTCGATAACGCATTTACCGCCGTCCTTCGTCCACATGCCGAAAAAAACACTGCCCCGGTCGGATAAATACATGCCCGGCATCGGTGTCGACCACGTGGGCTGCTTGGGATTCGGCTTCCCGATGATGCGCTGACCTGCCACTGACAAAGGCCGGATCCATATAATGATCGTCATTCCGTTTTTTATATCTGTGTTTTTTTCATGAATTGTTACGTAACCGTTGCCGGTAAGTTGCAGAAATCCGTCCTTAATTCTACCGCCGCTGATGATGCCGTCATTCCCGTTCGCGACAGCATCCTTCACCGTTTTTCCGTCGCTGTCGTTGAACTGCCAGCGGCCTATAAGCCCGTTTTCACCGGCGAGTGGAAGACCGAGCATGATCATAACGAGCAACGTGCGCAGGTGCATGGGGTACCTCCGGAATATCATTCAGTATACGCTTTTTTCATCAGTTTGCCTTATGCTATTGCAGACGGACTTATCCTTATACGCTCTTTATCGTCTGTCGTAACAGCAGTATATATCCGGGTGTCGTTTTTTCCAGCATGAAGCGCGCACGGGTCGTCGGTGACGTCGATCATTGACAAAGCATGTCGTTCACCATATGCTCGATGCATGAGCGATGAAACTGAATATATCAAAAGCGGCGGCGGACGCAAAAATCCGATAATCCATGAAAGCATCGTCGATCTTGACGGTATCGGTGAGCGGATCGATCATTACCTCGGCAGGCGTTTCACCTATCATTCACGCACCGAATGGCAGAGCATCATCGAGCAGGGCGTGGTGCGCCTGAACGGCATCATCCCGAAAAGCAGACAGCGGCTGAAAAAAGGGGACCGGGTAGTCTATCAGATACACGATCTCATCGAACCCGTGGTGGATAAACGCGTGCGTATTCTTTATGATGACGGCGATATCATCGCCTGTAACAAGCCGGCCGATCTGCCCGTGATACCCTCGGGGAAATATCATCATAACACGCTCTACGGCATCATGTGCAAAAAGCTGAAATTATCACCGCGTCTGGTGAATCGTATCGATCGTGAGACCAGCGGCATCGTTCTTATGGCGCGTACGGAGCAGGGCGCGCGTTTAATGCAGAATATCATCGCCACCGGGAAAATACACAAGATATACGCGGTGATTGTCAAGGGTGAGGTGAAACGGAAGTCGTTCATCGTGCGCGGCAACATCGGGCGCGTGCAGGACCCGCAGTACCGGATGATGCAGGCATTTACCCCTGAAGGAAAATATTCGCGCACCGATTTCAGGCTGGTGGCGCAGAAGAACGGGTATGCGCTTCTCCTCTGCCGCATTCACACCGGGCGGACACATCAGATACGCGTGCATCTGCGCGAGGAGGGGCTTTCAGTGGTCGGTGATAAAGTGTATGGCGCGAAAGGTGCGGAGATATTTCAGATGTTCTTAAAAGAAGGAAATTCGGACAATGTACTCAGAGAAGTCGATCTTCCGCGTCAGGCGCTTCACGCGTTCAAGCTGTGTTTCATACATCCGAAAACCGGAGAGCGGCTTGTCATAAAGGCGCCGCTCCCGAAGGATATGCGCGAATTCGCTAAGGCAAAAGGACTTCTGTAAACGGCGAATTACTTGAACACCTGGATACGATGATTGTTCAAATCCACCGCGTATATTAATCCACCAAAAACGCCGACACCACAGGGGTTCTTGAACTGGCCATCCTGTCCACCGGAAGTCACGCCGATACCGATTGACATCCTGAACTTATTGTTCGGTGCAAAGAGCTGCACGCGATGGTTGTCATAATCGGCAATATAGATCGTCCCCGTGGCGTCTATAAAAATACCGCGTGGATTTCTGAATAAACCGAGCGCAGAACTTTCACCTCCGCCGATCTTTGATACGAATGCGCCGGTGTCAATACGGAATTTTGTCAGACGATCGTTGTTTAAATCGGTGACATAGAGAAATTCATTGTCAAGAGCAATGCCGAACGGTCCGTTCAATTGGCCGTCCAAAGCCCCATATCCGCCGTAGTAAGTAATATACACGCCGTTTGAGTCGAACATCTGTACCCGGTGGTTGTTGTAGTCGGCGACAAAAACATTGCCCTTCGAGTCAACTGTAATAGCAGATGGATTATTCATCATTCCGAGCTCATTACTGGCAGTACCGGTAGCGCCGCTTCCAGGATCATGCCAGCCATTCGTGCCGTCGCTGCCCATGCCCCACCATCCGGCAAGATACACATCGTTCGTGTATTTTTTTACGCGATTATTATTTCGATCTGCTACATAGATGACATTATTGTTAGTGTCTATGGCTATGTATGGCTCGTTGAAATTCGCATCACCCGAACCGCCTGAACCCCAGTTGGTGATCCTGTTCCAGTTTGAATCGAATTTCTGTATGCGGCTATTTCCGCTGTCTGAAACATATATATTACCCTGCGCGTCCAGCGCAACGCTGCGCGGATTGTTGAACTGTGTTAATCCACTGCCTGATGAGGGAGATACACCGGGTGTTCCATTTGTATACCAGCCGCCGAAACCGCTGGTTTGATCTTTGCCCGCCCAACCGATCGTTGTGTAATTCACGCGCAGTTTTTTTACGCTGGAAACATATTTATCCGCAACCGCCGATACACAGTATGCATAATATATAGTTGTGCTTGATATCCCCTTGATAAGGACGTTCGTCTCATTGGTCGCCTTATCTTGGGGAACGATAAATGAACCCTTGGCGAACGGTACAACGCCGCCGGCGCCTGTTCCCGCCTTAACCTCATTTGTCGATGGCTCAGCGGCACCCTCGGGAAGTACTACGCAATAGAACGTTGCCCCGGGGTTCTTTTTGAATTTGAATGTGACCTTAAATGTCGTTCCGCTGTTCCCCTCGATCCACGGGTAATTTTTTTCGAAGATATAATACACGCCGTCGGGGTCAGCCGCATTGTTTCTGAAACCGACATCGGCCAAGCAGCCGGTGACGAAAACTGCAGCAGCGGCCGCAGCAGATAGTGATAATATTTTCCGAATCATAGCTGCTCCTTGCTTAATATCTGCAGATAATGTTGAGGCCGTAACCATCGGGACGAATTTCCGGAATGACGGCAATTTTCTTTTCAGGCACATACGAAGGCATGAATAACCACCAGAGCAGGAAACCGGCCGATACGCCGTAGCTGACATACCCCACGATGTATTTCATGTTCGCCGAGAAAACCAGGTTGTCATGGATTTTCCAGAGGCTTGCATGGTCGTTTGTCGCATCGTCATAATTTTTCCGGGCGGTTACGTCGGCCTGCGCATCAAAAAAACCGAGCAGATTCATCGTTCCGCCGAGAACAGCGAACGTACATCCGGCACCGAGTGCAACCGGTTTTAAGGGATTGTCGTCCATGCCTTTCGGTACGCCGCGCGCCGCTTTTTCAGCGTCAGTTTTTTTCTTTTCCTCGTCGCGAATTTTATTCCTCTCTTCGTCAAGGACTGCCTGCGCCTTCTTGATATTGTCGACGGCCTGCTCATAGCAGGAGGACTCGGGCGGCACTTCCCGCCACTTGATGATCGCTTCGATGTATTTTTTTTCAGCTGCAAGTGCCTTGCCCGCTTCTAAAGTGTTGTCGCAGTCCGCTGCGAACGTATACGTACATACCGCCGAAAGTATGAAGACTATGCTCAATGCCAACCGTTTCACGGCAGCCTCCTGAGATGAATATTCACGGAACCGTATACGCTACAATACTGGTACGCAGAAAAGCGTCGAACCAAATATGCCCGAAAAGACTTTTAGTGATGCGATACCACTGTTATAGGTAGAAACAGTACCTAACGAGTTCAGTTTAATCAAAAAAATCGTCTCTGTCAAGGCATAAACAGCTGTTTCGTCAACCGCCCGCCGTCTACAGATCCCACACACTGCCGCGATAAAGCCCTTTCCGCGCATGTTCGGCCGATGCGTTTTTCGATATCCGGCACAGGAATGTCATCCCCTCACGCCATGATTTTGGCATCAGTTCATTAAGGACAGACCTCGGGCCGGATACCGGTATGTGGTAATACCGGTCGCCGACGGTCCGAAACGGCTCCTTCTGGCCGTAGTCGTATCCATCTGAATGGATAATTTCATAGCCGTAGTGATGCAGGAGGTCGACAAGCCCGCGCCAGGTGAATACCGATTTGTGGTCGGGAATAACCCCGAATTCGTCTTTTTTGCCGCCGAGAACGGGATTGCCTGATCGGTAACGCAGCGAGGGGAAATAGTTCATTGTTGAAAAACCGAGAAGCAGAAAGAACCGGTTGTATATGCAGGCGAGATTGGGCGTGGTGATGTAGATATATCCCCCGGGCGCGAGTGACAGCATCGCCGATGCGAGAACACCGTCGGGATTATAGACATGCTCAAGAAGTTCGCCGAGGATGATGAGGTCGAATTTCTTTTTCAGAATAAAGTGAGCGGCATCCGCTTTGATGAACGGTTTCCATCCGCCCAGTTCTTTCGGTGATGCGTTGAGAATTGTTACCGAAGCGTCGGGCAGTTTCGACGCAAACCAGCGGCCGGTGCCCCTGTTTCCGCCCACATCAAGCACGGTCTTGGGCGTTTGCTCCATGAATCGCATGCAGTGTATGAACTGCAGAAACCTTTTTCGCGCCGACATATGCGTGTGGCCGTCATGTTCACAATGCCGTATCCATGCGATTTCCGCTTTCGTATCGATGCGGTCGAACCGGTTGTTCCACGTGATGAGCTTTTCAGGCATTTTGTTTCCTATTGTATTACTGTTCAGTACACAATTATTTCGAGTATAAATCGACATTGTCATCACGTCAAGCATCCACACACAAAGATTCACTCCAGGTGTCACAAATAAGTTTTATTGCGGAAACGGTTGTATTATATGCAGAATATGCTATACTGCCGCTTCCTTTTATAAGGGAAAAGACTATGATTGAATTAAAAATTGATGAAAAAAATTACGCGATTCCGGACGGAGCGCTGTTCTTTGACGCGTTGAAGCAGTCAGGCGCCAAGGGCGTCATCGCGGTTCGGCTTAACGGCGCGCTCTATGACTTGGCTTCCGTTCCGGCAGCATCGGGCGATGCCGCGTGGATAACCGCGGATTCACCGGAAGGTCTTGATATCATACGTCATTCGACGTCGCATATCATGGCGCTTGCCGTGAAGCGGTTATACCCAGCCGCACGGGTGGCCATCGGACCTTCCATCAAAGACGGTTTCTATTATGATTTTGATACCACCCCCGCGCTCACGATTGACGCGATACCCGCTATTGAAGCCGAGATAAAAAAGATCGTCAAAGAAAGCGTGAAGTTCAAGCGCACTGAAATGAGCAAGGCTGATGCGATCGCCTTTTTTGAAAAAGCGCAGGAACAGTATAAAGTCGAGATCATCAAAGAGATAGACGCTCCGACGGTTTCGCTCTATGAACTCGGCGAGTTTACCGATCTGTGCCGCGGACCGCATATACCGCATGCCGGATTGGTGAAGGCATACAAGCTTCTGTCGGTTGCCGGCGCATACTGGCGCGGCAGTGAAAAGAACAAGATGCTCTCGCGCATCTACGGCACCGCATTCGCCGCACGCGAAGCGCTCGATAATTATCTCAAACGCCTGGAAGAGGCGAAAGAGCGTGACCACCGGAAGATCGGCCGCGAACTCGACCTGTTCAGCTTCAGCGATGAGGGTCCGGGTTTCCCATTCTGGCACGTCAACGGCATGGTAATCTACCGCGAGCTTGAACGATACATCCGCGGCGAGAACGAGAAGCGCGGTTACGGCGAAATACGCACGCCGGTGATACTCAATGAATCGCTCTGGCACCGTTCAGGGCACTGGGATAATTTTCGCGAGAATATGTATTTTACCACTATCGACGAGCAGGCGTATGCGGTCAAGCCCATGAACTGCCCGGGCGGGCTGCTCATCTATAAAAATTCACTGCATTCATATCGTGAACTGCCGCTCAGGAACGCGGAACTTGGATTGGTACATCGTCATGAACTTTCCGGCGTACTGCACGGACTCTTCCGTGTGCGCACGTTCACGCAGGACGATGCCCATATTTTCTGCACCGAAGAACAATTGCTTGATGAGATAGTCAATACCATCCATTATACGCTTGATGTATATCGCACGTTCGGATTTCCCGCGTCGACGGTCTATATCGCCACGCGGCCCGAAAAATTTATCGGCAGTCCCGAGGTGTGGGAGTCGTCGACGAACATACTCAAAGAAGCGCTTACCCGCTGCAACGTAACGTATAAAATAAAAGAAGGCGAGGGCGCTTTCTACGGACCGAAAATAGAATTCAACATCATGGACGTGCTTGAGCGCAACTGGCAATGCGGTACGATACAGGTCGATTTTTCAATGCCCGCGCGTTTCGAGATAGCCTATGAAGGCAAAGACGGCCATCGGCATACACCGGTTATGGTGCACCGCGCCATATTCGGTTCGCTTGAGCGTTTTATCGGTGTGCTTATCGAACATTATAATGGTAAATTCCCGCTTTGGCTTGCACCGAAGCAGGCCGTGGTGATAACAGTAGGCGATACCGAAGCCCAGCGTTCGTTTGCAAAGACCGTTACCGACGGTATGCTGGCGCTTCCGATGCGCGTAACGCTTGACGACCGCGAGGAAAATCTCGGCACAAAAATACGGCAGGCACGCTTGCAAAGAATACCATATATGGTTATAATAGGCGACCGTGAAGCGGAGACGAAAAAGGTCACCCTTCGTGTGCGTGACGGCGGCGAGCATAAAGATATCGATCCCGTCACGATGATCGACAATATGAATCAGGAGATCCAGAAACGAATGAATGGTTCCATCTTTGAAGGTGTACGCTGATGGCCACGCTACCCCGCGATATCGATGAACGCATGAACAATGAGATCACCGCAAAAGAAGTGCGCGTGGTCGACGAGCATAAGACGCAGATAGGCGTAATGCCGCTCGCGGAGGCGCTCAAGCTTGCGCGGGAGAAAGGGGTCGATCTCATCGAGATATCGCCCGACGCGACCCCGCCGGTGTGCAAGATCATCGATTACGGGAAATACCGTTTCGAGATCCAGAAACGCCTGAAGGAAGCGAAGAAGCGTCAGAAAGTGGTGCATCTGAAAGAGATAAAAATGCGCCCGAAGATTGACGTGCATGACTATACATTCAAGATGAATCACGTGAAGGATTTTCTTGCCGCAGGCGACAAGGTCAAGGTGACCATTATGTTCCGCGGACGTGAGATGAATCATACGGAAATAGGCTTTGAGATTATGAAGCGCGTGCTTGAGGATCTCAAGGATATCGCGTTTGTGGAAAAGGAAGCGAAGCTTGAAGGCCGCAACCTTACCGCGGTAGTCTCTCAGAAAAAGCATTAGAAAAACAATAGCGCTCGAGGGCGCGACAAGGAATAGCAACGATGAAAAACAAGATGAAGTCCAGCAGCGCCGCTAAAAAGCGCTTCAAGGTGACCGGCTCGGGAAAAGTGAAATTCCGCCACGCGTGCGGACGCCACAATCTCGGTAAGGTCAAGGGTACGAACACCAAGCGCAAGTACCGCAAGAAGGCGCTGGTGCATGATTCAAACCGGCACGAGATCGATCGTCTTCTGCCGTACAGCCGTTAACCGGCAAAAAATTAAGGAGCATTTATGGCACGGGCACGAAGCGGCATAGTCCGCAAACGCAGAGTAAAAAAAACACTGGAGCGCGCGAAGGGCTTTTACGGCAACAGTTCGCGGCAGGTCCGCACCGCAAAACCGGCGGTCATGCGCGCACTTTCGTATGCATACCGCGACAGGCGTGATAAGAAAAGCATGTACCGGAGTCTGTGGAACGTACGCATCAACGCCGGTGCGCGCGAATGCGGACTTTCATACAGCAAGCTCATCAACGGCATGAAGAAGGCCGGAATCATCCTGAACCGCAAGATGCTCTCGAATCTCGCGATTGAGGACGCTGCAGCGTTCAAAGCTGTGGTTGCGCTCGCTCAAAAGCATCTCGGGTAATCAGCCGATGCGCCTTGTGCGCCTGCTCGCAGTTTTTTTTGCCGCCGGCGCATGTATATTTGCATCAGACCTTATCAAGGTAAAATCCGCACGCATTCTTGAGGAGAACCGTTTTCTCGTTGCTGCTGATCTTGCACAGTATTCACTGGTAAAATCGTTTGTCGTAAATTACATAAGCGATACGGTCGGCGTGATTACCACCAACGCGGTGGTTGCCAGCGAGCATACGACCAGCGAATATCTGTATCTTCCCATCAAGATACGGTACGGGATGATACAGCTTCTGGAATTCGATGTTTCACTGCCGCTGGTCGCCTGGCGTGACGCGGCGCGTGCGTATAACCCCGGCGCCCGTTTTGAAGATACGTTCAAAGGCTTTTTTTTCTGCGATGCCTCGTTTGAGGCGCGTCTGCGGGTCGATGATATTGCGCAGAACGCGGCATGGAATATCGCCGTTGCCGTGCAGCTTCCTACCGGTGTAGGCAAGCCGCAGGTTGAGAACAGGCTGCCGAATGTAACAAGCATAAACGTCACCAATCAAACGGTCGGTTCATTCGATCCGTCGACTATCGGCGAGAATGATTATACCCTGTCGCCATTCTCCCGCGGACTCGGTGAGTTCACGGTTTCATTCTATTATACGAAAGAATGGATTGATGACCTGTTGACGCATTTTAATATCAGTTATATCTATGAACTTGAGCAGGGCGAGACATTCTGGCAGCCCGAGGCGTTCATCGCAACGGTTCCTCAGGCAACCGGCGGCAGCACCTATGATTTCAAAGGTTTCGGCATTGAAAAACTCCTGAAAAAACTTTTCTGGACATGGTCACGCACCGATCCGTGGGAGTATCGCCGTAATGACGCCATAGAGGCGGGCTGTGCGATAGAATATTATATGGAAGCCCCGCTTACGATAGGTGACTCATTCACCATCGACCTTGCATATAAACTGTTTCTTGAGGTCACCGGTACGCTCGCCTGGGATGTGTCATCGTCGCGGCGAAGCGAGCTTGTCATCACCCCCGGGGTATGGATCAGAGCGGCAAAGTATGCGCGCTTCCTGCTCGGGACCAGTTTTGTGATTCTGGATAATCCCGGCAGATACTATTCACACAAACTGACGGCCGGCCTGGAAGTGATGTTCTAGTTTCACTGCGACCGTGGTGCTTTTGTGCATATCAGTATACATCCTGCCGTTTTAAGAGTAGCGATATCGCCGTAATTTTGGTATACTGTCCGTAACGATTATGCGTCCGGGAGGCGTTATGCCGGTACTCAAAGACCTTCTCTCTGGTGTCAGGAACTACTTCGGTGTCATCATTATCGTCGCGGCATTTATTGTCTCGGCAATCCTTGTCTATATGAATACGAGCAATGCGGGCGAGGAAGTGTATGTGGTACAGCAGGGCGATACGCTTGAGCGGATTGCCTCTATGTATCAGACGACGGTGCGTAAGATCTGTGAGGCGAATTATCCCGATGTTCAGGAGCGGGACAAACCCGACGTCGGTATGAAGATACGGCTTCCGCATGACGCGAAGAACCGTATCGTAACGGTGCGGGTGGCTCACTGGAGCCTCGAACCCGGGGCGCGTGACGGACTGAATTATATGGCGAAAGAGTACCGCAAGCTTCATCCGAATATCCGTATCGTTCAGGAAGCTATTCCCGAATCAACGTACGGGCAGTGGTTTACAACGCAGATGGTGGGGGGGACGCCGGCGGATCTCATGCGCGACGGCATGGTGGCGTATAATCTTCTGATATCATATTACGTGCGCTATTTTACGCCGCTGACCGAATATGTGATGAATCCGAATCCCTATAACCGCATCAATGAATTCTCAAATACGTCGCTGCGCGATACGATGAAGGACGGTCTTCGCAGCTGCTATATTCCCGAACTGCAGGAATACATGGCCATCGGGCTTACGCTTCACATTACGCGTATGTTTTACAACAAGACACTGCTGCGCCAGGCCACCGGCAGCACCGAACCGCCGAAGGATTTTGCGCAATTCATGGCGGTGTGCGAAAAGATTAAACAGTATAAATATTTCGATACGAAAACGAAGGGGCTGATCACCGGACACAGCAATGCAATCGCATCGCTTGCCGCCGCCCGTAACGGATACGCGGCGAAAGGCGACACGGTACGTGCTGCCGATGCGGCCGCAAAAATTGAGGAACATACACGGGCGATCGATGCAACGGTGCAGAAACTCAATAATCTGGTTCCCATCGCGAACTCAAAGTATCACATGAACATGGTCGAGGGAAATCTGTTCAACGTGGTGACGTCAAAGGCACGTAATGAGATTGATTACGACCATGACTGTATTGTGAACGTGGTGGAGCAGTATGCCGGCATGAAAAGCGGAGCGATAACGATGGATTATGCGCCGTACCGGGCAAAGTTCGAGATTGTATCGAACTATTGCCGCCAGTCGGTGCCGGGGTTTTCGGGTTTGAACCGGGATGATGCGGCCATGTATTTCGTTCAGCAGCGTTCGGTGTTCATGCCCACCGGAACCTGGGATGCCGGTATGCTTGAACGGCAGGCTGCTGACAACGGCTTTGAGGTCGGCGTCATGGATTTCCCGTACCCGTCAAAAGACAGCCCCGAACTCTTTAAACATTTTGAGGGCCCGGCGTATGAGGACCCGACATCAAGTTTCCGTTTCGCCTGCGCAAGCCCGGAAAACGCCCCCGAGCGAAGAACAGCGGCCATCGATTTTCTGCTGTTCATGGCGGCAAAGGACAATAATATAAAATTAAATGACATGATCGGATGGAATCCCAATATCGTCGGAGGGGTACCGGCGGTGGGCATATTAAAAGGTTTTTCACCGCACGTGGACGGTGTTGTCCCCGGTATGAATTTCCAGATCGGCGGAGAATCCATAATCAAATGGCAGCAGATGTATGCGCTTTTCTGGGTGGGGCAGATATCGTACGATAAGCTCAGAGACGAGTTTACCCCGTTCTATCTTTCCCGCGGATATCAGGATTATCTGACCGTCAGCAAGAACTGGCGCCGCTCCCTCGCCATGGATGAGAAGTTATCAAGTATCCTGCGGGTAAAATCGTTTGTAACCACGGATGCGTCGAAGAAGGCGGAATATCTGGAAAAATACCGCTATGCGCTGCTGCGTCCGCTCAACCGGGAGATGACGGTGGCATATGAGCAGCGGTTGATGCGGTCGGCGTCTCAGGATGTGAAGATGCCGCCGGCGTATCAGTATTCCGCCGAGGCATTACGCCGAATTCAGGGAAAATAGCCTATTTTCGGGTTTCTAAAAAAAGAACGTTTTTGTATTGACAAATTCGAACATATATGCTACATTATTGTCAATGTAGTTTCGATTGAAATGTGTTCCTTTAGTGTTTCGCCGTTCGTAACATCTGACCGACGACCTAACCGGATCTATTCTCGACGACCTACAAATTAAAGACCGGGGTAATTCCCCCAAGGATGTTTCGCATGGCGAAAAAGATTTATGTGGGTAACATGAGTTACAACACCACGAAAGAGCAGATCCAGGATCTGTTCTCACAGCACGGCACGGTACTCAGCGTTGCCATCATCACTGACCGCGACACTGGCCGCCCGAAAGGTTTCGGCTTCGTCGAAATGGACGGAGATGAAGCAGCAGCAGCAGCTATTGCCGCTCTTGACGGCAAAGAAGTTGACGGCCGCGCGCTCAAGGTCAACGAAGCTAAGCCGAAGACCGACGATCGTCGCCCCAGCCATGGCGGCGGCGGCGGACGCCGTTACTAGAATTTAGTAAGCCAATAAAAAGCCGGACCCTATGGGTTCGGCTTTTTTTATTTGTTGCGCGTACTATATTTTGTGTTTTGCGGAACGCAGATACAGAATATATGCGGTGACGAACACGATGAGGACAAATCCTGCGACGGCGGCAAACGTTGACGGATAACCCGCTTTCGTCGCGAGCGATCCGAACGCGAACGGCGCGATGATGCCGGCAGCGCCTACGATGCCTTCGTTGATGCTCACGTTGCGGGATGCGTTTTTTCTGTTGGAAAGCGCGTAGAATACCGCATAGAAAAAGAATACCGTTTGGAACACGCCGAACAGGGCGAATGCCGCAAAAAGCGCCGGCAGACTATGCGCGAATCCGATGACACAGAGCGAGGCCAGTGCGCAGCCTGCCGCTATCACGGTGATATAGATACGTTCGAGTTTTTCGTAGATGAAACGCATGAGGAATGACAGAACAGCCTGCGTTCCGAGAAAGCAGAAGATGAGCGCCCCGGCCTGCGCCGTTGAAAAGCCCTGTTTCAAGCCGAAGTCGGGGAACAGAACGCGGACAAAAACACCGGTCGCGGCACCGAGCAGGATGAGCGCCCAGCCGAAGCGGACTTTATTGTCCGGCGTGTCAGGTGTGGGCTTTTTTACGGCAACGGCTGCGTCGTTCAAATGAAGGGAACGTACTACGAAGAGCAGTATGAGAACGGTGAGACAAAGACCGGCAGCGACGAGGAACGATATGCGCGCATCGTATTCGTAGAGGAGTCCCGATATGAGCGGCCCCGCGCCGAGTCCGAGGCTCCATGAGATATTGTAGTTGCTGACATTGCAGTAGAGCGGCTGGCGGTGCGATACCATATCCATGATGACCTGAAAACTCACGAAGAAGAGCGCGCAGAACGAACCTATGACGAAGACGTAGAGATACACGAGCAGGAGCGGCCCTTTCACCAGATATGACACGACGGCGGCCGCCATCATCGCTAGAATGGAGATGATGAGTACGCGGTAATATCCGGCCGACGAGAGCTTGACGCGGGCAAGAGCGAAGGATGCGGCCAGATAACAGAAACTGAACACCACGGGGATATTTGCGATGAAGAACGGCGTCGCGCCCGCCTTGGAGGCGGCCACCGGATATGCGAACAGGAAAATGCCGATGCAGACGTCGGTGAGAAAGGGGAGCATATAGATGAGAATGGTCATAGCGCCTCCTCGAGTGTGCGCATATTATCATATACACGGGGGAATACAAATCAACGCGGACGCCTGTCGCCGCACGCGGCATACTATCACCATAGTACCATTTTTTGTCAAAACGATACGAGTAAATATCGGGATTCCATGGTATATTAACACTACGCTATTCGATGGAGCATCCATGAAAACAACATACAACACGTTGGTTATCGGCGCAACGCTTGCGGGTCTCGGCATCGCCTATCGCGACCGGGAAGAGACGCTGGTCGTTGAGTCTACCGCGATGGTGGGGCCCGAATTCCTTTATGCATACCGCTACGGCACGGGATGGGATACACCGCCGCAGAGCGATGAAGGCAAACGACTTAAACAGGAATTGCTCGATAGAAACATTCTCAAAGACGGCGCGGCGCATATTCCGGGCCTCATGCCGGTGCTCTATGCCCGTATCGGTACCGATCATCTGCCGGTATCGTTTATGACGGAAGTGCTTGATGTCACATCGAGTGCCGACGGTTTTGCGGTAACACTGTTCAACGCTTCCGGGAAAACGCCGGTGACGGTGAAACGCATCATCGATACGACATCGGCATGCAGAAGCGCGCCGGGAAAAGGTATTACATTTACCGGAAAACATGTCAGCGCCCTGCTGGGCTGTCCTCCATGTGATGGATCGATTCCTGCTGCGAACGGTGTATCCGTCAGTGAAGGGCGATTCGGTCATGAGCGTATATTCTCTGTCACTGTTCCTGTTGATGCAGCATGGCCTGCCGCGCGTGAGACGTTTTTCCGAGCATGGGCAGCGCGCGATGCACGGTTGGGAATGGCAACGCTTGCCGCCGTAGGCATGACATTTGATGTGTCTGTGCCGAAAGGCCCCAAAACGATATCTGACGGATGGGTGCATCTTCCGTCCGCAGCATATGATAATGCGCTTGCCGCCTTTGATGCCGGCTGCGTGTTCGGAGCTTAATATGAAAGCACAAGGAAACGGAATGAATCTCTACACGCTTGTGAATGGAATATCGGTACAGGAAAAACAGCCGTCACCGGCTCCGGTAAAAGAATACGATGTCATCGTTGCGGGGCTCGGCACCGCCGGATGTTATGCGGCGCTCACTGCGGCACGGCGCGGACTTCGCGTGCTCGGTATCGAGCGCGAGACGTATGTGGGCGGTACGGGTACCGGCGGGTCGGTGTTCTGCTATTACTACGGTACCACCGGCGGTATGTACGAAGAGATTGATGCGAAAGTAAAGGCGTTCTGCTCGGCGAACAATGTCTACGGTCCGGAGGCATTCAAATATCTTGTGGAGAAAGAATGTCTCAACGGAACGGTGGATATTGCGTACGGGGCCGCTGTCGTCGGTGTATACCGCAAAGGACATACGGTCGGCGGCGTTCGTTTTCGCGATGACACGGGCATGCACGATGCCGTCGCCCCCTATGTCATCGACGCCACCGCGAACGGTGATGTTGCCGCCATGGCAGGCTGCGCGTTTCAGAGCGGCCGCGCATCGGACGGTGAGCCGCAGCCGTTCTCAAGCGCGCCGAGATTTCTTCGCAGAAAAGCGGACGGCAGTGTAACGATCACCTGGTCGAACTTCGACGCGGGATATACCGATCCATTGGATCCCGACGACTTTTCAGATTCAATTGCACACGCCAATGCGCTGCATCTGCCGGCATCGTTCAATGAAGGCAATGCGCTGGTATTCGTATCGCCGATCATCGGTTTGCGCGAAAGCAGACTTATCGTCGGGGAACGCACGGTGCGCTTCAGCGATCTGATTCACGGAAATGTGGAGAAAGATCCCGTACTTTTCGTTTATTCGAACTTCGACAGCCATTCGAAGGACTGGGCGTTCGAAGGCGATATGATAAAGGACTGGATGCTGGCCGGCAGTCTCTGGGGCCGCACCGTATACATACCCATACCGCTCGATTCGTTTCTTCCGAAAGGCTGGAAGGGTATACTCGTGGCGTGCCGCGCGATGGCGGTGGACCATGAGATGGCTACCGCGGTGCGCATGCGGAAGGAAATGCAGCGTGCAGGCGAAATTGCCGCAACGGCGATTTCGCTGTCCCTGAAAGAACATATCGATGTGCGTCAGGTGCCGCATGCAACGCTCATTGCCGAGTTGAAGAAGACGGGGTGCTACGACCCGGCGGCGCAGTATAAACCGAATGAGTGGCCGCGTGACGGCAAAACGATATATGAGGCATTGGCAACGAACAAGCCGGGCGAAGCCGTCTGGGGCGCGTATCTCCTCGGCAATGAGATGAAGCGCGAACTCCGGCAATGGCTTACCGACGGTGACGAACACCGGCGGCGCAACAGCGCGCTTGCACTCGGGCTTCTCGGCGACCGGGCGGCGCTTCCGGTACTCCGTGAGATAGTCTCATCACGTGACGACTATCAGCCGGAAACGGGACGGAGCAATAATCAGAAACGCATCTACGGCGCTCTGCATCTGCTCGGGAAATTTGCCGATGCCGACAGTGTCGCCGATATCGCGGCATTGCTCAAAGAACGGGCGGAAGTGTTCCAGGACTGCTCGCATGCGCTTATGGCCCTGCTTACAATCGGCCGGAAGAAGAAAGAGGTACGCGCGGCGGTTGCAGATACTGTCACCAAAGTACTCAGTGATGCATCGTTTCAGCATACGCTCGTGATGAAGGTATCATCGTCGGGTGAGGGCACGCCGCCGGTAAGCGAGGACATGACACAGTATATGCGCATCATCGCCGCGAAGGAATTGGACTCCTGGGGCACGGCGCATTCACTGTCCTGTGTCATCGGATCAATACCGCTGACGCATCGTAACAGAAGACTTTTGGCATAGCGCGGGATATTTCGCAGTCCAGTTGAAAAATCCTGCATGAAGGTTATAATGCCTTTATGAACAAATCGGTATTATTGTCGGTAATCGGTTATATCCCGGTTGCCGGGTGGTTTTTTCCGTTATATCTGAGCGATGAGCATGACGGTTTTGCCCGCTTTCATGCAAAGCAGTCTGTCATCGTATCCGGTTATCTATTAGGCAGTATTCTCCTTTACTTGCTCCTGTCGCTTATGCTGCCGCCGGGGCTCAGTACATTGCTTCTTATCGTTCTCATCGCCAATATATGCGCGGTGCTCTATTACAGCGGTGTTGCGGTGCATCGTATCATCACAAAGAATGAAAAATACATGATGCCGTTCGTCGATCGCGTTTTCGACCGTTTTCCTCTATAATCGAACAATGAGTAAGGTCATACACGGTTTCCGGCGTATTCCCGGCATTTCATCAAGCGTCATCACCATCGGGAAATTCGACGGGGTCCATCGCGGGCATCAGAAGCTTATCGGGCATGTGGTGCGAAGCGCCCGGCGCAAAAAAGCGGTTTCCATCGTCATTACGTTCCGCAGGCGCTATGAAGACACGCATTTCGCCCATCCGTTGCCGCGGTTATATTCGCTTTCAGACAACATAGATCGGCTCTCGGCGCTCGGTCCGGATTACATCGTTGTTATTGACTTTTCGCCTGAATTCGTTATACTGTCCGCGCGTGAGTTCTTTCAAAAATTGATCGACTATTACCGTATCAATGAGATTGCGATCGGAGAAGATTTTCATTTCGGCCGCGGAAAAGAAGGCACACCGGCCGTTATGAAATGCTTTGCGAAAGATGCGCTGCGGGATTACCGCAGGCGTATTGACGTAAAGGTTTTCCCTTTTCTAAGGTACCGGAACAGGAAAGTCGCCACGAGTGCGGTCCGCGAGGCCGTTGCCGAGGGCGATTGCCGGAGCGCACAGGTCATGCTCGGCGATTTTTTTTCATGTTCGGGTACGGTAGCAAAGGGAAAAAGGCTCGGCAGGACGATCGGATTCCCGACGGCGAAAATCAGCGCGGGCGGAATGCTTCCGCGCGCGGGGGTTTACCTCTCGTTCGTCAGGATCGGGGGCGTGGCGGCAAAGCCGGCGCTCACGTTCATCGGGAAAGCGGCGTTCCACGGCGCGGCGGTGCAATGCGAATCGCACCTCCTTGATTTCAGCAACAATCTTTACGGAAAGCGCATACAGATTTTCTTCGTGCGTTATCTCAGACCGGTACGGAAGATATCGTCGGTCGATGCTTTAAAAGAACTCATCGCGAGCGATGTGCGTAACGCGCGTCGAATATTCGCAAGGAGCACGCAATGGCTATTGAAACAAAGGCGAAGGCCGAAGTGATCGGAACATTCCGCCGCAGCGACAAGGATACCGGTTCGCCGGAAGTCCAGGTCGCACTCTTGACCAACCGCATTCTCGGGCTTGCAGAACATTTCAAGTCGCACGAGAAAGACCACCATTCCCGCATCGGTCTTCTGAAGATGGTCAACCGCAGACGGAAACTTCTGGATTATCTGCGCAAGAACGATCTTGACAAATATCGCGACCTCATCAAACGCCTGAACATACGCAAATAACACTGCGGTTCATGCACGATATATACAGCGCGTCCGGGGCACAGTGCCGCCGTTTGGACGGGCTCCGTTGTTACCACGATCACCTGCACGTTGCCGAGCTAAACGTGCGCACACAAACCCCAGGGGATAATCTATGAATGACGCAACACAGGTCAAAATGCAGCTGAATGGGAAAGAACTCATTCTTGAGACCGGACTTATGGCCAAACAGGCATCCGGCTCGGTGGTGCTCCGCTACGGCGACATCACCATATTGGCGACATCAACGGTGGACAAAGAAGGCGACCTTTCGATGGACTTCTTTCCGCTCACCGTCAACTACAACGAGAAATATTATGCCGGCGGGAAGATCCCCGGCGGCTTTCTCAAACGCGAGGGACGTCCCCGCGACAAGGAAGTGCTCATCAGCCGTATCATCGACCGCCCGATACGTCCGCTCTTCCCGGAAGGATTCCGCAACGAAGTGCAGGTGGTTCCCACGCTTTTCTCGACCGATCAGAAACAGTCAACCGATGTCTTCGCGGTCATCGCATCGAGCGCGAGTCTCGTGATATCGCCCATACCGTTCGACGGCCCCATCGCCGCGGTGCGCATGGGCTATCGTGACGGCAATTACATCGTCAATCCGACCTATGAAGAACTCGACACCAGTCTGCTCGATATCATCGTGGTGGGTTCAAAGGACGCCATCACCATGATCGAGGGCGAGGCGTGTGAAGTGAGCGAAGAGATATTCATCGCCGCCGTTGAACGCGCGCATAAGGAGATACAGCCGATCATAGCGCTGCAGGAAGAACTTGCACGCATCGTGAAGGTGCAGAAGAAAGAATTCCCGCTTTTCAAGATAGACGAAGAACTGAAGGCGAACGTGTTCGCATTCGCGCGCGAGAAGATAGCAGCGGCGAGCAGCGGCAAGGAAAAGATGGCGCGTCAGGCGGGTCTGGATGCGGTACTGGAAGAGGCGAAAGCCAAGTTCGCCGATATCGACGAATCGAAAAAGCCGCAGATCGCCATGATTCTCTCGATGATCGAAGAGGAAGTTGTACGGAAGGCCATCGTGAACGATTCGCATCGTCCCGACGACCGCGCACTCGACGAGATACGCGCGCTCGATATACGCACGAAGATCCTCCCGCGTGTGCACGGCTCGGGTCTTTTCACCCGCGGCCAGACGCAGAGTCTCGCCATCGTGACGCTCGGTTCCCGCAAGGACGCCCAGCTCATCGATGACGTCGATGAAAAATCCGACAAGACATTCATGCTGCATTATAATTTCCCGCCGTTCTCCGTGGGGGAGACGGGCCGCATGGGTTCTCCGGGCCGACGCGAGATCGGGCACGGCAACCTTGCCGAGCGCTCGTTCAATGCGGTCATGCCGAAGGAGAATTTCCCGTACACCGTGCGTATCGTGTCTGAAATTCTTGAATCGAACGGTTCATCGTCGATGGCGACCATCTGCGCATCGTCGATCGCTCTGCTCGATGCCGGCGTTCAGCTCAAATCGAACGTAGCGGGCATCGCCATGGGGCTTGCCACCTATGAAGGAAAGCACAAGGTGCTTACCGATATCCAGGGCGTTGAGGACCACCTCGGCGATATGGATTTCAAGGTCGCCGGTACCGCGGAAGGCATCACCGCATTCCAGCTTGATATCAAGCTCAAGGGTATATCGACCACCATTCTCCATGAAGCGCTCGGCCAGGCGAAAAAAGCCCGCCTTGCGATTCTCGAGAGCATGAACAAGGTCATCGCACAGGCCGGGGCGATCGCACCCACAGCGCCGAAGACCAAGACAATCAAGATCAATCCGGAACGCATCAAGGACCTCATCGGTCCGTCCGGGAAGAACATCAAGAGCATCACCGAGGCGACTCAGAGCGATGTGGAGATCTCGGACGACGGCAGCGTGATGATATTCGCGAAGGACGATGAGTGGATGCAGAAGACCATCGACCTTATCGGCGGATTCACCAAAGAGCCCGATATCGGCGAGATATTCGAAGGCCCGGTGAAGGGTATAAAGGAATTCGGCGTATTTGTCGAGATCATGCCGGGAGTCGAAGGCATGTGTCACATCTCTGAACTCGATGCGAACCGCGTTGAGGACATTTATTCGTTCGTCCAGCTCGGCGACCGGATAAAGGTGAAGGTAATGGGACTTTCCGGCGGCAAGATTTCGTTGAGCCGCAAGGCGACGCTGCCGGGTTTTGAGGACTACACCGGAAGCTCCGACCGGGAAGGCCGGGGCGGCGGCGGAGATCGCGGACGTGATCGTGACCGCGGTGGAGATCGCGGGGGACGCGGCGGCTACGGCGGCGGCGGACGTGATCGTGATCGCGGGGGACGCCGGTAGACCGGTACAATAGATAACAAAAAGGCCCGTAGAGGATATCCTCTACGGGCCTTTTTAGTATCGGTTCTGATTTGTACTATTGATCCTGCTCTTTAAGCTTATCAGCGCTTGCTTTTTCCGCTTTGACCATCTGTATCGCCTGAATATACAGCTGTTCACTGGGGTTCCATTCCATTGCCTTTTTGACGTTCGCCAGGGCATCGTCATATTCGCCAGCATAGCACTGCGCCATGCCGAGATTGTAATACGCTTTGCCTTTTACTTCGGGCTTTTCATACGGCTTGCCGGCCATGCGGAGCATGTCCTTGACCGCTTCTTCCATGAGTCCCGCTTTCATCTTGTTCACTGCGGCTTCGAGATCCTGCAGTTCGCCGTCCTTCTGGAATTCGGCGCGTACCGTTATCGAATACGGCGTGAGCATGCGGACGAATCTGCCGGCGGCTTCGCGCATCGTGGAGACAATCGCCTCTTCAGCGTCGATTTTGGCGGGCATTGCATCCACCGCGGTTTTGACGAAATCACGTTTCATGGGTATGGGTTTCACCGCGCTCAACTTAGCCGTCTCAATGTCAACGACCTGAAAGGTCACGTTCAATGTGACGGTGCCGGTGCGTGTGTTGATGATATTCGTCGTTGTGGTAATCGTGGTGACCCAGGTGGTTCTGTCTTTCGGGTCTTTTTTGGTGATGTTGGTCGTTACCGTGATTTTTTCCTTGGAGGTTTGTTCCTCCCTGTAATTTTCATCGTCGATGCTGCCGTACACGATGGCGCCGGCGCCGATGAATTTGCCCACCGAGGCGAGACTTTTTTCGTTGAAGAGACCTGTCATCTGCAGATTGTGCTCTTTCAATACGTCGTTCATGTATTTGCGATCGAGAACGGCGTCGAACGCCTTGCTGTCGATCATATCCGCTTCAAGAAAACTCACAAGTTTACCGACATGGGCCGGGTTTTTTCCCGTAAAACTTCCCATGGCGATGCGTTTGTGGCCCTTCATACTGATCTGCGACGGGCGCTTGACGGTGAAATAGACATCCGTTGTCGCGCAGCCGATCAGAAGCGACAGTGCCGCGGCTCCCGCCAGAAATCTGGCTTTACTCATACCGTGTAGATTCATGCTGACTCCTCCGTGAAAAGATTAATGATACGATTCGTACGCTTCCCATTGTAGTATACTTCCGGTACTGCGTCAAGCGCGGCAGCGGCGGGTGCGGGCGGCAACGTGTGTTTCTGCTCACAATCCCGAGTTGTCGCGGCGCGCCTCCTGTGGTATACTGGCTGTATGAGACTTCATGGTTTTGCAACCGTTCGTACGCTTGCGGTAACACCGCATACGCATACGGATTATGAATTTCATTACATCATCAGCGGCACCGGTTCCTACACCGTGAACGGCAGAACATATCCCGTATCCGCGGGAAGTTTTCTACTTTCATTCCCCGGTGAAACGCATTGTGTCGACGGCGGACGCACTGCGCTGCGGCAGCTTTTATTCTGCTGCACGCTTGACGGTGACGACAGCCGCCTGGCCGCAGATCTTGCCGAGGTCTGCCGCGACCGGCGGGTGTTTCCCGTGGGTGAAAAACAGCTTCTGTTCTTTGAAGGGCTGCGGAGTCACGCAGAACGCGGCGGGATGCTTGCGAAAAGCGCCGCACACCGCTTTGCGGCTTTTCTCTATGAACGTTCGGGTCGGGACGGCGAGGATGCGACGCACCGGAGTATCGTGGCGAAATGTCTCGCGATGATACATCGTCCGTCGGAGTTCATCGTCAAAGACGCGGCGAAGGTTCTCGGGGTGAGTCCTGAATATCTGATACGCTCGTTCAAAAAAGAGCTCGGTCTTTCGCCGGTGCAGTACCGTATACGCATGAAAATGGAGACGGCATGTCTGTATCTGCTGCAGACATCGAAGCCGGTGGCCGAAGTGGCGCAGTTATCCGGATTTGAGGATGAGTTGTATTTCAGCAGAATGTTCAGGAAGTGGACGGGAATGTCGCCGACAAACTATCGCATAAAAATCCGCTTGCATCAAAATTGATAAAGAATACCCGGTCACTGTCTGAAATGTACTCTTGTTCCGGGATGAATGCATGAATTCTAAAATGATCAAAATCGCCTATTTCGGTTTCAATGAAGAACCGTTTTGATGTTGACGTCAGTTCCCGGTATTCTTTAGGAATGATCCCGCGAAACGTGTGGTACCTGCCATTACTGCCGGTTACGGATATCATCATGATAATATGCTGATACGTTGTGAGTCTCTCTCCCGTTTCAGTGCTTATCTCGTGGATTATAGCTTCATGCATAACTGTCCCGTCAGCGTCTCATCGATATAAACCGGTTGTTTATTCCATCACACTATCGCCCGTCTCAGATGCTTTGTAATGATTCAATCTTTTCGTTTATTCTGCGTATCGTTTTGTCAAGCAGAACTCCCCGCGCCTCATTCTCGCTTTTCGCAAATTTCAGGTCGTGTAATGCCGTCTTCAGCAGGTCAAGGTCGTCGTCGCTGCCGTTAATTTCGACTGTGCCCGCACAATCGCCGTCTTTTTCATGGGAAATGATTGATGTCCTGTTTCCCGCACGTTCAATTTCTACATGAATCGTGCCGTCATGGTCGCGCTTTGAAATGGTCTTTACGATGTCCATTGAATGTCCTTGCGGTAATATCAGGGCCGAGCGGGCAGGGGAAACGTATGTAATTCTCTTTCTCTGAGATGAGCGCAAATGCCGTTGCCGCTCAGGAGCGAGACAGGATCGATCATCGTATCACCGGTTCCGGAAGATGCGTGATGCACGGGTGGTCGATGAGCGATGGATCCGTTCGTTCTGCATACGGTCTGGTAGAGCACGGCGTCGACGACAATGCCGGCAATGTAATAACATCCCGAGGAATTAAATTCGAAAATGATTACCTTGCCCTTGTCACAGCGGTTATATTTCAATCCGAGCAGTATGTTTAATCGCGATACCGGAACGGCCTGGTCGTTATAGTATAGTATTCCGGCCATGCTCGGCGGCATTGCCGGGACAACTTCAATGTCGTTTTTATCTACTATCGCTATGACGTTTTCGGCAGCGAACGTAAAACGCATTCCATTTACTGCCACCACGAGTGCTGTTGCGCCGTTATGTTTAGCAAACACCATGGAATAGAATCTCCGATAATAATTTTGAGCGTGGTATCACGTGAAAACGGTGTCGATGAACGCAAATATTTTCTGCATATGTAGAGTTTATAGCGTTCGCTTTTCGGTCACGGGCGCTTGAAACTGAAATAAAAAGCAATTGATGATTGAAAACGTTTAAAAAACGACATATTTTTGAATTTCGGTACCACAGCATATATAATCACTTGCAAGGAATATGCCATGTGTTGGCAGATTTATTGCAATATACTGATTATGAAATAGTATCTGAATAGTAAGATATGAATCGTGATAAAAAAAAGCGCGAATGGAGCAGGAGATGAACTCATATAGTTCACAGCACAACAACAATCAGCGTAGATCGTGTTTAGAAGCCGCGGTACGGCAATAGTACATGGACATACGAACATTATTTATCATAAATATCGGTTTATGTTTCATCATCAGCGCGGTGATGATTTCCCTGTGGCGTCAGACGAAAAAACATTTGCAGGGAGTGTCACACTTCGCCGCCAGTTTCCTGCTGCAAATGTTCGGAGTGCTCCTGATAGCGCTGCGCGGCTATATTCCGGACTGGGTCTCAATAATTCCGGCAAACTTTTTTCTCATCGCCGGAACGATGGCATGTTATATCGGTCTTGAATTGTTTGTCGGGAAAAAAGGCTCTCAAATACATAATGCATTGCTGCTGCTTGCCTTCACCGTCGTCCACACCTATTATACCATCCATGCACCGAGCCTGATCATACGCAACCTGAATATTTCCGCAGCATCTTTTTTCGTGTATCTGCAATGCGCGGTGCTGTTGCTGTATCGCGTACCGCCGGCTCGCCGGGCCGGGACCAGGGTTGTTGCCGTCATATTCTGCGTGTACATTTTTGTCAGTATACTGCGTATTCTCGCGCAATTTGTTTTCAATACGCACCCGGGGGATCTGTACCGGTCCGGTATGTACGAGGTGTCTATCATCGGCGTATACGGGGTGCTGCTGATATCGCAGGCATTTGCGCTGGCGCTCATGGTAAATAAACGCCTGCTTACGGAACTTCATTCTGAAATGGATGAACGCAGGCTGGCGGTCAAAGGCCTGCGCGCGAGTGAGGAACGGTATCGTTCAATTATCAAGGACATGACGGTGCTCGTGTTCCGCTGCACGAAAGACGGCACCATAACATTTGTAAATGATGCGTTCCGCGGGTATTTCAATAAACAGAAAACAGCGGTCGAAGGCGGCAATTATTCCGATTTCCTGCCGTCCGATCTGCGGGCTATTGTCCAAGGTCATTACCGGTTCCTGACGATAGAGCAGCCAGTGGTGACGTACGAATATAAAGTCATCGGCGCCGACGGCGCGTTGCGGTGGCTGCAGTGGACCGATCATGCGCTGTTCGACGAACGCGGCGGATTATTCGAATATCAGTCGACCGGTATCGATATCACCGAAGCAAAGGTGATGCGCGACAGTATTGAACAGCAGAACAGGCTTTTGACGACCATACTGGAAACCATACCCGCTCCGGTATGCTGGAACGACGTCAACGGACTTTTGTACGGCTGTAACAGCCAGTTCAGCACAATGTTCGCGGCTGAACATGAGCGCATTGTCGGGCGTACCATAAGCGATATCGCACCGGTTGATATCGTTGCGGCCCTCAACAGCGCATCACGGGTTGCCGTTGTCTCGCAGCAAAAGCATGTTATCGATATTCAGATCGAGGTGGACGGCAAGGCGCATGATTTCATGTGTCACACCGCGGTGCTGCCGAAATCGTCGCCGCTGCATGATACCGTCGTGAGTGTCTTTATGGATATCACCGCGCACCGGAATGCTGAACGGTATCGCGGATTAACCGCCGAGATACTGTCAGCACTCAATCGCCCGGACGGCAGCCGCAGCATTATCGCCGAAATCATGCGCTTGTTACAGCAGGTGACAGGCTTCGGCGCGGTAGGTATCCGTCTGAAGCAGGGCGATGATTATCCCTATTTTAAAACGAGCGGTTTCTCATCTGATTTCATCGGCGCCGAGAACAGGCTGTGCGCCGTGGATGCCGCCGGTGTTTGTGTGACCGGCGGCGATGGTCTTCCGATGCATGAATGTATGTGCGGAGTCATTCTTGACGGACGGGCGGATACATCGAAACCGTATATATCGCCCGGCGGCAGCTTTTGGACAAACAGTACGACCGAATTACTTTCGGTTCTTGCCGGTGAACAGCCGAATACGCGCCTGAGAAACCGGTGCAACACCGAGGGTTATGAATCCGTCGCGCTTATCCCGATACGATACGGTGCTGAGGTTGTCGGATTACTGCAGCTGAACGATAATCGGAAACAGATGCTGACGGCGGATATGATTCGATACTTCGAGGAAACGGCAACCAGTATCGGTATCGCCCTGGCCCGGCACCGGATGGAAGCGGCGCTGCAGGAAAGCCAGATTATATTCGACAAGTTCATGGAATTCAGCCCGATCTATGTTTTTTTCAAGGACGAGAATATCAGATCGCTGCGGCTGAGCAGGAACTATGAAAAAATGCTCAATCGTCCGCTGCATGAATTGCTCGGCAAGAGCAGCGCCGAACTGTTCCCCTCGCCGTTGTCTGAAAAAATAGTTGCAGATGATAAACGCGTGCTGCTTGACGGCATTCCCGTGGAGGTTGAGGAGGAATTTGCCGGAAGGACGTACCGGACAATTAAATTCCCCATCACGCTTGAAGGGAAACCGCCGCTGCTCGCCGGGTTTACCATCGACGTTACGGAACAGCAGCAGGCGGGGCGCGCGCTCATACAGGCCGATAAACTGAAATCGCTGGGGATTCTAACCTCCGGAATCGCGCACGAGCTGAATCAGCCGCTTGCGGCCATGGCGTTGTCGGTGGACGTTCTCAGTATGAAAAAAGCGGATAACACCCTGCATGCTGAATTCATCAATGAAAAGCTCGTTGACATGGACGGCTATATCGAACGTATGCGCATGATCATTGACGAGCTGCGCATGTTTACGCATGATCAGCAGAATACACTGGTCATGGAGCCGTTTGATGTCAATGATGCGGTTCGGGGCATTCTCTCATTCATCGGAGTGCAGTATCGCGAGCATGCGCTCCGGCTGACGGTAACACTTGCCGACGGTTTGCCGCGGGTGCTGGGGAACCGCTATAAGCTTGAACAGGCTATACTGAACATCGTTACCAATGCCCGCGACGCGGTTGAGGAAAAGGCGGCGATGATGACGCGTTTGTATTCGAAAAGCATCACCATAAAGACGAAGATCGACGGCGGTAACGTTGAAGTGCGCATTGTCGATAACGGCATCGGCATGACGGAGGAGGTTCAACGGAACATCTTTACGCCGTTTTTCACATCAAAACAACCGGGGCATGGCACCGGACTCGGGATGCCCATCGCGTACGGTATCGTGCAGGCGATGAAGGGCAGCATCGACTTCCGGAGCAGACCTGGAGTATTTTCAGTATTCAGGATACTATTACCGGGCATCGAACATGAGCACGAATGATATTATCGAACGGCAGGTGACGGCGCCATGAATCAATTACGCATACTGATGGTTGATGACGAGGATATAATCCGCAAAGAGATGAGGTCCATACTTTCGAACATGGGTTTTCTCGTTTACGACGCGGCGCTCCCGTCGGCGGCGCTTGCGATTTTAGAGCAGCAGCCGGTGGATATCGCGATTGTCGATGTCAGAATGCCGGAGATGAGCGGTATCGAGCTGCTCAGAAAGATTAAAAGCTCATATCCCTACATTGAAGTTATTATCATCACCGGTCACGGCGATGAGACTACGATACTCGAGGCGCTGCGTGAGGGCGCGTTCGACTATTTCCGCAAACCGGTCCGCGGACACGATATCGCGTACGCCATTGAGCGGACACGGGGCTTTCTGGCGATGAAGCAGCGCCTGAAAATCGCTGAAGAGGGACTGTCGATTCTTTCCGAAGAGATACAGGCCCATACGGGTGTCATCGTCGGGCGCAGCGCCGCGATCACACAGGCGATTAGCCTTACGCTCAAGGCGTCGGCATCGGCAACAACGCCGATACTCATCTACGGCCCGTCCGGCAGCGGCAAGGAACTGATCGCCCGGGTTATCCATTATGCCGGTGCGCGGAAGAATCATGTCTTCTGCGTGGTAAACAGTTCCGCGATACCGGAGACGCTGCTTGAAAGCGAGTTCTTCGGATACACCAAAGGAGCATTCACCGGCGCGGCGGAAGACCGGCCCGGGATATTTGAACGCGCGGACGGCGGTACCCTGTTTCTTGATGAGATCGGCGATATGCCTGTCGACCTGCAGGCGAAACTGCTGCGCGCAATCGAGAATAAAACGATAACCCGTGTCGGTTCCGGAAAAGAGATTAGTGTTGATGTGCGTATTGTCGCGGCGACGAATAAAAACCTGAGGGAAATGGTCGCGCAGAAACAATTCAGGGAGGACCTGTATTACCGGCTGAATACGCTCGAAATCGATCTGCCGCCGCTCAGAAACCGGAAAGAGGATATTCCGGCGCTGGTGGAACATTATATTCATCAGTTTGCGAAGGAGCTGAAGCGGAAGATTATGTCAGTCGACCCGGAGGTCATGCTGCGACTTGCCGACTACGATTTCCCCGGCAATGTGCGCGAGCTTAAAAATATGTGTGAACGGGCGGTGCTGCTCTGTGAAAGCGATGTGATCCGGACATCCGATTTTGCATTCGATGCAAAGCGTCCCGCCGTCGACACGCTGAAGCGCATGGGCGCGTCCGCTGATGTGCCGCTTTCACTTCAGGCGGTTGACGAACTTGAAAAAAAGATAGTTATTGATGCGCTGAAGCGCGCGATGTATGTAAAGAGCAACGCCGCTAAACTCCTCAGCATCAGCAGACAGTCACTCGACTGGCTCATAAAAAAACACGGCATCATCCTTCAAACGGACGTGGCGGGTACCTGAGCGCTCCGATAGCGTTTCGGAGAAACTCCCATGCGCTGTTTGAACAGGCGCGAGAAATGGTACGGATCGCGAAAGCCGAATTCACGGGCCGCTTCACGGACGGTAACGCCTCCCATGGCGAGGAGCGCCGCGGCCTCGCGAATGCGGAGCGCAAGCAGATACTGACGCGGCGATGTGCCCGTCTCACGGGTGAAAAGCCGCGACAGATGAAACGGCGAGAGCTGATGGTCCTTGAGCGCGTCGCGTACTTTGAAGTCCATGTCGTTGACATGTGCGGTGATGGTGCGGCATACGGTTTCCACCAGCGGATGCATCGATGAACGGCCGTGGTGGGCGGAGATGTAGGCGATGAGCGCGTCGAGCAGCGTATCGCAGAACGCCATATCACGCGCGTCTGTGCCGGTGAAATCGCGGCAGATGAGATCGGCCAGGCGTGTGAGCGGGGCGTGAACGGGCTCGTTGAAGATAACCGGTCCGTGCTGCGTTCGCGGACCGCGGCGGAAGCGTATCCAGATGCTCCGGTACGGCGTATCGCTCCTGTCGTCGTGACGATGCCCAGGCGGAATGCACACCACGGTGCCCGGAGAAAAACGGTGCTCCGCGCCCTCTATCGTGGTAACGCCGATGCCTTCTATATAGGTGACGATTTCCCAATCGTCTGTATGCAGATGCGCCGCGGTGTGGAGGCGCGGTGCGATGCGGCCTATCTCGATGAAATTGTTCATATGCCGACAGTATATATCCCATCCTGACTGTGTCAATTTTTTCCATCATTTCCGCAGGTTTCTCCATTTGCATGGATGTTCGGCGTGGCGTATACTGTCGGTGAATATCTGATGGAGGACATCATGCGCATAGCAATCGTTGCCGTTATCGCCGTCATGGCGCAATGCCTTTTCGCGGAAGCTCCGGCCGGCGTGCCGCTCTACAATAAGCCGTTCATAGAGGCCTTCGTTCCCGCCGGAGACGGCATCACCGTGGTCGATGTGCAGGGACAGCCGTTCGCAAAGGCGTTCCACATCACCGTGCCTGAAAAGACCAAGCAGCCGTGGGATATTTCCCTTGAAGGAATGTCGCCGAAACCGGTGGGTAAGGGGATGATTATTCTGAGCTTTTATCTGCGCATGATATCATCCGGCACCGAAGGCGACAGCTGTTCGGTAGTGTCGAAGATTCTCACGCGTCCCGAGGTGGAGCAGATCATGCGTTCAGAATCAGCCGCGGGCCCGCAATGGAAGCGTGTATCCATTTCCGCATCGGTGAAGAAGGAATATCCCGCCGACAAGGTTGCGCTTTCGCTCATGTTCGGGAATAAGAAGCAGGAAGTTGAGATCGGAGGTCTTGAGATGATCTATCTTGACGAGGCAGCAAGCCGCGATATGGCGAAGATAAGACCCAGGATCAACGGGCTGCCGGCGGCTCCCGCAGGACAGCAGTGGAAAATGATATGGAACGATGAATTCGATGGTACTGCCGTGGATGAAACAAAATGGAATATCCAGGAAGGCCCGCGGCATGATGCGATACGATCGCGGAAAGCGGTATCGCTTGACGGTAAAGGCAGTCTGGTGATGACCATTTTTCGGGAGGGAGATACATTCTACAACGCCTGGGTGGATACCGCGCAGAAATTTGAACACGCATATGGATTTTATACCGCGCGGATGAAAATGCAGAAAAGCGCCGGGCACTGGTGCGCGTTCTGGCTGCAGACGAGAACTACCGGCAATGTGGACGGCAGCGGGCGGGACGGTTCCGAGATCGATATTATGGAAAAGCCCTGGCTCAACGATGAAGTAAATCACGCGATACACTGGGACGGCTACGGCAAGGACCATAAAAATGAGGGGTTGCGTTCGGTGAATCCCGGCGTAATGGAGGGCTGGCATACGTTCAGTCTGCTCTGGACTCCCGACGAATATGTCATCTATATAGATGATCTCGAAGTGTGGCGGTCGAAGGCCGGCGGCGTCTGTCAGGTTCCGGCGGAGATACGTCTCACCGACGAAGCGCAGAAGAAGGATAACAGCTGGGCTGGCAGTGTGCTCAAAGCGGCGCTGCCGGATTCTTGGTATGTGGATTATGTCCGTGTATACGATCTTGTCGATGCTGCCGGTAAACCGGTGTATCAGTCGGCTGCGGTTGCTGAGAAAAAGACGGCTGCTGCGCCGGTTACAGCCCCGGCGGACGGTAATCTGGTGCAGAACGGCGGGTTTGAGACCGACGGCGTATGGTCTGAGAATAACTGGGCAAAGAACGATACATCCGTATCACGCGATATGGAGAATCCGAAAAGCGGTTCAGCATGTCAGAAAATAACACTTTCCGCGGTGAAAGGCTCAAGCCCTATCACCGAACTCATTCAGCCGCTCAAAGGACTCATGCCGGGGATGAAAGCGAAACTCCGATTCTGGGCGCGCGGTACAGCGGAGAACGCGCTGAAAGTGCAGCTCCGGCAGGTGGCTCCGCCGTTCACGGCGCATTTTGAAATGCCGGTGATGCTTACTGAAAACTGGCAGGAATACTCCGCGGATATCACGGTGCCTGAACAGGCTGTGGCGCCTTTCCGGCTTACATTCCGCATCGAACAGAAAAATACCGTGTGGCTCGATGACGTGAGCATAATCCCCGCACCGTAGCCTTTTCGGCCTATTTTGCCGCGCCTTATTGACATTCATCATGTTCGGGATATACTGGATGTCAATCTGAGTACGAGGAGATATCCTTCTATGAGCGAAGCTACCGATAAAATGTCCGCCAAGAATTGGTTTATTTTTATTCCCGGCGCGATGATTTTCATTCTTGGTTTTGTGCTCCTGAGCTTTGTCGGACATAATCCGGAAGGCATTCTCGGACTCATTGCTCCGGTGACCATTCTCGCGGGCATCATCATCACCACCGCAGGCCTACTGGTCAGATGAAATGGCTGGCGGCATTTCTTGTTGCCGGCTCACTCGTCTTCGCGTACCGACCGTATGAGTTCGTTTCACTTGGTTCGCGGGCAACCGGCATCGGCGCCGCCGGCGGCGTGGTGCTGGCGTCTCCCGAGTCCATCGTATACAATCCGGCGGCGCTTTCGCGTCTGACCGTCAGCGAACTCTTTTATGAGGCGTATGCCACCATACGCATCGAACGTATTGAGACATTCCATTACTATGTAAGTTTTGATTCGGTATATTTTCTCGGCTATACAATGCCGATCAAAGACACCACATGGACATTCGCCGCCTCCATTGCCACGCTGTTTCAGGGCATCAGCGATGATACCAAAAAATTATGGTACAAGCAGCTCGGCGTGAGCGCATCGTTCAGTCCGCTGCCGTGGCTTGCACTCGGCATAACCGCCGGGCCGGTGGTCGGTATTCACAACCAGGACGGTTTGAACGGGACATCCGTCGCGATATCGGCCGGGGGCAGCGCGGGGGTTCTCGTTAATCCGCTGCCGTCGTGGCTTATGGGTTTATCGTTCATCGCGCCGGTGCATCTGCAGTGGAAGTCGTATTACGGCTCAAGTGTTGTCGACGAGATAATGCCGTATGCGGTTCGGTTCGGTAATTCGTACATGTTTACACCGGAACTCACCGGTTTCTTCGACCTTGAATATCAGGGCTGGCATCTGTCGTCATGGACCGGTGACGGCATTACCGAGAAACGTGACGCGAACGGCGCCGTATTCGTCATCGGCAAGGATATACATCCGCATTTCGGCGTTGAGTTCTACGACAGGAACGCCATTGCGAAGAATTACGGCGGCGGCATCTACCGGCTCGGGCTTTTCAGCAGATCGGCATTCACCCGTACCGGCAATTATGAATCGCGCTGGCAGATATCGCTCGGCACGACCATATTCGCCGGGAAGTTCATACGTATTTCAGGGTCCATGCTGGATTCCTGGATCATCGAGCAGTTTGTGCAGACCGGATATGCGGCAATCGAGGAATTCCGGTTTACCATAGAGATCAACACGGACATTCTTGCCGGAGCGAAGGCTACCGCATCATGAACGTGATCAAGAGGAGCTTAACGTGAAAGTGAACGCAGGTCTTGTAGGATTCGGCACCATCGGCGCGGGCGTGGTGCGGCTCTTGTCCGAACACGCGGAGATGCTGAAGCTCAGAAGCGGCATTGAAATATCGATATCACGCATCGTTGATATCGATATCGAGCGCGACCGCGGCGTGAAGACCGACGGCATCATCATGTCGAAGGACTACAACGATATTCTCAACGACAAGGACATCGATATCGTCATCGAACTCGTCGGCGGCACGACGATAGCGTACGACATCGTGAAAAAATCGCTTGCGGCGAAAAAGCACGTGGTCACCGCGAACAAGGCGCTTCTCTACGCGCACGGCGAGGACATCTTCGGTGTTGCCGTCAAGAACAAACGCCATCTGCGTTTCGAGGCGTCGGTTGCCGGCGGTATCCCCATTATCAAGGTTATCACGGAAAGTCTCGCGGGCGACCGTATCCGCACTATCTACGGCATCGTGAACGGCACGACGAATTTCATTCTCACAAAAATGTACGACGAGAAATGGGATTTCGCATCGGCGCTGAAAAAAGCGCAGGAGCTCGGGTTCGCGGAACTCGATCCGTCGCTCGATATCAACGGCGGCGATGCTACGCACAAGCTCGGCATACTCGCCACGGTGGCGTTCAACGCAAGCGTGGACCGGCGCAACATCAGCACGAACGGCATTCAGAACATCGATATACGCGACATGCTCTACGCGAACGAGCTCGGGTATATCATCAAGCTTCTCGCCATAGCCAAACAGGGCAACAGCCATATGGAACTCCGTGTGCATCCGACGCTCATACCGAAGAAGTGCAGTCTCGCGAGCGTTGCCAATGAATATAACGCCATCCGGCTTGAGTCCGATTTCCTCGGTGTGTCACATTACATCGGCAAGGGTGCCGGGGCAAACCCCACGGCAACCGCGGTGGTGAGCGACATCACCGACCTCGCCATGGAAGTGCGCCACGGCAAGGAATACAATCCCAACCGCTACTCGCCGTTCAACCAGTACCGGACGATACGCTACACCGATTTCGAGTCGCGCTTCTATCTGCGCATCAACACGTATGAGCGGCCCGGCATACTCGCCACGATAACGAAGATATTCGGCGAACACAATATCAGCATCTCGTCGGTCATGCAGAAGGAAGTGCACCCCGACCAGAGCATTCCCATCATATTCCTCACACATCGCGCGCGGGAGAAGGATCTGCGCGAGGCCGTCGCCATCATCGACACGCTCGACATCATCCGCGAGAAGACGGTGGTGTTCCACGTCGAAGACATCCTTTCGTGATGAACGGATGAGTGTGCTGTATTTCGACTGCGCGGGCGGTGCCGCAGGGGACATGATACTCGCGGCACTCATCGGCGCGGGTGCTTCACGTGAGCGACTCATTGACGGTATTGAAAAACTCAACATCGGCGCGCATGCGGTTATCCGCGAGACGGCCAAAAGCGGCATCAGGGCGCTGTCGGTTGCCATCGAGACCGATGACCATCATCATGCCGAAGATTCGCACGGACATCACAGTCATCGCGGGCTTGGCGCTATTATGAAAATGATCAACGATGCGGCGCTGCCGGACACGGTGAAAGAGAACGCGTGCGCGGTTTTCAAGCGCATCGCCGAAGCGGAAGCACATGTTCACGGCATTCCGGTGGAGCAGATCCATTTTCATGAGGTGGGCGCCATCGATTCAATCGCAGATATTGTCGGCGCGGCGATACTCATCGATGCACTGAAGCCGTCCCGGATACTCTGCTCTCCGGTGCCCTCCGGTCACGGCGAGATAAAGACACAGCACGGTGTACTGCCGAACCCCGCACCCGCAACGGTGGAAATCCTTCGAAACATGCCGACGTACCGGCGCGATGTTGCCGGTGAACTTGTGACGCCTACTGCCGCCGCTATTTTCGCGCATTACGCCGGGTTGTTCTCCATGAATGTCACCGGTGCCGTCAAGGCCGTCGGCTACGGCGCGGGGACGAAAACATTCACCGGCGTCTCGGGACTTCTGCGCGCACTTATCATCGATGACAACGGCAATGAGACGGTGACCGCGCGTGTGCTCGAATGCAATATCGACGACATGACGCCGGAAGCGCTTTCGCATGTGCTCGGCGTGCTCATGAAGAACGGCGCGGACGACGCGTGGCTTACGCCCATCGTCATGAAAAAAGGCCGGCCGGCCTATACGCTTTCCATGCTCACGATGCGTGATGATTACAGCGTTTTTTCGGATATCATGCTCCGCGAGACGACGACGCTCGGGCTCCGCATTCAGCCGGTGGACAAGGTGATGCTGCCGCGGGAGATGAAAGACGTTGCAACCGAATACGGTACGGTGCGTGTGAAGATTGCGTCAGCCGGCGGTCACCTGAAGATGAAGCCTGAATTCGACGACGTTCAGCGCATTGCCGATGAACGCGGTGTCCCGTTTCACCGGGTGTATGAGGCGGTAATCCGCGCATGGAAGCGGTGACCCGGTTCCGCGCAGCCGTCATCGATCTTGACGACACCCTCGTGGCGTTCGACGCTGTCAGCGCCTCATCATGGAAGACGGTGCTCGATGCGTATGCGGAGCAGCATGCAGTCGATGCCGTAACACTGTACGAAACGATAATGCGGTGCAATAACTGGTATTGGAGCGATGCGGAGCGTCATCGTATCGGCAGGAATGATCTCATAGCGGCGCGGACAAAGGTCATACGCATGGCATTCGACGAACTCCATAATAACGATGATGCGCGGGCGCTTGCAGAAATCTACACGCGGGAACGTACTTCGCAGATGTTTCTCTATCCCGGCGCCCATGAGATGCTCGATGCGCTTCACGGTCTCGGCATGGCGCTTGTGCTCGTGACAAACGGCGAGGCCGCTGTGCAGCGTGAAAAGATAGAGCGGTTCTGCCTTGCGCGTCACTTTTCGCATATACTGATAGAAGGGGAGAAAGGCTACGGCAAGCCGGATGAGCGCATCTACAATGACGCGCTTGCTGTGGCCGGAGCATCACCCGGGGCGACGATGATCGTCGGCGATAATCTGGAATGGGAGATAGCGGTTCCCAGGCGGCTCGGTTTTTTCACCGTGTGGTGCAATCACCGCGGACAGAAGCTTCCGGAAGATGCAGCCGCAAAGCGGCCTGACGCGATGATACAATCGCTGAACGAGCTTGTGGGAGTAGCGACAGGCGCATAGTGCATTGTAATTGTAAACAATTTAGGAGACGCATATGTATGGAATGGGACACGGCGGCGGTGGCGGAATGGGCAAGGGGGGGATGGGCCGCGGAAATGACGGCCCGCCTGTCAAGATAAAAAGCACCACGTATTTCCGCATACTCGGTTATTCAAAACCGTATCTGCCGCTCATCGCGGTGGTCCTCGTTTTCATCATCATGAGTTCATTCCTCAGCGTGCTGCCATCGCAGGTGATGGGAGTTGCGGTCGATAAACTCTTCACCCCTGCAGCGTCGCCCATAAAACATGCGGCGGCAGGACCTGATGCGGCCGCATATGCCAAGACAATACCGATTACGCCGTATATCGACAGGCTTGCCGCATGGCTCTCAACCGGCGTCATGAAACAGGCGTCGCCGGCGCTCCTGATACCCACCGCCATAGCATTGCTCTTCATCGCGCTTTTCGCCGTGGGCAAGGTGTTCGGCATCATACAGCAGTTCATCATGATACGCGTGGGACAGTCGCTCATCAACGATATGCGCAATCAGGTGTACGGTCATCTGCAGAAACTTTCGCCGAAATACTATGACGACCGGCGAACCGGCGACATCACCTCACGCGTCATCGGCGATGTCAACTCGCTTGAGCAGGTCATCGTGGGCCCGGTTGTGGATCTGGTACGCGATATGTTCAATCTCCTGTTCGTACTCTCGTTCTGTCTCATGTGGGACGTGAAGCTTACGCTCCTCGGACTTCTTGCCACGCCGGTGCTTGTCTTCGTCACCCGTGTGTACGGCGGCGGCATGCGCAAACACTTCCGGGAACTCCGCCAGAAGATAGGCGACTTGAGCAGCCTCCTGCAGGACAATCTTTCCGGCATGCGCATGGTACAGGCGTTCACCCGTGAGCAGCACGAGATGAAGCGCTTTGACGCGAAGAACCGCGAGAACTATACGGAGCGCGTGAAGCTCGGGAAACTGTTCGCGGTGTTCCGCGCCGTCGTCGATTCGCTCAACCAGGCGGGGACGATAGCGGTGCTCTTCTTCGGGAGCATACAGGTGGCGCGCGGTCTCATCAGCCCCGGTATATTCATCGTCTTTTTCCGGTATCTGCCGCGTCTCTACGAGCCCATCAACGGGTTGTCACGGTTCTACAATTTCATCCAGCAGGCGCTTGCGTCGAGTGAACGCGTGTTCGAAGTGCTCGATACCGAACCGCTTATCAAGGACGCCCCGCATGCAGTACCGCTTACACATGTGCGCGGTGAAGTGGAGTTCCGCGACGTCTCGTTCAGTTATGACAGCAATCGCGAAGTGCTTTCCGGTATCTCGCTCACCGTGCATGCGGGTGCGATGACCGCGTTCGTCGGCCCCAGCGGCTCCGGGAAGACGACGCTCACCAATCTCATTCCGCGCTTCTACGACCCGACGAAAGGCGCGGTGCTGGTGGAAGACCGTGATATCCGGGAATACACGCTTCAATCGCTGCGTTCGTCCATCGGCATCGTGCAGCAGGACCCGTTCCTGTTCAACGACACGGTGCGGGCCAATATCGCCTACGGGAAGATGGACGCGTCTGAGGATGCCCTCATCAAGGCCGCGGAGGCCGCAAATGCGCGTTCATTCATCGAAAAACTTCCCGAAGGATACAATACCGTCATCGGCGAGCGGGGGATAAAACTTTCCGGAGGACAGAAACAGCGCATCGCCATTGCACGCGCTATTCTCGCCGATCCGCGCATACTGATATTCGACGAGGCGACCTCGTCGGTGGATACCGAGACCGAGGCGCTCATACGCGACGCCATCGACAATCTCGTGAAAGACCGCACCACGCTCGTCATCGCGCACCGCCTTTCCACCGTGCAGCATGCGTCACGCATCATCGTGCTCGATCAGGGGCGCATCATCGAAACGGGTACGCATGAGGAGCTTCTGGCGATGAACGGTTTATACACGCGCCTGTATGAGATACAGTTCAGGACGTCGGGTGAGCAGCCGGAACGGGAACGGGAAGTGCCGCCGGCGCCCATCGTATTGCCGGACATCGGCGCTATTGCGCCTGAAGAAGTGTGACGGACGGAACACGGCGGTATACGATATGCCGAAACAGAAACGTGAACTGATGGTGCGGGATCAGATAGCCGCCCGCGGCGTGTCGGATTCTCGGGTGCTTGCCGCCATGCGCAGTGTTCCCCGCGAAAAGTTCGTTCCCCCGGAACTGGTGTCATCGGCCTATGAAGACGGACCGCTGCCCATCGGTCATGAGCAGACCATATCACAGCCCTATATCGTGGCATATATGATAGAAGCACTGAAACTCACACCTGAAAGCAGGGTGCTTGAGATAGGCACCGGCTCGGGTTATCAGACGGCGATATTGTGCGAACTCGTCAAAAAAGTATATTCAATCGAAGTGATACCGGAACTTGCGGTGCAGGCGATTGAACGGCTTAATGCGCTCGGATATTCAAATTTAGAGGTAAAACACGGCGACGGCTATGCGGGCTGGACTGAACATGCGCCGTATGATGCCGTCATCATCGCTGCCGCACCTGAGGATACTCCTTATGAACTGCTGTCACAGCTGAAACCCGGCGGAAGAATGATCGTTCCGGTTGGTTCGTTCGTGCAGGAACTTGTTCTCATCACGCGTACGGCCGACGGATATGACACGCAGCGGCTTCTGTCGGTGCGATTCGTGCCGATGGTGCATCCGGAAAAGAACCGGTAGACCATCGCGCACTCCCTGAAAACGTTGTGGTAAAAGGTCCTTTATGGTACGATGTTTTTTATCGCCATGAGTATTTCAATTGCATATCTCAACAGCTGTTCCGACCTCACCGGAACGGTGAACTCGAAGATGATGATGGACCTCACCGCCGGCATGCATGATGCGGCGATGCGTTCCGGGGCATCGGTGCACACTTTTGACCTGTCAACACCCGTCGACGCATTCATCGCGGGCGGACGGGATAAGCACTATGACGGCTTTATCGGCGCCGTACCGCGCAGCATCCCCGCGTGGCAGAAGGCGTGGAACAGTCTCGAAGAACGCAAGCCCTGCGTCAACATCATGATCGAATCGGCGCGTTCCGGCAGCCGCTATGTCGGTACGGACGAACATGCGGCCGTGCGTCTGCTCGTCGATCATCTCGTGCGTGAAGGTCATCGCGATATCGGCTACGCGGTCTCATCGAGCGAACCGTATGCGCTGGAACGGCGCGAGGGGTTCGCCGCGGCGCTTCATGCACACGGGATTCCGCTCCGCGACGACTGGGTGTTCAACGGCGACCGTCTGCACCGGCGCGGCATGCGCGATGCCAAGGCACGGCACATCATCGGGCAGATCGCGCTCATCCGCAGTATAGAAAAAGCCGCCGGCGACTGGTTTTTCGGCCTTGCCGAACGGCCTACGGCGCTCATGCTCGACAACGCCGCACTTGCCGCATTCATGCATGCGCTTCTCACGCGCACCGGGCAGGACACCGCCATTACCGCCTTTGACGACGAACCGGCGCGTACCGGCGTCAATGCCATCACCACCGTGCGGCAGGATTTTTTCCGCATCGGGCGGGAAAGCGTGCTCCGCGTGGTCGCGCTTCTGCAGGGAAAACATCCGTCGGCGCGCCTGCTCATACGGCCGGCGCTCGTGCCCCGCGCATCGACGCTCCGGCACCGTATCACGGATGAGCGTTTCCGGCAGACCGTCTGCGGGCATATCGCGCGGCATTACCGTGACGACAGCGCCAGGGACATCGCATCGGTGTTCGGCATGAACCGCGACGCGTTCGGCAGAAAATGCCGGCGGCTGCTCGGACAGTCCTACATCGCGCTCCTCACTGAAGCGCGGCTTAAACGGGCGGCGGCGGCACTCAGAAGTACAGCACGGCCGGTAACTGCTGTCGTCAGCGAGGCGGGTTTCCGGAGTTATCAGCATTTCTGCCGGCAGTTCAAAAAACACTTCCGCATCACACCGGCGGCATACCGCAGCGGCCACAGCCGGAAAACGCGATAGAGCATCGGCCGGAAACGATGATATCCGCCGCGCAATGGATGTGATATACTATAGATATTATGAGGAGTACCGTATGAGGATAATCCATGCATGTTTCATCATCCTTGCGGGGGCGTTCTGCATGAGCGCCGCAACCGTAGCGGACAATTTCAGGACGGCAACGCTCAGCAGCGAACTCTGGCGCGTGAACGACGGCGGCGGTACCATACGCATCGACAACGGACGGCTGCGCGTGTCGGCTAAGGACGAATCATGGAAACGCGCGGCGATGTTCTCGAAAAAGGGTTTTCAGTTCTGGAACGAAACCGGCGTTACACTCCGCATACGCATGACGGCGCTGGCCGCCGCCGCCTCCGACGGCACCGATATCTCGGTGTTCGCCGGATTCACTCCAGATGCCGAGGCGAAAGGCGTGCAGTCGAGCGAGAATGTCGCCGGCGTATCAATCACCTACAGCAGAAAGAACGGCGCCGATCTGGCGCTCGTGCTCAAGGACGCGCAGTCGGAAGACACCAAACGCCGCGGTGACGCAAAGGGCAACACCTTTCAGTATCTGTATCCCGCCGTGCATATACCGGCGGCAGGTGATGATCTCCCGCTCGATATCACGCTCAGACTCGACGGATCTGTCATCGAGGTGAAGGCCGGGGGAATCGAATTTTCGCAGCAGTTCCCGAACGGCCTAACGAAGCGATCGTGGGAGAACGGCGCCTACTTCATGCTCCAGCAGATGAACTTCTCCGCCGGACGCGGCGCGGTCATCATCGACGATATCAGCATAAACGCCCCCGCGTTCGCCACCGCGGTAACGCTCAATACGCGCAAGGACCCGCCGGATAAAAACAAATATCCCGACCAGGTATTCGTCCGGACGGAGAAGACCATCGGTCCCGACGCATTCTCCACGGGCGGCTATTATAACCCCTCGATGACCGGCATGGCCGATGCGCCTGCGGCATGGGGCGCGCTGGTTAATTCCATGGGCGGTATTCTCCGGTTTCCGCACGGACTTGAGATATCGTTTCAGTTCTGGCCGTACGAGACGAAGGACTGGTTCGGTGTGCTCGGCGCCAAAGGCGGGCGATACGGCACCATACAGTCGTGGTTCTATCCCAACGGCATCAAATCAAATCCCACGACGGTGCAGGCCATGCTTGCGGCGGCCAAAGCGCAGGGCGTACGCATCAACCTGCAGCTGAACTGCGTATCGATGTTCAACGGCACGGACTTCATCTATGTGAAGACACTGCCCGAGGAGCGCATGAAGCGCGAGAACCCGATGGACGTCGGCACGTTCAGCGAACGCGCGCTCGCGCTTATCGTCTCGAACAATGCCACGCTCATCGATTATGTCACCGCCAACGGGTATGCGGACACGGTTGCGAGCATCGAGATGGACAACGAACGCTGGGACATGCCGGGCGAGGATTATGCGGCAGTCGTCGCGGCGCATGTGAAGATGATACGCTCGAAAATGCCCGCCGCAAAAATCATCGTCTGTCTCGGGGAACTTGCCGCCTATGCGCCCGATCCGGAGAATACGATGTACGTGCGCTGGAGCAAGACGCTGCTCACCCGGCTCGCGGCGCTCGGCATGACGGGCTCGATTGATTATTTCGCGCCGCACATCTATCCGTATCTCTCCGATATGGCCGAGGATTTCATCGGCAACAATCTCGAAGACTGGGCGGTGCGCAACGTGTACCGGAGCCTTGACGTCATGAGCGGTCTTATCGATGCCGCCGGATTCAAAGGCGCGAGGTTCTATGTGAGCGAATGGGGAGCGCAGTCGGACGCCGTTGCCGGAGGCAGCAGGAACGATCTTATCAGCGCCATGGCGTCGGCACTCGGCACGGTGAAAACGGCAATGGCCATCTACTCGCATCCGCGCGTGGACGCGGCAACGTTCCATCCGTTTATTCACAAGTCCCGGGTGAGCAGAAAGGAAGGAACCCCGTTCTCAAAATGGGGCGGTCAGAGCGTTTTTTTCATGGCCGACAGCGGCACCTACCGGAGTACACCGGTGCTCGAGGCGATGCTGCTCTTCCGGCAGTTCTCCGCCGCCAGCACCTTCCTGCCGTCGCCGATGATGCTGCCGCGCGGTGTCCATGTAATCGCTGCCGAAGATGCGAAAGGTAAAAAATATTTCGTCGTCAACAGCACCGCCGCGAGTGTTACGTTCCCGCTTGCGGTGATGAAGCGCAGAACGCTTACCGCAACTTCGGTTGAAGCGACCTCCGTGAAATACGGTACGTACGGGGATGCCCCGGGTGATATAACGCCTATCGTTCCGGCGGATTATGGTGATGGTGTCATTCCGCCGTACTCGGTGAATATGCTCAGGTAAGCGCAGCCGCTCCGCTCACTCGGCATGTAACGCTTTTTGCACGTTGTTGCGTAGGCTATGCTCGCACAACGCAGACGCGTTCAGAACACATCCCCGCTGCACCCTGCCTTGAGCGCGCATACGTTATTTCTCGTTCGCTACGCTTCCCCAATATAAATAAATAGAGATATTCCTACCCGCCTTACCGCAATAATCTGTTAGAGCAGACTCGGTCAAGAAAACCGTCCGATCGGTCGAGAAAAGATACGAACGAATACGTGCTTGTCAAGGATGAAATGTACGCACCGCGAAGTACAGCTTTGTGTCCTTGATTGCGCGCATACGTGATAGTCTGCACATAGACTAAAATTGCCGGAGGTAATAATGCATCCTTCAAAATCCACCGTTCGCTCGGGCCGGGGCTGCTGAAGGATGGAGTTGTACAGGTGGCGAACGGAGTGTATTTTTCCATTAATCCTGCTCATCCTTTTATCCTGGATATCCCGGTTCAGACTTTTTCCATGCGTGTGCCGATAAGACGTGCGTTGCAGTGAGCCTGTGGTCGGTGACTCGTACTGAGCTGCGTCGAAGTACTCGTACTGAGCCCCGTCGAAGCAGCTCGTCGAACCGGCGAACTGATATGTAGCGTGCAGCAATTGCACGTCACTAAACGGCTTGACGTGGTGGATATGTTGCAATAAACTATACGTAATGATATGCAACGAAAAAGGAAACTGCTATCCATTACTATCCATCCAAACAGCGTGTTCACTACATGCTCAGCACGAGATGCTTGCAGATTTGCAGTATTTCCGCACGTCGCAAATCCGCGGGACGTTGTGCGGCATCCCTATTTGCCAAAAAAAACATGCCCAGTTCTATATAAAATATAAGGATATATCATGAAGTATTTTCTTTCTGTAATAGTGCCCGTGTATAAAGGCGAATCATTTGTCAGAAAAAACCTGGAGCAATATAAAGTATCGTTAACAAAATTAAAGAAAACTGTAATTCGTGATTTCGAGATAATTGCAGTAATAGATGGGTCGCCCGACAACAGTGAACAAGAAGCAAAGAAAGTAAAAGGCATAAAAGTAATTTCGTATAAAGAGAACATGGGAAAAGGCCATGCACTAAAGGTGGGATTTTATAATTCAAAAGGAGATGTTATAACTTTTATTGATTCAGACGGGGACCTTCCGCCCAATCAACTTTCAAATTTATTTCCGTATTTATCCACGGCTGATATTGTTGTTGCAAGTAAACGGCATCCATTTTCATTGGTTGAATACCCACTGATTAGAAAGATATTAAGTATTGGTTATGTGATATTATCAAAAATAATTTTAGGTATATCGCTCAGGGATACACAATCAGGGTTAAAGCTGATAAAGCGAGAATTGCTGGATGTTATCATGCCATTATTGGTAGTAAAAAAATATGCATTTGATCTCGAATTGTGTTTTATTGCTCAAAAGCATGGTTTTCGCGCGGTAGAATCACCAATACATATTAATTTTCAAGGTAAAAGTACTATCAAAGGGTCATCAATTGTTGCGATGTTTATAGATTTATTAGCGATACGGTATAGGTATAGTTTTTTACATTATTACCAACATGAATTTCACAAAGTAAAGTTTCTAAGTACTAATAAATAGTATATATAAATGGTAATAGCTTTAGTAAGGCAAATCGGAACGATTGCACAACAGCGGGTTCACGACATGCACAAGTGCCGCTGCTCGCATGCTTCGACAAGCTCAGCGCGAGAAACTCGCCGATTCGCGACACTTCCGCACGGCGCAAACACGCGGGTCGTTGGGTGAAATCCGGTACAAGCTATTTGAAAATTGAAATGAAACGAAGTATTCAAGCAGGTATATTAACCATTGATAATATTATAAACATATTTATCATATATTCGGCATTGGAGATTTATTGTCTTATCTCCGCTGCTTTGGAGGATGCTGATGCGAAATAATAAAATTATTTTTTTATTTATCGTAATTATGCTTTTCTTTTCGAGTTGTGACAAACGTCTCAATAAGTTGTCTGAAACTATACATACCCCCGCAGGCAAACTGATTACATATACTTCGAATAATATCCGCTGCACGGAATGTTTTTTCGACGATAATGTCTATGTTCTTTTTCAAAAAGACGACAGGACTGTTGGAAAATGGCGACTTATTCAAGATGGTTCTATATTCTTGCATGATTTAAATAAGTGCGGCTTGGCTGGTGTAGGAAAATCGTTACAGTCCACGAGTGGTAACTGGATACTTTATTCTGATTATGAGTTTGCCGTTTCACCTGTTTCTGATTATTTTTGGAAAAACGGCAAGGCATGGTCAAATTTTGCTCAACCCTTTTTATCCGGCAGGCAATTGATTGATTCCAATAGACTGGACTTTATTGATTTTGATGAATACCATACAAAAGCATATAAGAGTATAGAAAAATCAGAATATATAAATAGACAGATAGAATCACTCAAGTCGGAATTTATTGATGAAACAAAGAAACATGAAAAATTGCTGCATGATACAGGTAATGATTAAAATACATAGACTTCACGCCATGACTTCCGCTCGGGCAAAGCTCTCGCTGTCGCGCTGCGCCAGTGCCGCTGCATTGAGATTAAACCCCTGTCCTGTTACGTGATTATCATTTCTTCACGCGGGAATCCATTGTCTCGCCTGACGCACGTATGTATTCCGGCGTGAAAAGCGTCTCTTCGCGCATGAATACCAGTCCGGTAAAATCAAATACAGCATCTTTTAATGAGAATACTATTTCGGAGAGCTTAGAAAACAGGAAATCTGCAGTGGACCATACGAACCTGACCACATCCGTTACCAGCGACACGAGCCTTATATTCTATTTTTTCACAATGCGTGTACAGCGAAGGAAAGAAATGTCGTTTTTCGCGTCGGGCTTAACGGGCCTCATCGCATTCTGTGGTGATGTTACGGGTGGTCTGATAATATATGATAGCGGCAGGATGCCGCGATTGCGACGAATCTGTCCAAGGACGGACAGCTGAGTCGTGCACGACGCGAAGAATGACATTTCTTTCCGAGCGTTTCACGCACCTTCCCAACATCTTTATTTCTCATCTTCCATCCACTCCAACCAATATCCGTTTTCTCTATTGCCTTTCACCGCCCCGTATATATCATAGTGATAAGTCACGTTAAGGAGTTCATCATGGCCGCCCAGAACACCATCACGGTAGAACAGATGAAAGAACGCATTCCGGCGCAATTGCATATCACCAAGCCGGATTATGTGGTATTCGTACCCGAGGTCAACGCAACCGAGGTCTGCGACACGGGCAACGAGCACTTTCTCGTGTTCGACGGTCCCGACGGATCGCTCATGGCGGTATGGACGCAGAGTTCGGTGGAAAATTATTCGGCGGATCTTCCGGCCGATCAGCATATCGTATTCGTGCAGAGCAGAGACGAGGGAAAGACGTGGACGAAGCCGCGCATCATCGCAGGTCCGAAAGTTCCGGGCGACGGGTTCATGGCAAGCTGGGCGTATCCATTGGTGAGCAAGACCGGACGCATCTACGTACTCTACAGCCAGCATATCGGCAAATTCGATTCGTTCTTTCATCATACAGGCTGGCTCAACGGTATCTACAGCGATGACAACGGTAAAACATGGTCGAAGCCAGAGTTCATTCCCGTAACGCGGAGCATTAACGATAATCCCGACACCGCTATGCCGCCGAACATTCTCTGCTGGCAGAAGCCGCTGCGTCTGGGAAAGGACGGAAAATATTTCGCCGGCATCACGCGCTGGACGAGTTTCGCCGTACGCAAAAGCCCGCTGACCGACTGGCGCTCGGCCGACGCCCGCGTTGAGTTCATGCGCTTTGAGAACGTCGATGAAAATCCCGAGCCCAAGGATATCGCCATCAGCTGGTTCGCGTTCAATGATAAAGCGCTTGCGGTACCGTTCCCCGGTCATCCCGAGCTGAGTGTGTGTCAGGAGCCCACGGTGGTGAAGCTTCCCGACGGACGCCTCTTCTGTGTGGTGCGCACCGCGTCCGGGAGCCCCTTCTGGTCGGTGAGCAGCGATATCGGCGAGACATGGACCGAGCCGCGGCGTCTTCTCAAACGCGACGGCGGTGAGGCGCTTCTCCATCCATTGTCTCCCTGCCCGATGTACGATATGGGCGGCAGTTCAGCCGGCAGCGGCAGCTATGCGCTTTTCATCCATAACCACGATGGCCATTATAAACAGTACGGGCCAACGGATACATCGTTTCACCGCCGGCCGATACATCTCGTGCGCGGACATTTTCAGAAGAATGCGGATCAGCCGGTGTGGTTCGATGAGCCTGCGCTTTTCATGGATCATGACGGTGTACCGCTCGGCAAGCCGGGAACACCGGGCCGTCTCGATCTTGCGCTCTATTCCAGTTTCACTGTCCGTAACGGCGTGCCGGTGCTCTGGTATCCGGAACGGAAATTCTTTTTGCTCGGCCGGCGGATACGTCCGTAAGCGTTTTTACCAGTTAATGACCGTTCCGTCGCGGTTCATGTAGAGCAGCCACAGCGCGCCGCGCATACTATCGTAATTCTCTGCCCCCGCTGCTATGACGGGCACGTCGTTATCGCGATGCGCCGCTAGAGCGGCCGATGAACCGAAATGAGCGTTCGTTAACGGCGCGTGCAGTCCGCCGGATGCGGCACTCACTTTTATCGTTCCGTCGAACATGCCGCCGAATGTCAGCAGCGGGCGCTTGAGCCACTGGAACCATACGGCGCCGGTGCCGGCGCTTCCGTCGCCGTCCGTTTTCGCGCTGATGAGCATGTCGGGTGTGCCGTTCCGCATGATGTCGCCGATGCCCGCGAGCGAACAGCCGAAGTCGCTTCCCGGTGGAATCGCGGCGTTCGGTACATTATATGAACGTATCACCGAGCCATATTTGTCGAGCGTGAGTATGCAGGCGCCGCCGGAGTAACCAACGGCCAGGTCGCAAAAACCGTCACCGTCAACATCGCCGAGAGCGGCAAGCGAGCGGCCGAATTCCTTCACGCCGGAAAACCCGCGCCGCGGCGGTACGATTCTGAAATTCGTCATACCGGAGAACGCATTCGTGCGGATGATCCATACCGCACCGGCATTGTCACCCGCGGTGTCGTCACCGGGTGCGCCCACCGCGAGCATATACGTGCGTTCCGGTGATACTCGAATGTTCGACAGGTCAATGACGCTCCGCTGTTTGACGGGCAGGAAAGCCGCCGATGAACCGAAGCGGTCTTTCAGATGCAGCTTTTCGTGCATATATCCGCTCGTGCCGCCGATGAACGAGGTGTCGCGCACCGTGCCGGATGCATCAAGCTTATGCAGATACACCGCGCCGCATCCGCGCGGGTATTCGACGGCACCGACAGCGAGCAGCGCGATGTATCGGACCGGGCGGGGGAACGGCGGTCGTTCGGGCAGCGACAATGACGAGAGTCCGCATGCAGCCACGGCGGTGCCGTACGCGGAATTCTCCGGGACGAGAGGACCCGACGGTCCGTTGAGACGTACATCGCGGACGAGTGTTCCGTTCATCGCGGTGAAGAGAAGGTATACGGCGCCGTAGCCGTGATTATATCCCGGCGCGCCGCCGGCAAGCACAAAGCCGCCGGTTTGACGCAGCGGCACCTGGGCGACCGATGCTCCGAAATAGCTTTTCAGCGGCAGTGTCGTTGACGGGATGAGCAGCTGATAATCCTTTATCATGACCGAAGTGTCCGCCGATGCGCTGAGCCCGCCGCCGTCCGTCACCGTCATCCGTATCGTCGCCGTGCCGTGGTTCGTAGGCGCGAGATACCACCACCCGCCGATGCCGTTCGAGATAATGCCGCCGCCGGAGATGATCGTTACATTCGTGCCGACGATGTTGGTGTTCGGGTCGTCCGCGGCGATGATGAGGCGTGTCGATTCTTTTGTCTTGAGCAGCGGTTTTTCGGACACGAATGACGCCACGGATGGCGCTGCGTTCGATGTAACGGTATTGGAAACGATGATGAGGATATTGCTCGATACGCTGCCGCCGTTGCCGTCACCGGCGGTGACCGTCACGGTGTGCATCCCCGCGGCGGCATAGGTGATGCTCTGCGGCGCGCCGTCGGCGATATGCGCCGCGGTTGCGGGAACGGCGGCCGGTGCTGCGATATCGTACGTGACCGTATCCCCGTCGGCATCCCTGCCATAGCATCGCAGTGTAATCGGCGTACCCGGATACCGCAGGGCGGGTACTACGGTGACATTCGTTATCGCGGGGGCGTGATTGCCGATACTGATGTTCGTGACCGCTTCGGCATATGCGCCGTAGCTGTCGGTGACGCGAAGCACGATATAATAGCTGCCGCGCGGCATATCATTGAGCGTGTCGATGGTGTCCTGGCTGCAGTATTCCGTACCGTTGGTGGTTACGGTGATGTTGGTGAGCCTGTCGTCGTTTTCAGGATCGGACGCCGAAAGCGAGAATGCAATCGATGCGCCGTCCGGCGAATCCGATGTTGTTGCGGTGAATGAGCTGATTATCGGCGCATCGTTGGTGACGGAGAACGATACGTTGGTGGTGTTCGTGCCGCCGTAATCATCATAATTGACGACATATACCGTGAAGGTTCCCCTGTTGGTCACATCCACGAATACCGTTCGTGCCGCATTAGTCGCATTGGAGAGCGAGAGGACCCCCATGCCGGATGTCATCGAGCAGAGCGTATGCACGTTGGTGATGTTGTCGTCAGCGTCGGACAGCGTGAAGGTGACGAATGCATCATTCGCGCGCGTCGTTGCGTTCCCCGAGCCCGCCCGGTTGCTCAGTGACAGCGAAGCGGTCTCTGGCTCGGCATTCGTGGCGATGACCTCGGCGGTCATCGTGGCAAAGTCTCCCGCAGTGTTCGATGCAAGATTGGTAAAAAAATATTTCATGAGACCGGGGATTACCATCGACACCACGGCATTTTCGCTCTGCTGCGGATTGGCGGAGGTTATCGTGCCGCCGGATGATGTGATGTAGTTCCACGGTGTTTCACTTCCCGTTGAATCTGCGGCTGACGCGATCAGGTTTGTCTCCGTTCCCGGATGAGCATACTTCGGAGGGAACGAGCTGAACACCATGCGCCGGTCACGGCCTGCGCCGCCGGTGATGTAGCGTCTGACATTGAAGGTAAGTGTTGCATGTCCGCCCTTCGGGGAGCCGTTTGACATATCCCATGACCGTACGATTATGACGCAGGGGGTGCCGGCGCCCATGACCGATGCCGCAATCGATGTGTTCGTGCTCGGTTCCGACGGGGTTACCGTACCTGTTCCCGCATACAGGTTCACCGTATTTGAAACGGCGTCGCTGTCGGGGTCGTTAACCTGTATGTTCACGTCGAACGTTCCGGCGGAATAGGAGAAGCCGCTCAGGGTGATCACCGGAGCCCGGTTGAGCGCGGATGATCCGCCGCCATAGCGCACGCTCGTGCATGATACTGCAAGTATACCGGCAGCGCACAAGATGAGATAGTATTTTTTCATAACAGATCCTTATTGTTATTTTGTGACCGAACTGTCGTTATTCAGATAGATGAGGTATACCGCGCCGCGTTCTGTGCCGCCGCATGAGGTCGCATATGCTCCCACGAGAAGATCGGGGATGCTGTCGCCGTTACAGTCACCGGCCGGCGCCACCGCGTAGCCGAACCTGTCGCTCGCGGCGATGTCGCTTCCGCCGAATCCGCCGTCGGTATAGCTTATCTTCGCATTGCCGGTCGCATTTCCATAACTGTCAAACGAAACGAGCCAAACCGCACCGCTGAGTGAACGGCCGCCGCTGTCATCGCCGCTCGCGCCGACGGCGAAGGTGTGTTTACCGTTCAGTACGCCGATATATGCCAGCGATGAACCGAAGAAATCCGAGCCGAGGATGTTCCCGGTGAACCCGTTCATGTTGCTGGTCACGATTATACTGCCGGATGAAGTTCCGTTGCTCATCATGAAAAGTGTGCGCAGCGATCCGACGTCGGTCGTTGCCGATATGTCGTCGCGGGGTGCGCCGCAGAGTATGTCGTTCGTACCGTCATTGTTGACATCAAAGGAACATGCCGCCGCGCCGAACTGATCGCCGACGCTGAGCGCCGATGACGAGAGCCCGCCCTCGTTGCTTGCGATACGGCGGTTCGTTTTCACGGTGCCGTCCGCTTTCAGCGAGACGATCCAGATGCCGCCTCGGAAGTTTGACGTGCCTGCCGCGCCGATTGCCGCATCGTATACCCCGTCGCCGTCATAGTCTCCAAGTGATGTGATCGACCCGCCGAACCAATCGCCGTCGCTGATGTTCGACAATCCCCCGGACGTGCGGCTGATCTTCTGTTTCGATTTGACCGTCGCATTCGAGTTCATGAAAAGTACCCAGACTGAACCGCTGTCCGCACCGCCATCGGCACAGAAGCTCGCTCCGACGATAAGATCCACGACACCGTCGCCGTTCATGTCGCCGTTCGTGGCTACGGAACAGCCGAAATACTCTCCGTCGGCAAGGCCGCTGCCGAAACCGCCCGTTCCATCGGCTATTTTGTAATTCGTTCTGACAAGGCCGTTTTTCTGCATGAGCAGTACCCAGAGCGCGCCCCGGTCCGTACCTCCGTCGTCGCTTCCCGCGGCACCCACGGCAAAATCATTGATGCCGTCGCCGTCAAGATCGCCGACGGGCGACAGCGAGTATCCGAACCAGCTGCCGTCGGCGATCGTCCCGGTGAACCCTCCGGTGCCGGAACCGATTTTCTGCCACGCTTTTACCGGCATTTCAAGCACGTTCGTCGCGCTTCCGCCGTATCCGTCCGATGCGATGACGCGTATCGCCGCGATGCCCGTAGGCCATACGTTCGTCGCGGTATAGGTGACCGTGGCTCCGCTGCCGCTTACCGTTCCGCCGTTGCTCACAATCTCGTACGTATAAGCGACCGGATCGCCGTCGGGATCGCTTGCGCTCGCGGTAAGCGTACTCTGCTGATTCGTCTTGAGCACCCACGGTACGCCGGAGAACGATGCGATCACCGGCGCGAGGTTGGTAGCCCGGAACGTGAGGAAATTCGATGAGACGCCGCCGTTCGTGTCGGAGACCAGCACCCACACGGTGGTGGCGATGTTCGATGTCGAATGTGCGGTGATGGATGACCCGGTGCCGTTGGTGACAAGTCCGGAAAAAAGATAGGTGTATGAAAGGGTGTCCCCGTCGGGATCGCTCGCGACCACCGTGAGCGTCGCATTGCTTCCCGGCTTCACGACGGCCGGGCTCATGGTGAACGATGCAATCACCGGCGCGCGGTTCGTTCCGCCACCGTAGAAGACCGAGTTCGTGCAACGCCATTCGGCGTTGTTCGGCAACATGAATCGTGTGTATACCGCGTTCGGTCCGTGCGCGGCGAGGTCGATGCGCATGATGCGGTTGGACGGCATGTCGGCCCAGGCGGCACCCGCGAACGTATCGACGATGCTGATCATGTATTTCACGGGCTTCCAGCCGTGATTGCTCAGCTGCGCTATGCCGGTGATATTGTTGCTGAGATCGGGTTCATTGACGCACGTGACATATTGCGCGGCATTTGTTGTCTCATACCCCTGATAATTCTCCGCTTTTTTATCGGCCGGATTTACACGCTTGTTCACTTCGTTTCTGTTCTTGTGAAACAGCAACGAGGCGAATACGCTTGAGCTTACAGCGAGAATCGTGACGATGAGCATATAACGTTTCATGATAGTCCCCTTTTTAAAAACGTACGCTCAGTGATACCGCGAGCGTATCTGGTTTCGGCGTGACCGTCACTTTGTATTTCATCTGCAGACCGTTATAGTGCGAAAAGTTCATCCAGTCGACAATCATCCAGGTGATGAATACGGTACCGAGAACCGCCCCCGCCTCGGCGGCGTAGGCAAAACCGTCGGCCAGATTATACAATGACGAATATTCATCGCCCAGCCGCGTTGCGCTGTCGGTGCTGCTCTGCGTGAGATAGTCGGCATATACGCTGTCGCCGTTACCGGCATAGACAGCGGCCAGGATGAACCCTGTGGCGGTTATCGCCGCGCATCCCGCGGTGATGAGCCCGTTACGCACAACGCCGCCGAAGGCGTTGTTTTTTCTCAGCGATATTTCTTCATAGTCATATTCTCCGGTGTTGGCGAGGTCCGACGCCATTATTTTCAAATGCTTCTCAATCTCGGTGAAATCGGCGAACCGCGCCTTGGACGATTTGACGATCTTTGTCGTTTCGATGTCGATCATCTCCGTCTGCAGGAAATAATCACCCACCTTAACGATCTTGCCGTAGATCATATACTGCATGTTGAGCAGTTTTCCCACCTGTACGGCGCAGGAACTTTCGGTGCATCCCGTCTGCTGGAACGCCTGCTCTTTGAGAACGGCATCCATGTTCTTGCGGTCGAGTACATCGAACGCACCGCAGCGTACGAGCTCGTTCCTGAACAGGTCGCTGATCGCCTGCGCTTCATTGGCCGATGTCCCGTTCGCGCCGAAATCGATGATGCCGATGCGTATCTTCTTCGGGGCCGCAATAAGTAAAGACGACATCAATAATAGTAAAAAAATAAAATATGCTGCACGAATACCCATTTGTGTTTCTCCCGTATGTAAGCTCATTTTATTATTATTACAACGGACACTGCCTTCCGATGCGGTATGATAATATCACATGCGAGAAAATATTACAAGAAAAAAACGATGGCGCACTATCGCGCCTTCTCAAACACATAGGCGGATATCGGTGAAATGATGCCAAGCCGGTCTGTTCAGAGGTCAGTGGAAAGAGTATTCCGCCCGAAGCGTTATCGCCAACGGGGGTACGGAATATGCATCGATTTTCTGAATAGCACCGGATGACGAGGGTGTTGTCTGTTCCGCCGTTGAGGAAGTGTGTCCATCGCCGTCATAGGAGAATCTGCGCACGATGAATGGTACCAGTATCGAACAGGACGGGATGATCGACCATTTTCCGACGACGAAGGTGTGATCGAGATTCAACAGCAGCGTCAGTACCGTTCGTACATCGGTCTGCAGCGGCTTATACGTGCTGAGGAGGACCGATATATGTTCCGTATAGGCGATCAGAGGCGCATTATTGTCGATAAGTGACACCGCGGTGCCGACATTGACAACCGGATTATTCCACAGAATACTGAGTGTCCATGCCGTCAGTCCTATGCGGTCATTGATGTCCGCCCAGATGAATGAAAACGATTCGACGGGCTGCACTATCGCCTGTCCCGTGACAGACGCGTATTCGTATTGCAATGCGGCGTGGATCTTCATCGTGCCGGAACGATAGTCGCCGAATACGGCTGCGGTATATTCGTCATAGTGATAGACCGCTGAGGCCGGATCGAACGTCGTTCCCTCGAAAAGTCCGAGCTGCCGTACCACAAGACGTGCGTTAGTGCCGGTGGTCCCGTATCCCGCCGATATGCCGGCCGACCATTCTTCCCACGGATAGCAGACGTCGATGCCCGCCGAATAAAACGGCGCAACGGTGGCTGCATAATTGCCCGCCAGCAGCGCATCTGATGACAGTGCATAGCCGCCGTTGACGGTGATGTTCGGTTTGAACATCTTCAGCGTTACGGATGCGTTCACCGCGGATGACGGAAAAAACGCGTTGTACGTCCGCGTGTTCCATCCTATCTGCAGCGGCGTGAGCGATATGAGCGAACCCGATACATCGATATCGACAAGCGGATGGCGCAGACGTGCCGCGGCAAATGCCGACGACGGGTATACTGAACCGAGCATCCCGTATGCACTGACACCGGCGATGCAGGTGATCAGTTCCGTGTGCGGATACATGACGGCGAAACGGGCATCCGCATCCGGAACCCGTACCGTGGCCGCAACATCACCGCCGGTGACAGCGGTACCCGACAGTGTTCCCGCGATGTCGGCATACACCGCGGGTATCCATTCGTTCGCATCTTCATAGAGACCGCCTGTACGGAGGTTTCCGGTAAGGAAACGATATTCATAGTCGGTAACGCCGTCCACGGCGCGATAGGTGCTTATGAGATTACGTCCTCCCATTTCGGCAAAAGCATAGCTGCCCCTCGGTGAAGATGAGACGGTATCAAGCGCATTTTTGCCGAAGGTGTACCGGGAAAATTCATCAAACAGGGAAAATCCCTGAATCGTAGTGTATAAAAAAAGGCAGCATACAGCGATGTATGCCGCCTTTCTGTCAACGGTTAATTTGAACACTGCTTATTCTTTCCAGTAGTGTAAACACCCGCGCCAGGAAGAATAGTCGTTTGAAGATATGGATATTTTTATAAAATATACAGCATTTGTTTTTCCGGAAGTGTTTATAGTATTCGTATTCCATGGGTCGACATACCCGACCGGGATGAGTGTTGCATCATATATTCTGCCTGAAAAATATGCAGAAGCGCTGCTGTTTGCAATGAATTTAAAATTGGCATTTCCTTCAAGCGTTATCGTGAACCAGTCTTCCTCGCCGGGGTTCAGCGTTATTTCACTTGTCTGCTGCGGTGTTGTCGTCGGCGCTGCGATACCGGCTGTTTGGAAAAATGAATTGTTTGGCTCATATACATCCGGATCGTATCTGGTCGGACCGCTATACCCGCCGCTGTTGAACATGGTATAGAGTTCGTTTGATAACGTCGTGACGTTTGCCTGCACAAAATCAAGAATCACGTTCATGCCCACATGAAGCGTTACGACACCGCGGAACAGCTGTTTCGACGGATTCAGATGTTCCTGCACGATAATCCTAGCCGTCGTTTCGATGGTATTATTGAAACCGATGCCGAAGCCGATAAGATAATCGTACTTGCTTGCGTCCGCGCGGATATCGCTCGGGATGCTGTTCCATATTTCCGTAGTCATGATATGTTCGGCATCGGTGCGGAGTGCACCGAAGATGGCGCCCTGATTGTATTCCTTGAGCATGTTGTACAGTTCGGAATTGTTGCGGATGGAATTCGCTGATGTTGTGTCCAGTGCCGTGTTCATCATCGTTTTTCCGCCGGCGAGATACAGCTTGCATGTCCCTTTAAAGCCGAGGTGCAGCGAATTGTCGTCGGAACCTCCGAGATTTTTCACGTTAACGCCGGTATAGGTGTAACTGGATTGTACCGCATTCATCATATTCATGAAACTCAGCGTTCCCGCCGGGTCGAAGGTGCCGGTTAAAAGTCCGTACGCCGTGCTGATCGGTGTGTTATACGAATAAGAATAGGTGCTTATACTGGGTATCTTTTTACATGAGTTTGTGTATACAGAACCGTCAGCGTAGGCGTATGCATAAATTGATATCCCTGATCGGCATCTGTTGGTCGTTTTCTGTCCGCTAGCATATAAATAGACAATGCTGCCGGGGACACTCACGGTATCGATATTCGTATGCCCATACTCGTCGTTATATACATACCATGGGCGCTGGCTTGCGTAAGCGGCAAATTCCGGATCGCAGTCATAATGGTTTGTAATCCAGAAGCTGTTCGTAAAACTGTTGTCGTCATAATAGTAAGTATTACTGTAACTATATGTCTGTCGGGCTAGTTGCGCTTTTCCCGCGAACGCGAACGTATCGAAATAATCCGCGTTGTTGAAGTGCACATTGTTTGATGATTCAAACATGCCGAGCATTGCCAGATTATTTGACGTGATGAAATTACTCACAATAAGCTGATACGCCCGCTGGTACACTACGGAATTCATGAGGCTGTCCATATTGATCATCACCACATAGTTGCAGTCGGCGGGGATGGTGTCGAGCGCGCTCATCTGATCGCCGGTAAATTCTCCTGAATAGAGCCCGCGGAATGAGCCCCCGGGGGCGTTCCGGCGCTGCTGATCCGGCGAATCGGTCAACGGAGAGAAGAAGTTCTTGCCGCAACCGCTCAGTATGAATAGAAGCGCCGCGCAGACGGCAAACGGCATGATATGTGTTTTTTTCATGTCCTTCTCCTTAGTGGTTGGTGTTATATTTTTTTATCAGATTGAACACTTCGGTGCTGTCGATATACACCTGCACCGTGCAGGCTATCGGGCTTGCGTTGGTGTTCGTGACCTGATACACATTCACCGATACCGACGCTTTCGTGGTGTCGGACATATCGATGCCGAAGCCGATATAAAGCGCGTATTTTTGAATCTCGTTGGTAACATATGCCGGCAGCCCGTATGAACTCAGGTCGACGGCGTTGGTTACCGCCATTCTGAAGACACCGTACAATGCATTGTTGCCGTACAGGTTCAATTCGGACATCATCACAGCGTTGCTGCTGAGCGAGTTCGTGTTCGTTACATCGATCATTGTTGCTGCGGCGGACATGGTGCTTCCCACGATGAAATTGCTCGTGTCGCAGAAGCCGAAATTGCCGCCGCTGTCCGATGTCCGGTACAGGGTGATGCCCTTATAATTCGTGGTGCCGAACTCGGAATGCTGGTTGCTCATGAAATTCGATGTCGCTGACGGGTTAAAGGAACCGTTTGCGAGTACGTAGAAGGAAGGTGAAGATCCCGGAGACGGCATGTGCGCCGCGGCCAGGATACGCTTTACCGAATTGGTGTTGGTGAAATTGATCCCGTTGGACAGCTGGAATTCGTCGATGACCGCTGTGGTATTCGTTGACAGTACATTCGTCATAACATATCGGTATATGTCGATGAAATTAGTCGATGCGCTCAGCTTTTCCATATCAAGCACAAGCACGCATTCTACATCATACGGAAGATCGAATGTCGATGCGACGACCTGCGGCGGCATCTCCGTATGGGGCACCACCGCTCCTGTTGACGCGGATTGAGCGGATTCAACACCGGTCTTATATGCGCTCACCCGGTAATAATATGTCTTGTCGGCGGCGCCGCGGGTTATCTCGATATCGCTGTATGAATTGCCGAGCGCGTTGAGTGTGGCCACCTGCGAATATCCTCCGCTGTTCTCGGCGCGGAATATCTTATATCCCGCTGCGCCCGTCACCGGCGTCCAGGTGACCATGATATATCCGCCGGCTGTGTTATAATATGCGATGACATTTTGCGGTGTGCCGAGGGACAATGCCGGGTCATGCGTATTGGTGTTGGTCTGTCCCCGGGTCTCGATCTGCGATTTTATACCACCCGCTTCATGCAGAATCGCATCCCGCTTCCCGCGGAACAAATCGATACTGAAAAGTGCAGATACGGTAATTATGCTCAATGCAATGACGATGAACTTCTGCATAGATCCTCCTGAACCTTTCCTAGAACCGCAGCCGGTATCCGATGCCGATCTGCGGTATGATATTTATTTCCTTTGAGAATAGGAAAACGCACGAGCCTATTGCGTATATATTATATACGCCAAGAAGGACTTCCGGCGTGAGCTCGATGCCGCCTCCGTATGTCGCAACTGCGGTCAGTGTCTGCAAAAAACTGTAGCCGGCGCGTAAACGGCCGTCGATGATGAAATCACTTTCGTCGAGGAAATGGAAAAACGCGATCGCACTCCCACTGAAGAATAGGATTGGATAATCCACCGCAACGATCCTTTCGATAGAATAATCGAATCCGGCACCGGCACCGATGCCGAACAGGCCGAACCTGTATTCCAATGTCGTGCCAATAATGGCTCCATTGCCCGCTTCGAGCGACAGCGCCCAGCTCCTGACAGAAGAATCGACCGGCTGTTTCACCTCGGACGCTTTTACGGCCGAAGCCGCTCCGGACATTCTGCTTGCCTTTGCTATGTTTTTCTGTGCAGTCTGATAATATGCGGATTCGGGGGTGATCTTATTCCAGAGTGCTATAGCTTTTTCGTAGTTTTTCGCTTTGGCGCTTGCCGATGCCATCTGCATGATGGCCTGATCTGCGTCCTGAGTGTCGGGTTGTACCGTCGTTTCGGTCGAAGCGCTTTCGGTATTTTGCGGATGAAGTGCCATGGCAGTACAACATACCAATAAAAGCAGTATGTGTTTTCGGTATTTCATTGAAGCCCCCTTTAATGAGAAAAATGCAGGTATATCTCCAAGCATCATCAATTCATCAATAAAATATCACATTTAGCCCTGATTGTCAAGTTGATTTTCGAGAAAATACGGAGTTGCTAGAGATGATCCTTCATCGCTTCCACATTCTTCATGGCGCGTATTGCTTCAAATGCCTCGTTTAATATCTGGCGTACACGTTCACGTGTCAGCGACATGCACGCGCCCGTTTCCTCGAGACTGCGGGCCGGGTTTCCGTCGAGGCCGAAGCGGAGCGTTATCGCGATTCGCTGGCGGTCGCTGAGCGAGGTGAGCACGCCGTTCACCATGTCCTTGAGATTACGCATGAACGCTTCTTCATGCGGTTTCAGGAACCGTTCATCTTCGATGTCTATTTCGCGTACCGTTCCGCCCGGGTCTGCCGCGCGTGACAGCGACAGGGGTTCTTTCACCAATACCGCAAGATGCGCCACGGTCTTTTCACTTACACACAGTTTTTCCGCCATATCGGCGGCTGTGGGATTGTGCTTGTGGTCGTCCACAAAGCGGTTCACCGCGTCAAGATAGCGCCGCTTGAGCCGGTGCAGATGCATGGGGAATCGTATGTGATGTTTTTCCGAGTTCACCACTTTGAAAATAGCCTGACGTATCCACCAGGTGGCATAGGTGGAGAATTTATAACCTTTGATATAATCGAATTTGGTGATGGCCGTCATGAGGCCGATGTTGCCCTCGTTGACGAGATCCGCGAGCGGTGTAGCCGTGCCGCTTGACTGTTTCATTTTTTTGGCGACATCCACGACAAGCCGCAGGTTCGCTTCAACAAGGCGTTTCGTGCAGGTGTCATAGGCGCGCGCATATTTCCGCATCTGCCGTTCATTCGCTTCGCGTATGTTCTTCTTCAGCGTGCGGAGCGTCTCCCATAAAATCCGTTCTTCGGATTCAGCGAGTCTTTTGATGCGTCCTATCTGTGTGAGATAGATGGTGGTTGCGTCATGAACGCCGGTCTTAGTGGGGGTAGTGCGATGCCGGTCAGCCGTTCTTGTGTCTGACGGCGGGCGCTGACGTGAGGTACGCCGCACCGGACGGCAGACGAGCGCCGTCCGTATGGCGGGCAATAACGGCACATCGAGTGCCTGATCCATGGTGTCAATGCAGGCTTCGCACATATTTTTTCCTATGATGCGGTCAGTCTACTACGGTATACGTCCGGGGCAAATGGATATTCCGGACAAAAAGATGGATAATCCGCACATCCGGTCTATCGCGGCCGTTTCACATCGCCGGAGATGCTTTCCGTGTCCGGTATCCGCGCGGTGAATGCCCGGTGATCTTTTTGAACATGCGTGAAAAATAGTACGGATCGGCAAAGCCGGTCATGCGGGCTATCTCGCGTATGCTCATCGCCTCGGTGCGCAGGAGATCCGCCGCGGTGCGGATGCGCGCGTCGATGAGATACTGGAGCGGCGACATGCCGGTATATTTTCTGAACAGACGGTTGCTGTGACCGGCAGAGAATCCGCCGGCTGCCGCGGCCTGTTCAACGGAAAAGGCGGGGTCGGCGATGTGCTCGAGCAGTTTTTGTTTCAGCGATTCGACATCCGCATTCATCGACGTCCCGCTGCTGTAGTGGCGGAAATAACGGACAAAGACGTCGGCCATGTCGCTGCATCGACGCTGCCAGCCGTCGTCAGCGCGTTCATATTCGCGGAGCATGACTGCCGCCATCACCGCGAGCGGTTTATGCGGCGGGTCGTCGCATTGATGCGGTTTATCCGGAATGGCCGGACAATGGCTCATCCAGAGGACGATGTCCGAATAGACGCCGTCGGAATCTTCGCGGTGCGTTGAGTGCGGCGGAACGCAGATGATGCGCCCCGGTACGAACGGCAGTTCCTGTCCCATGGCCGTAAGCGTTCCTCTGCCTTTCAGGTAGACGTTGAACTGCCACGACGGATGTTCGTGTTCGGGAAACCGTTTGGTGACGGTGAACGGAGCCGCTTTGATAAATGTTTCCATTACAGACAGTATAGGCCAAATGGAGCCGTTTCGCAAATAGTGTCGGCGCGTGTATGCCGATGCGCTTCTATTTCACCGGCATGCAATCACGGTATCGACGCGGTGCAGGTGCGACTTCCCGTGATGCTGACGACGGAGCGCCGTGCCGTTCCCGCCGTACTGCCGCGTTTCGAGGCATTATATCCCGGCGGTTATCGCCGAACGGTGTTTCGCCACCCGCGCATGATACGCGCTGTGATACGCTTCCGCGCTAATGAACTTTCCTTCAAGCGCGCAGAGTGCCGCGACTTCGGCGCTTGCGAGGAAGGCCTGCGCCGACGAGGGTCCGATGCGCGACTGGTAATTTCTCGTTGTCGTGGTGACCGCCGTGGCGTTGTCGCCGATGCGCCGCTTATTGCCCATGCAGAGTCCGCAGCTCGGTATGCCGATTATCGCGCCTGCATCGTGAAGTTTTGCGAGTGTTCCATCTTTCATGAGCGTACTGTGAATATCGGCCGATGCAGGGATTACCACGCACTGCACACCCGGCGCAATGCGTTTTCCTTCCATAATGAACGCCGCAGCGCGAATGCTCGCAAGATCGCCGCCCACACAGCTTCCGATGAACACTTCATCAACCTTCGTTCCCGCGACATCCGAAAGCGTCGCCACGTTATCCGGGTGATGCGGCTTTGCGATAAGCGGTTCTTTGTAGCGCGACAGGTCTATCGATACTTTCGCCGCATATACCGTTCCGGGATCCGAGGCGAACAGTGTTTTCTTGGTGAGATACGCCTCGAACGATGTTATCGTTTTTATCAGCGCCTGAGAACGGTCGCCGCGGTCATAGCGGTGTTTGAGATAGACGAGGTCTTTGGTTACGCTTGCAACAGTCACAGAATCCGTGGGCATGACGCCTGCCGATGAGCTCCGTTCCGCCACCGCATTGGTGAGGATGTAGCGTTCGTCGCGGTTGAAATGTTCCACACCGCCGAATTCGATGACGCGTCCGTTGTAGATGCCTTTGCCGAGACCCGTGCGTTCGGCCTCGGTGACGAGCATGCTTACCGCGTCGCGAACGGTAACGCCCTCATTGAGCTTTCCGGTGAACGTGACAAGCACTTCCTCGTCGACTGAGAGCTCAAGGAATCCGTACTTCATCGCAATGGCGACGATATCGCTTCCCGCCGGGAATGAAACGCCGCGCTCGGTGCGCGTGTGTGAATCACCGCCCACGATGATGTCCGTCGGCAGCACGAAGCGGTTTGCGATGGTGTGTATGATGCCTTCGCCCGCTTCAAGCGCCACGCCGCCGTGTTCGCGGACGAAACGCTGGAGGAAAAGCTGTGTGTTGCGTTCTTCGGTGGTGGGGCATTCGCTCGTATGACATACCGACTGCACGACGAACTCACTCTGAAAACTCGTGCCGCCGCCGATCTGCCGGTATTCATCCATGGTCATGGGGCCGGTGGTGTCCTGCGAGAACACGCCGCGTATTTTAACCTCTACGTTCTCTCCCGTCTCCGTGAACGACGCGCCGTCAAGGCGGTTGGCCGTGAAGAGCTTCCGCATAATCGATTGCGGTTTCGGCGCCGCCGCCGGTACGACGGCCGGCGCTTCAAATGACATATGCAGACGCTTTGCCGCTTCAGCCGCCATGAGGTAGAGCTTTTTCTGGGACATGTATGCGTTCAGTCCGCCCGCGCGGAGTTTTTTGAGTACGAACGGCGAGAGCGGTGCAAAGGGGATATCCTTTTTCTGCGTCTCGTTCACGATGATGTTCTTCGAAAGTTCAACGCGGAGCACGTCGCCTTCGGCGATCAGGTCCGTATCCGCTTTGAGCGGAATCACGCCGGACGATATAACGCTGTTCTCGAATATCGGCGCTATTGATTTGGCGATAAGCACGCCGCCGCGTTTGCTTTCCGGCACATGGTGTTCCTGCATGCCGATGACTTCAAGCAGATTGTACGTGGCGCTTTTGCGCGACGAACCTTCGCCGAACTGAAGCCCGCCGACAACGGCGAGGCGTCCCTGTGCCGCGAGCTTTTTCCACCGTGCGGCAAAATCCTTCTGGTCGTCGCGTCCTTCCATGAGGAACGTGGCGTGGAGCGGTCTGTCGGTACGTGATGAGGCGCGCTTTGACGGCGACAGATGGTCCGTGGAGATATAATCGCCCGTTTTAAGCGCGATAACGGTTATCGTTTCGGGGAAGGGGAGATGCGCTTCCCATGAGCGGTGCGCCCACTGTTCGAGCACCCTGCGCATATATTCGTTGCCGCCGGCGGCGAGTGCCGCGCAATAGTCGAGTGCTTCCTTCGATATCGTGAATATTTTTTCGCATGCTGCTGCCACGATATCGCGGTCTATCGATGATTCTTCAAGACATTTGACGAGGAGCAGGTCCGCGGCACCTCCGTTCATGTTGACGAGCATGGAGAGCGCCTCGGGCGGGGTGAGTGCTCCGTTTTTTTCTCCGACAGCGAAATCATAGAGCGCCTCTGCCTTGAGCTTCGCTTCGGGGTAGCTTCCGCCGCGCACCTCGTTGTCGAGAAGGCGGATTATCTCGTCGCGTTCGGCAAGCGGGCAGTTCGCGTCGGCGAGCGCTTCGATGAATGCGCGCACTTCCTTCTCATCGAGCGGACGGGGAGGAAGCCCCGCCCGTGATTTATTGCGTTCGTGGTATGCCGCAAGCGCGGCCTGTGCGTTGTTCATGATGTGCTCCGCTCTATGTTGTTCGTGTCTGTGAATTCCGGATTATTTCTTTTTGGTGGATTTTTCAGCAGTTTTTTCCGCCGGTTTCTCCGGCGTTTTTTCCTGCGTCTTCGATTTCCCGTCCGACGGCGCCAGTGAACCGGTGAGCTTTTTCAAATTCTCGCTCATCGCCTTCAGGTTTTCAAGCGTCGCTTTCAGGTCGTCGTTTTTCGATTTGAGCATTTCCGTGGTTGATTTCAGATTTTCAAGCGTTCCATTGAGCTTTTCCAGGGCGCCGTTGAGCTTTCCCTTGAACTCCGGGTCGCGCATGATATATGAAAGATTTCCCTCTTTCATGGAATATGACAATTCACCGGTGATGTCCTTGACATTGCGCAGGAGCCCCGAAATGTCGCTGTCGGGGTCGCTCAGTTTTTTGGTGAACGACGTCACATTGCCGAGCATCGCGTCAAGACCGGTGGCCTTCATCGTGAGTTCATGCTTTTTTTTCAGAAGCTCGCCGCGTTCCGTGTCCGACGACTGCACGAAGGCATGGTTCTTGAGTTTTTTCGATTCCGGAGATCCGGGATAGAGGATGAGCTCGCTGCCGCCGATGAGACCCGCGCTCAATACCAGCACGCTGTCCTCGCGTACACGATCGGTATATTCAGAATAGATGATCACCGGTACGTCAACCATGTTCTCATTGTCGACGCGCGGCTTGCCTATCTTTCCTATGGGAATGTTCTGCAGGGTCACCGGCATATTCTCTTTTAAGCCCTTGCCGGTCTTGAACTCGGTGGTGTAGGTGTACTTCATACGCCAGAGGCCTTTCTGGCTCGAGATGAATACCGCCATCGTCAGCGTGATGATGACGGCTACGGTGATGAAAATAGCCACCAGCTTTTCCATTCGCGAGAAAGTGTAAGCCATACGGGGTACTCCTGTCGTTTATATCCTGTGTATCACAGGAACTCTTTTAAATAGTCGTCATCTTCCTGACGCTGCTTGTACTCATCCATGGTTCCGTCGAAATAGATCGCATGATCGCGCATGGCGACCACGCGCTGCGCGAGCAGTTTGAATTCGGATATCTTCGAGCATACCGCAATGACGGTCATCGCGGCGTTGTCGGTCACAAGACGGCAGATCTCCCTGCGTATCATCGAATCGGTCTGCTGATCGACACCGTCGAACACGGAGTCGAGAAACAGTATCTCGGGACGGTGCAGCGTCGCCCGCATGAGATTGACGAAACGTTTTTCGCGGTTGTTCATCACGTTCGGACGCGCGGTCAGGAGCCGTTCTTTCGATATTCCCAGATGCGCGGCGTGCGCGGTTATCTCCGCGTCGATTTCCGCGTCGGGTTTATGGGTGTTGTACTTTGCGTGGAGCGACAGGTTTTGATACGCGCTTCGTGATGACAGGAGCGCATCGTCCTGAAACACGAATCCGTTGCGGCTTTTCATCTTCATGAGCTCGGGCTTTTTCGCCGCGGTAAGATCGATACCCGCGGTGATTATGGTGCCTCCCTGAGGTGAATACAATCCGTCGGCGAGTTTGAGCAGTGTCGAAAGTCCTTCACCGCTTGCGCCTACGATAGCCGTGAACTCCGATCGGACGAACGCTATCGAAAGATCCTTAAAGACCGTTTTATCCGCGAATCCGAAGGTCACGTCCCTGAATTCTACCGCGTATTCTCTCATCGGTGCTACTTCCCGCCGCCTGAAACGTAGAAGAGAACGCTGATGATGATATCGAAGATGAACACCCAGAGAAAGCCGCTCATCACGCCTTTCTGCGCCGCAATGGCGATGGCGGATGTCGCGCCGCGTATCTTGAATCCGTAATAGACCGACGTGACCGATACCAGTGCGCCGAGGATGAGGCTTTTAAGCACATTAATAAAAAGATCGGCATAGGTGAGATACGTGAAGAAGGTGTCAACGAACGATAGGAACGACACCGCGGGATTGAGCATTGCGCTGACGATAAGTCCGCCGAAAATGCCGATTGCGGTGAAGAGGAGATTGAGCACCATCATGGATATCATCATGCCGATGATGCGCGGGAGTGTGATGAGCCTGAGCGGGTCAACGCCGAGCGATTCAAGCGCCTCAAGCTCGTGGCCGATGACGATGGCGCCTATCTCGGCGGATATCGCCGTGCCGCTGCGGGAAATAAGTATGATGGCGGTCAGAAGCGGTCCGCCCTCACGGAGAATGACGGTGATGATGAGATTGGAAACCATCTCGGCGGAGAGGAAGTTCGATGCCGCCGATGCCGAAAGATTGATGCCGATGCCGAGCGCAAGTGACATGACCGCGATGAGCGGAACGGTGGTGACGCCGGAGAAATAGACCTGCTTTACCGTTTCTTCATATACCACGTCGGTGTCCGGTTTTCCGAGCTGCACGGCCTCCGCGAGCGAATAGATGAGCAGACCGAGAATGCCGCCCGCCTGATCGACGATGCGGAGAACCGGCGCAAGCATTATTTTTCTGATCGTGGCGGAGGTCATGATGCGATTATACCGTGATGTGCTAAAAAATCAAATAATTGCATGAAACATTACGGCGCAACAGTTGTCGAAGCGATATGCTACTTTCCGGATCCACGGATCCTGCTCCGGCTGAACAGCGCGAAAAAATCCTTATAGGTAAGCATTGAGGGCTGCCGCGCGAATATGTCCACCATGAATTCGATGTCCTCGGCGAACTGGTCGAAAAAGTCGAATACCGATGCGAACGCCGGCGCGTTTATTGTTCGAAACGACCGGTATTCCTCACGCGATTTTTCGAGATAGTAGCGCCAGAGAGAGGTGCGTCGCCGTATGCCGTCAAGCCGCGCGAACGCCTCCTCGAGCGAGCGTTCAGTCTGTTTGCAGATGTCGTTATACAGAAAATACGCTTTTTTATCCTTTGCGTTTACGATACGGACTTTCTGCGGCAGTGCGGCAAAACGCAGTACATTGCGGATGAATGAGACTGCGGTGAGATATTCCTCGCTTTCCTCCGGCTGTGACTCAAGTACGGCAAGCAGCGCGGCGAGTTCGGCAGTGTCTGCTTCACGGTCCTGCGGGCGGCGTTTTTTCTGCAGCGTACCGGCGAACCGCTTCATGGCGAGTTTCAGCCCTTTGATGACCTCCTCAAGCGAGGGAGAGAGCTTTGCCGCCGGCGGCGCCTCGGCGCTGTGTTCAAGGATGGTCTCGTAGGCGATATTCAATGTGCGTATGGCGTCGTTCTCGCCTTTCACGATATCCGGATGGCAGCGCTTGACAAGTGTTTTATAACGCGATTTTACTTCGGCCAGGGGCGGTCTGCCCGAAAGCCCGAATATTTCGTATGCTTTTTCCAGCAGCAATCTTATTTCAGATTCTTTTTAAGATATTCGACGATGGATTTCGTACTTACCTTGACCGCTTCAATGGCAACTTCTTTCATGATGCGTTCAAGCTCTTTCTGCGATGCAAGCATGCGTTCATCAATGGCGCTGTCGATGATCTCGCGTATTTTTGCAAGGTCTATGCCGGCACCTGCTTCAGCGTTTTCCGCGGCAGGAGCGTCATGTATGCCGGCAACTTCAGTGCCGATATCGTCGATGGTAAGCGCTATGTCTCCGTCGGGATCGATATCAAGGCCTTTGACGTCCGGCGCGGCGATATCAACTTCAATCGCATCTGCAGTGTCGTCTTTGGCGTCCGTGTCGATATCCTGCGTCACTGCGTCGCCGGTTCCCATCGTGGGCAGATCGGTCTCACTTGCTTCGGATAATACCGCGTCCAGCTCCGACGGGTCGAGGGTGATGCTTTCATCATCATCGTCACCGCCCGGGGCGATAAATCCGGTGTCGCCGTCGGCGGGTTTTTCTGACGGTTCAAGATCAATCGTTGCGCCGTCCTTTTTGGCTTCTTCTGCCATTGCCGCGAACATCGCGTCAACGTCTATCTCATCTTTTTTATCATTTTCGGCCATGACGAACTCCAGTAGCTTCACTGCTTGCTTCACAGCGAGCGCAGCGATATGCTTTTATATTATCGGTCCGCGATATGCATAAAATAAGCGTCCGGCGCATGAAATTATCACAAAATGCCCCCGGTGATGATGGTATCTTGTCATACCGGTTTTGACGCATTCCTGTTCCCGAACAGCGTGACTATCTGCCGTATACGGTTGGGGTGGACTACAAGGATGAATATACCGCCCACAATGTTCCCGAGCGTAACCGGCACAAGGTTTTTCCACATGACATACTGGTCAATGATCGGAATATCCTGCGCGAAAAGTCCCGCCGGGATTAAATACATATTGGCGACACAGTGCTCAAAACCGGACGCCACGAACACCATGATAGGCAGCACGCAGCAGAATATCTTCGAAATGACATCCTTGGAAAAATAGGAAAGGATTATAGCGAGCAGCACGAGGATGTTGCAGAATATCCCGCGTATGAACGCCTGCCAGAAGGGGATTGCCATTTTCGCGTTCGCGACGGACACCGCCAGTTCACCGAGTTTATTGAGATTCCCATGCCCGCCGAAAACTCCCGAATTCCAGAGGAGCATGGCGAAGAGATACGAGCCGATGAAGTTGCCCAGATACACGATTGCCCAGCTCCTGAGCATTTTTCTGAAGGAATAGAGCCGCGTAATCGTTCCGACAACCATGGTGACATTGCCGGTGAAAAGTTCAGCTCCGGCAATCGTGATGAGCACGAGGCCCACGCTGAAGACCGCTCCGCCGATGATGCGGCCCATGCCCTGCTCGAGTGTGACGAGATATGCGTGGCCGCCGAAACTGATATAGATGCCGGCAAGTACGCCCAGGAGGAAGAGCTGCCAGCCGTGCGTATTCGCTTTTTTTATGCCGAGTTTCGATATCGCCTGCTGTACTTCCTTTACGGTGTGCTTCGGATCGTAATCGGGGGATGTCGGTTTTTGTTTCGGCATGCGCATCTCCTTGACGATATGCGGTCAGTATATGCCGAAAAATATTGATTGCAACATAGCGCGGGGTTTATTGTATAGCCCGGATAGCTTGCAAAATCATATCCGTTTGTTACGATGCATGCATGCGAAATAAAGCGGCGTTATTGTTTTCTGCTGCATTGGTCATGGCGGCGGCATGTCTGGCGGCGCCAGTATCCGGCGAGCAGGAACAATTTCGATACCGGATTGGCATGCAGTGCCCGCCCATTGAGAGCAGTAATGCGGCCGTGCCGGCAAATACAGGGCTGACATATCTGGAAATGCCGGTACAATGGGAGCGATATGAACCGGCCCGCGGTAAATACAGCCGTGCCTACATATCCGGGATAATCTCAAATATCATGCGTGCGGATTTAAACTCGATGCGTGTTCAACTGCGGCTCGGGTGGCATTATCCGCCGAAATGGGCAGCCGAACTTCGTCATGCGCGGTTTATCAATCAATATGGTGATGTCTATCGGGCACCCGCGGCGTCCGGCAGCAATCTGGTTAATATCGTTTTCAACGACGAAGTCCGCGCTGCGGTCGCTTCTACGATTTCAAATCTGTTTGCCGATTTGAGTGCATGCAGCAATGTAATTGAATCTGTCGCAGTGAGCGCAGGTGTGCATGGCGAGCCGTCATTTCCCGGTCCGTTATACAACCGCCATGCGAATTCATATTGGGCGTATGATTTTTCCGGCAAGCTCGGCTTTATGAAGGCGATGGAACGGAAATACGGCGGTGATATCGATGCGGTGAACGTGTCATGGGGTGACAGGCTTTCATCATTCGACGAGGTCATCTTTTTTCCGGGTAATGCAAGCAGCAATAATGTGAAGGCTCGTGATTTCCATGAGTGGTACAGCGGCATGCTGGCGGATACGGTTGTCTGGCAATACACGGTGATACGGCGATATTTCAGCGGGAGCATTGTCGTTCCATTCAGCACTTCTTCATTTCTGCTCACGGCCAACGACATTACGGGCGCGATGAAAAACAATCTGAGCGGAAGCAGTGCTGTTGAACAGAACGGACTCATGCAGTCCGGACGAACGGCGTCGCGCTGTCTTGCCGTTCTCCGAAGCAATGCGCTGATGGCCGTTATTGAAGCGCCTGTTTGTTTTACGAACGGAGCTGTCCGCGGATCGGCTAACGCGGTTGTTGCCGACGCAGCCGCCGATATCCGGGCGTATGGATTTCCGGTGGCGGCGGTGTATGCGGGCGGTGACGCGCGTATCGTCGCGGAGGAATTCATAACGAACAGAATAACCGCTCTTTCGTATCCGTATACGACGAACATGGTGCAGTTGCGCGAGGGTATCGGCGCGGTCACTGCATGCTTCAGGGAAATACTGTCGAACAATGCGCGTGAAGCGTTCTCGCTGACGGCATCATGGACAGCCACGACGAATGTAATGATCGAATATGTGCTGAGGGAAAATCAATTTCAGATAATCGGAATAACCGTCTCATATCGCGTTGGTGATGGTGAATGGAAGCCGGCCGACATCATCTACGGACACACCAACGGGCTTCTCGCATCGCCCTACGGCGTACCGCATAAACTTGTGGTGATTCCGCCCGAGGGGAGCAACACGGTATTCAGGATCACACCGGATGCGGATGCATGGACGCCGATAAGCGGATATATTCCGATTCCGGCCCCGGGCACAAATACCGCACTAAAATAGTGTCTTTACGCTTGACAATTCATTATACTAACATTATAATATATTATAATGAATAAGACGTCGCGTAAAGAAAAGACATTATACGCAAGAGTCCGTGAGGATCTGCGTACAAAAATCGCATCGGGCAAGCTTGCCGAGGACGGGCAGATACCGACGGAACGCGATCTGTGCCGGACCTATGACGTGAGCACGATAACCGTTCGGCAGGCGGTGGGTGATCTGGTGCGCGACGGCATTCTCACGCGCATTCCGGGCAAAGGAACATTCGTTAATGAGGGAAAACACGAGAAGCGCATCGCGATTGGTCTCGTGATTGGCGATGAGAACAGCGGAACGGATGCTTATTTTTTTTCAAATGTCGTTCGCGGTGTTAAAAAGGTAATTGCCGGCGGTAGTGCGACATGTCTGATATTTAACGAAAATGAAACGGGATATTGTTCCGATGAAACGGTTCAGGGTGTTATTCTCAAGAATCCGCGCACGAACGACATACGTATTTCGCTCCTGCGTGAACGCGGTATCCCGTTCGTCGTAATCGGGAATCCGGATGACGATACCGTTGTCTTTGCCGACAACGATAATGTCGCCGTCGGAGAAAGCATGGCCGCATATTGTATTGAACGCGGCGCAAAGAATATTGCCATGGCGAACGGCCCGAATCATCTGACGGTTAGTATGGATCGCGAACGCGGCGTACGAAAAGGACTGGAGCGGGCGGGGATAAACGGAGCATTTGATGTCTCATACAGCAACTTCACCGTCGATGAAGGGAAACAGCATGCACTACGTCTACTGCGTAACAAACCCGACGCTATTATTGCCTGTGATGATCATCTCGGCGTGGGGGCAATTGCCGCAATCCGTGAATCGTGTCTGCGCGTGCCCGATGACATTGCGGTGATATGCTGCAACAATGCCCCGACAACAATCTGCACGAGCCCATCGCTTACTGCGGTGGATATTTTTCCCGAAACGCTCGGTATGAACGCAGCACAACTGCTTATGGATATTATCGCCGGGAAAACGGTGAAATCGGTACGCGTTGCCGGCAGTATCATCGCGCGGGAGTCAACGAGATGATATCGGCTTTGCGTGGACACGGCCTTGCGGTGGTGGTGATTGTAACCGCTTTGTTTGTGTGTGTGCCGTCGTATGCGTCGGCTACGGAAATACTCTACGGAACGCTGATAAGCGATACGAAACTGGCCGCTGAGGATTATCGCGCCGGCGTGCGGCTGGCAACCGTGGGGCTTTCATGGGGACGCTACATGCCGCAGAAAGGTCGTGTTGATGAGGCGTATGTCAACGAAGTCCGCTCGCGGATAAAAGTTTTTACCGACATCGGCATGCGCGTTGTCCTCGACCTCGGTATGCATGTCCCGCCGGCATGGATATTCGATATCCCTCACAGCCGGTTTGTCAATCAGTACGGCGATGCGTTTGTCATCACGAACAAGCCGGGGCTAAATGCGGTGAACGGTGTATTCAATCAGACGGTTCGCGACATTCAGGCGCTGTATGCGGCGCGTGTCTTTTCCGATCTCGGTACGAACTTCTACGGAGTCCGTATCGGCTGGGGACATTACTCCGAACTTCATTACGCATGGAAAGGTTATAATGGTAAGAAAAACTGCTACTGGGGATTTGACGATATTGCACAGGGAAAAGCGCCGGGGCTTGCCGCAGGTGTGAAGACGTGTCCTGTATCGGGCTGGCTGCCGGGAACCCCGAGCGGAAGACATACGAATGCGGCACAGTTCATCGAATGGTATCTTGATTCGCTGGCGCAGTATCAGCAGTTTCAGATTACCACGCTCAGAAAGTCATATGCCGGGTATCTCATCGCGCTGTATGCGAACTGGGGCATTCGTCCCGGACAGATCGCTGAAGCGGTGGCGGACGATCTTGACGGATCGAGTTTCGCCGAACGCTACGAACAGACGCATAAGGGTTATGATGTTGCGCGTTTCATAGCGTCGATACAGGATGACAAGGTAATCGTCTGCGGCACCTGCGTGAACGCGAATTCTCCGTGGCCCGCGACGAACAACATGGTGGACGACGCGGGAGACGACCCCGCCGCATGGAGCCCCATTCATTTTATTTCATCGTGTGCGGCGCGACACCGGCCGCCGCTGAGCATAGGCGGTGAGAACGACGGCAACGACGATGTAGCGGGTATGCGTTTATCATTCGAACGCGTGCGTGCTTACGGCCTTTCATTCTTTATGTGGGCGTTCGATTTTCAGCTTCACGACAAGGATCGCCGGTACGCTACCATCGAAGATTATAAACGGCACATCGCGGAACAGCGATAGCCGGACGAAGGAGGATTACGGTGCGGATAATCGTGTTCATGGTATTGACAGGGCTTTTTACCAGTGTAGTGCGGGGGGGATCACCGATGGCTCTATCAAACGATCAGACTTCAAACGGAGGAAAACAGATCTCAGTGAAAGTCATCAACAAAGGTATCGGCGGCAATAACACGACGCAGGGACTCGCGCGGTTCGATAAAGACGTTGTCGGTATTCATCCATCGGTAGTCGTACTGTACTTTGGTATGAACGACGCGGTCAATTCGATGAACTCGGTGCCGGTGGAAAAGTATCGCGAGAATCTTTCCGCGATGATAGCGCGCGCCCGTGCCGCGGGAATAACGCCGGTACTCATGACCATTACGCCGGTTATCGAGTCGTATGTACTTGCGCGGCATAAAAAGGAATATTTTGAGAACGATCCGCCCAACGCCAAGGTCAAACGATACAATGACGTGATCAAGTCGATTGCCGCGGAGCAATTGCTGAAGCTTGTGGATCTCAACGCGATATTTGTCAGCCGCGGCGAACCGAGCGAGGGTGCGTCATCCCTTCTCAAGAACAAGGCGAATCTGAAAGCGCCCGATGGCGTTCATTACACACCGGAGGGATATAGGGCCGTGGCGGAATCGGCTTTTGCCGTTGTCAGGGAATTGGTGAAAAAAGGCGATACCGTCGTCTGTCTCGGCGACAGTCTTACCTTCGGCGCCGGGGCGAAAGGTGCGGGTGCTGTCGACGGTGAAACATATCCGGCGGTCTTGTTTCGCCTATTGAATCACTAAGGAATATGCCATGAAGCAGATAATAGCGATAGTGTTCGGGATGTTGATGATGCAGTCTCTGGTTTCCGCTGAACAGCCGGCGCGATGGTACGGCGCATGTCAGATGGATGTATCGAATGCTGCAAAAACATCTGCGGCGGGGCTGCTTGTAGCGGTCATCAATGTCGGGTGGAATCGCGGTGAACCGAAACGCGGGGAGATCGACAAGGCATATCTGGCATCCGTGAAAGAGAAAATTGCGGCGTTCCGGAAGTACGGCATTGAGCCGATGCTCGACTTCGGTTTTCAGTATGCGCCGAAGTGGCTCGGTGAAATTGCGCATGCGCGGTATGTGAATCAGTACGGCGACGCCTATGTTCCCGAAAAGATCGGCGCGGAATCGTATAATGCGGTGTTCAACCGGGAGGTTCGCGCGCGCGAGGAGTTATGGCTCAAGGCGGTCTTCGATGAACTCGGCACCGATTTCAAATGGGTGCGGCTCGGCTGGGGATACTACGGCGAACTGAACTTTCCTCCGGCTATTAAAAAACAGAGTAACACCTACTGGGCGTTCGACGACATCGCGCAGGGTAAATCTGCCGGACTTGCAGACGGTATTCCGCCGTGTCCCGTGCCGGGCTGGATACCGGGGACATCATCGGGTGATCATGCGAAGGCGCGCGCTTTCGTGAACTGGTATCTCGACGCGCAGAAGAACTGGCATGACTGGCAGATAATGACGACGCGGAAATATTTCAAGGGAAAACTCTGCATGCTGTATCCGTCAAGCGCGCTCGCAAGGGGCGAACTTGACAGCGCTGTCGCCACCGATCTGAACGGAACGAGTATCCCCGAACGCAACCGCAAAGTGCAGATGGGACACGATTTCGAGCGGTTTATTGCGGGCGTCGGTGACCCGGATCTCATCGTCTACTGCACCTGGGTCGATGCGAAAAGTCCGTATTACAACGACGCGTCCGATAATCCCAATGCGTGGTCGCCGCTGAAACAACTCTCCATGTTCGCGAAACGTAATCCCAACAGGCTCGGCGTTTGGGGCGAGAATACCGGCAGGGGCGACAGGGCGGCAATGGAATTGTCGTTCCAGCGCATGCGCGAGAATGATATGGCCGGTATCATCTGGGCATTTGAGCCGGATCTGTTCAGCGGAAAATATGCGACACTGGAAGATTACGCGAATCTGATACGCGAAAACCGCTGAAGTTAACTGCGTAGACAGTAATCGCGGGGAGTTGTCATTCGAAACGAAGGACTTATGCCCCGTATACGCGCGGCATCCACATCGGTTCCTTTCCCATCTCGGCATGAAGCATGTTGAGCAGCAGGTCCTTTTTCAATCCCTGTGAAGTCTCGTCGTCCCAGAGATTGTTCACTTCGTCAGGGTCGTTTACAAGATCGTATAATTCTCCATATGGCTGGTTGTAATACACGGTCAGTTTATGGCGTTCGTTGACGTATGTCTTGACGTGTATCGTGGTCGGCTGATGATGATTTTCCACGATGATATGGTCGCGTGCCTGAGATGCATCACCGTTCCAGACCGCTTTCTGGCTCACGCCGGTCATCGTCCGCGGAATGGATATATCCGTGTAGTCGAGAAATGTCTCCGGAAGATCAACCAGCGACTGCAGCGCTGCGCTTCTCTTTCCCGCTGGAATATGTCCCGGATAGCGCGTGATGAACGGGACCTTTATCATGTCCTCGTAGTGGAACGGACCCTTCGCGGTGAGTCCGTGATGTCCGAAGAAATGTCCATGATCGGTGGTGAACACGACGATGGTGTTATCGGCAAGGCCGAGTGAAGCGAGTTTGTCGAGTATGACACCCACGTACTTGTCCGTGAAGCTCACCATGCCGTAGTAAAGCGCGATGTCGCGGGCAAGACTATCCTGATCATGAAGGTGCGAGTGCATTCCGTGCATTCCGTTGCCGTCCTTTTCCTGCCAGGGACTGAAATCGGGTTTTGGCGTCTGGGTAAGTTTATGATGCGGCGGATTGTTATCGTGCTCGCCGGAGTATACCCTGGGTGTTGTTATCTTTTTCGGGTCGTACATCGACGCCCATGGTTCGGGAACGATGTACGGCGGATGCGGGTCGGGGAAACTTGCCCAGAGAAAAAAGTTTTCATCGTTTTTCTTGTATTTATCCATCATCGCGTTCGTGCGTTCGGCTATGAACGCATTATAATGGTATTCCTCGGGAAGTGTCCACGAGCCGCGGCCCGGTTTGTCGCCCGGCCGGATGTGGCTGTCCCGCCGTTTTTCGCCGAAGACCTGGAAATAATCGCGCCAGTTCTTGAGCCCTTTCGACTCCATCCAGAGACCGTAATGCTGTCCGGCATGATACTCGTCGGTGTGATTGCGAAGAAGTTCGATGTGTTCGAATCCGTAGAACGGTCCGGTGAAATCCTTCCAGAACGCAAGGTCCTGCTGCAATGGATTGGACTCGATCGACGGATACGCGCCGGTGTTCAAAAGCTGCTGGAAGTGCGCCTTGCCGATAAGCGCGGTGCGGTATCCGTTTTTCTGAAAGTCTTCACCGACTGTGTGTGCGGTCTCGGGAAGCTTGGTGCCGAGACTCCATGCTCCGTGCTGGCTCGGATACTGGCCGGTGATGATGGACGCGCGCGTGGGCGTGCAGGTGGGGTTGGGGCAGTAGGCCCGTGTGAAGAGCACACCTTCCGACGCGAGGCGGTCAAGCGCCGGTGTCTGTATCTCCGGGTTCATGCAGCCGAGCGTGTTCCAATGCTGCTGGTCGCTGGTGATGAGCAGGATGTTCGGGCGTTTCATATGCACTCCGTAACGATGTTGTTCTCTGTCGTAATATATGGAAGGAACGCATTCCGGTCAATGTACGATTGTCGCGGAATTGTATAAAATTGATTTTTACCCGGACGGCGATATACTGGCGGTATGCATATCATCACGATAGGTTTTCATGAGACGCACACACGGATGCCGGTGCATAACGATGCGCATGTCGAGCTCCATTATGTCATCGATGGCGGCGGGTTATTTGAATGCCGCGGTGTCCGCACGAAGGTTCATCCCGGCCATTTCTTTTTCGTGTTTCCGGACGAGTCGCACCGCATCATAGCCGCGGGTGACGCGGGATATATACGCCAGTATATTGCCGGTGTCGCCATTGATGCAAGCGAGGGCGAGCTTACACGGCTCCTGAAGAGAATGCGCCGGAAACGCTTTTTTCAGATTGGTACGAACCGGCGGTATTTATTTGAGACAATCCGTCAGAACGTCAATCGTGCCGGGTATTTCAAGACAAGCGCGGAGCTTCAGCTGGCGGCGTTTTTGTACGAGATTGCGGCGTCACGTTCGGCGTCTGACGAAGGTGATGCTGCCGCCGCCGTTGAGCCGGCGCTTGCGCTCATGCAGTCATCGATTTACGGCACGGTGCGGCTTCAGGAACTCGCGCGCGCGTCGGGATTCACGCGTGAACATTTCATCCGTGTATTCAGCAAAGCGATAGGATATCCGCCGATGAAATATGTTCTCATGCTGAAAGCGGAGGCCGCCGCCGGAATGCTTGCGGGTACAACGCTCCCGCTTGAGTCGATAGCGGAGCGTTTGTCGTTCGCGGATGCATCGCACTTAAGCCGTGTGTTCAGGCAATGGAAAGGAATGACGCCGGGTGCGTTTCGCAAAGCGTCTAAAACAGGCGTCTAACGGCAGAGTATATTGTCGATAGACCAGCGGCGATTATCACGATAGACGGCTGAGACAAGCAGCGCTGCTCCGGGAAGCGTTTCGTTCTGGATGACTATCGTTGCGCGCAGTGCGTTTGCAGCCGGCACATATGCGAACGAGACAAACATATTCGTTCCGCCGCCTGCGGTGAATATAGATTTGAGCGCACCGTTCGTTCCGCTGCAGAGCGCCTGTGCATGCACCGGCAGCTCTGGCGATGCGTTTGCGCGTATCCACGCCGTGTCGTTTACGATGGCGGCACTGCGGAATCGAGTATAGAAGTTCATTAATTCACTTTTCTGTCGCGAATCGCCGGAGCATCCGATGACCGCGCCGGTGAATGCAATGATAAAGGCAATCGTTTTATGCATCTGCGTCACCGAAATTGATCGTCAAGAGATGCCATCCGCCGTTCTGGTAAAGGACGATGAATTCAACGCCGTACATCGGCGTATCGGCTTTGCCATAACGGATTGATGCAGCCGTCATATTCCCGCTCTGAAACACGTCATAGGTAACTTCCGGTGCCCGCCCTTCATGCAAGAACGACGCAATCGAATATTCTTTATCGGACATGATGCGCCGATAGTATGAGCCGTGATCGACGAGTGAAGCGCGGACATCATTCGGGCTGGCCGCAATACGTACGCGCATCGCTTTCAATGTGTCGATATTGTTGATGCGCTGCGAGAGCATGAACATATCGATGAGCGCGGATGTGTCACGCGAACGGATTGTCTTCGCAAGTTTCATGTCGAACTCTACAAGCCGTGTTCGCATCACGTTGTCGCGGTCTGCGGCGGCACACGACATCAGCATCATCATTGCCGTCGCTGTAAAGAGCACAGATGCGGTGCGCGATAGATTACGTTTTTTCATATGCCGCGGGATTATAACCGCGCACAGTAAAATGTCAAAAGCGTTCTCCGGTTACCGGAATAGCGGCTATATTATTTTGAAACGATGACGCAGCTGTTCGGTATGCCGTAGGTCTCGCCGTCCATGCCGCTGTGTCCGGGGATATCCACCGTTCCTGCGGAAAAGTCGCGGACATACACGGTGTCGGTGAGTGTGGCGTCGCCGGTTGTCCATTCCACTTTCATGGACGTCTGTGTCCAGCCGGACGGCAGCGCAGGAGTGCCGCGGTCATGCACCAGGAGATATACGGTTGCCGCTTTCGATATGCTGAATTTCCATGCGGGTGCCGCCGCTGTGCGTTCACCGCGGACGATGCCCACAAGTTGTCCGTTGGCGAGTGCCGGGGGAATTGTCACCAGGGTAAAGCCTGAAGAGAGGCGCGTGCTGCCTTTGACACACGGCATAACTTTCGCCTGCAGGTTCTCGGGAAGTCCGCTGATGCTTACGGGGCCTTTCGGTGTATCCGTCGCACCGGCAGCTGCGGGAGTACCGTCGGATGCGGTCACCACAGCGGCATTGGGAACACCGAAGGCGCCGCCTTCATCCCTTCCGTCATGCGGCGGTATTGTCACCAGTCCAGCGGGAAATGTTTTTTTATACACCGTATCGGTCAGGTTCATGCTGCCGTCATCGGTGGTCCATTCAACTTTCATAGGCGTCTTTGTCCAGCCGGCCGGGACGTTTGCCGTGCCGCGGTCGTGGACGAGGAGATACACGGTTGCATCGCCCGAGATTTTGAACGAGAAACCCGGCGATTTCTGCGCACTGTCGCCGCGTTCTATGGTGATCATTGTTGCGTTCGCAAATACCGCGGGTACGGCGGTGATCTTGAACCTGTCGGAACAGCGTTTCTGACCGCTGGCGGCTGTGGCTTTTGCCGCGCCCGGTCCGGCCAGATCGCTCACGCTTGCTGCTGCCGAGAGTGAAAGAGCAGCGATGATGAAAATGAAGAGATGATGCAGTTTCATGGAAACCTCCATGCCTCGAAGATAGTGCTATTCTAGCAAGGAACCATTCCCGTGTCAAGGAGACGCGTCCGGATGGTCGTCACTAGGACAAAGCGCTTTTCAGGACCTTTTGCGGAATGGACTCAAAAAGATCGCTGACGGATGTGCGGTTCTGCATGCGGCGTATCGCCTCCGCGAACAGGGGAGCCGCCGAGATCGTCACGATTTTTTTTGACGCCTTCAGGTTCGGATTGGCGATGCTGTCGGTGGTGATGAGCATCTCCACCGGGCTCCGTTCGATGCGGTTGACGCCTTCCGCGCTCAGCGGCGCGTGTGAAAGGCATGCGTAGACCTTATTTGCGCCGCGTTCTTTCAGCTGACGCGACAGATCGGCGATCGTTCCCGCTGACAGACTGAAATCATCCACGATGATTGCATTCTTGTTTTTCACGTCGCCGATAATCTCAAGTACCTCCGCCTGTTCGTCGTGGCCTTTGCGACTTTTATCTCCTATGGCTACCGGCAGTCCGAGCACGCCAGCGAATTTGCGTGCGTTCTTTGCGTAGCCTGCGTCCGGCGATACGATGACCGCATCGGGGATTTTCATTTTTCTGATAGCGGCGGTGAGCAGCGGTCTTGCAAAGAGATGGTCCACCGGCTTCTTGAAGAACCCTTGTATCTGCGCCGCATGCAGGTCCATCATCATGAGCCGGTCGGCTCCCGCAAGCTCTATGCATTCGGCGCACACCCGGGCGCGGATGGAAACTCGCGGTTCATCTTTTTTATCGCCTTTGGCATAACTGAAGTACGGAATGACCGCGGTCACATATGCGGCCCCGGAGCGTTTGAACGCATCCATCCAGAACAGGAGCTCCATGAGTTCGTCGTTCGCATGCATGCCGATGGTCTGCACCAGATATACTTCGCTGCCGCGCACATGCTCGCCGATCTTCACGTACGTGTTGCCTTCAGAAAAGGTGATTACTTCAGTCGGGCGTACCGGCACGCGGAGAAAGCCGCACATGCGCTGCGCGAACACTTTCCCGGAACTTCCGGCGAATATCTTGATGTCTTTCTGCATTGCAGACTCCTCTTGTTTATAATGTCACTATACCAAAAGGAGGTATTTTTGCAACGATGCCGGATGCTGCACGGCGATGGGTTACATCAGTGCCATCTTCTTATGCTTCTCGAAATATCCTTCGATGAGCTCGTAGAATATCGGTATGACAATGAGCGTAAGAAATGTAGAGGTGATGAGCCCGCCGATGACGACCACCGGCATCGACTCGCGGCCTTTCGATCCTTCGCTCAAACCGAGCGCGATGGGCAGCATTCCGAATATCATGGCGAACGTCGTCATGAGAATGGGGCGCAGCCGTATGGGTGCCGCGGCCAGCAGCGCTTCGCGTACCGACATGCCCGTTTCGCGTTTCTGGTTGGCGAAGTCTATAAGAAGGATCGCGTTTTTCGCCACGAGCCCGAGCACGATGAGCATGCCGATGAAACCGTACACATTGAGATTGACGCCGGTCATGAGGAGTCCCAGGAATGCACCGATGATGGCGAGCGGGAGCGTAAGCATCACGTAGATGGGCTGTATGAACGAGTTGTAGAGTGACGCGAGTATCATGTACATGAACACCACCGACAGAAGCATCGCCATCACCATCTGCGTGGCGAGGTCGGCGAACTGCTGCGACTGCCCGACGAATTCATATTTATATCCCGCGGGGAACATGATCTCTTTTTTTGTCCGCTGCTCGATGGTCTTTTTAAGCTCGCTGAGCGAATAGCCGTTGAGTATGTTCGCGCTGAGCTTCACAAGTCTGAGCTTATTTTCACGCCGTATCTCAAGCGGTCCCGACGAATAGGTGAATGAAGCGATGGCCGCAAGCGGTACTTTTTTGCCGGCCCGCGTGGTTACCATAAGCGATTTCAGCGAATCGATGCTCGAGCGGCTTTTATCGTCAAGCCGCATCACGATGTCGTAATCGCGCTCGCCGGTGCTGAATCTCGATACGCGCGGTTCGCCCTGCATGAGCTGGCGGAGCGTTCCGCCCACCTCGAGCGTGGAGATGTTAAGCTGTTCGGCTTTCACCGCGTCCAGACGCACGACGATCTCGGGTTTGCCCGGACGGAAACTGGAGTCCACGTCCGCGGCACCGGGCGTTTCAAGGAGTATGCGCTGCATGCTAAGGGCGAGACCTTCGAGCGTTTTCAGGTCGGGCCCGCTGATGTTGATGGTTATCGGCGCGCCTTCATTGCCGCCGGCGAAGCCCTGCTCGATCATCTTGAACTGTACTTCGCGTCCCATCTCGTTCCGGATGAAATTGCGCGTACGCGTCATGAGGTCCTGCGTGGAAAGTTTACGTTTGTGGATCGGCAGCAGGTTCACATAGATCGAGCCAACATGCGACGCGAAGTTCCCGGTGGTGGACGCTTCGCCGCCCACGATGGCGTAACAGGTCTCGACGTCCTTGTGCGAGCGGATGAACGTCTCGACTTTTTTCATGTTGCCGTCGACGACATTCAGCGGCGCGCCGGGGTAGGCTTCGAGATATACGACAAACGTTCCGCGGTCTTCGGAGCCGAAAAAACTCATGCCGATGAACTGACACGATATCATGCTGAACACGAGAAGCCCGCCGACACCGATGAGCACCACGCGCTTTCGGTTAAGCGCCCAGACGATGAGTTTGCTGTAGATGCCGTTGATAACGGCGTAGAACTCATTCCATTTCTTATTGATGAGATCGAAGAACGCGAGAACGCCTTTGGATTCCTTTTTCTCCGTTTTTTTGAACCAGTATGCGGAGAGCATTGGCGCCGTGGTGAACGCGTCGACGAGCGAGATGAGGAGCCCGAATGCGACGGTGAAACCGAACTGCTTGAAAAACTGTCCCACGATGCCCTGCAGAAACGATATGGGGATGAACACCGCCATGATGGCGAGCGTCGTCGAGAGCACGGCCATGGCCACTTCATTCGTTCCCTTGATGGCGGCGTCGCGCGGTGTCAGGCCCATCTCGACGTATCGGAATATGTTTTCACGCACCACGATGGAGTCGTCGATGAGAAGCCCGATAGCGAGCGACAAGGCGAGGAGCGTCATCGTGTTGATGCCGAAGCCGAACAGGAACACGAAGAAGAACGCGCCGATGAGCGAGTTGGGGAGCGCGGCCGCGGTGATGATGGTGGATCTGAAATTGCCGAGGAAGAGCCACACCACGAGTATGGCGAGTATCGCGCCGAGGATGATGTCGTCACGCACGCCGTTGATGCTCCGTTCGATGCTCCGCGACGAATCGTTGGCGATGGAAAGTTTCACGTCGGACGGGAGCTTTTTCTGAAGCGCCGCCATTTCCTTTCTTACTTCCTCGGCCACCTTCACCGTGTTCGCGCCGCTCTGTTTGTAGATGAGGAGGAGCACCGCGTTCTTGTCGCCCACGCGGGCACGGGTCACCTCGTCGGCGATCTCAAGCGATACGCCGGCAAGGTCTTTTACGCGTACGGTCTTTCCCGAAAGCGTTGTCACCGGCGTCTCGCCGATCTCTTTGAAGGTCGAATATTTTCCGACCACACGCACCGAAACGTTTTTTGCCGTACCTTTTATCTCGCCGACGGGGAAGTTCACATTGCGTCTTCGAATGGCGTCGGATATCTGATTGAAAGTGACGCCGTTCGCCGACAGGAGCGCTTTGTCGAGCGTGATGCGGACAACGCGCTGACGCCCGCCGGAGATTTCGACAGAACCGACGCCGGGAATCTGTTCCAGCGACGGTTTGACGTCGTCAACGAGGATCTCGCGCATGAGCGCAAGGTCCCGGTTGCCTTCAAGCGCCACATACATGATGGGCAGTTCGCCGAGCGAAAAGCGGCGGATGATGGGTTCCTGGATATCCGAGGGCAGGCGCGGACGGACAAGCTGAATCTTTTCACGGCTTTTCAGCTCCGCGAATTTGATATCGACGCCGAGTTTGAACTGCGCCACGACGATGGCCACATTCTCGCGGCAGATGGAACGCACGAGGTCTATGCCCTCCATGGTGGAGAATTCGCTTTCAATTTCCTTGGCTACGAGATTTTCAACTTCTTCAGCCGACGCGCCCGGATACGGCACGGTGACCAGGATGTTCGGGAATTCAACGCTTGGTAAAAGGTCTACCGGCAGACGCGAGTAGCCGATGACGCCGAGCGTGATGATGGACGCGACCAGCATCACGACGAATACGGGCCGCTTTATGGCAAGTTCTGCGATGTTCATTTCTTAACAGCCTTGTTCGTCACGATGGTGGCGCCGTCATACAGTTTGAACGCGCCTTCGGTCACGATAAGATCGCCTTCATTCAATGCTTCGGATATGATCTCCGTTGTCATGCCCTGAGCGTATCCGCGCCGCACCGTCACCGGTTTAGCGATGCCGTTTTCAAACCGGTAGACATACACGCGTTCCTGTCCGAGGAGCACCGCTTTCTCGGGTACCATAAACGTCTGGCGCACACCGGTCTCGATATCAACGTTCACTGACATGCCGAGCGTGAGCATGCGGTTGGTGTTCTCCGCTTTTATGACAATGGTTCCCGAGAACGTATCCCGGTCGACAAACGGGGTTACCGCGTCAACGCTGCCGTTGATGAAGCGGGCATTGTCGTGCAGCGACACGATGATGGCTTTCTGTTTCGGCTTCACCGTCAAAAGGTCGTTCTCACCCACGTTGAGGACTACTTTCATATTGAGGATATTCGCCACCTCGGCGACGGGTCTGTCCGGCGATACCGATGCTCCGCGGTCGATGAAGTAAATGCGCGTGACGATGCCGTTGATAGGCGAGCGTACCGGAGCCGGAAGATAATCATATCCGATGATGTCGCGGTTGAGGAATACGATGGCGTCGTCCTTGTTCACGGCGGTGCCTTCCTTCACCGCACTGTAGGCGAACTTTCCCGGAACTGTCGCGTACACTTTTACCTGCGGGTCGCCCTCAACCACGCCGTGTATCGAAATGATGTCGCGGATTTCCTCTTTTTTTATCGGCGTCACCGATACTTCGTAGGTGACCTTCGCGCCTTTTTTCGTGTTGGATAATATCTTTGAGGTGATGCGGAATCCGATGAGCAGTACTGCGGCGATTATGAGTGCGATTGCCGCGTTGATCAATTTTTCTTTCATGTGCTGTTCCTTATTGTTCTTCGTCGGTCAGGTTTTTCAGGTCCTGGACTTTACTGATGTAATTATAGAGCGCGTTGAGATAATTGAGTTTTGCCCGCATGAGCGCCACTTCCGCGTCGCGAAGATCGATGCTTTTGATGATGCCGCTCGCATAGTTCTGCCGCGCGATGCGGTATCCTTCATCCGCCTGTTTGATGGTCTTGTCGGCGGCTTCAATGATCTCTTTGTATTCATCCAATCCGCGGAGTATCGAGTCCATCTGCAGTGCAAGCCCTTTCTGCGCCATCTGCGCCGCGATTGCTGCCTTTGACGCCTCCGCGGCAGCCTGTTTTATATCGGCGGCATTCTTGAATCCGTTGAACAGCTGCCATTGAAAACCGATGGTGATGTCCCACGAATTCTTCCAGTATTCTTTTTCAGCATGGTATGTCGTGTTCGTGCTGTAAAATGTAGCGTTCGCCCCGAGCGCGATGTTCGGGAAGAGCTGGCCTACCATGAGCCACTTCTTGTATTCGGCGATTGCTGCGGCGTGTTCGGTTATTTCCTTATCGTCGTTGCGGTTGGTGAATTGCTGCATTATGCGGCTGTGCTCGATGGGTATCTTTTTATACTCGAGCGTACCGTTGAGCGCAATGTCATCGTCAAGACCGGCGCCGATGATGTTCTTGAGCGATTTCATTATCAGCTCATATCCGTTGCGGGCGCTTCTTGTGTTCGGCCGTGTATTGTCGACTTCGATTTTGGCGCGGAGCAGATCAAAGCTTGATGCCTCGCCCGCGCGGTATTTATCCTCGGTAACCCGCTGCATGTCCTCGGAGCGTTTCAGCGATTCCTCAAGTATCTTCACATTCTCCTGCATGACGAGCGCCCGGTAGAAGTTGTTGACCACGTCCGCTTTCAGTTTTTCCTTTGCCTTGCGGAGTTTGATGCCGCCGATACGGAGCCCTTCTTCCGCCATTTTGAAGCCGCAGAAAACCTTGCCGAACGTGAATATTGGCTGCGAGAGCGAGACGCGTGTTGAATAAGGGAAGGTAGTTGAAAAAGCCATCGATGCTGCGGGTGAACCCGGGAAAAAAGTATTTTGAGCAATATCTATTGTCGTTGGTTTATTACCAGGCGAATAAGCGCCGTTTATTGATACTGTCGGGCCGAATCCGCCGGTGGCCGCCTGGAACTGCGCCTCGGCGATATCATAGTCCAATTGCGCAATCTTGAACTCGTCGTTGTTCTGCTGCGCGAGCCGTAAACATTCGTCGAAGGTGAGTGTTCGCGGCGCTGCGGTAACCATGCTGATAAAAGCTGTACAAATAATGATCAGGGCTTGTGTGGAAATAGCTGATCTATGAATCTTATTGTCGCTTTCGCGACTCGTCCTGAGTCGCTTGCGCTCGGCGTAACGCGGCGGAATACTTTGTAGTGTGTTCCTGACCGCATCCTGCGGAATAGATAATGTCATTTTACATTCCTTTATTGTTTTTCATTGCGCCGCTTTAGAAATAATTTTTCCATGATAATCCCAGACGAAGTGTCCTGTAATCATCGCTGATGTCGTTCGAGCGGCGTGTTGCGGTATATTCAACCCGGGCGATGAGCATCACGTTCTCGACGTATCGCCATTCCACTTCACCGCCGAAGCTGTAGTAAAGACCGTTCCACGATGTGTCGCTTTCGTACGGCACCATATTCGTTCCCACACGGCGGTAACCGCTGGCATGAAAGTTATTATAGCCATATCCGGCATTGAAAAAAGCTGCCGGATGAACGGCCCATTCCGGCATAATGCGGATTTTCAATCCTGCATATACTGGGATGAAGGAGTAATAATTCTGAATACTGTTGGTGACGAAAAAAAACGATCCGCTCACACCGGCGTAGATGTCGACCCACTGCAGTATCGTGACGCCGGCGTATGCTGAGACGCAGAGCGTGTCATACACATTGGTCGTGTTTTTTTTCATTGATTCCGGAGCGGTAACGGTTTCATACTGGAGCGCATAGCCGGTGAAGAATATCTTTTCTGCGGGGTATGCGGTCACGGTGAGTGATATCGCCAGAAGAACGGGGAGTAGTGTTCTCATTGCTCGGCTCCGCTTACAACGGTTTGTACTTCATGCAGCAGTTTTGCTATCTTCTCTCGTTCCGGCTTCGTGAAATCCGCCAGAATACGTTCAAGATACCGTGCTGTCTTATCTCCGTGACTTGCCATTATTTTCTGTCCTTTGTCGCTTATTGAGACGAAGACCTTTCGGCGGTCGTCCTTCGCGTGCGTGCGTTTTGCGTATCCGAGATTTTCAAGTTTATTGATGATGGCGGTTATCGTCGGCATCTTGACCTGCGCGTATGCGGCAATCTCACCGACGGCGATGCTGTCGTTTTTGGTAAGATGTCCGAGCACCTGCAGGTCCCCGATGGAAAGCTCCTGTACATCGGCATGAAACATATTCGTTTCACAATACCGCTTACTGCGGATTATCTTGATGATGTTATTGATGCTTTCGATGATGTCTTTGTTTGTCGTGTCCATATGTCGATTACTCGTTACGCTTTAATATAGTTAGGCGATGCTAAATATAATGATAAGCTAACTAAATGTCAAGTACATTCTGAAGAAAAAGATATGTCATTTATTGTTGACTTTTTGGTTATATAAAAATACTATGATTATATGTAAACGTTTGTTTCCCAGTTGAAGGAGTATCCATGAAATCAAGACTCATTGCTTTCCTGATGACGCTATTATTGGCAGCCGTATCGTTTGCGCAGGATCAGAAGATGCGCATAGCCATCATGGAGCTTACGCCGAGTTCCGGCGTTTCAGCCGATGTCGGGTCTTCTGTGAGCGAACTGATGCGCACTGAAATGTTCAATACGGGACTTTTCCGTGTGGTGGAACGCGAGCAGATGGATAAAATAATGAAGGAACAGGCGCTGCAGTCTACCGGATGTACCGACACCGAATGCGCGGTGCAGGTTGGTAAACTGCTCGCCGTCGACCGCATGCTCGTGGGGAAAATATCAAAACTAGGGACCAAGTTCATCATCAACGCCCGCATCATCAATGTTGAGCGCGGTGAGATGGAATTCGCTGAAAAAGCGACGGTTGAAAGCGAGAATGACCTTGACCGCGCGGTATCCCAGTTCGCGCAGGCAATTGCCGCACGCATCCGTTCAACGAAGTCGGGTGGTCCGGCTTTTGTTCAGCCGAAAGCGACAGTAAAGCCCTCTGATGCGCGCCCGACGATAGCGGTGGGCAGCTCTTCCGGCAGCGGTGACAGCGGAATAAAGCCGGTTCTGTTCTGGTCGGCACTTGGTCTTGCCGCAGTGGGCGGCGGATGTAATGTGTTCGGATTTTTACAACAGCAGGGCGGTAACATAATTTATGCGGAATATCTGGCGCTTACCGATCCTGCATTGACGGGACCGATATATAACGACTATAAATCAACCGTCGGACTCGGTAATCTCTTGAATATCGTCGGCTACTCTTGTTACGGCGTTGCCGCGGGACTGTTCGTCTGGTGGATGATCACACCGGATTCCGTTCCGCGTGCAAGCGTGTTCCCCACCAAAGACGGCGTTGCTGTTGCATTCGCCTATCAATTCTAAACGACAGGATATGATGATGAAAAAATTATTTATAGCACTTACGATATTTGCGGTCCTGTCAATGACCAGCTGCATAAATCCGGTGGACGGCAGATTGAATCCGTTCGACCCGGAAGGGACGCTTCCTGAAATAGTGGATGTTCGGTTCGGATATCAAGCACAGGGAGTTGATCCCCGGATGAACGCGCAATGGCAAGCTCATAGCGCGGCCAGCGGCGGCTATTTGGTCTATGGCGCAACATCAGTAGATGGGCCTTGGACGAAATATACCGGTACCGCCATTGCGAATCCGCCGTTCAATTTTGACCCGCCATACACAGATAAACCTGAATTTCAGAAAGGCGGAAAGAAATATATCATGATTGTCGGGTTGGACAGTGCCAAAAAACCTGTTGCTAAAAAAATAACGAGCGTATATTTTTACAATATATATTATCGGGATTTTAACGGTACAAACTTCATGCTGCCGACGGATCTCTTTGCAAACAATTACAACGTCGGCGGATCGGCATATTCGACAATTGACTTGATTTTCAATCAGAGAAATTCTCTCTACATATATGCCCAGGATGGTGGCAGCGGGGATAGAGCGGAAGTGTCTACGCCCAATTTCATTCCTCCATCAGGAACTGTATATGACGGCAATAGCAAAGTCGTTATCGACTGGGCCATGTATCGTACTGGTAAAGGTTTACAGTTCAGGATCGATTCCGGTGCTGCTATGACTGCGTACATGATTGGTTTTGATTACGGCAGTGTGTACGATAACGGTTCCTATATCGGTGGAGCTACCATTGATGGACAATGGGATAACTATCATTTTGAATATTTGAATGCGTCCAGCGCAGTCGGAATGTTGATTGTCAATAATAGTTCCACGTATACCTTTAATTTTAATAGGATAATGGCAAGTACAGCGCAGCCTATTTCACAATTGACAATGAGTGCGTATCCAAATTCGAGCGGCATGAATGGATCTATGTATGTTGATTGGATTGGGGTTGCAATAGAATAGCCGAATTTCGGTTTGATAAACGGGGATGGGCATCCCTATTCTGCGCAACCATGAGGTCAGAATTGTTCACTTTCGGTTGACTTTTTTGTTATATATTTTAATATCTTTAAGTGTAAACGTTTGTACCATCGCGAAGGAGTTCCCATGAAATTTCGAATCATCTCGCTGGCCGCTCTGGCATTGACCGTGGCGGTCTCGCTCTGTGCGCAGGAACAGAAAATGCGTATCGCTATTATGGATATTACACCGAGCGCCGGCGTCTCCGCAGACGTAGCGTCGTCAGTAAGTGAATTGATGCGCACCGAAATGTTCAATACGGGGCTGTTCCGCGTAGTCGAGCGTGAGCAGATGGACAAGATTATGAAGGAACAGGAACTTCAGTCTTCCGGTTGTACGGACACGGAATGCGCGGTGCAGGTTGGTAAACTGCTCGCCGTTGACCGGATGCTTGTCGGAAAGATATCGAAACTCGGCGCAAAATATATCATCAATGCGCGCATCATACACGTTGAGCGCGGTGAAATGGAATTCGCGGAGAAAGGTACGGTAGACTCGGTTGACGATCTTGATCGTGCAGTGACACAGTTCGCGCAGGCTATTGCGGCACGCATACGTTCATCGAAAACAGGTGCGCCGACTTTTGTTCAGCCGAAGGTAACGGTTAAGCCCACAGATACACGCACGCCGATAAATGTCGGCAGCAGCGGCGGCAGTGACGGCCTGCTTATGCCGGCCATCGGATGTATGGGCGCTGGTGCAGCGGTCGGGGCGTACGGCCTTGTGATGTTTTTCATGGGCGGCGGGGCGTATCAGGCGTATAATAATGCAGACACGAATACATCTGCGATAAAATTTGAAGGATTGTGGGGTAATGTTGACGGCGCCAAGACGCTTATGAATTTTTCCATTTACGGCAGTGCGGGTCTTATCGGCATAGGCGCAACCATGCTTGTCATCGATATCATCGGCGGCGGGCTCGGCAAACAGGCTTCGAGCAAATATTTTCTTCCGGCGACACTGCTCGGTGTCGCCGCAGGCAGCGGGACGCTGTTTGTAGGATCGTACGCTCAGTATGGAAGATTAAACGCAAAATATACCAACGCAGACATCGCGGGCCTTCCCGCGGCTGATTGGGATGTGCTTGCGCAGAGCGCGCAAAAGTCGGCGCTTACGAGCACGGTGCTCATGTATACGACCATCGGCACCGGCGTTCTCGGTGTAACGCTCCTGTTCACTGAAATGCTGTTTAACTTCCCGTCGGGTGTTACCGCGTTCAATAATACGGATAGCCCGGTGCAGTATGCGCTATCCGTTACTCCCGACTACTGCGGTTTCAATGTCGGGCTGCGATTTTAACCGGTGATCAAGGAGAACACTACCATGAAAAAAATATTCATCATCCCGCTCGCGCTTATGTCGCTCATGCTCACGCAATGCTGGGATCGTGACAATCCGCTTGACCCGGGCAATACGCTTTTCCGGTTCACCAAGGTAGCGCATGTGCAGGGGCCCAACCCGATGCTGACGCTTGCATGGAACGGTGACGCTGACCTCTATTCCGAATATAACATTTACGTGTCAAAGGGCGACATGAACAATTTTCAAGCGCTCGGTTCTTCCGTATTGTCAAATGCTGCACAGGTAAAACCGATGCAAGGCGGAAGTATTTATCTGAAAGTGGTTGCTCGGAAGAAGTCCGGTGATACAGTCGATTCACTCATCACGAATATCGTTTTCTATAATCTGTATTACCGTGATTTTGAGGATAATCCCAGCGTAGGACCTGAATTCAAGACGAATGACGGCAGCCAGACCGTTACCGTGAGCGGCGGCAGTCTGTTCCTGACATCTCCGATGATGGGATTTATCGTCCTGAAGACGGATTCAGTACCCGGCGGACGGGTTACTGTAGACGCCGTTACGAGAATAACCAATGACGTAGAAGTTTGGATCGGAACGAACTGGAGTTCTCCGAAAATAGCGTTCCGTCCGACATACGCAACCCCCGGGGTCGAATATTATATATACGGATCTACATGGACAAATGTTTTTCCCAGCGGATATAACGTCGGTGAAAATACCTGGCGTATGAGCTACGGGTTGAACGGTATAACGCTTGATCTCACGGTAGATAATGCCAGCCGGATATGTTCGTCGGTAACCGCCGCATCCACCGTGGAGTCGGTTGTCCTGGGCCGGAATGTCGGCGGCGGCTGGGCGCTTGAAATAAAAAAGATCGGCGTAGCGGCCGAGTAAGGCTAAGGGAGTATTATTTATGAAGAACATTATTGCGGCATTCGTCTCCGCTGCTGTCGTTTTGGTCGTAGCAGGATGTATCCAATTTAATAGGAATAATCCGCTCGATCCGGGTGCCACGGGTGTATCTAATACGGTTACAAACGTGATTATATTTGAAGATCATTTTAACAGGCCGGATACAAATAATCTTGGGAATAATTGGACTGGCGGCACCTCGATGTTCCCGATATTTAGTAATACGCTACGCTCATGGTCTACTGCGAGTATGGAATATACAATCACACATGCAATACCATCCGGAAAACACAAATATATGAGATTCAAGTTTCAATCAACAATGGGACCATCGGGAAACGGACTTACCATCAAACTCGGCTCATCTGCGGATGATGGTTTGCTTGCAATCAAATTCAATAACATGAATCAGGTTATGACCGGTTCAGGTACCAATCCCGCGAATCTGGTATCCGGTTTTTCCTATTTCATGAGCCAATGGTATGGTTTTGAGTTAAAAGATATTGATATATCTGCAGGAACGGCTTCGCTTCTTATCGACGGGATTGCGAAAGGAGCTGTCACATTCACTGCCGGGGCCGCTTTTGAAAAAGTATCCATAACAGCAAATCATACCGGAGATTATCTGATTGATGATATTGAAGTTCATACGGTTGGGCCGTGAGTGACCGTTCGATGTGTTTTTTTTACGGGGGGAGCAATTCCCCCGTATCTATTTGTTGAGGCCGCGTTGTAGTTTGTGCATGCAAAGCCCGCGTCTCGTTTGACTTTTTAAATGAACGGATGTATGCTCCCATTCATCATTTTCAACCCGGAAGGTGTTCATTATGAACGAATTCGCAGGCAATATGATCGGTACCGGTCTCACCATGGGAATCGTGGTAAGCCGCTTCAACAGCCTTCTCAGCGAACGGCTGCTTTCGGGTGCGCTTGATGCGCTGAAACGCCATGACGTGCATGATGCGGATATTACCGTCATCCGTGTGCCGGGCGGTTTCGAGATAGCTCCCGTGGCGAAAAAACTCGCCAAAAGCGGCAAGTATGACGCGGTGATATGTCTCGGCGTCGTGATACGCGGCGGGACACCGCATTTCGATTATGTCGCCGGAGAAGCGGCGAAAGGCATAGCGAAGGCGTCGTATGAGACCGAAGTGCCGGTGATATTCGGCGTACTGACAACCGACAGCCTCGAGCAGGCCATGGAACGGTCGGGTACGAAGATGGGAAACAAGGGCTCGGACGCGGCAATGGCTGCGATAGAAATGGCGAATCTTATGAAGGCGCTTTCGTAACGCGGGCGCATGCCCGATAATATTTATAAAGTAATGCTCTTTGGATGCTGATATGAGTGAAGGTGACATCGACAAGAACGGGAAGGCCGATGAGGCGCCGAAGACCGCTGCCGTGAGAGGCATTGCGGTCAAGAAACGCATACAGATCCGCAAAAAAGAAGAATATAAAGAAGAGGAAGTTGACCTCAGCAGATACGGCACCCGCCGTCAGGCCCGCATCTACGCGATGCAGGCGCTGTTCTGGTATGACGCCAACGAAGATAAACCCACTATTGTCGAGCTGACATCATTCGATTTTGAGACCGGCGCCATACGCCCCAAGATCAAGGAATTTGCCGCCGGTATCATCAAAGGCGTGCTGGAGAATCTCGCCGTCATCGACGAGGTCATCGTGAAACATTCCACCAATTGGCGTATCGAGCGTATCAGCTTCGTGGACAGGGCGATACTCCGGCTGTCGGTATACTCGCTCTTCTATCAGCCCGAGGTGCCGCGCTCGGTCATCATCGACGAGGCGATAGAGATAGCCAAAGTGTTCGGCGGAAAGGACGCGTATAAATTCGTGAACGGCATACTCGATGGCATCGACAGGGAAAAACGGGAATAGTGCCGCATTCGCACAGCGTGCGCTGCCGCTTGCCATTGCGGGATTGACGGCGCTCGCGGTGCTTGCCGCGGTATTGTATCTGCTGCTCCGCTCGGATTACGCAGGACGTCCGGTGCAGGGGACATCGTCGCAGAATGGTTTCTACGAAAAAGCAAAACAGGAATATGCGAAGGGTAATTACAGCCGTGCGCTGGCGATAATTCGTTCCGGTATGGCCGGGACAACTGATGCCGCAGTCCGCTATAATGCGGAACTCCTTGCCGGTGTCATCTACGGCGCGAACGGAAATACCACGCAGGCATTCGCCGTGTATGATCGTCTGCTCAAACGTCCTACTGCGGAACTGTATCACAACCGCGGCGTGCTTTTTTCAAAGCGGGGTGCCGTTGCCGAGGCAATTGCATCATACGAGGCCGCGATCAAACTCAATAAACGATTCGTGCCGTCGCTCGTGTCGCTCGGTGATATTTATGCGCGGATGCGTTCGTATCGTCTCGCACTCGAATATTATAAACGTGCGCTTGCGGCGGGGACGAAGGACAAGCACGTACTTGTCCGCATCGGCATGCTGTATTATGAAAACGGCGAGCATGAGCAGGCCATCGCGGCGCTCCGCTCCGCCGTTGATGAGTATGATCCGCCGATGGCGGCCCGGGTGTATGCATATCTCGGTTCGATGTACGCGGCAGAGGGCAGCGTTGCAATCGCGGCTGAGCATTATCTCAAATCGCTGAAGTTCAATCCGTCGGACACGGCGGTGATGTATAACCTTTCCGTTATCTATATCAATCAGGGCAAATACGACCGCGCGGCGGAGGTGCTTGCCGGGGCGCTCGCGCGCGACCCGAAGAATCGCGCGCTCATGCGTTCACTCGGCGAGGTGACGTTTCACGCGGGCGATTATACGAAGAGCATATCGTACTATAAAGCGCTCGCCGGTATGGGGTATGAACGCTATGAAAGCATGGCGATGCTTGCGGATCTCCACTATCGGCTCGGTGAGCTCATCGAGTCTGAAAAGTATTACCGGTACATCATCGATGCCGCGCGGCATGATGCGGTATACAAGAACGCGGTGCTGAATCTTGCCAATGTGTATGCCGACCTCGGCCGCGGTGCGGAGGCGACGGCAACCGCTGAACGCGCGATAGCGGAGAACGGCGACGATCCGGCCGCATATTACAACGCCGGTGTCATTACTATGACGTTCGGTGACGCGCGGAAAGCCATCATGCTTCTCAACCGCTCGTTCGAACTCGACACCAACAGTGCCAAGCCGCTTTACCGCATCGCGGAATACTATGAGCGCATGCGGCGCGACGATTACGCGCTCGCCCGCTATCAGGATATCATCAAACGCTTCCGCGACGATTACACGGCGCTGTTCCGCGTTGCCGTCATCGCATACCGCATGAACAATATACCGATGGCCCGCCGGCATTTCGAGTATGTCGCATCGCGCAAAAACGAATTCCGCGAAGACGCGCTCCTGAATCTCGGCATCATCTGCGATACGCAGGGCGACGACGATAAGGCATTGGAGTATTATACCGAGGCCGCAGTGGAGAACCCCAAACAGCCGCTGCATCATTACAATCTCGGAATGTTTTTCTATACGCGCGGACAGTACACTTCAGCCATGGAGAAATTCAAACTTGCGCGTGCCTACGGCGGTCCTACGGGCAAACTCGCGTCGGCCGTATATCTTGCGATGGGCAATACGCAGGCGAAACTTAAGGATTATGCCGCGGCGGAATCGTTCTATCTCAGGTCGCTGGATGCGGACCGGAGGAACGGCGAGGCGAGCTTCAACCTGAAACAGGTGCGCATGCGCAGCAGCATGCGGTAGGATATCAGCTCAAACGTTTGCGGTATGCGCGCGGCGATACGCCCATGATGCGCGTGAACACACGTGAAAAATAATACTGGTCGTCATATCCCGTTTCCCGCGCCACGTCGATGATTTTTTTGCGAACATCGGCGAGAAGCACGCAGCTGTGCTGCACTTTCATCCGTATAAAATAATCCACCGGTGCGTAGCCGGTGTGCTTGCGGAATAGCCTCACGAAATGATATTTCGACATCCCCGAGAGCGATGCGCATTCATCAAGCGTTATATTTCCCCTGATACGACGCTGCATATACGTAACGATGCTTCCCATATCGAATGCCGCCGACGGCGTACGGCCGCAGGCAAGGGCCGTGAATATGGATGAAAGCATCGTTCCCGCATGGAGCGTGTGCGCTATGGAAACGTCCCCCGTGAATAGCGACAGCATCTCGGAGAAACGGGCGGTGACGGCGCCGTGATCGCTTACCGTGATGACCGGCATTCTTTCATCAAGTCCGGCGAGTGTTATGAATTCGTCTGAGACAGTTCCCGAGAAATGCGACCAGTATATCGTCCACGGTGTTGCGGTGTCGGCGCCGTAGGTGTGCGGTTTCCCGGCGAAGCAGACAAGGAACATGCCGGGGGTGATATCCCATGTGCCGTGCGCAGTTTCAAGGAATCCTTTTCCCGCCGCGCAGTAGATCACGATATGTTCGCCGAGGGCGTCGCGTTTGGTGTAATGTCCCTGCCATGATTCCGCGTAGCCCGCGCTGACGAGGTGAAACGGTTTTCCGAGCCGGTGCTTTTTCAGCCGGGTGAGCACATCGTTCGGTATGTGTGCGCCGCGGTGAAGCGACGGCTCTGCTTTGGGATTATATACTACCGCCATGACAGCAGTATACCGCAACGGGATGCAATAGCAATATCGTCCATCATTATGTGCCGTTCGTCCATTCACGATACGGACACCGATGGCTATATTACTGCGGTAAGCTGAACGCAAGGAGAAAACCCATGGATGCCGATGAACTGAAAGTACTGCTCGAACAACGCTGGGACCTCGGTCCGGTGGCGGTGGCCCCGGGCGAGATGAGCCCCCGTGACAGGTTCTTTTCTATAATGGATTTCAAGAAACCCGACCGCATCATCGACACCGAATTCGGTTACTGGAATGATACGCTCAAACGCTGGCACGCAGAAGGCCTGCCCGCATATGTAAAGAATAACGCCGACGCCGACGTTTTTTTCGGTTTCGATGTCTGGCAGAAGATAATCCCGGTCCGGAATTTCATCTATCCGGGATTTCCCGAAGAGACCGTAGAGGAGACCGACCGCTACCGCATCTACTACGACGGTACACGGGTTAAGGCTCAGGTGTTCAAGGACGGAACCGACACCATTCCCCATTATCTCGATTTCCCCGTGAAGGACAGGGAGAGCTATCTTCCCATCAAAGAACGCCTCGCGCTGAATCTTGAAAAACGGTTTGTGTGGAATGAGACCGAATGGAAGACCGCAGCAGAGAAAGCGAAAAAGCGTAATTACATACTCGGCGCGAGCGGCGGGAGCACGTTCGGCTGGATACGCAATCTCATGGGCTTCGAAGGCCTCTGCTACATGCTCTACGATCACATGGACGTGGTGCTTGAATTTCTCGACGACCTTAAAAAACTCGAGGTGGGAATCGCCGAGCGCATCATCAAGGATTTCACGGTAGACATCAAGGTCTACTGGGAGGACATCGCCTTCAAGACCGGGCCTATCGTACCGCCGGATATTTTTCACAAAGAGGCGGGCGCGGTGTATGACGCCATCAATAAAGTTTATATGAAATCCGGCTGCCGTTTCGGCTATGTGGACTGTGACGGCGATATGCGCAAACTCGTCCCCACCTGGCTTGAGAACGGCGTGAACATCATGTTCCCGCTCGAGGTTGCCGCCGGTGTTCATCCGGTGGATCTACGCACGATGTATCCCGGCATCCGTATGATGGGCGGATTTGACAAGGTGAAGCTGCTCGAAGGCAAGGATTCCATACGCAAGGAATTGCTGCGGTTGAAACCCCTTGTGGAAGAGGGCGGATTCATACCGCATGTGGACCACCGCGTGCAGGCGGACGTATCGTATGAGAATTACCGCTACTATCTTGAGATGAAGCGGGATATGTTCGGGCTGCCGGGGAAAGTGCGGGGGTAAAAGGAATATGCGTTTAGGCTCGGGGGGAAATGTCTTTCTCGAAATCGGCAAATAACTCGCATATTGTTGGCTTGTCATATTGGGCTGGATTGGCTAATAAATGATTACGCTCCGGCTCGTGTTTGTTTTGCTCAAACAGATTTGCCGATTTCTCGAAAGACATTTCCACCCTTCGCTTTCACGCGTTGTGAAATGGGTGATGTGATTTATCGTCGGTTTTGATGTTTTGGACACAAGAAATGATATGTTATTTGCAGAATGAGGTATTGCCTTATTCTGCGATTGTGCGTATTATATGCCCCGTTAGGCACTATAGTGCATAACTACGGACGTAAAAGCCCGTAAATACAACCAAAACCTTTGAGGAGGATCCGTTCATGCCAACAACAACAGCGGTGATAGGCGGCGGCGCAATCGCCAAATCACACATCGATGGTTACCAGAAAGCAGGCGCGGAAGTGAAAGCCGTCTGCGACGTGAGCAAAGAAGCACTCGAAAAGATGAAGGCCGCGTACAAGATACCGGTGCTCACGGAGAACGTCAAGGACATCCTGAATGACAAGTCTATCGATGCGGTTTCGGTGTGCACGCCGAACGCATTTCACATGGAATACACCATACAGGCGCTCGAGGCGGGCAAGCACGTCATCTGCGAAAAACCCATGGCGATGAACGCGGAACAGGCGCAGAAGATGGTCGACGCCGCGAAGAAAGCCAAAAAGATACTCATGCTCGGCCACAATCACCGCTTCCGCCCGGAAGTGCAGAAAGTGAAAGAGATGATCAATGAAGGCAAGTTCGGCGAGATTTATCACGCCAAATCGGCCTGGATACGCCGCCGCGGCATACCGGGCATGGGCGGATGGTTCACCACCAAGTCGAAATCGGGCGGCGGTCCGCTCATCGACATCGGCATCCATATCATGGACGTCACCTGGTATCTCATGGGCATGCCCAAGCCTGTTTCCATCTCCGGCATGACCTACCGCAAATTCGGCGATATAGCGAAATATGTATGTTCGAGCATGTGGGCGGGCCCGCGCAAACTCGACGGCGTCATGGACGTTGAAGACTTCGCCACCGCGCTCATCCGCTTTGAGGGCGGTAAGACCATGTCCATAGAAGTGTCATGGGCTGCCAACCGCAACCAGGACGACCACGTCTACATCATGGGCGACAAGGCCGGCGCGCTCCTCAAGATGGACGGAGCTACCACCATCTTCGGCGAACACGACAACATGATCGTCACCGAACAGGTTGAGTTTGATAAGGCCCCGTACAAGGACCGCATCGCGCATTTCGTTGATTGCGTCCAGGGGAAAGCGGAATGCATCTGCACCGGCGAGCACGGACTTCTCGATCAGAAGATGCTCGACGCATGGTATAAATCCTCCGAGCAGGGCAAGGAAGTGGCGATAAACTGATCCCATCCGGACAAGCGATAAAAAAAAACCGCGTATCGTTCATTGAACGGTACGCGGTTTCTATTTGTTGTCTGACCACAGCAATTGAAGGCGCGGATATATTTCCGCGCCTTCAATTGCTACTTAAAACTTAATCGGATATATCTCGTAGATGTCCTTTATCGTCTGTACTTGGTGGTATACTTCAGCAGTCGGAGCGCAGTCGAGTGCCATGACCATGAGCGCCCGGTTGTCGTCGCCGCGCACCAGACGCATCTCGTTGATGTTGATGTTTTTTTCGCCCATGATGGTGCCCACTTTACCGACAAATCCCGGACGATCGCGGTACACGATGAAGAGCGCACAGCCGTCGGGTTTTATCTCCATATGGTACTGGTTGAAGCGCACGATGCGCGGGTTTCCGTCTGAGAACACCGTGCCCCACACCTCGGTTTCCTTACCGTCGTCGGTGAACACTTTCACGGCGACTATCTCGGTGAAATCGCTCTGTTTGGTGAGATTGCGTTCCACCACGGCGATGCCGCGCTCTTTAGCGATGACCGGCGCGTTCACGAAGTTTACACCGCCCTCGCTCCCGATGATGTTCGAGAGCAGCCCTTTGAGCGCCGAGATGGTTACCATCTTGGTGGGCTTTTCAGTGAGCGTACCGGAATATGTCACCTCGACTTTGTTGACGCTCGATTTCGATATCTGCGCGAGGAGCGATCCCATTTTCGACGCGAGGTCAACGAATGCGCTTATCTCCTTGAGTACATGCGCTTCAACGGTGGGAAAGTTCACCGAATTGTACGGCACATTATCCCGGAAATAGCTCACGATGGCGTTCGCTGTTTCAATGGCCACCGATATCTGGGCCTCTTCCGTTGACGCGCCCAGATGCGGCGTGGTGATGCAGTTCTCGAGGTCGGCGTATGCGAATTCCTTCGGCGGTTCGCTGATGTACACATCGAGTGCTGCAGCCGCGATGCGTTTTGCCGCGAGCGCATCCTTGAGATCCTGTTCATTGATGATGCCGCCGCGTGCGCAGTTAATAAGCCGTACGGTGGGTTTCATCAAGGCTATTTCTTTTTTCGTGATGAGGTTCTCCGTCTCGGCCGAGAGCGGCGTATGCACGGTGATGAAATCCGATTCTTTGTAGATTCGCGTGAGGTCCGACATTTCAACCCCGAGCGTTTTAGCCTTATCCTGCGGGAAATACGGGTCGTATGCGAGCACCTTCATGCCGAACGCGATGGCGCGTTTTGCCACCTCGCGGCCGATGCGCCCGAGCCCCACGATACCGAGCGTCTTGCCGTGCACTTCGATACCCTCAAATTTCTTTTTCTCCCACTGTTTCTGGCGCATGCTCATGTATGCCTGCGGAATGTTCCGCGACATGGCGAGCAGCATGGCGAACGTAAGTTCAGCCGTCGACATGGTGTTGCCGCTCGGCGCGTTCATCACCACGATGCCTTTCTCGGTTGCGGCGGGAACATCGACGTTATCAAGCCCCACGCCCGCGCGCGCCACGAGTTTCAGCTGCTTGCCCATGGTCACCACTTCCCGGTCGGCACGCGATGCGCTTCTGATGATGAGCGCGTCGTATGCGCCGATATTCTTAAGCAGATCTTCACGTGCGGTTTTCGCGTTCACGGTAACGTCAAACAGGCCGCTCTTTTCGAGTATCTCAATGCCTTCGCGCGAGAACCCGTCCGATGCGAATACTTTGTACTTTGCCATGGTCTATCCTTTTTGGGTAATAATTTATGAGCCTCACCGCAGGCGCGGATATATATCCGCGCCTGCGGTGAGCATCAATTTCGGTGAGAGTTATACCTTCGGTGCACCCGTATAGAGTACTTCCTGCGCCGCCGCAAGTGATGCGCCCCAGGTGAACGAATGACCGAGGTCCTTCAACGCGAACTCAAGCGATGAAAGTGTCAGTACGATATCGCTTTTGTCGTAATAGCCGATGTGGCCGATGCGGATGATGTCGGCTTTTTCCACATCCTGCGAACCCGCGATGGAGACCTTGTATTTCTCTTCCATGACGGACTTTATCTTTTTGCCGCTGAGGCCTTTGGGCGCGAGTGCCGCGGTAACGCCGTTCGCGGGATTCTCGGGGAATACTTTGAGTCCGAGCGCTTCGCAGCCCTTGCGTGTTGCCGCGGCGATGTTCGCGTGACGCGCATACACGTTGGGGAGCCCTTCGGCTATCATCATGTCGATGACTGAATTAAGGCCGATGACGAGGGTGAGGGCAGGGGTCCACGGCGTCGTTTTCTTTTCAAGTTCCTTTTTTGCCGCACGGAGGTCGAAGTAGAATACCGGCGTCTTGCACTGCTCAACGCGCTTCCATGCCTTGTCGGAGAGCGCGATAAGCGCAAGTCCCGGCGGTATCATGAGCGCCTTCTGCGAGCCGGAGAGGAGTATGTCGATGCCCCACGCGTCCATGGCGCATTCATGTACGCCGAGCGCGGTGATAGCGTCGACGACGAGTATCGCATTGTATTTTGCCGTGACGGCCGCAAGCGCCTTCACATCATGCATGGCGCCGGTGGAGGTTTCGCAATGCTGTACGAACACGGCGACGACTGACGGATCGGCCTTGAGCTTTGCGTCAACGGCCATCGGGTCGACCGACTTGCCCCAGGGGACCACGATCTCATCCACGATGGCGCCGTATTTTTTATTGATCTTCGCCCAGCGTTCGCCGAATTTCCCGCCGTTGATGGTGATGACTTTATCGCCGGCATTGATGGTGTTGACCACCGCCGCTTCCATGGCGCCGCTGCCCGACGAGGTGAGCGTGAACACGTCGCGTGTTGTCGAGAATATGGTCTTTAATTTCTGTGAGACTTCACCGAAGAGTGCGTCGAAACGCTTGGTGCGGTGGTGATAGATGGGCTTTGCCATTGCGAGCAAAGCGTCGGGCGGGACTGCGGTCGGTCCCGGAGATACGAGATGTTCTTTGTACATGGGTCATGCTCCTTGAAATACGGGGTTTAAAAACGTTCACTCCATTTCTCGAATCCCGTTTTCAAGGCTACTTTTTTATTTGCACTCAAAAAATCGGGCGAATGTTTAAACCCGTTGACACACGCGGCTACTGTTTTATTCGCTCACGGTGCCCGAAGGCATGACCGTCAGTACACTGTCAAAGAACGATGCTGCGGTTCAGCGTGACAGCGGAGTGATCCGCTTGATGTGCTCGTGTCCGCAGATGGGGCAATGCGTAATAGAGTTCTCGATAAGATCGTCGATAAAGCTCAGCTCATCAAGCTCAGACATCTCGATGTCGTGTTCATCGATGTCCCAGGTGTAGCGGCATTTCTTGCAGTTGAAGGTTACCAGATAACCTTCGAAGGTGGGGTAGCGGCCCTCAACTTTTTTGTAGCCGTCGATTAAATGAGCCATCGCCATGCTTTACTTCTCCTCGATCAAGATTAATCTATAATGGTGGAAAGTTGTAATAATATAACAATGAAAGCGTAAATAGTCAAATTTTTGCGTATTTTAAGGGTTGAATTCGGCGTTCAGGTTTATTAAACACCGCTAAACGCTGAAAAACCGCCGTCTACCGCTATAGTCTGACCGTTTACGAACTTTGAGGAGTCCGAACAGAGCCATATCAGCGCACCGATGAGGTCTTCCGGGTCGCCGAAACGGCCCATGGGGGTGTGTCCGACGATGGACTGCGCCCGGGGTGACAGTTCGCCGGTGTCCTTGTTTATCATCAAAAAGCGGTTCTGTTCGGTGAGGAAGAATCCCGGCGCGATGGCGTTTACGCGGAATTTCTTGTTGTAGTTCTGGTTGATATGCACCGCCAGCCACTGGGTAAAATTGTTCACCGCTGCCTTTGCCGCTCCGTAGCCGAGCACCTTGGTGAGCGGCCGCATCGATGCCATCGACGAGATGTTGATGATGGTGCCGTTATCGTTCTTGACCATTTCGCGGGCGAATACCTGCGATGCGATGAACGCCCCGCCGAAGAAGTTCAGGTGCATGACGTCACGGATGGCGTCTATGGGCATGTCGAAGAATATATTGGTGTCCGACGTCGTCGCTCCCGGCTGATTGCCGCCGGCGCCGTTGACGAGTATGTCCACCGTGCCGCATTTTTTTATGACGGTCTCCGCCGCATTTTTCATGCTTTCCGTGCTCATGATGTCCGCGGTGACGCCGAATACGTTCGATAAACCCTTCATCTTTTCATTGAATTTCTTTTCATCACGGGTGATGACCGCAACAGTTGCGTCGAAATCGACAAGCGCTTTCACCATGGCGGTGCCGAGCACGCCGGTTCCGCCGGTGATGACCACCGTTTTTCCTTTCAGTGAGAATAGTGTGTTGTTCATGGTGCGCGCTCCTCGTGTGTGATGCAGTGCATGATATGTCATCAGCGCTTTTTTTCAAGCGATATTGGTCAATTTGACATACCGGATACAGAGAATATACTGTTGTGCATCGGAGTACATCTATGGCATGGTTCACTATATTCCTCAAGATCTTTTTTCTGCTTACGCCGTTTTTCGTGATATCTTCGTTCATCTCCATGACGGCGGAATATTCACCGGCACGTCGCCGCATTACGGCGCTCAAGATGACGCTTGCCATCATCATCGTCTGTCTGGTGCTGTTCTGGTTCGGTACAGTGCTCTTCGGTATTTTCGGAATCACACTCAACTCGTTTCGTATTGGTACGGGGGCGCTGCTCATGCTCTCGGCCGTATCGCTCGTGCGCGGAAGCCCTGATGCACGCGGTGACAAGGACGGCGAGATATCCGTGGTGCCGCTTGCCATTCCCATTGCGGTGGGGCCGGGGACCATCGGAGCGCTCATGGTGCTCAGCGCCGAGCCCGTGCTCATCAGCGAAAAGATACTGTCGCTCTCGGCGGTTGCCGCCGCGGGGCTCCTTACAGGACTTCTCTGTCTTCTGTCGGAATTGGTGCGGCGTGTACTCGGTGTTACCGGTCTTGCCGTGCTTTCAAAACTTACCGGCCTTGTCATCGCCGCGATAGCCGCGCAGCTTGTCGTTGCAGGCATCAAAGGCAGTTTCGGAATATCATGACAGCATCGATGAACCGCCGGAATATCCAGTGACAAAGCCCATCGACGTTTCAAAGATCGAACGCGTATTTATCCGCGGACTGAACTGGCGTCTCGGTGATTCGCTCATGACGACACCGTTCATCGCCGCAGTCCGTGAATTATTTCCGCGGGCGCGTATAGACCTCGCCGTGCCGGAGCGTGTGCGTCGCGTGTTTGAAGGCAATCCGGCGATAACAAATATCATCCCGTTCGATACATCGCATGAATATAAATCGCTTTCGGCAAAGATGAGGTTCGCCCGGGAACTTGCCGGACAGAAATACGATGTCGCTTTCCTCCTGCAGCGCGCCATTGAAGCGGCACTGCTTACCGCGTATGCAAAGATACCGGTGCGCATCGGTTATGACAGCGATATGAGGGGATTTCTGCTCACGCACACAGTCTCGGAAAAGGACTGGTCGCTCACCAAGGCGTCGCTTCATCAGGTGGATTATTATCTGCGCATCCTAAAAAAGTATTTCACACTGCCGCGCGACGATTACTCATTGGCTATCTATCCGCTTGAACGTGATCGCGCCGCGACGCACGCCAAGGTTCTCGCACAAGGCATTGATATCGCGAAAGACAGATTCGTCGTATTCTCGCCGGGGACCTCATACGGTGTGGCCAAAAAATGGGATATCGATCGATGGAACGAACTTGCGGTGCGCATAACGCGCGAGTATCCCGGCATGAAAGTGCTTCTGACGGGAAGCGATTATGATATGGAGTACTGCAGTGCGATGCCGCTTGGTAACGGCGTATGCTCGGTTGTCGGTGCAACGGAGATAGGGGAGCTCATCCATGTGCTTGCCGCATCACGTTGTGTGGTGACCATCGATAACGGCAATGCGCATCTCGCCGCGGCGCTGCAGAAGCCGCTGGTAGTGCTTTTCGGCAGTTCCAATCCGGTGACCACGGCGCCCTATCGCCGGAACGAAGATGTCATCTATAAAAAGATATACTGCTCGCCGTGCTGTGACAAGATATGCCGCGAGAAACATCACCGCTGCATGAAAGAGATATCCGTTGATGAAGTATTGGCGATGATCGGTCAACGGCTGAAATAGCGATGACGCCGGTACTTGCTGCACGCGTCGCCTTAATATGCACCGTAATTGTTTTCACCTGCAGCGCCGCGGACTGGCCGAACTGGCGCGGGCCGCATTCCGATGGATCGTCCGATGAAACGAATCTTCCCGATACCTGGACTGCTGCCTCTGCGGCATGGGTTTATACGTTTCCCGGACCTGGCGAATCAACGCCGGTTGTCCATGACGGTATGGTGTTTGTAACATCGGCTGAACGGAACGGGAGCACGCTTTTCGCCATAGCGGTTGACGCGAAAACAGGCACAGAAAAATGGAAAATTCCGGTTGTCGTCACTGCGCTCAAAGCCCCGAATAACACGATGTGTTCACCGTCCGCCGCAGCCGATGCATCGCGGGCATATTTTATGTTCTCAACCGGTGATATCGCGGCCATAGACCGCAGCGGGACGGTTGTATGGTCGAATAACATCGCCGAACGGTTCGGTCCGCTCGGTTTGAAATTCGGTTATGCGTCAACGCCGCTCGTGTATGGAACGTCCCTGATAATACAGGTGATACGCGGTGATATGCCGCACAAGTGGTGGGGAGTAGAAACGAACGGCCTTACATCATTTCTGCTCGCAATGAATACATCGAACGGAGCTGAACTCTGGCGTGTAACACGGCCCGACGAGGCGCGTGATGAATCGAAAGATGCCTACACGAGTCCCGTGATGTTTGACGAAGCGTGTATTATTGCCGGTGCCGATGCGGTGACGGCTCACAATCCCGCTGATGGTTCAGAGCTTTGGCGTTTCACCTATGCCCGTGAACGCCGGCGTGATTGGCGTCTGGTGCCGTCGCCTGTGGCCGCTGACAGTATGCTTTTCGTTATGACAGCTCGCGGAAATGGCGACCTGTATGCAGTACCTTCGGGAAGACGCGGGACGATTACGCATGAAGATTGCGCCTGGACGTTCACCGGTACAACGCCCGATGTCTGTGTACCGCTCTATTATCGCGGTGCGCTCTATGTGCTCGGCGATGTGAAACGCGTACTGATGAAGATCGATCCGAAGACCGGTGAAAAGATATGGGAAGGCAGGATAGATGCCAAGGAAATATACCGGGCGTCGCCGACCGGTGCCGATGGAAAGATATATGTGATAAGCGAGTCGGGTACGGTGACGGTGCTTTCGGCGGGGGATGAGTTTAAAATACTTTCACGCATACCCATGGGCGGGAAACCCGCGCGTGCCGGTATCGCCGCCGCGGACGGAGCGCTCTACATCAGAACCGCTGATAAGCTCTATTGTGTCCGGAAATAAACAGGGTTACTTTGTCTTCTGTTCCGCAAGTGTTCCGAACCGGTGAGCTATTGCCAGCGCCGGATCGAGCGGCACATCGACCGGTCTTACATCAGCCGGTATGGATATCGCCGGTACCGGACGGATATGTTTACCGCTGAACTGCGGCAGCCATGGGCGTTCCGCCTCGAGCATATCGCTGCACATCGCGCGTATTTCGGCGAGTGTAAGTACCGCAGCGGTGAGCGGGTCAAGTGCCGCCGCATGGACAAGCGCCTCGGTGTCACCGTCAAGCGCCGCCTGAGCCGCAAGTGTCTGCACGTTGATGTTTGTCTGGCAGAGTGCCGCGCATTGTGCCGGGAGCGAACCGATACGTGTTGGATGTATACCGGTGCTGTCGGCTATTACGGGAACCTCAACGCAGCATCCATCGGGCAGATTGCCGATGAAGCCGTCATTGCGGACATTGCCCATGAAGCGGAACGGCCTTCCGGTGACAACTGCTTCCATGATGTAGGAGCAGTACTCAACGCTTCGCGGTGACAGTTCTGTGGAGTCGAATTCAATCGGGTCGCGGTCTTTGTATTTCTCGGCAAGCGCGATGGCGAATTTGTAATATGCGCCGGATTCCCCGCCGAAGGCCGGTTCGTCGCAGTACACATCAAGCGCTTTTCTGTTCTTCCGGAAATACGGTAAGTATTCGCTCAGATGTCCGGTGCTCTCCGTCATGAAATAGCCGAACTGCCGGAACATCTCGCCGCGGACTTTCTCGTTCTTATAATACTCCGGTTTTTCAAACACCTCGCGCAGCCGAGGATACATGTCGTTGCCGTTATGCGTAAGCGTGAGGAACCAGTCCATGTGATTGATGCCGCCGCAGGTGAACGCGATTTCTTCCTTAGGGACACCGCAATAACGGGCGATGAGGTCGAGTGTTGTCTGCACGCCGTGACAGAGGCCGACAAACGGCACACGCGATACTTTGCCGAGTGCGAGACAATTCGCCGCCATCGGGTTTGCATACTGGAGCATCAGCGCGCCGGGTTTCGCGAGTTCTTCCATATCCTTTGCGATGCCGGCAAGCACCGGTATCGTCCGTGCGCCGCGGAATACGCCGCCGGGTCCGAGCGTATCGCCGATGCACTGGTCAACGCCGTATTTCATCGGTATCTCGTAGTCGTGGCGGTATGCGGCAAGCCCGCCGGGGTTTATCGTAACAATTACGAAATCGGCGCTGCGTATCGCTTCGCGCCGGTCTGTCGTTGCGCTGACGGCTGCTGTTTTGCCATTGTCTTTTACCATTCGTTTGGCGAACGATTCGATCTTCCGGAGTTTCGATTCCGTGGGGCTCATGAGCGCTATCTCGCAGCCGCTGAGCGCCGGTGTCGATAGAATATCGTTCATGAGCGTCTTGCTGAATACCGCGCTTCCCGCGCCGATCAATGCTATTTTCATAGTATCTCCTTATGTGCGCCGCAGGCGACGATATATTTCATTGCCTGCGGATATGATCATTCGTGCTGGATTCAACCGGACATGCCGCGAAACCAATACATGGGACGGTCGCCGTTAGCAGCCGCATCACAACAGTATATATTCTCTCATAATTATCAAGGCCTCAAACGAATTTGCGGCAGGCAGTAATCCAGCTACGCTGCGCGGATTGCTTTTTTGATGCGCGAGCAGATACACCGGATAGTCCCTTCCGGTTTGTGGACGGTTTCCGCGATTTCCGACGATGTATATCCATCCTCATGCATCTGCAGAATATAGCGTGTATCGGCGGAAAGACCGTTGATGACTTCCTGTGCCGCGGCCAGTGCGGGATTGGATGTATAAGCAGAAGATGATGATGACGATTCAGAGCTGTCGGCGCGCGTGTCCACAAGAAAATCGATGCGGAGCATGTCGCTCCCGGTGTTGACATGTTGATCAAGCGATTCTACTTTCGCTTCCTTTTCACGGGCGGCGAGCTTGCGGAGATAATCGTTCCTGGTATTGATAGCGATGACATAAATCCACAGACGCATATTGCCCTTAGCGGCGTCGAAGCGGTCGATAGTGGTGATGGCTTTCATCATGACGTCGCAGGAAAGTTCTTCAGCGTCGGATGCGTCGTTGATCCAGCTGTTGAAAAGATGTTTGATGCAGGTGAAATACCGGCTCTGGAAGAGACGATAGCATTTCATATTGTTCTGCCGGATGCCGTTGATGAGGGAGAGGTCGTCAAGTTGTGTTGTTGGAGAAATATTTTTTGGATTCATGGCTCACTCACCCCCTCTGACTCCCCCTCTCTCGGAAATACGATAGAGGGGGAGAACCGGCCTTCTCAGGTTTTTCTGTTGAATATTTTTTAAATGCGCGCCACAACGTTTTGTGCAGCGCCGTGCAACACTATTTCGTATATAATATCGTAAGCTCGTGAAAGAAAGTCAAGCGCGCGTGATGATTTTTTACGAAATCTTACAAAATAATTTAAGGAGGTGCTTTATGGCACACACAAAGACTGAGGTTATTGGATTCTGCGGAGCCGTCATCGACTTCGTGGAGACGAACAGGGACGCATTGGTGAGCCGCGGCATGAACATCGACCGGCTTCTGGCCGATCTGAATGCCGACGCCGATGCGGCAACCGGAGCCGGGAGCGAGCATGAGCTTATGAAGCTCAGAATGCTTGAGACCACCGAGAAGACGAATGCGGTATTCGATAAAGCGTACCGCAACGCTTCGTCAACGGTGGACCTGGTAACCGGACTCTTCGGCAAGACCAGCGGACTGGGCCGCCTGACCGCGCGTCTGCGCAG